>NZ_RCWH01000009.1 GCF_003668635.1 Planomicrobium sp. Y74 | reverse complement strand
TCAGATAAATATGTCTAACATATAAGAAGGCAGGGTAGTTGGAAGGTATCACCTGCTCGGTGAAATAGGGTACAAGGAGAGGAACAAATGAAAAAATTTTTGGTTGTACTGCTGGCCTCGCTGCTGGCAGCCGCAGGATTTGCTGCCGCCGTTTCCGCCGCTCACGAAGGATTGGAATTCCATGTGAATTTGAGTCCGGATCAGGAAGTCCCGGCAGTCACCAGTGAAGCAACGGGTGAAGCACATTTCATGGTCAGTGAAGACGGAGAGTCAATCGATTACACAGTAAGTGCTAACGAACTGTATGCTACATTGGCTGGACATCTTCATAGCGGCGCAGCTGGTGAAAACGGTCCGGTGGAGTTGTTTTTGTTTGAAAACGAAGAACCAATGGATTACAACGGAGAAATAGCGGCAGGAACGTTAACGGCAGATGATCTGGTCGGAGATATGACGTGGCAGGAGTTTTCGATGGCGCTTGTAGCCGGCGAAATTTATGTGAATCTGCATACGGAAGAATATCCGGATGGTGAACTTCGCGGTCAGCTGATGGCAGATGCTGCAGAGGGCGATGAAATGGCAGACACCGCTTCAAATGGTCCGCTTTACACCATGATCGGTATGTTCGCAGTGCTACTCGGTGGAGTAATGCTGATAGGACGGCGCAACAAAACCACAGCTTAATCAGCCATTTCTTTAAAGCTGAAATCCTGTTATGAGAGATAACAGAAGTTCAGCTTTTTTGTTTTGTTAATAGCTAAAGTGACGTGAAGTGAGTAACGTCTTTTTAAATAAGTTTATCTACTGGTGAAGTGGAAAATTAGAAACTGAGACAATTATATTTCTTTCCACTTATATAAGAGCACTAGTAAATCGGATGATGGCTGGAAGGGGATTTAGAGGAAATTAGATTGAATTTTGTAGTGGCAGAGTCGGAAAACTGTTAACTAAAATCGACTAATATAGAGATTATGTGTGAACTGAACCCCAAATGGCATCGCTTTTTTTAAAGCGTCTACCAATTGGGGTTCAGTTCAGCCACATAAAATTGCGGTTTTCCTTTTTATTTATTATTGTTTATATTCTTATTAATCCTATGTCAAAAAAATGTTTTTAGTTATTTTTTGTGAGTATTAAGAAGTGAATGGAGGGGGAAATATGTCTATAGATGAAGACTTGCTAAAAAGAATAGCAGATCATGACAAATGGGCATTTGAGATAATCGTGGATAAGTATCATATACTCTTATGGAGGGTTTGTTGGACTAGGAAGTCAGAGGATCTCTTATGTGAACAGCTGATCACTCAGGTTTTTCATCAGCTTTGGACTCACCCAGAAGCATTTATAGGCGAGAAAAGGCTTCTTTTCCTGTTAGTAGAATGCTGCAAGCAAAAGGTAACAGAAGCAGATAACCAAGAGAGAGATTCAATGCAGTAAAATGAAAACGCTTACCTTTATTGGATATTTGTATGCTTCTTTGAACAATAAAGCGTTGCGAAACACAGAATGCTGGCTTTCTTACAGAGTATGAAGCACAAAAAAGAGTCAACCTGATAGACGACTCTTTTAGCAATTGATAAATTCCGCTTATTTTACCCCTGAACTTTGAAGGAATCGAATCATCGCTGTATTAAACCGTTCAGGCTCATCCCCGTTCATGCCGTGGCCGCTGTCCTTGAAAGGCACCAAAATAGAATTTGGAATCTGTTTTTCCAGTGTTTCACCCAGTTCATATGGACATATCTGATCTTTTTTTCCGTGGAATATTGCAGTCGGAAAGGTGATTCCCTTGAGTTCGCCTCGCAAATTCTCGTCGCGCAAGGCAATCGCTGAATTGATTGTTGAATGGGCACCTGCTTCAAGTCCCAGCATTTGGAACCAGTGAAGGAAATCCTTCGATTTTTTTTGTTCGAAAAACATGTCCGCGAACTCAGCAAGGAAAGCGGGTCGGTCTTCTTTTATTTGCTTGATAATGCCATCGACCTCTTCGGTTTTCATCCCCACCTTGAAATCATCTCTTTGCGTAAATAAAGGCGCAGCAGCTCCCATCAACAGTAATTTATCCACATTTTCCTGTCCATACTTGGTAAGGTAGCGAATTGCAATCGGTCCGCCCATTGAAAAGCCTGCAAGAACGAAATTTTCAAGTTTTAACTGATTGACCACCGCTTTGACATCGCTTGCTGCGGTATCATAATCATAGCCGGACCATGGCTTATCTGACTTCCCGTAATCACGCAAATCAATGCCGACGAAACGGAAACCGTTTTGAGCCAAAATACTCGTCTGATACTCGAATGCGCGACTGTTCAGCGTCCAGCCATGCAGGAAGACCACCGGTTGACCAGCACCGATATCCTCTACATGGATATTAACGTTATTTTCAACTTCAATAAAATGTCCCAACTTTTTTCCTCCTTTAAAATCCATCTTTCTCTATTTCATTGCTCTATTACTTTGTTAATAAACAAAATTACCGAGTGAGTTCTATTGCATAGAAATTATCTTTTTCGAAAACTCAAACCCTACTATATAGAAATAGGAGATGGGAAAACTTTATTTATTAGCTATACTGCATATCACACTTATACCCATTCATTAAAAACAGCTTACTATCTAAAGATTAGAAGATACTTTTATTTTTAAAATTTTCAGTACCTTAAAGACTCTTTCGAGAAGCATAAAAACTTTAAAGGTTAACATATGAGGGATTAACGGAAGTTAACATACACAAAATACCAAGAAGCACAGTCGGCTGGTTGTTAGCTAATTCTGCTTCTTTTCATTGAAAAGCTGAATTGAACTTTTTTGCAGAGCGAGTAATAGTAGGGGGATGATTACAAGAACCAGCAATTCAAGAATCATTTACTATTATATTGTGCAGTTTCTATGGAGTTTTCTCATAGCCGTTTATCACTTCTAAAGTAGGGGAAATTCAACCAAGACTACTTAGAAAGGAAGATGAGAAATGAAAATGTATTTACGTTTCCTACTGATGGTGTTGACAGCTACACTGATTATGTATGGGTTGATGTATTCGACCATTTTTAGTCTGGACCATCTATTTTTCAGTGAAATGAGAACTTATATGGCCATATACATGGGTGCAGTTATGGCGATTGTGATGCTATTGTTTATGCAACATATGTATAAGAACAAAAAAATTAATATCGCAATTTATGCGCTCAGTGCTCTGCTATTCATTGGTGCGTTTTGGCTGGCACGAAGCCAGGAAACAATTGATGACGTGGATTATATGCAAGCAATGATTCCACATCACTCTATTGCTATTTTGACAAGTGAGCGTGCCGAAATTACAGACCCGCGTGTGAAACAGCTATCAGAAGAAATTATCGAAGCCCAGCGGAAGGAAATTGAAGAGATGAAAAAACTGATTGATGATTTGGAAGAAGAGGAAGATTAAAAAGATGAAATGACGGGGAGGCGGGTGCTTTCACTCCGTTCGTCATATGACCAAGAAAAACATTTTTTCATAAAAGTAGAATTGAAAAGGTTTCTGACGTATAAAAACCCATCATTGCATCTTATGATGGAATGACGGGTTTTACATATATCCACATAAAACCAATAAGAAAATTAAGTGAATTTTGTTTCAGAGCCTTACATATCCTGCTTAACGAAAATGAAAAGGTAAGAAATATTTTACTCAGTTAACGAATAGGGCTTTTCAGATTTTTATGAACATGTCGAAGCAAGATTTACTAGGACCAGCTAAACATACTCGCTCGCATAGCACCCAGCAATTTTTTACGCCCTTCTTCATTATATGAGAATGCTCCATTGTATTTTCTCATGCATAGGATGCTTACCCGTTATTTGTAATATTTCCGGAATCGATAATACAGTAAACTCAATATGCTACCGCCTATTAATAACAAATATAAGGAATTTGAAAAAACTTGTTCTGAAAATGAGCCGGAATCCTTTTGAATAGAGGAACGATTCTTCGCAGAATCGCTGATAACCGAGAACTGATAAGAAGACAAAAGAATGCCGACCTGATTGGTGATTCTTAATTTGCCGTCTTCTGTTACATCGATTGCTACTTGTTCACCTGCTTGATGCGTATAAACTATTTCTCGGGGAGTAATATATTCTACTTCTCCGGCAAAAAAGCTGCTGTTCGTTGGAATGCTCGAAGTCTCGAAATTGTCGAATCCAAAATCCAATAGCTGAACCGTATCGTTGTAAGCTTCTGCCTCTGATTCGCTCTTTAAGGTAACGATAATTAAATCCAAGTTTTCTCTTTTGGCGGCAGTTACCAGCGTGACCCCTGCTTCTGGAACAAATCCATTTTTACCGCCTGTTACGCCGTCATAAGGTTTCTCCCTTAACAGTTTATGATGCGTATAAAGAGTGGTGTCCCAGGATTCGCCATTCCACGGCAGCTCTTTTGTTCCGAACATTTTCATGAATTCTTCATTCTTCGTCGCATATCTGGTTAATTTCGCCAAGTCTTGGGCTGTCGTTACATGTTGGGGATCAAAAAGACCGTGGGGATTTTCAAAGTTTGTATCCTGCAAGCCGATTACGTCTTTTAAATATAAATTTACATCAGAAGCAAACGATTCAACACTGCCGCTGATGTGTTCAGCAACGGCCACGCCGGCATCATTTCCGGAGTTGACCAAGAGCCCCAGCAACAACTTTTCTAAAGTCACTTGTTCGCCCTCTTCTAAGTAAACACGGGTTCCCACAGTATTTCGTGCTTTTTGGCTGATTGTGACAACATCACTTAAACTTCCATTTTCAATCGCGTAAATGGCTGTGGCGATTTTTGTTATACTGGCAGGATACATCTGCGACCGTGCATTCTTTTCGTAAAGGACTTGCCCAGTAGTTGCCTCCATCACAATAGCTGCTTCACTGGATAGGATTGGCAGGGAAGGGGCAGCAGTTTTACTGAAAACGGCAGATGCGAATAGTATATGGATCATAACTAAAATTGTTGAAACAGCAACTAATTTTTTCATAATTACTCCTCGTTAATCCTTTTCATTCAACTTCGTTATAAAATTGACTGTTTCCCGGTCCGAGTCAGTCGGCAGATGGAAGGTTTGCTGATACTTCTCATGTCCTTTGCCTGTAATCACAACCCAGTCGCCTGACTGGCTGTCTTCTACCGCTTGTTTAATGGCCAAAGTGCGATCAGGAATAATTTTTCCCTTTTCACTTCCAAAGGTCTCATGCAAGGTGTTTAAAGCCGTTATCATTTCTTCAAAAGGCACAGAGTTTAAGTCGTCCAATGTTAAAATGTATTGGTCGCTTAAATCGTTTGTTAGCGATAGCATGGCCCTTCTTTTACTCGCATCTCTGTTACCCCGAAAACCGAAAACATGCGTTATTTTTTTGGCTCCTTGCTGCTTTGCTGTTGTTAAGCACTGAGAAATCGCGTCAGGTGTATGCGCGTAGTCAATGATAACGGTGACGCCGTTCACTAGTTTATAGACTTCAAATCGTCCATCAACACCTTTGAATTCACCGATAGAGCGAAGAATGTCACTTTGGTTTACACCTATTGACTTCGCAGTCAGATAAGCCATTAACGTGTTGTAAATGTTGTGTACGCCGTTCATGGGAGAATGGATGGTCATATATTCGTTATCCGTCTCAACCAAAGCACTGGATTCTTGTGAATGCAAACTCGAAATCCGAAGGTGATTTTCTTCGGACTCGCCAATCGAGTAAACGGTTTTTCCTCTATTCCATAAAATCTGTGTCAACTTCTTTCCCCAGGGGTTATCCTGATTCACAATAGCTTTACCGTCGGCTTTCAACTGGTTAAACAACAGCAATTTTGCCGAGAAGTATTCTTCCATCGTAGAATGGTAATCAAGGTGTTCAGGATGCAGATTAGAAAATAAACAATAGTCAAACTCAATGCCTTCTGTCCGCCGCTGGGTTAACGCATGGGATGAAACCTCCATAATGATGATATCATCCTGGCTCATGGACAAAAGCTGATGTAAAACAAGGGAACTGGGAGTTGTATTGGAACTCTGGATTCTTTCTCCGTTTACAATGTTTTGTAAAGTGCCTATCACAGAACAGGATTTCCCATTACTTTCCAATATATGTTTTAGCATATAGCAGGTCGTTGTTTTGCCGTTTGTGCCCGTAATGCCGATTACTGTTTTGTGTTTCGATGGATTGCAAAAAAAATTTCTTGCAACTATCCCAAGTGCTTGCCGGCTATTTTTAACTTGTATATAGGGTACAGATAAATTGGCGAGGGGCTGTTCTCCTATTACCGTAACGGCCCCCTTTTTTAATGCGCTATCAATGTATTGGTGGCCATCTTTTTCAAACCCTTTAACGGCAACAAATAAATCGCCCTCATTGATGTTTTGTGAGTTGTCTGAAATCCCTTGGATGTTTACGTCTGGAGCCAGATGGTTAGATAGGGGTTTCAGTTCAATACCATCTAATAAATAACTTAATTTCATTTTTCAAAACCTCTCCGATGCCTTCTTTATAATCGATTTATATTAACCGAATAGTATTGAGAAAGTGTGCAGATTTGGAAGCAGGGAAGAAGTGTAAAGAAATTGACCTGTTTGAAATGTAAATGTAACAATCATTTTTGCACTCACAGTAATAAAAGCACTTGTTAATGGCCGCGCAGATAAATTTTACAGTGGATTTCTGTTATTCGATTGAACGTAGGTTTTATACAGTTGAGAAAAGCTCAAGGTTGAATCTTGTACAACCAGAGTGAGCAAAAGAATCAGACACGAGATTCAGTAAATAAGACTGTTACTGGCACAAAAGGAAAAAGCTATCTGCTACCAGATAGCTTTTTCATTCGAATAGCCGTATTAAATATAATAGAAGTTATTCAGCAGTGATTTCACTTTCTGTCACCCACATGTGATTTGTCACTTCTTCCCCTGTAGAGGCTGTGTAATCAATCATATAAACCGTCGTTTCCTCGGCCGAATCGATGACCACATTGGCTCCGTCCATTCCGTCCATGTGATCTGCATTTACCGTAACTTCTGTTCCAGGCTGAAGCGGTTCTTTGCCGGGATTTTCAAGCTCTTCATGAACGACCCATTTGTGATCTTCAACCGGTTCACTGCCGTCTGTCGGTGTGTACGAAATTGAATAGACCGTCGTATCAAAAGCTCCGGACACTGTAGCTTCCACTCCCTGCATCCCCGCCATGTGGTCTGCTTCCACTGTGACCTGGCTTCCGACTTCATAAGTCGGATTTTCTGCCGCTTGTAATCCGTCCGGGACTTCGCCTGATCCGGAATGATCCATATCCATGTCCATATCCATGTCCATATCCATATCTTCTTCAGATCCACCGTCCATCGGCATTTCTTCGTCTGTATTCTCTTCCATCTCCATATTTTCGTGGCTTTCTGTTGCTGATCCATCTTCTGCATTGTCTGAACATGCACTCAAAGTAAGGGCAAGCGCCACCGATGCAGCCCCCATAAGTAAGTTTCGCTTTGTCATATTAAATCGCCTCTTTCTGTTCATCTTTCACTCAGTCTATCTTAATAATTTGCATTTGCTGTGCAGAAAAGATGTCATCTTCTTGAAGAGCAGAATAAATACGAATTTAAGCAGGGTTTCTGCACAAAAAATTGAAACTTTTCCGTTAGACTGTGTAAGTATGTATATTCCTATAAAAAACTTCAGGAAATCGATAAATTTGGAGGACATAAAGATGAAGAAAAGAATACTGGTGAAGGCACTTTTATCAATGACCTTGTTAGCAGGATGCAGCAACAATACAACAGAATCATTCGAGGTACCATTTGAAGGGGAGTTAAGCCATGTCCACGGCATGGGTTATCCAGGAAGTGGCAACGATTTGTACTTTGCATCACATACCGGCCCAAAAATTTACCGGGAGGGCGACTGGTTTGAAACAACGGATAATTTTTACGACTACATGGGCTTCAACGCTATAGATGAGGGCTTTTATTCTTCCGGACACCCGAGTGCTGATTCAGACTTGCCTAATCCGCTTGGGATTCAACGGAGCCTCGATAGCTGAGAAACCTTGGAAGAGATTGCTTTTCAAGGAGAAACGGACTTTCATGCCATGGCTGTAGGATATAATAGCCATGACATTTTCCTGCTAAACCCGGCAAAAAATTCCTTGCTGGAAGCAGGGTTTTACAAAAGTAATGATGAAGGAGTATCGTGGGAGCCGGTCATCGCGGCAGGGTTAGCAGGTGAAGTAACTGCGCTCGCCCTTCCCCCGACAGATTCGGACTTCGTTGCTGCAGCTACTGCTGCAGGTGTTTATTTTTCAAGTGATGGCGGAGAAGGTTTTGAGATGATTACAGCGGAAAGTGAAACAGGCACAGCGCTACACTTCACCGAAGACTCTTTGTATTTCGGGAGCTATGGGACAACTGCGTCTTTGATAAAGTATACGATTGAAAATGAAGAGCTGGAGCCACTGAATATACCGGATCTTCCGGAAGATGCCATCGCTTTTATCGCTCAAAACCCGAATGATGAGTCGGAACTGGCAATCTATACATTGCAAGATCAGGCATACTTATCGGAAGACGGCTCACAGACCTGGGAAGCATTGCTGCAAGATGATAAAACCGATTAAAGAAAATCAGAAAACCGGTTTAACGAATTCAATTCAACGACTTTTGGTGGTAGCTGGCTACTAGATGCGCTATACCGAATGTTCTTAAAGAGGGACGCCATGCTAAATAAACTTGCGTTAAAAATCGGATTACTTTTTTTTGTTTTTATCATCATTATTGAGTCGGTTCTGTTTTTGACTTTATACGTCACTTTTGTCAATGAACGGGTGGATGAAGTGATGACGAATCTACTCGCAAGAGGCAATACACACAGTGAAGTATTGGCCGATAGCTTTGAAACGGCAACGTTGGATCATGTTGCCCTCATGGAATCCGCTTCCGATTTCATTGTCATCATAACTGACGCAGGCGGCAACGAACTGATTCACTCCGATTCAATTGAACCGGAGATGCAGGAAGTTTTGGAACATACCGACTTTGGTGAAGCGCCCCAAAAAGGGCAAATAGTTGAAGAGAGATGGAACGAAAAAGAATTTATCGCGACCGACAGTCCGATTACGGTTGCCGGAGAACATCAAGGCCATGTGTTCATGTTTGCGGAAACGAACCATATCAAACAGATGGTAAGTCATCTGAGAAATCAATTTCTGGTCGTGGGTTTGATTGCGATCGGGCTAACCGTGGTCACGATTTTCCTGTTATCACGACTGATTACATTGCCACTGATTCGGATGAAGAAAGCGACAGAGCAGTTGAGCAATGGAAACAATGAGGTCAGGTTGAATATTGACCGAAATGATGAACTGGGCGAGCTGGCGAATGCCATCACTACACTTTCCAATGATTTGGACCGTTTAAAAAATGCCCGGAATGAGTTTTTAGCCAGCATTTCACACGAATTGCGGACACCACTGACCTATATCAAAGGATATGCTGATATTGCGAGTCGCCCAGCTGCATCTGAGGAAGAAAAAAGGGAATACATTTCCATTATTCGGGAAGAGACGGCACATTTGACCGAATTGATTCGTCAGTTGTTTGAACTGGCGCAGTTGGATCACAATCAGTTCTCGATCAGAAAAGAGGAATATTCTTTAGAAGTCCTCTTTCAATCAGTCGTTGCTTTGGTCCGTCCAGCTTTTGACGAGAAAAGAATCTCGTTATCTATTCGCTTTGAACGAGAAATCGTTGGTTTCATTGATCCGGAGCGTTTTCAACAAGTACTGCTGAATGTGTTGGACAATGCCCGAAAATACTCTCCTGAAGGAACACAAGTAACACTTCAGGGAACCCAGGATGAGAAAACGGTTACGATAAGTATTAGTGATCAAGGGGAAGGCATACCGGAAAAAGATCTTCCGTTTGTGTTCGAAAGATTATATCGGGTAGACAAATCCAGATCCAGACAATACGGGGGAAGTGGTTTGGGATTAGCGATTGCCAAAGAAATCGTAGAGGCGCATGGCGGCCACATCACGCTCCGTAGTGAGCAAAAAAAAGGGACAACTGTCCGAATCGAATTAAAAAGGGGGGATTCCGTTGCAGAAAGTACTGTTGGTGGATGATGAGAAACGGATGTTGGAATTAGTGGCTTTATATTTACAGCCGCATCGTTACCTCTGTAAAAAAGCATTAGGTGCAAATGAAGCGCTCGCCTACCTGGAAGAGGAAGCGTTTGATATCATTTTACTCGATATCATGATGCCTGATATGAATGGCTGGGAATTGTGCCGGGAAATTCGGAAGGTTTCAGATGTACCGATCATCATGCTGACAGCACGGGAACAGCAGGAGGACATCATAAAAGGTTTAAATTTGGGGGCAGATGATTACATCACAAAACCGTTTAATGAGGAAGAATTGCTTGCTCGGATGAAAGCATTGCTGCGCAGAAGAATTCCAAAAAGCACCATTGAAGTAGAGGGACTGGTATGGGATGAAGAACGGTTCGAACTAACGTACGGTAAACATTCCATCAAATTGACACCGAAAGAATTTCTGATGGTGGGCCATTTGATGAAAAATGCCGACAAAGTGTTTACGAGAGAACAATTGATTCAGTTGATTTGGGGATTCGACTCAGAGACGGAAGGACGAACCATCGATTCACATGTAAGGAATGTGCGGGAAAAAATCCGGCAGTCCGGATTTCCAATTGATGATTATTTCATTACGGTCTGGGGTATCGGCTATAAATGGGTCAGTGAGAGAGAATAGTAGGGTGCAAAAGAAAAAGGCTCATGGGGATTAGGAAATCCCATGAGCCTTTTTCGTGTAAGTTACGCGATACTCCGGCAAGCTTCTGCACATCTGTAGCAAGCTTCCGCACAACGTTTGCAGTGTTCATGCATGTCTGCGTGTTTTTCGCATTCTTTTCCGCACGCTTCGCAAATAGTTGCGCATACTTTAGCCAATTCGGAAACAAACGGAGAGTTACGAGTAATCGCTTGTTCAAGAAATGCACAAATATCCGCACATTCACGGTCCAAACGGATACACTCGGCCATCATCTTTACATCGTCTTCCTGTAAACACGCGTCAAAACAATGGTTACATTCTGCTGCACAATCGTGCAATACCTGAATCAGTTCTTGATGTTGTTCATGAGCCATTCTAAAACCTCCATTTTTTGTATTTTCAATTCACTTTAAACTTTCCCTTTGTTCCTTAAACTAAACCGGGATTCCCTAACTCCATAGAAACTGCACAATTTCACTTAAGGACCGGCATCTCGACAATTTCTCGATAGTTTGGTTCTATAATAAGAAGATGTATATCAGAAAAATAGAAAATAGTTGAGAGGAGAATCTTTATGGCGAAACAAGAAGGGAACCATCACCAACATCACGACGAACAAGTAGATCATAGTAAAATGGATCATTCCGAACATGTTGGGCATGTCTACCATGAAGAGCAAGTAAAAGAGGGCATCCATGACCACAGCAATCCATCTCAGAACCACAATCATCATGATCATACCGATCACAGCGGGCATGATCACGAACACCATCATCATGGTAATTTTAAGGAGATTTTCCTGAAGTCGCTGCCGGTTGGCATCATCATTCTGATATTGTCGCCGATGATGGACATTCGGCTTCCTTTTCAATTCACCTTTCCATACTCGGACATTATTGTCGCGGTATTAGCGACCATATTGCTAATTTATGGCGGAAAACCTTTCTATCAAGGGGCAATCGCTGAATTCAAGGAAAAAGCTCCGGGCATGATGGCTTTAATTTCTTTAGGACTATCGGTTTCCTATCTGTATAGTATTTACGCAGTGCTGGCACGCTATGTAACCGGCGAACATATCATGGATTTCTTCTTTGAATTCGCTTCCTTGCTGTTGATTATGCTTCTTGGTCACTGGATTGAAATGAAAGCTGTCGGCGAAGCAGGGGACGCGCAAAAGTCGCTCGCTGAATTAGTGCCGAAAGATGCGCATGTGGTATTGGAAGACGATTCGACCGAGACGCGTCCCGTAACCGAGTTGAAAGTCGGAGATCTGGTACGGGTCCAGGCCGGTGAAAATGTTCCGGCAGATGGCATCATCAAACGAGGAGCCTCCCGGATCAATGAAGCTCTTTTGACGGGAGAATCTAAACCCATTGAAAAAGGAGTCGGAGACAAAGCGATCGGCGGTTCCACGAACGGTGCAGGCATCTTATATCTTGAAGTACAGGAAACCGGTGACCAATCGTTCCTTTCTCAAGTGCAAACCTTGATTAGCGAGGCTCAAAAGCAGCCTTCAAGAGCTGAAAATTTGGCCCAAAAAGTAGCAGGATGGCTATTTTATATCGCCATTGCGGCAGCTGTCATCGCGTTTGTCGTTTGGCTGTTTATAGCAGATTTCCGAACCGCAGTTCTCTTTACGGTCACGACGTTGGTTATCGCTTGTCCGCACGCTCTCGGCCTCGCCATTCCGCTGGTTATTGCACGAAGCACCAGTTTGGGTGCAAGCCGCGGGTTGCTGGTGAAAGACCGGGAAGCATTGGAACTGGCAACTAAGTCTGATGTGATGATACTGGATAAAACAGGCACCTTGACGACTGGGGAATTTAAAGTATTAAGCATGGAAATACTGGATGGCCGACATACCGAAGCTGAAATCGCGGCCCTTATGGCAGGGATTGAAGGCGGATCGAGCCACCCAATCGCCCAATCGATCGTCCATTATGCTGAAAAACAGGGGATTCAGCCTGTCCACTTTGATTCGATTGATGTCGTGTCGGGTGCTGGTGTGGAAGGAAGCGCCAATGGCCGAAAATACGAATTGATCAGTCAAAAGGCATTTGGAAGGGATGTAGCGGTGGATGTTCCGAAAGGGGCCACATTAAGTGTCCTGGTTGAAGACGGGAAACCGATCGGTACGGTCGCTTTAGGGGATGAATTAAAAGAAGCGAGTAAAACGCTGATACAGGCATTGAAACGTAACGGTATCCAACCGATCATGGCTACGGGTGACAATGAAACCGCTGCCCAGGGGGTGGCTGAGGAACTGGGCATTGAATACAGAGCCAATCAATCCCCACAAGATAAATATGATTTAGTGGAATCACTGAAAAACAAAGGGCAGACTGTCATCATGGTCGGTGATGGCGTAAACGATGCACCGTCTCTTGCAATTGCAGACGTTGGTATAGCAGTCGGAGCCGGAACGCAAGTCGCGATTGATTCTGCTGATGTGATTTTGACTCAGTCGGATCCAGGGGATATTGAATCCTTTATCGAATTGGCCAACAAAACAACCAGTAAAATGAAACAAAATCTTGTGTGGGGAGCCGGTTATAACTTTATTGCCATTCCCATAGCGGCGGGTGTTCTAGCCTCCATTGGGATTACGTTGGCTCCTGCAGCAGGAGCAGTTCTGATGTCCGTGTCCACTGTTATCGTGGCTATCAATGCGATGACATTGAAACTAAAAAATAGAGCTGTTTAACACAGCATTTAATTGTCGTACACGAAAAGTGCTGCCTCCCAAAAGTTGAATTTTCTTTAACCTTGGGGGGGCACAGTTTTGTATTAGGTTAAAGTTAAACAGAGGTTTGAATACTTTGGATAATTAAATATAGTTTTATAGTTAACATATGATGACTTATCGGAAGCTGCTTCTCTTCCGGTTCCTTTCTTTAACTGAAGAAAAGGGAAAAGCAGATGAATAGAAAAGGAGTTGAGTATTCCGAAAAGTTAAAAAGCAATCCACTTTACTTGAAATGCCAACTCTAATAAAATGTAAATTGGATGAAAAAGTTACTAACCCAACTGAATACAGGATATCGGTACAATACTGAAGACGATAGCGCTACCCGCAAAGCCGCAAAGAATAATTGGATTCTTTGCGGCTTTTTTTATCACAACCGATACCCAGGTTTTTAAGCTGTTTTTATGTAGATAGGAGAATCGCCAATGAAACGGGAGAGCATAAAAGAACTTCTCGAAACGGTTTGCCAGTACAACACCGTCAACATCAACCAAACCTTCAACAAAACAGAAACGGATTGGATTGAAGTCCGGTGCCAACCCGATACCCGAATCCTGGAATTAACATATGTCCAGACCAAAGAAGTAATCCTTTATGAATCGATCGATGAGGCTGCCACTGTCATAGCCAAATACATGAATGATACTTCCATTGTTAACCCACCGGATTTTTAAAATAGATCATGCGAAGAAAAACAGGGGGAACATAACGGGACCCTTTTAAACTAACATGTACGGCACTGTGTTCTGTCTATTTCTCCTTCATCCCTGTATACTGTAAATCACAGAAAACTGATTCTATTCAAAGGAGCTTGGCCTATGAAAAACAATCAACCAACTCAAAAGGAAGTGGAAGATTACATCTCCTCTTTTCTGTCCCAACAATTCGGCGAGAGTCCCCAATCTGTGCGTGCTGCCATAAGAGCTCCTTTCATGGTGATTCATCTCGTTGATTTTTTTATTCCAAGCGAACAGCTTCTCTTAAAAAGAAACGAAGTCAAACGGGTAGCTAAAACAAGGGATATCTTGCTGGATGGAGTCAAACCGGAATTGCTTCAAGGATTGAACGCTATTACGGGTGTGAACGTAAAGGAACTGTACGCAGACTGGAACCTGGAAAAAGGCAGTGGCATGTTCATTGCGGTACTGGATGCAGAAGCCGATCAAGCCCTGTTGGAAAGTCCGGTAGAAGTGAACACAAGCGCTTTAAAGGAGAAAGTCATCACCATCAGTAAAAAAACACAAAAAGAACCCGACTTTATTGAAGTCTATTGGCTGGATGACACGACGGTCCTGATTGAGCGGAAGGGCTTCATGGTCGATATTGAAAAAGAATTGATCAGGAATGGCGTGATTGAAGAACTGCGGTTAGCCAAGCGGCCGTTGGAGCATCGTGTGATGGAATTTATCAAGCTGGAACCTGTATTCGATCGGAATATCAACGATTTATTCGTGGATTGGAATTTTTTAGAAGATAAAGCTTATATGGTTTTTCTTTTAAAATCATCAATTGAATAAGAGAGAACAGGCCGTTGCAGCTGAAGGGGGCGTGAAAATGGATAAGGAAAAGACACTCGAATCCGAAGTGGGCAGTTACATCTCGACCTTATTACGAAAGCATTTTGGGAAAGGACCGACATCGGTCTATGTCACCGTTAAGCATCCGTTTATCACCATCCATTTCCGGGGGTTATTGGCTCCAATGGAAAAGCTTCAGGTGAAGCAGGAAGAAAGCACGCGGGTTCTGGCGACGAGAGACTTGATGATGCTTGATTTGAAACCGGAAATTATCCAGGGACTCAATGAAGTGGCAAAAATTGAACTGAAAGAAGTCTACGCTGATTGGCATCTAGATAAAGAAACCGGTATGATCATTGGCGTGATGGAAGAAGCAACGGAAGTCCCCGAAAACTGGCCGGATGACAGCAATCCAGAAGCTGTTCGAAAAGAAATCATGGAGGCAAGCAACAAAGTCGAGAAAGTACGGACCGAATGGGAATCTACTGGTTGAGCGACCGAACCATCTTAATCCGCCGTTCGGGCATCATGGTGCGGATTGAACAAAAGCTGATAAAAAACGGATTTGTCGAGGAATTAAGGCTGGCCAAAGGACCATTGGAGCTCCAGGTGTTGGAAGAGGTCAACTTAGAAGATGCTTTAAAACGAACCATCAGCGAAATCTTCCTGGAGTGGAATTTTGAAAACGATGTAAGTTACATTGTCTTACTGTTGGAACCAAAGGAGCGATAAGTATAAAAACACTTAATTCATTTTACATTGTGAGGGATGAACGGAAGAGAAGAAGTTTACTATAAATTTTCTTCTTTTTTCCATGCAAGTACTGAGAGCTTAAAATGACATGTATAGAGGAATAAATAAAAAAGTAAGATCAACTGCTCAAAAGACAGCAGTCAAATCTTACTTTTCTTTCGAATAAGTTCTTCAGTTAGTCCTTTGCATCTCACGGTTCTCTCATTTAAAAATTACTTTCTTTTCCCTTGATGTACATTTCAGAGAGGGTATGCAGTACCACAGATGATCTTCCGTTTTATTTTACTTACAGATAGAAATGTTCATAAAGCTGCAGAAGAAATATTTTTGTGAATAACATCTACAGCTTCCTGAATAGATTCATAGTACTCCACTTTTCCTGACTGTAAATAAGTCAATTCAAGTTTATGAGTGCCTGTGATGCATTTTACGTCAATCCAGTCTTCGTAATTTTTTGTAAAGGTTTGAGTGATTTCCACATCATTATACTGGCGAATGGTGTCCAATAAGACTTGAATATCTTCTTTTTTCATGGAGCATTCTCCTTTCATTTTGAAAATTGACTAAATAAAGTCGGGAGAATCCAAGGGTCACACCATACTACCAGTTTATCACTTTTATTTATAATATTTAGTCAAAAAAGAAAAGCGTCATGCTAAAGGTACTTTCACAATCGCTGTTTAGTTTACTCTCTTTTGCTATTTGAGTTAAATCTAATGCATTTCATAGTATTCTCGATTTGATATGGTTACGATTACAGTGGCTAGAAATTAGAATGAAAATCTATTTGGCAATAGATTTAGAAGAGTGAAGGGAGTAACAGCAATGATTTATCCCATTCTCTTAGTTATCATCACAGGGATCGCAGAATTTGGGGGAGATTATTTGATTTGGTTGTGGTTGCGAGAAGGAACGCCATTGTATTTAGGAATTTTCGGCGGTATTGAATTAGCTTTATATGGAATGATTGCTACTTTTCATTCATTTTCTTCATTCGGCCGTATTTACGCAGCCTACGGTGGAGTTTTCATTATCCTCTCCGTTCTATGGGGATGGGGGATTGATAAAAAGACACCTGATCTATATGGCTGGGTCGGCGCAAGTATTTGCTTAGCCGAGGTTTCTGCCATGTTATGGGAAACATGGGGTTAAAGGGATTTCTTCAACTTACAATTCTTGAATTATCAGCAGGAAAAGATGGAAGCATCTTTACAGACAGTAACAGCTACTAAAAATCATAATGCATTAATCAAAATGGGCAGACAAGGATCTAGAGAAAATCATACTTTTCATAAAAAACCCGAAAGAACCACATACCAAGTGGTTCTGCGGGGTTAAGTGGTTTAGGACTGCTTATTCTGTTCATTCTTATGCTTTTCTGGTTTTTCCGCTTCTTTAGATCCACCGTTTCCATTCTGTTCTTTCGCAACATCCGCTTTTTCTTTTACTTGATTTGTTACTTCTGTTGCTTTTTCTTTCGCTTGATTCGCGACCTCGCCCGCTTTTTCTTTCACTTGCTTCAATTTTTCGTTTCCATCTTCTCCGGAATTTCCACTCGAGATTTTCTCTTTCACAGCGCTTTGCATTTCTTTTCCGCTTTTCGGGGTGAGAAGAAGTGCGGCTGCCGCGCCGACCAAGGCGCCGGTGACAACTCCAGTAGTAAATCTGCCGCCGGAACTGCCTTTCGTAGCATCTGCATGGCCGGCAATTTTACCAGCGCGTTGCAGGCGTTCTTCTACTTCTTCAATGATTTCATTGACGCTGCGTCCACTGGTTTCCACCACGGATCCTTCTGCATCAGAACCTGTAAAGGTATTCTGCTTGCGTGCCACCAGAACGTCATAACCGGCGGCATCTGCTGTCTGCTTCACCATCTCTGCCTGGTACCCTTTTTTCTTTAACGCACGGCGGACATCTGTAAATGGGTGTTCCACTGCAATTCTGACCACGTTCCATCACTCCTCTTTCTTTTTTGCCTGTAGTTCTATTTACTTCCCTTATTTCCTCTATTCCTAAACGTCTGATTCCTCGAATGAAAAAGAACCCAGTTGAAAGCCAAGGAATACCAGTCGGTGAAGAACCAAAACTCCGGCTGATTAGTGAGAGTGCTAATCCTATCGAGCAAAATGAGTGTGAACCGCTTCAGTCACTTCTTTTGATATTTTTGAAGTCGTTGCTGATTCATTGATTTTTATGGGCAAAAAATGGGCTGACGGTTCTTTGGCAGGCGGGTGTTCAACCAGTAATACCTCGTCATTTGCCGTTGCCTGTCCCTTTGCTGTGACGATATATACCGAATAGAGACTGGTTTCCATGATCGTTTTTTTACTCGTTATTTTGAATTAAGCCCCTGTAGCGTCATCACTTGATTTAGTGCATGATGACTGTCTTTTGGATTCTGGCAGCATGAGACATTCCTCTTTTCTATTTCTGTAAATCATTATGTTTAGAGTTCCCCCATATTCGCAGCGATAATCCTGTTTTAAGCCTCAACTGTATAATTTATTGAACCTATACACCTATACGGTCATTCCCTGAAAGATGGCGGCTTCGAGCACTTCAAAAAGACTGGATGAAGCTGTAATGTCATTTGGAGAAATGATTAATCCGGAAAACAACGGGGTATAGCTAGCTTGTACCTACAAAATGGAAAGGAGGAAAAGCAATGAATCATTTAAAAGCTCTTATTATTAAGTTTGTCATGATTGCCGTTGTCCTTCTGGTGATCCTGACAGGGATTTATGATGTTGAATTCGGTGATACGCTGTTGATTAGTGCAGTTTTAACTTTGGTAGCTTATGCTCTGGGCGATCTGATGATTTTCCGCAAAACCGGGGATCGTGAGGACCACAACCGGGCGGACCATAACGACGACCATACGAAGCGTAATGCCATGGCAACAGTGTCTGACATCGTCTTGTCTTTCCTGGTGATTTGGCTGATGGGGGAAGTTTTGTTGGCTGAAACTCCAGACCTCATTCAAGCTGCAATCATTTCTGCTTTGGTAATCGGTGCAGGTGAGTGGTTCTTCCATAAATACTTGGATCGCCACGTTTTCCCTGAAAAACATAACCATGCAACACATAACAACCATTAATTCAGAAAAGGACCTTTAACGAGGTCCTTTTTTGATGTGCTGTTTTCCTAAGAATGAGTAAGATTTATTTGCTTTAATAAAAAAGAGAAGGCGCAATTCGTGCCTTCTCCATTTCGACATGTGTTATTAGTGGGTAGTCGCTGAAGTCATTTTTAACAAACAATTAAAGAGCCGAATCTACTATTCGATTACGCGTAAAGCTATCGAAAGGCGTTCAGCAAAATGTTCAGGAGGCTCTATAGATTTAATCCAGATGCTGACAATATTTGGATTGGTCACCTGCCACTGCTGGTAGTCGGTAGGAAACGGAATTTGGTTTTCATTCAGGGCGATCGTGAAGGCAGGGAGTTCCTCCGGGAGCAAAAAAATTTCTGCTCGGTTGACAGCAAAGCCATTATTCCGGAAATCTTCAAATGAAATATCCATATCAAGTATACAAGGAAAAAATAGATTATCAGCATGGATGTCGATGGTTCTTTTCTTTTTAACGATGCATTTTCCCGGTTCGATTTCAATCTCTGCATTCAGCAGCAGCCCTACTTTCTCAGCTGCATTTTTCATGTGTTCCATTTGTCTCATTCCTTTCTTCATTCCTGAATAGGCTCACGCAGTGTCCTTTATTGGAATTGGCTTTGGAGATTACCTCTGAGTGGCATATGAACATTAGCCTTGATCTTTTTGTTCCAAGCATTTCGCAAGGGCTGCTTCCGTTTCCGGAGCTGCCTGCATCGCGATGGGTTCCATTAGCTGTTGAACTTTTTCAACCATAGCACGGCCAATGCCTTCTCCGCGGAAGGAAGGGTTGACCGAAGCATGACGAACGACAAAAGATTGTTCATCCACTTCAATTCCGATCAGACCTACAAAGTCTTCTCCTTTTTTCCAAAGATACAGCTGCCAGTTTTTGTTTTCTACATACAACCGCAAGGTTTTCTGCAATTGTTTTAACTGGTCTCTCCAGGCATGAAGGAGAGAAGGTCCATAGCAATTTTTCGGGAGGATTTTTTATATTTGACGATCACAATTAATAACCTCTTCTCCGTTATTCGTGCCTTTGATGATTGACTTTATTGTTTTCCCTTTATTGAGGTGTTTATAAACAAAACTACTGTAATTCCCTCGTCTTTACGTTATTCGTTCTTCTATCATAAATGAATTGTTACTATATTACGGATGTTTATTCAATTCTGGAAAGAAGATTTCTTTCCCTAACAGCGTTGTACGATTCGGGATCTGAACTCGGAGCAATGGACCCACTCTACGTAGAAGAATGCGCTGGGTACTTGCAATCGAGGCGATTACTTCTAACATATATACTGAACTAAAGAAAATATCACGGCTTTTATTGCATGCCTCTATTTAGATATGCCCATAGAAAAACCTCCTTTTATAAGGAGGTCAGTGTGTTTTCTGGGCATGTATTTTTTTATAGAGAGCTTCAGCTGCCTGGTCAATGGAAGTATAATATTCGACATGTTGATGTTCAGTGGAGCTTACTTCAAGGATGAATGTACTTTTAATGCATTTCACAACAAGTGTCTCTTCCTTGCTGATCGTGAAGGAATGGCTGATAGAAGAAGTATTGAAATTGCACGAAATCCGCAACATGGCTTTAATATGTTCTATGCTCATAATGACTGCTCTCTTTTCATGTCAGACTAATTTTTTTATTCTTCATGAAAACTAGATGAAGTTCCACAAAGTTCAGATAATTATACTATACCGTTTTTAATCAAATAAAAAACTCCTAAATAATCAGGAGTTAATACTTATATCAGCCGAAGCTAAAAAAGAAACGATATAGTCAGTTGTTTTTTCAATGGAATCGTTCTGAATAACGTCTTTTGTCGATGACTGGGAAATTTCAAAAGTAGTTGTACCTGGTAAACAACGGATTGATAAGCTTTCCCCAGTTTCCCTAGTGAATGTATGATTGATTTTGACCGTGTTGTATTCACACATGGTTTCGAGTAATACCTTAACGCTATGAAATTTCATATGAGAGATTCTCCTTTCCGAATTATGGAAAGTGACTAAAAAAAGTCAGTAAGAATCCATTTGTTACGAGAGTATAGCGTAGCATGAAGGAGTGGCGACACCTAACAATACGACTCTTGATTCAGATTCTCTAAAACAAGATGGCACATACTATGATTGACTATAAAGAGGAAGCTTTAAGACGGCTCCTTTTTTTCGTTAGAAAATCTAAAATACTAAAAACTGATAGAAAGTTCTTAGCTATTTCAATGTGCATTGAAATTAGGAGTGATATAGTAAAGGGAAGAAGCTAATATGCAAATTAAAGTATCAACCGTTATTGGAGTCTAAGGAGACGCATATAAAAATGAATGTAAACAATTTAAAAATTGATGTATTGGTCGTCGATTCGCATCCGATTTTTCGTGAAGGTCTGAAGCGAGTCTTGGAAATGGACACGGATTTACGGATTGTAGCAGAGGGAGAAACAGGGGAACAATTGTTACCTTTGTATAAGCAATATCAACCGGATGCCGTGCTGATTGAGGCGAATCTGCCGCATCAAAATGGGATAGAAGCTTTGCAGGAACTTCTTGTTCATTTCCCATTTGCGAAAGTGCTTTTTTTACAGTGGTTGATGACTTTTCGATTGTTTCGCAAGCCCTTAAAAGTGGGGCCTCTGGGTATTTATTAAAGGAAATGGATGCACCTATGATTGTCAATGCAATCAAAACGGTTGTCGGAGGCGGGGGTATCTCCATCCGAAGATTACAAAAGACTTTTTGCTAGCGTTTAACAAGCTGGCTGGCATGGATAACCAAGGGATATTCTTGCAGCCAACAGTCCAGCGCCCCTATCACTTGCTCACGGCCCGGGAATGCGAAGTATTGCAGCTGCTGGCAGATGGCCACAGCAATAAGACGATCGGTGAAACGCTGGAAATCAGCGAGAAAACGGTAAAGAATCATGTGTCTGCAATTTTACGGAAAATGGACCTGCAAGATCGGACACAAGTAGTTGTCAGGGCTATAAAAAATGGCTGGGTAGAGCTTAATTGAGAGTTCTTTAATTGAGTCTCTAGAACATGAGGAATCTCCGTGGAATGCTTAACGGAAGGGAAGAAGCCTAAACGCTTCTTCCCTTTTTTACTGAAGCTCCTTCATTTCATAAAAAAATTTGCGAAAATAAGACACTCCTTAAACTTAACGGGTATAATAAGAACAAACGTTCTTATTTTAAGGAGGGATTAATGATGTGGGAAAAAAGAAGTATGAACCAAGAAAGTGAAAGACGGCACACACAATGGGAGGGACTGTTCGTGTCACAGCATGCATGGGATTCTGATAATCACTCGGAGAGTGATCCGCAGCCGATGCTTAGTGCCGATGAAAAACAAGCCATATGGGATATGCTGATTGTTGCCCTTGACCACCAATGTACCGTCTTCATTCAATCCTGGGAAGACTGTCATTTCAAATTCCATCGGTGCACGATTCGAGAACTAAACGATACTCGGTGCATTGTCACCTATGAAGATCCATTTGGCGAATGGCAGCTTGCCGTCAAGACCATTACTTCTATACACATGCTGGCCTGATTCATTCTACTGCTGTAGATGCAGAAAATCTACTTCCCGAATTTTGTTTAAGAAAAGATAAGTGAGACTTTCACTGCTTAAGAAATGATGCTAAAGAATTAGAAAGACCCTTCCGATATAACTGAGTGGGAGGCTATAAAATGCAGTTAGACTTTTCACAGATAGACACGAGTGTTGTTGACAGAATGGCGTTGTTTATTGGAATATTAGCAGCGGGGTGCCTACTTTTTCCTTTATTCGTAGGTGGACTACTAAAAATCATCAGAATGCCTTTTTTCATCATAAGAATCGGGGTAGCGTGTACAGGATTAGGATGGTTTTATTACTGGGCAACACAAATTTTGGGGGAATTTTAGAAATGGATAACTGCTTTCTGAAAAAATCGACCCTGGTTCTTGATGGGAGCAGCAATCCTAACAAATAGGCCCTGTGCTTGTTGAATACATAGACGAAGTAAGTCGAGAGAGTATAGAGGAAGATAACTAGGTGAGGGGTTATCTTTTTTCATAAGTTCTATTTGTTCGCAAAATATTAATTTAACGAACAATTAGATGTGGTATAATAAGAAAAGAGCCGACTTTATAAAAGTCAGCTCTTTTAGCCTAAAACAAAAACCTACAAGCTGCAGATAAAGGAGCAACCAATAGGTTTTAATACGTAACATTTCACAAGCTGCGAATTTAGGAGCAACCAATAAAATGTTACTTAAAGTATTTAAATTTTGTTGTTTTATTTATCTTTATTATCACGTAAATAAAGTGATTTGTAAAGTTATAAGATTTAATTAAAAACCATTAAGGCGGTGTAGTGGTGACCGAAAGAAAATCTTTTCCTGTTAAAATATTCTTTGATGAAAGCGGCAAATACTCAGAAAAAACCCACTTAATGGGTGCCATTTTACTGCCTTCAAACTTATACAATTTACCGATACTGCAAGAACTGAACGAAATCATTCGACATTCCGATATCCATTGGGCTACATACCGGGGACATGGCCAAACCCGGAAAAAGATAGAAAAAATCATCCTTACAGTCATGAAACATCAGCACCTGATTAAAATGAATGTAATTTCTTATAATCAAAATAAGATTCAACTGGATTCCCAAAGAATCAAAGAGAAGTTCACTGATGTGGTAGATCATACAATTTATACTAAATTTCCGGAACGGGTTGTTTATGGACTAATCCGTAAATATGGAAGTCACTCATTTGTGGATGCCGATGTGGCGATCGAACACGACAATACATATGAAGCTAAGAATTATGATTTGCGCAGGCAAATGTTCGAACAGCTCAATATTCAATCCATCTACAGAGGCGAAAATTTTCAATTAAGCAATGTTCAGTATATGAAGAAACAGCAGGAATATGGAATAGAATTAACCGACTTATTACTTGGAATCGTTCGAACAATTATAGAAAATCCGACCGGAACATCTGCAGCTAAAAGAGCCAAAAATAAGCTGATTTTGGATTTAATTAATCAAAACGAAGGTTTCCACTCCTTTTTAAACCGAATTAAACTGTATGAATGGGGGCAATCAAATGACTTGATTGATACACCATTTACTAATTACCTTAATATATTCATGGGTGAAAACCTGTGACTCTTATCTAAGTTATCAATTGATCCATTAACTAAGAAGTCATTTCAGAAATAATTCATTGAATGCCGGAGGGCCAGGTGCTGGATTATGGAAGGTTTTTATCATGTAGATCAGCTAAAAGCAGAATTCGATCGACTTCTACCCTTTCCAATAGCTGCTTTCAATAATCTCAAAAAAGCAGAGCGCGTGGAATGGATATATAACTCCAATGCAATTGAGGGGAATACGCTATCCCTTATCGAGACGAAAGTAATTCTTGAAGAAGGACTGGCCATTGGTGGCAAGCGGCTGAAAGAGCATTTCGAAGTCATCAATCATTCAGAAGCCATCAGCTATATCGAGGATCAAGTCACCCGGACAGAGCTGCTCGATGAACGGACGTTGAAAATAACTCATCACTTAATCTTAAAGAACATTGAGGATGAAAATGCCGGCATTTACCGCTCGATTAACGTCCGAATCTCCGGTAGCCAGCATGAACAGCCGCATTTTTTTCAGGTTGATAATGAAATGAAGAACCTCTTCGCCTGGTATGAAAATCAAAAAGAACATCTTCATCCTGTTGAACTGGCTGCATTGTTTCATTTTAATTTCGTTTATATCCATCCGTTTACTGATGGCAATGGACGGACAGCACGGTTATTGATGAATTTAATCCTCATGAGCCATGGCTTCCCTCCTGCTATTGTAAAAGCTGGAAATGAACAGCGGTTACACTATTATGAAACGCTAGAATTGGCCAGCTTAAGAAATGATGTTCAACCGTTCGTCGGCTTAATTGCGGGGTGTGTGCAAGAAAGTTTAACCAATTACTTAAAAGCGGTTCGATAGGTCGCTTTTTCTAATCATATGTTCGATTAAATTACATTTTGCGAACATATAGAATACACACAACTATAGGAGGTCTTCAGCATATGGCCATGACACCCGAAGAACTGCAGATCCTCCAACGGATTGAAAATCAATTGAAAAACATGCCTTTTTATGTCGTCGAGTATATTCGATCGAAAAAGCGAGCCGGTCTTTCAGCCGATACATTGCTGCAGTATCTTTATCGATACCATCACTTCTTTCAATGGCTGCTTCGCGAAAATCTGACTGAATCATCGGATGTCGCTTCTATCCCCTACTCGGTATTGGCGGAATTAAGGAAACAGGATGTCGAGCTCTATATTGAGTTTCTCCAGGAGGAGTCCATTCCACATGAAAAGGAATCGGTAAAAAGGCGCGGCAACGCGGTTATTACCCTTTCTGTTAATGCCCTGAAGTCCCTTTTTAATTACCTGACTCGAGAAACCGAAAATGAAGAAGGAGAATCGTACTTCTATCGGAATGTCATGAGCAAAATTGTGCTCCATACCAAAAAAGAGACGGCCAGCCGGCGTGCCCAAAAAATCAGTTCCGTTATTCTGAATGAACACGAGATCAATGACTTCCTGCAATTTGTGGAGCTGGAGTACGAAGCGACCTTGCAAAGTGCGCTTGCACGTCAGCGTTTCAACCGGGATAAGGAACGGGATCTGGCTGTTCTCTCCCTCTTCCTCGGAAGCGGTATCCGCCTTGGTGAAATGGCCCGTATTCTTGTGAAGAAAATCAATCTGAAAAAACAGCTGATTGACATCAAACGAAAAGGCGACAAAGAAGATACCGTACGTGTCATGGATCAAGCTGCTCAGCACCTGAAAGCCTACTTGGACATTCGGGATAGCCGGTATATGGACTCAAAAGAAGTGCCGTTTTTGTTCGTGACTCTTTATGGTGGCACTGCTCGTCCTTTGTCCCGCCGGGCCATTGAAAACCTGGTGACCAAATACACGGCTGCGTTTGCGCAAGGTGAAGGAATGAGTCCTCACAAACTGCGCCACAGCTTTGCGGCGGACTTTATTCGGAATGGCGGTAATATTGTTCTATTGCGAGATCAGCTAGGTCACAGCAATATTGAGACCACTGCTCTTTATACCAATTTATCAAAAAAAGATGGGGAGCGAGTCCTCACACTCATGGAAAAGAATCGCAAAAAAAAAGAGTGAAAGCAATGATGATAATTAACTACCTATTGGAGAAAAGTAAGGAGAATGAATTTGGGTAGTTTATTTACGTTACTTACTATATTGACTGCTATCGGCGGGATAGTTCTAACAGGCAGTGCGCTAAATTCCCGTTCCGATTTGGAAAGAGTATTTTTTACACATGAACAAAAGACCAAAGCTTATTTTTACAACTTATTGATTTTATCCGGATTGTTTTCTTTTTCTATAACCTTTCTAACTCTTCTTTTTGAAAGCTCCATTGCAAAAGGCAAGGGAATTCCTGACGAAATTTTGACTCTTGCTGTGTACTCTTGGATTGGGCTTTTCATTTTTTTCATGATATTTCTCGGATTCATTGTCGACCTGATTGATAACCTTTTTATCAAACATCCTTATAAGTATAAAGTTTCTATACCAGAATTAGGAGAGGTTTACATACTTTCCATGTTAAATGACGAAATATGTATTTGTTCGGCTGATGCTAATATAAATCTTAAAGCAAGCGACCAAGAGTCAGTCTTCATTGAAAAAAATACTATAATTAAACATCCTCTAGTAAAAGAAAAGATTTTAAAGCCAGAAAAGTCGTTTTTAAGAAAGCTGATAGACTAAGTAGTTAAGGATATAAAAATGACGCGATATTGAAAATGCATACTAATACAAAAGGAGAGAAAGCGCCACTATATGTGCGTTCTCTCTCCTTTTATATATAGGTCTTACAACTTCTGATAATCCCTCATAAGTAAAGTTTATAAATAAACTGTAAAAATTAAATTCTTCACTGACCTGGCTTTGACATTAAACTTTAAAGATTACTTCAGTTCTACCCAGCAATTCTTTAAAGCGGTCACTACCGCTTGTGTTCGGTCCTGAACTTCCATTTTCCTCAAAATGGAAGAGACGTGATTTTTCACCGTCTTATCACTCATGCTAAGAATTTCGCCAATATTTTTATTGCTATTCCCCTCGGCCAGCATTTGCATTACCTCGGCTTCACGCCGCGTAAGAAGATGAAAAGGACGTCTCACAACCGTCTGGTAAAATACCGCATTTTCTTCTTGCTTTTTTAGATGATTGTATTCAGCGATAAAATCCCCGGTTACTTTCGGATGCACGTAAAATCCGCCTTCGTTAACTACCTTTACAGCCTTGACGATGGACGAGATGTCCATTTCTTTTAACATATAACCTCGTGAGCCTTTTTTGAATGATTGTATAACCAATGAAGGATCTGCAGAAACAGAAAACATCAGTACATTTGCTTCCGGATAATGAGACGTTAACTCCTGGACTGCTTCTATTCCATTTTTTTGAGGAAGATTCGTATCCATAATGACTATATCAGGAAGGTACTGATCAAATAACGGAATCAATTCCTCGCCATTATCACCTTCCGCTACTATCTTAATATCTTCTTCAGTCTCCAAGGCACGTTTCAGCCCCTCACGCAGAAGAGGCTGGGCATCTATTAGCAATATTTTTATGTCAATTGAATGTAGCATTTTCAAAACACCTCTCCAAACCCTCGAAAATTTTAAATTTTCGCTCATACCGTTGACATTATAGCCCTATAAGAAATGAAAATGAAAATATTAGATGATGAAAAATAGTTATGTATAGAAAAAGAGTTATATATACCTATACTTTACACAAATACATAAAAGTATAATTACCTATATACAATTTAAAATTATCCAATAATATTTTGTTTTTTCTATTTTTTGGTATTCTTCTTTCGCTGTCATAACTTTCTACATAAGGGGATAGAATTTATGTTCATTTTTAAACGGAAACCGCTATTAGCCGAACATCATTTAGAAGAACTCCGGGATCAAGTTGGCCGTACTGTAGAAGTTATGTTGATCGATAAAGAAGAGACCATCCTTTTTATGAAAAAGTACGACCTGATTTTAATTTTCTGCTGGGAAAATGAATTTATCAACGGTTCCATTTATCAATATTCCACATTTACAGTCTGCGAGAACGGATTAAGCAATATCCGGAATATTCCTCTATATGAAGTAAAAAGGTATTTTCGGAAGGGCGATGATTCGATTATCTACGTCGATGATGAGACACTCCAGAAGCTGTCGAAAAAGAACCAACTCGTTTTTTATACCTTGAGTGAACTATTAAACACCTTTGAAGTCGACGTTCATTCTTCTCAGGCATATAACTGTACATGGTAATTTTACTTATGAATCTAATGAGTTTTCATTCATGCAATAAGTTCATACTTTCAAATACATCCTAACAAGAAATGTCAAATACACCGCTGCCACTCGATCAACTGTTCAAGTTACCTTGCTTAATCCGTTAAGACCGGTTACTTGAAAAATATTTAAAGGGGTTTGTCGAATGAATTTTTCTGCCAGAACTGAAATAACAAAAAGAGATAGCTTACTTTCCTTCTTCCATGAAACTCAGCAGGACAATCTGGACTTTTTAGGCAACGACGTCCGTGTCGTTTTTTGGTCATATGATCTGAAAACAGGCAAATGGCTCGTCACTGGCAGAATGGAACAATTATTCGGCTACTCTCACGACGAATTAGCTCAGTTTGATTTTCTGGGCAGTTTATTGGTGCCAAAGGAAGAGGAGGCAGCGACCAGTCTGCTTTCTTTTATTAAGAAGCAGGTTCCTATTGATATTGAATATGAATTGACCAAGAAAGATGGCACCGTAATATGGGTCAAGACGAAAGGGAATCCCGTTTTCGATTCGAACAAGAACCTCCTGCGGTACAATGGTGTGAGCCGGGATATCACCGATAAAGTACTGAAACAGCAAGAATTGGCGGAAAATGCCCTCCATTTCCAAACACTCCTTGAGAAAAGCGCTCAGGCTGTTTATATCTCTCAAGACGGAAAGTATCAGTACGCCACTGAACAAATGGCCGAATTAACCGGATACAGCGTGTCTGAATTGATCGGGATGAGCTTTGACTGTATTTTGGATGATGAAAGTATCAAAGTCTCTGTACAGCGTGCTCAAGCTTTCTTGAAAGGCGAAAAGTTAGAGAGCCAGGAAATCACCATTGTCCGAAAAGACAAGTCCAAGCGCATCGCTGAGTTGCGCTCATCTTTAGTCACCTATAAGAGTCAGCCAGCATTAATGGGAACGCTGCTGGATGTCACTCAGAAAAAACAGGCACTGGAACGAGCGAACCATCTCGCCTATCATGATACATTGACGGAACTTCCAAATCGAAATCTGTTTTTTAAACAATTTGAGCCATTTTTGGCGTCAGCCCAAAAGAGTCAAATACAAGTTGCCTTGCTGTTTATCAAGTTAAATCAACTGCAGACGATCAACGAGACATTCGGTCATAGCGCCGGAGATGCCGTAATCAAGGAAGCCGGCATCAAAATGAAAGAATTGACGTCGGAAGATGGATTCACCGGAAGGTACGGGGATGATGAGTTTGTCATCTACTTCCCCTACGCCTCTCAGGAAGAGGTCCAGGGATTAGCCAACGGGATTATACAGGATCTTCCCCATACCCTTTCCAGTGACGTCAAAGTTAAGCCGACAATCGGCATCAGCCTTTTCCCGGAACACGGAAATGATGCAGACACGCTCTTACGCTTTGCGGATATTGCCATGTACCAATCAAAGCTCACTGAAAATAGCGAGTGGGGTTATCGTTTCTACACTTCGGATATGATGGAGAAAGTATTGAGAACCAACAAGTTGACCCATGATTTGCAGAAAGGAATCGAGTTGAACCAGTTCCATTTGGTGTATCAACCGAAAGTATGGCTCGCATCTGGAAAGTTGGAAGGCGTTGAAGCCCTCCTCCGCTGGGAACATCCGAATTATGGAAATATCTCTCCGATTGAGTTTATCCCTCTGGCCGAAAAGAGCGGACACATCATCGAAATCGGTGAATGGGTGCTGGAAAAGGCACTTCAGGACATAAAAGCGCTGGATCTGCCTCTAACTTTGAATGTCAATATTTCCATGCGGCAATTGCTGCAGCCTTCTTTCACCGATAAAGTAAAATCCTTGGTCGAAAAAAGGGCCTTTCCGCCAAACCACTTGAACCTCGAGATTACAGAAAGTGTCGTTATGTTTGATATCGAACAGACGATAGAAAAGTTGCTTGAACTCAAGAACCTTGGCATTAAAATTTCATTGGATGACTTCGGAACCGGATTTTCTTCGCTGAGCTATTTGACGATACTGCCAATCGACTGCTTGAAAATAGACAGATCGTTTATTAGCCGAATAAAGGAAAATCCCTTAGAGAAAAAGCTTCTTCAAAATATCATTTCCGGCGCTCATGATCTGAACATGGAAGTCGTAGCGGAAGGAATTGAAACAGAAGAACAGGCGCAAATTTTACGCAGCTTTTCCTGCGCCAAGGCGCAAGGTTATTACTTCAGTAAGCCCCTGCCTTTTCCACAGCTGTTAAAATACGTTTTCTCTGAAAGGTAACTTCTTTGCTGCTTTTTTGTTTAATAACCTTTAATCAAAATTCCGCTGAAGAATCTAATGGCTAAAGAGGGCCCCGATTTGAATTAATCAAATCGGGGCCCTCTTCAATTTCTCATAAATTCTCTTTATAAAAAAGTCATTTCTTCATGCAGTTAGATTGTTCTCTCAATACTCACAAAGAGTCCGAAGTGCCGACCTTTTCCCGATCCTTAATTTCCTTCGTTTTCTTTCGGCAACTTTGAACCAAATTTTTGCAGGAATCACGCATGGCGAAATAATGATGCCGAAGATGTCCATTATCTTCTAGATTTAATGGTGTCTTGATTAACTCAGCAAATCCGGTCGCCCACTTGTTAAAGAAACGCAAAGCTTCACTCAGCCGGTAGCGCTCCACTTCCAGTCGATCCTGTAGTTCACTAATTTTATGCCGCAGCTTCTTCTTTTCATTCTGTTCTTGTTGTAACCTCTCTCGAAGCCGGTTGATTTCAATTAATGCACTGTCAGCTATTGTGCTATCTTTTTCGCTGAGAGATTCAATAAAAGAACCGTATTCTGCTTCATTAAAAGGCTGGATGGTTTCTTCTTTATTATTCATGTAATCTCCTTTCGTATTAAAAATGTTCATAATTTTTTCATTTAGAAGGAGTAGTCATCCAAATTCCAGCAAGAGGATTAAAAGTATATAATTTAGTTATTATGTAATAAGAACCAAAATCTTATACAGACAATTAAAACATTATCTTTAAAAAGAAACAAACATTTATAAAGAATGATTAAGATTTGTATCGTTTATCTCCTTAGGTCGAACAGGTTTAATATGCCGTATAAACGTTATAATATAATAAGTTTAGATGAAATTTCTCTATATTTCGCTCTTTAACTAAAGATGCAGCGGTCAGTTGCCGAAGAATGTTGTAAAGAGTTTAATTTGTCAAAATAAATAGTAAGTCGACACGACGAGACCTAAAATCGATCTTCTTCTATGACTAAAGAAGAGCGACTCCGAATAAAAGAAGTGATCCCCAAATTAGATACCGCTAATATGAAAATGCGAAATTCTAACGGTATTGGTAATGTTATTACTAAAGAACGACTGTCATTAAATCCACGAGAAAAGAACAGGAGGTACCGCATGCTCTGGTTTAGAAGTAAAAGGATTGGAATTGATTTGGGAACAAGCAATACATACATCTACATACCTAAAAAAGGAACTATTTTACGTGAATCATCCGTTGTGGCCAAGAATAAGCAAACCAATGAAGTCATCGCTATTGGGAATGAAGCCAAAGAGATGATGGGGCGTACACCAAAGGGAGTTGCAACCGTTTGTCCTCTGAAACGTGGCGTCATAGCTGACTATGAGACCACAGCATCGATGATGGATCATTATTTAAAGTTATCCCGAAGTATTTCCAGAGATTTAATGCGAAAGCCACGAGCCGTCATTTGTGTGCCATCCGGCAGCACATCCATCGAAAAACGGGCAGTTCTCGATGCTGCCAAGCACGCGGGAATCCATAAAGTGTGTACACTCGACAGCATAATGGCGGCGGCATTGGGCGCGAATTTACCAGTATGGGAAGCGTCCGGCGTGATGATGATGGACATCGGTGGAGGGACGACCGAAACCGCCGTTTTTTCACTTTCTGGAATCGTTGTTACAGAGTCCATCAAAGTGGCTGGGCAGGAAATGGATAAAGCCATTATGCGTCATATCCAAAAAGCTTATCACCTGGTTATTGGTGTCTCAACCGCCGAGTCAATTAAAATAGAAATCGGCGCGGCGTTTCTTCCCACTCAGCAAGAACGTGAAGTGGAAATGGCTGTGTGCGGAAGAGACTTATGGACCGGATTGCCAAAAACCATTCATATCACCGCAGGCGAAGTAGAACAAGCCTTGTTTGACCCACTTTCCTTGATCATTGATAGTGTCCGAAAGACGCTTGAAAAAACGCCCCCTGAACTTTCGGCAGACGTGTTTGAAAGGGGAATCGTCGTCGCAGGTGGGGGAGCACTTTTAAAAAATTTCAATACGATGCTTTCGCAGGCTATCGGAATACCGGTGTCGATTGCCGAAAATCCTTTGGACTGTACGGTCCTTGGTACAGCAAGAGCGCTAAAGCAGAAGCAGCAACCTGTGATTTCTTCGTAGATTAATCCTATAGAAAACGGGAATTTCAACAAAAAAAGAAGAGAAAAAGAATCTCATCACTTCCGAAAACTATATATAAAAATATTAGAAGTAAGGAGAGGATTGTATTAACCGGTTCTTCGTGGACTGCTTTGCAATATATTGAGTTACAAAAATCAGTTCGCCCTCCTTCAGCAATTTTTTAAGTAAGGTTTGCCGATTTATGATAATGCAGCTAATACTTCATAAGAAGCAGTAAAAACGGCGCCTCCATTGTATGGATGCGCCGTTTTGGATACTGCTCGTTATTTAACGTATCATGCACATACGTCCATTCATTTTTCAAGCCTGTTACCGTCTCTTCGGAAGGATCCGCGGGTTCTGATTTTCTCAAAAATAAAAACCAAGACTTAAACAGGAAAGGGAGGAAAATAGGGGTAGACCAACCCTCTCCTAATGAATATGTTACCACTTTTTAAAAAACATACGCAAATAAGTCCCTTGGCTGAATATATTACATTTTAATAAACTCTCCTTTTTTAAAGTGTCAATGATATGTGACCAATAACTTTTATGATAAAAAATTTCTTTTTCGGGGATGTCTATACAGCGAGTCTATCCCGGAATCTTCTTCTATATGTAATGACACTTCCTCTATTTTAGTTCAATCCAGCCATTCTTTAATGCCTTCACCACTGCTTGTGTACGATCTACAACATCCATCTTCCTCAAAATAGCCGACACATGGTTTTTGACCGTTTTCTCACTTATGAACAAGGCTTCACCTAAATGTTTGTTATTATGCCCCTCGCTCAGCAACTGGAGTACTTCGATTTCTCTCCTGGTCATTAAGTGGTATGGGCGTTGTACAGCGGTTTGGTGGTAAGAACGTTTGCTGCCTAGTTGGGTACTTTTCTCGTAAAAGAGAGAGATGAATGTCCGCGCGATTTTCGGATGCAAATAAAAGCCGCCTTTCAACACTTCCTTTAGGGCATTGATAAGGGAAACCGTATCCATTTCCTTCAATAAATAACCGGAAGCGCCGTTTTGAAGGGCCAAATCCACAAAGTTGAATTCCGTTGCTGTTGTGAAAATTAGTGCCTTCGCATCCGGAAATTCTACAGTCAGTTCTTTGAGCGTGTTCAAATTATTTTTTTGCAAAAAATTGATTTCCATCAAAATCAATTGCGGTAAATGTTGTTTATAGAGGGGAATCAGCTTTTCGCTACTGTCTCCTTCTCCCACCACCTTAAAAGTTTCTTCTGTTTCCAACACCCGCCGCAGCCCTTCACGGAATAACGGATGGGAATCAATCAGCACAATATTGGTCAGCTGCGTATTTGTAGCAGTCATTCTGCTCACCTCCCTTTGAAAAAGCTGGATTTCATTGATCGCAACTTTACCGTTATTTTATTACAGATTCTAAAAAGCTATATTCAAGGGAATACTGTCTGTCTGGTTAGAACAATCAATTTTCATCTGATAGCATTTTATTAAATGGGACTCTTACTAATCCTCAATTCGACTACCGTTACTTTTTTGCCTTTTCCTTATTCTGCTGTTCCACGTTCTGTATCCATCCATATCCGCTCGCCTTTAATCCAAGCTGTAGACTTGAGGAGGTTTCCAGTTGTTCCAGCTTAATATTCAGCTGGACACAAGTCTGCGCAATCGCTGGACTGATACCGGTAACCATAACTTCTACTCCCAGTAATGCTAAAACGTCCACTAAGCGAAAAATATGCTGGGCCACCATCGTATCGACAAAACTGACTCCTGACAGGTCAAGGATGAGTTTGGATAGTTTAAGTTCCAATGCACGCTGGGTGGTTTGTTCCATTAACAATTGCGCCCGGTTGGTATCAACATCCCCAATCAACGGAAGGATGGCAATGCCATCAAAAAGCGGAACGACGGGGATGGACCATTCCTCCACGGAAGATTTGAAGCGCGCATACGCTGATTCGTGGTTCCTGACGTAGGCTTGACTAAATCCGTAAACCGCCTGATCCAGCATCGGATCAATTGTTTTCGCTATTTGGAAAATGTCCGCTGGCGAATACTGTTCTTGGCTGGCAAACTCCTCAACAAATGACCAGATAGCTAGTCGCAGGTATACAGTCCCCGCTAAAGCATAATCCAATTCACTGCTATGCCGAATGGCCATCTCGCCGATATCTTTCCCCCAGTTGGTCACATCCACCCCCGTATCCTCGGAAGGAGAGTCCAGTTTTTCTCCTATCAACTGGATGAATTCCTTCAAGAAATGGGCCGATTCACTTCCTGAGTTGCTTATGTTTCTTTTATACCTACTGTCTTTTTCTACCCGGAGCCGGACGACCTCCTCAGCAATTCCTGCTGCGTTATGAATCAGGCTGTTTCCCAATGTGTGAAATAAATTTGTCTTCATATACTCCTCCTGCTTGTAGGCTTAGATATGTTTATAATAACATTTCGAGTGTGAAACACTATCATCAAAAGTCTGTACGGAAGAAGACGCCCCTTTTACAAAAAATATAAAAGCAGGAAAAAAGGTTAAGTAAAGATACCTTCTTTCCTGCTATTTTGAATTGAGTTTAAAGAAACTTATATAATTAATTGTGAAAACATCTTATAATCAATCATTTCCATTCTCATCTTCTTCATCTTCTTCATCTTCTTCAGCTTCTTTGGCTTCTTCTTCGCGATCTTTTGCTTTTTCAGCTTCTTCCCGTTTCCGTTCTTCTTCCTTCCTCATTTCTTCTCGTTTACGCTCTTCAGCCTTTTTCGCTTCTTCTTTTGCTTTCTCGGCTTCTTTTCGTTTCTTTTCTTCATCCTTCTTCAATTCTTCTTGTTTACGCTCTTCAGCTTTTTTCGCTTCATCTTTTGCGGCTTTTTCCTGCTTCTTCAGTTCTTCGTTCTGTTGCTTCTCTGCTTTTCGGGCTTCTTCCTGTTTCTTTTCTGTAGTTTCTTTTGCTGGTGTCACTAGACTTGTTTTCTCTTCTTCGTCAGTTTCCCCTCCAACTTCTTCCTCTTTTTCATCTTCGATTTCTTCTTCAATTTCTTCATCGATTGCTTCGAGAACTTCAGCTTCCAATTCTGCTGCCTCTTCGTTCAATTCTTCCAGGAGTTCTTCCTGTTCTTCTGCAGCTTCTTCCGAAAGCTCAGCCAGTTCCTCTTGATATTCTTCCTCATCAATTTCACCGGCCGCCAGTTTGGCATCCAGTTCCAAAATCTTGTCTGCAGCTTTTTGTTCTTTTTCTTTCATATCGGCCAGCTTTTCAGTGACTTTTTCTTCGAATTTAAGCTGTGCATTTTCGATTTCTTTTTGTAACGCTTCTCTGGCCTCTGGACTTTCAATCTTCTCCAGTGCTGCAGCCAAAGCTAATAAATTACTGGCTAGCTTTTCTTCTAATGCAACTCGAGCTTCATCAACTTGGGATGTAACTTTCCCATTCGACTCTTCACCGTCTACAGACGCTTCCTGCTCTTTTTCGTCAGCTTCTTCTGCCTCACCGGTTGCCAGATATTTAGCTAATGCCAGCTCTTGTTGCTCAATTGCTGTTTCCAGAAGTTCTTGCGCTAATTCTTCTTCTCCTAGAGCCAATAAAGCCTCCGCTTCTTGAATGCGTTCTTCAGCGAAGGAAGCCAGTAATTCTGCCTCTTTTGCATCATTGAACGTCAAGGCAAGCTGGACATTCTCCATTAACTTTTTGGCGAAATAAAAGAAATCACCGGGCACTAGTGACGGATTTTCTGTTTCTGCCGCTACTTCAGTGCTTTCAGGAGCCTCCTCAGCAGGTGCAACCTCTTGTTCCTCTTGCTCATTTCCGATCGATCCGTGATCATCAGCGAAAGACTGGCTGATTCCGAAAGTAAATACAAAGGCTGTTGAAACCACACCGGCACCGAGTGCCCTGCGAAGCTTCGGATTGATAAAAAACTTTGACATAAAAATCCCTCCAAAACGTATTTTTTGATTTGGAGAATTTCGAAACAGCTCAATTTCAAAGCCATTCTCCATTCTTCAGCAGTTCAGCCACCGTAGTGAATGTCACCTTAGGCCTGGAACTTTGCGTATCCGCCTTTCAACGGACTTGCCTTTTTCAAATGAGAACGAGAAAAACTATGAATCCGCCCAACATTCTTCTGATTAATATACATCATTTCCTTTTTAATTCATACGTTTTTCATTGTAAATTTTTGCTATTTAAAATAAAAAATAAATTTTATTTTCCCAATTCAATAAAGTGCCTCTTTACAAAGTTTTATTTAGCCTTTTATTAATTTTAGTCCGTCGTTTCATCCATTTTTTCCTTTGGCAATACATCCACTTTCTCCTTGTAGAAGTTACCAAAGCACCAGTATTTCATACAATAACCTTCTCCATATAGTATGTTTAAAGTTCTTGCGAACGATTCTTCTTTTCTCAGTTAAGTAGTATGTAGCTATACAGATTCCCCTACCCTTAGTTCGCCAACTGATTTGAAAATCCTGTTTATGGAACTAATTAGAGAAAAAGTTTTTAAGCGTTCGTAAAAGTAAACTTAAACAGACAAAAGAGGAAAAGTACGCTGATCAGCATTGCTTTTCCCCTTTGTCTTTTGCTATTAGAATAACTCCTACTTCTGATAATCTGGTGATATGTAAACTTAATGATTATAATTTTATAAATATAATTTGATAACTTGATGTCTTTTAGAAATAAAAAAAACGGTTATCTCTTTTTCTTGTAAATATATAAAAACGCCTATTCGTATAGAATGGCGTTTTTCGTTGCAGCATGTTGAGGGAGTACTTGTTAGTTTTCTAAAGGAAGGACTTTTTCAATAATCGTAGTTACCCTACACTCTTTTCTGTATGATGAATCTGTCTTCGTCTATTCACCCATACTCGTTCAATATAGCCTGTACCGAATAGAACACCAGATACAATAAATACAAATCCGATTAATTGAGGTATTGTAATGGTTTCACTTAAAAAAAGAGCAGAAAACACAAGGCCAAAAAATGGAACAAAGTTATTGAATATGGCCGTTTGCCCTGCCCCGATTTTCTCTATGGCTGCATTAAAAACTATATATCCTACTCCCGTTGCCACAACTCCAGATACGATAAATAAAAAATAAGTAAAAGGAGAAGCTGATGTCATCTGCCTGAGTCCCTCAGGCTCGGTGATTAAACTAATAATCAATAAACCAATCGAGCCGACGAGGTACATGATGGTGGTGATCTGTTTGGAATCCATCGTGGCTGTTGCCTTTTTCACGAAAATAAAACTAATCGCTTGGACCAACACGGCAATAAACAAAAGCAATTCTCCTTGAGAGAGCTGCATATCACCGAATGAGCCGCCCTGAATAAAAAAGACACCGATTAAGGCCAGGATAAAACCAATGATCCGTAATTTAGTTAACTGTTCTCCTAGAAAAAGGACCGCAAGTATGGCGGTTGTCAATGGCACTAAGGCAAGGATTAAGGAAGCGTTCGAAGCATCGATCATAGTTAACCCGACGGCTATCAGCAGATGATGGAGGACGACTCCGAACAACATCCCAAGCAGTGTATAAATCCATTCCCTTTTTGATAAACGGCGAAATGATTTTCCGAGCACGATGATGATAAGTGCTGTAACCCCCGCCATCATAATCCGGAATGCCGTCATGGTTTGAGGCGGCAAATCTTCCACCAATACTTTAATGATTACCATGTTAAGTCCCCAAATAGCAGTGACTAAAAATACTGAACCGTAAGTTAGTAATAATTGTCTTTGATTCACAAGTGGTCCTCCATTCATTCTTTTTCTATGAAGAGTTTTTAATATCCTTCGACTAAATTTCTATTAGCGTAGCACGCACAAAAAAGCCACACAATAATATAATTGTGTGGCATACAATGTTGTATATAAATAAATCGTATTTTTAAACATTCAGCAATTTTTTTAAGATTAAGAGAGCTCTCTCCAGTTCCGCTCTCGTTTCTGGCGTGCAAATGGCTAAGCGTACAGTATTTGCCGGAGCAACATTTCCTACTGCAAAACGCCCGCCACTATAAACTTGTACCCCTTGGACTGCAGCAAGCTTCTCAAATTGGTCGCCTGTATATGCACTCGGCAAATGTAACCATCGAAAAATCCCTGTGGCTTTGCCTAAACAGTTCTCCTCACCTAAATAATGGTTCACTAATTGATTGCGGGCTTTCGTTTCCTCTTTATGGAGAGCAACCACCTGTTCGAACTGCTTCGACACAATGGCCCGTGCTGCCAACTCTGCAAATAGTGGCGACACGGAGATGTTTAAGTTATAGAGAGCTTTCCGGACCGGTTCCAGGAATTTTAAAGGAACGGCCACGTAAGCAAGCCGTAGCCCCGGCGCCAGTGATTTTGATAAACTAACAACATAGATTGTCTGCTCAGGAGCATATGACGCTATGGCCGGCAGTACTTCGTCCATAAGCAGATGAAACATTCCATTCTCGATAATGAATAAATCATGCTGTATCGCAATCTCGGCAATCGCTTTGCGGGTCTCGACACTCATTGTATACGTCAATGGATTCTGGTAATCCGGAATCAGGTATAATCCTTTGATGTTTTCATTTTTGCACGCATATAAAAGAGCTTCCGGACTCATTTCATCTCCTTCCGACCGAATCGGAACAAGCTGGATGCCCAGCATTGCGGCAGCTGTCTTCAATCCCGGATAAGTATGGTGATCGACTCCGATCCGATCGCCATGCTGGCAAAGTCCCGCAAGGGTTGCGGTAATGGCATTTTGTCCGCCATTTGCCATTAAAATATGTTCCTTTTTCGTTTTGACACTTGCAAACTCCATCAGTTTAACGCCTGCATCTTTTTGCCAAACCGTATCGCCAGGCCGACTGTAGTCGAACCATCTGGCATAATCCGACTCCTGCAGCATTTCTTGCATCAACTCGAATAATGGTCTATAGGATACCCGGTCCGTTAACATGGCACCCATTTCAATCAAATGTTTCGGTTTTTCTTCCGCAAGCAAATAGGCATTGGAAACAGCATCATAGGAAACATACGTGCCGCTACCGACCGTTGCACTGATGAGCCCTTTTAACTCAGCTACTTTAAATGCTTTCGATATTGTGCTTAAGTTCACTTCTAAATAATCTGCTAACTCGCGTTGCGGTGGCAGTTTTGTGCCAGGCAGCAAATGACCTTCTTTAATGTCATCTTCCAGCTGCTTCGCCAATGCCAGGTATATTGGCCGTTCTTTTCGGCTCACTGTCGGTTTCCACGACATTGGATAATTTTCAAATGAGTTTATTGGCATAGTCCCCACCCTTTCCATACAATTATAAGATTGTATGGCAAAAACTTCAAATGCAAAAACTCTTTCTGAAGATTTTTCAAAATTGAATAACCGTTCGTAAAAGTACACTTTTGCGAACAGAAGGGAAGAGATAAAACTCTATTTGAGCTTCTTCTCTTCCCTTCTGGTTGTATTATTTGTCTCAGTGCTTTTGACAATTACTCATATGCGAGCCAGTGATTATTAGGCCCAATCTCTGTAAATTTGTATCAAATAAAAAATTGTAATTATGTCCTCTGATTTTAGGCTTTAGAAGATGTTTCCCAGTCATCCATAAAATCATTTTTTTCACATTTTCATTGATAATAGGGTTGCACAGGTAAAGGGGAATTCACAAAACACTTCATGTCAGAGGAATTTCAGTACCTTCAGTTCCCTTCGATTAGCACTATCTAATATAATACAGAATGAATTTTCATCTTTCTCAAGTCGCTAGATTTGGTTAAAAGGTTATTGTTAATACAAACTATAGGTTGTTTTTAATTCCAGTTCATTACTTGAAATCATTTAAAACAATTCTCATGATGTTCTATAGCGACTGTATTTATTGAACCAATTCTTCTCGATATTTTAAATAAGAATTTTTAATGTTGGGATTTTCCTCCAGAAATTGAACCAGGCTGCCTATACAAAACGCGGTTTCTTTTCCGATATGATGTTCAATTCCTTCAATTTCCTGATAAATGTTTATAGAAGGAATTTCAAGAATGCGAAATAGCTTCTCTAACATATGATGTTTATCCGCTATGTCTTTCGCTATGCTTCTTCCTTTTGTCGTCAATGTGAAACCCCGATATCTTTCATAAGAAACTAACCCATTTTCATCAAGTTTTCTCATCATTTTGGATACAGAAGAAGGCAGGACATCCAAGGACGAAGCTACATCGGTTGCGCGTGCATAACCCTTTTCTTCAATTAATAAATAAATCTTTTCCAAGTAATCTTCCATATTGATGGTGGGCAATACGCTCTCCTCCTCCTGATTTTCATCTATGTTACGGATGGTTCTTCCATAAAGGCCAAAAGATCCAATGCATTCTAAACTTGTTATATTCAAAAACAACTTCAAAAAGATAAACTATTTAAACTTCTCCTAATAATTAGTTAGTTAACCCTTCTAATATCGTTTCAATGTTCCATTCCATCATTTTCAGATACGTGTCTCCATCTTCTCCCGGCTTTCCTATGGAATCGGTAAATACTTTTCCTTTAATCTCAATACCGGTTTCCCTGGATACCATTTCCATACTCCGGGGATCGATACTTGTTTCTAAAAATAGCCCTTGAATATCCTGTTCTTCGATAATATCTAAAATACGAGTAATCTGGTTTGGCGTACCTTGGTTTTCCTGGTTAATTTCCCAGATATATTCCGCTGTAAAATCATACGCTTGGCTAAAATATTTAAATGCACCTTCACTAGTTACAAAAACACGGTTCTCTTTCGGAATTTCACTATATCGCTCGATAGCTTTTTGGTGAAGCGCTTCTAATTCTTTGATATAGCTTTCCGCATTTTTTTTGTATTCTTCTGCATAATCCGAATCGATTTCGATCAGCGCATCCCTTGCGTTTTCTGCATACTTAATCCCATTTCGAATATCTAACCATGCATGGGGATCTTCTTCCCCTTCTTTCCCTTCAGTTGTTAGATACATCGGTTCGACACCTTTGCTTAATCGGAAGACGGGCGCTTCAGCCCCTGCTTTGCCAGTCGTTCCCATCAATTTTTCAAACCAGGAATTACCTTCTTCAAGGTTCAAGCCATTATAAAAGACGGCATCGGCGTCTGTCGTTTTTTGTACGTCTAATGGAAGGGGCTCGTATTCATGTGGATTGGAACCTACCGGAGCCAAACTGTGAATCTCTATTCGATCTCCACCCACATTCCTTACGATGTCATAAATAATGGAGTAAGTGGTAATTATCAGCAACTTATCTTCTTTTGCATCTGCCGTTTTATTTTGATTCTGATTACTCGCACATCCTGTTAAACCGATCAGTAAAAACAAGCTAACAAATAATAAAATTCTTTTCTTTGTCATGAATATTCTCCTCTTTTTCAGATATTTTCCTTTTGTAATGTATGTCGATTTTTCTTATCATTTAATTTTTTCCATAGAATTCCTTGTTTTTGGGAAAAAAGAAAAGCCACAAAAAATAATGCTGTCGCCGCAAGGACAATCGTGGCCCCTGAGGCCAAATTATAAGTGAAACTGAAATACAGACCGATCACCGAAGCACTGGCACCGATAGCAGCTGATAGAAAAATCATCACCGACAAACGATCGGTCAGCAAATATGCTGTTGCAGCCGGAGTAATCAGCATGGCTACTACCAGCACAATACCGACCGTCTGCAAGGAAGCTACTGTAACCATAGTCAAAAGTGTCATCAAAAAATAATGGATCAGCCTTACCGGTAGGCCGTATACCTCCGCCATGGTCGGATCGAAAGAAGTAACAAGAAGTTCTTTGTAAAATACATAAACAGAAATCAATACAATAAGCCCGATAATCAGTGTAATCCATACATCCGAAGGTCGGACTGCCAAAACGTTACCAAATAAAATATGATACAAATCTGTGCTGCTTTCGAGCACGGTTATGAGAATAACGCCTAAAGCAAAGGCAGCGGTGAACATGATGCCGATAGATGTATCCTGTTTAATACGGCTATTGTGGCTTACAAAGCCTATTCCTATTGCTGTTACTACACCTGTAAAAACGGCACCGAAGAAAAAATTGATTCCCAGTGCATAGGATATGGCCACCCCTGGCAATACTGCGTGTGAGATAGCATCACCCATAAGAGCCATTCCTCTTAAAATAATGAAACAGCCGATAACTCCGCAAACAATACCCACTATAATTGAAGTTAAAAGCGCCTTTTGCAGAAAATCATATTGAATAAGTCCTTCAATAAAGGCCATATTAGTTCACCCCTGCTTCGCGTAAAAAGGATAATTCTCTTTCATAGGCTTTCAACATAATCTCCGGGTGCATGACTTCACTGGGCTTCCCGGCATGAATCACGTGTTTGTTCAGTAAAAGCAGTTCATCGAAATACTCAGTCGCTTTGCTTAAATCATGATGAACAACCACCACCGTTTTTCCTAAATTACGCAAATCTTTCAAGAGATCAACAATCGTTTCTTCGCTGGCTATGTCAATACCAACAAATGGTTCATCCAAAAAGAAAAGATCGGCATTTTGCGCAAGCGCCCTAGCGAGAAAGACACGCTGCTGTTGTCCTCCTGACAGTTCGCCTATCTGTCGATTATAAAAGTGTTCCATTCCCACCTTTTCCAAACACTCGTAGGCTAAGTCCCTTTCTTTTTTCTTCGGGCGCTTGAAGATTCCTATCTTGGGATATGTTCCCATTAAGACGGTATCTAGAACATGGATAGGGAAATCCCAATCAAACTCGCTTCGTTGTGGTACATATGCGATTCTTTTACGGTTTTCTTCTAATGTCTTTCCAAATATCTCTATACTTCCTTTATCGATTGATACCAATTTCAACAATGCTTTTAATAAAGTCGATTTTCCAGCACCGTTCGGTCCGATAATCCCTAAGACAGTTCCTGATTCAACTTTTAAATTAATTCCACTGATGGCTGATTTACCATGATAAGAAACGTGAACATCATTTAATACAAGTGCAGAAACCACATACTTCCCTCCTAACATTATTTTTCGTAAGTGAAATAGTTTTTCCTTAAAGAAACTTTTTCTTAGTTTATACTTTTCACTGAGTATTGTAAATAGTAATGAATTTAAAAATGATAAATTTTAAAAATAAATTAACTCGCTCTAAAGTGAAAGCTTTAGGATTGATGATATGTAGAAAAATCCGTTTGTACGAAAAGAAAGGAAGAAAAGAACCTCCAATTGAGCATCTTCTCTTCCTTTCTTTTTATAGTGGCACATCTTCTTCCTTCCGATAATTCTTCACATGTAACTCAATTAACTATATAGAAAAGTGTTGCTCCGCTTAAATTCGGTCGAGCTAAAACAACTTGTCGAGGAACACACAGACCATTACAATGTCGCACACAAGCAAGCCTAAAAGATGACTTCAGTTTAAAACCGCAGTCATTTAATCTCACCAGAAACTACACTGTCGCTTTTATTAAAGTACAATTAAATATGGCACAGTTCATATGACCGTGTTCCTCTTAAGCGATAAAAACCATTCTTGCATCACTCGGCACCATAAAAGAAAATCACCGGATAAAGGGCGCAGTAGGAGTGAACGGAAAAGTTCTGTTACAATCAGTGGATAAAGAGCCTAAGAAACACCTTATATCCGACTTAGATCCGGCTATTTCCCGGCCGTTTTGGCGGCTAAAGTGGAGGGTTTCCAATATTGCCTCCTGGATCACCGCCTATTTGCTGACACGAAAAAGGAACGCGGTGAAATAATACAGAGCCGCTGTCCAGCTGAATTTTTATGCCGCTTTCTCAGAGCTTTTAAAATATAAGGAATTAATATAACGCCATTATCAACCAGTGAATTCATTTGCATCAATTTATGGCTTTACAGTCCAAGAATCCCAACCACCTTTTTATGTAAGGCAGCTGGGATTCTCAGGTTTAAAAATAGCACTTCATTTATAAAAATTTCCGATAAGTATTGATTTGTAAACTAACCATCTATTGATTTATTTTCTATTTTAACTGTGATCGAAAATGTAAATAGAGTTTGTCTTCGACTAGTTAACTTCAATCTGTTGCGTAAGATGCTTTTCACTCATACGCAAAATCATTTTTGCCACTTGATCCGCTGTGATGTGTAAGGTCGCATGTTCTTTGGCAGCAGGATGATTACCAATGCAGATACTTTCTTTGGCAGCTTCAAACATGCAAATGTCATTTGAGTCATTACCAAAAGCAATGAACTCATTCTCTTTGATTCCAAGTTGCTGCAGCCCGGCCCATTTATCAATGCCTTCCGGACTCAAATCAAGGATTCCTTCATCCTGGTGCAGATGCAGGGTCAGAGGAAGGGCTTCCAAGCTTTTTTGTATCTCGGCATTGCTTGTAAAAAGAACCATTTTCACTACATTTTCCAGCAAATCAATCGGCACGTTTTTCGCACTCTTCAACGGATCGATGTTTTGATAGATCGGGTGGGTCTGTTCTCCGGTATAGCTGTAATCCCAGCTGCTATCAATCAAGTACGATAATTGATGCACATCAATGATATCGAATAGCTGCTTGCAAGTACTCTTGTCAAAACTGTTTACTTCGATTGAGCCATCCGCATTTCGAAAAGCCCCGTTTCCACCGACCATTCTTAACTGGTGATATTTTTCCGGCAACACCGGCAGTAAATCACGTATCGGTCGGGCAGATGCAAAGATGATTTCATGTCCCATTGCCTGGCACATATTCAAAGCAGCACAAATTTCTTTGGTTAAGGGTTGGCCTTTAAAACAAATGGTTCCGTCAAGATCGAATACAAATTGCATGATTGGTCACCTCGCCTTTATTTTATCTAAGCTTTGCTATACTAAAAATGACGTCTGTCCGAAAGGTGAACCAGTGATGAAACTTACAGAAATCCAAACTTCTATTGAAAAGTACGAATTGCAGATGCTTCTCTCCCATGTTCAGTTCCTTCGATTAAAAACATATGATCAGCTTTCATTCCTGTTGCGAAAGCGATGGCAAAAGTACACTAACTTGAACGAAAAAAGGAAATGATTTTGTATGCAACCCTTCCCTGCCGACAAGCCCTCATATGTTAACTTCATGCGCTTTAAGAATTTCTGTTAAGTCATTTACACAAGATATTTTACGCTCTCGCTTTTAGTGAACAATCGCACCCGTCAGTAAATATATAGATAACCATAAGTGACTAGTTCAAAAATACCCAAAAATAAACACAGCACTTTTTCTAAAACCCGTCTTTCCTTTTCCCTCGCTTACTATACTTGTAATTAGCCAACTAATAAACCATGCCTTTTACCAGATCAGCAAAGGAAGAAGATAACAAACACCCCTTCCTTATACCCCCTCTTAAATTTAACCTAAATTGACTAGACTAGTGGCCTCAATCCTTTGCTATAATAAGAGCGCATCATACCCATAACTGACACGCACAAAGGAGCGGATAGACCTAATGCTTAGACTACTCACGCTCATTTTATTCGCCTTTCTAACAATCCCTTCTACTGCTCTTGCAACCAGTACGCCACCGCCGGCGAACCCTGGCGAACAGGAAATGATGCAGGAAGACATTCCGGATTCGGTCAGCACAACCGCCCGTGTCCTGGAAATCATAGAAGAAGGAACAGAACTGGATGAAATGACTCAAGCGGAAAGAGAATTTCAACATTTAAATGTAGAGATTCTATCAGGAGAATATAAAGGCCGGGAGATAGAAGTCATAGGCTACAATTACGCAGACACCTACTACGCAAACAGCAACTTCTGGTTTGAAGAAGGTGACAGGATTACCGTCCGGTTTCAGGTTGAAAATGGGGAAATAAGCTTTGCCGCACCCGTCGATTACGCCCGGGATTATCCTTCCTATATCCTTGTTGGGCTTTTCATTGCACTTTTACTCTTCTTCGGAAAGCTGAAGGGTGTCAAATCCGTTATAACTTTAGGACTGACCATATTCATTCTCTTTAAATTTATGATTCCTTATTTACTGGAAGGACATAATCCTATTTTGCTTGTGCTCATTACCGGCGCGATTGTAACGGCTTTGACCTTTTTGATTGTCAGCGGCTTTTCCCGTAAAACGCTGGCTGCCATTACCGGAACGGTGGGTGGTTTGGGCTCGGCAGCTCTTATTTCCTTTATTTTCATGAGTCTGATGAACCTGTCCGGCTTTCATGGTGAAGAAGAGACGATGCTTAGTATGATAGATTTGGAAAGTCCGATTGACCTTTCCGGCATACTGCTTGCCGGGATTATAATTGGAGCGCTGGGTGCTGTAATGGATGTTGCTATTTCGATTGCTTCATCGCTTGAGGAAATAAAACGCAATTACAAAAGTGCATCATTCAAAGAGCTTTTTAAATCCGGAATGAACGTAGGCGGAGACATAATGGGCACAATGGCGAATACCCTGATTTTAGCTTATGTGGGTGCATCCCTTCCCATTATTTTATTAATGTATGCCTATGAATACCCTTATGGAGAATTGATCCAGATGGAGTTCTTTGGTGTGGAGATATTGAGGACACTCTCGGGGAGTATAGGTCTCGTTCTTGCCATACCGATTACTGCACTGATCTCGGCCTTGCTTTTAAGTAAGGAAGAGGTAAAAACAAAACAAGATCCTATGATTATTGTAGGCGACAGGGGTACAGACGCATAAGAAAAGCCGGGGCGATACGATCGCTTCGGCTCTTTTCTTTGCTATTTGATCAGAACTCCAATTCTACCAAGCTGTTCTGCTTTTTCCATCCGTGTAAAAGCGTGTTACTTTAAGAAAAAACTTGCATCAATTTCGAACTTTATTTTACGCATAACTTTTAAGAATCCAGCAACTTTTTATACTAGGATTTATGGGTTCTTAATATTATGTGCAAGATTTATGCCAGCTACCGATAACCTCATGCTATGTAAACTTGTGTCCTTTTGAAATTTAACCTTCGAAGCCTTTTAGAGCAGCATTTTATATGCATCATTTTTTCTAATAAGATCAGTTTCGTTGAGTTTTCTGATGAAGCCCATGGATGAGTATTTTGATGTAACATAATTGCTAATAAGTTACTTTCAAACCAATATGAATCCATAGCAAATTTTCATTTCTTTTAATTGAAACTTAAAGTAAAAAAGCATATTCAAGAAAGTAAGAAAATCTGATTTTATTAGATATGCAAGAAATGAGAGGGCGGCCCGATAATCCCGGGCCACCCTCTCTCTTTTTGCGTTTTATTCTTAAAATTCTATTTCTATCAGCTGGGCCTCTGCCAGCTTTTTATCGCTTACGCTGAACACGTCACTTGTCGTAAATTTCAATGGCTCTTTGCTCGGCTTTTCAAGAATAAAACCGATATTCCCTTTTTTCGTTTCACCCGGCTGAATTTCACCGTTCAATTCTTCAAGGTAAATATCTTCTTCCCATGTCTTCGTTTCTCCTGCATTCGTTTCGACTAGTGCCACAGGTGCAAATTTGAGCACCTCTTCTGTAGTATTCGTGATTTCCACAAAATACTTCACCATGCCGAATTCCGTTTCGTGCGTATACGAGTGGAAAAAATCGATCATGCTGTATTCCGGTTTGAAATGGAGGATCTTGGCTTCATGTACTGTTAATTCGACTCCACCGACTTCATATGCCGGTATTTCTGTATTTACTGCTTTCAGCTCAATTTCGCCCCGCAAATCACGGAAGGATTGCCCCGCTTTCTCCAAGGAGCGGTCGTCCGTTACCTGAGGGTTGAGGACATAGCCGTCAAAGTAAGTGGGGATGGCGGCTTCCTCGTTTACTGCAGCCTCGGCTACCGGTTCCGTTTCTTCAGAACAGCCAGCCAATACAAGAATGGATAATATACCCAAATAAAATATACGGTTCATCAGCAATCTCCTGTCCCGCAAAAAATTCCTTCGCCAAACTTGCACAAGGAAGTTTTTTGCGTTCATCAAATTATTTATCGTTTATTTCGACTTTCGCTTTAAGTAAATCGAAGATGATTTTCGCATGGTCTGTATTGTCCAGGTTCCCTGCGAATTTCTCACTCGATGGGCCGTAAGCGTAAACGGGTACGTCTTCCCCCGTATGGCCTCCAGTTGTCCAACCTGTATAGGAACGTTTGTTGAAAATTTCTTCGATTGCATTGTCGATGCTTCCATAGTTTCCAGTCGCTGCTGCACCTTTGACAGAGTTGATTTCTTCGTCGGTCAACTCAAGGTCGATGTACCGGCTCAAAATTTCTTCCACTTCCGCGCCACCGGCAATTTCACTTGCCATGAAATCCGGCGTGCGTTTCGCAGCTGCTATCGGCTCGCCGAACCAGTTGTAAATGCCATCAGCCCCGATCGAGAATCCACCAGTTGAATGGTCGGCTGTTGCAATCACTAGGGTGTGCTTGTCTTTTTTCGCAAATTCAATTGCTGCGGCATACGCTTTCTCGAAATCTTCCATTTCACTCATGGCACCGACAATATCATTATCGTGTCCGGCCCAGTCGACCTGACTGCCTTCCACCATCAGGAAAAATCCATCTTTGTCCTGTTCGAGCCGGTCGATTGCAGACCTGGTCATTTCTTCAAGCGACGGCGCGCTGTCTTCGCGGTCAATCATTTTCGGCATGCCGGCTGGCGCAAACAGCCCAAGCACTTGAGTGTCTTCATTTTCCAATAATTCCTGCTTGTTCGTTACATAGCCATATCCATCGTTTTGGAACTCTTCCGTTAGATCACGGTCTGTGCGGTCGAATAAACTCGTGCCTCCGCCCAATAAAACATCGACTTTATGCTCGCCGTTGATCAGCTCATCATAATAGTCATCAGCGATTGCGTTCATATTTTTTCTGGTGATGTCGTGTGCTCCAAAAGAAGCGGGAGTTGCGTGCGTGATTTCAGAAGTCGCTACCAATCCGGTTGCTTTCCCTTTTTCCTTGGCAGCTTCGAGAACCGTCTTCACTTCTGATTCATCATTATCGACAGCAATGGCGTTATTATATGTTTTGATTCCCGCTGCCATGGCTGTGGCTGAAGAAGCGGAATCGGTAATATTTTGATTCGGATCTTCAGGATGCGTCATTTGCTGGCCAACCAAATGCGGGTCAAATGCTGTTTCTTCAATAAGTTTTGTAGCCGGGTCGTCTTTCATTGAGCGGTATGCAGTCGTATAAGAGACTCCCATCCCATCCCCAATCAGGAAAATTACATTTTTAACTTTTCCATTGGGTTGTTCATTCCCATTCGCTTCGGCATTTGGCACTGCGCCTGCAACACTGGTAAATGCAATAGTGGATACAACTGCGAATGGAAACAATTTCTTCTTGAAGTTTTTTATGGACATCTTTTTCCCTCCTGTTTTTAGCTTACAATGGCAATGGTAGAGGTGGATTATTAAGGAGGAGTTACAGAAAAATGAATACTTTGTAAAATAGAAAATACTAAACTTTACAAGCATAAATAGTATGGTTCTCTGTATTTTCAATCAAGGAATGCAACCGTTCGTAAAAGTACACCTTTACGAACGCTTCAAAAACAATTGAAAAACGCTAAAAAGGACGTTCGTAAATGTGGCAAGACACTTTACGAACGTCCGCTTATTTTCATATGCTCTTACGAACAATATATTATAGAAGAAACAGCCTCATATTATGTTCTTGAAGACTATAACGGCACTTATTGTAATTTCGTCATTTTGCCAAGAATATCCGGTCCTAGAAATTTATTCAACTATGAATTGTACACTTGCTTTCTCTGTTCCAAAATTCCTATAATTCTTTACCGATGATGCTCCCGAACCTTCCGAGTCCAATCATAATAAATTGTTTCTTCAAGTGCGTTCTCCCTAACAAAGAAGACAGCTTCGTCTTCCAATCCATACGGATTCGGTTGTTTATTGGGCATCCAGTGTAATTGTTGATCCCACGGCACTTGTCGGCTTGAAAAGCCTCAGACCGATTTCTGAAAAAAGCCCTGTTCCAGTAAGGAACAAGGCAAGTCATAATTCATCTATAAACCATTCTCTTTTATATTAAGGGATAACCGGTTCGTCGGGTTCTGTTGGTTCCGGTTCGGTCGGCACTTCCGGTTCTTCAAGTTCCGGAACCTCTTCCACTATTTCCAGAGAGTTCAAATACTGCTGGGTCAATTGAGCCGCGTCGATTGACGAACCGATGGCCACTTCCACTTTGATCACTTCTGTTGAATTTTCATCGAATTTTTTCGTCACTGCAGCTAATTGATTTGTCGCCGCCCCCAGTTTCCCAACGACAGAATCCACCTGTCCCTGAAAATAAACCAATTCTTCGGCCGTCAGGCTTTCTTTTCCGACCAATTCCGTTTCAAGTTCGACCAGATTATCGTTAGCTGAGAATACTTTCTTTTCAACCGGCACAAGGCGATGAGAAACGTCCGATCCTTTTTTAAAGCTCTGGCTCACCTGAGCTTTATTTTCTTTTGCTTCCGCTTTTTCTGCTTTATGGTCCGCTGCGGAGACTCCACCGTGTGCGGATAATGCAAGACCGACTGCCAGGGCAGGTGCTGTAAATTTAAAAAGTGACTTTTTCATTGAAAAACTTCCTCCTTTAACTTGCAGAATGTCTTACACCCTTCTGCTTACCCGACTCAAATGTATATATGTGAATTTTTTTTATATTTAACATTAATAAAGTTTATTGTAATATTTTTCATTTACACAACATGTTTTACGCTCTCTCTATATTGTATAGGCTTCATAACTTTGAATACTTAAATAGCCTCCATAAATTGAAGAATTGCCGGACTCAATAATACAACAAATAGGGTAGGGAATATAAAGAGAATAAGTGGAAATAGCATCTTAATAGGGGCTTTCATAGCCTTTTCTTCTGCTTTTTGCTTCCTGCGTTCACGAATGTCTTCGGTCTGTACCTTCAGAACCTTCACCATTCCTATACCCAGTTTTTCTGCTTGTACAATACTATAAATTAAACCTCTCAGCTCTTCCAACGGCAGACGAAGATTAATATTATTCAACGCTTCTTTCCTCGTGCTGCCAAGTCTGATTTCCTCCAGGCAAAATTTGAATTCTTCCGATAATATTCCTTTCTTTTTGGAGACAACTTTGCTTAAAGCTGCGTCAAAACCAAGGCCTGCTTCAAGACTTATGGTTAAAAGATCAAGCGTGTCTGGAAGCTCTTTTAACGCTAAAGCCATTCTTTTACGGGCTTTGCTATTTAAATAGATTTTAGGAAGGATTAAACCCGCGCTTACAGTTAACACTATAAGAAGTAAGACTTTCATTAAACCTAGTTGAACAAAAAATGCAAATACAATTACTAGTAACGTAAGAAAAACCAATAGGAACCATTGGATCAATTTGAATTCAATGGGACTGATTCCCATTGGCTGGCCTGCCTGCAGAAGTTTCGTTTCAAGCTTTGTAGCTTTCTCTTTATTTAACTTCTTTTGATATTTTAATTTTGCATTTTTCCAAGCCGGCTTGATCATACGTTCCATGAAGGATTCTGCCCCCGGATCGACTACAATATCCGAAGAAAGGGACCTGTCAGTTAAATACAGTTGTATCCTCTTTTGAGCTGCAGCTTTTTTTGCAGTTGGAATAGCCAATAACCCATAGCAGCTTAATGTTATAAAAGAAAAAAAACAGAAAATCAATAAATACATCTGCTACACCTCGATTGTGGTTATTTTACGGATAAAGATAAAGCCAATCGTGGCGGATACCAAAGCTCCTAAAAGCAGTCCTTGACCGATTGGATGAGTGAAAAGAATTCCAATATACTCAGGATTTATTATATAAATAAGCCCACCAACACCCACGGGCAACAGGCTGATTACCACCCCTGATAACTTTCCCTGTGCTGTTAATGTTTTAATCTGGTTCTCAATTCTTGTGCGTTCCCTTGTTGTTTCTAATATTTTATCCAATAAATAAGTAAGGTTGCCCCCCACTTGCCGTTGAATCAGAATCGCTTCAACTAACAAGTCCAAGTCTCTGCTTGGCACTCTGTTCTTCCAATCTATCAGCGCATCTTCCAAGCTGGTTCCATATTGCATGGTCTTTAGTACCAACTGCACTTCTTCCTTTATTGGTGAATAAGATTCTTCTGCCACCATTTGAAGAGCTTGCAACAGACTGAACCCTGCTCTTAAAGAACCATTGACTGACGTAATCATTCCCGGAAGTCCTTCATTGAATCGTTTGATTCTCTTTTGCTGTTTGCTTTTAAGAATGATATTGGGCATTAAATAGCCAATTACAGCCCCAATCGGGAGAAATAGAAACTGTTGGAATATAAGGTATAGCAAGCCTCCCCCAATTAGCATGGCGATTACTTGAAATACAATATACTCCTCCACTTTCATCGGTACACCTGCTGCATTCAGCTTTTGTTCCAAGCTATCTCTTTTTTTACTCGGCTTTTTTTTCTTTACCAATAAGGACTTGAGGATGTCATTTCCACTTTTCAAAAAAATTTTCACAGTAAATGCTTCTTTTCTGTCTGTATTAGCTTTCTTTTTGGTATCTGCAAAAGAACTTAAAGACAGCAAGATCAAAAATACACTTACAAATACCCCGACTAAAATGGAATACGCCACTATACTCACTCCTTCTCTATAAAAATAGATGCCGGAAGATGAATTCCTTCATACTCCATCTGCTCGTAAAAATGTGGACGGATTCCGGTCGGCACAAGTTTACCGTTAATTTTTCCGTCCGGATCTACGCCGAACTGTTTAAATACAAAAATGTCCTGCAAAACAATTACATCCCCTTCAAGCCCCTGCACTTCGGTGATGTTCGTAATGCGCCGTGTTCCATCTTTTAATCTCGATTGTTGGATAATCACATGCAAAGCTCCTGCAATCTGTTCACGGATTGCTCGGATCGGCAAATCCATTCCGGCCATCAGCACCATAGTTTCCAAACGGGACACCATATCGCGGGGACTGTTGGAATGACCCGTTGCCAATGAACCGTCATGACCGGTGTTCATGGCCTGTAACATATCGAGTGCTTCTCCGCTTCGCACTTCTCCTATTACGATTCGATCCGGACGCATTCGTAAAGAGTTTCTTACTAAGTCGCGAATGCTGATTGAACCTTTTCCTTCAATATTGGGCGGCCGCGTCTCCAGAGATACCACGTGCTCCTGGCCAAGCTGCAGTTCCGCTGCGTCTTCGATAGTAACGATACGGTCTGTATTGGAAATAAATGAAGAAAGAACATTTAATGTCGTTGTTTTCCCGGATCCTGTACCTCCACTGACAAAAATATTCAGCTTGGCTTCAACACAGGCTTTGATGAATTCAGCCATTTCTTCTGTCAGAGTTCCAAAGCGGATAAGATCTTTGACAGTAAAGGGATCTTTTGAGAACTTCCGAATAGTAATAGTCGGTCCTCCGAGCGCCAGTGGAGGAATAATTGCATTCACACGCGATCCGTCTTTCAAACGGGCATCCACCATTGGGCTGCTTTCATCGATCCTTCTCCCAAGCGGTGCTACGATTTTTTCCAAAACAGCCATCACATGCTCATTGTCCCGAAATGTTACATCCGTCAGTACAATTTTTCCTGCCCGCTCTGCATAAACCTGCTTTGGACCGTTAACCATAATCTCAGAAATCTCTTCATCCAGAAGAAGCGGATTAATGGGGCCGTATCCGGTTAAATCGTTTGTCAGCTCTGCTTTCAGTTTGTCCAAATTACCAACGGCATTAATATTCTCGTTCTCTTTTAAAATATCAGCAATAATCGTATCCATGTCTGCAACAATTTCTTCCAGATTATCATTCTTGCGCTCTTTTAAAATAAATTTGAGTGTAAGGCTTTTTAATTCCAAGTACTCTTCTGAAGGGTTATCAATTTTTCTTTTTACAGCAACTTTGGTGTCCGGAAATCTTTCTACAACTGATTCCTTAGTTTTTCCAGGTTTTATAGCTTCGTCGTGCAAACTGCTTTGCTCACCTATAACTTGATTTACCGGCTTTACTTCTTCTGCACTTCTGGATTGCAATCTTGCTAGTAAACTCATGGTTTCCTCTCCTTATATCTTGCTGCTGTGTTTGACACTTTTAAATCTGTCTCTTATTCTTCTCTTTTCTGGAATGTCAGCCGGCAATCGGGATGAAAAATGTTGATCTGCTAATTTCTGCAACTGTTTTGAGAAGCGATGTTTCGGGTTTCCGACAGTCAAGGGGACACCTATATCCATAGAATGAGCGATTTCCTTTGGAAAGTAAGGTAAAAAAGAAGTTCGTTCAATTTGAAACAGCTCGGAAATATCAGGAGATGTCATAATAGAAGGAGCATCAGATTTGTTTACAATAAGACTAATTTTGTTTTGCATCCCTAGAGATGCCAGGGTTTCAATCATCAATTTTGTGTTTTTAAGCGCTGGCATGCCGGGCGTAGTCACAAGAATGATACTGTCAGCCTTATCCATCAGGAGCATGTTTTGCTCAGTGAACCCTGGTGAAACTTCAACAAGCACTACATCCGCTAGTTTTCTTACTGCCTCTGTTGCTGAAGCGAGAGCATCTGCCGTTATCAGTTCTGCGTATTCAGGTCGTGTAGGCCCGGCAAGCAACCGGATTCCTGATTTATGAAGCAAACAATACTCAGTGATGTTTTGGGATCCATTTTGTTCAACCACTTCTTTTATCGTAATAACCGGGTCGATGTCCAACGCCAGCGCAATATCTCCGAACTGTAGATTTCCATCAACAATCACCGTTCTTAAGGTTTGTTTTGTCAAAAGTATTGCAAGATTGGCCGTTATCGCTGTTTTTCCGACTCCGCCGACTGCACTGCAGATGAGGACCAGCTCCCCTGTTTTTTTGCTGTCACCGCCCTGGTTAAACTCTCTAGAACCGGTCATCCCTGCCGCCTGCCCTTCATTCGTTTTCAAATTTGATGATGCGACTACTGATCCAGCCCTGTTGTTTTTCTTCTGTTTCTACTTGAAACCAAAGTCGGCCATCTTCATCTACTTTCTCTTCGTTTAAGTGTTTCAGCGATGTTCCTTTTTCCACTACAGTAACGACTGAGGCCGATAATGACGGGTTCAAACGGATTAGTGAGCGTTCAGGCAGAACAAAAATACCTGAAGATCCTACGTCATTCATTTCCTGCTGTTCGGAAGTAGCTTCTGATAGTAATTTACTGTGAAGCAGCAATTGCAGACTTCCCTGGTTACTGGCATCAATAAGATTCACTGCATCCTCCGGTTCTAATTCCAAGGTCACCGAAAAGTATTCAATTGACGGCTCTTCTTCCTTAGACTCGGTCAAACGTTGGCCTACTGCCAAAACCTTCACCTTTTCCAAAATTAGTTCTGTCGGTTCTGGGGCAGTTCCTGTATTATCTGAAGTTTTAGTAAGTGTGATATCGACGTAATCTTCCGGTTCTATCAGATTTGAAACCGACTTCACAAAATCGACACTGATCGAAACCGCTCTGAATCCTTCTGCCACCTTTTTAGAGATGACTTTTGCTTCTTCTTCCTGCTGAATCCGGTGTGACATCACAACTTCTCCAGCTTTGATGGGCGCAGAAGTGAATTTACCAACCAGCTCTGATTTATCCTTCACAGCCTGTCCATGCACTTGGGCTTCCGGCATCTCAACAACTGCCAGATTATCTTCTGTTAATTGTTGGTTTTCCTGCATATCAATCGCTGCTGTCACTATGCTTTGCATAACCGGCTGTTGTTCGGCTGTTCCCGGCTGAACCTGTCCAATGAACAGATAAAATACAACTGTAGTAATCAAGCCGGAAAGAAGAGCCAATATAAGTATTCTTTTTGGTTTCATCTGTTTATCACCTACCGTATCAATTTAATTGCATAAGCTCCGCGGTCAGGCGGCATGGCTGATCCTGTCAAGCCGGCACCTGCCCGTTTAATAAAAATTCCTTTAATGGAATCATCGGTACTGCTCATCCTGTCTGTGACATAGAAATAAGCAAATCCAGTAATTTGAACACTTGTCAGCTGATTCGTGGTTTGGGTATAGGGCTTATACACAAGAACCAGCATGACTCGCGGGCAATCTCTCTGCTGAAAATCTCCAGATGGATATGGACAATTGTCAATCCGATAATTTATCCCGGTTCTTGTCGCTCCGGCAATGTTTCCTGTTTGTGTATTGATGATGTCCCCCACTTTTAATTTTTCATCAAATCCATAGGTAAGACTATCACCGTATGACTTCGCCCCTGGTCCATCAAGTGCCAAAACTCCGAAATTTCCGCCGGTTGAATCGCCTGCATCAACTTTAAGCGAATACTGCTCTCCGTATTTCAATTCTACCGATTCGTCTACTCCGAGAGGCACAGCTCCTGAAGCTTCTCCAAGAGGTGTTAGGGCCGCCTTAGCATACGCTTGAACTGTTATATGTTCGAACCCGAATAATGAAGCGAAAAAGAGAGGAACTTTTTTTTCCAGCTCTATCTGTAACTGTTGGCCATTTTCGATTGAGGAAAGGAAAAGGCTTTCCTTTTCGCCATGGCTATCCAAAATTTCCCCGACGACTCTGTCCACCGCTTCTTGCGTATTGGGAATCTCCTGGGCTCCGGACAAGGCCGCTGCATTCGCGGTTTTTTGTAAATGGCTTTTTGTCATGTACAAATGGCCACCGTCGATTACAAGACCGAAAATCGCCAGCATCAACGCAAAGCTTAATGCAATTAGAACGAATGCGTTGCCGTCTTCTTTATGAAGTATATTTTTCAAGCAGTATCCCTCATTCCACTCTTATCATCGAACTGGTCTTGACTGTATAGGGAATTGCATACTTTCCTAAAGGGTTAAAAAGACTTTCCGGATATACCAATTCAACCGTAACGTTTGTTCCTGATTTTCTGGTACCGGAAGGGGAGATGTTAACGGTTAATAAAGAAGCATCTCCCGCATTGAACTGGTTTTTTGCATAAGTGCGAATCACTTCGTCTGTTTGTCCCAGCCCTCCCATCCGTACGGCCTCTTGAGTAACTAACTCCAGTTGAAGATGCGTATGAATAACTCTGCCAAAATCAATGACACCGACCAGCAAAAGAAGGATCAGGGGAAGCGCGAGAGCAAACTCAACTAAGGATTGACCATCTTCTTTTTCTCTCATAGAATCCCTCCATCCATAATTAGAACCAGAACAGTTCCTGCCGCAATTGCTACTCCATATGGATACGTGGTATTCAGTGATCCTGAAATAAGAAACTTGCTATTCGGAAGTCCATTTCTGAAGTTAATTATCGAATAGAGTAGCGATTTCATTACTCCTCCACGGAAAAGAATGATTGCTAACGCTATAATTCCACCTACGAGTGCCATATAAATAAAGGATTCGAATACGAAAGTTCCACCTTTCAAGGCACCTATCAAAGCCAGCAGCTTCACATCCCCTGCACCCATTCCGCCCAGTATATAAGGGATGAGCAGCAAGGCAAAGCCTATCAAAAATCCAATGAAAGAATGGCTTAAGCCCACCCAGCCGCTAGATAAGAAATGAAAACCGAAACCGAGCAGCAAGGCCGGATAAATCACTTTATTGTATATTTTTCTGCTCTTCACATCTGTGATGACGCAGACCGTTAAAATTAGCAATAAAAAAAAGTTAATCATGTCAGCCATCCTTTCATTCGTTTTTGATATATTAAAGCTTTTTATTATAAGAAAAGGGCCCTACAAATTACTGGGCCCTTTTTAATTAAGGTGTTGTTGTAGTTGAAGGTTTAGCAGATAACATTCCTTTTATTTCGGTCATTAAGACATCAAATTGCGGAGTCAAAATGGCAAACGCAGCAATGATCGCTACAGCAAGCAAACCTAAGATCAATCCATATTCAGTCATCCCTTGTCCTTCTTCTTCTAAAAATAACCCTTTAAATAATTCCATCATAATAAAATCTCTCCCTTTTCCAACTAGTTTTTGTCCAATGGCTATACGGCATAGTATTTATATATCTTCGACAAATGCTACAGTGTGACCGACAGCAGCGGTAAGATGGTTGATTGCTCCAGCTGGAAACTCAATTACAGAACTTGCCCCTGAAAATCTAGAACCCAATCGTCCGGGTTTCAAACATTCCTCTATCCCTACTATTTCATTCTCTTTATTAATGTATAAAACATCAATTTCGTATTTCATAAAGAAGGTATGAATCGAATTGCATGGTGCCAAGTGAAGTGCTCTTCCGGCCGGCATGGAATTTGTAAACATCAACCCTTTAAATCTCGGCCAAAAGCGATGCGCTTGCTTTACTTCTTTTGCAATCATAGAGCCAGTAGAGTAGTTGATCAATTCCATCTGATTAAACCCCCCTGCGTCTTTTGTAGTTTTGCTGACCAACTTACAAAACTTAGTATGCAACGTTTTCAAAATAATAAATATCCCCTGTTTCTCCTGTTATTATTTTAAATTTCGCAATAAGAGTCTAGTCCTACAAACAAGCAGATTTTTAAAGATACTCCTATTGAATCCCTTTACATTCCTAGTTTCCTTTTTCTATTCCTAGCTCTTTTATGAAAAATCAAATATAAAAGCAGGAATCGGGTTTTTTAACCGATTCCTGCTCATATGCGGATTTTTATTATTGTATAATCTCTCGATCTGTTACATCAAATTCGAACTCAGCGACCGTAACTGGCTCTTGATAACTGAATAATAAAGCCGGAATCTCTCCCGACTTACGGATAATTCCTTGCTTCAATAAAAGATCCAATACCGGCTGGAGATTCTCATAGGTTTCCCCCATTTTACCAACAAGTTCCTCAACGGTTACAGTTAATGAGGGATTAGACTGGAACAACATCATACAGTCCATCTGCAATGGAAGTATTCCTCTTTTCGCCATCTCTTTCCTCCTTTTAATAATCAGTATGTTTATAGCTTCCAACACTCTTATTGCGGTCTTAGCTGAAGAGTGAATAAATTGAGCGCAGAAAGGTATAGGCACATCTTAACTGTTATATCATAAAACAGCTATCCCCTCATCCTCCCATTTATATGTCTCGACTTCTCAATAAAAACGGGATTTACAAATGCCTTATTATAATTGTTCGACACATCATCATTTAACGTTTAGGTTAACTATGATTGTAGAAACTTCGATAAACTTTTGAAATAGCATTTGCTCGGTCTGTAACGCCCATTTTTTGAAAAATTTTAGTCACATGATTTTTTACTGTATGATCGCTTATATAAAGCTGAGAAGCAATCTCGCGATTATTCTTTCCTTCAGAGATTAATGCTAGCACTTCCTTTTCTCTAGGAGATAAATCCTTTAATTTTTGTACGGCTTCAGTCAGAGAATATTCTTCTTGATCGTCAAAACTATCCGCTAGAATAAATTCTTTTTCTATTATATGGTTGCTTCGCACGAACGACAGAAATTGATTAAACATATCTTCTCCGGCTTTTTTTAAATGCATAACAGCTTCTAAACTGTGATTCTTCTGTATATACGTATCCACAAGCGCGAATATCTGACTAGTGGTTTTTAAGTCTTCAGCATTGATAAGATATTCACCTTTACCTGTCGATCTTCCTTCTTCAATGATAGATACTATATTGCCTCCTGGAAAAGTTCCTCTAAGGAAGTTCAAAGAATAATAAGCAAGCTGACAGGCTTGAATAATATCTTTGGCTATATTTGCCGGCATTTCTATTTTAGTTGTGAATTCTGCAGCCAATAAAGCAGCTTCTTCTGCTAATTCAAACGCATGCGGATCAAATTCTGCTATAGCTTGATGCAACGCTTCTACTTTCTCAGCCTCTAAGCCTGAATCACTTTGACTAACCTGCTGCAAAGAAACACTTCCTATGATCGACAGAGTCTGCAAAAAGGCAAGATGTTCTTGTAAATGTGAATCATTCTGAAGCGGCACACCAACACATAAAATTCCTAATAACTCATCCCCATGCATTAAGGGACATTCAATAACCTTCTCCTCTTTTTCCAAGAAGTGAAGGTAAGGTTCCTGCAAATTGGGTACAGGAGGGGCAGACAAATTATGTGAGCGTCTGACCACATCTTTTACATATGTTTCAAGCTGGCCGTTAAAATCTCCTCTGGATACCAGTTGTACTTTACTGTTCTTTTTATCCTTTAAAACAACACAAGAAAATGGTCCATCAACCAAATTAATACTGATATCCACAAGAATAAATAAGATTCTTCTCAAGTCCGGGGTAGAAGCCATTAATTTACAAATATCAACTAGTGATGTGAGTCGGGTTAACTGGTGCATATTTTCCATGCGCAATGCATGTACCAATAAATTGTTTTCTATTAATACCGCTAATGTTTTCCCCAAAATTACCGCATCAGCGCTAATTTGTTTTTGCGAAAAACTGCCTCCAAATACAAGGGATAAAGAGCCATCGTGTCTATTAATTGGTTCACAAAATAATGATTTCGGTTTAACAGAAAATGGATGGAAAAAGCGTGAACGGCGATCGTTCTCTACATCTTGCCAATGTGTGCTTTCACCTGTCAAAAGAGGGCGACCAAGAAAACCCTCTCCAAGTGTAAAAGAAATGCCATTAAGAGATTCCGCTCCGGCACCTTTCACTTCGGAAACTTCATATAATTCTTCCCCTGATTGCTCTGCAATTCCTAAAAAATCAATTTCCGTACTGTAATTAAGAATTTTAGAGAACAGATTCGAAAATTCGCTTGGTTTTGTATTTTTGTAATTACGAAATAACTCCGTAGAGAATTCAGAAACAGAATCTGTATTTTCTCTGCGCAAACAAATAGTTGCTAATTCGGCAACCTGACTTGTTCTATGAAGCCACTCTTCCTGATTATTTTCTATGATTTTCGGTAACTGCATCGAAATTTTTTCATTGGATAAGTCTATATTATATTTTTCTTTCAGTGTTCTTTCTGTTACTTCTGGTGTTATTTCATCCCTTAAAAACCCTCCCCATAAATAATACATGGAGTTTGCGCTAGGTTTTACTGGTGCCGCAACTACGTAAAGACCAGGTAACATTTCATGCAAAAAAACCTCAGAAATATAGTTAACTTGCTTTAAAATATTGTGGATTCCAAGAGAAAAAAAGTCTTCCTGACGAAGTAATAAATTACATAATTCGTTGCTTCCTTCTGGTAGAACTAGGATATTTCCTTTCTCATCTGTTAAAAAGAAGGTTAATCCATAATAGGTGCCATACACTTCTTGTATTTCTTCTAAGAGTTCGAAGGGCGAAGTCATTTTTATCACCTTTCCCACGGGAATTTATTTTAATTAATAATTCTTATAAAATTTAAGCCACTAAGTTCTATTTGTCTTATTACTGCACCTATTAAATCCTCATCCTTTTAACCCTAGAAAATAGTTCTGTTTCTAAACCTTATTAGTTTCTATAAGTAAGGAATTTGATTCCAAAACACTTCTTTCGATAATAATTAATACTTATGTAAATATTTTATGTATACCCTAAATTAGGTAATAATAACAAACTTTAAAGAAAAAATTTCCATAAAAACACGGTACTCATGTACAGAAAACCCATTCTACGGTCTGAAATAATTTTTCCATACTATCGATAAGGGAATCAGGAGGATGCTAATAGTTGATTCGCCAGTCGTTCCTGCTTTTTCCGGTACTCTTTTGCCCGTTATCGCACAGTTGTCAGCACTGACCCCGACTTCATAAGCAAGGTCCGCTGCTTTCCGTCCTTCTTCGATATTGAGCTTGGCGATATACTCCTTGTACTCGGCAGTTTTAAGTTTGTTTATATTTTACACTTCCTTTTATTTGGTAGTTTCAGTATGTCGAAAAATGGTTGGCTGTGCCCATCTTTTAGTTCCGACCTGGAGCAGCATTTTTTCTTCCTTACTAATTCAACTAGTTCGCATTCCCTATTTCTTCCGATGATTCATGATATGTAAACTAAAAATTCAGGAGTATGCTATAGTATTGCACTGGTTGTAAGTGGTTTTGTAATCCTCTTCTCGTCTTTATACTTCTATTGCCTGTCGTAAGAAGTAACTATATATATCCTCAATTTCATGGAAAAACTTCTTTCCACACATAATGGTGTTGCCGACATTAGAGTTGGTACCTATAATAAAAATTCCAGGCATAAAATCACTCCTTACTCAGATTGGCAACAGTGTAGCATACTTGGGCAGAATTGGGCAGACTCACCCAATCGCATCAAGTCTTATATAAAGTTCGAGTTCCTCGCCGGCCGCTTCCTGCAGATTCTACAGTGTCATGGCCCCCTTTTAGCTTGGCTAACGGTTGCTTCTGCTGCTTACACAATTCGAGACTTACCCCTACAGATTACACTACCGGGCACAACAAAAAGGAGCTGTGGCAATTAACCACAACTCCTTATAACTATTTTATTGCTGATACTTTAGTGACTTGCTCAAAATCACAGCATTTTCAGCTCGTGTTATAGCCGCTTCAGGTCGGAATGTATGATCATCAAACCCTTGTACAATTCCATTTTCATAAGCAGCTTGGATAGCTTCTGCGTAATACTTGGATTCATTAACATCTGAGAAAGAACTGCCGCCGGAAGAAGTAAAGGTAAATACACGCTCTATAATAACCGCCATATCCCCTCGCTTAATTGGCGCATTTGGTTGAAAGCTGCCATCCGGCATGCCTTTGATGTAACCAAGTTCATAAGCTTTATTGATATAGCCTGCAGAATAAGAAGTTTTCGATACATCTGTGAAATAATGCTGGCTTGAATCCGGTTGCATACCTATAGCACGTCCTATCATCGTCATTGCATCAGCTCGTGTAATAGAGGAAGCAGGCCGGAATGTACCGTCAGGAAAACCATTGGTAATGCTACGGTCAAAAATATATTGAATAGAATCTGTATACCAGAAGTTCGTTTTTAAATCAGGAAAAAGAGCCGCTTGAACCTGAATGGACTGGACGAGTCCGTATCCAAATGAACGGTCTTTTCCTTTAACTCCTAAATCGATTAATGAACGTTTCACAGTCTCACGCAATTGGGTGTTGCTTAGGTGAGGATAGGCCTCCATGTATTGCGCAAAGATTGCTGCCACGAATGGAGTAGAGACGGATGTCCCTTGGCTTACTTTATAATCTTCTTGTGTAATCGTTTCTGCGTTTGAATAGGTGCTATTGATACCTTGTCCAGGAGCCACAAGCTCAACTGAAGGACCTTGGTATGAGAAGTTGGATAAGGCATTGTCATTTTTTATTGAGCCCACTGCAATAACGGAAGGGTATCGAGCAGGATAAAGGGTATCTTCCTGTTCTTGCGTAAGGGTTTCGATATTCCCTGCGGCGCCCACGATAAGTATGCCTTGTTGAAATGCTTTCTTTAATAATTCCTGCAGTTCCGGGATATCGTTTTCTGTAGTTAAACTAAGGTTAATAATGTCCATTTTTTGGTCAATGGCCCATTGAATTCCGTTCAATACATTTTCAAGCTTTCCAGCTCCATCGCTGCCCAGGACTTTTACAGAATAGATTTCTGCATCTGGTGCAGCTCCGACAACACCGATAGAATTGTTTAGCCCCCCGATGACTCCGGCAACGTGTGTTCCATGGCCATTGCCGTCAGTAAGTGGCGAAGAATCACCGATCATAGAAATACCTCCGGCTACCCTTAAATCAGGATGGCTCGCATTAATTCCCGTATCAATGACCGCAATTTTCACTCCTTTTCCTGTATAGCCAAGTTTTAATGCGCTAGGAGCTTTGATGTGCTGATATCCCCAAGTAGGCTGTTGGGCAGCAACCTTGAAAATTTCGTCTTCTGAAATCGATTTTATGGACCCATCCGTGTCAGTATTTGCTTTCATTATCACAGCTTCTGGCAAAGTGGCGATAACAGATGATATAGCGTCGAGCTCGCTATGTATTTCAGCGCCCATTTTCTCGAGCTCTTCAAAATCGATGTCATTTTCGAATGAAATAATTACTTTTTCTGTGTTGTTTGGAGTTTCTGCAAAACCAGGAATGCTGATGAATGCTGACAACAAAATCAGCAAGAAAGAAGTAGTTGATAGTTTTTTCATTTATTTTCCTCCTACATTCAGGTGCTTTGATTCGTATAGATAAGTATTCGAAAAAAAACGGACTGGCTAAAGTCCGCTTTTTAGATGATTCGGTTTTATTGTCTTTCTTTCCATATATAGTATTCTTCAATTCCATCAGCTATAGCAATAGCTGCTTTTTCTTTATATGTGGAGGTTGCCAATTTCGCCGCATCAGAAGAGTTAGTCAGGAATCCAAGCTCTACAAGAGCCGCCGGAAGTGGATTTGCTGCAAGAACACGGAAGTTTTCTGCTTTTACGCCTCTGTTAGGATGTTCCATTGCTTTGTACAAACGATTTTGGATGAATGTTGCAAGTTGCTTACTGTCATTCGCTACAGAAGCTGAATAGAAAGTCTCGGAACCGCCTACTGTTGTTGAGCCATGAGAATTTGAGTGAATGCTGACAAAAGCATCTGCTCCATTCTTAACGCCGAAGGCCGCACGGTAATCTAAGCTATAGAATACATCCGTTCTGCGAGTCATTAACACAGTAATGCCTTTTGCTTTTAACAATTTTTCAACCCGGAGTGCGACATCTAAATTCACAGCTTTTTCTACCAATCCGTTCGCAGCTGCTCCTGGATCATGCTCGCCATGTCCGGCATCGATAACCATAACTCTTGTGGGAATAGGCGTGTTCTTAGCTAAAAAACTAAGGCTGAAATAACCAGTAAGGCTTCCGGTCTTACCGTAAACCCATCCGTTATTATAGCCATAAACTTCGACTATATCGCCTTTGTGAATTTGACCGATTATATTGTAATTAGTTGATGGACCTGTACGAACGTTTAAATTATCGGTAGTAGATGATAAAGTATCGATTGTAACATTTTGGAAAGTCACTTTAAATTCGGAATTTAAAGCCCGTGCCAAGAAAATCGCGAATTCTTTGCGGATTAATTCTTTGTTCGGCGAGTAATTTCCTCCGCCTGTACCGGCTGTTATTCCGGCTGTAGCTATTTTATTTATTGCCGAATAAAGACTCTTTTCATCATGATTCACTTGGATATCTGTAAAGAAGACAGAACTTGTTTTCGACAAATTGAAAGCTTTGCTTAGCACATAAGCCATTTCTCCGCGTGTCATCGGTTGCTGTGGCTTGAAACTGCCATCTGGATAGCCGGAGACGATTCCTTGGTCCACAGCTGATTGAATGTAGCCTGAGCTATAGCGCGAAGAACTGACATCAGTGAATTTCGTGGATCTCTCTGTTCCATCAAATCCTAGTGCACGGCCGATCATTGTAACGGCTTGTTCACGAGTTACTGAATGTCTCATTCCAAATTCTGTAGCGGAAATTCCATGGATGAGCCCTTTCTCATACAGGTATAAAATCTGTTCTTCACTTGAAGAAACATCTTTAAACGGTGTCCCTGCGGACGCGGGGCTAAGCCCTATACTGGAAATCACCAAAACGGCAACGATGAAGAACAATGCAACCTTGTTGAAAAAACTATTCATTACCTATCACTTTCCCCTTTCACTTACAAATTCTATCTCTGATCATATTAGCACTTTTTTTTACTAATTAATGTATTTTTAATAAAAATAAGTAATATGGTGGAAGGAACAGTTAAATTAAAAAATCTTCTATATTTATATAAGACTATTTCATCTAAAAGCGCTCAATAATTTGGCAGTCCTAAAAAGTTTCAGAAATTAAAATCAATTGAAAAACTGCAAAAAAGGGCGTTTTTGAAGTAATCGACTACTTCAAGAACACCCTTTTTTCACAACAACTTATTGAATGGAATTATTCAATCAATTAAGCCTCTCATCTAACTTGGCAATATTGGGATGTGAAATCGCTTTGAAAAATTTCCGAACCATACTGCGCTCAGCAATCTCATGCGAGATCACAAAATAACAAAAGTATTCAAGTGTATCCTGTTCCATTAATGCACTTTCTTCTTCCTCAAAGACTTTCCCCTTACGCTTAATTGTTCTCTGCCTCTTTGACACGCTTGACCTCTTGTTCCTGTATCGTCCTAGCCAATTGCTCGTTATATTTCCTTAGTTTATTGGATGCGGTCAAAGAATCGAGGGATCCTTTTTCAAGGGTCTCCTCTACAGCATGTTCATAGGCCGCGAAGCGTTCCAGCGGCTGTGGAAGATCCAACGTACTCCTAGGAAGATCAAGCTTTATCCGTTCATTCTGCCATTCCTCTTCGGAGAAGTTCAAACCGCTCAGGGATATTCCTAATTCTTTCAACCGGCGAACCACCGCTTCATACGGTACTTCCGAAAAATCTGCAATATGAATAATGGCTTCTTTCGGTTCATAGAGCTTCTTGAACTTGAGCCATAAATCCTTTGTAATGGCCTTCGGCAACATAATCGCCGCGGCAAAACGGTCGGCTGCACGTTCGTGATCAAAACCTTCAGCCTGTAACTGGCTGGCTTCAGACAGATGCCAAAGTTCATGTGCTGCTGTAAAATAACGCACGCGTAATGGACGGAAGGTATTCAGCGAATGAATTGAATTCCAGATTCATGACTGATAGCTGCCCCAAAATAGTTCAGGTCTTCTACATATTGATAGATAACTTTTGACTTACTTGCCAGTATCCGTTCGATATGAGAACCGATAAAGATTGCATTGGCCGTGGTTTCTTCTAAAAAATCTGCTGCGAATGCCTCCGCAATCGCCTCTGCTTGTTTTTTGCGATCCATTTAATCACCCACTCTTCAAACCAAGATAATCTTCAATTGCGAATAGCAGCTCTTCCACTTCCTGCTTTGACCGGCGGTTGGATGTCGCGCCCCTTAACTGGACAACTAGACGCTTCGACTGAATGGAGCTGTCTTGCGTCAGTTCTTTCACCGACAATCCAAGTATTTTCGCTAATTCCGGGATTCTTTTTGGTTGAATCGTTCGATTGCCCGACAGCATATGGCCAACCAATGCTTTACTTATATTCAGTTCCTCTGCTAACCATTGGTGGGACTTTCCATTTTCCTGGAGCCAAATCTTTACTTTTCCAATCACTGCTTCATTTGTTTTCATTTTATACCGCCTCCTTTACCTACAATAATTATACATTTTTTTGTAGTCGACTACGATCTGAACCACTTTGATTGGTTCTTTTCCTCTCTAGGGCATGAATAACCAGTAACTTATTTCTCTAGTTTATAAATAGTTATATAGCTTTTAAGCCATTACTGCCGGATTGAAATATAGTTGTTCATTCTATAGTGATAACGATGAATTTGTCGATGCAATTTAGGACTATATAATAGAAGAAACGTCATGTTATAATGATGGGAACAGAACCCATCACGCCTCTCTATATTGCGGACCACGGTGGGTCGAATTCTATTTGAGTCATGTTGGAAGACAATAAAAACCCAGTCAATTCTCGATGTTTGCTCAATTAAAAGGAGTCATTAAGGCAACAAGGGTTATTAAGGTGGGAAAGGTTCCCCACGCGCTCATGACTAGTCAACAGAGATCCCGGATACGCCGCCCGGGTAATAACTCCCTTAAATTAAATCCCTCTAACTTCGGTTAGAGGGGATTTTTGTATATTCTTAAAACAATTTCCGTAGCCATTCTAACTTACACAAAGTCCTCAAGTGCATCGTTGGACCATTGATTGATGGCATGCCCTTCCCGCGCAAAAACCTTCTCCAAGTAAATCTGCGTTGTCTCCAATTTCTCATGACCCAGTGACCGCATAATGTCGTAAGCGTCTGCCTTGTTCAACCGGGACGTAATCGCAAATGCATGCCGAAACACATGGGGCGTCAGCTTCACATCAATGCCTTCCAGTTCCCGTTCGATTTTTGTAAATTCCTTCGTCATGTAGCTAATCAAATAGGATGATGAAAAAGCGGTTCCCCGGCTGGTCGTAAACAGCGGAGCTGTCGGCTCGGCTTCCGAAAGCACTGGTAAGCCACGAGCTTGACGGAACAGCCGGATGCTCTCGAGCACTTTTTCCTTCAACGGAATCTGCCGTTTCTTGTTCCCTTTCCCGGTCACGACCAAATAATGGCCCCCCAGAATCCGATCGCTCTTGACATCCCCTACTTTCAGCTTGCAGAACTCCTCGTTCCGCAGCCCCGTCGTCGACAACACCAGCACAATCCCAAACATCACATGATGCTCAATATTATGAAAGGCACGTAAGGCTTTCACCACATCACTCGGTCCTAGGTCACGGTCCGGCCGATCGTCTTTCCGTACCGTCGCAATACGCAAACCACTAGCAATATCACTTGGTGTGTACTTTACTCGGTACAGGTATTGAAAGAACGACTTCAAAATCGTTGTTTTTCGAGCAATGGTGGCCGGGCTGTACACTTTCCCTTTTTGCACATACGGACTATTGGCAACCAACCACTCCTGATATCGGCGCAAATGGCGGGATTCGAGCGACTTGAATAAGGATCCTTCTTCAATGTGTTCGATGTCCACGCCGATTTCTTGGCCGTGTTGCAGTAGGTGTTCGATGAACAGCCGCAACTCGTCTTCGTATTCTTTACGCGTCCGAGCCGACCGGTCGTTTTTGGCATTGGCATGTTTTTGCTCATGAATATACCATATGAGAACCTCCACATCGTTAAATTCACTGAACGGATTTTGCTTCTTCTTTTCCGCTGCATCGATTTTCTGCTGTAGCTCCCCCATCGACAATTCCGGAAGCTGCAATTTCCCAAAATTCCCATTTATGATCAATTCCACAATTTTTCAGCCTCTTTTCTTTCATTCCAGTTTCTTCCTCTATTTTTATAGTGAAGAAATATCTTTTTCCTTTATTTTATCTTAATTAGTATCGTATTGAAACAAATGGTCCCTTTGTTTATATTAGTTTAAAATTAATACTATCATTATATTTTATAATTTATTAAGTTTAATTTACTCTTATAATTTATATAGTATAATTATTTTATATTGTTTATTATTAAATTCACTTTACCCATTTCCATTTTTCCTTCTGAAAACTAGAAACAATGAAAGCCGTTCAAAAAAGACAGATTTTCAAAAAGTAAGCAAGAGGACATACTCTAACGAAATCGGTTAAGGAAAAATGATTGGAAGAAAAATTGAAAGAAGGATCACAGAACATATCACTGGTTTTTCCTTCATGAATATCTACTCAGCGAAAGCCTATATTAGCAATTCGGATAAATGCATATAGGCTGAGGAAACATTTCAGGGCCATTAGAAAAACAAGAACCCAATTCGTTTGAAATAACCCGCAGCGCCAGCAGAAAAACCCTCGCTGGATACAGGTCGAAAAATAGACCTGTAAGAAACGCACTATAACGCACTATATAATAGAAGAAACTCAAAAATAAACAGTAAGAAAAGAGGAAAATCCATGTCCCATTCACAATCAGATCACAACGGCAAACGTCCGGAAAAACCGATGCTTTCCCCGAAATTCTTGTCTGTCTCCCACCGGTCGTTGTTCTTCCAACGGCTGAATGACTTGACGAGTTACCAGCAAACCAGTCCTGAGTACCAGGCAGTTCTATTTATTTTAACTAGCGACGATGAATTGTACGCCAAGATGGGTCCTTACTTCAGCAGCGACGGGTTCCGTTCGTTCGATATGTTTGATGAGGTCGATTTCAGTGGCGGTTATGCGAAGATTTCCCGAGCCGCAGCGGACCTGTTCGGTCAGGACTATGAAACCTCTCTTTCCGGCTTGGTCGGTTCACTGGATCACAATTTGTTCCATACGTTCCTGCAGGCGCTGATCATCCGGAAGTACGGGGTGAATGGTTGATGCAGCCGTCTTACACCGCCGCAGAAGTGGCCCGTGTATTGGGTTGCAGTGTACCGACCGTCTATGGCTACGCGAACAAGGGGTGGCTCCGGAAAGTGGATGATCCGCATAAACTGTCCGGCGCCAGCCGCTTTGTCCGGGAGGATGTCGATCAACTGAAAGCAGAGCAAGAACGATTGAATGCAGCAGGTCGCTCCATTACCGAAGTGGCCAAATCGTTCGGCGTTTATCCGCAAAAAGTGAAGGAAGCCATAGCGGCATTGAATCTGGACATCCAGTCGGTCCCCCTGACCGTTCAGTCGGCGAAGCAGCGCTACGCGGTCACCCAAGAACAGGAACAGGCCATTGGCAACTACCTGAAGCAGCAAAAGTCGACGCGCACCAAGCGGAATCACCTCTATGTACCAGCAGCCGACGTGGCGCTTTACCAGTCTTTCCTGTTTGCCGGAGAACAGCCGGTCCGCCTGAAGTACAACGACCAGAAGGAGTTAGGCTTTTTCCTGGACGATCAGGAATTTCTGCCTTATCTGGAAGCCCTGCGTTCTCATGATTTGGAACCGCGGTATGCGATTCACCAGCAAAAGCAAGAAGCGCAGCAAGGATTCACCGATCTGGTCGTCCCTACCGGCAAAAAAGCCTTTTACCGGATCTTGGATGCCTTGTATGCCGTCTGTGGGGTCGAAAATTTCAATGCCGAAGTCCGGCATGGCCAACTGGTCGCCTCTATTCGAAACGGACGATATCCGGTGAATGAGTTTGTGGCAAAAGATGTGTTACGGATTTTGCGGAACTACATTCAGGCAGGAAAATTGGCGAGTGAAGAGAACAACTGGATATTCAGTCGCAGTAATCGGACGGTTCAATTGGTTTTTGAAGAAGAGGTCTATGAAGAGCTGGTGGGGCTTGCAGCGGCAGAAGGTCTTTCGTTTCAGAAGTGGGTGCATCAAACTCTGACAGAAAAGGGGAGCAACTAGAGAATCGATAGAAACCGATATTTTCTTTAACATAAATAGCTAATTGATATCTGCATGGCTTTGATTTTGAAGGAGGTCAGGTAGCAAATAAAAAGGAGAATGGAATTTTGTTGTGGCTAAATTAGGGAGAATGGAAATTAATAAAGTGGTTTCTCAAGGAGTGATGACAGACGAGAAAAATTTTCTTAGACAGCTTATTAAAAATTATTATTAAGAGGGCGACTTCTTAGCAGAATTAGAAAAAGCCCCCGACACAAGAACCTTAGTTGGATTATGTGAAGGCAGAGAAGATGCTAAACATCTACTCACGCAACTAATGCTAATTGTAGGCAAATCCATTGGGTACTCAGATGTTTTAAAAGTAAGCGCCTAATAACACCTTTTTTCTTAGAAAAGACTCACTCTTTAATCCCTAAGAGTGAGTCCTCATCTGCTTATGCTTTTGTTCGGTAGGTTAGATTATGATCCTTTAATGTTTTATCTTGCCCGAATAAGAAGTGCTTCTCCATATCTGGTGAATATTTCGAGTTAATTGTTTGGATTCCTGTTGCTTCTGCTACTGCCCTTAACATAGCAGGTGACGCTCCACAACAAAGACCAATGTAATTAATACCAATACTTTGGGCTTCTTTCGCCCATTCCGCTAATTCATACCGGTTATGATAAAGAGGATCTAACGATGTCGGGAAAGTTGTTTCAGTTGGCAGGGTACAACTGCATCCGCCATCAGGTAAGTTAAAGAATGTTGGGTGTTCTTCTGACGTTCGATAGGGGATTGGCAATCCCCCAACAAAACCTTCTACCTCTTCTCTGATTTTCTGAAGATATGGCTGCATTGTAGCCGGACCACGGAAACAGTTCATTCCCACAACTAATGCACCTTTTTCTGAAAGAATTCGACAAGATTCTTCTACCGTGTAACCGTCACGCAATATATTTTCGCCCATCAACCCTAATGTAACAACTGCTGGCAAGCCTTGTTTTTGAATTTCTTCTAACGCAATAACAGCCTCTTCGTGGTAATAAAAAGTTTCAGCATTGATGAAATCTACGTCTTCTTCTTTTCCCCACTTGATCATCTCAGCAAAAATACTTCTTACTTTATCCTTAGATTCACTATTTTCAGGGTCAAAAATATTCGTATTTGAGATGTTTCCTGCAACTAACGCTTCTTCGGTTGGGTGTTCTGCTGCTACTTCTTTCGCCAGACGGATTGCACTTCGGTTTAAAGGCTCAAGTAAATGTTCTTTGCCGATGATTCTCATTTTTTCACGGTGTCCATTATAAGTGAATGCTAACACCACATCTGAGCCAGCGTTCATGTAGTCTCGGTATACTTGCTTTAAAGCCTGCGGATTATCCAAAGCCACTTCTGGCACGAAAGACCCCGCTTGCAAATAGCCTCTGCGTTCCAGTTCAAACAAATATCCTTCCCCTACAATGACCGTGCCTTCATTTAATCTTTGTTCCAAACTTCTTTTCTCCGCTACCACCTAACCCGCTCCCTTTTTCTTTAGATTAAGGCTAGTGTAGCATCAGAGTATTCATATAGCGTAACTCCTAAATTCTATCGCTTGATATAGCTTTAAACTATAGATAAGTTTATTCATTCAATATGGTTTCTTTCAAGTAGTCAATATAAATTGTTGCCAACGGACTATTTGTAACATTTTTACGTGTAATATAACCAACCGTAATACGCTCATTCACCTTTAGCGGAAGCGCAACAATGTCATTATCATTAATATCATAACTAATGATTCCTGTTGAAATCGTATATCCATTCAACCCGATCAGTAAGTTAAATAAGGTTGCCCGATCACTTACATGAATATTTTTCGGTCTCGAAATGGTGCTGAGTACCTCTTCAGAAAAATAAAACGAATTATAGTCTCCCTGTTCAAAAGAAAGATACGGAAAAGGATTTAAATCCTCCAAGGTCACATACTTTTGGGCCGCGAGTGGATTCGTCGAGCTGATAAATACATGTGGATTTGCTTCAAATAGTTTATTAAACGTTAAATTCCCTTCTCTTAGAAATTTAGAAATTACTTGTCGATTAAAATCATTCAAGTACAAAATGCCAATTTCACTACGAAGGTCTCTTACATCATCAATAATTTCATAGGTCCGGGTTTCTCGTAAGGTAAATTCATATTCATCCCGGTCATAATCTTTTAACAATTTTACAAATGCACTGACTGCAAAGGCATAGTGTTGTGCCGATACCGAGAAGTGCAGCTGTGGTGGCTGTGCCGTATTAAAATATTGATTTTCCAGCAAGTCTGTCTGTTCAATCACTTGTCTTGCGTACCCTAAAAACTTCGTACCCTCAGAAGTAATCACAATCCCCTTATTCGTACGCGAAAAAATTGTAATCCCCAGTTCATTTTCCAATTCTTTGATGGCATTGGACAGACTCGGTTGACTAATAAACAATCGCTGCGCTGCTTTGCTAATCGACCGGTTCCTTGCCACTTCGATCACATATTTTAACTGTTGTAATGTCATCTGCTTTACCTCCCGCCTTCATAACGCGAGTTTATTGTAGCATAGACAGCTTGCGAAAAAGGTTAAACAGTACTAGGTACGATCGTGGACAGTGGTCCATGGTGTTTGACACAACATGGTTGCGTGTATGCCGAAAAAGATACAGCTGCCTTTTCCTATTTTTAATTTCTTAAATTCATTTCGATAGTGTGTCTATAAATGCTTGTCTACGGTTATTTCAGATACTGTAAGATAATGTTGAATTAAAGTTTCAAGCGATTTATGACCTGTTTGTTGCGCTATAGTCGGCAAATCTGCTCCTGCTATGTGCATGGCCAACACTTGGCTTTTCATGAAATTGTATCCCGTAAGCCCTGTCCATCGTTGTAATGCTTTCCAATAGCCTATTTCACTGATTGCTGTGCTTTCATAGCGTCCACTCTTATATACCCTCCCTACGAAGTAATCGTCTGGTTTAAGACGGTATTCGCGTATATAAACTTCTATTGCATTGATAACTTCTGGCGTGAGCCTTTTGGTATGCCATCTTTTTTGTTTCTTCAAATAAACATGTAAGGATCTGTTTTTCAAATCAAAATCACGTACTCTTAATCGAACCATTTCGGTGGGTCTGTTAGCGGTTACTAGATTAACTAAACAAATCGCATTTGCTCTTATCGGAAGACTATTTAGAATATCCATCAATTCTTTCTTATCAGTGGCTGACTTTCCTCGAACCTGAAGTAAATGAGCGTATTGATCTACACGATACATTTTCCGCATCGCTGAAAGTTCATATGCAACTCTAGCTTCTCCTTTGAATTCTATTTTATGAATCACACAAGTATTTTCTAATAGCTGCCAATCATCGTTCCCCCGTTGTTTTTTTAACTCTTTGTTCGATCAAAGATATATATAAATAATCAAGCATAGCCTCTGTTCCAACTATTTGACCGGTATTGCAGCAATATTCTTTATACCTCCGGATATCCCCTTCATATTGTCTTGGAATCTCCTCCATCTTTTTTTCAATATGAATTTTTCTGTTGTAGTAACGTTTCTGGGTCTCCAGTGTATCTTGAGGAATTACTAATTCAAAATTCGACATTCTTCTTCCTCCTCATTTCTTTTCAAAATCATTATGAGCCAACATTTATGATAGATTGATTTTGAAAAGAATTATGAGACAAAAACAAAAGAGGCAGCGAAGAAATTAGAAACTTCTTCGCTGTCTCTTATAAACCATCCTTATTGATGCAGTTCCCGAATCATAAAAAATTCTTCCATTTTCTAAATCGACACATACTCTTCTGCAACGTCGTATACGTCGATTATCCTTGATAAATGTGGAATTTTAAAATAACATTATTGAGTATTTTATCATCGGCAGTGACAATGACAATTATGATTTGAATTTTTTGCATAGCATTTTGAAATTAAATATTTATAGAATGGTATTCAATGATCAAGCATTAGTGAATGTTCAAAGATTATGGGGCGAAAAAAATTAGTGAGAATTAATTAAAGTTATAGATTTAACTATTTTTACTGAATTTTTTTGTTCAAATGTCCACCAAGTTCATACATCCTTCATTTGACATCCTTCTCGGAGCCCGTCTTTTTTAGTGAGCTGAAAATCTCATATAAAACTGTACATAGAAAAAGACCGGAAATCCAGTCTTTTACTTCATAAAGAAAGAATATCTCCAATAAGTAGGTAAGTATATATAATGTATCGTTCAGCTTCTTCCAATGTTACTTCAGTATGTGTTCCTTTATTAGCAGCATTATGAATTCCATCCAAGCGATTTCCTATAAACTCAAGATTAGAACCCACAATAGCTTTAAAACTGCCACTATCTGATTTACTTTCGATGTATTGAATTAAGCGATTTATATACTGCTCTTCTCCAACTTTGATTTTTTTGCCACTAGGTAGTGTGATTAATTCATCCGAAGGTGGATAAAGAACATCAGCCACTTCTTTAATAATTCTTCTGCAGGTATGAACAGCATTTGCCCAGTCTTCATTGTTGCTAGATTTAAGATTCTCATAGACAGAAACAAATTTTTGAATAGATTTTGGACTGATATCTTTCAACTTGTTATCTACGAATTTACGCTTTCGAGAGAAAATATCTTCCGTAATTTCTCCGAATTTCAATTCATAGTTTATGTTTGAAACGTAATCATAGAGTCTTGATTTTACAGTCTCAATTCTTTTAGAGTATTCTGCAACATTTTGGGAAATAGCATTTCGCTGTGCATTATTCCCCTGAACAGCTCTTTGCGTTAAAAAATAATTAGTGTTTTCAGGGAGACTGATATTAGGATCATAAGAGACCGCCATCTGGGCCTTTAAAGAAGCCATTGAGGCTTCCAATACAGCAATAGTATGGGTGAAAGAACGCTGCACTTTCTTTGGCTGCTGTGTCTTTTTATCAGTATCTTCAACATAGAAATATCTTCCTGATTTTTTAATAGACTCCCATGCTTCTGTGGTTAAATTGCCTTGACTATCTCTGTCAAATCCATGTGCTTCATGTCTCAACCACGTAATCCCTTCCGTATCATTGGTCAATCGAGCTAATCGTAAACACTTTAAAACAATATTCTGAGTAGGAATCTCATTTAACTCAAAATTACGTAAGATTTCTTCTGATAACTCTAGCGCTTCAGTACTCCTATCCTTTGCCAATTCGACCCCTCCGTTGATACATGTCATCCCTTAATTTTAACATAAGATGGAAAATATTACTTAATCCATTGTTCTAGTCTAGTTTCTTCTGTATTCTGCCAATCGCATACAAGTCCATCTATGAAGGGCTCTCCTTCATAGTTATTTCCTAACTTGACGACAACTGGTTTTTCTCTGTAGAAAGATACGTAAGCGTTTATGTTCCTGTCCTCTGAAAACAGAATTACATAATGAGCTTTATCAGGAAAGCTTTCAATGTACGATTCAATATCTGGATGTTCTAAATCATCTTTTAACCGAATGAACTTTCCAGATTCTCCGACTGTAAGAACCGTTTCTCTAACTTCATCAAAACTAGGATGCATTACATACTTGGAGCCTTTAAAAAAGGCTAATGTATTGAATGCCGTTTTTAAGTATAGAAAGCCCATGTCTGAAAAATTCATATCGAGCCTATTTTCGAATTTAAAGACGACTTCATCCATAAATTCGGGCTTAAAAGAGTTTTTTTCATTTTTAAGTTTTTCTCTTAACTCATAAAGTACTGGTAGCAAATCAACTGCCATAACATCTACATTAAGTCGTTTCTTAAAAGAAGTAGCAACGTACCAATTGTTTTTATAATAGCCTATATGAACAAAGTTTTTATCCGTAGTGAATGGCACATGCACAGGTCTATAATTTCTTTTTTTACTTTCTAAGAATTGTATAGTTTTTTCATTCATTTCAATTTGAAAAAGCTCCACAGAAGGTATATCCAAATTTAATGCTACGTATTGATAGGAAAGTGAATACTCTTCCCAATAAGTGGTCAATTGAGGAATGACAAAAGACTTCCCCATAAATATAAAACCTAATAAGGAATCTATCTTATCGTTATTAAGGTCAGACCTGAGTACTGTAACAGTCGGAGTCTTTACTTTTTTCACTTTAAGACTTCCTCTTTTACCAGGACCATTGTTCATCCGATTAAGACCTATAAGTGAATCTCTCAGCACTCTCAATTCTGTTTTGGAAAAATTCTCATTTGCTTCATCAGAAACTACACCCTTTTCGAGCATTTGTTTACCGCCTAATCCTGCTGGGATAATGTGCTCTTGCTTATCAAATCTTAAATCATCGCGATCTTTATAATAGATGCAACGCGCCATGTTTATTCCCCCCTTGCCACTTAATTGTATATTTCCTAAGAGTAAATCTGAACTTTCTCCTGGGAACGATTTATATTCCCCACCCGTTATAACGAGAGCTTAAAATATCTGGTGTAATGAATAAATAGAAAAAGGAAAACATTTCTTCGTAAAAACTTGGAGACAATGATCACTTATTTATTTATTAGTATGATATTAAAGATTTTTGTTCTTAGTTTTGAGGCCTACATATTTATGTGCTTCCATCCCTAAAGTAGGTGCATACCAAATATCTGAAATCCCCTCTGTAATTTCTGGAATGTGATCTATTCTTATTATCTCAATAGAGGATGATAGAAGATTAACAAAAATTAAATAATTAATTTTTTCTTTGTAGCTATATATCCAATCTAACAGATACTTATCAACGCTTATTCTATATGTATCAAAGACTTTTACTGACTCATTTTTTCTTGAAATTGCTGTTTGAATATTAATATCTATATACTCAATTAGAAAAATTCCATGTTTAGATGTAGTAATATTTTTATCATAACTTTCTATATGCTTTATCCAGTTCTTCTTTATTGAATCTACAATATTACTATACGTATGTTCTTCAAATTTGCGTCCATACGATCGACTAATTAATACTTTTTCTGCTTCACTATTTTCAAGTTTGCTTAAAAAATTAGTTTCACTTTTATTTTTTAAAATACTAGATTCCCTTTTCTGCTTTGCGCCTTTTTTATTTTCTAATGAAGAAGTAATCGCAAAGTGTTCTATAAAGCCATTATTAAAAGTAAAATCAGGAAATCTATTGTTTGAATTAAGCTCAGAATCATTTAACCAGTTTTTCAACTCAATGTATTGCTCATTGGACAATCCAAAAGCATCCTTCTCTTTCATGTCCCTCTTTACAAACTCTAGACAACTTTGCTCGATATTATCCTGGTATTTTTGATTTTTACTCATTACTCCAATTCCCCCTGATTTATTTTATCTTTATTTGATGAGACTTTTTACAATCACTCAATATCATATTTCAATTGAATATAAATTTTAAAATTGTAGCAGAAGCAAAAATTCATTAAATATTAAAAAACTGCGACTTTCATTAATTCTAAACCGGAAATATAGTGGGCATTTTTATAGCATAACGGAAGTAAAGAAATGTCTTAAAAAATTCATTCACAAGTCTTTCAAAATTAAATAAAATAGACACTCTTTAAGTATTAATAATTCTCTGTTGCTACAACCAATCGTATACTTATAGAAAGTGTCTACAAACAAGCCCTTCAATTTTAATTTTCTTTAGAGTGTTCCTTTAGCAAGATATGTATTTAATAAATGGTGATTTTCAACGAGGAGGTTATGAAGATGAGTTTAGCAGGCTACATTGGATGCAATATAGAAATACCGCTTAGTGACCCTGATTCTAATGATTTACTAGTCATTGGCAACTGTTTTTCGAGCAAGTACGAACGTCAAAATGTAAAGAAGTATCAGTTCACCACGCCCTATGTCTATGAGGTATCAAGTGATTGGGAAATTGAAATTTCGAAATCTACGAACACTAGCACATCTATTGAATCAAAAAGGAAGCTAATTAGGCTTTGTGAAATTATGGATAGCTATCTTGAAAAAGGTGATTTCTTTGAGCATTATACTTGTTGGATCGGCGAAGAAAGTGAGGAACGCTCGAGCAACTTAACCTTAAAACTTAATGATTTTGATGTTAATCAAATTGAAATACCAGAAAAAACATTCGTCCGATTTGAAAAATGAGCTCTTCGTTAACTAACAAATCTTATTGTAAGAGATATAACTGTAAGGAGAGTGGACTGGAGCCACTCTTTTTTGTGCTTATCTCTATATCTTAAAAATAAAGTGAAGAGTAAGCAACTGTACATCAATAATGACAATCCTCTATTATCTATATTTGTTCTTTCAGTTGTATGCAAGTAATATAGGTGTTAAAAAAGTCCCGCGCAAAGTCCTAGCATCGTCTCCGTAAATTCAAATTCGTGACGCTCACCATTTATGATATATGTCTTCAAATCAATTTTCTTTACGACGTCAATCGATTGACCGTGATGTAAAGCTGGAATTTTCCCGATCCTTGCTCAACATGACAACCTCATCTCCCTCTTAAATCGTCGCATAAGTAAGTGGTTTCTTATAATCCTTTAATACTTTGTTCGCAAGTTGTTTGTGTTCTTTTGATAAATCCTCTTTATTGGAGGCCAATTCAGCTCGTAATTCCTGTAGCCGCAGATAAACCAATGGTATATAGTGGATAGTGTAAATAACGGAAAATTCAGTAAAGTAGTGTGATGACATGAAGAAACTTTTAAATTCCCACTGGAGACTAAGTGTATATGCGCTATTTGGCTCTATAGGTGCAATAATCGGTAGCTTTCTCGTAACCCAAAACATTTATGCCGTATGGGGTGGTTTGACTGCTTTAGTGATACTGATTGCCATCAATGCCATTTATGTCTTGTACAAAAAGAGCAGTCATGACAAGGTCGATGGTGCCAATCATAAATAGTCACAGCAAAAGACGTTCGTAAGGTGGTTTCGCACTTTTATGAACGTCTTTTTGTCCAGTTATTTTTTGAACGCTTTACCGTTTAAAAATTAAACATCTCCATTTTTTTAAGAATAATTCTATTATCGGTCTGTCATTGTGAGCTTACCAAAATCGGAACCTTAAAGATCTACTTTTTAGGTGAATCATTCTCTTGGTTTTAAGCATTCTGATTCAAGAGCGAACGAAAAAGACATTCATTTTTCTACTTTAATTAAGCAGTAATTGAAAAACCCTATTCAATAGGGTATACTTAATACATAAGTCAACAGTCGAAGAGGTAGTTATGAAACGGACATTTGTATACGTAGAAAATTTTGATCAAAAGTGGAATCAACTTGGACTTGGCGCAGCTGAACAGCGAGAGCTGGAACTCCAGTTGCTGATGGACCTGGGGCAAGGCGCTGTCATAACGGGGACGAGTGGTCTCCGGAAGATGCGTTTTTCGCCTGAAAGTGCGAACCAAGGAAAAAGCGGTGCTTATCGTGTCATCTACTTGGATATCCAAACAGCCTCTCATACCATCTTGCTGCTGATTTACGCAAAAAATCAGCAAGCCACCTTGAAGCCCGATCAAAAGAAGATGCTCAAACCATTCGTAGACCAACTGAAGAGCTTGTATACTTCCGAAAGGATGGATGAAAAATGAAAGAAAACCAATTTTTTGAGGAACTGAAAACCAGTTTAGGTCAAGCGATTGACTATGCGGAAGGCAAGCCATCAAAAGCACGAACCAAAACAGTGGCCATTAAGGAACTCGCCAATTTTTCTGCACAAGACATCAAAGAGTTGCGCCTGCAGATGAACTTAACACAAAAGTCATTCGCAGCTTTAATCGGTGTCTCTGTCAAAACGATCGAATCGTGGGAACACGGGACCAATCAGCCGAGCGGTGCAGCCCGGAGACTATTAGAAATTTTGAGCAATCAGCCACATGTAGCCGAAGAACAGCAAATCGTTTCTGTTTAAGTCTATCTTAGGAGGTGTTAACCATGTCCACCATTTCCTTTCGTGTGGAGGATTTCGACAATAAACACATCCGCGATTTCGCCAAACTGGAACACACATCCGTTTTGGACGTGAGGCGAAATCTCATCATCGAAAAAATTGAAGATGAATGCGATAGAGAAAATTTCGACCGCGTTCTTGCTAGGTTGGAAATACGTCATTCCTTGGATGACGTCAAAAAAGAATTGAATTTATAACAGACGATGGATGATATTCATTTTTCAAAGGAGTCATCAGATGAAAAGTACCGGGATGGTAAGAAAAGTTGATCAGTTAGGACGTATTGTTACGCCCATCGAGTTGAGAAGATCCTTGGGCGTTTCGGAAGGCGACCCGATGGAAATCTTTCTTGAAGAAGATAAAATCATTCTCAAAAAATATGAGACAGATTGCACCTGTGCGGTAACCGGGGAAATCCTGGATGAAAACGTTGAATCCACTTACGTGAAAGGCTTGTATTTGAGCCCCAAAGGAGCTGAGATTCTGCTGAAGGAACTGCAGAACAAGAACCAAGAGTAGCCACTTCCGATAAAAAGTTATATAGTGAACCTTACAGAACCCACCACGCCTCTTTTCAAGCGGACCACGGTGGGTCGTTTTGTTTCTCCCACTTTCCATTTACTTATAACACCTTGCTTTACAAGAAAAATTCGATCCAAAGTAGAAGATTTTTTTGCATTCATACTTAATTAATGTATAAAAGACGTATGAACGCAAAAATCAGCAAACCTCTTTAAAGCCGAATCAAAAGAAGTTGCTCAAACAATTCGTAGACTACCTGAAGAGCTTGTATACTTCCGAAAGGATGGATTGAAAATGAAGGAGAACCAATTGTTTGAGGAACTGAAAATCAGTTTTGGCCAAGCCATTGACTTTGCGAAGGCCACCCCATCAAAAGTCTGAACCATAACGGTGGCGATTAAGCAAATGACCAATTTGCAAGATACTAATAACTACGGACCGCTCTTTATACGGCCCAAAAAGAAACCTTCAACGATGGAAATGCCTTTGACTCAGCATCCTTATTCCAACATGCTATAATTTTTGAATACTCAAGAATACTTGAGCTTCATGTTTGATATCGATATAATACAAATTAAGGTATATCGCTAATTAACGATAAAGTCCTCAAGTGCAGATGGATTGACGGTCCAACCACAATACCACATCGTTTTTAAGGCGAATTTACAGTTAAACGAGTAAACCGCTGACTATGCTGGCAGGCACAAGTGGTTTACTTTTTCTTTTACCAAATAGACTACAGGTAGAATTGTCACGCTTGGCCACAAAACATGAAAATAGCCGATAACAAATATACTTAGAAAATCCAGGCGACGTTAGTGAATTGAAGAAAGAAATCTTAGAATAAGCATATGAAAATAGAGTGAATTTTATTTCTCCTATTAGTTCATTCATAAAAATAAAGAAGCTGCCAATCGGCAGCTTCTTTATTTACTTCCATCTAATTTCGCTTGTTATTTCATTATATTTATAAATTCGAGTAAAAGAACTAATTTCAGGTAAGTACAAAAAGCTGCCTTATTGATAATCTTTTTTAATAAGAAAAACTTTATCTTCCCCCCTAAATTCATCATTTCTATGAGTGGCTAGTCCACTTTTGACAGTCATATCGTATATCATTGAAATTTCTATAATTACTTACTGATATACGCATTATGTTGAATTTTGTGTTATTGAAAGTATTTCCTAGCCACTTCTTTATAGCCTGCGTCCCCAATAGTTAAAACATTATTAAATATCATTTTTGTTAAAATACTTTCTCTAGTCTGCCTATAGAATGGTTTAACATCCCATTTCTCCCTTATAGCTTTCAACCCATAATTTTCAATATGCATAATCATAGAATCCGCTGCATCTGAAGGATGGATTGTACCTTCTATTAATTTTGTTGATAGCCTATTACCAGCGTTATTAGTGATATTGTAAATTTGATTTATCGAAAAATAATTAATCAAGTACTCGAAAACTTGTTGGTGTACTTTTCGAGGTGAATATACAATATTCTTTTTTTCTAAACTTAAATCTAAATCAGCCATAACTTCGCCAACTGCTATTTTACACCAAATTTCTTGACAAAATTCTCTATCTTTCAAAAAATCTTCTGATTTAGGGAAGATTAAATTTTGAACCATATTCTTATAACTGTGACTCGGAATTACATTAACTCTATACCTAATCATCATCTTATTGAACGAAACTTCGTCGTACTGGTTTATTGAACACTCGGTTAATGCAGTTGACCTGCTAGGTGAAATTAATTGATTCTTAATCAAGTAATCTAACATTTGGTCAAAGAAGTCAAGTGTAGGTGTTATCAAATACTTGTTCATTAATGGAATTTGTAAATCAGTAGTACCTTCCAACTGAGTTCCCCTGATAAACGCTCCCAAAATCAAACGTTCATTTAAGGACAACTCATTTTCATTTTTTAATTTACCGCCTCCACCAATAGTGAAATCATTAATAATTTCTATTGTGATTTCATTATGCTCTATTTTTACTTTTTGATCATCAATTTCCATTCCTTCACGTCCTAGTCCCCTTTGTTCCATCTCGTCTCTTATTTTTTGTTGCACCTCTTTAAGTTTTCGTCTCTCTTCTTCTCTCTTTTTATCCCTTTCTTGTTTTCGTCTTTCCTCTTCTTCCTGCAGCCGTCTAATTTCTTCTTTTTGAAATATCCTTTCTTTTGTACACGTTTCATTTTCACACTGGCAAATTGAAGAATTTTCTTGGTGTTTACAAGCATGGCACCATAACTCTTCTTCAAAAGAGATAATATTTTTGCGTTCTCTAACTAATAATCTACTCCAGATAGGTTTGTCACACATTCTGCAATTTGAAAAAGAGACCGTTGGAAAGGCTTTTACAATAGTATGTTTAGACCGAGTTATCCTATATTTCTTTTTCAAAGCAGTCACTGTTTCATTCGCATAGTATTTTAATATTAATTCTTTTAATGCTGCAGGGGTTAAATGAATTAATGATTCAGTTGTAGTTTTTTCATTGATAACCATTTCTTTCATCTCTTTATTTCCATTGAAATCAAAAATTTTTTTCATTATCCTATATCCTCTCTTTTTAACAAAAAGAAAGCATCCATGACTGTTAGACGACAGATATCGCCCTTTACAGTCATGGATGCTTTCCATTTATTAGTATATTTAATTATTATTCATTTTATTAATATATATAAATCATATTTCAACCTGAACATCCAGTCAACATTTTTCGGTATTAATCAAATGTTAAGTACGATAACTTTTTATCACTCTTAATTCGCTAGGTGTCGCAATTAGAAGTGTGTGAGCTAGCAATAAACTTTTCATTCATTGAAAAAACGCCATGACGAGTCTTGCACATGAATATTTCAAACATTATTTCTTTATTTATCCATTGTCAAATCTCGACTACTAATCATACCTGGTTGACTCCTGAAATATCAAGCATTCAATTCAAGCTGTTCCTGTTCTAATTGACTTTTTTCTTTTTGCAATAGATGCGTACTTTATTGATGCAGGGAATAATCTCATAATAGCAACGAAATTTTATAATGAATCAAATAGATGAATACTAGTTTTTCAAGTAAAAATAAGCGATGCATTTTTTAGTCTTATGTTTTTTGCTTCCTCCTTCATCTGTGATTATGGTTGAAGTACTAGCAAACGAAGGAGGAAATATTATGAACTACTATCCAACCTGTTCCATCTGCAGTCACTTGAATCCACTGACGAACCACTGTCACTTCTGGGACGAAAACCAGTCTCCGCTTGATCAGGAACTTCCGGTTTCTTGCGTTAAAGAGAATATATTCCTTCGGGACATGAACGTTTTACTGGATTCTTACCACCTGTACCTCCCATCACAAAAAGTGCCAGCCGATTTCCGACAGGATTTCCACCGGTTGCCGAAAGACGAGAAGGGCATTCCCCTTTTCGTCCGGACCTATCGCGGAATTGAGCGCCCTCTCTTTATCCCGGATGCTCCCCAAGTAAAGGGAGACCGGATTGTCGGTGTTCCCCGTATCTATACCTATCAGGGACAACGGGAATTGGCTCACGATCTAGGCATGAAATCCGCACGCGTTCTCGCGGCCAAATTCGGTGTGCAGCTCCATATTCAAGAGGAGGAAACAGAATGATTTCATCTCTGGCTCTTCTGCTCACAGCCTACTTGGTCTTCCGAACAAAAGACTATTTTTACCGCAGCCGCTATATGATTCAGCGCATCCGTTTGAAAGAGGAAATCGCGAGGTACCGCGAATGTTTACTGGTTCCCCCGTTTCTCCTCTACCATTACAATTTTCATTTGGCTTACCTCTATGCACCGACGCCTGGTCACCCTGTCGTTAAAAGGTTCCAACGGGATTTGGGCTTCTGCCTCTTAAAGATCATTTCAGAAACGGCTCAGCACAAACCGTTTGTGCCGGAATCCAGCACATCACCAATCGACATTTTCCAACCAGCGATTCTGAAGGAACTGGTCGTGAACCTGGTCCTTCCAATTACTCTGTTGTTCGCTGGGCAATTGCTGACAGGTCCTGCATTTTTTTCGCTCATCGCTTTATCCGTGGTCCTTCTGGTGAGAAGTGGCACGCTTCTTTATCACCTGTTCTGTCTAAGTCCTGCCTGGATTGACCGAAAGCTAGCCAGTTTGCCTTTGGTCCGCTTCTCTTCCAAGTCCCACCTTCAGAAGGTCTATCGGTATCCCAAACTGAAAACCAAGCAGGATCTCCGGAAAGTCCATAGGAATCGTAATCAATTAACCTAAGGATTTAGCTTTTCTGAGATGACTGTGCACTTATTCTCGAACCTTTTCTAGGCACCCTCTGCTTTTGAGAAAACGAAAGGACAACACGACAGCTGAAAGCTGCACTGGCGTCCTCTTGTCACTTACATAATCCATCGAACTGTTAACGGAATACCAAACCGAATCCTGGAAGCTCACTTTTTTGTATCGATGATAAGATGCCCATTGAGTTCTCCGACAATGCCGGAGTAAACACCGTCTTTCGGACCTCTTCTCCCCATTTTCACTTCAAATCCAGCATCTCTTAGCTGCTGAATCACCTGCGCTCTGTTCTTTGTCCATTCTGTACTCTTGTTTCGGTAAGAAAGTGGCTTTTTTTTCGTCACTGGTTGACTTGGTGGCCCCGTATTGATAATGAGCGGGTTGCCCAATCCACCGATTATCCCGGAGTATACCCCATCTTTCGGCACTTTTCTGCCTTCTTTTACGATAAATCCGGCTTCTCTAAGTTCTGTAAGGGCACGCTCCAACTCATTTTCCCGCAGTTCACCACTCAGTTCCGCTTTTGGCTTTTTCACCAACCGATAGGTTCTCCCCACGTCCATCCACCTGCTTTCTTTCGTTTCCCTTAGTTTACCCCACTTAGAAACCGGCCAAAAGTTTCGTCAATCTTTTGTTGAGAATTTTGCTTTCCATATTGTATTGCCTAACGGTGTAATTATGGATACATACTTACCTCAAATCTCTTTTCTTTAAGGGTTAACAGTGCAAAAGAATCTATGATTGTTCTATGTTTTGTAAAAAATATTTATTTTTCTTTCTTATACTGATAGAATATACACATTAACATTTTTTAGATTTTTATTTTACCTTTTTCTTACATTTAGCTTACCCATGCGGGGAAGCCGCTCTACTTTAAGCCTTTCAATCGAGGCTCATCATGCCAACTTTTAATTTGGCATGCCTTGATCTCGATTGAAGGGCTTTTTTGTCGTTTTTTGCATATCCCTATATGCCTATACCCAATTTTAGAAAGGTGATGACTCATGGTTACAGGAAAAGAAGCCGCGGACAAACTCCAGATTGCCCCAAGTACCTTGCGCAACTACGCGAAGATTTTTGAGGATGCAGGACATGGTTTCCAAAAAGATGATCGAGGTTACCGCATCTACACGCACAAAGATATTGAACTCATAACAGCCTTGATTGAGTTACGGGAGAACTCCCCGAAGGAATCTACCCGCATATTAGTCGATAAGTTAGTCGATGAACGGTATGTAAGCACAGAAGATGAAAGAAGATATGGACGGCCGGATTTCCCGTTCCCCTACTTCGATATTCGGTTTAAGCAGTTTAAAGAAGAAAAGAAATCCTTGCAGCAGCAACTGGAAAAACAGGAGGAATTGACCCGTCAAACACTTCAGGAAATGCAAGAATTGAAGAGCGCTTTCCAGGATTTAAATGAACTGCTTCTGCAAAAAGAAGAGCGCACCGGATTAAATTTTTGGTCGAAACTTAAAACCAAATAAATGATGCAGGTAATACCAATATAGTCACACGTTGAATCTTACCCAAGATCAACGTCAGAAACCGTTGCTATTAAAGGGTTCTAGCACCCAACAAGTGTATGAATCAAACCGCTTAGTCATTCATACACCTGTTTCATACACTGATGCGGCGCCATAGCACCTATTTAATGAGGAGGAATTCATATGACAAACAGCTATACAAATTCTCCATTGCAGAGAGTAATTCTTCATTACCTTTACTGCACTCGAGGAGCCGATATCACCTTCATCACCCAAGCTGTTGACGGTTGGAAAAAGGCATCCCCACAAAGAGAAATCAATATCTATGCCATCCTGAAAAAAATGGAACGGAAGAAATGGATTCAACATAAAAAATCTCAGGCTAAAAGATGGGAGAAAGAACGCCGGATTTTTTTTCTGACCCCACAGGGTTTATCTGAATTTTACCGCTTGCATCAAATTCAACCAGGACAGCAATGGTCTACCTATTTCAATCCCCTTCCTTATTTCGAATACAAACTGTACCGCCATGATCTTCGAAATATTGAACATCATCTGATGAGCACGGAGGTTCTGACACGTTTATTCCGACATTCGCAAATTTATCCAGATCGCATGGATGTGGCCAATAATCTGATGATTGCTAAAAAAACCGTAAAACCAGATTTAGGCTTCGCAACTGATCAGAAAGAGTATTTTGTTGAAGTTGATACAGGAAATGAGCGGGGCCAAGCTCTCCATAAGAAGTTCGCCCGTTACCATAAGTATTTTACAGAGCTGCAACAGAATGACGGCTCTTTACCTGAAGCAATCTTTTTTGTAATCCCTAAACTGGATTTAAAACCGACCAATCAACAACTCCATCGAATCCAAAGCATTCAAACAGCATTCTTAACCGAATGCAAAGTGTTTTCAGAAGACGTTAACCTAGTCGTTACCTCTGTCACAGAGTTTGTGCACACCTTCATTGCTTATTCAGTCGATGAAGAAACACAACAGCTTACTGCATTGGAGCCAAACTTGCGTGCACTTCCTTCACCTAAGGGATCCAATAACCCTTGCATGATTCAAGCTGGTCTAACCAACGTTCATAAACCGATCCGCCTAAGCACCTTCAGCAAACTCTATCAGACACGAAGCTGGGTTCAAATCATCAAGGGAATGAATGCTGTAACTGCTCTTCCACGGAATTTAAACGATGGAATTTCCCCTTACGAATTTACAGTCGACATCTATTATCCGAAAGGATTTCACCTCATTATTCCGCCCATTGAAGAATTTACTAGGAGACTAGACTTCCAGATTCATTACAAAGAAGTATAGAAGGATAAAGAACCCATAGCAGTCTTATTAAAACAAATAAAATGCTAACACATTGATCCTTAGCTGAATTCGGTCGGATGCTGTCTAGGAAACAAAAAACTATCACAAAGACAAATATTCTTTACAACCCACCGGAAAATAATTGGTTTCACTTTCAGTTTTCTGGTAAGGTGATGTTAACAGAGATTGAACTCTCTCCAAGTTCAATTCTCTCCTTAAAAAAGTTTGGAAAACCCTGCAGCTTCTGCTGTGGGGTTTTTCTTATATTATTTATATCGCTCAAATACCCGTTTTAAGGACGATGTGAGCGATTCAGGCGTAATCCCCAATAACTCCACCATTTCATCATATGACTTGCCCTGCACCTTATAGAGATCGTAAATATACGCAATCCGGACCTCTTCCGTTTTGAACGGTTTCGGCAACAGTGCTGTCAGCCCCTGGTAGATATCTTTCATGTTGTTTCGGACATAATCCGCTCCGTATTTCTTATCAGAAGCCACCAGGTAATCATGCTCCCGGAAAAGCGCCCGTTCCATCGCCTGGACAATCACAGCCACTTCCAGCGGATCCTCAAAGACCAAATGCCAATAGACATCCTCCAGCGTCACAAAGTTCATTTCTACCCGGTCCCCCAGATCCCTGAAATGCTTGCTTTGCAGCCGCTCGATCTCCCGCATCCGGAAACCCTTCATTGCAAACAAGAAATACAGCTTTGCATTCAGCATCAACCCCGTATGCTGCAGCACCTTCTGCTTCTCATCCAGAAATTCCCCATATAACAGCTTCGCTACTGGCTTCTCCACCACGAGCTCGTATTCGAATTTCGGCATGAAATCCACCGGTACCTTGCCCACCTTCCACAGGTAATGGAAGTACTGCCGGATATGGGACAGTTTCCGTTTAAGGGTACTCGCCTTCAAGCCTTTCCCCTTCTCCTGATCCAGAAATGCCCGGACATCCGCAGGCCGGATTTCATGCGGTTCCAGCTGCTTGTCATTCCGGATGTTTGCAAAGTGGACAAACGACTTCAACAGTTCCACTTCCGTCACCAGCGTACCAGGAGAAATGCCCGCCTTTAATCGATACTCCTCATAGCCATACAGCATCTTGTTTCCCCCTGCTCTTCTTTTTATCCAGTTTAGCAGGTACCAGGAAAATCCCCAAGATTCTCGTACACCCTTTTCCTGAATCCTAAACAATACCAAACCCCAACCAAAACTGAGGACGTATACAGATATGTATTGGCAGACTGGACAATTAAGAGGAATTGAATTTTTTCCCAGATAAGGAGCGGCTTTCAGGGAACCGTGTCAGCAGCTCCAGCTGGTACTCGAGCTCCCAGAGGGCACTTTTGTTGTCAGGGGATCCACTCATCAGGGCAACAGCTTCATAATACAATGCGCGGTGTTTCTGGTTGAATTCCAAGGCACACTGAAGAAGCACACCGACAGAGGTCAATCCGGTCTGTGCGCTGCAGCCTTTTCCAATTCGCTTGATAAGGATTTTCTTCGACTGGCGGATCAGCTCGTTGAATGTGCTGCGCGGAATCCCGGTCGCTTCGCAGATTGCTTTTTGCGTGGTCCATTTTACGGGCTGCACGGTACTGGTCTCCGTCTGGATGTAGGCCAAGAGATCTTCTTCCCATTCCGCGTAATGGCTGCGGACGCGGTCTTTCCGTTCTTTCTTGAACTTGTGCCAGCCGCCCAGATGGTTCGTGATCGGGATGTCTTTGCCTGGCACCCATGTTTCCAGGAGTTCCGCGATATACGTTTGGTGGGCGCCTTTGAAGCGTCCTTTGTAGGCGCTCTTGACGATTTTCTGCACGTCACTGTGCCGGACAGGTACTTCCAAGGACGAGTTGTATTCGTCGAGCAGATCCAAGGTTTCCGCTTTTCCCTTGCCCGCGCTGTAGCAAGCGAGCGCCAGCGTGTACATCAGGTTGTCGCGTCCGATTTGCCCTTCGCTGCCTTTGACATGACGCGTGGCCAACAATTCCCGGAACCATTCGGCCCGGGTCGGATCGATGGCCTGCCCTTTGGATTCCACCACAAAAAGCCCGCGGTTCTGGTCATCGTCCTGCCGTTTCGACCAGGCAATAAGGTCGTGCAGCGTAAAGACCATCTCCTCCGAGAACCAGCGGACATTCTGTTCATTCGGCATGCGGAAAAAACCAAAGTCGTTGCAGGACAGATCGACGCCCTGCAGGACGTTGGCTAAGCTGCGCCGGATGTTTTCGGAAATGCGTTTCGCGACTTTCAGTCCGCGGAAATCGTTTTGGTTGCTGATGAACAGTGGGGTTTCCAGCACAAAATAGATCTGGTACCCTTTCGGCGTCTCCAGGATCAAGGTCGGCACCCCGACGCTGTGTTCGAGCGCAGCGGTCAGGATTTCCGTATACGGTTGTTTCTTCGAGTCGATGTCGACGACGAACGTATTGATTTGCTGCAGGTTCTGTTCGGTATGTCCCTTGAGGTGCCGTCTTTCTTTATCGGAGTACCCTAAGTAGTTGTGTACATTGGGGGTCCAATGAGAAAGACCAGAAAAATCCTCCAAGAGGGTTTCCACCGATGTAACTACATAGCCCTTAACACCTCCAGGTGACATTAAATCTACTTTTGATCGAATTAAGGCAATAGCGCCTTTTTTATGATTCAAAGCGTTCTTCCGAGTTTTAACAAGCTTAAGGGGATTTGCAGCAGATCCTCTTCGTTTATAACTTTCAAGACCTTTATGTATGATTGATTCATAAATATTATGAAGTTTATCCACTGCCCATTCCCCCTTACAATTAAACAGTTTATTTTTCTGAGTTGTTTAAAGTATAGGAGAGAAAAAAACCAGTTACAATAGGGTTTCAAGCTGTTTTTCAATATCGTATGCAAGCATATTCGCATGCTTGCATATCTGTATATTCATATATGAAAATACATGTATACGTACATACACGTATATGGATTTACACGCATATATATATGTGGATATATGCATATATTCTATCTCTTAATTAAAGACTTCGTCTAAAACCCTTTACTTACAGGGTTTATGAGCTCTAAATGATAAATTTTTCTAGTAATAAATATATTTGCATATGCATATATTCATATACCTATATATACACATACTGATATGCTAATAAATGTATATATTAGCATATCAGTATGTGTGCATATGCATATATTCATATATTTGCATGCACGTATACAAGTTTGTCCCAACAAAAAAACTAGTCTTGTAAGTAAGACTAGTTAAGGATGTGTCACCCTTTTGATTTATAAAGCTCAACAACCATATCAAATTGCTTTTTCTCATCTTTTAAAATATTCGCAGATAGATATTCATCAATCATGATTTCTAGCAGCTCATCAATGGTATCCGCTTTATTCAAACTGACAAGAGCATTCAATTTATCACGAGTCGATTTCTTAACTCGAACGCTAGTTACCTTTTTTTCTGTTGACACTGCTTTTTTTGTTTCTACCTTTTTAATAGATTCATTTATCATGGATTCATTTTGTTCTACTGCTTCCAGTTTAAACTGGTTGGCGGGGGAGATTTGCGGCCCACGTTCCAACAACTTCTTTTTTGAATTTTTATTTAATAAATTACTCATTTTATATAATCACCCTTTCAAGTTCAGCATTTAATCTTAAAATGAACTCCTCGGCAATGGCTTTGTAACTTTTATGAACTTTTCGGTCGTGCATATCGTCATCCGTAATACCGGTTATATCAAAACGTTTTAGACGTTCCATATTTTTCACCACAATCTTAAAGAGGTTTTCCTCGCCGAAGATTTCTTTAGCATTTTCTAAAGTAGCCAAATCAACAGCTGCTCCATTTTTTAATAAAACTGGAAGGATACCAATTATATCTAAATCAGCTCCATATTCATCAATAAGAGACTGCAAATATGTAGTAAAGACTTCAGCACCTTGCAAACTACGTTCTTGAGTTTGCAAAACCACTACCACGAAATCAGAAGCATATAGAGCAGAGTCTGTAATAATGGAGATGGTAGGTGGTACATCTATAAAAATAAAATCAAAATCATTTCTTAGAGGTTCAATCAGTTTTGAAAAGTACTGGACTCGATCAACTTCATTCGGAAACTTCTTCTCTAGGAATCTGGGATACAGAGCAAAGTCGCTGAAGCTAGGTAACAAAAATAAATTTTCTTTTACCTCTGTAATTATTTGTCCTAAATCTTCTTCTTGAATAGCCGTCATTAATGTTTTGTTAAAACTTACAATCTCACCAGAAATTTCAGATTTAGTTTTAAGATATAAACTTGTGGCGTTTGCTTGGGGATCTTGATCACTTAGCAATACTTTGTAACCCATGTCCGATAGGGCATAAGCAATCATAGTACTGTTTGTTGTTTTTCCCGTACCCCCTTTAAAATTTCCGAAGGTAACTACTGTAGCTCGACCTTTACCTTTCATCGTCTCTTCCTCCTTATCAATTAAAATGCTTTGTTAGAATTTTTTGTTTTAATCATTCATATGCAAGTATATCATTGCTAAAAATCTCCTGCAATAAAAAATCAAAAGATGTAACGGCATTGATATCTTCGTTCGACAACTTAACCTATTACTGGTATCGAGGACGTCATTATTAATCAGTATATTAATATATGCATATGCAAATATACAAATATACGCATATATCAGCATGCAGATATATGCGTATATTTGTGTGTTAAATTAGATATATATTAACCACAAAAACTTCTCTATGGGGATTTAAATATTTATTTACTGCTAATCCATTTAAAATCAATGACTTAGCAGGAAGCAAGAAGCAAAGAACGACTTCAGGATATTTTATTTTAAGAGGCATAATAATGGGGTATGATAATAATTAAAAAGGTTAGGTGACCTATATGGGCAATAGAACTTCAAGTAAGGAACTGTGTGCTGGCAAAGTTAGACTTTCACCACAAGATGAACGTCAGTATGTCATTGATAAACTCAGAGAAGCAGGTTTAACGGTCCATGAAACCAAAAAAGTACCTGTAGACCGTGTCTATTCGGGACCGATAGGAAAACTTCGCGAGCAACTGAAGGTTAACATTTAACTCAGCACTGAATGATTCAAAGGTACATTAAACTCCTAATAGTAGATAAATAAGAGTTAATCTTCTAAAAATGCACCTCCCTTGTTAGAAAAAACTAACAACGGAAGTGCATTTTTCATATCGAAAATGACATACGAAAGTGTTTAAAGGTCTTTCAACCGTTCGTAAATGTGTACTTTTACGAACGGTTTTGTTGTACCTATAATTATCGGATTTAAAGTCATCTTATAGTTATCGAAATGTTAAAATTAGGAATAGAGAGAATATAGTTAATAGATTTCTATAAAGCGAGAAGAAAAGGGAGGTTATCGAATGAGTAAACTAAAATACAGAATGGAATTTGAAGACATCTGCCGACATTCCGATCTCGGCGATTTAATAAATCCCGCTGTAACCATTTCTGGTGGGCTTTTGCATAGAATGTACTCCATTGAAACGACCAAAGGAAAATACGCAGTCAAACTATTAAATCCCAGCATAATGATCAGACATACAGCCCTCCAGAATTATATAAATTCAGAAAAAATTGCTCATCTTGTTTCAAAGAAAATACCTGCTCTCCCAGCCGAAAAAAAGGATGAGAACATAGTGCAAAATGTTAACGGGCAATTTTTTCTCGTCTTCAAATGGATGGATGGAAGTAGCCTGGAACAGGAGAAAATCGATGCCAACCATTGTGAAAAAATCGGTCGGATTCTTGCTACTATCCATCAGACTGATTTCTCCGAGTTGGAAATAACAAGGGATAGAACGGATAACGTACCTCTTACTGATTGGGAGCTTTATTTGCAAATAGGAAAAGAAGAAGGTGCAGAGTGGGTGGAACTACTCCTTGAAAACCTTCAAAACTTGAAAGACTGGAATTCGAGTGCAGCTGCGGCCACAGATTATTTGTCGTCACATCTGGTTCTTAGCCATCGGGATCTAGATCCTAAAAACGTGCTGTGGAACCACTACAATCCTGTACTCATTGATTGGGAGTCGGCCGGTTTTATTCATCCAACGCAAGATTTGATTGAAACCGCCATCTACTGGTCTGTAAATGACAGTGGAGAAATCAATCAGCAAAGATTCTTTTCCTTCATAAATGGATATAAAGAGAACTTTGGTGAACTGCATGCCGATTGGAAAATGATATTAGCTAGAGGTTTTTCCGGTAAGTTAGGGTGGCTTGAATATAGTTTAAAAAGATCCCTATGGATAGAATGTACAGACGAAGAAGAGCAGAAAATTGGAACTGCTCAAGTATTCGGTACCATTCAGGAGATAAAGAACTATGCAGAACAAATTTCAACTTTAGTGCACTGGTTAACTAATAAACAATGACATGTATATTCGCATAACATGTATGCTAGAAGAACTAGAAGTTCAATAATTAGTTATTTAGTTAATTTTGAATGTAACTTATGTGCAGTTAAGTTACATTCAAATAAAGAAATAAGGCGTTACTAGAAAAACTAAAGGACAAAAACTAAAGGACACATTGAGGGAGCCGGGCTATGAATGAATATATTTTTGTAAAAAGTATCATTGATGATTGGGATCCGATTGGTTTATTGGATCTTGGATGTCCAGAGGACGAATACGATCCTGAAATCAGAGATATTGTAGCGCTCTTGCCTCACGTGAAATCGGTTGATGAACTTGCATTAAGTATCAGGCAAGTTTTCATGAAATGGTTTGAGGAGTTTTTATCAATCGAAAAGTGCCAGCCGGTAGCTTTAAAAATATGGGAGGCTGCTAAAAAGACATAGGTTTCTTTTTTAGTGCGTCTGAATGTAACTTAATGGTAATTAAGTTACATTTAGATTCAATCAAACAAGAGTGACGCTATTTAAGGGGAGGTAGAAAAGTGGAATTGATTTTTATTCGCCATGGACAAGGCGAACATACATTGGATTTACCAGAAAGTCTTCACTTGAGTAATCCTTCGTTGAGCATCCAAGGGAAGATCCAGGCGAAAAAGTTAAGGTCTACCCTTCCATTAACTTCTGAAGACGTTTTGATTGTCAGCCCGACTTTAAGAACACTCCAAACTGCTTCAATCTGGAGTGAGAATATAGAGTGCGGGAAATTAGTACATCCTCTGGTAGCCCCCCGTATATTTCCCGCCCGATTGGCTGCTACGACATTGCCCTGTGATGAATTGCTCGATCTGGAAAGATTTCAAGAGGGATTTCCGTCTTTTGTTCCTGCACAAAACCTATCTTCTTCTTTGTGGTCAAGGGGCATTAATGTCCTACCTGAAGATGAATTTAACTTGCTGGCTGAAGAATTCATGGGTTTTTGCCGGAGCCTTCGACGCAGGCGAATCTATATTGTCACGCATGATGGGACCATAACTTCTTATCGGCAAAAGATTTCAGGCCAACAGCTTACCAGAGAAGATTTCTTGCAAGAAACTGAGTGGTTTCATCTGGTGCTAGAGTAAATTACATAAAATTTGAATAGAACTTAATTAAGATGTTAAGCAGTTATGAAAGTAAGCTGATAGTTTTGCAAAGTAATGAGGAGATTAAAACTAATATAAGCAAATGGTGATTAAGATAAGAGAGTGGTTTACTGAATTCGATTCTCTTCGAAGCTAGTTACATTTCAGATTGCTTTTTAGATTGTTAAATTAAATATTGATGATTCAGGGGTGAATAAGATTTTGTCTCCGCGAGCGAATACACTAGGATTGATTTATAGGAATAACGAGATCCTGTTAGAAGAAAATAAAGAAAACCATAGCAGAGGAACTGGTGTATATTATCGACCCATTGGGGGCACGATTGAATTGGGTGAGAAATCCAGCGAAACAATTCAAAGAGAATTTTATGAAGAGTTAGCAACCGACATAGAAGTACGACGCCATATTACATGTTTAGAAAACATTTTTGAAGTTGAGGGAAGTATAGGCCATGAGATCACGCAGATTTACGAAGTAATATTCAAAGATTCAGCCTTATACCAAAAAGACAGTTTTCAAGTAGTTGAAGGAAACAGGGTTACATATGCAAAATGGATTCCATTAGAGGATCTTTTCAACGGTAAGAAACTTCTGTATCCTGAGGATCTACTCAACTTTTTATAATCATACTAAACATTATAAGTACGCAGCAGAATAGATTATGCCGTTGCAATAGTTTTGATGCTGGTAAGTTAACATATGATGACTTATCGGAACTACTAAAAACTCAACAAAAAAACGAGCCATTCATTCGATTTGATGAACGGCTCGTTTTTCTTTTTATTCCCTTTTAAGCTGCTAGGTATCTTTCAATGGTTAGATGACGTAGAGTCGAAAAACAGGTCATTTGTTATCCTTTATTTTCCTGTAGCAGGACAGTGAAACAGTCCTGCTTAAATGCAGTATGTTGATTTTCAGGAGGTAAAACTGAGGGTTTTAAGTAAATCTCTTTACCACCCTGCTTGTTGGTTTAGGGCAGATGTCCATTACCCCTTAACTAAATTAAGCGGCATTTTCTCCCGCCATTTCTGCAAGTAAAACCCTAGAAGTGAAGTGTTGCTTATGTCACTGTAATTCCATTTTCATACTTGTCTGGACTTCCGAAAAAATAAAGTGGGTAACCGTTGAAGCATAGGGGTTTACCGTGTTAATGAACTTCTCGGCTTCTGAAAAATTTTCGAATTGCATTTTAAGCAGGTAACAAGCGTTACCTGCGATTCGATAACAAAAATTTACATTTGGAAGTCCTTCGATGTACATCTTAAATCGTTTATAGTCACCGTTTTTTATCGTTGCCTCTACGATGCATTGAATGGGCAACCCTAATTTTTCGTAGTCAATGTCCAACGTATACTTTTTGATTATCCCAAACGACTCCATTTGCCTGACTCGCTCCGTTACTGACGGGGATGACAACTTAATTCTTCGGCCAAGCTCACTCATGGATAACCGGCTATTTTCAGCTAATTCCTTCAGAATCTTCTTATCAATTTCGTCTACTTTCATTTTTAATTGAATTCCTTTCTTTTCGTATAAAATTTAACCTATTTCCTGAAAACAGGTTTACGATTTAATGCAAGTTGAAATCTTTATCGCTTATAGTTACTATAACGAGGAGGTTAGACGAATGACAAGAATCAATCCATCCCCTTACGGGAAAACAGTGTTTCAAAAGTTATTAGGTCATAATGTGAAAGTGATGAACTCGTGGTCGGAATTGGGAGACATATTGGAACGGGACGGCCTGTTATCAGCTCAACTAAAAGAACAGGTAAGGAGAACCTTGGCCCAAAGCAATGGATGCGCGTATTGCAAAGCAAAAGGGAAGCCAGATCCTCATCACTTTGACGAAAAAACGTCTGTGTCAGTGGGATTTGCGGAAGTTTTTTTATCCTATCCCCAGGGAATGGTTCCGGATTTCGCGTTTGATATACTAATGGAGTATTTTTCGGAGAAGGAGATCAGCGAGCTGTGTGCTTTTATCAGTTTTACGGTAGCCCAGCAATATTTTGGGGCTGTGATGAAATTGGAAGCTACCTGTTCCAAGGAGTTAAGTATTGCTCCCCCACCATTTGATTGAGAGAGGCAACCTGCTGAGAATGCCTAAGGCGGCTCGTTCCAACAATCAAGAACCAATACGCTAAGAACATTTAACGTTTTTGAATAGCTTACGTATAAGGACCTATAAGAAGCGGATAACTAAAATTGTGAGTAACTATAAATCGGAAGAATTCTGTGACGGGGATATTGAAAGCCAATGGCGAACTAATTGAGGAGATGAATTTATATATTTTTGATAGTTCAACTGGAAATTATGAGGTGAGTTATTGCTTAGGATATAACTCATGGAACTAAGGCTACGGTACTGAAGCTCTTCAAGCAGTTGTGGAGTTTGGTTTTAGCAGCAAGAACGTTCGCAAAATTTCTGTAGTCCACAACACCGGTAACACTGCTTCAGAAAGACTCATATGAATGAATATACTTTTAATGAAAAGCTTTTTATTAATTTTTTTACCGAGTTTCATGGAAGAGTATAATTTAATCCATAGAAAATGAAAGAAGGGATATAAATGGAAATTAAATTAGACAATCTGACAAATTCTGCGGTCAAACAATTGCTTGGGGAACATATAAATAGTATGAGCCAGCAGAGTCCTCCTGAAAGTAAATATGCACTTGATCTTGAAGGGTTAAAAAAACCGGATATCACTTTTTGGAGTGCCTGGGAAAATCATGAACTTTTAGGATTCGGGGCTCTTCACGAAATCGATCCTCAACATGGCGAGCTTAAATCCTTAAAAACTTCACCGGCTCATCTAAAAAAAGGTGTAGCCGCCAAAATGGTTGATCATATAATTAAGGAAGCAAAGTCGCGTGGGTATAATAAAATAAGCTTAGAAACTGGACCGATGGAAATTTTCGGACCAGCAATTAACTTATATAAAAAATTCGGATTTGAATACTGTGAGCCGTTCGCTAATTATAAAAAAAGTGACTTCAACATTTTTATGACTCTTAAATTATAGGTTTTGGGGTATTAGGTATACATTTAGAGTAAGGTTTAGAAGGCATTTATCTAGAAACTTAATTAAAAGCTAAGCAGGTTTACATATCAGGCATAATCGGAATTGGCAGGGACTTAGAAAAATAGGTGGCAGAGAAGATGGCGGTTATCCGCGTCTTCTTTGCCTTTTTGCATGGCTAAGTATATTAGAGCAACCTTTTGATACTTCATTGAATGGGCCCTCTCTTTCCAACTGCTTAGGTACTCCTCATCCGAGGGATCCCATCGGCAATTCTTCTTCTCTGGATTGCAGCTAACCAGCCGGGAGAATCAATAATACTTTCAAATTGCACGTCATTAAATCCAGCAGTTCGGTTTGAAATTTTCGGAAAAAGGAATTAGAAAAGGGAAGAGATTTCTGGATGGACACTTGTAAAGTAAGGGATAGGAGCAAGCCGAAACGAAACCACTCGGAAGATAGTCCGATGATTATGGCTTCTGTCAGTTCAGTTAGCCAGCCAAATCATTTTTCCCTGAAAGGAGACGTTCTGATGCCAAAAAAGCAGACAGACCGAAAAGTATATGAGGAGTTCATCTTATCCTTGCTAAGCAAACACCTTGATAACACCATCGCATCCGTAAAAGTTGCCGTTGAACCGCCTTTCATCCTTATTTATCTGTCGGACTTTCTCTGCCCACGGAAGAAAACCTTCTGAAGCAGAATGAAATGAAACGGCTATTGGAGACGAGGGACATGCTGATGGAAGGATTAAAAGCCGACATGGAAGTTGAGCTGGGAAAGGTCGCTGAGCAGGACATCGTCGAAATCTATGCCGATTGGCACTTGGAAAAGGAAACCGCGATGCTGATTGCCGTAATGGATGGAACCAGGGAAAGTTTTACCGAAGATAGCGCGACCGTCAAGGGGCCGGAAGATGAAGGCCAGCGAGTCTTGCGGGAACAGGTTGTCGAGCTCAGCAAAAAGACTGCAAAAGAACCGGAACACATCGAAATTTACCGGATGGGTAGCCATGCGATTCTGATTGAGCGGACGGGCACGATGGGGGACCTTGAAATCGAATTGATCAAGAACGGAGCCATCAAAGAACTGCGGCTAGCGAAGCGCACGCTCGATCATCGATTGCTGGGAACCCTCAATGCTGAAGCGGTCTTGGACCAGGAGATCAGTGAACTCTTCGTCGACTGGGATTTTGACAAAAACAAAGCGTATATCGTCTTGATGCTGAAAGCCTGGACCGACTAGAGTAACGCCAAGTCCGCTTGCCAATCATAAAAAGAAAAGAATGGGCAGAGCAATTCCTCAAAGGAAGGGTGGAAATGCATGGTGAACGAAAGAAGTGCAAGTGGAAATCGGCGGCTATTTATCTACGCTTCTGCGAAAACATTTCCAGTCAACATATGAGTGATTATCAGAAGCTTTTTAAATATACAAGAAAAAAAGGTGATTAATACTTGATTGAAGAGTGTAAAGCTATATCGGTGCACTACCTAGATAGGATGAGAAGGATGGAGGCTCATTATAGTGATGGGTCT
>NZ_RCWH01000008.1 GCF_003668635.1 Planomicrobium sp. Y74 | reverse complement strand
CCGCTAAGAATGTGGAGCAAGCTCCACATTCTCCGCTCGACTTGCATGTATTAGGCACGCCGCCAGCGTTCGTCCTGAGCCAGGATCAAACTCTCCATTATAGAGGTTTTGATTGCTCAAATCCTTGCTGGCGCATCGCCCGTCCGAAGACAGCGCGATTCGCTTTGATCTGCACAAGTGCTGATCAGTAGATTGTTTGTTGACGTTTTGCTGTTCAGTTTTCAAGGTTCAAATTATAACGTCGCGCTCATTGGCGACTTTATTAATATATCCTACTTCAACTTCGAAGTCAATACTATTTCAAAATATTTTTTCGAGGTGTTTTTAAGGACATGTATTAATATAAACCCCTGACGGAAAAAAATCAAGGGAAAACCTTAAAAAAGATTTTTTTAATTTTTTCATAGTCAACTATGAAAAAGAGAATGCCTGTAATCACAACTGTACCCCCGATGATCTGACTGGCGCTCAACAGCTCTCCGAGTATAAAATACGCCAATATTGCTGCGCCAACCGGCTCAAAAAGTATAGCTATTGAAATGACATTAGTACTTACCCACTTTAATGCCCAATTAAATAATGTGTGTCCAAACAAGTTAGGTATCAAAGCCAAAAGAACAAACCACATCCATTCCTGAGCTGGGTACGGGCCAAAAGATTCCCCTTTAATAATTATATAGAAGAATAATGTTATTGTACTAACGCCATAGACAACAAATGTATATGTCATTAATGATAGCCGTTTGCGGACATCCTGGCCGAATAGTAAATAAGCTGTTATCAGCGCACATGCTATCAATGCCAGAATATCGCCAAACAAAGCCTGCCCGCTTATCTGGAAATCTCCGTAGGCAATAAGTACACTGCCTCCTATTGCTATGAGTGCCGAAACAATTGTTTTTATCGATAGGCTTTCTTTAAAGAAAAAGTATGTTCCGGCAAATGCAAATAGCGGCTGTAAAGTCACCAAGACTGTAGAACTCGCCACAGAAGTATAGTTCAACGACTCAAACCATAAAATAAAATGGAAAGCCAGGAAGATTCCCGCTATTGTCGTGAAGCCCCAATCTCTTGTGCTTAGTTTCTTTAATTCGTGGGTATATTTTAAAAAGAATACCGGACTCATTATAACAATGGAAAATAGCATCCTGTAGAAAGCTGTAACACCAGAGTCTGCCGTTGTCATTTTCACGAAGATAGCGGACATTGCAACTGAAATAACTCCAATTATAATTGGTATGTATGGATGGATTGCAGGTTTTTCCATGATTGCACCTCGAATTTTTATCTATGTATAATTAAATCATTACTGATTAGTTTGCCATTACATAGTAATAGAAGCAATCACGAAATAAACATCGGGGGTTTTTATATGGAATTTTTTAGCGCTTTACAGATTTCTTCATTAGAAACTTTTCTTAAACTCCTGATTGCAGCCTCACTCAGTTTGGTTATCGGGTTGGAAAGAGAGTTGAAAAGAAAACCAGTGGGCTTGAAAACAAGTGTGGTAATTTCAACATTCAGCTGCCTGCTTACAATCATCTCGATTGAGTCTGCTTATATTGCCCAAGGCAGCGAATATGAAAATGTAAATATAACGATGGATCCTTTGCGTTTGGCAGCACAGATTGTTTCTGGTATCGGTTTCCTTGGCGCTGGCGTGATTCTTAAGAGAGGCAATGATTCCATTTCCGGTTTGACCACTGCCGCAATGATATGGGGAGCCGGCGGCATCGGTATAGCTGTAGCAGCCGGGTTCTATCTGGAAGCCGCTCTTGCCGTTCTTATAGTTTTACTGTCAATTGAATTATTGCCTCCTCTGATGACGAAGCTTGGTCCTTCCCGTCTCCGCATGGCTGAGGCAACGGTTAGGATTTTCATATTGGAAAGGCAGTATATTAAACCGGTCATTGAAGAACTGAAAAAATCCGGGATTACCATCGAAAGTATTTCGATCACCCATCCCAATAACGAAAAAAGTACAGGATCAGGTTATCACGAACTTTTTATCCGTGTATCATATCTTCAGGATAAAGATACTTTGGATTTATATCAGGATCTCTATTCAATAAATAATGTGGAACAAGTGGATATTGAAATTACAAATTAAAAAAACTGCTTGAGCTGGTCAGCTCAAGCAGTTTTATTTTTTATACAGAAGCCTGAAGAATTTTACGTACGTCTTTGTCATTCAGTTTATTGAAGTTACCAAATTCTCCGTACACCAACGTTTTTTCAATAATGGATTCGAAGTTGGAGTCATCAATCTTGTAATCTTCAAGTTTCGATGGAGCTCCCAGCGATGTCCAGAATGCAGACAGACGATCGATGCCTTCAAGCGCAGTTTCTTCGTCCGACTTTCCTTCAGGATCTACCCCAAATACTCGAACTGCTAATTGCGCAAATCTTGCCGGGTCTACTCTGACATTATGGCGCATCCAATGCGGGAAAAGGATTGCCAATCCACCGGCGTGGGGAATATCGTAAACAGCTGAAACTGCATGTTCGATATTATGTGTTGCCCAGTCGCCGTTGTAACCCATCTGCAGGAAATTATTCAATCCCATTGTTCCTGCAAAGAGAATCGTTTCTCTGTGTTCATAGCTCTGCAGATCTTCCATCAATTTAGGAGCCGTTTCAATAACTGCACGCAATACTCCTTCAATCATTTGATCTTGTACTGGCGTATTTTTTGCATTATGGAAATATTGCTCGAACATATGGGACATCATATCGACGATTCCGTAAATTGTCTGGTCTTCTGGAACAGTCATAGTATATGTAGGGTCCAGAACCGAGAATTTCGGGAATGACAACGGGCTCCCCCAACCATACTTTTCTTGTGTTTCTTCATTAGTAATAACCGAACCTGCATTCATTTCCGAACCTGTCGCAGCTAGCGTTAGAACCGTTCCGAACGGTAAAGCTTCTTTTGGTTGAGCTTTACGGGATACAAAATCCCAAGCATCGCCCTCATATTTAGCACCTGAAGCAATGAGTTTTGTACAGTCGATAACGGAACCGCCACCAACAGCCAATAGGACATCGATATCTTCTTTTTTGCAAATCTCGATCCCTTTTTTTGCTGTAGATAAGCGAGGGTTAGGCTCCACACCGGCTAGTTCAAATACTTCCATATCAGCGGATGTTAAAGTTTCCATAACTTCATCATACAAGCCGTTTTTCTTAATGCTCCCCCCGCCGTAAACAACGAGTACTTTTTTGCCGTATTTTGGTAACTCTGTTTTGATAGCCTCTAACTGGCCTTTACCGAAAATAAGTTTTACCGGATTGTAAAATGTGAATTTATTCAATATTATTCAGCCTCCTCTTCCTCATTTATTATGTAGCTTCTTTTTTTCAATTGCAAAAGATTGGATTAGAAAAACCGCCTGGATATAATATCCAGGCGGTTCTTTCATGCAGTTTATACCCAACCGCGGAAACGTGCAGCTTCCGCTGTTCTGCGGGCTCCCACCATATAAGCGGCGAGGCGCATATCAATATTTCGTGTAGTAGCGACATTGTAGATGTTTTCGAAAGCATCAACTAACTTTTTGTTTAGTCTTTCGTCCACTTCTTCCTGTGTCCAGTAATAACCTTGGTTGTTCTGTACCCATTCAAAGTAGGATACAGTAACGCCTCCGGAACTTGCCAGAACATCAGGAACCAACAGCACTCCACGGTCAGTCAGCATTTTTGTAGCTTCCGCTGTCGTTGGGCCGTTCGCTGCTTCCACTACGATTGAAGCTTTGATGTCATTGGCATTCTCTTCAGTGATCTGATTGGAAATTGCAGCAGGCACAAGAATATCACAATCCAGTTCAAACAATTCTTTATTGGTGATGGTATTGTCGAACAAGTTTGTCACAGTGCCGAAGCTATCCCGGCGATCGAGAAGATAATCGATATCCAAGCCGTTCGGATCATGCAACGCGCCGTACGCGTCAGAAATACCGACTACTTTAGCTCCAGCATCGTGAAGGAATTTCGCGAGGAAACTCCCTGCGTTGCCGAATCCTTGGATAACCACACGGGCTCCTTGCATATCAAGGCCCCGTTTTTTGGCTGCTTCATTGATAACAATTGTAACACCTTGGGCAGTCGCTTTATCGCGTCCCTGTGAACCGCCGAGTACAATCGGCTTACCTGTAATGAAACCAGGAGAATTAAATTCATCAATTTTGCTGTACTCATCGAACATCCAGGCCATAATTTGTGAATTCGTAAAGACGTCCGGTGCTGGAATATCTTTGTTCGGTCCAACTATCTGACTGATGGCACGGACATAGCCGCGGCTCAACTTTTCAATTTCATGCATGGACATTTCACGGGGATCGCAGATGATTCCGCCTTTACCTCCGCCGTAAGGAAGATCGACGATACCACATTTCAATGTCATCCACATGGACAGGGCCATAACTTCCTCACGGTTGACATCCGGGTGGAAACGTACGCCTCCCTTAGTAGGTCCTACTGCGTCGTTATGCTGTGCACGAAATCCAGTAAAGACCTTCGTTTTTCCATCATCCATACGAACAGGAATACGGACTTCCAGGATTCGCATAGGTTCTTTCAGCAGTTCGTACATCGATTCTTCGTATCCGAGCTTTTCCAATGCAGTTCTGATTACGTTCTGCGTTGACGTCAACAAGTTCAAGTTTTCAGCCATTTTATTAGTTCGCCTCTTTGTATTTTAGTAATTACTCCGCATACAGTGTAACACAGTTCAATAATGCTTTGCTATACAGATATTATTTAGCGAATACTTTCCGGATTCGCTCCAAAGCCCAGTCCAGATCTTCTTTACTGATGATTAACGGTGGAGCGAAACGGATCACTGTATCGTGGGTTTCCTTACACAGTAAACCGAGTTCCTTCAATTTTTCACAATACGGGCGCGCAGCTTCATTTAATTCCATTCCGATAAACAAACCGCGTCCACGCACTTCTTTAATAGAAGGATGTGAAATTTCTTTTAACTGGTCCATAAAGTATTCACCGAGTTCCTGCGAACGTTCAGCCAGCTTTTCATCCTGAAGAACTTCGATTGAAGCGATGGATACTGCACATGCCAGCGGATTTCCGCCGAATGTTGACCCATGTGATCCCGGGTTGAAAACACCAAGGATTTCATTATCAGCAACTACACAGGAAATCGGGAATACGCCGCCTCCGAGTGCCTTACCGAGAATATACATGTCCGGGTTAACGTCTTCCCATTCGCATGCGAACATTTTACCGGTACGGCCAAGGCCTGCCTGGATTTCATCTGCAATGAAGAGAACATTGTTTTCGCGGCAAAGTTCTCTGGCAGCTTTCAGGAATCCTGGCGGCGGAATGATGATTCCAGCTTCGCCTTGAATTGGTTCAATCAGAAATGCAGCTGTATTTGGCGTAATTGCATTTTTTAAAGCGTCCAAGTCACCGAAAGGAACAATATTGATGCCAGGAAGCATTGGTCCGAAGCCTTTGCGGTATTCAGGGTCCGATGACAATGAAACAGCAGTCATTGTGCGGCCATGGAAGTTTCCTTCACAAGCGATGATTTCCGCTTTATTTTCTTCTACACCTTTTACGTTATATGCCCAGCGGCGAGCTGCTTTAACAGCCGTTTCCACTGCTTCTGCACCAGTGTTCATCGGCAAAGCCATTTCTTTACCGGAAACTTTGCAGATCATTTCATACCAAGGTGCCAGCATATCATTATGGAAAGCACGTGATGTCAGAGTTACGCGATCTGCCTGGTCTTTTAGCGCCTGGATGATTTTCGGGTGTCTGTGGCCCTGGTTAACTGCGGAGTACGCAGACAGCATATCCATGAATTTATTGCCTTCCGGGTCTTTTACCCATACACCTTCTGCTTCCGCAATAACGATTGGCAGCGGATGATAGTTTGGTGCACCGTATTGTTCAGTTTGCTTAATAATCTCTTGTGTTTTTGTCATTAATAATTCCTCCTTTTGAAAAAGGCAGACTCACGGTCTGCCTTTCCATCAATATTTCCTTACCCTCATTCACATTGATTAGAACATTTCAGAAGTGATTTTTGCTTGCATATGAAGAGGAAGATAATCAGGTCCGCCAGCTTTTGAATCCGTACCGGACATGTTGAATCCGCCGAATGATTGATAGCCGACGATTGCGCCTGTGCATCCACGGTTGAAGTATAGGTTACCAACATGGAATTCTTCACGTGCATATTCAAGGTGTTCGCGGTTGTTTGTTACAACTCCGCCAGTCAATCCATATTCCGTGTTATTGGCAATATCGATGGCTTCCTTGAAATCTTTTGCTTTCATCAAGCCGACAACCGGCCCGAAGATTTCTTCCTGCATGATGCGCGCTTTCGGATCAAGGTCAGCGAAAACTGTAGGGTTTACGAAGAAGCCTTTTGAATCGTCTCCATCTCCACCTGCAACCAGGCGTCCTTCGCCTTTGCCGATTTCGATGTAGTCCATGATTTTTTTATAAGAGTTGCTGTCAATGACAGGGCCCATATAATTGTTTTGCTCAACCGGATCACCGATAGTCAATTCTTTTGTTAATTCGATAACACGCTCAAGAACTTCATCGTAAGCGCCTTCGACTATTACCGCACGGGATCCTGCAGAACATTTCTGGCCGCTGAAACCGAAGGCCGATTTTACAATCGACTGTGCTGCAAGCTCAAGATCTGCATCTTTATCGATGACCATCGTGTTTTTACCGCCCATTTCAGCAATCAGGCGTTTCATCCAGATTTGGCCTTCGTTTACTTTGGAAGAACGCTCGGCAATGCGAAGCCCCACTTCTTTAGAACCTGTGAAGGAAATAAAGCGTGTGTTCGGGTGGTCTACAAGATAGTCGCCTACTTCTGAACCTGGTCCTGGAATGTAGTTTACGACGCCAGCAGGCATGCCCGCTTCTTCAAGAACTTCGATGAATTTATATGCTACTACCGGAGTTGTTGAAGCCGGTTTCAATAGTACTGTGTTTCCTGTAACCATTGCTGCAACTGTTGTACCTGCCATAATGGCAAATGCAAAGTTCCAAGGTGAAATGACAACACCTACTCCGAGAGGAATATAAGAATAGCGGTTGTCTTCGCCTGGACGGCTTTCGACATGCATGCCGTCTTTAAGGCGCAGCATTTGGCGGCCGTAATATTCAAGGAAATCAATTGCTTCCGCAGTATCTGCATCCGCTTCATTCCATGGCTTTCCTGCTTCTTTCGTTAAAAGAGCGGAGAATTCATGCTTGCGGCGGCGAATAATTGCTGCTGCTTTAAACAATACATCCGCGCGTACTTCAGGTTTTACTTTTTTCCAAGTTTTAAAGGCTTCATCAGCACTTTGCATCGCTTTTTCAGCCAAGTCTTTGTTTGATTTTGATACACGGCCAATAATTTCTTCTTTATTTGCCGGATTGAATGAAACAATTTTATCATCAGTCGTTACTCGTTCTCCACCGATGATCAATGGATAGTCCTGGCCAAGGTAAGCCTCGACAGTTTTCAAGCCTTCCAAATAATCGTTGCGGTTTTTGTCGATCGAGAAATCTGTGAATGGTTCGTGTTTGTAGGGAATCATTGATAAATCCTCCTTGAATATGGTTTAAGAGCAAAAAAAATTTGCACTTATAAAGCGTTTCCACTTATAATAATGCAAAAGATCTCTGCATAATTCAAGTATTTTCGTTTGAAATATTAAAAAAATTTTGAGGTGGCTGACATGAAGCAAGTGAAAGTGGATCTTAACCCATTTTATAAATTCGCTTCAGAGCATGTGGGAGTAGGTGTCCATGCTGTTGATCCGAAAGGGAAAACGATTTTATACAATAAAAAGATGAAAGATATCGAAGGATTTGATTTCGAGGAATTAGCGGACCGGTCGCTGTTGGAGATGTTCCGTTTTGATCAGGCTGAAAGCACGTTGCTGAAAGTTCTGCAAAGTGGATCTCCGGTATTAAATTCGAAACAGACCTATTGGAACCGCAAGGGCCAGGAAATCACAACGATCAATGATACTTACCCTGTTTTTGAAAATGGACAAATGATTGGAGCCATCGAATTGGCGCGGGATGTTACAACTTTAGAGAAGGTCGTTTATCAGCCTTTGAAGAAATACGAAGAACCGATTACCTTCAATAGCATCACAGCAGTTTCGGCAAGCATGAAAAAAGTGATTGCAACCGCAGAAAAAGCGGCATTGGCCAAACTTCCTGTATTGCTGGTTGGTGAATCAGGCACAGGCAAAGAATTGATTGCCGAAGCGATCCACCGGGCACATTATGACGCTTCCGAGGAAATGTCGGTGCTTTTTTCACACGGCACCACAGTCGAGTCGATTGCTCAATTGTCTGAAGAAATGAAGAAAAAGGCAGGCGGTACCGTATATTGCGAGCGAATTGATATGCTGACGATCCCGATGCAGCTGAAGCTTTTGGAAATGGTCAAAGAACATTCGGGCGGTGATACTTATTTTATTGCCAGTGTCGGAGAAGATCCCGTCGAATTGATTTCGGGGAAAAAATTATTGAAGGAACTTTATTATTTCTTTTCGGCAATGGCGATTCCGATTCAACCGCTCCGGAGGCGAAAAGAAGACATCTTGCCTTTTGTATCGGATTATTTTTCACGACATCGGATGAAGTTCGGTTCCATGGTGCGGCAGGTCGATGGGCAGGTTGAAAAGTTGCTGTTATCCTATGACTGGCCGGGCAACCTGAAAGAACTGGAATTACTGCTGGATGAAATCACTTCCATGCTGACGACTGAAGAAACGGTCGGTGTGGAATTGCTCCCCTACCATTTCAAGTTGAAAACGGAAAAGAAAGGAACTCTCCAGCCTGAGGATTTCATTGTGCAGTCCCATAAAGAACTGCTTCCACTGGAGGAGTATTTGTTCGAAGCTGAAATCTATTACCTGCAAAAAGCTATGGATCTGCATAACGGCAATGTCACGAAAGCAGCGGCGGCTCTGGGTATGAGCCGTCAGAATCTGCAATATCGCTTACGGAAAATAAAAAAAAATGAAGGACAGACCTGAGTCTGTCCTTCATTTTTTGTTTTGTTTACTGTCCAGACTCCGACTGCCCAGCTCTGCGGTCAGGACCGCGCCGCTGTTCTGTCTTATGCCTTTCAGAGCTTAACGGGCGCCGTCGCTTTTCTTACTTACTGTCCAGAACGCTTGATCCACTCTTGCATTTTGTCTTTCAACGAGTTGAATCCTTCAGAATCATTTTCGTTTACATGTGACTGAAGTGACTGTTTCGGTTTTTCTGTGCGCTGAGCTGCTGGTGGCTGCTCCTGCAGTGCACGGATTGAAAGGCTGATTTTTTTCGATTTTTCATCAACTTCCAAAACTTTAACATCAACTTCCTGTCCAACTGACAAATACTCACTTACTTCTTTTACGTAACCGTGAGTGATTTCTGAGATGTGGACCAAACCTTGAGTCTGTTCGTCAAGTGCTACGAAAGCTCCGTATGGCTGGATTCCTGTTACTTTACCTGATACTGTGTCACCTGTTTGATATGTTTTTGTCATGTTCTACCCGCTCCTAGTCTTATCTATATTATCCTATACACCTATTGGCATCTGTATATTATAGCACAGACTACTGAGCTTCGTAAAATTAATAGCTGAACATGTCCCAAACCATCCATGAATCCCCCACTTTTTCCAACTGCAAATAGCGGCTTTCTTCTGTTGTTGCAGTCTTTATCCGGATATCGGCGCTTCCATGTATCCCATTTAAACCTATATTAATAGCATCTGCTGTAAATGAAATCCCAGTCATTTTCGAATAAGCAGTCAGATGGCCATTCAACCATCTTTCCTTAAACTGTTCGTCACTAATGGATTCATCTGTCTCATTCACTATCAATCTCATGGTTTCCACGTCTTCATTTTCAAGAGCCATGAGGAAAACGCCAGCTATTTCTGCTGGAGTCGCCAACTGGACTGCATCAATATTTTCACTCTTTATTATATTTTTATAATAGTTATGGACATTAACGTCATAGGAATCGAAATTTTCTTCCAAGTTATAATGTTCATCTATTTGATGCTGCATCAGCCAAATTTCGTCTCGTTCAGTGATAAGCGTAAAGTAATCAGAACTCATTTGATATTCCATGCTGGCTTCGATATTCTGGCCAAACGCCATAAGGTAAATTTTTCTTCCCTGGCGGTTCAGGTTTTCGCTGAAAATTTCTATATCGCGAAAGGTCTCTGTAATTTCCGGACGCTTTCTCCACTGCTTAGTGTACTTATCAAGAGAAGGCTTAAGTTCATTATCAGCTGTCAGATGCCACATCGTTTCGATATCGTCGACTTTATTGGCGTAGTGATACAGTTTAATGACATCCATTGGTTCAACCCCTGACAGAAGTTGAAGATCATGTGTCGCTGAAAATTTTTCATATAAAGGTTGAATATCACTGTAATTGTATTCTTCCAAATCTAATTTTACGGATTCTATCTGCAAATCACCATTCGGCAGTTTTGCAGCCAGTTCCCCGTTGCTTTCAAGATCAATCGCATAAAGCAAATCCGGGTACGCGAGCTGGTCATAATGCGCGGATTCCTTCCAGCCGCTTTCTTCAAATTCCTCCAGGATGGGCAACATTAAAAATGTGACTGGATTGCTGTTCCGCTGGAATAAGCTCTCCCAGGCAACTTGAATTTCTTTTTTAACTATCCCTTTTTCATCAAAAACCTCGATATGTTCGTTCCCTTTCAATAAAGTAAAGAAAGCTGTCAGTAACTGAGGCTCAACTTCACCTTTTAGCATGGGATCAGCAAGCGGATCACTCATGAATGCCGACATTGTAAGAATCGTTTGTGGTAAATGCTCGGCCGGCCAAAGCAAACCCGTTTCGTCAAAAACTGGTGTACTCCATAGAATCTCCAAGTATTGACTGCTTGTCATATCCGAGCCAAATGGGTGGATTTCATAAAACTTAGTTATATCTCTCATTGTACGGAACCGTTCTTCATTCGGGTGAACTGAATATTGAAAAGTATACTCCCTCAAGGAAGAGGTCAGATTTTCAATTTCCTCTGGATAGTCTTCACGACTATGAGTGAGTTTCTCGGGTGATAGCTGCCCATTTACTTCCGCTCTTGCCAATTCGTCACTATATTTTTTCAGCAAACCGTCGGTTATTGTCATCAATTGCTCTGTTTTTTCAGTATAAATCACCAGGAATTTACTGGTTTCTGAATTTAAGATTCTATAGTCGTCAACAGAATCAAGCATTCCTTTCGGCGTATGAATATTCCACATCAATACATCGACCTGCTTTTGCATCCGTTCAGGGTCGTCCTGCAGCTGTTTTACGTTTTGGCGGCTGAATGTACGCTCTTTTAAGGCATCAGCTTTTTTGACATAGTCCAGTTGCTCGAATGTTTCCAAAGATATTCCAAGACTTTCCGGAGCAGCTGCACGGATTTCTTCGTACTCAGCTTCCCATTTTTTGACCATCGCCTTGGTGACAGTCGTCGGATTCTCTTCTTCTGCAGCTGTCTGCTGCGTTTCTGCAGGCTGATCGTTGAATAGGAATGATGCGCCGATTACTGCTGATAAGAACAGACTTGCGCCTGCCAGGGTAGCTAAGGTTTTCTTATTTACAGGTGCTTTTCCTTCTTTTCTCACCTCGGCAGCCGGTTCTTCTAAGGCAGCCACCACTTCAGGCACAATATCGTTCTCTTCGGTAAATTCGACCCTGTTGTAGGACTTCGCCAATAAATCCAGCCGCTTCTGAACATCGCCTTTCCCTTCAACAACGAGGTTTTTCTCCAGATCCCTGATTGCAGCTTCAAGTGCAGATCCAACAGAGGCTTCGGAATTGCCCATGATGACAGAAACATCCTCCTGATTCTTGCCATGAAACTGAAACAGGATAAGAACCAGTTTTTCTGTCAGTGGCAGTTTTTGGATTGCTTGATGTGTTTCCTCGTCTTCTTCAAATTTAAATGAAGCCTCATCGTTTTTATTGATGGAATCAGTTTTCCCGCTCTTCAGTAGCCGGATGGCCGATTCGATTATTTTATTCTCTGTGTTGTGTCCTTCGATTGTTTCCAGACTGTTGCCGATATCCTTGATTACTTCCAGCTGAAATCCACGTATTTCCTCTTTTGGTACGCCCGCCTGGTAGGCGATCATGGCAATCAATGGCGTAAAGTTCCTGCTCCAGGCTATCAACGCCTGGTTGTCACCCTCTTTTGCTTTATTCAATAAATCACCAAATTGCATTTAAAGAACCCCTTTTAAAATTGAAATATTCAATCTCTTCCTTTATATGTTTATTATACGCTACGAAATCAGTGAAGTTTCAAATTTATCTATTTTTTTGCAGGTTGCTCGTGTAGAATGAAAAAATCTAATTGAAATAGGAGTGAAGACAATGGAGAAACGTGAGCAATGGGCATCAAAACTCGGATTCATCCTGGCAGCTGCCGGCAGTGCCATCGGACTGGGTGCAATCTGGAAATTCCCTTATGAAACAGGTGCCAACGGAGGCAGTGTTTTTATATTATTATTCATCATCAGCACTATATTCATCGGACTGCCGATTTTGCTCGCAGAATTTGTTATCGGGCGCCGGGGACAGGCTGATGCCGTCACCGGGCTTAAGAAACAGGCGCCGGGTAAACCTTGGTTTCTGATCGGCTGGTCAGGGTTCATCTTCGCATTCCTGATATTGTCTTTCTATAGTGTAGTTGGCGGATGGATCTTATCATATCTGGTAAGGGCAATATTATTCCAGCTATCCGATTACAGTGACAGCGGATTCGGCGAGCTGTTCACAAACATCATCGCAAACCCTCTGGAAGTCCTGATTGCGCAAGCAGCGTTCATGCTATTGACTGTGTGGATTGTCCATGGCGGCATCAAATCGGGAATCGAACGTGCCAGCAAAATCATGATGCCGGCACTGCTGATTTTCTTCGTCATCCTGATGATCAGATCGTTGACGCTGGATGGCGCAATGGAAGGCGTACGCTTTATGTTCGTGCCGGACTGGTCTTTCTTCAATTTTGAGACAGCTTTGACTGCTCTCGGGCAGGCGTTCTTTTCACTTAGTGTAGGTGTTGCCGGGATGATCACTTATGCTTCCTACTTGCCGAAAACAGAAAATCTTGGCCGCTCTGCCGTCAGTGTTGTAACTCTGAATATCGTCATCTCGATCATGGCGGGACTCATCATCTTTCCTGCCGTATTCGCATTGGATTACTTGCCGGATCAAGGTCCCGGGCTCGTTTTCATCATTTTACCGGCCATTTTCAATGAGTTATTCATGGGCCAATTCCTGATCATCCTGTTCTTCATCCTGCTTCTTTTCGCGACTTTGACTTCTTCCATTTCAATGCTTGAAATCACAGTGTCGATTGCGGTTAAGGATAAATATGATCGCCGCGGTAAAATTTCATGGCTTGCGGGACTCGCGATTTTCATTGTCGGAATTCCAAGCGCATTGTCGTATGGTGTTTTTTCGGATCCAATCTTCTTCGGCTACACATTCTTCGATTTTATGGATATTTTAACTAGCCGAATCGGATTGCCGCTTGGCGCTTTATTCATATCTTTGTTCGCCGGCTATGTGCTGACCAAGAAAGATGCGCATGCGGAAATGCATGAACAGCACCTATTGGTTGATGTTTGGCGCGTGCTGCTGAGATACATCGCTCCAATCGCAATCGTAGTCGTATTTATACGGGGAATCATCGATATCTTCTGAAAATTGTTTATAAAATGACATAATTTCGCAAAACGAAACGGTTGCTTTATGTTATGCTTTATTTAGAAGAAAGTACCATTTTAAAAAGGAGTGTATGAATATGCGTAAAGATTTACACGCCCAGCTTAAGTTCCTGCGGGAAGAGCGCAATTTGTCCCTCGACGATCTTGCCTTAAAAACAAGAGTCGGAGTGGCACGACTTCACTCATATGAAACAGGAGAGGAAATCCCTTCTGTTCAGACCATCATGAAGCTTTCAAATGCGCTTGAAGTTCCGGCTTCCAATCTGCTTGACGGAATGGAACCAGTAGAACAATAAAAAAAGAGTTTCCGGTTGAAAAAACCGGAAACTTTTTTTATATAATGCTTTTTGCTTCAAATTTCAACGCCAGCAATTTATAGGACACAGCCACACATTTCTCCAGCGGGATCCATATCCCGTAAGCTATTTGATAGATGCTTTGAATATTTTTCGCCAGGCTGCTGGGGTCGTCAAGAAGCTGCAATTGAGCAAGAACTCCTGTTATTTGCTCGCTGTACTTGTCGCCGCCGATAGAGAAAGGATCCCATTCTTCCATTACTTTACCAGCCCGCAAATTCATTTCATCAGTTCCCATAAGTTTTCCACCTAACATTCTGTTGTGCTAAAAGCTATAATATCATAGAAACCTTATAGAAAAGAGGAGATTGTGTTGAGTTTATTCGAAGAAGTGCATGAACGAAGAAAAACCCGCTCAGTCAAATGGGATCTGATGGAAATGATCTACGAAGTGGAAGATGCGTCAGAAATACTGCCGCTCTGGGTCGCGGATATGGATTTCCCTGCTCCTCCGCCGGTTACAGAAGCCTTGAAAAAAAGGCTCGAACACCCGATTCTTGGTTATACGTACATGGATGATGACATTAAATATGCAGTAGCTTCCTGGCAATCAAGACGCAATGACTGGCAAATCAAAGAAGAAGAAATCATGTTCCAGTCCGGGGTGATCCCCGCAATCGCCTCAATTCTCCAAGTGTTTACCAATCCGGGCGACGCTGTGGTTGTAACACCGCCGGTCTACCCTCCCTTCTTCTCAATTCCTGAAAATCAGGGAAGAAAAGTGCTCTACAGCGAATTAATACAGAAAGACGGCGAATTCAGTTTCGATTTTGCTGATTTGGAAGAAAAATTTTCGAAAGCTTCTTTCTTCATCTTCTGCCATCCGCATAATCCGGGCGGCAAAGTCTGGAAAGAAGAAGAAATGACAGAAATGCTGCGTCTTGCTGAGAAGCATGATGTATTGATCATTTCAGACGAAATCCATTCGGATCTGGTCCTGAAGCCACATCAGCATATTCCTTTGGCAAAACTTGCAGGCGATCAGGCACACCGCATCTTCACTTGCATAGCCCCGACTAAAACATTCAATCTTGCAGGCATACAAGCTTCAATGCTGGTCGTTACAGACCCTAAAAAACGGCTGCGTCTGGAAAATCATGCCGCTGCCAATGGCACAGGCATGATGAACGCGTTTGCACCGGTTGCTTTAAAAGCTGCCTACGAAGAAGGAGATGCGTGGCTAGATGAATTATTGGAAGTTCTTTCTTCCAATATGGATACTGTGATCAAGAAGCTCGGTGAATCCATTCCTTCCATAAAAGTGATGAAACCGGAGTCCACTTATCTGATGTGGCTGGACTGCCGTGATCTCGAAATGGAAGAATCGAAAATTATGGACAAGCTTCTGAATGTCGGCAAAGTTGCGTTGGAACCGGGTTCTAAGTACGGCGAAGCCGGGACAGGATTCCTGCGTTTGAATGTGGCATGTCCGCCTTCTGTCCTCGAAGATGGCATCAACCGCATTATTAAAGCCCTTGGCTGAAAGTCCTCCTATAAGCAATAAAAAAGGAAGATCCCAAGTGGATCTTCCTTTTTTTAGCTGTCGGGAAACTATTTACTTCTCAACTCATTCCGCTCTAGGCGGACGCGTTCCGCTGGGAGCTGCCTGAGCCTCCTCAGTCGCTACGAAAACCGATGCTCCTGCGGGGTCTCAGGACTCGCTCTGAATCCAGCAGGAAAGACATTGGCCGAAGCGGGCGAGGACAAGTATTTACGACGAAGCAGTGCAGCAGTGCAGCGATGCAGGAGCACATCTTTGCCCTTCGCCGCCTACCGCTTCATTTTAATGTTGCGTAGAATCCGGGTGTCAACTTTCTCACTTCTTAGTGAATGACGGAATTGTTGCTTATAGAAAGGCTTCTGAGCTATGGAGCAAAACGGCGAAGACTCCCTTTCGAGCGAAGTGCTGAGATCCACTCGGGCGAGGGAGACCGAGCACGAGTTAGCTCAGCGCAAGCCCCCAGGAAAGACTTGGCCGAAGGAAGTTCGCCCGGGTCTTTGCGACGAAGCTAGCGCAGCGATGCAGGAGCACCTGTTTTTGCGCAGCTATTTAGCGTAATATCGATTCCTGCATTGATAATCTTTCACAATAAGCTGAAAAAGGAAGATCCTCTGTGGATCTTCCTTTTTGCTATTCCTGAATGATGTCGATGGATTCGATAACTATATCTTCTACAGGACGATCTCCGTGGATCGTTTCGACTTCAGCGATGGCATCGACAATATCCATGCCTTCGACAACATGGCCGAATACGGTATGCTTGCCGTCTAGCCATGGAGTTCCACCATTTGCTGCATATTCTTCTCTGACTTCTTCCGGATAGTCAGCCGGCGGCAGTCCTTCTTCCGGCAATTCAGGAAGCTGGACGATGAAGAACTGGCTGCCGTTTGTTCCAGGACCGGCATTTGCCATGGACAGAGCCCCCCGGAAGTTATAGAGGCGATCAGAAATTTCATCTTCAAAACCTTTTCCGTAGATGCTTTCTCCGCCTCTGCCTGTTCCTTCAGGATCTCCTCCCTGAATCATGAAATCCTTGATGACACGATGGAAGATTACGCCATCGTAATAACCATCTTTTGCATGAGTCAGGAAGTTCTCCACTGTTTTTGGAGCGAGTTCCGGAAATAATTTTATTTTAATCGTTCCCATGGATGTATTCATATCCACTAAAGCTTCGTTTTCGGCGACTTCATCCGTCAATTGTGGATAATCTCCACTGGATTCAACAGTCGAAGCTGTTTGTTGTTCGGTTGGTTCCTTGTCTGATTCTTTATCAGCTTCCTGCGTTCCGCATGCGGCCAGCAGGGCTGTTGCCATTAAAATAGGCATCAGTAATTTTTTCATTTTGCATTCACCCCGCTTTATTCTAGCACAATAGATTTCGGAATTCACTGGTAATTTATCTTTCTTTTTTCGAGTAGCGAAATAATATATAATAGAAGCAGATGCACGTTTCAGAAAGAAGGTATCCGTTATGGATGTGCAAAAAAGAAATTTCATTATTATCATGGTCACGAACTTTCTGGTAGCAGGAAGCACGACGATGATTATGCCTTTTTTATCCCTTTATATAGAGTCGCTCGGAGATTTTTCGGATGAATACGTTCAGCGCTGGGCCGGGCTGGTATTCGGCGTAACGTTTGTCGCTGCATTATTCATGTCACCCATATGGGGCCGAATCGCAGACCGCTACGGCTATAAGCCGATATTGATCATCAATGGTTTCGGTATCGCAATCAGCATTTATCTGATGGGAGCCGCAGATTCCGTCCACGAATTATTCATGATCCGGCTGTTCATGGGAGTTGTGACTGGATTCATCCCGACTTCGCTGGCATTTGTCAGCACACAGACACCGAAGGAAATTGCCGGAAAAACACTTGGCACATTGCAGATGGGCAGTGTTTCCGGAACTTTGTTCGGACCGGTTATCGGCGGATTGATGGCTGACTCTTTCGGTTTTGATTACACCTTCATTATTACAGCTGTTGTCATCGGGATTGCTGCATCGCTTGTAGCTTTGGGAATCAAAGAAATTAAAAAAGTTGCCAATAAAGACGCCCATGTCTATGCACGCAAAACGATAATCCAAGGGATTCTGCACCACCGGCTGCTGATCAATGTGATGATCGTCACTTCATTGATCCAAATCGGGAATTTCAGCATCCAGCCATTATTATCGCTTTATGTGGCAGAACTGACAGTCGACAGTTCACAGGTCGCTTTCCTGGCCGGCGTAACTTTCAGTGCTGCCGGTGTCGGCAACCTGCTGTTTGCGCGCCGCTGGGGCCGGCTCGGAGATTCAATCGGTTATGAAAAAGTGCTGGGCTTTCTCCTGTTGCTGTCGTTTACCTTCATTGTGCCGCAGGCTTTTGTTACAGAGCTCTGGCAATTGATGGTTTTGCGTCTGCTGTTTGGAGTTGCAGTCGGTGGTATGATTCCAACAACCACTGCGCTGATGCGGCGGGAGGCACCTGTCGAGATACAAGGCGAAATTATGGGCTATAACACAAGTTTCCGGTTTCTAGGAAACATAATCGGACCGGTATTCGGCGGAATCGTGAGTGGTTTTATCGGAATCTCTTCTGTGTTCATCGTTACCGGAGTATTGTTCATTTTGGCTTTTGCCTTTTTGAAATATACTTTGGCAAAACCCGACCAGGATTTCGAAGACGTGCTGCTCGAGCAGGAAATGAAATCGATGTAGCCTTAACAATTTAATATTCTGTTTAGAACCACTTCCCGGAAGACGGATTTCTTTTCGAAATCCGTCTTTTTTATGCGATAAAAATGATTTTCACAGAAAAAATTTTCGTTATTTCGCATGAGTTTCTTCCTATCTTTATAATCCTTTGAAAATGTGTCGTTTTCCTTTCAAATAAACGCCCAACAATGCAAAGCGGCTGGATTTACGTTATAATTTTTTTAGCAACTCATCATGTATATGCTCGAAAGGAGGATTCTTTTGTCACTCGTGTTATTAATTTTTCTGCCCATAATTGCGGCTCTGTTTATTCCGCTGCTGTTCAAAAAAGTCGGACAGATCCATACGGGCTGGTTTGTATTGCTGGTCCCTGCAGCATTATTCATCTATTACTCCACTTTGCTTCCCTCAATTGCAGAAGGCGGCAATCGTGTGTCCGAACTGCAATGGATTCCTTCGCTTGATATCGCATTTATCGCCTATATCGACGGATTGAGTTTATTGTTTTCATTGCTTATCACGGGCATTGGAGCTCTAGTCGTACTCTATTCCATATTCTATCTGGATAAGTACCGCGAACAACTACATAATTTCTATGTTTATCTCCTGATGTTCATGACAGCGATGCTCGGGGTTGTTCAGTCTGACCACTTGATCTCGCTGTACCTGTTCTGGGAATTGACCTCCATTTCATCTTTCCTGCTCATCGGCTATTGGTATACACGCGACCGTTCAAGATTCGGTGCGCTGAAGTCAATGATAATAACTGTATTTGGCGGATTGATGATGCTTGGGGGCTTTGTGCTGCTCGGAATCATGGGCAACACTTATTCAATCCGTGGGCTAATTTCGCAGGCTCCAGAATTGGTGGGCCATGACTTCTTCGTCTGGGCGCTCGTGTTGATTCTTCTCGGAGCGTTTACGAAATCTGCACAGTTCCCGTTCTACATCTGGTTGCCGGATGCCATGGAAGCGCCGACTCCGGTCAGTGCTTATCTGCACTCCGCAACAATGGTAAAAGCAGGACTATACCTGGTTGCCCGCTTCACACCTATATTTGCCGCATCCGGCACTTGGGTTTGGCTGGTGACGGGTATTGGGCTGTTCACCATGCTTTGGGGTTCATTCTTCGCTTTGAAGCAAAAAGACCTAAAAGGCATTCTGGCGTTCTCCACTGTTTCCCAACTGGGTTTGATTATGTCGCTGCTCGGCGTATCAGCTGCTGGATTCCATGTTGAAAACGCCACAGAAATCGCTTTGAAATACGCAGGCTTTGCGGCGATTTTCCACTTGATCAACCATGCTGTATTTAAAGGCAGCCTGTTCATGATCGCCGGAATTGTGGACCATGAAACAGGAACACGCGATATCCGGAAGCTCGGCGGTTTGATGAGTTTGATGCCGATCAGCTTTACGGTAGCTATGATCGGTGCATTTTCGATGGCAGGTTTGCCGCCGTTTGGTGGTTTCCTTAGTAAGGAAATGTTCCTGACCGGTATGGTCGCTCTAACCGAATTTGATTTATTCTCAATGGATGTCTGGGGCATCCTGTTCCCGGTAATCGCCTGGATCGGTTCCGTTTTCACATTCATCTACAGTTTCTATTTTGTATTCCATACATTTGCCGGAAAACACAAACCGGAAGAATTGCCGAAACCGGCACATGAAGCACCTAAAGGCATGCTGATTTCGCCTGTCTTCCTGGCCATATTGGCAGTCGTCATCTTCTTTATCCCGAATATTGTCGGTGAATGGCTCGTTAATCCAGCCGTTGCTGCTATTCAGCCATTTATGTATGAATCACCATCAGATGTCCATGTCCATGTTGCCGCCTGGCACGGCTATATTACACCTGAACTGTGGATGACCCTCGGTATTTTTGCAGTCGGCGGACTGATGTTCTGGACGCTGCGCAAATGGCAGCATCAATACGAACGCTTCCCGAATACTTTGAACAGCCTGTACGATAAAGGGATGTTCCTGAGCGACATGGGAGCCAACCGCTTCTCAAGACTTTATATGACCGGCTTTATCCGCTCGTATCTCGTTTATATGTTCAGTTTCCTCGTTATCATCGTTCTTGGCACATTTGTGTTGAATGACGCTTTTGCGATTGATATGAATAACTTGGCTCCGGTCGGTTTGTATGAAATCGTCATTATGCTGGCACTGCTCGGTTCAACAGTGACGATCCTGTTTTCGAAATCCCGCCTTACCGCGATCATCGCACTCGGGGCAGTCGGTTATTCGGTGGCATTGTTCTTCGTCATTTTCCGAGCACCAGACCTGGCGTTGACCCAGTTGGTCATTGAAACAATTTCTGTTGCATTGTTCCTGTTGGCTTTTTATCATCTGCCGCAGATCAGCAGAAAAGAAGAACGTATGCGTTTCCGGTTCGGAAATGCCATGATTGCTCTAGGCGTCGGTGTTATGATGACGCTGATTGCACTGGCTGCCCATTCCGGAAAGGCCCTCCCTTCCATTTCCGAATTCTATAAGGAAACCGTTTATAAGGAAGCGGGCGGCGGAAACATCGTTAACGTAATTCTTGTCGATTACCGTGGATTTGATACTTTGTTTGAGATTGGTGTTCTTGGAATCGCAGGAATCGGCATTATTACACTGATCAAGCTGAGGCTTACGAAAAAGGAGGGTCAGCATGAAAACAAATGATGTCATGCTTCAAACGGTTACAAAAGTTGTAACCTTCATCATTCTAATGTTCGCTGTCCATATCTTTTTCGCCGGCCATTATACACCCGGCGGCGGATTTGTCGGCGGATTGCTGACAGCGAGTGCCATCGTTTTGTTGATGCTTGCATTCGGAATCCAGACGGTTAAAAAAATTATTCCCGTCAATTATGTCGTCATGACTTCCGTAGGACTGCTGTTGGCGATTGCTACAGCTGCTGCATCTATACTGTTTGATGTCCCATTCTTTACACACGCATATGATTATTTCGAATTGCCGCTGTTCGGCAAAACTTCCCTGCATTCAGCGATGCTTTTTGATGCAGGAGTCTATTTGGTTGTTGTTGGCGTTACGATGACCATTATTCAAACGATTGGAGAGGATGAATAATGGAAATTATCATGTCGGTTGTCATTGGCTTTCTGTTCATGGCAGCTGTTTACCTTATGCTTTCGAAAAGCCTGATTCGCATTATTATCGGCACCGGCCTCCTCAGCCATGGCGCCCATTTGCTTCTATTGACCATGGGCGGCCTTGGCGGGGAAGCCCCTCCGGTTGTTGCGGACGGTGTTTCTGTTTCCGATTATGCAGATCCCCTGCCGCAGGCTCTAATATTGACAGCGATCGTAATTTCGTTTGCTGTTACATCTTTTTTTCTAGTTGTTGCTTACCGAGCTTATCAGGAGCTTGGTACTGACAATATGGAATTGCTGAAAGGAACTGAAGACCATGAGTAATCTGTTATTGTTCCCGATCATCATTCCATTGATAATGGCTACAATCCTAATGCTGTTTCCGAATAAAATCAAAATGCAGCGTTTGGTCGCACTCATTAGCGCTCTAGTCACTCTTATTGCTTCCTTGTTCCTGTTATTCAAGGTATATATCGATGGAATACAAGTAGTGACACTGGGAAGCTGGCCGGCACCATTCGGAATCTCAATGGTGTCGGACCTGTTCTCCGCGCTGCTGGTCGTCACGACATCGCTTATTGTGTTGTTTGTCGTACTTTACAGCTTCCCGACAATCGGGATAAAGCGTGAGCAATCGTTCTACTACCCGGCAGTGCTGTTCCTGTTGACAGGTGTCAATGGAGCTTTCACAACCGGCGATATATTCAACTTATTCGTTTTTGTCGAAGTTCTGTTGATGGCATCATATACATTGATTGTCCACGGCGGTGAACGCCAGCAGCTTCGTGAATCAATCAAGTATTTGCTGGTCAATATTATTTCGTCCGCATTATTTGTAGCCGCTGTCGCGCTTCTCTACTCAGTGACAGGGACTTTGAATATGGCAGATCTGGCCGTCAAAATACCACAGATTGAAAATACCGGTATTCTGACAGTTATAGCTGTGTTGTTCCTGGTGGTTTTCGGCTTCAAGGCCGCGATTTTCCCATTGTACTTCTGGCTGCCGGCTTCTTACCATGCACCTCCAATGCCGATTCTTGCATTATTCGGAGCGTTGCTGACAAAAGTTGGTGTCTACGCCATCATGCGTACATACACGCTGTTCTTTACCATGAATGTCGGATTCACCCATGAGTTATTGGCCATCATCGCCATCCTGACCATATTGGCCGGATGTGTCGGTGCACTCGCCTATTTCGATGTAAAGAAGATTATCATCTACAACATCATCATTGCAGTCGGAGTCATCCTGTTCGGAGTATCTCAGCTGAATGAAGCTGGTGTCCAAGGTTCGATTCTTTATCTGATTCATGACATGATGATTAAAGCGGCATTATTTTTCCTTGTCGGGATTGTAGCTGTCATATTCGGAACTTCAAATCTGCGCAAAATGGGCGGATTGATGAAAACCTACCCAGTGCTCGGCTGGACTTATCTGGTTGCAGCATTCGGGCTTGCGGGAATACCTCCGCTGAGCGGTTTCCCCGGTAAGCTGCTGATTATCCAAGGCGGATTTGAAGGTCCGCAGTTCTGGGGAAGCATTGTCATTCTCGCTACAAGCCTCATCGTGCTGTTAAGTGCGGTTCGCATATTTATTTATGCATTCTGGGGTGAACCTGTAGAAACTGAACCTTTAAAAAAATCAGCTTATCACGCTATGCTGATCCCTTCGATGTTACTGGTTGCCGTAACAGTATTCTTCGGAGTCGGTGCGGAACTCTTCATGCCATTCGTTTCTGGTGCGGCTGAAGTGCTGCTGAATCCATCGCTTTATATTGAAGCGGTATTTAAGGAGTAGATGATATGTCTTCACAAATCCTATTGAACTTCTTTCTGGCAATCGTTTGGATGTTCATCTCGGTGTCCTTTACTCCTTCCGGATTCGCCATCGGCTTTTTGGTCGGCTTGGGAATCATTATCCTGATGCGCCGATTCTTTAAAGGAAGATTGTATTTGACCCGCGTATGGGCAGTAATTTCTTTGTTTTTCCTTTTCCTGAAGGAATTGACGTTATCAAGCTTGCAGGTTTTGCGCATCGTTCTTCGTCCGAAATTGAATATCAAGCCAGCAATTTTTGAAATGGAAACTGAACTGAAGCAGGATTGGGAAGTAACTTTGCTTTCAGCCTTGATTACGCTGACTCCCGGAACGCTTGTCGTCGGAATATCCGATGACCAGAAAAGGCTTTATATCCATGCGCTGGATTTTGATGATATCGATGAAGCCGTATCTTCCATTAAGAATACCTTTGAGCGTGCCATACTGGAGGTGAGCCGCCCATGATGATGTTTTATTGGGTTTCGCTGGCAGTCGTCAGCATCGCTTTTGCAGGTCTTCTATTCCGTTTGGTCAAAGGGCCAACAGTCGCTGACCGGGTTGTGGCACTTGATGCAATCGGAATCAGCCTGGTTTCCATCGTGGCTCTCCTATCTCTGATTATCGAAACGGAATTCTTCCTGGAGATTATCCTGTTGCTGAGCATACTGTCCTTTATCGGCACAGCAGCATTCGCTAAATTCATCGAGAGAGGAGAGATTTTCGATCGTGACAACAATCGCTAACATCCTCATCATTATTCTGATCAGCTCAGGCGTCCTTTTCAGCGTTGTAACAGCTCTTGGCCTTGTTCGTTTGCCGGATGTCTATACACGCACACATGCTGCCTCTAAGAGTTCTACACTGGGGGTATTGGCCATCCTGTCGGGTGCATTTATCCACTTTTGGCTGATAGAAGGTATTTTCAACACACAGATGATCATCGCCATCGCCTTTCTGTTCATAACGGCTCCGGTTGGAGGCCATTTAATCGGCCGTGCTGCCTATATATCAGGCACTAAAGTGGCAGAGCAGACAGTACGGGACGATTTGGGGCCTGCTGTCCAGCGCAAGAAAAAAAGATTCGCATTGAAAAAACCTGCAGACAATTGAGTCTGCAGGTTTTTCTTTTGGTTATTTTTCCTCAGCCAAACTTTCGACCATCATCGCCAATGTTCTGACCATTGCTCCTGTACCGCCTTTAGGCCCCAGATCATGGGCAGCTGCTGTAAATGATGTTCCCGCTATATCCAAATGGATCCACGGTGTGTCTTCAACAAATTCACCTACAAACCCGCCGCCGAAAATCATATGGCCATCGCGTCCCGGTGAGTTATTCAAATCAGCCACGTCGCTTTTGCGCAGACGTTTTTTGTCATTTTCGGTTAATGGCAGACGCCATACAAATTCCCCTGTTTCATTGGATGCTTCCAGAAATTCCTCGAAAAATGCTTCGTCATTCGTGAGTGCCCCAGTTTTGTCCATGCCGAGAGCAACGATAACACCGCCTGTAAGCGTAGCAACATCAATGATGCGTGTTGCCCCCAATTGCTTGGCGTACGTAACGGAATCCGCCAGCACCAAACGCCCTTCAGCATCTGTATTAAGAATTTCAATTGTTTTCCCGCTTAAAGAAGTGATGACATCATCCGGTTTGAATGCATTGCCTGATACCATATTGTCAGTGGATGCGATGACCGCCACAACGTTCTTGGCCGGTTTTAATTCCCCGATGATTTTCATAGCTCCAAGTACTGCTGCAGCTCCGCCCATATCGCCTTTCATACCGACAATACCGTCTTTCGGTTTCAATGAATAACCGCCTGTATCAAAAGTGATCCCTTTGCCGACAAGCGCAAGCGGATCTTCAAATGACTCTGTTGCTTTATATTTCATCACAATCAAGCGGGGTTCTTCTACAGAACCCTGGTTGACGGCCAAAATAGCCCCCATGCCCAATTCTTCCATCTGTGCTTTGTCGAGGATGTCCATCTCAAAGCCGTACTGCTCACCGAGTTCCTGTGCATAATCAGCGAGTGCTGTTGCAGTCAGGATATTCCCTGGCATATTGACCAGTGTACGCGCTTCGTTAACCGACTCGCCGAATACCTGGCCGATTCGCGCCGCAGCCTCGATGTCTTCAGAATTTTCCTCTGATAGAATTGTTAAGTCCTCAAGCTCTATTTCCGCTTCATTTGAAGAAGTTTTATAGTCAGCGAAGCTGTACATGCCCATGCTGATTCCTTCAGCAGCAAGGTAAGCTGCATCTTCCGCACCGACTTCGTCATTTTGGAATGAATCGAGGTAGATGGCCGCATGTTTGATTTTTTTCTTGACCAGCTCTTTGCCTGCCAAGCCGAAAGCTGCACGGATATCATCTTCATTCAATTTTTTCCGGTCGTCCAAGCCGACGAACATAACCCGCGGGATGCTGCCGGACAAGGATGGATATGTAATAATATTATTCTTATCGAAAGAAAGTTCGTTTTTCACCCAATCCTGCAGCTTTCCATCGAATCTCTCTGAGAACTGGTTCCAGCCCGTTGTGTTCTCTGGGTGGCGTGTTAGGCCAACGATCAAAATCTCTGCTTCATTGTGCTGCTCAGTGCTGTGTACTGAAATATTCATAAGTCTCCTCCTCTTTATCTGTTCCATATAAGTTTAGCATGGAATTCAAGTGCTTAGTAGTTCGAGCTTCGAAATGGTTTGGGAGTTTGGTGAGAACGGAATATGTTATACTGAATCAACAGATTTTATTTGAAAGGTTGATTGTTGGATGGAATTATTCACGAATACACCATTAATGATTGCACTTTTTGCAATCATCTTTGCCCAATTCATAAAAATTCCTATTCAATATGCCGTTACCCGGGAATTGGATTGGAAACTCTTTACTTCAACTGGCGGAATGCCCAGTTCACACTCCGCCGCTGTCACTTCCCTGACTACTGCAGTTGCCTATGAGCACGGAGTCGGTTCAACGATTTTCGCAGTGTCGACCATGTTTGCGGTCATCACGATGTATGATGCCACCGGCGTCAGATTCCAGGCAGGCCAGCAGGCATTGACGATCAATAAGATGCGGACAGATCTTCAGCTGTTCATGAATGAAACCAGGAATTGGCCCAAGAAAAAAGAAGAAGAGAAAATTGAGGAATTAAAAACATTGCTTGGCCATAAACCCAGCGAAGTCTTTATGGGTGCTTTAACGGGGATTGCGATTTCTGCCATTGTCTACAGTTTAATTCTATAAAAAAACCGTGCAGGCCAATTGGCTCGCACGGTTTTTCATTAGAACATCTGGTATCCCATCTTGCGTAGAACTTTCATGACGAATCCGGCAGTAATTGCGCCGGCAAAGCCTGATAGCAGAACAGCTATATCTGTTCCTGTCAGAGATGTGATCGTATCACCCAGCATGGAGAAGGACTGGCCAGGATCCGTAAAATAGTCAAAGAAGCCAACATCGTCAATAACAAGAAGGATGACGACCGGATAGACGATTGCCATAAGCCAGGTCATACGCAGCAGCATATTCAGGAGAAAGCCGATGCCAAAAAACATTACATAAAATAAAAGCATTGAAATGATCAATTGAACAATAGTGAATGAACTATTCATATATAATCTAACCTCCGATATTCCTCTAACCAGTTTAACTGAAATAACAAGGCCTTTCAATCCAAGAATGCAGAGTTCATCACATTGACACAACGCATCGGAATTTTCTCCTTAAAAAAGAACCCGCATTTGGAAATGCGGGTTCTGCAGCCATCATCAAATTTTAAATTCTTATTTCTTCCCGGATCCCGAGCAGCAAGAGCACGTTTCCGATCCGCCCAAACGCAATTGGAAATAACCTTGGCCTGCGCAATATGGGCATTGGTTTGTTGGTTTTACTTGTTTGAAATTCTTCATCCGAAACACCTCCTCCTGCTATTGTTTATAATATTCTGATAATATATCATGGTGTTACAAAACAAGCAAGAGAAAGAAATGAATGTAAGCGGATACATTTATATTATTTTTCTATTATCATAAAATGGACACATAATTCACAATTATTAACTAATTTATCAGGAAATGCATAAAAATAAAGAAGCCTCCATGACGGAGGCTTCTGCTCTAATATTACAGTACGTTGAATTTACCTTTTTTCATGACCAATTTCGGTCCGCCCACCATATAAAGTGCACGGTTGTCGATCATTTTTTTCATGAATGAGGCTCTCTTGCCAGTGACTTTCTTGCCGAACACAACACCGATTGCATCATCATCACCCAGTGAACAAACAGTACCTTTAAGGTCCGGAATAAACTCCTGTGTTGTCTGGCCCTGGATCAATGCTTTAATATTCGCTGCAGCTGCTTCTGCTTGCTGCATAGCAATTTGTGCCGTCGGTGGATATGGACGGTTTGTTTCTTCGTTGATCATCAATGCACAATCACCAATGATGAAAACATCAGGGAAAGCAGGTGCGCGCAAATCTTTTTCCACTTTAACGCGGGCACGCATATTTTCGATTGGCGTAGTTTCGATCAATCTGTTTCCACGAACTCCGGCAGCCCAAACGACTGTACCGGCTTTGATGAATTCAAACTCATCATCGCTCTTCTTGATATTGACGCCTTCAGGAGTCGCTTCTACAACCGGAGTACCGATTGAGAATTCAATTCCTTTAGATTCCAGATGGCCCACTGCATAGTTGACCAATTCAGGATCAAAGCCAGGCAATACCATTGGAGCAGCCTCAACGCAAATTACGCGGACTTTTTCACGCGGCACATCAAACTCTTTACAGAGTTCAGGTACACGGTTAGCCAGTTCGCCCAGGAATTCGATGCCTGTAAATCCGGCACCGCCGACAACTATATTCAAGCGGCTGTCGTCTTTGACTTCTTCTGCAGACCAAGTGGCAAATTGGAATTCAATGTGTTCACGGATGTAACGCGCCGCTTTCACATTAGCAATTGATAATGCATATTTATCAAGTCCTTCAATTCCGAAAGTCTCCCCTTCGAATCCAAGAGCAATGACGATATAATCGTATGTAAATTCGCCATTATCTGTAAGGACTTTCTTGCCGGCAACATCGATTGCTTCCACTGTTGCCTGAACGAATCTTACTTTAACAGGATCGATTACTTCTTTGATATCGTAACGCACCTGTTCTGGAGTCATTGTTCCAGCTGCAGCTTCATGAAGCCATGTGCTTTCATAATGGTATTCGTTTTTGTTGATCAACGTGATATCGACTTCGTCTGTTCCCATAATTTTTTGCAGATTCACTACAGTAGTCAATCCACCGTAGCCTGCTCCTAATACTAAAATTGACGGTCTTTTCAATCTAATCGCAACCACCTTCGAGTCATTTTTTAAATCGGAAAACCAGTATAAATAATTTTGTTATTGTTTCCAATTTACTCCTACACTCTATATTAGCCTTTTTAACTAGTGATTTCAACTGGATAGCACCAGATATTAGGGCGATACAAGTAAACAGATTATTCCCCCATTATACAGAAAAAAACCCCCTGCGCAACTTGTTGTAAGCAGAAGGTTTATCTCAATTGTTGCATGTCAGCAGCTTTCAGGTGTTCCCGCTTTTTTAGCAGTACGGAAGGATGTACCGCATCCGCATGAAGCAATGGCATTAGGGTTTTCTATAGTGAAGCCCCCGCCCATCAGCGATTGTTTATAATCGACTACTGTGCCTTTAAGAATCGGTGCATCATCTTTCGCAATCAGGATTGGAATCCCGAACTGTTCATAGAGATCATCTTCTGCACCTTGCTCTTTTTCAAATCCCATGCCGTACGTCAAACCGCTGCAGCCTCCGCCTTTTACGGCTACACGCAGGAAAGAATCTTCTTCTTCATTATGTCGCATCATTTCTTTTACCTGAAAAGAAGCGGCTTCTGTAATTTCGACTACCTGTTCCATTACCTGTCACCCTTTCCTTTCGAATATCATATCAATAAATCCTGGCCCAGTTCAAGAAAGCTGACTTTCTTGAACTGCTATATAAACAGAAAAAGGGACCTGCAACAGGTCCCTTGGCTTTAAAATACTTGTTCTACCTCAACTATGCCAGGAACTTCCTCCGTTAATGCGCGTTCAATTCCAGCTTTCAATGTAATTGTCGAACTCGGGCAGCTTCCGCATGCTCCAAGCAGACGAAGTTTCACGATGCCATCTTCTATGTCGACGAGTTCACAATCTCCTCCGTCACGTAAAAGGAATGGACGTAATTTATCTAAGACTTCCATTACTTGCTCTTCAACCAAAGCTTCAGTCATTTATATCGACTCCTTTCATTATAATCATTATAATGTGATTAGAGAGAAAAAGCCACTATTGAATTTCCAGGAGGTCCAAATTTATGACGAAAAATATTGCCATCGAAGTATACGGAGCAGAAGTAATTTGTGCCAGTTGTGTAAATGCCCCTTCCTCGATCGATACATTCGAGTGGCTGCAGGCTGCCATACCAAGAAAATATAAAGATCAGCCATTTTCAATTACTTATATCGATATTGAGAAAGAGCCGGAAAACGATCGCCAAAAAGATTATATCGAGCGTATCCAAAATGATGAATTTTTTTATCCTTTGATCCTTGTTGAAGACGAAGTCGCAGCAGAAGGGTATGTTCAATTAAAACCCATTTATAAAGAACTTGAAAAGCACGGGTTTAAGGCAGAATAAGAAAAGCGCTCATTGCTGAGCGCTTTTTGTTTAAACTTATCATCAACCATTATGCCATTTATACATCCATAGCACACCGGATTTCATAAGGCGTGCAATGCGTCCTGTTACTGTACGGTCTGCCAGATAAGCGAAGCCTTGTTTCTTGCCCAGCGAACCCAGGAATCCTTTCAGCTTGATCTCTGGCATCGTTTCAGGCAGTTCTTCACCCTTCCAGCGCATCTTAAGCACTTTGACAATTTGTTCCGCCTGCTCTTCAGCAAGCTGTGCGGAAGGCGCCATCGGTAAAGCTGCACAATCTCCAACGACGTATACATTCTCATTGGCAGGCAATTGGTGGTATTGGTTAATAACTACGCGACCGATTGAATCGCTCTCAAGCCCCAGATTCCGAACCGGTTTAACCGGTTGGATACCGGCCGTCCAAACTACTGCATCAACTGGGATTGTCTCTTCATGGTTATATAGAAGATTCGGCTCCACTTTTGTGATATTTGAGTTTGAAACTACATCAACGTTATGGCTGTCAAACCATTTTTTCACGAAGTTACTCAAGCGCTCCGGGAAATCGCGCAAAATACGCGGACTGCGGTCAAATAACTTAATCTGCAAATCTTCACGGCTTTCACGAAGTTCACTAGCCAGTTCGATTCCGCTTAGTCCCGCTCCAACTATTCCAACAACTGCATTGGCCGGCAACCCCAGCAGTGCCTGATAAGTCTGCCTTGACTGTCCGATAGTCTGGATACTGTATGTGTATTGATCTGCACCGGGAACGTTATGGTATTTATCTTCACAACCCAGTCCGATAACCAAATCGTCATAGTCGATCCGCTGGCCGTTTTCCATGAAGATGCATTTTTCATCAATGCCGATTTCCAGAATTTCGCCATTGACGATTTTTAAGCGCTCATGCTCCGGAAAATCAACCCGAACATCCTGATCAGATTCTGTACCGGCAGCCAAAGCGTAAAATTCTGTTTTCATGCTGTGGAATGGCGTACGGTCGATTAATGTGATTTCGACATCCTGTGGCAAACTGCTGGGCAATAAACGAAGCAATATTCTCATATTGCCGTAACCGCCGCCTAATAAGACTAGTTTTCGCATAAAAATCTCCTTTAACTTTCATCTGTCTACTACTATCTCATTTAGCATTATATCGGATTGTGATAAGTTTCACAATAACTCCAGAAGAAATCAAATAATTGACTTTCCTCCTGAAAAAAGGTAGGATTTCGAAGTAGCGAGGTGACCTTAATGAATCCGATTGTTGAATTTTGCGTCAGCAATATCGTAAATGGGGCCCAGGAAGCTTTTGAAAAACTCGATCGGGATCCAAATCTCGATGTGTTGGAATATGGCTGCCTGAGTTATTGTACTAAATGCTCCGAAACCCTGTATGCCTTAGTGAACGGCGAAATCGTCGAAGCAGATACACCCGAAGAACTGACACGCAAAGTGTATGAGTTTATAGAAGAAAACCCATTGTTTTAAGCCATCATTCCGATGGCTTTTTTATATTTCCCAAAAACTGAGGTTTTCAATTGCATACGTAGGAGGAACTTCTTTTTTAACCGCCTCTTCCATTGGCGTCACGCCAGTATTGACATGAATTGTATCAATCCCGAAGCGGATTCCTGCCTGAATATCGGTATCGTAGTTATCCCCGACCATTACCATTCCCTCTTTATCGCAGCCATTTTCATATTTTATCGCTTCGAGCATATGCATTTCCGGTTTACCGATGAATACAGGTTCTACTCCTGTTGACGAAGAAACCACTTTCGTAAAAGCGCCGTTGCCCGGCATAAAGCCCCTTTCGGATGGAAAGGCCAAATCCCGGTTTGTCGAGAGAAAGACTGCCCCTTTACGGACTTCCAGGCAGGCGGTCGCCAGTTTCTTAAAGTTGATGTTCCGGTCAATACCCATTAGGACGATATCCGCATTTTCATAAACCCTTTCAATTCCTTCACTTTTAAGCGCTTCTTCCACGCCGTCTGTGCCGATCATAAAGACTTTTTTTCCCGGATACCATCTTTTGATGTATTTGGCTGCTGCAATTGCTGAAGTCATAATATGGTCAGCAGGTGACACGATACCAAATGACTTCAACTTTTCTGCAAATTGCTGCTGTGTCATGGATGCATTATTCGTTACATAGTAAGGTTCCATGCCCTTCTTTTGAAGGCGGTGAATAAAATCGGCAGTTTCAGGTATCAATTCACTGCCTCTAAATACCGTACCATCCAAATCGAGGCAATAAACATTATAGTCCTTCATTTTTGGCCTCAGGAATAAATGCTGATACCGGTCCAAGTTCATGGACAAGATAATGCTCCACTTTGGGGCCGAACGATTCCAATTCAGTAAAAGCACCGTTCAGAACTTCAATAATATTAGCATGATCCATCTTCATAAAATCACGCACCAACGGTTTCCGTAAACCGATCACCCGTTTCAAAGGCGCATCCATTTCTGGCGAAATCACTTTTTCATCTGTTAAAATATCTATGATGTCATCATAACTGCCCGGATCTCTCATGATGAATCCATCAATCATGCTATTGCCGACATCTATGATGGATTCGACGATGTTATGCGTAAGCCGCTCCAATGCCAATCGGTCTTCGAGGCTGTGCCATTCCGGTTTAGTATTATATAACTCCAATAAGGAATTCATATAAGCGATCGTTTCTGTAATTTTGCTGCGGTCAATAAAATACATGTGTAACCCTCCAACAGGTATAGTTTCTATCTATATATTATCATTACCTATAATAGCATAATGGCATAAAAAAACCCCGCTGCATCATGCTTCTGCAACGGGATTTTCCTGTACTGACTGATCGTTTGGTTCTTCTACTGTTTCATCTGCGGCTTCCTGTTCAGGCTCAGGTGCTTTGCCGACTTTCTTGATGACGAAATAAGCACAGCCGAAATTGCAGTATTCATATAAATAGTCCTGCAAAGTGCTGATTTTGGTATCATAACTGGCTTTATGGTTGGTGTCTTCAAAGAAGCCCTTCAACCGCAGCTGGCCATAGCCCCAATCTCCAAGTATGTAATCATACTTGCCTAAAATCTCACTATAACGGTTATTTATGGCTTCTTCCTGAAATCCTTCACGGTAATCGATGACAATTTCATAATTCCACTGGTCTATCGTAATCAAAATTTTCACCATCCATTTACTTTAGCCTTCAGGCAAAGGCTCGTTTTTCACTGGCGCATTGCAAACAATCTTCTTTTGAAAACCTGGAAGCCTGTCAACCATTCTCTTTCCCAAATGTACCATAAAGCCGCAAGCCTAACAAGGAACAGTCCAGCCTAAACAAAAACCCTGGAAACATAAAGTTTCCAGGGTTTACTATTCTTCATATCAAGCTGCGTTATCTGCCTTATTCTTTTTACCGCTTCGCACTGCATGAAAAATACTAGCAGCTAGACCGCCCCATAAAAGTACGATACCAATGATCATAACTACGATTGCGCTTACTTCCATAGCGTAAACCCCCTTATTTTTCTTCCTCGAATGCAGCATGGCTCTTATGCCATTTGCCGAGTGAGAACAAGATTCCTAAGATCAGAGCACCAGCTGCTACAGCGACTCCTCCGAATAATGTAAACATATCGGAATAGCCTTCGTAGTTTCCTATGATGTTACCTTCACCATCTGTGTGCTGTTGAAGGACATTGAGTCTCAGCAACCCGAACATCATATAACCCAATACGATCGGAGTTATGACGCCCAAGCTGAATTTCCACCATCCGCCAAGCTGGATGTCAGAAATCCCATTCGCATGAGTTTTAAGGTTATCTGCTTTACGCAGGATCCATACGACCATAACAACTTCAACAAGACCGACTGCTGCAACACCAAATTGGTTGATGTAGTAATCTGCAAGGTCAAGGAAGTAAAGACCGCCTTGTGTGGCGAACAGAATTGAAATTGCAGCAGCCAATCCGCCACCGAAAGCAACCGCTTTGCGGCGTGAAGTTCCGAATTTCTCAGAAATTGCTGCTACATAAGTTTCAGTGATCGACATCAAGGAAGTTAATCCTGCAAGAGTCAAGGACAGGAAGAACAGGACGCCGAAGAGTCCATTCAATCCAGGGAATTCATTGATGATCTGCGGGAATACAACAAATGCCAAACCTACGCCGGCAGTTGCCACTTCAGAAACTTCCACTCCGGATTGTGCGGCCATGAAGCCGAGTACAGCGAATACCCCAATCCCTGCAAGCAACTCAAAGCTTGAGTTGGCAAATCCGGTAATGAATGCGTTATTTGTAATATCCGATTTTTTCGGAAGATAACTTGAATAAGTTATCATGATGGCAAAGGCTACGGATAAACTGAAGAAGATATGTCCGTAAGCTGCAACCCAAACCGACGGATCCATGATGGCATCAAAATTCGGTTCGAAGAATGCGTTCAGCCCCATCATTGCTCCATCCAAAGTAACAGCGCGGATAACAATAATAAGGAAGATGACCACCAATGTCGGAATGAAAATCCGGTTGGCAGCTTCAATCCCTTTCTTGACTCCAGCTAAAAGAATTCCAAGTGTAATTGCCCAAACCAGGACTAATGGGATGAATACTCCCCATACGATATCACCTGTCTGCCCCGGTACGTCTCCCAGTTGAAGGAAATCTCCGAATAAGAATGCTTGTGTATCTTCTCCCCATGCCTGGTTAATTGCAAAAATCGTATATCGCATTGCCCAGGCGATGATGACTGCATAATAAACGGATATGACGAATGATACAAGTACGGCCCACCAGCCCAGCCATTCCGCTTTCTTGCCGCTCATGCGGAAGAACGATAATGGCGCTGATCCACGGTATCTGTGCCCGATGGTGAATTCTAAGATTAGAATCGGTATCCCTGCAGTTAACAGAGCGAATAAGTACGGTATAAAGAATGCTCCTCCACCATTTTCATAGGCCACATACGGAAAACGCCAAATGTTTCCCAAACCGATTGCCGAGCCGACTGCCGCCATGATAAACCCGGCGCGTGTCCCCCATTGCGAACGTTCCATAATTTCTCCCCCTCTTTACGAACTTCCAATTCTCTTACAGAAAAATGGGAAGTTTGTATATTTTCAGATTATTATCTAATCTAAAAATAGTATACCGAGCGGGTAGTTCAAAGTAAAGACGATTTCTTATATTTTTTTAAAAAAACTATTCCTATAATAATAAAAAAGCGGAGAGGAATTCTCTCCGCTTTCTATTTACTGAGCATTTCTGGCTCTTTCAAGTATTGTTGTTCTTTGTGACCAAACCACAAATAGTATTGCAAGAATAATAACAACAGCCAATAACGACCATAGAAGCGAACCAGTAAGACCTATGACCAAATACCCTACTGAGGCGATTGCCGCAGCTGTCAATGCATAAGGAAGCTGTGTAGCGACGTGGTCCATATGATTACTTCCTGCGCCAGTCGAGGACAAGATTGTCGTGTCTGAAATCGGTGAACAATGGTCACCGAAAACCGCACCTGCAAGAACTGCTGACAAAGATGCCAATAATAATTCCGGTGCAGCTTCAATCATGATGGTTCCGGCAATCGGCAACAGGATACCGAATGATCCCCACGATGTACCGGTTGAGAACGCCATTACTCCAGCTAGAAGGAACAGCAAGACCGGAAGAACTGAAACCGGAATATTACCATCATTCACAATTCCCGCAAGATAAGTGCCTGTCTCAAGTGCGCCGATAAGGTAAGTCAGGGACCAGGCGAAAATCAGAATCAGGACAGCGCCCATCATCGATTTGATCCCTGCCCAGATTCCTTTGCCGATCCATCCAGCATTGGCAGTTTCGTTTTTGTTCATTTGCAGCAAATACAGAACGATGGATGTAATTGTTCCTAAAAGTCCACCAACCAGCAATGACAGAGGAACATCGGTGTTTTCAAATATCAGCCAGATATCCAGCTGCTGACCGGCATTTTGATAACCCGTCCATAGCATTGCGGCGATTGTTCCTGCAACCAACACGAGGATTGGAAGCAATAGGTCAAGTACACGCCCATGGGAATGGGACGGGAATTCTTCTTTCATTTCTCCTGGAATTGATTTCTCAGGATCATAAAGCTGTCCGTTCTCGATAGCATTAACTTCGTGCTTTTTCATTTCACCGAAATCTACATCACGGTAAGCTACGAAGAATACGATGGCGAGTGCCGCGATAACATAAAAGTTCATCGGCGCCATCCATAGGAATGCTTCCAAAGCCGAATATTCCACAAAAGTTTGGCCTGCGAGAATCGTTGCGATGATTCCGATGATTGCTGCGCCCCAACTTGAAACCGGTGAAACCACGCAGACAGGAGCTGCAGTGGAATCGATGAAATAAGCGAGTTTCGCACGTGACACCTTGTAGCGGTCGGTTATTGGGCGAGCAACCTGGCCGACTGCCAGTGCATTGAAATAATCATCGATGAAGATAAGAATACCAAGCGCTACCGTAAGTACTTTCGCGCCACGGCGGGATTTGACCCGTTTTGAAGCCCAGTCGGCAAAAGCGTGGCTTCCTCCGGACAAACTGACGAATGCAGTAATTATGCCCAGTAACAGCAAGAAAAGAAGAATAAAGACATTATATGCGTTAAAGCCTCCATCCCAGAAAATTATCTGAAATGATGTAAATAATTCCTGTAACGTACCAACTGGGGCAAATGATGTTAAAATGAGCGCCGCCGAAATGATACCTACACCCAGTGATAAAAGTACGCGCCGAGTCAGCAACACCATTACGATTGCAATAATCGGCGGCAGGATCGAGAAGATCGTGTTTTCCATGAATAGTTTCCTCCTATTTTTTGATGGAATAGAATGGAGAAAAAAAGCCGGCTCTATCCTAAGGGACAAGTCGGCTTTCTACAATTCGTCTGTGCGGTAAAACATCAAACAACCCTGTAGCTCTCCATTTATGCAAGCATAAATGACAGTAACATCCCTATTAAGGATGCCCCCAGCCTCACTTCCCGGTGACAACGGAAAATGGACTTCGGCAAAACCGCCTTTCAAATATGATCATCGCTGTCACGCTCACATATTTTACTGATCGGTTTTGCAGCCTCTACCCATCGATATACAATTCTTTGTTAGCATATACTAAAATTGTATTGAAATCAAGGTCAATTTCTGACCGGACAGTCCACTTACTGCACTGTATTGCGCGAGAAATAATTGCTGAAGACGTCCCGGATAAACTCCGGCATGAAATAGGTTTTCGGAGAACGCTTAAATTCCGGGAAGAAATAACCGAAAGTAAACATATCCAAAGTGATGAGCCTATACACTCTGTCACTCTCCGCAAGCTTATTATTGATATATAACTGATGATTGTCCATATCCATTCCTGTACGGATCATCTTCCCAAAAACAGCTCCTCTGAAGCCCAGGCCTTTTAACTCAAGCTGTGGCCATTCGGAGTTCATCGACTGGAGATAAATTTCCTTCAATTCCGCTCCGGTCAGTTCGATCATGCACGGATTGATGGGATGTGGCAGCATCCGGTGGAAATCGTAACGGGTGATCTCGCCAAGCGGCATGTCTTCCATAAACAAGCCGGCATTGAATAGCGCACAATCCGCCCCCGAAAATTCAATCATCGCCTTGCCGAATAACTGAGCCATCTCCGACTCCTTAAACCATTCGGCTTTGAGGGCTGCATCGTTATAGAATACAGCATCCCTCATCAAATCTTTTCCATTCTCCCGCAGCTTTTGGTCATAGCTTTCATCCGGATTATCCAATTTCTCAGTTTCAATTAAATATGCTTTTTTCTTTTTTAAATCTTCATCTATAATAACGTGGCCAAGGTAAGCTCCGAACTTACCTGCAGCTCCGAGCAGCACATTGCCGATCATTTTGCCTTCGTGAAAAATATGATGGGTATGCGCACCTAGTATCAAATCAATTTCCGGACAGGTCTCAGCAAGAAGTTCGTCTTCCCTTATCCCAAGATGTGATAAACAGACGATAAAGTCTGTATCTGCTTTAATCTCTTCTACCGATTGAAGAATGGATTCTCTTGCAGCAGTCACTCTCCAGCCTAATCTTTCATAAAAAGGAGTGAATTCAGCAGTGGCACCGACAAGACCGATCCGCTTGCCTTCGGATGTCCGAATAATTTTATACGGCTTCGCCCAATCCGGCCGATCACCGTTTTCAGCTAATAGATTGGATAGGATAATATCAAAATTCGCATCCATATATAAATCATCCAGTTCCTCTTTTGACAAAGTAATGCCTTCATTATTGCCTATCGTTACTGCATCATAACCAGCTTCATTCAACAAGTCCACATTCCCTTTTCCTGCTGTCCCTTCTGTGTAAGGGTGGGAACGGTCCACATGGTCTCCGATATCCAAAATGAGACAGAAATCGCCCATTTCTTCGTGCCAGCGCTTTCGTTCAGCCAAAAAAGCATGGATACTGAGCCAATTGCCAAAATGGCTGTGCAGATCATTTGTGTGATATATATGAATAGTTTCAGCCATTTTAAAACACCTCTTTATTGCCTCTCGTTAAAATTCCCCTTCAAAAAGATTCATTTGTTTTGGTGCAAGGTTTTCGAAGGTCAAGTCATTCATTTGCTGGAATTGTTTTGCGTCTCCTGCAGCATGGCCGCCGGAGTTGTTATTAAAAATGATGTAAACATTTTCGGCCTGTTCTGCCAGCTTATTTGCCGCTGTGCTGATTTCCGATAATTCTTCGTGGTTGTAATCGTATAAATAGCGGACTTCCCGCCATTTCTTTGAGTTCCCCACGTTCTGCCATCCATGAACATTGCGACCGTGAAGACGGAATAAGACTTTATCTTTTCTTGTTGAAACAGGCACCAGTGGAATTGATCCATCGCCCGCTTGCGGTTCATCACAAACAGAATGGATCAAATTATGTTCCCGAAGAAATTCGAAGGTTTTTTCCCTGAACCCCTCAGCGTACCAGGATTGATGGCGAAATTCGATCGCCAAATCAAACTCACTTAATTTGTTCGTTATCCGCCTGATTTCGTCCACATTTTCTTTAACACAATCAAACCAGGGCGGAAATTGCAGCAAGACCATCGCGAGCTTGCCTACTTCCTTCAGTGGCCTGATGGATTTTATATAAGCTTCATACATTTCCTCTTCTGTATTAAAAGGGTTTTCTCCGCGCAAATGTCCGGTCATCGCCTGATAGGCTTTGACAATAAACTGAAAAGAATCAGGCGTCTCAGCAATCCATTTTCTTATATTCCTTTCGGGTTGCACGGCATAAAAAGAAGAATCCAATTCCACGATTGGAAAATGCCCTGAGTAATCAGTCAATCTGTCTTTTTGCTTTGATCCCGGACTGTAAACATCCGGATGATCTCCCCAACCCGTTAATCCAGCGTAAATCATTCCGCCACCTCCGAGATACTGTTAGTTAAATGATAGCACAGAAAAAATAGAACGTCCTATCCCAGCTTTACCCGCATATGGCAGAAAAAAATCCCCATTGCAATTAAGCAGTCAGGATTTCGAATTCTTAAACAATCATTAACTTCTTCAATCATTTCGCTATAGACGGAAGCTTTCCGCGGGGAGCGATTTGCGAAGTGCAAATCGTTTGCGACGAAGAAGCGCAGCGATGCAGGAGCAAAGGCATTATCCTCGCAGGCGTCGGTTAATGCCCCCGGAGCTGTTTTGCGGAATATCGTTTGCACGTTTTCATAAATTAAAATCCCCATTGCTTTTTAGCAATGGGGATTCGTTAAAGAATTTATTAACCGATTGAACCTTCCATTTCGAACTTGATTAAACGGTTCATTTCAACCGCATATTCCATTGGAAGTTCTTTTGTGAATGGCTCGATGAAGCCCATAACAATCATTTCAGTAGCTTCCTGTTCAGAAACGCCACGGCTCATCAAGTAGAACAATTGCTCTTCGGATACTTTTGAAACTTTCGCTTCGTGTTCCAAAGATACATTGTCGTTCAGGATTTCATTGTATGGGATCGTATCAGACGTGGACAAGTTGTCCATGATCAATGTATCACATTCAATGTTCGAACGAGCTCCGTCAGCTTTACGGCCGAAACGGACAATCCCACGGTACGAAACTTTACCGCCCTGTTTCGAAATTGACTTCGAAACGATGGAAGATGAAGTATTCGGTGCCATGTGGATCATTTTAGCGCCAGCATCCTGGTGCTGACCTTTACCTGCGATTGCAATTGACAATGTCATGCCGCGAGCACCTTCACCGCGAAGGTAAACTGCAGGATATTTCATCGTCAATTTGGATCCGATGTTTCCATCAATCCATTCCATTGTACCGTTGGCATCAACGAATGCACGTTTTGTAACCAGGTTGTAGACGTTGTTCGCCCAGTTTTGGATTGTTGTGTAACGGCAATAAGCGTCTTTTTTAACGATAATTTCAACTACAGCAGAGTGCAGTGAATTCGTCGTATAAACCGGCGCTGTACAACCTTCCACGTAATGAACGCTTGCGCCTTCATCAACAATGATCAGCGTACGCTCAAACTGCCCCATATTTTCCGAGTTGATACGGAAATATGCTTGCAGCGGCGACTCCACTTTTATGCCTGGTGGTACATAGATGAAAGATCCACCTGACCATACAGCTGTATTCAAAGCAGCAAATTTATTGTCAGCAGCCGGAATGACTGTCTGGAAGTATTCACGGAACAAGTCTTCGTTTTCACGAAGTGCGGCATCTGTATCTTTAAAGATGATGCCCATATCTTCAAGTTCAACTTTCATGTTATGGTAAACAACTTCTGATTCGTACTGTGCAGAAACACCTGCAAGGTATTTTTGTTCCGCTTCCGGAATACCCAATTTATCAAAAGTCTGTTTGATTTCATCCGGCACTTCATCCCATGAAGTTTGGCTTGCTTCCGACGGTTTAACGTAATAAGTGATTTCGTCAAAGTTCAATGGCGCCAAATCGCCACCCCATTGCGGCATAGGCATTGAATAAAACATTTTAAGAGCTTTTAAACGAGATTCAAGCATCCATTCAGGTTCGCTCTTGATATTAGAAATTTCTCTGACAATGTCTTCAGTCAAACCGCGTTTCGAGCGGAAAATCGAGACGTCTTTGTCATGGAACCCATATTTATAATCACCGATTTCAGGCATTTTTTTAGCCATTATCGTTCCTCCGTTCTTGTGTTACGATTTTTCTTGCTCGTGCACACCTTTTTCCATGGCTTTCCAGGCTAGCGTAGCGCATTTGATGCGTGCCGGAAATTGTGAAACTCCCTGCAATGCTTCAATATCGCCCAGATCCTCAGACTCATCATACTCTTTACCGAGCATCATGTCAGAAAAAGTTTTGGACAGCCCAAGAGCTGTTTCCACATTTTTCCCTTTGACTGCCTGCGTCATCATAGAAGCAGAAGCCATGGAGATCGAACAGCCTTCACCATCGAATTTCGCATCTTTCACAATGCCGCCTTCGACCTGCAAAGTCAGATGAATACGATCTCCGCATGTCGGGTTGTTCATTTCGATGTTAATGCTGTCGTTCTCAATAGTACCTTTATTCCGTGGCGTTTTATAATGGTCCATAATTACAGACCGATACAATTGATCTAAGTTATTAAAAGACATCGTTGAAATACTCCTTTGCAGAGCGTAATCCTTCTACAAGACGATCAATATCCGATTCGTCATTGTAAACGTAGAAGCTTGCACGGGCCGTAGCGGTAACTTGCAGCCATTTCATCAATGGCTGTGCGCAGTGATGACCTGCACGGACAGCAATGCCGCTCATATCCAGCACTGTCGCCACATCATGCGGATGGACATCATTCAAGTTGAATGTGACAATGCCTGCTCGCTTGGCCGGGTCTTTCGGTCCGTAAATTTCAAGACCGTCGATTCCGCTCATTTTTTCCATGGCATATGCTGCCATTTCATGTTCATGCTTTTCGATTTCGTTCAAGCCGATTTCATTAAGGAAATCGATTGCTGCTCCAAGTCCGACTGCACCGGCTATTATTGGTGTACCGCCTTCAAATTTCCAAGGCAGCTCTTTCCAAGTTGAATCGTAAAGGCCAACAAAATCAATCATTTCGCCGCCAAATTCAACCGGCTCCATTTCATCCAATAGAGCTTTCTTTCCATATAATACACCGATTCCTGTCGGTCCGACCATTTTATGGCCTGAGAAAGCAAAGAAATCACAGTCCAATTGCTGGACGTCGATTTTTAGATGAGGAGCAGCCTGTGCACCGTCAACCACCATCACCGCTCCATTATCATGAGCGATGCGCGCAACTTCCTTAACCGGATTCATCGTTCCAAGGACGTTTGAAACATAGACCATTGAAACGATTTTTGTCCGTTCGGTTATTGCCGCTTTCACTTGTTCAAGTGAAATGGTTCCGTCTTCTTCAAGTTCGATATATTTTAAAATAGCTCCACGCTCTTTGGCCAATTGCTGCCATGGAATGATATTTGAATGGTGTTCCATATAAGTGATGACAATTTCATCGCCTTCATTGACATTGGCCCGCCCGTAGCTTTGCGCTACCAAGTTGATGGCTGTTGTCGTACCGCGAAGAAAGATTACTTCCTCCGTGGAACTGGCATTGATGAACTTCTGCACTTTTTCACGGGCACCTTCGTATTTTTCCGTCGCGCGATTGCCGAGTGTGTGGACGCCGCGATGTACATTCGAATTATCGAATTTATAATAATTCTCCAGTGCTTCGATTACCTGCACCGGTTTCTGTGAAGTCGCAGCACTGTCCAGATAGATAAGCGGGTTGCCGTTGATTTCTTGATTCAATATAGGAAAATAGCTTTTTATCTCTTTACTGATCATTAGCGGACTTTCCTTTCGATAACCTCCGTCAATTGCTTTTTAACGCCTTCGATTGGCAGCACATTAACAACTGGTGCCAAGAAACCGTGAATAACAAGACGTTCAGCTTCTTGTTTAGTAATGCCTCGGCTCATCAGATAGTATAGTTGAAGCGGATCTACACGCCCAACAGATGCTGCGTGGCCTGCTGTAACATCATCTTCATCGATTAACAGAATCGGGTTTGCGTCGCCGCGTGCGTTCGGGCTAAGCATCAATACACGTGATTCCTGTTCTGCGTTCGATTTAGTGGCACCATGTTCGATTTTGCCGATTCCATTGAATATGGAAGAAGCGGAATCTTTCATGACACCATGTTTCAGAATCTGACCATCGGAATTTTTGCCCCAATGTACAACTTTTGTTGTGAAGTTCTGTTTTTGGCTTCCCCGTCCGACTACTACAGTTTTTGTATCGCCGATTGAGTTGTCGCCAACTAAATGAGTCACATTTTCAGAGATGGTATCGCTGTCGTTCATCAGACCAAGAGCCCATTCAATCTTCGCGTCACGCGCAGCAACACCGCGGCGATTTACATAAGTAGTGAACCCTTCTGCAAGAACATCAACCGCACCATAAGTGATTTGTGCATTGTCTTCAGCAAATACTTCCGAGACGATATTCGCCAAACCATTCGACTTTGCAACAGTTGAGAAGTAGTTCTCTACATAGGTAACTTTACTGCTTGTGTCCGCTACTACGATTACGTGATTGAACAATGATGCTTCTGCATCATCATGATAGAACACCACTTGTACCGGCTCTTCAACTTCAACGTTTTTCGGAACGTACAGGAATGCACCGCCGTTCATTAATGCCGCATGCAAAGCAGTCAACTTATGCTCGTCGGCTTTTACGCCGTTGGTCATGAAATACTTTTTCACCAGGTCGCCATGTTCACGCAGTGCTGTGAAAATGTCTGTCAAGATGACACCTTTAGCAGCCAAATCTTCTGAAAGACGCGAAAACGCCGGTGTATTATTGTGCTGGATATAAAGGTTTTTTTGCTCAAGGTCTACAATTGTTTTGACATCTTCCGTCAAATCTTCAATAGAACCGAATGTAGAGCTTTTTACTGTGTGAACCGGATAATCTGTAAAATTCCAGTTCAGGATTTTTGTTTTATCTGGTTTTGGAAGCGGCAATGTTTCCGCTTCTGCAAACGAGCGAAGGCGCAGCTCGGTAAACCATGAAGGTTCACCATTCATCTCTGAAAAGGAGCGCAGCTCTTGCTCGGTCATTTTTAAATTTGTTTCAACCGTCATGCCAGTCTCTCCCTTCAATTATGCTTGTCCTACAGTCTCGTCTTCAATTCCAAGTTCTTGCTTGATCCAGTCATAGCCTTCTGCTTCCAATTTATGCGCAAGTTCTGCTCCACCGGATTTAACAACGCGGCCCTGCATCATAACGTGGACATGGTCCGGCGTGATGTAATTCAATAGACGCTGATAGTGAGTGATGATCAGGCAGCCGAAATCTTCGCCTTTCATTTGGTTGATCCCTTCGGAAACGACTTTCAAAGCATCGATATCCAAACCGGAGTCAATTTCATCCAAAACAGCGATTGTCGGTTTGATCATCATCATTTGAAGGATTTCATTGCGTTTCTTTTCCCCGCCTGAGAATCCTTCATTTAGATAACGCTGAGCCATATCCTGATCCATATCAAGAACTTCCATTTTGCTGTCAAGTTCGCGGATGAATTTCATCAATGAAACTTCATCGCCTTCTTCGCGGCGTGCATTCATGGCAGAACGCATGAAGTCAGCGTTTGTTACGCCAGAAATTTCACTTGGATATTGCATAGCAAGGAAAAGACCTGCGCGCGCGCGTTCGTCAACTTCCATATCCAAAACGTCTTCTCCGTCCATAGTGATGGAACCAGAAGTTACTTCATATTTCGGGTGGCCCATGATAGCAGAAGCCAATGTAGATTTACCAGTACCGTTCGGACCCATGATTGCATGAATCTCGCTTGTATTAATAGTTAAGTTTACACCTTTTAAAATCTCTTTACCTTCGATTTCAACGTGTAAATCCTTGATGACCAAAGTTGACATGTAAATACCTCCATATAGTTAATGTTGAACGGATAACCATTCTTAATTAGTATCATTCTAATCTTAACCGATATTGACTGCTCTGGCAAATCATTAAACCGGGTTTGGAAACTGTCTCTAAACAATTTAAAACTCAGTATTTTTAAAGTGCCGAACGATTATTTCAAAAAAAAATTAATTATTTTCATTTTCAATGAATGGGATTTAATTGAGAATGGCTTTCAGTAAGAAAATCCAGTAGACCTCGGCAACCAACCTGATTGTGCCTTCCTATTTGATTGAGTAAGTTTCCTTTGCAATTGAAAAAGCCGATGCACAAGGCATCGGCTTTAATATCAGCTTTCAACTGAATTTATTTTATATATCACGGTGTACTTGACGCTCTAACTGAGAAACGATTCTTTGGCTGTCATTGTAATCCATATCTCTTCGTTGTTCCACTTCAATTATCTTTCCCGGATCGTTCTGATACTCATTGATTCCAAAACCATGTGCATTTCTAAATGCCTGTTCCATTTTCTCAGTATGCTCGATACCGTTTGACTCGATAATAAATCATTCCTTTCAAATTTTCTTACATTAGCAATTATACCCCAAAGAAATTGCCATAAACGTAAAATGAACTAATTTGTCTGAAAATGGACCTATCGTCATAGTTTTTGGCAAATATAAGAAAAAGCCTGACATCTGCATGTCAGGCTTTTTCTTTTGAATTTATTATTTTACTTCATTTTGAATACTGGAAGGAATCAATTCATGCTCTTCCAGGATAGAGTTGAAAATTTCATCTGCTTCTGCGAATTTTTCATTTGCTGCTTCAAATGAAGTTTCTTCTTCAGCAAGGGCAGCAGCTTTCATATCGTATGACTCTGAAATCATGCCAAGTGCTGATTCGATATCTTCTTTTTTATCATTTAATGCTTCTGGAATTTCAATTCCTCCAGCCGCTTGGGAAGCTTCTTCAGCAGAACTTGCAGCCGCTTCTTTCACCGCTGTCAATTCATCACCTTCAGGGAGAATCCCTTCTTCCTGCTGCTGTTCAAAAGTATTCAAATCGCCGTCCACTTCGTTGATCGCGTTAGGCACTGCCATATAAAATCTCATCAATTCTTTTTTCATTTCAGCATTGTCTGTTGAAGCTGTTTCGCCAGCAGATGAATCTGTCGTTTCTTCAGTTTCATCAGAACTGCAAGCACTTAAAAAAAGAAATGAAGATAAACCGATAACCAATAATTTTTTCATGGTATTTCCTCCCTATTCTCAATACTTCGATATATTACCATAGCTTAATCGAAGAGTATAGAGAATAGAAAATAGCCGGAATCCATAGAATTCTGTCACTTTTCTAAACTTTCCGTCCGTTCGTCAACCGATCGACAATATTGGTCAAAGCGCCATCTCCAGTAACGTTCGCGGCAGTTCCGAAACTGTCCTGAGCCATATAAAGCGCAATCATCAACGCCACCATAGTCGCATCGAAACCAAGCATGCTTTGAAGCAAGCCGATCGCCGCCATGACTGCACCACCCGGTACTCCAGGAGCAGCTATCATCGTAACCCCAAGCATCAGGATAAACGGAAAGAAGGAGCCGAATTCAGGCGTTTGTCCCGTAAGCAGAACAACTCCGATCGCACAGGATACAAGTGTAATCGTACTGCCTGATAAATGGATTGTTGCAAAAAGAGGAACAGAAAAATCCGCAATTCGATCATCTGCACCTGTTTTACGCGCCTGGCGAAGAGTAACCGGGATCGTTGCAGCAGAAGACTGTGTACCAAGTGCTGTGAAATAAGCCGGCATCATCGTCTTAAGTATTCTGAATGGATTCTTTTTCACCAAAGTACCAGCAGTAGTGTATTGAATGAGCAGCATCAGCCAATGCAAGATGATGATCATAACAAACACAATTCCGAATAACGAGAGGATTTCCATTACTGCACCGCCATATGCCATATTGGCAAAAATGCCGAAAATATAGAAAGGCAATAGCGGTATGATAATAATCGAAATCGTTTTCTCAATAATTTCCTGGAATTCATCGAAGAAGGAAATCATCGTTTTACTGCCTGTTGAGGCCATTCCGATCCCAAGAAGAAATGCAAGGATCAAAGCGGACATTACGCCAAACAATGGGGCCATTTCCAACTCGATAAATGTTTTAGCCAAGGCATGTTCAGGATCGTCCAGGCTTGTAAGTGTCCGTCCTTCCATAAAACCAGGAAGAATAAGCATAGCTGCTCCGAATGCAAAAACACCGGCAATGATCGTCGAGCTGTATGCAACAAGTGTTGATACCCCCAGCAACTTGCCGGACCCTTTCCCCAATTTCGCAATCCCAGGTGCGATAAATCCGAGAATGATTAGCGGCACGATAAAGTTCAGGAAATTGCCGAAGATGGATGTAAAAGTAGCAAATACCCTAACAATATTTTCTGAAGCAATGGAACCAATTAACACTCCTAATACAATTGCCACAATAATTCTTGGCAGTAAACCGAATTTAAAATTCATTGCATGTCCCCCCTATGTGTACAAATGCTTTTTGTAATAGATATCAAACTACCACAGAAAGTGAAATAAGATAAGCTTTTTGAAAATACACGGAATATTACATCATTTAACTATATCAAAATAATCATTATCCCTAGTTTATCTTTCCTAATTATTTGCATACTTTTTCCCAATCTCCTGATAACGTACAAAAAGCATCCCGAAGGATGCTTTCATTTCTATACACTGGTCTGCCTTATGCCTTTCAGAGCTTAACGGGCGCAGTCGCTTTTCTATTGTCCAGACTCCTGCCGCCCAGCTATGCGGTCAAGACCACTCCGCTGGACTGCTTATAACCATGTTGCTCCTGCATCGCTGCGCTAGCTTCGTCGCAAAGAGATGGCCCAAATTCTATATGGGCCATCTCTTCACAGTCGCTTTTCTATAAATTAGTCAACCGGTACTACAGAACCGCCCCACTCTTCAATGATGAAATCTTGAATATCCTGAGATTTAAGAGCTTCTACCAATGCTTGTACCGCTTCATTGTCTTCATCGCCTGAACGGACAGCAATGATATTTACATATGGTGAATCTGAATCTTCAAGTGCAATTGAATCTTCCTGCGGGTTAATGCCTGCGTCGATTGCATAGTTGGAGTTGATCAGTACCGCATCGCCTTCACCCTGTTCATACATTTGCACCAATAGAGCCGCTTCGTAATCCGTTTCAAATTGCAGATCTTTCGGATTTTCAGTAATATCACTTACTTCAGCTTTTGTTTTGTCGATGTCTTCAGCTAACGTGATCAATCCCTGAGCTTCTAACATAGAAAGAATACGCCCGTGGTCAGCTACTGAACTGCTCATTAAAATTGTAGCGCCTTCTGGAAGCTCTTCTAAAGAATCATATTCCTGGGAGTAAACGCCGATTGGTTCGATATGGATACCGCCGGCATTGGCAAAATCATAACCGTGCTCTTCCATTTGAGATTCGAAGTAAGGAATATGCTGGAAGTAGTTAGCGTCAATCTCGCCGGAATCCAAATCTTCATTCGGGAATATATAGTCCTGATACGTTTCGATTTGCAATTCGATTCCCTGCTCTTCCAGGATCGGCTGAACCTGTTCCAAAATTTCTGCGTGCGGCACATTTGAAGCCCCCACTTTAATCGTGCTTGTTTCGCTTTCTCCAGATCCACCGTTGCTTGAGTCAGTTCCAGTTTCATTGCTGTCGCTGCCGCACCCTGCAAGTGCTAGTGTTGCCAATAAAGTTCCTGTTAATAGTTTCTTCATAATGTGTACTCTCCCTTTTCTCTGTAGTTGTTTTTATTATGTCAACGGAATTTCCGTCATCAACGTTTGTCTGCTTTTTTAGTTAATGCATCACCGATAAATTGGATGATGAATACGATGATCAAAATTAAAATGGTAGCCATTAATACAACGTCTGGGCGGCTGCGCTGGAATCCGTCCAGGAATGCCAAAGTTCCAAGTCCGCCAGCACCAATGACCCCAGCCATTGCCGTATATCCGACCAATGCAATGGAAGTGACCGTAATCCCTGAAATCAAAGCGGGTTTTGATTCCGGCAATAAAACTTTCCGGATAATGGTCCATGTTGTTGCTCCCATCGACCGAGCGGCTTCAATGACACCTTTGTCGATTTCCTGGAAAGCAATCAGAACCAGCCGCGCATAGAATGGAGCTGCTCCGATAATCAACGCCGGCAAAGCGGCGTTCGGTCCCCGAATGGTTCCGATCAGGAAGCTTGTGAAAGGAATCAGCAAAATGATTAAAATGATAAACGGTATGGAACGGAAAACATTGACGAAAACTCCTGTCAGCCAATTGACGATTCTATTTGCCCATAATTGCTTTGGTGCAGTTAAGAATAAGATGATGCCAAGGACCAGACCGATGATGAACGTGAATAGTGTGGACATCGCTGTCATATAGATGGTTTCGTATGTTGCTTCCCACATCTTATCCCAGTCGACATTCGGAAATAATGACTCAATCATTTGCCATCACCTCCGCCTGCACATTTTCCTGATTGAGAAACTCGAGCGCTTGCCGAATTTCTGCATCCGTACCTTTTAACTGCAGGATCAATGTTCCATAGGCTCCCCGTTGGGTATGGGATACTTTCCCCTGAACAATATTGATTTCCACCGGATGCTTTCGGATCAGCTGAGTCAATATCGGCTGCTCCGCCTGTTCACCGACGAATACGAGCTTCACCAGTTCCCCTGTTGGATATAATTCCCGAAGGTGCTTAATGGTTTCGCTTGAATCCTCTGACTCGGTGACTTGAGCAACAAAGCGTTTGGTGATTTCCTGTTTCGGGGTTTGGAAAATCTCTAGCACATCACCAAGTTCCACCACTTTACCGCCTTCCATTACAGCAACACGATGGCAGATTTTCCGGATTACATGCATTTCGTGTGTAATCAGCACAATCGTTAAACCGAGGCGTTTATTGATATCAACCAGTAAATCCAAAATAGCATCCGTTGTCTCAGGATCAAGTGCTGAAGTGGCTTCGTCACATAGCAGCACTTCCGGATCGTTAGCCAGTGCACGGGCAATGCCGACCCGTTGTTTCTGTCCGCCTGACAGCTGCGACGGGTATGCATGCTCCCGCCCAGCCAGCCCTACCAACTCAACCAGTTCCTTTACTTTTTCGACTCTTTTCGCTTTTGGCACACCGGCAATCTCAAGTGGAAATTCAATATTTTCCTGCACTGTCCGGGACCAAAGAAGATTGAAATGCTGGAAAATCATACTTACTTTTTGGCGAGCTTTGCGCAGCTCCGCTCCTTTTATATCCGTGATCTTTTGACCATTGATATCAACAGTCCCTGAAGTCGGTTTTTCTAAACCGTTCAGTATGCGGATCAGCGTACTCTTGCCGGCACCGCTGTAGCCGATAATGCCGAAGATCTCTCCGTCTGCAATCGTCAGATTTACATCATCCACAGCTGTCAATGTGGTTTTGCCGACATCGAAAGTCTTCGTCAATTGCTTTAACTCAATCATTGATACACTCTCCTACTTCAAAATAAAAAGCCCTTCTGCTCAGAAATGAGCAGAAGGGCACACGCAAAAATATATACGTTAACCGTTCTCTCATCTTCCAAAGCTTTCGCTTTGTGTGACTTGGCACCATTTCATTTTCATGACGGTTGCCGGGCTTCACAGGGCACTTCCCTCCACCACTCTTTATAAGAGTTACGTTATTAAGTTTGTTGTTCAGGATATTAATTTATCACGGCTCGTTTTATACGTCAACAGTTTTTAACTTTTCATAGATAAAAGGAACAGAATGAAATGCATAAACTTTTTCTTTCAGCTTGCCGTTCTCTGTTATCAACAGGCACGGAACGCTCTCAACTTCATATAAAGAAGCGATTTCCTGCACATAATTTAAGTTTGCTTTGCCAATCGGCAGATCCGGCATAGCCGCGACTACGACTTCAAGCATTTTCGAAGCCAGCTGGCAAGTGCCGCACATGGGTGTATATAGATAATAAGCTGCCAATCTATTGGTGTTTTTGGCTTTGCTCCATTCTTTATGGTTCCATTCTTTCATGTTTCGTCATCCTTCGGCTAATAGGTTATTGACTCGGACATTTGCTGCAATAAGAACATCAGTCAGAATACGCAAAGGGGTTGTAGCCACTTCCTTGTAGCTCCGATCAATATAAAAATGGCGGGCTTCCGGAAATTCACGTTTGACCAGCTTCCTGAGCTTTTCACCTGATTTATCTGCATCCACCAAAACAATGATATCCTGCCCTTCAAATGGCAACAGCAATTCTTCGAGTCTGGTTGCACTCACTGTACCATTTGTGCAAAGAATCGTCACGGATTCTGCAATGAGCGGCGCAATTCTGTTTTTATCCGAAATTCCCTCCACCACAATAACTTTATCCATAATCCAACACCCCACTGAATAATTGGAATAGAAAGCATGCCGATATCTATCTATATTATATACCCGTTACACCCTAATCAATTGATATGCTTGGCCATAAATCTGCATTTCAAATATGGTTCCCCTGCAATTATTGCTTATTAAAAAAAGCGCCGAAAAACAGGCGCTTACGGGTTCTTACTCGTTAGTCATTTCTTTATATTGGTCAGCATCCATCAAATCGCCCATTTCATCTTCAGAAGGAGCTTCAATGACTACCATCCAAGCCTGCTCGTATGGAGACTCGTTAACAAATTCCGGGCTGTCTTCCAGCTCAGAGTTAACTTCAACCACTTTTCCGCTGACTGGTGCATATAGTTCCGATACCGTCTTAACAGATTCAACGCTGCCGAACGGTTCGTTTTTCTTAAGTTCGTCACCGATCTGCGGCAATTCAACGAAAACGATATCTCCAAGCTCAGCTTGCGCAAAATGAGTGATGCCGATGCGTGCTTTACCATCTTCAAGTTTTACCCATTCATGTTCTTTTGAATAACGAAGTTCTTGTGGTGTGCTCATCCAAACGCCTCCAAAATATGTAGTAGCTTCAATTTCAGTTTGACATATTAACCGTCCAATTACAAGATTGCACATTACTTAAGACCAGGTATTTTTATAACTCTCTTCCTTGAATCCAACAGTTGCCGCCGTGCCATTCCATGCGAGCGGACGCTTGATCAGCATCCCGTTTGAAGCCAGCAGTTCCAGCTTTTCATCTTCGGACATTTCAGGGAGCCTATCCTTTAACTGAAGTTCGCGGTACTGCTGCCCGCTTGTATTGAAAAACTTCTTCAAATCGATTCCGCTGGCATCCACCATTTTTTTTAACTCATCCTTTGCCGGCGGGTTATCGACGATATGTATTTCCTTGAAGTCCACCCCGTTTGCGGTCAACCACTTTTTCGCTTTTTGGCAAGTACTGCATTTCGGGTACCAATAAAAATCCACCATATTTAAAACCTCCCTCTCATTACTATTCTAGCAAAGGCATGGTATGCGAGCGAATAAAAAAGAGCCGCCAAAAGAAGGCGGCCTTTCAAATAGTCTGTTAAACTACGTATTTTTCAACATCGATCAACTTAACAGCGGCTTCGCGTTTTTTAGCGATGACATTGTAAGGAGTTGAACGAGTCAATTTGCGTAATGCTGAAAGCATCATGCGCTGGTTGTCGCCATCAATTGCAGCGATCAAAGTTTCCTTCGCATCTTTTTCAATCTTGTCGAATGCTTCCTGGCAATAGATTTGTGTATAAAGAAGTTTTTGCTTCGCTTTTTCTTCACCTGAAGCAGCGATTGCTTTCTCAGTGCGCAGAACAGCTGATTCCATCGCGAATACATTGCTGACGATATCAGCGATGTTCACAAGAACTTCCTGCTCCTGTTCCAACTTCGTGCCGTAAGTTTGGGCAGCAAGGCCAGCAGCAAGGATAGCGATTTTCTTCGCGTTGCCTACCAGGTATTTTTCCTGAGCCAATGCTTCAGTGCCGACTTCTTCCGGCATCATCATCAACAACTCTTCCTGAAGTTTTTGGGCGTGCTGCAATAGCGGCAATTCGCCTTTCATTGCTTTACGCAACAATGTACCAGGAACCAGCAAACGGTTGATTTCGTTTGTTCCTTCAAAAATACGGTTGATGCGTGAGTCGCGGTAAATGCGCTCGATTTCATATTCTTGCATGAAGCCGTAACCGCCGTGCAGCTGAACGCCTTCGTCAACGATAAAGTCCAGTGTTTCCGTACCGAAGAATTTATTCATCGAACATTCCACTGCAAATTCAGCGATTGAATCCGCAACCAGTTTGCCGTTCGCGTGTTCTTCATCCGTAAAGCCGCTCATGCGGTCCTCGAATAAACCAACAGTGCGGTAAACCGAGCTTTCAAGTGCATACAGTTGTGAAGCCATTGTCGCAAGTTTTTCACGAGTCAAGTTGAATGATGAAATAGGTGTTTTAAATTGCTGGCGCTGGTTCGTGTATGGAATCGTGATTTCCATCGCACGTTTTGAAGCTCCGATAGTGCCTACTCCCAATTTGTAACGGCCGATGTTCAGGATGTTGAAGGCGATGATGTGTCCACGGCCAGCTTCTCCCAACAGGTTTTCAACAGGCACTTCTGCATCTTCAAGGATCAATGTACGAGTTGAAGATGATTTAATCCCCATTTTCTTCTCTTCAGGTCCTACAGAAACGCCAGCGAATTCGCGCTCAACGATGAATGCAGAAAACTGCTCTCCGTCGATTTTCGCGTAAACTACGAATACATCCGCAAATCCAGCGTTTGTGATCCATTGTTTTTCACCGTTCAATACGTAGTGTGTGCCTGCTTCGTTCAACTTGGCAGTCGTTTTAGCTCCAAGTGCATCCGATCCAGAGCTTGGTTCAGTCAATGCGTATGCAGCAATCATTTCGCCAGTAGCAAGGCGTGGCAGGTAGCTTTGTTTTTGCTCTTCGTTACCGAAAAGAACGATCGGCAATGAACCGATACCAACGTGGGCACCGTGAGTGATTGAGAAACCGCCTGCTTTGGACATTTTTTCAGCAATCAAAGCTGAAGCGATTTTATCGAGGCCCAAACCACCGTATTGTTCAGGAACGTCAGCTCCCAAAAGACCAAGGTCTCCTGCTGTTTTCAGAAGGCGTACGGAATGGTCGAATTCATGGTTTTCAAGGTTTTCAACAACCGGCATTACTTCTGTGTTTACATAATCCTCCGTTGACTTGGCGATCATCTTATGTTCTTCTGTGAAATCCTCCGGTGTAAATACGCGTGAAAGATCCGCATCTTCGATCAGGAAGCTACCGCCTTTAATTAATGTTTTTGATTCTGACATTTTATATTCCTCCTATTTTATAAAGCTTTTCATTTAGACGAATAATACTAGTAACCGATATTCCGCAAAACAGCTGCGCTTGCCTGGGGGCTTGCGCTGAGCTAACTCGGACTCGTTGCACTTCGCCCGAGTGGATCTCAGCACTTCGCTCGAAACACAGTTGGCAAGCCAACTGTGTTTCTATTCCCTTGGGCGTCTGCGCTGTTTTGCTTCATATCTCTAGAGATTTCTCTCAGCAAAGGCGCGGTTCAGGAGCAGGCGAATGCCGACCGGAGCAATAAGACGAGTGGTCTTCTCGGCTTATTGCGGGAGGCAAGGTTCGCCATACGAAGATGGCGCATCCTTTGCGACGAGCAGCGCGCAGGAGCATAATCTTTGCACTGTCCATAGCGCCAAAGCGGTATATATAAGTCATTTCATTAGTTCCACGAATAAGAAAGACTACAGCATTTCAAAGACGCCTGCTGCGCCCATTCCTCCGCCGATGCACATTGTGACTACGCCGAATTGTTTGCCTTGGCGCTTCAGTTCACTCATCATGCGGATTGTCAGGATTGAACCGGTTGCACCCAGTGGGTGTCCAAGCGCAATTGCTCCGCCGTTCAAGTTAACTTTATCGATGTCGATGTTCAACTTTCTGATGACTGCAAGTGATTGTGAAGCGAACGCTTCGTTCAATTCCCAGACGTCAATATCACTGACCGACAGACCAGCAAGTTTCAATGCTTTCGGAATCGCTTCAATCGGTCCGATTCCCATTACTTCCGGAGGCACGCCACCTGTAGCGAAAGAACGGAATTTCGCAATCGGCTTGAGGCCGAGTGCTTCCGCTTTTTCACGTTCCATCACAAGCAAAGCACCTGCTCCGTCGGATGTTTGCGAAGAGTTACCCGCTGTTACGGAACCGCGTGCAGAAAATGCTGCACGTAATTTGTTCAGCGTCTGAACAGTCGTACCGTGGCGGACGCCTTCATCCATTTCGAACATGAAAGATTTTTCTTGGTATTTATTATTTTCATCAACATATCTTTTCGTAACTTCAACAGGCACGATTTCTTCATCAAAATGTCCTTTTTCAATAGCAGCTGCCGCATTTTCATGGGAGCGTACTGAGAAAGCATCCTGATCTTCGCGGCTGACGCCGTATTGAGTCGCTACCTGCTCAGCTGTGTGGCCCATGCTCATATAATACTGAGGAGCTGTTTCAGCCAATTTCGCGTTTGGACGGATGACGTTCCCCATCATCGGCACCATACTCATCGATTCAACACCGCCAGCGATGATCGCTTCTGCGTGTCCAACCATGATGCGTTCTGCTGCATAGGCGATTGTCTGCAAGCCTGATGAACAGAAACGGTTGACTGTTACGGCAGGTGTCGTATCCGGCAAGCCTGCCAACGCTCCGATGTTGCGGGCGATGTTCATGCCCTGCTCGGCTTCCGGCATTGCACATCCCATGATCAAATCATCTATCGGACCATCGTATCCGCCTGCCCGTTTTAATGTTTCCCGTACAGCAAGTGCGCCGAAATCATCCGGGCGCACCGACGCAAGAGAACCTTTTTTCGCTTTACCGACCGGTGTTCTGGCACTGGCCACGATTACTGCTTCGCGCATATTTTTTCCTCCTTTAATATCTTTGGATCAGTTGCGTAACGGTTTGCCTTTGACCAGCATATGCTGCATGCGCTGCTGTGACTTCGGCTGCGCCACTAAGCTCAGGAATGCCTGGCGTTCAAGGTCAAGCAAATATTGCTCATCCACTTTCGTGCCGTATGGAACTTTGCCTCCCGATAGTACAAACGCCAATTTTTGGGCAATCTTCAGATCGTATTCGCTGATATAGCCTGACAGGAACATTCCTTCCGCTCCAAGCAATAAAGTCGCGTATCCCGGTTCACCGGTAACCGGCACTTTTTCACGTTTTGGAGCCTGGTAGCCGTTTTCATACAAGGACAATGCCGCCTGTTTTGCATCATAGATCAGGTGGTCGCTGTTGACGCTGATGCCATCAACAAAGTTCAGGAAATTATTTTCACGCGCTTCTTCTGCAGAAGTTGAAACTTTTGCCATCGCGATTGACTCGAAAACTTTACTTGCTACATTCTGCAAGTCGAAGTCAATGCCATTCGGCAATCCTTTCAAGTGTTTCATATAAAGTTCTTTGTTTCCGCCGCCGCCAGGGATCAGCCCGACGCCTGCTTCTACTAAGCCCATATAAGTTTCCATTGAAGCCTGGATATGTGCAGCTGGGAGAGCCACTTCCGCTCCGCCGCCAAGTGCCATTCCAAATGGTGCCGCTACTACAGGTTTTGAACTGTATTTGATTTTCATCATCGCGTTCTGGAACGTTTTGATTGTGAAATCGAGTTCGAAAATATTATCATCCTGAGCTTCCATCAAAATCATGCCCAGATTTGCACCGACGCAGAAGTTCTTGCCCTGGTTGCCGATTACAAGCCCTTTGTAATTCTTCTCGACTTCATCAATCGCAAAATTGATCATCTGCATGATATCAAGGCCGATTGCATTCGATTGTGAATGGAACTCCAGAAGCGCAATGCCGTCTCCAAGATCAATCAGGCTTGCACCTGAATTTGATTTGATGACACCATGTTTTTTCTTATAACGTTTCAAGTCGATCACTTTTTCATTGACCGGAACAGCTTCGTAATCTGAACCATTGAAGAAATGAAGATCGCCGTCAACTTCTTTATAGAAAGTTTCGTTGCCGCTGTCCAGCAGACTTTGGGCGAAAGCAGGTATGTCATGTCCTTCTTCTGTCATTTTTGCAGCGGATTTCTGAACGCCGATGGCATCCCAAATTTCGAAAGGTCCCTGGTTCCAGCCGAAGCCCCATTTCATGGCATTGTCGATAGAGACGATGTCGTCTGCGATTTCGCCATTCAATTCAGCCGAGTAGCGAAGAACAGGGGCCAGGATGTTCCATAACAATTCACCTGTGCGGTCATCTGCATAAACAAGCGTTTTCATCTTCGCAGAAAAACCTTTTTGTGCTTTAGCCATTTCCTGTGAAGGCGTTTTCAATTTGCCGGCAGGGCGATATTCCAAAGTTTCAGGATCCAGTTCAAGGATTTCCTTGTCTTTTTTAAGGAAGAAACCTTGGCCGGATTTAGCGCCGATCCATCCGTTCTCAACCATTTTTTTCATGAACTCAGGAGCTTCAAACACTTTTTGCTCTTCGCCTTCGGTTTTATCGTAGACGTTCTTCGCAACATGCATGAATGTATCGAGGCCAACTACGTCCAATGTGCGGAAAGTTGCTGATTTCGGACGCCCGATCAAAGGTCCAGTGACGGAATCCACTTCACCGATTGAATAGCCGCGGTTCTGCATTTCACGAAGTGTAACCAATAAACCATAAGTGCCGATGCGGTTTGCAATAAAGTTAGGTGTATCTTTTGCGATAACTACACCTTTACCAAGAACATCTTCACCGAAAGCAGTCATAAACTCGACAACCTCAGGTGCAGTAGATGCCGCTGGAATTACTTCCAAAAGTTTCAGGTAGCGCGGCGGGTTAAAGAAATGAGTACCCAGGAAATGCTTGCTGAAATCATCTGAACGGCCTTCAGCCATCGCATCGATTGAGATGCCTGAAGTGTTTGAAGAAACGATTGTGCCAGGCTTTCTTACAGCATCAATTTTTTCATACAAAGATTTTTTTACATCTAGATTTTCTACGATTACTTCAACGACCCAATCAACGTCTGCGAGTTTTTCCAGATCATCTTCAAGGTTTCCGGGTGTGATAAGATCTAAATTCTTTTTGGCTGTCAGAGGAGCCGGTTTCTGTTTCAGTAATTTCTGGATTGAAGTTGTTGCGATACGGTTTCGAACTGCACGATCTTCAAGCGTCAGGCCTTTCGCCTGTTCCGCTTCCGTTACTTCACGCGGAACTATGTCTAGTAATAATACTGGAATTCCTATGTTTGCAAGATGCGCTGCAATCCCTGATCCCATAACTCCGGATCCGATTACTGCTGCTTTTCTTATTTGGTATGCCACTAGCAAACCCTCCTCATATTTTTTGAATGAATCCTCATTCATTTTTGAGCTAAAAAAAATAGAACGTTCTCTATATCCCTTAGTGTAAGTTATTTTCCTTTTTTTCGCAATATTTAATCCTCAATTTTTTAGCCGATAAGTTTCTTTTCTTTTCGAAAATACGTATGAAAGGTACACTATAAAAGTTGAGTCATAGAACAGGTTGTGGTGATGATCTTATCAGCCATCCGTTCATTTCTTATTATAATAGAAACAACAGGAGGAAAAATTTATGAAATCCCTAACTACCAATGAAGAATTCCAACAAGCCATTACAGGCGACGAGCCTGTAATCGTGAAATTCCAGGCTGGATGGTGTCCGGATTGCACACGCATGGACATGTTCATCGATCCCATCGTCGCTGAATTCAATAAATACCAGTGGTTCGATTTGAACCGCGATGAATTGCCGGAAATTGCCGATAAATATGAAGTCATGGGAATTCCAAGCCTTCTTATTTTCAAAAACGGTGAAAAAACAGCACATCTCCATAGTGCAAATGCAAAATCTCCTGAAGATGTTACTGACTTTCTATCTAACCAACCGGAATAGGCTCATGCCTATTCTTTTTTTATTGCTCAATTGACTGTGATTTCTCTAAACTTGGATCATTCGGAATTTGTTTTGTTATGACCAGATAGTCAGGTTTGACAAGCCGTTTTCACATCTTCACGGGCACTTCCGCTTCTAATATTGTATACTGGAATTACCAAATTTAATGAGGTGTCACCATGGATCCCCAAAAAGAAATAAGTGAATTAAAAGACCTTGTAAAATATTACGAAATGGTCATCAAAAATATGTCTGCACCCATCATTCCATCAATCGTTCCAAAAACGATCCTAATGCCTATTGCCGGATTGATTTCCAGCGAGCGTTTCGAACTGATCCGCAGCAAAGCATTGCAACATGCAGGTGATCACCGCGAGACGGAATGCGTCATCTTCGATTTTACCGGCGTCCAGTCCGAAGATATCCAGACTTTCGATTATAATGAGCTGGCAAATGAGCTGACTGCGTTGAACAGTGCATTGAAATTGATGGGGCTCCGCCCTATCTATGTTGGATTTAATCCACGCTTTGTCCGTGAAATTGTGCACGCCGGCATACACGTGGAACTGGAAGTTTATCAGACATTCCGCGCTGCTTTAAAAGAATTGCTCGATGAAAAGAAAGAAAGCCTTTCTTCGAAATGATGTAAATTCAGTTTGGAGGCGAAAGTCTTGAAAACCCTTCTGCCTTTTGAAGGAATGTCACAATACGATGCAGCGATAGACAGTAAAATTCGCGGCTCCGCCTGTGGCCCTGTTACCGCAGCCGCTATTTTCAACTATCACGAAAATGTATCCCTTGGCATCAATGACGTATACCGGCTGCTGGGCACTACAGCAATCGGCCTCTTTACCTGGAAGCTTGTGCGGAATTTCCGCAAGATCGCCGGCAGCCAATACACCATCCAAAAAACCCACTCCCTTTCCGAAGTAAAACGGGAACTTCGGAACGGCAGGCCACTGGCGATGAAGTTCGACCGCTACTTCACATTCCGCTGGTTTTCAAAACCCCTGTTCAATTATCATTGGGTGCCGCTTATCGGCTTTGAAGATAAAGACGGCGATGTACTCCTCTATTTCCATGACAACGGAAAAAGAAACCGCCCGAGTAAAATCCGGACAGTTTCCTATAATGAACATCGTTCTGTATTGAGTTTTGTAAAAATCATTCCGCGAAAGTCGGGATGATTTTTTATTTGTTAGAAATAACATAGAAACCGATATTGCACAAAACAGCTCCGCGAAAACAGGTGCTCCTGCATCGCTTCGCTAGCTTCGTCGCAAAGACCCGGCCGAACTTCCTTCGGCCAAGTCTTTCCTGGTGGCTTGCGCTGAGCTAACTCGGACTCGTTCCACTTCGCCCGAGTGGATCTCAGCACTTCGATCGAAACGGAGTTGGAAAGCCAACTCCGTTTCTGCTCACCTGGGAGTCTTCGCTGTTTTGTTCCATATCTCTGTTTTCCTTCTCTAAATGGAGTTGCATGATAGGTTGATATAAGTAAAAAGATGTTCATATTGTTTCTGCATGAAACCAGAATGAAGCGCTAGGCGGTGAAGGGCAAAGATATGCTCCTGCATCGCTGCGCTAGCTTCGAGACATTAAACGATATGCAGCGAAATGATATTAACAGACAATGCTTCTCGATAGCTTACAAACTCTTTTCCAACTGCCTAGCCAATAAATTCAATTGCTGGTCTTCGCAAATGCGGATATGCTCTTCGGTATATTGTTGAACCCCGATTTGGTCCAGCGGAATATCAAGCTCAATATCGCATTTAATCACGGCAAGTTCCTTAGATAGGAGAAGCATCTCTTTGTTTTCTTCTATCTTTTTCTTTTGCGCCGGCTTAAGCTCATCAATCGCTGCGAGAACTCCGTCAGTCGAACCGTATTTCTGGATCAGCTGCAATGCTGTTTTCGGCCCGATTCCTTTGACGCCCGGATAACCGTCACTGGCATCTCCCATAAATGCTTTAACGTCCGCAAACTGGTTCGGCTCAATGCCGTACTCTTCCCTGAAACGGTCATCGGTGTAGACATCATATATATGGAAACCTTTTTTCATGAAAGCGATTTTCACAGAAGGCTTGAGGAGCTGAAGCATATCTTTGTCACCTGTGATAATGGTGAAATCGACTTCATCTTCCCATTGTTTCGTGAATGAGCCGATAAAGTCATCAGCTTCGATCCCCGCTTCCCCGAAATTCTGCCAACCCAATTGTTCCGATACGTTTTTCGCCATATCGAATTGATGCAGCATATCTTCCGGTGGCGCCGGACGGTTTGCTTTATATCCGTCAAACATATCAGTGCGGAAAGTGTGGGCTCCCATGTCCCAGCACACAGCCATATGTGTCGGTTTCATCATTGTCTTAGCAGCAAGTACATGGCGGGTGAATCCCTGGACGCCGTTTGTCGCAAGCCCATCAGTTGTTCTGAAGTACTGGCCGACTGCTGAAGTCGCGAAGAAAGAACGGAACAATAAAGCCATTCCATCAACCAATAATACGTGCGGTTTTTCCATAAAAATTATTCCTCCATTCAATTAATCCCATAATCCATTATACGCCTTTAAACAGAAAAAAACCGCCTGTTCGGCGGTTTTATCCCGTTTCAACAGTCAGTATCACTCCCGTTTCATAAAGCGGGAGATTTACTGACTGTAAAAACCCTATTGAATGAATTTTCTCTTTAACGTTTGCGTTTAATTGCTTTGTATTCGATATTCAAAGCCTTATAGAACGAAGCCATCATCAGCAGCATTATAAATGAAAATGGGAATGCCGAAATGATTAGCGCTGTCTGAAGCGCATCCAGTCCACCGGCTGACAGCAGGATGACTGCAATTGACGACTGCGCGACTCCCCATGTCAACTTGACGGCATTGGCGGGATGCAATGAACCATTTGTCGTTTGCATGCCCAAAACAAATGTCGCCGAATCCGCGGATGTAATGAAGAATGTCGTCACCAGCAGAATGGCGATAATCGACAATACCACACCGAGTGGGACTTCATTGAATACACCGAACAGAACTTCAGAAGTTAATAGTCCTGTTAGATCGACACCGCTGTTTTGTACGTCAATAGCGGTTGATCCGAATGCAGCAAACCAGATGAAACTGATCAGCGTCGGAATCATCAATACACCAAATAGGAATTGGCGGATTGTACGCCCTTTGGAAACACGTGCGATAAAGATCCCTACGAATGGTGACCATGAAATCCACCATGCCCAATAGAAGATTGTCCAACCATCTATCCACGCGCGGTTCTCTCCATCAATAGGAGCAGCCCGGAAACTCATCTTAACGAGGTTCTGGAAGTAAGCACCAAGACTTTCAGTGAACATGTTCAGGATTAATAAGGTTGGCCCCAAAATTATGACCAGGACCAGTAAACTGATTGCAAGCACCATATTGGTATTTGATAAGTACTTGATTCCTTTACTCAATCCACTCCAGGCAGAAATCATGAACAATATTGTGACTACTGCAATGATGATCATTTGAACAGTGAAATTATCTCCTGGAATTCCATCAAACAGGAAAGCCAGGCCTTCATTGATTTGAATCGTCCCGAAGCCTAATGTCGTCGCAACCCCGACCGCTGTAGCGAAAACGGCAATGACATCAACAAGTATGCCGAGTGGACCGTTCATCCGCTCGCCAAACAATGGTTTTAAAGTAGCGGAAATAAGTCCCGGCTCTCCTTTTCGGAATTGGAAATAAGCAAGCGGCAGAGCCACTACCGCATAAATTGCCCAAGCATGGATTCCCCAGTGGAAGAATGTGAATCGCATCGATTCACGGAATGCTTCAGCCGTTCCAGGTTCTGCGGTAGCTGGATCGATTGCAAAGTGGGATAACGGTTCAGCCGCACCCCAGAATACAAGCCCGATTCCCATACCTGCTGAAAACAGCATAGCAACCCATGTAGCAAAAGAAAATTCCGGTTTGTCGGTATCTTTCCCCAATTTGATCTGCCCCATCGGACTGATCAGGAAGAACAGACAGAATAGAACCATGACAGAAACAATCAATAAATAATACCAGCCGAACGAAGTTGTCAGGAATCCTTCTATGTTGCCTGTAACTTCAGCAAAATTAGTCGGTGCAAGTGCCCCATAGGCTACTGCAAGCAGCACAAGCACAAGAGCTATCCAAAATACACTGGTAACTTTTTTCATCTAAGCGTCCCCCTTTTCAATTCTCTGTTTGAACGATTGATAATATCAGAGCCATACCAATCAAAACAGAATCTCAGATTTATTCAACAATATTCAAGACTACGGAAAATAGAAGTCGAAGTCAAGTGAGCAAGCCACTCACCCATCAACAAAGAAATGAAATATGTAAGCGGATTTAACAATGCACTTTATTTAATACCCTATTCATTTTTCACTAAAACCATTTTAAAGCCGGATTCATCCCGGTTTTGTTTATCGCTTTTCAAGCCTGCACAAATTACTTTTCAGACTGTCACTCGAACTATATAACGCGAATGAGTGATTGCCAGGCCTTTTTCGGCAGCTTCCCTCTTGAATATTCCCTCGATCGCTGACAGGTTCTCTCTTTCCACAGCAGAAAAAATATTCAAAGTTTGTCCAAAACAACAAAATTTTATAACATCCAATGGGGCATGAAGATATTCCACAGTTTCAGAAATTTCGATGTCTGTTTTATTAAATGAACAATCTTGAAGAATTCGGTTAATCTTATCCAGTATAGACGTCCGTGATGAAAACTCAAACAGTTCCGGGAAGTAGTCCGCCAGTTCTTTACCGGAAGCATCACCTGGATGGAGACCCATCACTTGGCCATTTTCTTTTACCACCTGTTTCAAATGAAGATATGCAGAAGTAGGGCCTTTCCTGATATATGCGGCATCGAATTCATCTCTGCCAAATGGCAGTCCCTCTTTTGTATTGCCGAGCACAAACTCCAGGTTCTCTCTGGGCTTTTGCATTCCACTTTTCAAAAATGAATCTATCACATCAAAACCAATCACTTTATCAGCGGCGCTGCTGCAACGCAAAGCAAATTCCCCGTGTCCACAGCCCACATCCAATACTTTCTTATCCTTGACCATCTGGTAAAGCTCATCATCAAAGATGGATTCTCCATTGGGAGTTTCAATCGTGGACGTCCAAGGATAAGTGTATGCCTGGTATTTATCGCCAAGCTGCTGATACCATTGCAGAGAATGGGGCTCCAGCCATTCCGGATGTTTTCTTGGGTCTAGCAACAAAATGACCGACCTCCCTTTCAATATTCACATTAACTATTTTCTTAACCATTTAAAAATAACCGTTATATTAACTATAGCTAATTTTTTATTCAAACTCCATATTGCATTTCCAGTAATCTTGTATAATGAATGCAGAACGGAAAGACAATAAATCCATTAATCCCCTTTAATCGGAGGCCGGAAAATTGCAGAATCATGAAATTGAAACCGAACAAGGAACAGTAAATTACATAGAGTACGGAGATATGAATAGACCGACAATCGTTTGTCTGCACGGCCTTGCCGGCAATGGCCTTTATAGTTTTGATGAGCTCTCCGGTTATTTGGAAGACCACTTTCATCTTATCGTTTTGGATATGCCGGGTCATGGGAAAACAAGCCCTCTGCCCAATGAGGAAGATTACTTCTACTCAAATTTGGCAAAATGGCTGAAGGATATCCTAAGCATTATCACCCGTACGCCTTTCTTTATCATGGGCCATTCCTGGGGAGCAGATATGGCATTGCATTTCACCCGTCACTTCCCTGACAATGTTCAAGGCTTGATCCTGCTTGACGGTGCATTCACTTTTCCGCAGAATCAGCCTGAAATGACTTTTGACTATGCCTATTCCGGATGGACCGGCTATATGGATAAGTCTGTTTATCAAACTGAAAATGATTTTTTCAGTGAATACCAGGGCTTTACGCAAAACTGGGATTCCCGGAGAGAAAATTATGTCCGCTCCATTTTCGGAAAGAGGAATGATAATCAATACGAATTGATTGCGTCGAAACACACAGTGCTTTCCATCATCAGAGCTTTCTATGAAGAACCTTTTGCCGAAGCCTATCCTTTTATTGAAGTTCCCACTATCCTAATTCATGCGGAACATCCAAAAGAATTGAACGAAGCAAGGAATAAAGGAATCAGTCAACTGAAAGATGCAATTGAAGACGTGACTGTCCTGTCAATTCCTGACTCTGCCCATTTACTTCAATGGGATCATCCGGACCAACTATCAACATTGATTAAAAAATGGATCAGTGAAAGATTTTAATTTGATGGATATCCTAATAAAAGACACAACCGCATCCCTATCGGAACACAGCTGTGTCTTTTACTGGTGACAGAAACTTCATTCGTCCATTCCCATCGATTTTTTATAAGCCTGCAAGTACCCGATTTCAGAAGGGCTTCCCATCTGTGGAGCGCTCATGGCCCGATGCCAATGCGGATAGATTGGTGCAGGGCGTGCGACTGACTCAATCTTGTCATGCTCTTCTTTCGTCAATTGAATATCAAATGACGCAATATTTTCTCTCAGCTGCTCTTCATTTCTAGCTGCGATTACAATTGGTCCGACGTTAGGACGGTCCTTGACCCATGTGTAAGCGATTTGCGGCACGGATGCATTGTGATTCTTCGCTACTTCCTCCAGCGCGTCAATCACCTGGTAAAGCCGCTCCTGGTCCATTACCCAAGGCTCCGGCCATCCGCCGCCTTGACGCGTATCTTCCGGTGCTTCCTTATCCCTGCCGATTTTACCATTCAATAACCCTTCGCCAAGCGGACTCCAGATCATGGAACCGACGCCCAGCTCGGTACCTGCAGGCAGCAGTTCATACTCCGCTTCACGCGCTTCCGGCGTATAGTAAATCTGCTGTGTAATCGGCGGAATAAACCCGGCCTGTTTTGCATAAGTATGCGTCTTCGCAAGCGCCCAGCCGCTGTAATTCGAAACGCCCCAATGACGGATCTTCCCTGACTTCACCAGGCTGTCCATCGTCTCGACCGTCTCTTCGACCGGCGTCTGTCCGTCCCATAAATGCACGAAATATAAATCCAGATAATCTGTGCCGAGACGCTCCAATGACTGATCAATGGATGTCAGGATGTTATTGCGTGAAGCTCCCTGGCCATTTGGATTTTCACTGAGTGGAAACCCGGTTTTGGACGTGAGAAGTACTTCATCACGCCGGCCTTTGATTGCTGCACCAAGAACCTTTTCCGCATCTCCCTGCGAGTATAAATTTGCAGTATCAAACATATTAATGCCTGCTTCCAGAGATATGTCCACCATCCGTCGCGCTTCATCTTCCTTCACGTTGCCCGCTGCTTCAAAACCGTTTGTTCCACTGAAAGGGATGGTTCCCAGTATATATTTAGGAACCCGGAGACCTGAGTTGCCAAGATAAATATATTCCATCGAATCCTCCTCAAAAATTCTTTTTACTATTTGATGACAGTAGTAATCTACCCGTCATGCTCATTAGTAAAACAGAACAAAACATCTTGGGATTATCCGCTCTCGGGATATTAAATTATCTTGTACCAAATCTCCACTTGCCGGCCGGTCTCGATCGTTTTTATTTTTTCCAGCTCAATTTCTAGGTCATCCAGATGCTCGAAAAAACGGAGGCCATTGCCAAGAAGAATCGGAGCAACGGCAATCTGCAATTCATCCACCAGTCCGGCTTTCAACGCCTGCTGTCCGGTACTGGCGCCTAACACCACCACGTCTTTGTCACCCGCTGAAGCCTTTGCCTGGCGTATGGCATTCTCAATGCCGTCAGTGACGAAAGTGATCGTCAAGTCTGCGTTCTCTTTCGGATGACTGGCCGGCGGGTGATGCGTCAAGATATACAGCGGCACCTGAAACTCATAATCATCCGCATAGGCATCCGTATCTTCCGTGCTCTCAAAACTATTGCGCCCCATGACTACCGACCCGGTATTACTCATCGCCGCATTGATTTCGTCGTTCGGCTCAAAACTGGCATACAATTTACCCAAACTTCCGTGCCGGTCATTGACGAACCCATCAACCGACATGATCATGCCCCACACCACTTTTGCCATTTGCTTCCCTCCTACTTTGATGAAAGTTTTGCTTCTGATGATTACAATTCCTTCTATATAAGAAGAGTTCCTGCTTTTCGTTGAAATGAAAAAACGCCAAAACCCGATTATAGGTTTTGGCGTTCTTATGTAGCTCCATAAGATCTATGGAGACGGCGGGAGTCGAACCCGCGTCCAGAAACTCAGCTACTTGGGCATCTACGCGTGTAGCTTATCCATTTAAGTTTCGCGCAGCACTATGCCGATAAGCAGGCGTCATGTGCGCTAACTTGAAAATCTCCTGCCGGCAGCTCAAGTTGCACTGCCGACCGTATCCCACTAAAGTTGAGCTCTACATAGCCACATGGGCGATGGATACATAGAGCAGATCCGAGCTTACGCTGCGAATGCTAGGTTTTGGTTTGTTTTGCCAGTTGTTATAGTTACGTTGGTGACGAAGCCGATCCTCCGACGCGCAACCCAAGCCCTGGCCATCCCTGTCGAATCCGTAACGTCCCCTCATTATAAGAAGACACGGAGAGAGTATGACTCAATCGTGCTTGTGTTATAAACCCATTATAAGGCAAAGAAGGTCAGACTTCAAGCCTAACGGCTGCGTTCTTTCATCGCACGGTCGATTTCCCGTTTGGCGTCTTTCTTCTTCAGATCTTCACGCTTATCATAGTTTTTCTTACCTTTACCCACACCGATCAAGACTTTGGCGAAACCGTCCTTCAAATACATCTTCAAAGGGACAATCGTGACACCCTGCTCTTTCGAATGGGATTCCAATTCTACGATCTGTTTTTTATGAAGCAGCAGTTTCCGTGAACGTGTAGGGTCGTGATTAAAAATATTCCCCTGTTCATACGGGCTGATGTGCATATTGGAAATCCAGGCTTCCCCGCCGCGTATACGGACGAAAGCATCTTTCAATTGCACTTTGCCGTTTCTTGCAGACTTTATCTCCGTGCCTTGCAGCACAATCCCGGCTTCCATCGTTTCTTCAATAAAATAGTCAAAACCGGCTTTTTTGTTCTGGGCAATTACATTGCCTGATCCTTTTGCCATTGATTCCACCTCAAGTTAGTTGAAAAGAGCGGCCCTTGAGCCGCTCCTTGCTCATTTCTTTTTGCGCTTATTCTTCTTCGCAGCGCCTTCATAGAATTTCTTCTTCGGATTCTTTCCTTTGCGGGTTGGTCCTCCGTCGTCTTTCTTGCCATCACGGCCCACTTTGCCGCCGCCTTCTTTTTTCGAAGCACGGATGACTTTCGGAGCGTCTTTTCTTGTACGGCGGACATTTTGTGTCATGCCGACAATTTCAAAGTCGATGGCCGACTCTTCCGGTTTGACGCCGATCACTTTAATTTCCACTTCATCACCAATCCGGAACTGGCGGTTGCTGCGTTCGCCGATCATCATCATCTGGCGGTCGTCGAAACGGTAGAAGTCATCAGTCATATTGGAAACATGGACCAGACCTTCAATCGTATTCGGCAACTCCACAAACAAGCCGAAGTTTGTGACTGAAGATATGATACCGGTAAATTCCTCACCAATTTTATCAACCATAAATTGAGTTTTCTTCAAAGCATCTGTATCCCGCTCAGCTTCCACTGCACGTCTTTCACGTTCAGAAGTGTGGGTTGCAATATCATCCATATTGGCTTCCCAGTGCATCAGTGTCGACTTCGAAAGGTCTTTTTCAATCAGATAAGTGCGGATTAATCTGTGGATGACCAAATCCGGATAACGACGGATCGGTGATGTGAAGTGCGTGTAGAACTCGGTTGAAAGACCGAAATGCCCAAGACTTTCTGCTGAATACTTCGCCTGCTGCATTGAACGGAGCAGCATCGTCGAAATCACCGGCTCTTCCGGAGTGCCTTCAATCGATTCCACGATTTCCTGCAGGGCACGCGGATGAATATCATTGCCTGTACCTTTTACAACGATACCAAAATTCGTTACGAATTCAAAGAACCGCTGAAGTTTTTCGGGCTTCGGGTCTTCATGGATACGGTAAAGAGACGGCACTTCCATATGATGGAAGTGTTCTGCCACTGTTTCGTTGGCTGCAAGCATGAACTCTTCGATCAAGCGTTCCGCAACCGTACGCTCGCGAACGACAACGTCAATCGGATTACCATCTTCATCAACCAATACTTTGGATTCTTTGAAATCAAAATCGATGGCGCCGCGGCGCATACGTTTGTCCCGCAAAATACTTGCCAGTTCCTTCATCAATTCGAACATCGGCACTAATTCACTGTACTTCTCTTTCAATTCCTGGTTGTCCTGTTCCAGAATTTCGTAGACATCCGTATACGTCATACGTGCTGAAGTCCGGATAACACTCTGGAAGATTTCATGAGAAATAACTTCCCCTTGATCATTGAAAATCATTTCACAGGATAACGTCAGACGATCAACCTGCGGGTTCAATGAACAAATACCATTGGAAAGGCGATGAGGAATCATCGGAATGACGCGGTCAGTTAAATAGATGCTTGTAGCGCGGTCATAAGCTTCCCGGTCAATTTCCGATCCCTCAGTGACGTAATGGCTGACATCTGCAATGTGGACGCCAAGCTTATACGTACCATCGTCCAATTTTAATACCTGTACAGCATCATCCAAATCTTTTGCATCAGCTCCGTCAATCGTAACAATTTGTTCATCGCGCAAGTCTCTTCTATCATTCAAGTCCTCAGGGTCGATTTCATCAGGGACTGCGTTCGCTTCATCCAGCACAGCCGGAGGAAATTCTGTTTCAATTCCGTATTTATGGATAATGGAAAGAATATCCACACCCGGATCGTTTTTATGTCCTAAAATCTGTTTGACCATACCGGTTGCCGACTTTCTGCCTTCCGGCCAGCCCGTAATTTCCACTACCACTTTATGGCCGTCAATTGCGCCAAGTGTATCATCTTTGGCAATGAAAATATCCATGTTCATCTTTTTATCATCGGATATGACAAAACCGAAGCCGCGGTTGTCCTGGAAAGTCCCGACAACCTGAGTTGTACCGCGTTCCAAAATGCGGATGATGGCACCTTCACGGCGGTCTCCGCCCGATGATTCAGAAATTCTCACCATTACTCTGTCTCCGTTAATCGCGCCATTGACTTCTGTCGGCGGGATGAAGATATCATCCTGTCCAGCTTCATCATAAGCTACAAAACCGAAGCCGCGTGGATGGCCGATAAACTTGCCGCTCATCAGGTTCATTCGTTCAGGAACTCCGTAACGATTGGCACGTGAACGCACCAACAACCCTTTTTCTTCCAACTTTACTAATGTTTTTACCAATTCTTTAAATTCATCAGCGTCTTCAAAGCCGAATTGCTCTTCAATTTCCTGAACGGTCAAGGGTTTGTAAGCATCTTCGCGCATAAAAGCTAATAATCTTTGGTCCAATGATATCTCATTATTTCCCATCTATATTCCTCCTTCTGGCGTTCTCACACGCTCCAATCGAGCGATTCGAGAAATTCCAATACATCTTCGTGCAATTGTTCTTTTTCTTTATCAAGGGTGATGACATGACCTGATTTCTCGTACCATTTAATCTTTTTATCAAACGATTCCACGGTATCATATATGATATTCGCCGAATCGGTATCAATAACATTATCCAACGAACCCTGCACGACGAATGTCGGTGCATAAACATGATCCGCATGGTCCCTTACATCCTGCACCAATTCACGCAGGTCTGAAAGCGAAGGCATGCCATGTTCACGCAGGCCCTTTATTTCTTCTTCTATAACATCGTCTTCTTTTCCTTCAAGCTTCTTGTAATTGCGGGCATAATTAATGACGCCTTCAAATAATAAATCCGTCGACTTCATTATCATCGGCGAGCACATCGTAAATATGCCCTTTACAGGGAATGTATACCCAGTTTTCAATGACAATACGCCGCCGAGCGACAATCCACCGACTGCAATTTCCGAATAACCTTCGTCCTTCAATTGCTGGTAAGCCTGTTCGACTTCTCGCCACCAGCCTTCAGGTCCGCTTTCCACTAGTTTTTCAGGTTCAACCCCGTGCCCTTCCAAATGGGGGGCAATCGATGTATACCCTTTCTTTTCAAGAAAACGGCCAAGCATCCGCACATCAGCAGAGTTGCCGGTAAAGCCGTGAAGCAACAGAACCGCTCGCGGCCCTGCCTTGAAGAAAAATGGTTTTGGCGGTGTAATCCTCATGCAAATCCCTCCAGAAATTTTGAGATAATTAATGAACTTTTTTAACGCTTCGGCGCTATGGACAAGCCTCCCACAATAAGCCGAGAAGACCACTCGTCTTATTGCTCCGGCCAGTCCGAAGCCGCGCCGGCGCTGAGAGAAATCTTTAGAGATATGGAGCAAAACAGCGAAGAGTTGAACGAAGCTTGCGAGAGCAACTCTTTGCGACGAAGCTAGCGCAGCGATGCAGGAGCATTGCTTTGAGCAAGCAAGCTGTTTTGCGGAATATCGGTATTTAGTGCTTAATAGCAATTTATAAAAGAAAACGCCCAACCAGTTTATTGGTCAGGCGATTTAGTCATCTACATTATACTTTCGTTACGGCGATAGCCAAAATAAAGAATAAGGCAGCAAGTACAATCGTTACACGATGAAGGACAAGATCAAGTCCCCGTGCTTTTTGCTTGCCGAAAAGTTGCTCAGCTCCACCGGAGATGGCTCCTGAAAGACCTGCACTTTTCCCTGATTGTAATAATACGACAACGATTAATGCGAGCGATACGATGACGAGTAAAGTCATTAACAACGTATGCATAAATTCCACCTCCTGAATAAAACCTTCACAACAAGAATAAGTTTACCAAAAATTGTGACCTATGACAATAGCAATAGAAAAAAGAGGCAATGCCTCCTTTTTTCTATTTATTCAAGTTGTAGAAAGTTTTCACGCCAAGGTATTTAGCCGTATCATGCAATTGATCTTCAATGCGCAATAACTGGTTGTATTTCGCAACGCGGTCCGTACGTGAAGGAGCACCGGTTTTGATTTGGCCTGCATTTGTCGCAACTGCGATGTCTGCAATCGTTACGTCTTCAGATTCACCTGAACGGTGGCTAATGACTGCTGTGTAACCAGCTCGTTTCGCCATTTCAATTGCATCGAAAGTCTCAGTCAATGTACCGATCTGGTTTACTTTGATCAATATTGAGTTGCCGATTCCCTGCTCGATTCCTTGAGCAAGCTTTTTAGTATTAGTCACGAATAAGTCATCCCCGACCAATTGTACTTTATCCCCGATACGGTCCGTCAATAATTTAAAGCCATCCCAATCGTTTTCATCCAGTCCATCTTCAATCGAGACGATCGGGTATTTGTTAGCAAGTTCTTCATACCAGTCGACCATTTCTGCTGAGGTCTTCGTTGTATTATCGCCTGCCAGTCTGTAGATTCCTTTTTCTTTATCGTAAATTTCGGAAGCCGCTACATCCATTGCAAGAAGTACATCTTCTCCTGGCTTATAGCCGGCTTTTTCGATAGCCGTCATGATTGTTTCAAGCGCTTCTTCGTTTGATCCAAGGTTCGGCGCAAAGCCGCCTTCGTCTCCGACAGAAGTGTTATAGCCTTTGTCTTTTAATACCGTTTTCAGGTTATGGAAAATTTCTGCTCCCATGCGAAGTGCATGGCGGAAAGATTCAGCTCCGACCGGCATAACCATGAATTCCTGGATGTCCACGTTATTGTCGGCATGTTCACCGCCATTTAGGATGTTCATCATTGGAACAGGCAATTGCTTCGCGTTGAATCCTCCAAGATATTGATAAAGTGGAAGGTCCAAATAATCTGCAGCAGCATGTGCTACAGCCATCGAAACGCCAAGAATTGCGTTTGCGCCTAGACGGCCTTTGTTTTCAGTGCCATCGAGTTCAATCAATGCCTGATCGATTGAAACCTGGTCCAATACTGAGTAATTCCCTTCAAGCTCTTCAGCAATTTCATTGTTTACGTGTTCAACTGCTTTTAGAACACCTTTGCCCAAGTAACGGCCTTTATCGCCGTCACGCAATTCTACTGCTTCGTGCTCGCCGGTTGATGCACCTGATGGAACGATTGCGCGTCCAAAAGCGCCGCTTTCAGTGAATACTTCCACTTCTACTGTCGGATTTCCCCGTGAGTCAAGAACTTCGCGTGCTAAAATATCTGTAATGATTGGCAATATAAACAGCTCCCTTTAGAATAATGGTTTTCCGGTCATTTCTGCCGGTTGTTCGATATCCAATAACTTTAAGATGGTTGGTGCCAAGTCGGCAAGAATGCCATCCGGCTTGATTTCCAAACCTGATTTCGTAATGATTACCGGCACCTGATTGGTCGTATGCGCCGTCATAGGCAAGCCTTCAGTAGTCAGGACTTCGTCTGAATTTCCATGATCGGCTGTAACAATTGCCGTTCCGCCTTTAGCGTGCAAAGCCTCGATAATTCTCCCCAAACACTCATCGACAGCTTCAATTGCCTGAATGGTAGGTTCCAACAGTCCGCTGTGCCCTACCATATCCGGATTGGCAAAATTGAGGATGATGGCATCATGGGCTTCTGCTTCGATCTGTTCGACAAGTTTATCAGTCACCTCATATGCGCTCATTTCCGGTTGAAGGTCGTAAGTCGCCACTTTCGGTGAATCAACAAGAATCCGTTCTTCCCCCGGAAAAACCTTCTCTCGCCCGCCACTCATAAAGAAAGTGACGTGAGGATATTTTTCAGTTTCCGCAATTCGTAATTGCGTCAATCCGTTAGCTGAAATCACTTCGCCGACCGTATTTTCAAGATTCAAGGTCTCAAAAGCAATTCGAGTCGGCAAAACATCACTATAAGATGTGAACGATACAAAAGTCAGTCTGTCGGGATGATTCGGGCTTAACGGAAAACCGTTAAACTCGTTGGTGATCAATGTTGACGTCAATTGAATTGCACGGTCCGGCCTGAAATTGAAGAAGATCAGGGAATCCTGTGACTTGATCGTTGCAACGGGTTCGCCATTCTCTTCTATATAAAATGGCACGACGAATTCGTCCATTACTCCCTGATCATAGGACTGAACGACCCCTTCGCTTGCAGTGGATGCATAAAGCCCCGTTCCATCCACTAATACACGATAGGCAGTTTCTGCACGGTCCCAGCGTTTATCGCGATCCATTGCATAATACCGCCCGCTGATCGATGCAAATCTACCGACGCCGATTTCTGCCATTTTTTCTTCTGTTTTTTCGATATACTGCAGGGCAGTTTGCGGACCGACGTCGCGGCCGTCCAAAAAGCCGTGGACATAAACTTCATCCAGCCCTTGCTGCTTCGCCAATTCCAATAGAGCAAAGAGATGTTCATAATGGCTGTGGACGCCGCCATCTGACAATAACCCCATCAAATGGAGAGCGGATCCGTTTGATTTTGCTTTGGCGATAGCTTCCAGGAATGCTGTATTCTGAAAGAAGTCCCCTTCCCTGATCGATTTATTGATACGCGTCAGGTTCTGATAGACAATGCGGCCTGCACCAATATTCAAATGGCCCACTTCCGAGTTTCCCATCTGGCCGTCCGGCAGTCCCACCGCTTCACCTGAAGCAGTAAGCAATTCATGCGGATAACTACTCCATAATTTATCGAAATTCGGTTTTTTTGCCTGTGCAACTGCGTTGCCAAAAGTTTCTTTCCGGCAGCCGAAGCCATCCAGGATGATTAAAGCCACCGGATTTTCTGTATTATGCATTTGCACCAGCCTCCAGTAATTTGAGGAATGACTCAGCTTCGAGACTTGCTCCTCCGACCAAAGCCCCGTCAATATGCTCCATATTCATCAGTTCTTCGATATTCGCCGGTTTAACACTGCCGCCATATTGGATCCGGACTGCACCAGCTGTTTCTTCATTATAAAGAGATTCGATTTTTTTACGGATGATGCCGCATACTTCATTGGCATCCTCTGCCGTAGCCGTTTTACCAGTTCCGATCGCCCAGATTGGTTCATAAGCGATCACGAGTTCAGCCGCCTGTTCAGCAGATAGTTGAGCCACGCCTTTTTCGACTTGCGCTTCAACTACATTGCCGGTATCTCCACTGTCACGCTGCTCGAGCGATTCACCCACACATAAAATCGGTTTCAAACCGTGTTCAAAAGCAGATACTACTTTTCTGTTCGCCGATTCATCGGCTTCATTGAAATATTGACGGCGTTCAGAATGACCGATAATAACGTATTCAACACCCAAATCTTTTAATTGGACAGGGCTTACCTCTCCGGTAAACGCCCCTTCTTTTTCTTCGTGCATCGTCTGCGCACCGATTTTCAACTCAGTATTTTTAGCAGATTCCACTAAATTTTGAAGAAATAAAGCAGGTGCGCATATAACGGCGTCTACTTTCTCAGCCGAAGGCAATGCTGTTTTAACTTCCTCTGCAAAAGCTTTTGCTTCAGCAGCTGTTTTGTACATTTTCCAGTTTCCCGCGATAATCGGTTTTCTCAAAAAGACACTCCCTTTCTCATAATGTGGCAAACTATTAAAGTTGTAAGTTCTTACTTCTTGTCTGTAAGTGCAGTTACACCAGGCAATTCCTTGCCTTCCATAAATTCAAGCGAAGCTCCGCCACCCGTCGAGATATGGTCCATCTTGTCTGCTACATTGAACTTCTCAACTGCTGCCGCAGAATCTCCTCCGCCGATGACTGTATAAGCCTCAGTTTCGGCCATCGCCTCTGCAACGGAACGTGTTCCATTTGCAAATGGCTCCATTTCAAAAACGCCCATAGGTCCATTCCAGATAACCAGCTTCGAATCTTTAATGACGTTCCGGTAGAGCTCTGCAGTCTCAGGCCCAATATCAAGTCCCATCCAATCGGAAGGGATTTCTTCGATTTTCACTTGCTTCGTTTCAGCATCTTTTGAAAATTCACTGGCTACAGTGGCATCGATTGGAAGATAGAATTTCACGCCTTTTTCTTCAGCTTTTCGGATGAAAGTTCTAGCCAATTCCATTTTATCTTCTTCCACAAGTGAATTTCCTATTTCAAAGCCTTTTGCTTTAATGAACGTGTATGACAATCCGCCGCCGATCAAAAGGTTATCCACTTTATCAAGCAAATGATCGATGACCCCGATTTTATCTTTCACTTTGGCGCCACCAATGATGGCGGTAAATGGACGTTCCGGTTCGGACAACGCTTTTCCGAGGACATCCAGTTCTTTCTCAAGCAAAAGTCCTGAAACTGATGGAAGATGCTTTGCAATGCCGGCTGTAGAAGCGTGGGCGCGGTGCGCCGCTCCAAAAGCGTCATTGACAAAGACATCTGCGAGATCAGCAAAGGATTTCGCCAATGTTTCATCGTTTTTTTCTTCTCCTGCATGGAAGCGGACATTTTCCAATAGAAGGATGTCGCCTTCCTGCATGCCGCCAATTTCTTTTTCGACAGTTTCGCCGATTGATTCTTTCAGGCTTTTAACTTTTTTATGTAGCAATTCACTTAAACGAGCTCCTGCCGCAGCAAGTCTCATCTCTTCATTGACTTCGCCTTTTGGACGCCCCAAATGACTTGCCAATATTACTTTCGCCCCGTTTTCAACCAGATATTCGATGGTCGGGACAGCTGCGCGGATTCGTGTATCATCCGTCACTTCTCCGTCTTTCATCGGTACGTTGAAATCGACTCGGCAAAATACGCGTTTCCCTTTCAAATCCAAATCTTTCATGGTCATTTTCTGCAGCATGAAAATACCTCCTATTTGTATTCAAAAAAATAAGGGGCGGGGTAAATTCCCCACCCCTTTTATCCTCTTTCATTATAGAGGTTCATCGGTAATTAAGCTATGATTTTGGGATTACAGCCCTTTGCTGTTCATGTGCAAAGCAAGATCGATGCAACGTCCTGAATAACCGGACTCATTATCATACCAAGCCAATACTTTGACCATGTTCCCGCCAAGTGCCATGGTTGACAAACCATCGACAGTTGCAGAAGCAGTGTTGCCGTTATAATCTTTTGAGACAAGTGGAAGATCGCTGTACTCTAAAGTGCCTTTCAATTCGTTCTGAGTAGCTTCTTTCAGAGCTGCATTCACTTCTTCAACAGAAACTTCAGTATCCAGTTCTGCCACAAGGTCGATTAGAGAAACGTTTGAAGTTGGAACGCGGATTGCCATTCCGTCAAGTTTGCCTTCCAGTTCAGGAAGCACTTTAGTAACAGCTACCGCAGCTCCTGTTGTTGTAGGAATCATAGATTCAGCAGCTGCACGTGCGCGGCGGTAATCCTTGTGCGGAGAATCCAATAGAATCTGGTCATTCGTATAAGAATGGATCGTCGTCATCATGGCTTTCTTGATGCCGAATTTATCATTCAATACTTTTGAAATCCCTGCAAGACCATTTGTTGTACAAGATGCGTTTGATACAACATCATGCTCTTCCGGATTGTAAGTGTCATGGTTAACACCCATTACAAGTGTTTTCATACCATTTTTGCCTGGAGCCGAAACGATGACTTTTTTCGCTCCTGCTTCGATATGTTTTGAAGCAGATGCAGAATCTGTAAAGAATCCAGTCGATTCAACAACGATATCAACTCCAAGGTCTCCCCAAGGAAGGTTCGAAGGATCTTTTTCTGAGAATACACGGATTGTTTTGCCGTTGACAACAATGTTATCGCCTTCAGCAGAAACTTCAGCATCCAATGTTCCGTGAATTGAATCGTATTTCAATAGGTGCGCAAGCATTTTAGCATCTGTTAAATCGTTTACTGCCACAACTTCCACTTCGTCGTTTGTCATTGCTCCACGGAATACAATACGTCCAATGCGGCCAAAGCCGTTAATCGCTAATTTTAAAGTCATTTCAATTTCCTCCTATGTTTTCAATAAGTTTAAGAATTTCTGTCGCAGCACCTTCATCGGTAACCAATACTGTTCGTTCCGGTGCATTTTTGAAATAGGAAAGTATCGCTTTCGCTTTCGAATGTCCGCCAGCTACTGCAATAATATTGGGGGCTTTTTGCACTTGTTCCAATTGGATTCCCGCTGAACGAATGCGGTAAACAACATTGCCTTCTGCATCAAAATAATATCCGAAGGCTTCACTGACGGCACCACCTTCAGTGATCATCTGAACTTCTTCTGCGGTTGACTGACGCCTTAAGGCCAATTCTTCGGCATTGCCGATACCATGGACTACCAGATCAGTTTGTTCATAAAGATCCATCATTTCCTTGATGAGCGGTTCTTTCATCATCATGGCATATGCTTCTTCGCTTAGATGATCAGGCAGATAAAGCGTCTTAAATGAACCGCCGGTTTTTTCCGCAAAGGCAGATGCAATGGTATTCGCCTGATGCAGAACATCTTCGCCCAAGCCGCCGCGTGCTGCAATGAATTGCAGTGAAGGATAAGCTTTGTCGCCTTTCAGTTCTTTGGCGATTGCCGCCATCGTACTGCCTCCGGTCACGGCAACTTTCGTTTCACCGGTGAAATTCATTTCAAGGAGCCGTGCAGCTTCTTTTCCAATCTGATTTTTTACAGTGACTGCTGTATCAGAATCCAAAGGAACCACAATGACATCCGAAATCTTCAATTGCTTTTTCAACTTGTCTGCGAGATCAGCAATTCCTGTCAGCTTTTGCATGAAGGATTTTAACGAATCGAGAACTTCTTCGCCATGTATGGTGATCACCATGCCGGCGGATTTCATCTCGATTAATTGCTGCTCACGCAACAGGTCGGTTTCTTTTCGGACATCACGTTCTGTCATTCCAGAAAATTCACTTAAGGTTCTCCTGCCAATCGGCTGTTCCTGATTAATTGTCTGCAGGATCTGGTAACGTTTTTTCAGGAGCACGGACATTTCCGGCAACAGTTTATTCTGTGCTGAAGATAAAGCATCCATAGATTCACTCCATTCCAGCTGGACAAAATTTATCCCACCTATAAATTTTCTGTCCCACTAAATTCATTCTACCTAATAGTAAATCTGAATGCAACAAAAAAGAAGCGTCAGTAATCCAACGCTTCCAAAATTTCGGCATATCCGATATTGCCATATATTAAGACTTTGCCGTCTTGTTCAAGGACCGGTATCATCAGCATGTATTTCTCATGCAGCCGGTCATCCACTTCTATATTCACTTCCTTGAATTCCAGAGGAAAATCTTCCTGGATCAGTTTGAGCATCAATTTCGCTTCTTCGCATAATGGGCAATTCGGACGCGTATAAAGTGTCAGCATGCGGAACCTACTTTCTTTTATGTATTATATTATTTGAACTAAAAATCTATAGCAACCGATATTCCGCAAAACAGCTCCGCTTTCCTGGCTGCTTGCGCTGAGCTAACTCGTGCTCGTTACACTTCGCCCGAGTGGATCTCAGCACTTCGCTTAGTCGCCTGGGAGTCTTCGCTGTTTTGCTCCATATCTCTAGAGTTCCTTCTAGCGCCGGCGCGTCTATGGACTGAGCGGAGCAATAAGACGAGTGGTCTTCTCGGCTTATTGCGGGAGCTTTGTCCTAAGCGCCGAAGCGGTATATATAGTGTATTTAATTAGCTTGCAAAAATCATAAAAGAAAAAACCCGCTCCGCCATCAGCTGGCAAAGCGGGGTGGAAAAAATATGCCCTCGGAGGGGATCGAACCCCCATTACAAGAATCGGAATCTTGGGTGTTATCCATTACACTACGAGGGCGAATAGTCATTAGCGACTTTACCAGTATACAAAATATACAGGCACATATCAAGTTGATATTTTTAATTCGTTAGATTTGACCTTCATTGACCAAGATGTGTATGATAATAATACAGCTGAAATGTATTTCAGTGTTGAATGTTATCACTTACACAAGGAGGATTTTCTATGAATTTAATTCCAACAGTAATTGAACAGACGAGCCGTGGCGAGCGCGCTTACGACATTTACTCGCGTTTATTGAAAGACCGTGTCATCATGCTCGGCAGCGGCATTGATGATAACGTAGCAAACTCCATCGTTGCACAACTTCTATTCCTTGAAGCGGAAGATCCTGAAAAAGACATTTCAATCTATATTAATAGCCCAGGCGGCAGCATTACGGCTGGTATGGCAATTTATGATGTTATGCAATTCATTAAACCTGATGTTCAAACTGTCTGCATCGGTATGGCAGCTTCTATGGGTGCATTCCTTCTTGCTGCTGGCACTAAAGGGAAACGTTACGCGCTTCCAAACGCAGAAGTTATGATTCACCAGCCACTTGGCGGTGCCCAAGGTCAGGCTACAGAAATTGAAATTGCTGCAAAACGCATTTTGTTCCTTCGAGAAAAATTGAATCAAATTCTTTCTGAACGCACTGGCCAGCCACTGGAGGTTATTTCAAAAGATACCGACCGGGATAACTTCATGACAGCTGAACGTGCTTTGGAATATGGATTGGTCGATCAGATCATCACACGCAGCAAGTTGCCTGATCAGCACGAAAAAGAAGATATTTAAAGAAAAGCATAAGCGCCCGTTTAAGGGCCGCTGGAGTCTGGACAATAGAAAAGCGTAAAAAATCCCGCAGCCTCAAGCTGCGGGATTTTTTTATGCTTCTTTTTCAATTAATGCAGACAAGGCTTCGACTGCTGATTCTTCATCAGAACCGTCTGCCGAAATAATGACATCAGTGCCTTTGCTGATTGCCAGGCTCATTATGCCCATGATGCTTTTTGCATTTACTTTCTTTTCTTCTTTTTCAAGATAGACATCCGAATTATATCTGTTTGCTTCTTGTACGAATAACGCTGCCTGTCTGGCCTGTAAACCAGATTTCAATTGTACGTTTACTTGTTTCTCAACCATGCATATCCTCCTCAGAAAATTGACTGTACTGCTCGAAAGGTGATTTTATTGCTTTATATGAAAGAACTGCGGCAGTTAACCGCCGATCGTTTCGCCTTTTCTCAATGATTCAGCGATTTCGTCAATCTTGCGAAGGCGATGATTGACACCTGATTTGCTGACTTTCCCGGTTGATACCATTTCCCCAAGCTCCTTCAGTGTAACATCCTGATACTCGACGCGCAGCCTGGCAATTTCACGCAGGCGATCCGGCAGTTGTTCAACTCCGATTACAGAGTCGATAAATCGGATGTTTTCCACTTGGCGCAATGCCGCATCGATGGTTTTATTGAGATTGGCAGTTTCACAATTGACCAGCCTGTTTACGCTGTTGCGCATATCCCTGATAATACGGACATCTTCGAATTTCAGCAATGCTGAATGCGCCCCGGCGATGCTGAGAAAATCGGAAATCTTTTCAGCTTCTTTCAAATAGGTGACAAAACCTTTTTTCCGCTCGATCGTTTTGCTGTTCAGATGGAAAAAATTCATCAATTCTGTGAGAGAATCCGCATGATCCCGGTCCGACGAATAAATTTCAAGATGATAGGAAGAAGTTTCGGGGTTATTGACCGAACCTCCAGCCAAAAATGCTCCTCGCAGATAGGCACGCTTGCAGCAATTCTTCTCAATTAATGCTTTATCAATCTCCTGCTGAAACTGAAAGCCCTCAGTGATGATCAATAAATCCTCAAGTATATGTTTAGAACCATCCCGAATCCGGCAAATGTACACATTATTCTTTTTAAGACGCATCTTTTTCCTTACCAATAGTTCTACTGGATAAGGCGGGTAGAACCGCTTTAAAAGCGTATATATCCGGCGGGCAATCGCGGCATTTTCTGTCTGGATATCAACGCTCAATTGCCTGCTGGAAAAAGATAAGGTTCCATTCATCCGGATCAGAGCCGATAATTCGGCTTTCCCACAGCACTCATCCACTTCAATCTGCGTCATTTCTTTTTTTGTTTCCGAAGCGAACGACACTTCATTCCCCTCCTTTCAACCCTTTAAAAAAACCGATAAGGTCTATCTTCTTTCAATTGGCCTCCAGCATATTGGAAAAGCCATTCAGCCACTTTTCTTGGTTCATGGCGGACAGCATTTTCAAAAATATTGGCTATATCTTCACGGTGGATTTCCAGCCCGAATTCTGCCAATCGTTCTTCGTCATACGCGACGGGCCTTGCTCTTTCCTGTTCGTAAAGTTCCACCACATTCGAAGGCATTTCCGCTTTATCCAGCAGGACAGCATCCAAAAATGGCTCGCCTACATGTTCATATAAAGCTTTGACATGATCAGAAGCTGAATACATATACGTTTCTCCAGCTTGCGTCATAAGATTACAGATATAAATTTTCTTGGCCTTTGCTGCCAACAATTCTTTTTTAATATCCTTAACCAATAGATTCGGAAGAATACTCGTATAAAGTGAGCCCGGTCCAATAACGATAATATCCGCCTGGCGAAGAGCCAATACTGTATCCGGCAAAGTTTTAACGTCGACAGGTTCAATGAAAACGCGTTTGATCGGCTGCAAATAGGCTGGAATTTTTGATTCTCCACTGACAATGGTTCCATCTTCAAACTCTGCATTAAGCGTCACCAATTGATTTGCAGCTGGAATGACCGTACCATTAACACTCAAAACACGGCTCATTTCCCTTACTGCATGCGAAAAATCCCCCGTTAAATCGGTCAATGCAGCGAGCATCAGATTACCCAATGAATGGCCACCCAGATCAATTGATTTGCTGAAACGATATTGGAACATTTCCGCTACTAACGGTTCTGCATCGGATAAAGCTGCCATGACATTGCGTATATCTCCAGGCGGTGGAATATTAAGGTCATTACGGAGCCTGCCGGAACTGCCTCCATCGTCTGCGACTGTAACAATCGCCGTCAGATCCATTGGAAGTTTTTTCAATCCCCGCAGCAATGTGGACAATCCGGTCCCCCCGCCTATAATGACCAGCTTTTTTCGTTGGGTTGCATTTTCCATGCGCTCAGACCTTTCTCGTTTTGACATCGCGATGAGTAATGATGGTTTTATTGTTTTCAGCAAATAATTTTCCATAATACTCCGCTAAGGTGACTGAACGATGCTGGCCGCCGGTACAACCGAATGCAATAACTAATTGTGCTTTGCCTTCGTTTTTATACCGGGGAATCATAAATTGAAGCAGATCGGTTAGTTTTTCGATAAGCATTTGGGTTTCATTCCATTGCAGAACATAGCTCGAAACTGGTTCATCGAGACCCGAAAGCGGCTTTAAATCTTCTATATAATAGGGGTTTGGCAGAAAACGAACATCAAAAACCAAATCGGCGTCTATTGGGATACCATGTTTAAATCCAAAAGAAATAACATTTACAGTAAAGACATTGCTCGTATTTGTGGAAAAATCGGAAATGATTCTTTCTTTCAGTTCCCGAGGGCTCATTTGAGAAGTGTTGTAGATGTATTTTGCACGCCCTTGAAGGTCAATAAGCATATCCCGTTCTTTTTTAATGCCGCCAAGAACCAGTCCGCCTGGTGACAATGGATGTGATCGGCGCGTTTCTTTGTAGCGGCTTACAAGCGTCTGGTTATCTGCATCCAGGAAGAGGATTGTTACAGACACTTTCGGCTCTTTCGACAGATTGTCAATTGCATCGACAAGGCTGTCGAAAAAGTCGCCTCCACGCAGATCCATTACAGCTGCAACCCGTTTCATCGATTTCCCCGAATCGCGCATCAATTTGATGAACGTCAGCAGCAATGCGGGGGGCAGATTATCAATTGTGAAAAAGCCAAGATCTTCAAAGCTTTGGATTGCCACCGTTTTGCCGGCACCGGACATTCCGGTGATCACGATTAATTCTGTTTCTTCTGTCTTATTGTCCATACTGGCGGTTCACCTCTTCTGTTGAAGTTTGTATCATTTCTTTCAGCAGTTCAAATTCCATTGTGTAATGGAATGTCCCATATTGGACTCCCGGCTTACTGACAGCAAAAAGAAGGTTTGTACGGTCGCCTTCTGCCATCGGCAATGTTGAGAGGCTTTCAATTGGGTGCCATTCAAGAATTCCTTCTCTTGTTTCAACAAAAGGGGTTCCGTTTAAATCATGTGCGACAAAAGTGAATAGCATCCATTCATCGACCACTTCACCTTCGTCTTCTATCATCATCGTGTAAATCCCTTTAACATGAGTGTCTAAAGGTTCTGCGTTTGTTTCTTCTTTAAATTCCCGGATTGCCGCTTCATATACGGACTCCCCAGGTTCCATCTTTCCGCCGGGCGCAACATACCAACCGCGTCGGGGTTTTTTCAATAATAGGACTTTGCCATTTTTGATAACTAATAAATTTGCGATTCGCTGCACACTCGACACTCCGTATCTATTATAAACTTTCTCCATTATACAACTATCCTGGCGTGTCATGCAAAGAGGAAAAGCGGAAGTGCCCGTTTAGCTCTGACAGGCATAAGACGATCTGGCGGAGCGGCGTCTTTTGCCGCAGAGCCAGAGTGGCTTATGACCCGAGGAGCTGGGCCACTGGAGTCTGGACAAAAAAGAAAAGGAATACTAAATAGACTGTGGAAAAACTATCCACTTTTTAAATCACTGCGCTCTAGGCGGAAGCTTTCCGCGGGGATCTGCCTGAGCCTCCTCGTTCGCTGCGCTTTCTGCGGGGTCTCAGGACTAGCTCTAATTCCCGCAGGAGTCACCGCCTGACGCTTCATTCTAGAACCACTTAGAATCTTAGTTTTTATTTTATTAAACGAATATTGTATTTAAATGTTTCTCTTTTAAGAAAGCAATTTGAGGTATGAAGAAAAACAGCGAAGACGCCCAGGGGAGCAGAAACGGAGTTGGCTTTCCAACTCCGTTTCGAGCGAAGTGTTGAGATCCACTCGGGCGAAGTGCAACGAGGCCGAGTTAGCTCAACGCAAGCCCCCAGGCAAGCGAAGCTGTTTTGCGGAATATCGGTTTCTATAGAGTGTTAGTTCAAATTCTTTAATAAGGGCACACAAAAAAAGAGGCTGCTTCCCGATGATTCGGAAAACAGCCTTTCAAAACTTCTATAAAAAGGGGGTCAATTTACTATTCTTACTATACCTCTTATACATGTCAAATGTATTACAGCTACATTAAGAAACCATTAAATTAAACGTTTTGACCGATTTTTTCAACCAATTCTTCGATATAATGCTGTGCAGCCTGTGCTGCAATGCTTCCATCACCCGTAGCAGTAACTACTTGGCGCAATGTTTTTTCGCGAAGATCCCCTGCTGCGTAGATTCCTGGAACCGATGTTTCCATTTTTTCATTTGTCACTACATATCCTTCGTCATTCAGAATACCTAGGTCTGCAAATGGTTTAGTCAGTGGAAGCATGCCGATATAGATGAACACGCCATCGATTTCTTTCTCTGTTTCTACACCATCTTTAGTGGAAACCAAGGTAACGCCAGAAACTTTTCCATTTTCGCCTTTGATTTCCTTTACTGTGTGGCTCCAGATAAAATCGATTTTGTCGTTTGCAAAAGCACGATCTTGAAGAATTTTCTGTGCACGCAATTCATCTCTTCTGTGAACGATAGTCACTTTATCAGCAAAACGCGTCAAGTAGACACCTTCTTCAACAGCGGAATCTCCGCCTCCGACTACAATAAGGTTTTTCTGTTTAAAGAACGCTCCATCACAAACAGCACAATAGCTGACACCACGGCCGCCAAGTTCTGTTTCACCAGGAATGCCCATTTTTTTATATTCAGCACCAGTTGTCAGGATGACTGCTCTGGCTTTGTATTCTTTGGAACCGGCTGTGATGGTTTTGTATTCTTCGCCATCAACGATTCCTTTGACATCGCCGTAAGCATATTCTGCGCCAAATTTCTTGGCATGATCGAACATTTTTGTAGATAAATCAGGTCCAAGGATGTGTTCAAATCCCGGATAATTCTCTATCTCTTCCGTGTTGGCCATTTGGCCCCCAGGGATTCCACGCTCAATCATCAAAGTGGATAAATTGGCCCGGGAAGTATAAACAGCTGCAGTCATTCCAGCTGGCCCAGCACCAATAATTACAACATCATAAATTTTTTCAGCTTCAGTCATAGTCGAGTCCTCCTAACATTCAATAGCTAAATCGTATAAGATTCAGCCAAAACCATCAACTTTTATGCTTATGATTCAAATAACGGCAGAAACTCGATCATCTCATTAATGTACTTCGTTAAGGTGGCAGACGAAATACCGAACTCTTCAGCCGTCGACTTTTTCGTGATGCTGTGATCACGCGAAGACTTCACCATATAATGAACCGATGCCGCCAGCGCATTGGGATTTTTGAAGGGATAATTTCGTTGAAAGGCGTTATCCACCAGCATAAACCACATTTGAAAAGCATATGAGCCTTGCTGCGTGACCATGCCTTCTTTCTCGTAGAGTATCTCGGTCGCTTTCATTGCCCGTATAAATGCCCGCTCTTCCGGCACAGAATCTTTGAATGGATGTCCAAGTGCGTAGCCCAGCATAAACGTTTCGATTACGGTAGGCTGTTCACTTTTCAACAACTTCGGATGCGCGATGATTTCCTGTTTGTGTGATGATTTACCAAGAAGAAACAGACCATATAAACGTTCGCTTCGATGTGAATGATCCAATTTCTCGACCAGGTAATCACGGTTGTGCTCAAGTGCGTCCGAATGCGGCATCGTCACATTTTCCTGCCACGGTTCATACCCTTCTTTTCCAGGGTCCATTGCGGTCAATTGTTTCCATGCCTGTCTTGCGACATCTTCATGGTTTGAATGATACGCTGCATGCGACAACCAGAAATAAAACGCAGGGTCTCCGTCAAATCCTCTTTTTTGCAAACTTCTCAACCAGCGATAGGCTTCTTTGTATTTACCGACAAGAGCAAAAGTTGCCCCTAACTTATATCGGTGCTCAAACACATAAGGCTGGATTTTCTTGAGCAGATCCAGTATATCTTCCAGCTCATCATTCTTTTCGTAATAATGAAAGACTGCCAGATTGCATAATGCATGAAGATTACCTGTGTTCCGTCTCAAGACATCATGCAGCAAAGCTTTCGCCATTTCTGTTTCACCGATATAAAAATAGGCAAGTGCCAGATTATTATGGGCTCCCCAGAAATCGGGCTTGTCAGCAACCAAGTCTTCAAGCATTTTAATCGCATCGGTAAAATTCCCCTGCTCCATCAAGCGCCGTGCTTTTTCCTGAAGATAGAAATATTCACTGTCCTGGGCTTCGCCTTCGTCATCCAGGAGCTGCCAGTCTTCCTGTTCTGCAAAATCAATGATTTCCATCGCTTCTTCTGCGTACTTGCCTTGTACATCGGCTTCGACATAACGTTTCGCATATTTCCGTGCATCAAGAAATAAACCCATATGGGCATGTACTTCTGACAGGAAAAACAGGATGTCCGTTTCTTCCGGGTCCAGCTCCTGAGCGGCCCGCAGAACGTCCATTGCCTGTTCGAATTCCTGCATTTCCATCAGTACAATGCCAAACTGCATCATGATCAGCGGATCTTCCGGACTCAATTCCGTTGCCCGCTGCAGATACTTATGAGCTTTCGGGTAATTTTCACGCTGCAATTCCTTAAGCGCTTTTTTATAATAATATTCACCTGTAGGAATGAATGACAGAACATTCTCGTGGTTGTTTTTCTTTTTATTCTCCAAAATAAGCCTCCGAAAAAGTTATAGGGTCGATTTTACTCGCCCTTCCCTTTAATATCCTTTAATTATAGCATATCCGGCGCTTATTTACTTGCAGTTTTTGTCTGGTGGCGCTCCTTCAAAACTGCCATGACTTGATCAAAATTAACGCCTTGTTCCTGCAGCAGAACCATCACATGATAAAAAAGGTCGGCGGTTTCCATTGATAATTCTTCTGCATCCCGGTTCTTCGCGGCAATGATTACTTCAGCCGCTTCCTCTCCGACTTTCTTACAAATCTTATCTACACCTTCTTCAAAAAGATAAGTCGTATATGCGCCTTCCGGCATTTCACTCTGGCGATTGCGGATCAATTCTTTCAGCTCTTGCAGCATATCTCCTGCCGTAGCTTTGCTTTCTCCATAAATCGTTTCGCTGAAGCAGGATTGTTCGCCGGTATGACAGGCTGGTCCGTTTGGAATCACTTCGTAGATAACTGCATCAGCATCACAATCCGCTTGCACCGAAACGACTTTTTGTGTGTTGCCGCTGGTCGCTCCTTTATTCCATAATTCTTGGCGGCTTCTCGAATAGAGCCAGGTTTCGCCGTTCTCCATCGTCTTTTCGATTGCCTCCTGATTGGCATATGCCAAAGTCAGCACCTGTTTTGTTTCGCTGTCCTGTATGATTACCGGCACTAAGCCGTTCTGATCGTAATTCAGTCTACTCATCTGACATTCACTCCTTCTGTGCGCAGGTAATCTTTCACTTCTGCAATGCTTGTTTCTTTATAATGAAAAATTGATGCAGCAAGCGCTGCGTCCACATCCACTTTCTCAAAAACTTCTTTGAAATGTTCGCGGCTTCCTGCTCCTCCGCTGGCGATGACCGGAACTTCAACAGCACTTCTCACTGCATCGGTCAACGCCAGATCGAAACCGTCCTTAGAACCATCTTTGTCCATACTTGTCAGCAGCAATTCACCCGCGCCGAGTCCAACACTGCGTTTTGCCCATTCTACAGCATCCCATTCGGTTTTATTGCGGCCGCCATGGGTATAAACGTCCCAGCCTTTTCCGTTCCACTTGGCATCAATTGCTACGACGATGCATTGTGAACCGAAAAAGTCGGCACCTTCTTTGATCAGTTCCGGGCGGTCAAGTGCTGCTGTATTCAATGAAATCTTATCCGCCCCTGCCCGGAGCATCCTTTTCATGTCTTCAAGAGAACGGATTCCGCCGCCAACGGTAAATGGAATAGATAACTCGCTGGCGACAATTTTCACAACCTCGACCATCGTTTCTTTTCCTTCGTGTGAAGCCGATATATCCAGGAAGGTCAGCTCATCTGCTCCCTGCTTGTCGTAAAATCTGGCAAGTTCAACCGGGTCACCCGCGTCCCTCAACGAAACAAAGCTGACGCCTTTGACAACCCGTCCTTCCTTTACATCCAGACAAGGGATAATTCTCTTCGTCAGCATGTCAAAGCCTCCTCTAATGTAAAACGCTTTTCGTAAAGCGCTTTTCCGATAATCACTCCAGCAATCGCACTACCTTCTGCTGCCGCTTTGACATTCTGGACATCTTCTATTGTTCCGATGCCACCGGAAACAATGACTTCTGCCGTTCCCACATCTACCAATTGTTTATTCGCTTCAATGTTTGGGCCTGCCAGTGTCCCGTCGGTCGCAATGTCAGTGTAGATAAAATGTTTCGCACCCTTTGACACAAAAAACCGTGCTACTTCGGCAGCCGGTTTTACAGATGTTTCCGTCCAGCCTTCTGTAGCTGCCATTCCATTTTTCGCGTCTATACCGATGACAATATGATCTGCACCAAATTCTTCGATGAAAGAAACGACCAGTTCCGGTTCACGGATTGCCAGACTTCCGATGATGACACGGGAAACCCCATTTTCAAGATAATAACGGACATCTTCCCGTGTCCGGATGCCACCGCCCACCTGAACTTTAATACCAAGTTTTGCAGCTTCAATTACAACTTGAGCGTTTATGCGACGACCTTCCTTTGCGCCGTCCAAGTCGACCATATGCAGCCATTCCGCTCCTGCACCCTCAAATTGTTTCGCCATATTCACAGGCGAATCGCCGTAAACCGTTTCCTGTCCATAATCTCCCTGGAAAAGCCGGACACATTTGCCGCCTCTCAGGTCAATTGCCGGATAGATTTGAAAGTTGCCCATTGTTATCCCCCTTGATGTTCGCAATCCATTGCTCTAATAAATAATGGCCAAAATCACCGGATTTTTCCGGGTGGAATTGCATCCCAGTGACGGGGCCTTTGCCGACAACTCCTGGAACTTTAATATTGCCGTATTCAGCTTCAGCAAAAATTTCCGTCTCTTCCGCTTCCGTAACATAAAATGAATGCACAAAATAAACATGGGTATCAACTTGGAGACTGTCCAGCCAAAACGGCATTCGCGGAAATTCCAAGCGATTCCAGCCCATATGCGGAATGCGGTACGTGCCTTTTTCAAAACGGCGTATTTTGCCTTTCAGCAGACCGAGCCCTTTTGTCATTCTGACTTCCGAACTGTCTTCATACAGCAATTGCATCCCCAGGCAAATGCCGAGCAGCGGTATTCCCTTTTCAGGCAGTGACCGGATAAATTCCGACAGGCCTTTTGAATCGAGCAGTTCCATAGCATCTGGAAATGCCCCGACGCCCGGCAATAAAATCGCTTCCGCTTCCAGCAGCGTTTCCGGATCATCGGAAAGGATAACTGTACAGTCAAGCTTCTTTAATGCCTGCTCGACGCTGAAAAGATTGCCCATGCCGTAATCGATGATGCCGATGATCATGTCAACAGCCCCTTCGTCGAAGGTACACCTTTGACACGCGGGTCAATTGAAGTTGCTTCATCAAGCGCCCGTGCCAGTGCTTTGAAAACAGCTTCGATGATATGGTGTGTATTTTTCCCGTAATGGATGATAACGTGGACATTCATGCGTGATTCAAGTGCGAATTTCCATAGAAATTCATAAACCAGCTCGGTATCGAAAGTACCGACTTTTTCATTTGGAATATCTCCTCTGAATTCAAGGTGTGGTCGATTTGAACAGTCGATAACAACCTGTGCCAGTGCATCATCCATCGGCACAAATGCATTGCCATAGCGACGTATGCCTTTTTTGTCGCCAAGTGCTTCTCTGACAGCCTGGCCCAGCACAATTCCGATATCTTCCGTCGTATGGTGGTCATCAATGTGTGTATCGCCATCCGCTTTGATATCTCCATCAAATAAACCGTGCTTGATGAAAAGATCGAGCATATGGTCCATGAACGGAACACCGGTCTCGATGTCCGCCTTGCCTTCACCGTCCAGTGAAAATGCGATATCTATTTTCGTTTCATTGGTATTCCGCTTCAATTCCGCTTTTCTCATAATCGATTCTCCTTTTTCCATTGCCGCGATTCAACTGCGCGCGCATGGGCTTCCAAGCCTTCCAGCCTCGCCAACCGGGCAATCTTCTCTTTATTGTCCTGCCATGCCTGCTCGCTGTAATGGATGATGCTCGTCCGTTTCAAAAAGTCATAGACTGACAAAGCGCTCGAAAAACGCGCTGTGCTATTGGTCGGCAAAACATGATTCGTGCCGGCAAAATAATCGCCGATCGGTTCTGACGAATACCGTCCGATGAAGATGGCACCGGCGTGCTTGATCTTCTCAGCGTCTTCTGCTGCATTAGCCGTCATTATCTCCAAATGTTCAGGGGCCAATTGATTGGCTGCATCTATCAGTTCCTCCATTGTTTCCCCGAGATAAATTGCGCCGAATCCATCGATGGCGGCTCTGGCAATCGATTGCCGCGGCAACTCTGCCAATTGCTTTTCGACTTCATCGGAAACTGCTTTTGCCAATACTTCATCAGTCGTCAATAATACGGAACTCGCCATCGGATCATGTTCAGCCTGCGACAAGAGATCTGCTGAAATTTCGTCCGGGTAAGCCGTTGCATCAGCGATAATGGCGATTTCACTTGGACCTGCAATCATGTCGATTGCAACATCTCCATTCACTTCGCCTTTGGCCAGCGCCACGAAAATGTTGCCGGGCCCGGTTATCTTATCGACCGCTGCGATGGATTCTGTACCGTAAGCCAGTGCCGCAATGGCCTGCGCTCCGCCGGATTTATATATTTCATCAATGCCAAGAATATGGGCTGCCGCTAAAACACCATCCGACAACGAACCATCCGCAGCCGGAGGTGAGATCAATACAATGCGTGGTACGCCAGCCGCCTGGGCAGGAATAACGTTCATCAGCACCGAGGAAGGGTAGGCTGCTGTGCCGCCTGGTACGTACAGCCCGGCAGATTCGATGGCCGTTACGCGCTGTCCGACATATGAACCGTTTTGCTCGGTTACTTTATAGCCTTCCTGCTTTTGATTGTCATGGTACTTACGAATATTTTCAGCAGCTTCCGTCAGGTCATTCAATAATTGAGGATCGAACCGGGTCACCGCTTGGTCAATTTCTTCCCGTGAAACGCGCAAATCGGATAAATCGGCGTTATCCCATTTTTTCGCAAAGCGGATCAGAGCAGCATCCCCTTCTTCACGCACTGTCTGAATAATCCTTTTTACAGCTTCTGTTTGTTCTGGTGTCGCATTTCCGCCGGTTCTTCTGATTGAAACGGCTGACGACAATCGGGTAATTTTCATGTTAACGCCTACTTTCTTAACCGCTCCACGATTTCATCGATCCTTTTCTGTTTCAGCCGGTAGCTGACCGGGTTCGCAATGAGACGTGAAGTGATGTCTACAATTTTATCGTATTCAACCAATCCATTTTCTTTCAGGGTTTTTCCTGTCGAAACAATATCGACAATCCGTTCAGCCAAACCGATCATTGGAGCCAGTTCAATCGAACCATTGAGCTCAATGATTTCAACCTGCTCCCCCCGGCTTCTGAAAAACTGGGAAGCAATATCCGGATATTTAGTGGCAATCCGAGGAGTCATTTCATCCATCGCTGTATCCGGCAGGCCCGCAGTTGCGATATAGCAGCGGCTGATTTCGAGATCCAGCAGCTCATGGATATCACGCGCCTGCTCGAGCAGCACATCTTTTCCGGCAATCCCGATATCGGCTACTCCATGTTCCACATAAACAGGCACATCCATCGGTTTCGACAAAATAAAGCGGAATCCTTCATTTGGCGCTTCCACAATCAATTTGCGGGAATCGTCCAATTCCTCAGGCAAGTCAAACCCCGCCTTAACAAGCAGTTCGTATGCTTCTTCAAATATGCGTCCTTTCGGCATCGCAATAGTCAGCTTATCCATTGTTTTCACCGTCCATCCGAATCACTTTTGAGAACAGTGAACTGAATTCTTCCTGCGCTTTCACAGCAGGAGCGAATTGAAGTGTCACTCTCGTACCGGCCGTTCTTAATTTTTCTGCCTCTTTATGAGCGTTCTCTTCATTTTTTTCATTATATAAAATCAATGTCTGTTCCGGGTTCTCCTGTTCAGCAGGCATTGCTTCCAGCAGACGGTCGACTCGCAGGCTGAAGCCGGTAGCTCCCACATGTAATCCGAATTGCTTCATCAAGCCGTCATAACGGCCGCCGTTGCCAAGTGGAAAGCCGCTGCCTTCTCCGTAAATTTCAAAAACCATGCCGGTGTAATAAGTCATATGACTGGTAAATGAAAGGTCGTAAGTGACAAAATCCGCTAAGCCATTGCGGTCCAGGATGGTTTTCAATTTGCGTATATCTTCATAGAGTGATCGCTGAACCGGATCTGTTTGATCGATCCACTGCTCCCAGTCTTCAAGACGAGTTGTGTTCATGATCATTTTAAGCGAACTTTTTGTCTCAGCATCATCAACCAGGGTGTCGACCATGTTTTCATAAGCCACCTTGTTTTTTGCCACCATTTCAGCGCGCAATTTTTCTGCCAGTGCAGCGTCAAGCCCATATCCCCTCAATACTTCCTGCAACAATTGGGTATGGCCAATAACAATGCGTCCGGATTCAACCTTAAGGCCGCGAAGAATTTCTGTCGCCAAAAGAATTACTTCTGCATCGGCGTACAACGATTCATCCCCGATCAGTTCAACACCTATTTGCTCAAACTCTGCAGGACGTCCGCCTTCTCTCAATTGCGCCCGGAATACATTTGAATAATAACCGAGTCTTACAGGCATTTTTTCCTTTAATAATTTCGAGGCGGCAACACGGGCGATCGGCGAAGTCATGTCCGGCCGCAGCACCAATGTCTGCCCTTGATTATCCAGCAATTTGAATAGCTGGTTGTCGGCAATCGCCGAAATTTTGCCGATGGTTTCGTAATATTCCAAACTTGGCGTCTGCAGCATCTCGTAGCCGAATTGCTCCATTATCTTTATACCCACTTTGCTGAGTTTTGATTTCCTTTTAACGATAGAAGGAAAATCATCGCGCATGCCGAGTGGCTTTTCAAACATTTGGATTGTCATATATTCACTTCCTATTTATGGATATTTTACTTTAGTTCGCTAATGTAATAAAGTAATTATTATTTTATCGTATATTATGGGAGAAGGTCAAGAATAAGGCAAAAAAATCCCGGGAGCTACTGCTCCTGGGATTTTTTATTGTTGTATAGAGAAAAAAGAAACCGATATTGCGCAAAACAGCTTCGAAGGCATTAGCCGTGTCTTGCACGGAGAATGCCTTTGCGACGAAGTGCGCAGCACTGCAGGAGCACGTTTTTTTAGGCTGCTCCTGCATCGCTGCGCTAGCTTCGTCGCAAAGAGCCGGCCTTGCAGGCTGCGGCCAACTCTTGGCTTGCGCTGAGCTAACTCGGGCTTGTTTCACTTCGCCCGAGTGGATCTCAGCACTTCGCTCGAAACGGAGTTAGAAAGCCAACTCCGTTTCTGTTCCCCTGGGAGTCTTCGCTGTTTTGCTCCATATCTTAAATTGCTTTCTTAAAAGAGAAACATTGAATAGAATATCCGTTTAATAAAGTAAGCACTTAATTTCTACGCTATTCCTGAATGAAGCGGAAGGTGGCGAAAGGCAAAGATGTGCTCCTGCATCGCTGCGCTGCTTCGTCGCAAAGACTTGTCCTCGCAAGCTTCGGCCAATCTTTCCTGCGGGAAGCAGTGACGGCGCTTGCGACGGAGCGAAGCGAGTCCTGAGACCCCGGAGGGAGCATAGCGACTGAGGAGGCTTAGGCCGCTCCCCGCGGAAAGCGTCCACCTAAAGCGTAATGATTAAAGAAGTCACGGGTTTCTCGAAGATTTAAAAAATCCCGGGAGCTATTGCTCCCGGGATTTTTCCTCGCGTTCGGCCATTTGTTCAGCTGTGTAAATGATTTGCATTGGGTTGCCCCCGACAAATGCTCCTGCCGGCACATCCTTATGCACAAGCGTAGCGGCGGAAACAATTGCTCCGTCCCCTATAGTAATGCCTGGCAGAATCGTGCTGTTCGCACCGATCATGACGCGGTCGCCGATAATGACATCACCTAAACGGTATTCTTCGATCAGATATTCATGAGCCAGTATCGTGGTATTGTAGCCGATTACTGAATTTTTGCCGACAGAAATTCGTTCCGGGAACATCACATCCAACATCACCATTAACGCGAATGATGAATGTTCCCCTACCTTCATGCCGAGAAAAGTCTTATACAGCCAGTTTTTCATCGGCAGAAATGGCGTATAGCGGGCCATTTGGATAACGATGAAATTCCTGGCGACTTTCCAAAAGGGGACTGTTTTATAAACATGCCAAAGTGAATTCGGACCGGTCACGAAATGGCGTTCAGTCCTTCTCATGCCGTTTCCTCATTTACCAATTCAAGAAGGTCGCTGATATGCTGCAGCATATAATCAGGTTTGAAAGTGGCAAGATAATCCTCGCCTTTAGCCGACCAGGCAACTCCTGCCGTGCGAACCCCTGCATTTTGGCCGCCTTCTATATCATGGGAGTTGTCTCCGATCATCAGGGATTCCGCAGCACTTGATGACAGTTCCTTTAACGCTTTTAAAATCGGTTCAGGATCCGGCTTCGGGTTTTCAACGTCATCCAGACTGATGACGGTATCAAATAATTCAGATACGCCCATAAGTCGGAGTCCATGAAGAATAGTATCTCTTTTCTTGGTCGAAACAATCGCCATCTTCATTCCTCTGTTCTTCAAAAGGTAAAGCGTTTCTTCTACTCCATCGTAGACTGAAACCATCTCATCGTGGAGAGAAAGATTCAATTCGCGGTACTCCTTGATCAACTCTTCTGTTCTTGAAGGAGCTATCGTTTCGAATGTCTGTTTCAAAGACGGGCCGATAAACTTCAGAATATCTTCTCTTCCATAGCTGTTTGGAAAATGCTTGTCCAGTACAGTTGAGAATGTATGGATGATCAATTCATTTGTATTTAACAGCGTTCCGTCAAAATCGAATAACAAAGTTGTGATGTCTTTCGTCATGCAGAAAACACTTCCTTCCGGTTTTCTTCAGATTTGCGCCACAGATAAGATACAAAGATCGTCAATGCAAGCGCGGTAACAACGCGTATTGCGAGAAGCGGCCAAATCGGGATGCCGAGCGGAATAAAGATCAGCGTATCCTCTACAATCGCGTGGCAGGCAACCAAAAAGATAAAGGCGAGCGTCGCATCTTTTTTGCTGACTCCATCTTCCTGCACCGCCTGGATCATGACGCCCGCTCCCATCGCCAGCCCAAAAATCAAGCCGGATGCCAATGTCAGCGAAGCGTTTTTCTGAACGCCAAGCAGCCGGGTAAGTGGCCCCATCATATCGGAAATACGATTGAGGTATTTCGTATCTTTTAGAATTTGAATTGCAAGCATCAGCGGAATTACGATAATTGCCAGCTGCAGAACTCCGAATCCTGCTTTCTCCAATCCTAGTAAGAAAATAGCCAACCAGCCCTCAGGCGCAGCTGCTACTTCGGGCGTAAAGCCGTATTGCGCGATTTCACCGCCGCCAGGCCAGGCCAGATTGATGATAATGCCGGAAAGTGCCGCAAGCCCGAAACGGACAACCAGCACCACCCACAGCTTCACACCAACCTTCAAAGCCACTCCGGTTTCAATGAACATATTATGGGAAAAGGACAACATGACTGCAAGGATGAAGACTTCCTTAACCGTCAATTCGAGTGACAGAATACCCGCAATCCCGGCGTACAGATTTAACGCGTTCCCCAAAACCAAGGGAATCGCCGCGTCACCGCTTAACCCGAATATGCTCATGAACGGTGCTACCAAATCGACGATAAACGGCAAAACCGGTGTAAATTGGAGCATTGTTACCAAAAGTGTTATCGGAAAAATGATTTTCCCCAACGCCCATGTTGTTTTTAAGCCTGCCATCAGGCCATTTTTCAAAGTCGACATTCGTTTATCTCTTCTTTCTATTTGGCAAATTGATGTAAGTTTTTATTTCTTTTTTGACTTCTTAATTGATTTCTTTTTTTGTTCCGCCGGTTCGTCTAGATATCTTGGCGGATTCTTAATCGTTACTCGGCGATAGATGATCAGCACGACGGCAATGATAATTGCGAGTATCGAGACGAGCTGTGCTGCCCTTAAACCTTCAATCCCAAATACATAAAGGCTGTCAGTACGCATTCCTTCGATGAAATAACGGCCGACAGAATACCATATCATATAGAAGAAAAACATTTCCCCGCGGACAAGGTTGACCCGTCGCAACAACAATAGAATGATGATGCCGACGAAACTCCATAAAGATTCGTAAAGGAATGTCGGATGGTAATAGGCTCCATCTATGTACATATGATTGATGATCCAATCCGGTATGAAGAGGTTTTCAAGAAAAGCTCTTGAAACTTCCCCGCCGTGTGCTTCCTGATTGATGAAATTTCCCCAACGGCCGATTGCCTGGCCAATCAGGATGCTCGGCGCCAGGATATCCGCTACTTTCAAAAACGGTGTATTGCGTTTTTTCGTAAAAATATATGCGACGATAACTGACATGATCAAAGCTCCGTGAATGGCCAATCCGCCATTCCAAATCGCTATGATTTCTCCAGGATTGTCTTTATAATTATCCCATTCAAATATTACATAATAGATTCTCGCTCCGACTATCGCCAAAGGCACTGCCCAAATCAGCAGGTCCGTTAAAAATTCGGGATGCATTCCGCGTTTGAGCATTTCCCGCTGTCCCACTAAAAATGCAATAACGATACCGGTTGCAATAATAACACCGTACCAATGAACAGAAATCGGCCCTAAACTGAACGCAACCGGATCAATTGACCCTAAAACTGAAAACATTTGCCGCACCTACCCATTCCTTTAATTTGTATCCATAGAGATTACATCGTCCAGGCGTTTTGAAAATTCTTCAGCTGCATTGACGCCCATCCGTTTCAGACGGTAATTCATCGCAGCAACTTCGATTATGACTGATAAGTTCCGCCCTGGACGGACAGGAATAGTAAGCTTCGTCAAATCCGTGTCGATGATGCGCATCTTTTCTTCTTCCAATCCCAGACGATCGTAGGTTTTTTCAGCATCCCAAAGCTCAAGGTCAATGACCAGTGAAATCCGTTTGAACGTACGGACAGCGCTTGCGCCGAATAAAGTCATGATATCAATGATGCCGACACCACGAATTTCAAGCAAATGCTCAATCAATTTAGGCGGATGGCCGACAAGCGTATTTTCACCTTCCTGGTGGATTTCAACGCAATCATCTGCCACTAAGCGATGGCCTTTTTTGACAAGTTCCAACGCGGTTTCACTCTTACCAACCCCGCTTTTTCCAGTAATCAATACCCCTACACCATAAATATCCACCAACACTCCATGGACTGCAGTAGTAGGCGCCAATTGGCTTTCCAGATAATTCGTCAGCAAACTGGAGAATCTGGTTGTCGACATTTTTGTGCTCATGACCGGCACATGCCGTTTCGAAGAAGCATCAATCAGTTCCTGTGGCACCTTTTCATCATGAGAGACAATAATTGCAGGTGTTTCATCCGTGCATAGTTTCATCATCCGGTCTTTTCGGTCTGCAGCATCCAGCATGGCGAAAAATGATAACTCGGTCTTCCCGAGCAATTGCACCCGGTTTGCCGGATAATGGGTGAAATACCCCGCCATTTCAAGACCTGGCCGTGAGATATCGCTGATCGGTATATGGCGGCCAATGCCTTCTTCACCGCTGATCAACTTCAAATCGAATGTTTCCATTACTTGTTTCGTAGTTACCTGGCCCATCTTTTCCCCTCATTCCTTCTCTATGAGAATTCCGATATATCACGGTTCCCCTTTGTTTTCATGCATTAATGATATTATTTTAACATGGAAAACTTCAAATTAAAGCAAACGTGCCCCCATTTCCCTTTTCTTTCATTTATATTCTTTTCAAACCTGCTAGACTGCAAGTAACAGAATTCTTTATTTTCCAATAAAAAATGAAAAGAGGGATCACGATGTACGAGCAAAAAACCAGAGAAACAGATGTAGATGTCATTGAGTTTATCAAAAGTGTCGACAATCCCCAAAAACGGGGAGATTCATATCGGCTACTTGAAATTTTCGAACAAACATCCGGTTTTAAAGCGAAAATGTGGGGAACCGGCATTATTGGTTTTGGTTCCTACCACTACGTATATAATACTGGATACGAGGGAGATGCTCCTTTAGTCGGGTTTTCACCCCACAAAGCAAAGATTAGCCTTTACTTTGCGACAGGAGATATGGAACGCCAGGAACTATTGAATGATTTTGGTAAACACACTTCCGGGAAAGCCTGTGTCTATATCAATAAAATAGATGATATCAATGTGGAAGTACTTAAAAAGCTTATAAACCGTTCCATCCATTTTTTACAAGACCTATACCCTCCCCAAAGATAAAAACTTGAGAGCATCTCGTCTGCCCACAGGTTTTCTTTTTGCAGCTTTCTCCTTCTATGTCTATTTTCCTCCATGACCGCATGGTACAATTTTACATATAGAGGTTAATCGCGTAAACCAATTAACCGGAAGCTCAGGGGGAATATAAATGAAGGCAAATCCTATACTATCAATATGGACTCGTCCAAAAGAAACTGTCGGGCAACTTATCGACCAGAACAAACTTGAGTTTTCAATACTTCTTGTCTGTATTGCAGGAGTCGGTGGAATTATAACCGCTTTACAGGATTCCGGCTGGTTCCTGGATCTGTCTCCAGCATTACTAACGATCGGCATATTTATTGTTGGCATCGTAAGCGGTTTATTGAATCTGGGAATCACGACTCTTCTGTATACGGGCATCGGCAGATTATACGGTGGACATGGGAAACTGCGGGATATGGCAATTGCCATCGGACCCATGATGATTCCACAGGTATTTGTGGTTCCGATATTAATCATTTATACACTTATATTCGGAGAACAATTTTTCACGTTGCCTGAAGCTTTCAGTATTACTTCCATTCCACTGGGAGCCTATTTTTTCTTAACGCTCCTTACAGCTGTCGCTTCCATTTGGTCACTCGTCATTTCCTCCAAAGCCATTGGAGTCGTTCATGGATTCTCGAGTTGGCGCGGATTTGGTGTTCTCATGACACTGCTTGGCATTGCAATCCTTATCACTTTACTGATTGTAATGGGCATAATTATGTTCACGCTTTGAGCATAATTTCATGAAATAAACAGAAAAAAGCGGACGCATTGGATGCGCCCGCTTTTTCCTGTTTTATTCGACTGTCAGATAGCGGACCAATACTGATCCTGTTTTAGTTTCGCCATAAACAAGCATCGGTGCTGCTGTCGCAGCTCCGCCTTCTTTGGAAAAGCGGACGGTTTTCTGCATGAATTGACCTTGCTCATGAGTATGGTCTACATCGGACAGCATTACGTCCATCTTCCCAAGGTTGGAAGATACCTGGCCTTTTAACGGCAAATGGGAAGGGATGTATAATTCCACATTGCCGGCCAGAGTTTTCGCTTCCACTTTCCGCGCTTCTTTGCAACGGGAAGTGACAACTACATTGCCGTTCAGTGATTTTGTCTCAATTGTCTGTATATCACCGTCAACATAAATACGGCCATTCAAAGTTTCAGTTTCAAGAACCTTGCCTCTAACATCCTGTACCTGAATTGCGCCATTGGCAGTTTCAAGTTCTGCATCATCGAATTCACCGTTCTTCAATTCGATTTTGCCGTTTGCCGTTTTTACTTTCAATAAAGCCGCATCGATTCGTTTCATCGAGAAGCCGCCATTGAACAAGCGGACTGTTACCTGATCGAATTGTTTTACAGGTACATATAAAACAACATTGACCTGGGTAGTTTTCAATTCGCTGATAATGCGCAGCTTATTGTCATCTGCGATAAAAACGAATTTATCATGAAAGTCACGCTTTGCCTGTTCTTCGGATTCAGCGCGGTATGCTTTGACGCTGCACTCAGCCCGCAGCATGCCGTCCTGGGAAGGATAAATTTCCAGCTGGCCATTGGCGATGTCCGCAATGACCGTACTGACTTCCGCTCCTTCTTCCGTAAAGCTCTCATTGAACTGGTAAGCTTCACCAAACGGTGAATCAAATTCCATCGTTTTCAATTTACCGACGGAAGTCTGCATGAATTGCATCATCCGGTCGCCAAACTGATTGATGTCATTAGAAACATTTTTGGAAAAATCTTTGGAAAAGTCTTTGGAGAACTTCTTGACCATATCTTCAGGCCGGAAGAACCCTCTCTTTCCGCGTTTCTCGCGGCGGCCATAATCTTCACGGCCATATGAGGAATCTCTGCCTGAACCGCCCCCGCCGTCTATCGCTTTCAATAGCTCGACAGCTTCTCTTGCCGAAATTGTACCTTTTTCAACCATATCCAATATGCGTTCTTTTTCACTTTGCATGTATTGCGGCCTCCTCATCGTTCGTTTATAAAAATATTATTCTTATCATAGATACGTTCGGTGCCTGAAAAGGTTTCACTTAGCTACTTTTTTCCGGCGGCTTGCTTTGTTCACTTTTTCTTCCATTCTTGCCCGGTCGCGTTCCAGAATTGGCTTCAAGTACTTGCCGGTGTATGAATTTTCAACCTGGGCTATTTCTTCCGGAGTTCCGGTCGCCAGGATGGTACCGCCTTTGTCGCCGCCTTCCGGTCCGAGATCGATAAGATAGTCTGCTGTTTTGATGACGTCCAGATTGTGTTCGATGGTCAGAACAGTATCTCCATTATCAACCAATTTCTGCAGTACTTTCAGCAAGCGGGAAATGTCATCCGCATGCAATCCGGTTGTCGGCTCATCGAGAATATAGAAGGATTTGCCGTTTGAACGTTTGTGAAGCTCCGATGCCAATTTCACGCGCTGTGCTTCACCACCGGATAATGTGGTTGCCGGTTGCCCCATAGTAACATAGCCAAGGCCGACATCAACAATCGTTTTCAGCTTGCGATTGATTTTCGGGACGTTTTCGAAAAATGAATACGCATCCTCAACCGTCATCGCCAATACATCCGCAATGCTCTTATCTTTATACTTCACTTCGAGTGTTTCCCTGTTATAGCGTTTGCCGTGGCATACTTCACACGGTACATAAACATCGGGCAGGAAGTGCATTTCTATTTTAATAATACCATCTCCGCGGCAAGCTTCACAGCGACCGCCCTTGACATTGAAGCTGAAGCGCCCTTTTTGGTAGCCTCTGACTTTTGCTTCGTTCGTTTTGGCATAGACATCACGAATATCATCAAAAACCCCTGTATATGTCGCTGGATTTGAACGAGGTGTACGGCCGATCGGTGACTGGTCGATGTCGATGACTTTCTCCAATTGTTCATAGCCTTTTACCGATTCAGCTTTACCTGGTTTAATTTTCGCTTTGTTCAGTTTGCTCGCCAATGTCTTATAGAGGATTTCATTGACCAGCGTACTCTTACCCGAACCTGATACGCCGGTCACCGCTGTAAATACGCCGATTGGTATGTCGACATCCACTTTTTTCAGATTGTTTTCACTTGCGCCGCGGATTGAAATTGCACGTCCATCCGGCTCTCTGCGCTCAGCAGGAAGCGGTATAAATTTCTTGCCGCTTAAATATTGCCCAGTAAGCGACTTTCTATTTTTCATCACTTTCTCAGGAGTTCCGGCGGCGATGATTTCTCCACCGTGCACTCCTGCGCCCGGACCGATATCGATCAAATAATCGGCTGCAAGCATTGTGTCTTCATCGTGTTCGACTACTATCAGGGTATTGCCGATATCCCGCATATTTTTCAATGTATTGATCAGCCTGTCGTTATCACGCTGATGAAGGCCGATTGATGGTTCGTCCAATATATAAAGGACACCTGACAGGCGGGAACCGATTTGTGTCGCCAGGCGGATCCGTTGGGCCTCCCCGCCGGACATGGTTCCGGAAGCCCGGTTTAAAGTCAGGTAATCGAGTCCGACATTGATCAGGAAGCCGAGCCGCTCTTTGATTTCCCGGAGAATCAATAAAGAAATCTGCATATCTTTTTCCGATAGTTCCAGGTTTTTGAAGAATTCGTCTGCTTCGACAATCGAGAACTCCGAAACTTTACCGATATGCAGTCCATTTACTTTCACTGCCAGCGATTCCGGTTTCAGGCGATATCCCGTGCATGCAGGACATGGCTGTTCAGCCATGTATTTTTCCATCTGTTCACGGGTATAATCTGATGAGGTTTCCCGGTATCGGCGGTCCACATTCGATAAAACCCCTTCAAAATTGATGTGGTTGTCCCGGATTTGTCCATAATCATTTTCATAGCGGAATCGGATTTTTTCACTTCCAGAACCACGCAGAACAAGATTCATATGCTCTTCCGGAAGTTCACTGACCGGTGCATCCATATCGATTTTATAGTGGGTGCACAATGCTTTCAGTAATTGTGGATAGTATTGGGAACTGCTCGGTTTCCAAGGAGCAATGGCATGTTCGTTCAATGACAGGCTCCAATCCGGTACGACGAGTTCCGGATCAACTTCCAGTTTATGGCCGAGTCCGTCACATTCCGGGCAGGCTCCGAATGGGGAGTTGAATGAAAACATGCGGGGTTCCAATTCTCCGATTGAGAATCCACAGATCGGACATGCATGATGTTCACTGAACAGTAATTCTTCCTGTTCCATTACGTCCACCAGCACGCGCCCGTCACTCAGACGCAAAGCTGACTCAAGCGAATCACTTAACCGCGGTGCGATGCCTTCCTTCATGACGATGCGGTCAATGACCACTTCAATTGAATGTTTTTTATTTTTATCAAGATCAATATTGTCATCCAGGTCGAATAATTCGCCGTTAACTCTTACACGGACATAGCCCTGTTTTTTAATGTCTTCAAATAATTTGGCATGCGTCCCTTTTCTGCCTGAGACAAGCGGAGCCAGAATCTGCATTTTGGTGCGTTCAGGATAGACAACCAGCCGGTCCACCATTTGCTCGATGGTCTGCGAAGAAATCTCGATGCCATGATTCGGGCAGATTGCTTTGCCGACACGGGCATACATAAGGCGCATATAGTCGTAGATTTCCGTAACGGTCGCTACCGTCGAACGGGGATTTTTGCTTGTCGTTTTCTGGTCGATTGAAATCGCCGGCGACAAACCTTCGATCAAATCCACATCCGGCTTATCCATCTGCCCTAAAAACTGACGTGCATAAGAGGACAGCGACTCTACATAGCGACGCTGCCCTTCGGCATAAATCGTATCGAAGGCAAGTGAAGACTTCCCTGATCCAGATAAACCGGTCATTACAACCAGTTTATCGCGGGGGATGGTTATATCAACATTTTTCAAATTATGCGCTCGCGCACCCTGTATCTTTATTTCCTGGTTTCTCAATCCGATCACCCTTCCGCTTTCAGTTCAAGCACAGTATCGCGCAGTTCCGCCGCCCGTTCGAAATCGAGCGCTTTTGCTGCTTCTTTCATTTCTGTTTCCAATAAAGCGATCAGTTTCAGGCGATCCTCTTTGTTGAGCTTTTTGCCTGATGTCGCTTTTGATACATATTCTTCCGCTTCTTCCGACGCCACAGTTGCCCGGATAACATCGCGGATTTTCTTTTGTATGGTAATCGGCGTGATGCCGTGTTCTTCATTATATGCCGCCTGTATCGTACGCCGGCGCGTGGTTTCATCTATCGCTTTTTGCATTGAATCCGTTATTCTATCAGCGTACATGATAACCTGGCCGTTTGCATTTCGTGCGGCTCGGCCCATTGTCTGGATGAGTGCGCGTTCAGAACGCAGGAAGCCTTCCTTGTCGGCATCCAGGATCGTCACAAGGGAAACTTCCGGAATATCAAGACCTTCCCGCAGCAAATTGATGCCGACCAATACATCATAGACGCCCATCCGCAATTCGCGGATAATTTCGATGCGTTCAAGCGTTTTGATCTCTGAGTGAAGGTAATTGACTTTGACTCCCGCTTCTTTTAAATAAGCGGTCAGGTCTTCTGACATTTTCTTTGTCAGTGTTGTAATCAATACGCGCTCATCTCTTTCCGAGCGCTGGCGGATTTCATCCATAAGATCGTCTATCTGTCCTTCAATCGGACGGATTTCGATGGTCGGATCCAGCAATCCTGTCGGGCGGATGATCTGCTCGACCATTTCCGGTGTATGTTCCAACTCATATGGACCCGGCGTTGCGGAAACAAATACCGCTTGGTCAATATGCTCCTCGAACTCGGTAAAAGTCAGCGGACGATTATCCATTGCTGAAGGTAGACGGAAACCATGGTCAACCAGCACTTTCTTTCTTGCCTGGTCACCATTGAACATGCCGCGTACCTGCGGCAATGTAACATGGCTTTCATCGACCACTAAAAGGAAATCATCCGGAAAATAATCGATTAATGTATAGGGCTGTGCACCCGCAGGACGCAAAGTCAGATGGCGGGAATAGTTTTCGATTCCTGAACAAAAACCCATTTCACGCATCATTTCAAGATCATAGCGTGTTCTTTGCTCTAAGCGCTGAGCTTCCAGCAGCTTATCTTCGGCACGCATCTCTTTCAGCCGTTCTTCCAATTCCGCTTCGATATTTTCTATGGCTTTGACCATCTTCTCTTCACGCGTTACGAAGTGGGACGCCGGAAAAATGGCAACATGTTCCCGCTCACCGATAATTTCGCCGGTCAATGCATCCACTTCCCGGATGCGGTCAATTTCGTCCCCGAAAAACTCGACACGCAAACATCTTTCATCTCTCGAAGCCGGGAAGATTTCAACAACGTCTCCGCGTACACGGAATGTACCGCGAATGAAATTGATGTCATTGCGCTCATATTGAACATCCACAAGTTTGCGCAAAAGCTGGTTGCGTTCAATTTCCATCCCTTTGCGCAGGGATACCACGAGTTCCCGGTATTCTTTCGGGGAACCCAAACCGTAAATGCACGACACCGAGGCAATAACGATTACATCGTCACGTTCGAAAAGCGACGATGTGGCCGAGTGGCGAAGCTTATCGATTTCGTCGTTGATGCTTGCATCTTTTTCTATATAAGTATCAGATTGGGGCACGTACGCTTCCGGCTGATAATAATCGTAATAACTGACGAAGTATTCAACCGCATTATCCGGGAAGAATTCCTTGAACTCGCTGTACAGCTGTCCGGCCAATGTTTTGTTGTGGGCCATGACGAGCGTCGGTTTCTTCACTTGCTGGATAACGTTCGACATCGTATACGTTTTCCCTGTACCGGTGGCACCGAGCAGGGTCTGGAACCGCTTGCCATTGTAGATTCCCTTGGTCAATTCAGCAATCGCTTGCGGCTGATCGCCGGCAGGTTCATATGGAGCTTGCAAATTGAATTCCTGTTTCATTTATATAGTCCTCCCGTTTTTCAATACCTCTATTTTATCATATGCCCTAAAATTCCCCTAACAAAAAGCGAACGTATGTTTTTTTGTATAAATTAAAGGAATAAAAAAAGAACCGCTCCGAGGAGCGGCTCTTCTTTAATCAGGATTCTTCACATTTTAAAGCCTGCAATTGCTGGCTGTATCGATTGAATGCATTACGGTCATTAGTGTCCAGGGCTTCATCTATAAGTTTCATGAGCTGTTCTTCCTGTTGCGAGCGGTGCACATGTTTAAGGAATAGATCGAGATAAATCTCGTTCAACAATTTTTCCGCTTCAGAAATCTTCTTCGTTTGAGCCATTGCCTTCATGAAATCAGCATAAGAATAATAGTTTTCCATTCTACCTCACCCCGAATGCTTTTCATTAGTATACATGATAAATAAAAAAAGAACAATAACTATTTAGAAAATTCCAACGATAATTATTTCGGCCTGTTTTAAAAATTAAAAAGATTGTATATTTTCCAATTATTATTATAATAGGTAGAGTAAAGTAAATTTTGGGGGTGTTTTAGCATGGGCCGAAAGATTTATAATCCCTTCTCTTATACAGTTTGTAATACTACATACGCGTTAATCCCGCATATTGATGGTTCGCGCCTCGTGACCCGGGTACTTGAAGACCGCAGTGAATTTCTGATAGAGCAAACTGCTTATAAAACGATTACTGGTTCATGTTCTTTTTATCGCGGCTCACTTGAAAGCGCTACTCTTTACGCCCAAAAAGCTGTAGGAGTCAAGCATAAGCCTCCAATCATCATTGGAGAATATTACGGCAATCCATTGATATTCTTTCCCACTCATTCACCAAAAAACAAAGAGTCTGTCTGGTTCAATTATGATGCCATCGATTTGATCGAAAGCGATGATAGCGGAGGCAGCGTAGTCTATCTTGGAAATGGCCAATCCGTCTGTTTGGATGTTTCTGCCATCGCTCTTCGTAACCAGCATTCATTTGCCGGGTCTTTGCGGCGCTATTTTAAAAAAGCGCAGAATCAGCATAAACAGCAGCTGACCTACGTCACCAAACGTCCGATGCCGATCCGCCCCCGGCATCCTTCCGACTAAACTTTCATTTCCGCCATTGACAGGTAGATGCGAATCAGTTCTTCCACCCGGTTGCGCAGGCGCAGATTCAGGTAGCGCCGGTGGTCCTCATACCCGCCGTGATAAAATACATATTCGGTAAAGGTATCATCTCCTGCGCCGCGCATCACCTTCATCTGACGCTTCCGCATATGTATTTTTGTTTCTTTCAATTCCTTCTGGACCTGGCTGATTGCTCCTTCGACCAATTCCAGATATGGACGCTTCAGCTTAAAAGAGCCATTTTCAAATAAGGTCCTGTCACGTTCAAGCACAATCAATACCATGGGCAGATAAATCATGTTCTCAAAATGGACGATGTCTTCCTGCGGAATCAAAGGCATATCTTCACCACCTTCACGAATTAGCCTTGATGTAAAGACCACTGCTATGTGGCTTCGACAATTAACATATAAAAGGGAACACTTGTTCTTATTTCTAATTGTACTCTCTATTTCCGGAATTGCAATATGCTAAACATAAAAAAGCTCCGCGCAACATGCGCGGAGCTTTTATTTTATCGAACGATAGACAATCAGGGATGCCACGAAGGCTCCTGATGAAACCCATAGATAAGGTTCGTGTGAAAACCAGACCGAAATGGAAATTCCCGTAAATGACAGGATGCTGAAGATGCCGGCGAACATTCGGCTTTGAAGATCACGCCGGTATTCCCGCATGCGGCCGTCACGGTTTTCAAGATAATTGCGCATGCGCTCCGGTTCCTCAAGATAATTGATGACTTTCTGTGGAAAAGCGCGGAGAGGACCGGTTGAATTGAGGATCCATCGTAATACATCTCCTCTTCCAAAAATCTTTTCCCCTTCTTTCTGTGACGATGCCCATTCCAATATACGCGGCCGGGCCAATGCCATCAGATCGACTTTCGGATTCAGCACATGCAATACCCCGATAAATATCGATACGGCCCTGCCAAAGAAGGCGAATTCCGAAGGAAGTTGAACCGGTTGTGTACGGACAATGTTTTGAAGGTCCTGCAACAGCCGCTCTACCACAAAACTGTCCATCTCCATCAATTCATTCGACTCATACGCAGTGACCAGACGGGAGATTGTATCTTTCAAAACTTCCCGGTCAGCATGAGGCAAAAGGAAACGAAGTTCTTCCAGCCCATCCAGAACCTGGTCATAGTTTTTGAAGATGATGCCCTCTGCTATCCGCAGCACCGACTGTGAATCGGACTTACGGATAACGCCAGTCATGCCGAAGTCAATCAGCACAATCGTTCCGTCTCTTTTCAACAGGATATTGCCGCCATGGGGATCGGCATGAAATTGGCCTCCGTAAAGCACCTGTTCCAGAAACAGGATAAACAGCCGTTCCGAAATTTCAAAACGATCCAATTCATTTTTTTCAATAAACGCAAGGTCTGTAATCCGTGCGCCTTCGATCCAATCCATAACCAGTACGTGGCGGGTGGATAGCTCATCAAAATAATGCGGAAACTCGATGCCGTCCATTTCATCAAAACGTTCCGCGAAGCTCCGGCCATTCTGCAATTCCTGCTGGAAATTCAATTCAGCACCGATGGTTTCTGTCATTTCTAAGTATAATTTCGTGAAATCGACTTGTTTCGTAAAGCCAGTGAATCTTCGTGCCATCCAGATGACAATGCGCACCGCCTGGAAATCTGCACGTAAAATGCGGCCTGTCCCCGGGCGCTGCACTTTTATCGCCACTTCAGTCCCGTCTTTCAACACGCCTTTATATACTTCTCCTATCGAAGCGGAAGCGATTGCCTCATCAGAAAGATGTGTTAGATAGGTCGTGTACGGTGTATTCCATTCCTGTTCGAGAACGGCGACAATTTTTTCGCGATCCACCGATGGTACGCGATCTGTCAGCCCTTCCAGTTCGGCAAGGAAACTTGGCGGCATGATATCTGCACGCGTCGACAGGAACTGTCCAAGTTTAATCATCAGCCCACCGAGTTGAAGAGCAAGAATCTTATATTCCTTGGCCATTCCGGTAACAAGTTTATTCCATTTTTCTTCGACCAGCGGATTCCAATTTCCACGATGGCGCTTTTGGAAGAACGTTGCCCGCATAAAGAATTTTACAGCCATAAAAACGATTCGAAAAACACGAATAAATGTAATTTGATTCATGAGCGGGGTCCCTCCTTGTGTTCATTATAGGCACTGATGGCGGAATAGTCCAAAAAGTGGTATGTTTTTATATGGATGGCAATTAGACAAAGGGGGATGGAAATGGAGACAATCCATTACGAACAAAAAGGGAATCTGGCCTTTATTACGTTGAATCGCCCGGATGCGATGAACGCATTTAATTACGATATGCTGAATGAGCTTGGCCAAGTGGTCGAAGCTATTCGCATCAATCCTGATATCCGGGTAGTGGTCTTTACCGGAGCCGGCGAAAAGGCATTCAGTGTAGGCGCGGATTTAAAAGAACGGAAAACGTTGACGGATCAGCATGTAAAACGCAACATCTACAAAATCGGCGAAGTTTTCTCTACTATTGAAAATCTACCACAGCCCACCATCGCCATGATCAACGGTTTTGCGTTTGGCGGCGGCATGGAATTGGCGCTCGCCTGTGATTTCCGCATTGCCGCAGACAATACGCTGCTTGGCCTGACAGAAACAAGCCTCGCCATTATTCCCGGCGCCGGCGGAACACAGCGTCTGCCAAGGCTCATCGGCGAATCGAAAGCGATGGAACTGATACTGACTGCACGCCGATTGAAACCGGCAGAAGCATTGGACTACGGTCTTGTGACACGGGTCGCAGCACCGGAGGAACTGGCAAGAGTAACCGGTGAATTTGCGGATTCGATGCTCGCAAACGGTCCTATTGCCCTGCAGCAAGCAAAATTCGCCATTAAAAATGGGATGAATGCAGATTTGCAAACGGGACTGCACATCGAAAGAAAAGCTTACGAATTGACGATTCCAACAGAAGACCGCGTCGAAGCATTGCTTGCTTTCGGTGAAAAGCGCAAGCCTGTGTTTAAAGGGAAATAAAAATACTTAGATAATCAGTAAAAGCCATCCGTCAACCGGATGGCTTTTTACAGCTTGTTGAGAAACAGATAAATGTAAGCAAGCGATATTACGCAAAACAGCTTCGAAGGCATTAGCCGTGTCTTGCACGGAGAATGCCTTTGCGACGAAGTGCGCAGCACTGCAGGAGCACGTTTTTTAGGCTGCTCCTGCATCGCTGCGCTAGCTTCGTCGCAAAGCGCCGGCCGGAAGGTCTTCGGCCACGCTTGGCTCGCGCTGAGCTAACTCGGTCTCGGTCCCCTTCGCCCGAGTGGATCTCAGCACTTCGCTTGGTCCCCTGGGCGTCTTCGTTGTTTTGCTCCATATCTTAGGAATGTCTTCTGTAAATGAAAAATATATAGATTGGATTTTCAAAACCACTAACAAAGGAATTAGCAAAGTTTAAATGTAGCGGCAGGCGGCGAAGGGCAAAGAAGTGCTCCTGCGGGAACAGTGACGGAGCCGCAGGAGTCCTGAGACCCCGCAAGCGAAGCGAGGAGGCTCAGGACATGCCCTCGAAAAGCATCCATCAACAGCGAAATGATTATAGAAGCTAATAGTTTCTCGACAGTCTCAAAAAGAGGCCATCCAACAATCGGATGGCCTCTTTCCATTTTTATTATTTTATTTCAGGTACTTTTCCATCCAGCCTGCAATCTGCTCCAGACGGGCAAAGCGCAAGTTCGGCTTGCCTGTACGGGACAGGTTATGGTCAGCTTCCGGGAAACGGACGAATTCTGTTTCTTTCCCCATGCTCTTGAGAGTGATATACAATTGCTCCGCCTGTTCAATCGGGCACCGGTAATCATTTTCCGAATGTAAAATCAATAATGGCGTTTCCACATTCTTCGCATATTTCAAAGGAGAATGCTCCCACAGCTTATCGACGTCCGTCATATCAGCCTGCATCTGCCATTCCGAGAAATAATATCCGATATCCGACACGCCGAAGAAGGAAATCCAGTTGGAAATCGAACGCTGTGTGACTGCTGCCTTGAAACGGTTGTTATGGCCGACAATCCAGTTTGTCATGAACCCGCCGTAACTGCCGCCTGTAACGCCGAGACGGTCTGTATCGATCCAGTCGTTGGCTTCGATGGCACCGTCGAGTGATTTCATAATGTCTTCGTAATCTCCACCGCCATAATCACCGCGCACCGCATCGACAAATTCCTGGCTGTAGCCATGGCTGCCGCGCGGATTGACGTAGAGCACACCGAATCCGCGGGCTGCGAGCAATTGCATTTCGTGGAAGAACGAATTGGCATACATGGCATGCGGCCCTCCGTGGATATTGACCACAAGCGGATATTTCTTCCCTTCCTTAAATCCCTGAGGCTTCATCAGCCAGCCATGGACAGCCCAGTCTTTGGCGCCTTTTGCAATGATTAACTCAGGCGCGACCAATTCTGTTTCATCCAAATAAGCTTTATTGAAATGAGTCAATGCTTTCCGTTCACCTGTCGCGATCGTCAATAGATACAATTCACCCGGCTCCACAGGGTTGGAAATCGTCGCAAGCGCGAACTCGCCGCTGCGTGCCACATCGTAGCCATAGACATGCTCCATGTCCGGTGAAGCAGGATAAACTGCGCCATCAAGCGATGCAAAATACAAGCGCACGTCGCCCATTGTCGACACCTGGAAGTACAGATGATCATCTTTCGTCCAAACCACACCCGGTGCATTTGCGTTTTGCTGATGATCCGCAACAACGTAATCACCGACTGGGACATCCATGCCTTCTGTCAGACAGATGGAAGTGTTCGAAGCAAGAGTGTGGACGTAAAGTTCTGTATGTGTCGCATTTTGAAATTGGCGTGTGCTGCCGATATAAGCGATATAAGTGTCGTCATGTGAAAATACCGCATCGCCGAAATAGCCTTCTTCGTCGACAAGCGCTGTTTCTTTTTTGCTCTCAACATCATAAAGGAACAGAGGCTGGCGGAAGACAAAATCGAGATTCTCTTCGCGGGTCACTCCGTAGACAAGCTTGCTGCCGTCATGTGAAACGGCTTCCAGCCCGTGATGATATGTACCCTCGGTGATCTGTTCCACTTCCTGCGATTCGATTTCAATGACGCCGATATGCCGATGAAACTCTTTCGGCAATAATCCCATGCCATCCATTTTGTATTTCATTTTATCCACAACATAAGGTTCCGGCTGTTTCTTTTCCTCTTTTTCTTCCTTGTCCGTGAACGTCTTTCCTTCCTTCACCAGCGCGTTAAACCAGATTTTTTTGTTGCACGGCGACCAGCGGAAGCTGTTGACCCCTTTTTCAAAATCAGTCAGTTCACGCGCTTCTCCGCCTTTTGTGGACAAAACATATAATTGGTTTTTCTCGTTGCGGTCAGAGAGGAATGCCACAGATTTACCGTCTTCCGACCATTGCGGAGAAGAAACACGCTGCTTGCCGTGTGTCCATTGCGTCAATTCTCCACTCGCAATATCAACATGCCACAGATTTGTTATGTATGTATTTTCTTCTTCATCGATATGGGTTTTTACAAATACCGCTTCTGTCCCATCGGGCGAAATATGCGGATCCGCCACCGATATCAACTTTGTTAAATCTTTAACTTCCACTGCTTTTTTAGCCACATTATTTCCTCCTCGAAACTATTTCGATTCTCGCAATACTTACTCTTTCACTATAATAAAAAATGTCAGTACTTTCAATGTATTTCGAAATTAATAAATCATATCTCAGTTGCCTGACAAAAGAAAAACCCCAGCATTTAAGCTGAGGTTAATTATTTCTGTTTAACGCTGTTTCAATGCCTGGTCTTTCAATGAACGGCGCAGGATTTTGCCTGTTGTGTTTTTCGGCAATTCATCAAGGATTTCAAAGTTTTTCGGTACTTTGTATTTCGCTAAATGTTCTGCGCAATATTTTTGGAGGTCGCCTGTAGTATAGACCTGATCTTTCAATACGACATACGCGTTTATCGATTCACCGAAGTCTGCATCAGGCAAGCCGACGACAGCGGCTTCAGAAACTCCCGGATGCGCAAACAGCACTTCTTCGACTTCGCGCGGATAAACGTTATAACCGCCGACGATGATCATATCTTTTTTGCGGTCCACGATGAAGAAATAACCTTCTTCGTCAACAGTAGCCAAATCACCTGTGTAGAGCCAGCCGTCTTTGATCGCTGCATTTGTTTCTTCCGGCATTTTGTAATAGCCTTTCATGACGTTCGGTCCGCGGACGATCAATTCGCCTACTTCACCGACTGCCACTTCTTCTCCCAGTTCGTTGACGACTTTATTGTCGACATTGACAATGGAAGTTCCGATCGAACCGGCTTTTCGCTCGCGGTCAATCGGGTTGAAGCAAGTGACGGGCGATGCTTCAGACAAGCCGTAGCCTTCTGAAATACGCACATTGAACTTATCTTCGAAGTTATGAAGCAAGGCAACAGGAAGTGCAGAGCCACCGGAAATTGCCATACGGATGGTTTCGAAATCAGAGACTTTAGCATCCGGGAATTGGTACATGAAATTATACATTGTTGGCACGCCGGCAAATACCGTCGCTTTTGTCGCTTTAATAGCGTCAAACACGTCTTTCGGATTAAAGCGCGGTACAAGAATGATTGTTGCTCCCTGGATCAGCGGTGCATTTACAACAACTGTCAGGGCGAATACGTGGAAAACCGGCAAAGTCGCGACAACGCGGTCAGCAGATGAAATCCTCAAATATTCGCCGACATCTCTTGCATTGGAATACAGATTTCCGTGAGTCAGCATTGCTCCCTTCGGTTTACCTGTTGTTCCAGATGTGTACAGGATGACTGCCGTATCGTCCACTTCAACTTCAACCGGCAATGTTACCGATGAAGCGTTAAAAAGCAGACTGCTGAAAGCATGGACTTTACCTTTAACAACATCCGGCAATTGTTTCAGCTTTTCTGCTGCAGAAGGATCTGTTTCACAGATGATATAGGACTTGACTGCTGGAAGCGCCATATGCGCTTTTTCAACCAATGGCAGCAAAGCATCCAATGCGATGACGACGTTCGCATCACTGTTATTGACTATGTAAGCGATTTCATCCGGAGTGTAGATTGGATTGATCGGTACAGCAGTTGCTCCAAGGCGCATAGTGGCATACAAGGAAATCAGGAAATGAGGCGTATTACTTAAAAGAAAGGCAACATGGTCCCCTTTTTTAACTCCCAACGACTCAAGTGCGTTGGCGAATTTTCCGACCGTTTGCTCAAATTCACCGTAAGAAGTGTCTTTCCCCATAAAATGGTAAGCTGCTTTTGATGGATTCTGGCCAGCAATTTCGTGAACACGTTTAACTAAATTCATTTTTACATCCCTCTTTCGTATTGAATGAATACTCATTCATAATCGTCGCTTTGTTCATTATAAAATAAATCTTCAGACAATACAACAGACACCGCAAAATTACGGTGCCTGCAAATGTGTTATATAACGCCAACGGATCAAATAGAAGTAAAGCAATTGAACAATCGTGAATCCGGCCAGAACGATTGCCATCTCGCCCAGTATGGAAAGCTCGGCAAATTCATCCCAGACAACCTGCAGCGAAATAAACGCAAAACTGCTGTGCAGCAATGCAATGGTCCAAGGCAGAAAGAATTGCGGCACCAATTGGCGGTTGACGACTCGGAGCAATTCCTTTTCAGTCATGCCGAGCCGGACCAGCAAAGCGTATTGCTTCCGGTCCCTTTCCAATCCTGTATAAAGTTTAAAATAGATGAAACTGCCAGCTGCCAGAAGAAATACCAATGCTACCATTACCCCGATAAAAAGCATCAGCGCAAACGAAGACTTAAACCAACGGTAATCTTCGCCCGGATTCTCGAAATAATAGGAAATCTGTTCAAATTCCCCGGTTTCGAAAGCTTCAGCCATTTGATCTGACAGTGAATTGCCCACTCCAAGAGTGGCAGTCCAGTCCGGCACGTGGAATGCATAATAAGTGAAGGAAGACTGGTCTTCAGTGTAGCCAAGCAGCGGCTCGTCGATCTTCTCGAAATCCTGGTCATTGACGATGATGCTGTTGGCATTTAACGTATGGTTCGGAAACAGTATATGCGGATAGGCTGTCGATATAAAAAGCGGCACGCCACTTTCAAGCAGCACAGTTTCCGTCACGGTCTCATTTAAAGCTGCCAGCGATTCCTGGGAATAAGGCACGAAGATTCCTTCGCCTTCTGCCGGATTCACAGTTTCATAGCCCAGCGTAGAAGCAAGGCGGTTAAACTGGGAAGCCTGCAGGATATCCACTTCATTGCCGCTGGCGGCTGAAGTCTGCCTTTTGATCGTCAGCTGCGCAATATCGTAGGCCAGGCCTTTTTGCTCCAGCTGGCCAGCAAGCGTTTGAATATGCTCTTCTTCCTGAGGATTATCTTCAAATGAAATATAAATCAGGCTCAAGGGGTTCGACTCACGAAAATCACCGGTATAGGATGTGAACGAGGCAAGCGTGCCCACCGTGAGAAAGGCAATTGTCGATACGATGGTGACGATAAAGAACATTTGCGCGCTGTCCTTCAATTTGACAGAAGCATCCGCAATTGAAACGAGTCGTGTCTTATGCCAAAAAACGGATTTATTCTTCTTATACAAATTAAGCAGCGCGTGGATGGAATGAGTAAAGAAGAGATAAGTTCCGATAGTCGCCAGAGGCGGAATGATGAAAGCCATCGTGTAGACGGTGTCATCATCGACCAATGCTGCGAGCGTATAGGCGATCACCAGGAATACAATGCCCGCTGCGGACAGGACAAGGGAACTTTTCCCCACCTCATCAATTTTCCAATAGCCCTGCAATAAATTCAAAACTCTTTTTGTGCGGATAAATCCGACACTGATAAATGAAATGATGATGAACAGGCTGGCGAATGCGCCAATGGTCAACAGGAAAGGCTCCCAACTGAGATACAATGGCAATGATTCGAGTTCCATAATCTCCCGGCCAATCATAAAGAAGAACTTGGAGAAAGCAAATCCGAAAGCGATTCCTGCCACTGTTGAAATAGTGCCAAGAATCATCATTTCAAAAAAAATCATTTTGCTTAATTGGCGCTTTGTCATCCCAAGGTGCACCAATACTCCGAACTCCTTCGATCGTGCCTGTAAAAAAGCGCTCATCGAATAGAACAGGAAAAACAAAGTAAAGATATAGAGGACCACTTCCGCAATCAGCATTCCGCGGACCGCCATCGTCCCCAGTCCCTCTTCTTCAAATAACGGATGGAAGATGAACATCGAATAGACGAAGAACACCATGACGGATACGACACTGGCAAGGAAAAAAGCCGCGTAGCTCCTTAAATTGCGCAGCACATTACGGTAAGCGAGCTGCCGAAAGGTCATTCACGTTGCCTCCCAACAAGGACAGGACATTCAATATGCGCTGATAAAAAGTCTGGCGCCGCTCATCACTGTAGATTTCATTGAAAAATTCACCGTCTTTGATAAACAGCACCCGGTTGCAGTAGCTTGCAGCAATCGGATCATGAGTGACCATAATAATCGTCGCCCCTTCTTCCTTATTAATGGCAGACAACAACTCCAGAACTTCCCTTGAAGCTTTGGAGTCCAGATTGCCTGTTGGTTCATCTGCCAGTATTAAATCAGGTTTATGAATAAGCGCGCGCCCGATTGCTGTGCGCTGTGCTTCTCCTCCCGATATCTCATTAGGCCGTTTATGGAGGATCGGCTTCAGGCTGAGACGATCGGCGATGCTCATGACTCTATTCGCCATCTTATCCAGCGGAATATAATCGAGCGTCAGCGGAAGCACCAGGTTTTCCTCGACCGTCAGCATTTGCAGCAGGTTAAAGTCCTGAAAAACAAACCCCAATTTCCTTCTGCGGAAAAGTGCCAAGTCGTTTTTGCCCAATTCATGCGGATTGATGCCGTCAATCAGAATATTTCCTGAAGTAAGATCATCGATTGTCGAGATCAGGTTCAACAGCGTGGTTTTGCCGCTGCCTGATGGTCCCATAATTGCGAGAAATTCCCCTTTTTCCACTTCAAATCCCAATTGATTTATGGCACGATGCGTCACTTTCCCCTCATAGACTTTGGTGACATCATCAATTTTTACTAACGGCATGTTAATCCCCCTATATGACGGTATCCTGATTTGAGAATAGAATAGATACCGTTGTTCCTTTCCCGACGGCTGATTCGATCGTCAGTTCATGGCCCAGCCTTTTGCAGACTTCCTTGGCAATATACAGGCCCATTCCAGTGGATTCTGCTGTTTTCCTGCCGTTTTCACCTGTGAAAAAAGCTTTTGTCACTCTGCCCATATCAGTGGCTGGTATGCCTATTCCTTCATCGCGGATAGAAAGTTGGATATGGCTTTCGTGGCAGGAAGCGGTTATATAAACCTTCTTTTCTTTTTCGAATGTATATTTGACTGCATTTGTTATCAATTGTCCAAGTACGAATTTCATCCATTTGCGGTCAGTGGCTGCGTGGAAGTTTTCATCCACCCCAATTACCGGATAGACCTGTCTGGAAATGAATAAGCGTTTGTTTTCAGTAATGATTTCTGAGGCCAGGCTCTGCAGATTCACTTGTTCAATTTGCATATCCTGTTCAAATGTATCAAGCCGGGCATTCATGAGCACGGTATCGAGACTCGCCTTTAGGCGGTCAATTTCTTCAGACACGCTACTTTTATCCAGATTATCAGGGTTCTGAAGCAGCAGCTGAATCACGGAAATCGGAGTTTTCATCTGATGCACCCATTGATTCATGAATTGCAAATGCCTGGACTGTGATGCATACAAGGTTTGGACTTCGTTCTGATAAACCTTATACAGTTTCTGAAGATAAAGGTCTGTCTGGATCTGTTCGGGTGACCGGCCTTCCTTTTGCAGCATATGCTCCATTGCAGCCGGGCTTTCACAGATTTTTTTGTAATAGCGATAACGCTTTATGTAGCGGGCACCCAAAAATGCTGCTGTCAACAGAATGCTGATGACGAATGAATAAATCGCTGTATCTATATTGCGAAATCCATCCAGCCAATACAGAATCATGATAAAAGCGACCAATACCGCCTGGAAAACCATATAAGCTGCGTGTTCTTTGAGGAAGAGGCGAAGCATCAAAGTTCCCCCTCATCGACCAACATGCGATATCCCGCTCCCCTGACAGTTTCAATGACGGATTGCACGTTGTAATCTGCCAGCTTCTTACGCACTCTGGTCATATTTACGTTAAGGGTGTTTTCATCAACAAACGCCTGATCATCCCAAAGTTCCTCTAATAATTGTTCCCTGGAAACAACTTTGGGATACTGGGCCAGCAAAAGCCCAAGAACAGTCGCTTCTTTCTTTTGCAGTGGAATCACTTCATTTTTCACGTGAAGTTCCATTCTTTCCATGTATAGAGTGAGACGGCCTGCTTTCACCGTTCGTTCTTCCTGTTTCAAAGCATATTCCCCGTATGCTCTGCGGAGATGGCTTCTTATTTTTGCAAGGACGATTTCATAATGGAAAGGTTTCGTTATAAAGTCATCTCCACCGTTTTCCAAGGCAAAAATCTGATCCATTTCACCTGACCGGGCAGAAATGAAGATGATGGGGCATGTAGTTGTAAGCCGCAGCTGCCTGCACCAATAGTAGCCATCATATGATGGAAGATTTATATCAAGCAGGATCAGATGGGGATCGAATGCTTCAGCCTCGTCCAGGATCCGATCGAAATCTTTTGCAGTTTCTACATCATAATGGTATTTCCGGAGTGTTTCCGCCAGCATTTCAGCTATTTTCAAATCATCTTCCACGATAAATATTCGTTGCGCCGACATGAAAGATCCCCCCTTCCTTTTTCTTTCCATTCTAACAAAAGAGCCTGCTTAAAAGCAGGCTCTTCACTATTTCTTAATAAATTAATTTCAGGAATTCCTCTTTCGTAATGCCCCCGAGAAGTTTCGGAACATCGATTCCTTCAATCGCTTCGTCCAAGGCAGCGCGCTCGTATTTTACACCGGTAATAGCATTTTCAAGTTCGGATACATCTCCGACTCCAAAGAAATCACCAAAGATTTTTGCGTCTTCCACTAAACCTTTTTCAACCTGCAAACGTACATCAATGCCGCCAACCGGGAATCTGTGTGAATGCTTTACGTTGAATTTCGGTGATTTACCGTAGTTCCAGTCCCAGTTGCCATAACGCTGACGGGAAATTTCATGTATGCCTTCCCAGTCCTTATCCGTCAGTTCCCAAAGTTTTACGTTTTCCTCGCCTTCGAAAATGGAGTGGAGAATCGCAGACCGGAATTCCGTGACAGTCATCGGTTTTTCCAGAAACTCTGAAATATTGGCTACTCGGCTGCGAATCGATTTAATGCCTTTCGATTCGATTTTCTCCTTGCTCACTTTGAGTGCAGACACAACTTCATCCACATTCGTATCAAACATTAAAGTACCATGGCTGTACATACGGCCTCTTGTAGAAAATTGAGCATTCCCAGAAATCTTGCGTCCTTCAGCCATCAGATCATTGCGGCCGGACAACTCGGCGTTGACGCCCAAATCGTTAAGCGCTTTTACAACCGGCTCCGTGAATTTACGGAAATTACGGAAGCTCTCCCCATCATCAACTGTGATGAAACTGTAATTCAAATTGCCAAGATCATGATAAACCGCGCCGCCACCAGACAAACGGCGTACCACGTGGATACCATTGGAATCAACATAATCCGTGTTGATTTCTTCAGCGGTATTCTGATTTTTCCCGATGATGATCGATGGTTCATTGATATAGAACAGCAGGAAGGGATCTTTCTCTACATCCATGTTTTTCAAAAGATATTCTTCAATAGCCAGATTGATGCGTGGATCGGTAATTCCCTTATTGTCTACGAAATACATAATCTCTCTCCTTTAGATTGTTTCCTGATTTCAGTTTAACGGATAATTGAAAATTATTCACGGTTTAGAGTTGACTTCTTTAAACTGTTATAATACACTATTATTAATTAACACAGTACTATAACAAAAAGGAGCTGGAATGAATGATTGAGAACGTAGTCGAATTTTTCAAGAACCTGCCGCCAAAACAATGTGCAACTTGTGGGGAACAAATTGAAGAACAGCATGAGTGCTACGGTACTCAATGCAATTCCTGCACTGAATTATAGAAAAGCGAAAGTGCCTGTACAAAGTCAGGCACTGGAGTTTCAACAATTAATCATGAAAAAAGGCAGGCGCATTTTTGCGCCTGCCTTTTTTAGTTCTATAAACTGTATCAATGGCCCTCATGGCCATCCATCTTATCCATGCCTGTTGCATCATCACTGTTATCCGGCACAATCGATTCAGGATCCGGATTACCGACTGTAATCTCTTGTTTTGGCATCACGTGCATGCGGCGTGCATTGGTATGCGCCTGTGCGAAGTAAAGTCCCTCTTCTTCAAAAGTAGTCTCAGCTTCATAAACACCTTCACCAACATGTTCGGCTGGAAGCATTTCACTTTCATCACGGTGTCCGGATTCCCAGACTTCAAAAACCACTTCATCAGCATCTTCCACAAGTTCTTCACCTTGCATAACTGTAACTGAAAGAGTCACTTTTTCTTCAGGATCAGCTGTTTCCGCTGAATTGAATGCAGTTTCGATTGGATTTAAGTTCGTGCCTGTTCCAGAAGTATCAGCTTCTTCTTCCCCACATGCTGCCAACAGCAGCATTCCGGCTAATATGGCTATCCAAATCATTTTTTTCATTCGATTTAATCCTCCAAGGTTTCATTCGCAGGAAAACCAGCTGTTTCTTTCTGCCTGCTTTAAGCCTGAAAAAATAAATCCAATTATTTTTCAGCCAGTTTTTTCATAACTACATCAGCAAGGCCATCGATGAACAACGGCTGTACATTCGGCATTTCCGGGCGGCGGTAAGCTGCACCGAGTTCGTCACAGACCACTTTACATTCATAGTCATTGTCAAACAGCACTTCCAAGTGATCTGCAACAAATCCTACTGGCGTATAGACAAACGAATTATAGCCTTTTACATCGTGCAATTCACGAGTCAGGTCCTGCACATCAGGTCCAATCCAAGGTTCAGGCGTCTGTCCGGCACTCTGCCAGCCTACTTCGTAGTTTTCAACGCCGGCAGCCTGGGCGATCAAATCAGCTGTTTCTTTCAATTGGTCCGGGTATGGATCACCGTTTGCAATAATTTTTTCAGGCAATGAATGCGCAGAAACGATCAGGCATGATTTCGCTCGTTCCTCTTCCGACATTTCAGCAAATGCTGCGCTGACTTTTTCGCTCCAGTATTGGATGAATTTCGGTTCTGTGTACCAGCTTTCCACAGAAGTCAGGCTGATGCCTGCTCCTTCTGCCGCTTCAGCTGCGCGTCCATTATAGGACTTAACAGAAAATGTCGAGAAGTGCGGCGCCAAAACAATGGAAACCGCTTCTGTGATACCGTCTTTTTTCATGGCTTCAACGCCGTCTTCGACGAACGGCTCGATGTGCTTCAAGCCCAGGTAAACCTTGAACTCGATATCATCCTGCACAGCGTTCAGGCGATCACATAAAGCATTCGCCTGATCTTCTGTGATTTTTGCCAATGGCGAAAGTCCGCCGATTGCCTGGTAGCGGCTGCGGAGATCTTCCAAGCTTTCTTCGCTCGGCTTGCGGCCGCGGCGGATATGCGTGTAGTATCTTTCAATATCTTCTTCTTTATAAGGCGTACCATACGCCATTACCAATAATCCCATAGTCTTTTTCATCATCAGTCACCTCTAAGAATTTATAGTCGATTAGTTTTTATAAAAGTTGAATTAAATTACTAGCATTTATAAACCGCTTCGGCGCTTTGGACAGTGCACAGATTATGCTCCTGCGCACTGTTCGTCGCAAAGGAGGCGCAAATGCGCTCCTTGGCTCCCGCAATAAGCCGAGAAGACCGCTCGTCTTTTACTCCGTCGGCATTCGCCTGCTCCGGCGACGCACCTGCGCTAGAAAAATCTCTAAAGATATGAAGCAAAACAGCGAAAACTCCCAGGGGATCAGCGCCCTTTCATGTCTCGAAGCGATGCAGAGACAGAAACACAGTTGGCTTTCCAACTGTGTTTCGAGCGAAGTGCTGAGATCCACTCGGGCGAAGAGCAACGAGAACGAGTTAGTTCAGCGCAAGCCCCCAGGAAAGCGCAGCTGTTTTGCGGAATATCGGTTACTATAATTAATTTAGTTCAAATTATTTAGCTTTATATGCCGCACTGTATTCATGCACAAATGCTGTGAGGCGTTTTAATGTGTCCGGATTAACTTCAGGGAATACACCGTGTCCAAGATTAAAGATATAGCCATCGTCCTGCATACCCATATCAAGGATCCTTTTCGTACGCTCTTCGATTACCGGCCAATCAGCCAATAGATAGGAAGGATCGAAATTCCCCATCAATGATTTCGTCAAGCCCATCGAACGTGCTTCTGCGATTGGCAAACGCCAATCGAGCCCTACCACATCAACCGGAAGTTCATGCCATTCTTTCGCCAGATGGCTTGCTCCAACACCGAAAATTGTCAATGGCACGCCTTCTGTCCGGAGTTCATTGAAAATACGGTCCATAACCGGTTTGATGAAAATTCGATAATCTTCCACGTTAAGGGCACCAACCCACGAATCAAAAATCTGGATCGCTTTTGCGCCCGCTTTAATTTGTGCTTTAACATAGGGAATGATGGTGTCAGCCAGTTTATCCATCAACGCGAACCACATTTGCGGCTGCGATACCATCATCGCTTTTGTTTTGTTGTAGCTTTTTGACGGTCCGCCTTCAATCATATAACTTGCAAGTGTGAACGGTGCTCCGGAAAAACCGATAAGCGGTACATTCAATTGTTCTTCAGTCAATAATTTGATCGTTTTTAACACATAATCGACATCCTGTTCAGGATTGATTTCGCCAAGTCGGCTGATATCTTCCATAGTACGGATCGGATTGTCGATTACCGGACCGATTCCGGCTTTAATTTTTACGTCCACACCGATTGCCGGAAGCGGCGTCACAATGTCTTTGTAGAGAATTGCAGCGTCGACATTGTATTGGTCGACCGGCAATTTAGTGACATATGCACACAGCTCAGGCTGATGCGTAATTTCTTCCAATGAGTATTTTTCTTTGATCTTGCGGTATTCCGGCTGTGAACGGCCCGCCTGCCTCATAAACCAAACAGGTACATGATCCGTTTTTTCTCCTCTAGCCGCCCTCAGGTAAGTATCGTTAAAAGCCATTGCAAAAAACATCCCTTCAAAATATATCATCCACTGCATATCGTTCTTATGTCCGTATATACTATAGACTCTCTGTTTTCCATTGTATAGATTCTGCGGGCAAATGTCATAAATTAGACGCTTATGACTTCACCAGATTGTCAAAGGGGGTTTGCTGTTATTTTTTTCAGGGAAAGTTATACTGAATATATACTTAGGAGGGATTATTGATGAATTTATTCATGACTACTGGAACATATGAATATATGAAGAAAATGCGTGATAAGCATCCTGAAGAAACGATGGTCGTGATGCAAGGGGAAAATACCACCTTGATCCTGCACGAAACAGAAGGCAAAAGCATCTTCCAAACACCCCGCAGATATGAAGTTGTAGATGGTACCGGCGAATTTAAAGAAAAAGGATTTTTTGTTTTCAATAATATTCCGGTAACCGACGAAGGCCGTCCGATTTTTGAGCACCGGTTCAAAAACCGGGCAGGAGCGATTGAAAATGAACCGGGTTATGTCGCATTCCGCGTACTGCGACCACTCGATTCCGACACATACGTCGTTTTGACTGAATGGGAATCTCCTGCTTTCTTTGAAAAATGGAAAGAATCGCAGGCATTTTCAAAAGCGCATTCCAAATCAGAAGACGCACCAGCTTCTAAACCAGTCAATATCTTCGCAGGATCTTCATATGTCACCACTTATTCTGCGAAGCCTGAAGACGAATGATTGCATGGCTCCGTTTAACACGGAGCAAATACATACCAGAACAGGAGGAAATTTAATTGGTTTTTGTTTATTTTATCATCGCTGGTATCATAACCGTCTATGCTTCGATCAAAATGTCGGAGTATGCGGATGTCATCAGTGAAAAAACTGCTATGGGCGGCATGATGGTAGGTACCCTGTTATTGGCTGGCGCCACTTCACTTCCGGAAGTTTCAACCAGTTTCTCAGCGGCCGCCATCGGCAACGCTGATATCGCAGTCGGGAATATGATCGGCTCAAACCTTTTCAACTTGTTCATACTCGCAGCGTTCGACTTCCTATTGAGAAAGCGACGTATTCTGGACCGGGCATCACGAGACAATATCTATACTTCCCTGCTTGGTATCCTGTTGACTGTATTGGTCATGATGGCGCTGTGGCTCCGAATTGAAACTCAGATTTTTGGAGTTGGCCTCGACGCCCTGATCATAGCTGTCACATATATTGCAGGTATGGTAGCCATCAATAAATTGCCTTCGCTCGATCCTGCAGCAGAAGCGGCAGCAGAGGAAGAAGAAGAACCGAACAACCCAAGTGCAGGCCTCTCTCCAAAAGGAGCGATCATCCGCTTTATCATCGCGGCGCTTGTCATTCTTGGTGCCGGAACTGCTTTATCGATTACAGGTGACCAGATTGCCATCATCACAGGCATCGGCTCCAGCTTTATCGGCAGTTTCCTGATAGCCGCAGCCACTTCACTTCCGGAAGCAATTTCTGTTTTCATTGCGCTGCGCCTTAATAACGTCAATATGGCTGTCGGCGCGATTCTCGGTTCAAACATCTTCAATATGATTATCCTTGCCCTGTCTGATCCTGTTTACCGGGATGGCAACCTGATAGCCGCTGCTACACCAGGTGCAACGATGATCATTGCGACTGGCGTATTGGTCATGTCATTATTGGCATTGTATTTACTCGCCAGAAAGAACAGTGCATCAGTAATGACTTATGCGGTTCCTTCGTTCATCATCATCATCATTTATTTTGTAGCGTCCTATATGAACTTCACCTATTAAGAGAAAAGCGGAAGTGCCTGTCCAGCTCTGAAAGGCATAAGGCATTCTAGCGAAGTGGCGTTCTTTGCCACATAGCTAGGATGCCTTATGTCCCGAAGAGCTAGGCGCTGGAGTCTGGACAATGAAATTGAAGAGAGCGAAATTCGCTCTCTTTTTTTCTTGCCCAATTTTTATGTTATTATTTACTGAATAATACATAATTTCGAGGAGGGGTTTTATTGGTCATAGAAAAATTATACGCGGAGCTGGAGACCGCTTATCCGGAAATGGTGGACATCCGCCGACATCTGCATATGCACCCGGAAGTTTCTTTCAATGAAACAAAAACGGCCCATTACATCCGGCGTTATTATGAACAATTGGGCGTCGACGTGCGGCATAATGTCGGAGGCAACGGGGTGGTCGCGACAGTGCGTGGCGCTAAACCAGGAAAAACGATTGCTTTGCGTGCGGATTTTGACGCACTTCCCATCCAGGATCAAAAAGATGTTCCTTATAAATCCCAGACGGCCAATGTCATGCATGCCTGTGGACACGACGGCCATACCGCCACCCTTTTGGTATTAGGGAAAATCCTGCACAGTTTGCGCCGTGAACTGGAAGGAACTTATGTCCTCATCCACCAACATGCCGAAGAACTGGTTCCTGGTGGTGCGATGGCGATGATCAAAGACGGAGCCTTAGATGGCGTAGATCAAATTTTCGGCACCCATCTCTGGTCGATGACTCCTTTCGGCCAAATTGATTACCGAGTCGGACCGATTATTGCTGCGGCCGACAGCTTCACCTTGAAAATCCAGGGGCGCGGCGGGCACGGTGCCATGCCACATAATACAAGAGACGCCATCGTGCTCGGTTCCCAAATTGTCATGAACCTTCAGCAACTGGTATCACGGCGCGTTGACCCATTGGAATCAGCTGTTTTATCGGTCGGATCATTTGTTGCCGAGAATCCTTTCAACATTATCGCTGACCAAGCTGTTCTCAAAGGAACAATCCGCACATTCAATGAACAGATACGGGATCTGATGGAAGAAGAAATGGAACGGGTCATTCAGGGAAATTGTCTGGCAGCAGGCTGCACCTATGAATTCACATACAACCGCGGCTATTCCCCTCTCGTCAATCATGAAAAGGAAACGATGTATTTAAAAGAAATCGCCGAGCAGGTTCCGGGAGTCAAGAAATTGTACAATACGCCTCCATTGATGATTGGTGAAGATTTCGCCTATTACCTTGAAAAGATCCCTGGCACCTTTTTCCTTACAGGGGCCATGCCGGACGGCGAAGTCTATCCCCATCACCATCCGAAATTCGACTTTAAAGAAGAGGCTATGCTGATTGCGGCAAAAACACTCGGAAGTGCCGCCCTTCATGCCCATCAATAAATACAGAAATCCCGTTTCCAGCAAGTTCTGGAAACGGGATTTTTCATTTCTTCTTATTTTTATTGGCCGAAAACATCAATGTGATAAGTGAGACAACGATTATCACTGCAAAAATGATAGCAGCTGAAAGATAAGCACCTGTAATCAGGAGAGCCGCTGCAACCAATACCGCTTGGGCAAGCTGTAAAAGCACTATCAGCTTTTTTACGGCGTGCTGCCGCGTGTATTGCGACAATGGAAAAAGATTATCCATACGGAAATGCTGGGTCTGGTTCAGCCCCTGCCATATTTGGATAGCTGTTGCGAACGCCAGAGCACCTGCAAAGATGGCCATAGCAATAGTGAAAGGAATCAGCAAGGCACCAGCCACCGAAAGTAAAGTCAGCCGCACCCAAAGATAAAACAATTCATCAGAACGGATAAATGTGCGCCATACCAGATAATAATGGGCATCTTTCGGATCTTTCCCGATAAACTTATAGACCCAATTCAGCCAGCTGCGCTGTTTGATCTTCCCTTTGATCTGTGGGACATCCGTAAAATAATTCGCGAACTGATAGAAGCGCAGCATGCGATTTTCTTCCAGCCTGACAAAATGCTCGTACGGAAACGGCAGCCCTGCCGCCCGGTTCTGAGTCCATTTGCCATACAGGATCATGGCAAATAAAAGCAAGGCAGCGACTAATACCAAATTATCTACGTAAAAATATGTAAAGGCAAAAGCCAATACAAAACGGCTCAACCGGTCCAACCATGACTTTTGTCCAACGAACGCTTTTCTGAAAGAAAATTCAGTTTGGACATTCCACCATTTGATAATCAACAATAATAGAGGAAATCCGATCAGATAAGATGTTTCCAACCCGTATATTGCGTTAACCATCGGCAATGAAACGATAAATGCGATGGTCGGCAAATATAGCTGTGACAAGAAAGACCATTTCCTGGCCGGCTTAAGAAATTCATCCAATTTGCTTTCCAGCGGCAAAAAATAAACCATATCAGCCTCTTTCAGCAAGGTAGATGGCGGGCTGTAGGCAAGCAGTACTCCAAAAATGGCGGCCAGCAACAAAGCTGCCGGGAAATCTTCCGGAACATCCTGTACCCAGTCACTGTAGGCATAACCAGCCGCCCCAATTGCAAAAAGCAGCACTACTGCAATATGTCCGGTGAAGATGTATTTAAAATAATTCTGCACTTCCACTGTATAGCTGCGGAAGCGCTTGGACCAGACATCATGCAGGTTCTTCATTATCATCATCCTCGGTCATCGCGATATAGAGATCATCCAGCGTGGCATGGGGCATGCTGAATTCTTTTCGCAGATCCGCCATTGTCCCGATAGCACGCACTTTTCCGTTATGCAGCAAAATGATGCGGTCGCAATATTTCTCAGCAGTCGCAAGAATATGGGTCGACATTAAAACTGAAGCCCCTTTTTTCTTTTGTGTTTCCATTTGATCCAGTAAAGATTTGATGCCAAGCGGGTCGAGCCCGACAAACGGTTCATCAATAATATAAAGGGCAGGGTTCACTAGAAAAGCACTCATAATCATAACTTTTTGGCGCATCCCTTTTGAAAAATGCGACGGAAACCATTTCAGCCTTTTTTCCATTCTGAATTCTTTCAATAATTCTGCAGAACGTTTCTCGAATGTATCCTGATCCAGGCCATAAGCCATTGCCGTCAGTTCCAGATGTTCGCGCAAAGTCAGCTCTTCATATAAAACCGGCGTTTCCGGGATATAGGAAAATGAAGAACGGTACGCATCCATATCTTCCTCGAAACTCTTTCCGTTCAGTCGGATTTCGCCTGATTTTGCCTGCATGATTCCGATTATATGCTTGATGGTGGTACTTTTGCCGGCACCATTCAAACCGATCAAGCCCACAAGTTCGCCTTTCCTGATTGAAAAACTGACATCTTTCAATACCGGTTTTCGGGTATAACCCCCTGTTAACGATTCAACTTCCAGAACTGCCAATTCATACACCTCTTTCTTACTATATAAGTTGAACTAATCATTTTTTGTAGTCGATATTCCGCAAAACAGCTCCGCTTTCCTGGCTGCTTGTGCTGAGCTAACTCGTGCTCGTTACACTTCGCCCGAGTGGATCTCAGCACTTCGCTCGAAACGGAGTTGGAAAGCCAACTCCGTTTCTACTCCCCTGGGAGTCTCCGCTGTTTTGCTCCATATCTTTAGAGATGTCTCTCAGCAAAAGCGCGGCTCAGGACTGGCCGGAGCAATAAGACGAGTGCTCTTCTCGGCTTATTGCGGGAGGCTTGTCCAAAGCGCCGAAGCGGTAAATATAGACTAAATCTTTTATTCAACTTATATAGTCATTGTATCAAAATCCGCCGTCAATTTCTTTTTCTTAAAATGAATTATGGTAGACTGAAGAAAATGGAAAGGATGTTGTATATGACAAATTGCATTTTCTGCAAAATCATTTCAGGTGAAATCCCAAGCGTAAAAATTTATGAAGATGAACACGTCTTCGCTTTTATGGACATCATGCCTTTATCTAAGGGACATACCCTTCTCATCCCGAAAACACACCGTGATTCAGTTTATGACCTTACGCCGGAAGAAGCAGGAAACCTTTTCAGCGTGGCCCCAAAAATTGCTGCAGCCATTAAGGAAACCTTCAATCCGGAAGGCTTGAACCTTCTCAACAATAACGGAGCTAAAGCCGGTCAAAGCGTTTTCCATTTCCACCTCCATTTTATCCCCCGCTACGGCGAGACAGATGGATTCGGAGCTAAATGGATAACCAAAGAAAAAGAATTCACCACAGAACGGATCCAGGAACTGGCTGAAGAAGTTAAAAATAATTTAGCTGCCGATGCTTGATTTAACTGAACAGAGAGTATAGAATCAATAATAAGTTTTTCGCCTGCGGTCACGAGGACACGCTGGGAGAAACCAAAATAGCCATGAGCTGAGGAGAGATGAGAAATGAATACGAAAAATCTTGTACTGATGGCGCTGCTGGTCAGCGTCGGGGCGGCATTATATGTGGTCATCCCAGGAATCAACGGTGGAATGAAACCGGATTTCATGCTGACAATGATGTTTGTTGGTATCCTTTTATTCCCTAATTTAAAGTCTACATTTTTACTGGCAGTAACAACGGGAGTGATTTCAGGATTGTTTTCAACATTCCCTGGAGGTTTTTTTCCGAATATCATCGATAAATTCATAACGGCATTCGTCTTTCTGGCCTTTGTTTTCATCTTAAAGAAAGTTGCCGTTAAATTGCCGGCTGCCATCGCCTTAGTTGCTGGTGGAACAGTACTGTCCGGATCAATCTTTCTGTCGGCCGCAATTTTCTTAATTGGCGCAGAAATACCATTTACTCTTTTATTCACGACAGTTGTACTTCCCGCCATGATTTTCAACGGCATTGCGTTCGCCGTCATTTATCCGATTGTCATCAAATTGGTCAAAAGATCGAACTTTGAAACAGCTGTCTCTCAACCAGTATAATAAAAGCTTTCCGGCATATTATTTGCCGGAAAGCTTTTTTTCTTTGAACAGCAATTCAGTTTTATGTTTTAATTAAGTTAAATAGAGGAAAAGACCTTTATAGGACGAAAGGGGCGCATCATACATGAAAGCATCGAACTTTTTTATAGGACTTGCGACAGGTCTAGCCACCGGAGCGGCAGCAACATTATTTTCAGCACCGCAATCTGGTGAAGAATTAAGAACCAATGTTAAAACCGCTTCTACAGACTGGAAAGAAAAGTTGGCAGATGTAAAAGAACAGGTAAACCAGTTAAAAGAATCCATTAACCAGCTGAAACTAGAAGCAAAATCAGAAATCCCTCCTGCAATGGAAGGACTGAAACAGTCAATGGCAGAGTGGCAGGAAGGCACTGCTCCCGCAAAAGAACATCTTCAGCTGGAAATAATGGCTATTCAAAATGCAATCGAAGAATTGCAAAAATCCATCAGCAAAGATAAAAAAGATGACAGCGATGATGATAATAAACAGGTTAAAAACCAGGAATTTAACGAAATTGAAACAGAAGATGATAAAAAAGTTTCACAATAAGTCATTCCTATATTGAATAAAGATAAAAAACTGCCATTTGGCAGTTTTTTTAATAAGTTTTTTTACTATTCGGACTTTTATTCACTTTACTTTATTGCTATAATGAAGGAAATCTCAAAATATGGGAAGTAGGTGCTTTTATGGTCGAACGCGACTATACGATGAAAGAAGCGATGATGTTCAGCCAACGTATCGGACAATTATCCAAAGCTTTATGGAAAGCGGTCGAAAAAGATTGGCAATTGTGGATCAAACCTTATGACCTGAATATTAATGAGCACCACATCCTGTGGATTGCATATCACCTGAAAGGTGCCTCAATTTCAGATGTGGCTAAATTCGGTGTCATGCATGTCTCGACTGCCTTCAATTTTTCCAAAAAACTCGAAGAACGGGAACTTTTGTCATTCTCCAAACGTGATACCGATAAACGGAATACGTACATCGAGCTGACCCCTAAAGGTGAAGATTTAATGCAGGAAATGATTGAACGTTACCATGACACACCCCATTCTGTGATTGACGGCTCTTTGAAACTGCGGGAGCTCTATGGTAAATTCCCGGAATTCCTGGAAGTCATGGCAGTTATCCGTACGATTTATGGTGAGGATTTCATGGAAATTTTCGAGGCCTCCTTCAAAAATATTGAAAGCAAATTTAATGAAGAAAACCATATCGTTGAACCAACTGAAAAATAATGAAAACGCTATGAAAAACAATGTTTTAAATAGGCTTGCATTTATCGGAAAATCGTTGTATTGTATGTATCGACTCAACTGAGAATACCAATTTGTGGGGGATGCATTTTATGCACTGCTGGAAAACGATAAATGTAAAAAAAGAATATGGCTTTAACCGCCTTTTCACATTCGCAGTGTTAGCTGGAATGGGTGTTTTCACAACATTTTATGTCCTTTTAAATTTCTTTTATACCACTCCATTATCCGATCGTTATTTTTTCTTTTTCTTTTTAGGAATATTATCGGTTTATCCACTTCATAAAATGTTTCACTTTTTGCCGCTGATCGGCAGCCGGAAATGCTTGAAGTTTATTTTACGCAAGCAACTGGGCATGCTTCCCGGAATTTCGCTCCATGTTAAAGAACCGGTAGCAAAGACCCGCTTTCTACTTGCCTTACTGGCACCATTCATTCTCTTGAACACATTGGTTATTCTTTTAAGTGCACTCTTCCCTGCTTATATTCATTACTTTGCAATTCTGCTTGCGTACCATTGCAGTCTTTGCCTGACAGATCTCGTTTATGTCCGTCATCTGCTTCGTACACCAAAGCATGCATTGATTGAAGAAACTGAAACAGGTTTTGAAATACTGGTACCGCAGGCAATCAGTTAATCCTGTATTTTCTTTCCGAATTTGTTATACTTGAATCTAAGGCAGAGGGGAGGAAATTCATGATTATCGCGTTTGTAGTTATGTTCTCAGTGTTTTACCTGTTCCAAATCAACCGAATGACTTTGGCATTGGTGACCTCACGGGAAATTCCAGAAGAAAATCACGAGAAAATATTCCGTACGATTAATATATTAATAACAATTTTATTGGTTTCACTTTATGTAGGCGTAGAATTTACTCCTTAAGTCTATTTGCCCTTTGGCAAATAGGCTTTTTTAATACAAAATAAGAAAAGCGCAAGCGCCCGTTAAGCTCTGACAGGCATAAGACGATTTGGCAAAGCGGCGTCTTTTCAGCCGCACAGTCTAGAAAAGCGGAAGTGCCTGTTCAGCTCTGACAGGTATAAGACGAATCAGCGTAGTGGCGTTCTTTGCCACGCAGCTGGTTTGACTTATATCCCGAAGAGCTAGGCACTGGAGACTAGACACAAAGTGGCTTATGACCCGAAGAGCTGGGCCGCTGGAGTCTGGACAGAGTCCGTTCCTTTTATAGCTTACTCGAAAAAAAAGCATACTTACTTATCCCTAAAATTGTTGATTTCATCTCCAGAAGAAACTTTTTTAATTTTTAAACGTTTATGGTATAGTAACTTACGGCAACCAGAATGTATGATAGGAGCGGAAATTATGAAAAAAACAGTTTTAACTTTATCTTTAGCGGCCTCAGTATTAGCTTTGGCAGCATGCAGCGATGACAATGCGGAAAGCACGGTCCTTGTTACATCAGAAGTCGGAGATGTCACTAAAGAGGATTTATATCAAGAAATGAAAACATCAATCGGTGACCAGGCCATCCAAATCCTGATGATTGAAAAAGTATTGTCTGAAGAATATGAAGTAACTGATGAAGAAGTTCAGGCTGAAATTGAAAGTTCTAAAGAAGAATATGGTGAAAACTATGAAGCCTTCCTTGAACAAAACAATCAAACAGAGGAAAGCTATGAAAAAGTGATCCGTTTGAATCTATTGCAGGAAAAAGCTTTAACTGATGGCGTAGAAGTAACTGATGAAGAAATTCAGTCTTATTATGACCGTCAGGGTACAGAACTTAACGCGCGCCACATCCTTGTAGCTGATGAAGAAACTGCTGCTACTGTAAAGGAAGAACTTGACGCCGGAGGAGATTTCGCTGAATTGGCTGAAGAATACTCATCTGATCCGGGATCTGCAGCAAATGGCGGGAACCTTGACTGGTTCGGAGCCGGCGCAATGGTACCGGAATTTGAAGAAGCCGCTTATTCATTGGAAGTTGACGAAATCAGTGAACCTGTACAAACACAGCATGGATTCCACATTATCCAAGTAACAGACAAACGTGAAGTTGAAGGCCAGGAGCCTTTAGAAGAACAGAAAGAAGAAATCCGCAGCGAACTTGCTATGCAAAAAGCTGATCAAACTGCATTGCTTCCTAAAATTGCAGAATTGATGGAACAGGCGAACGTGGAAATTAAAGATGAAGAACTTGAAGGCGCATTGGATGAAATTATGAACGCAGGAGCGCCTGCTGAAGAATAAGCATTTGCTCTACAAAAACCCCCATTTCAATTTGAAATGGGGGGTTTTTGTTCTGCTGATTTTCATCCTATTCTATTTTCGGTTTGTAGAATGAACGATTTTCCAAAGGGAATAGCCTTTCTGAAAATTCGCCGGGTTTTGTTTTTTCGAGTGCCCGGTCCAGCATCATCATTTTAGCGTCGATATTATCAATATAATGCAGCATCTCGGCTTCTTTGATCATCGGGCGTTTCGGGCTCCCCCACTCTTCTTTGCCGTGGTGAGATAGCACCATATGTTGAAGAAGCATCACTTCTTCCCCGTCAATCTCCAGTTCTTCCGCTGTTTTTGAAATCTCCGTCACCATTATCGAGATATGGCCCAATAGATTGCCTTCCACCGTATAAGTAGTGGCAATTGGTCCGGACAATTCAAACACTTTACCGATATCATGCAGGATGATTCCGGCATATAAGAGGTCTTTATTCAACGACGGATAGATGCCGAGCAGTGCTTTTCCTAAACGCAGCATGGACACTACATGATCGGCCAATCCTGATACGTAATCATGGTGGTTTCGGGTTGCTGCTGGAAAAGTCAATACGCTTTGCTGATGTTTCTTCAGGATATGACGTGTAATCCGCTGAATCTGCGGATTTTCCATTTCGAAAAGATATTGCATGATTTCCTCGAAAAGCTGCTCCGTGCTTTTTTCGGAAGTGGGAAGCAAGTCGCCGATTGACTGATTTTCTTCTGGCTTTGCTGGCCGTATGCTCTTGATGCGCAATTGGTTTTTTCCGCGGTAATTATGGATTTCCCCGCCTACCCGCACAATCGTTTCTGCAGCAAAAAGCTTTTCATGCTCATCTTTGGTATCCCATAGCTTCGCTTCAATGTCTCCACTTTTGTCCTGCAAGACCAGTGACATGAACGGATTACCCGTTGTGGTCACCCCTTTTACCGATTGCTTGATCAAAAGGAATTCATCTATCGTTTCTCCAACCGCCCGTTGGGTGATGCCTTTTTTCATAAATATACACTCCTTCCAGTGTTGGCCACATCGATCACTTGCGCTTCAGGCCAAGCCCTGCACATGTCTTCGTGGCAAGTAAAATACATGAACTGATGGTCCGTTTGCAGCTCTTTTATCAAGTTTATCACTTGCTGAAGCCGCAGGCGATCAAAATGGACAAACGGATCATCCATGATAATTGGGAAAGGATGACTCTTTTGCATTGAAACAGCCAGACTCAGCCGCAATGCCAAATAAGCCTGCTCTTTTGTAGCCTGACTTAATTCCGCGATGCGAAAACGGATATTGTCCTTTCGGATCGCTTCAAAATGGCCATCCGGATTTATTTCCATTCCTGTATAGGAATTGCCGGTTAGACGCTGAAAATATTCACACGCTTTAGAAAGGACGGCAGGCAATGATTTCTCTTTCAGTTCGGCCATCGTACTGTGAATCGCTTCTATGATTGCTTTGTCCACTGACCAGCGACGGGCCAGTTCGTTGAACTTCGCTTTTTTTTCTTCATAATTCTGGAGCTTCACCTCATATGCTTCATCCGAAAGCAGATGATTTACCCGCTGCTGAAGTTCCGCTCTTTCGTTCATAGTTTGGTTGCGCTCGTTTTTTAATAAGCTGTATTCATCTTCCAGATTACTGATATGCTCTTTTAAGGAAACATCACTGTCATCTTGTCGCTGGTCAATTGCTCCAATCGCTTCCAGCTGATTCATAACGAGTTCCAGCTCCTGCTGCAGCTCTTTTTTTCGTAGCCATTCAAGATGAAACCAGTGGAACTCCTCGACATCTGCAGCCCCGCATTCCTCAAGCAAGCTGTTTTTTTCCAATTCCAATTCAGCTATATAACTGGACTGCTGCTGCAATTCTGCAGTCAAAACTTCCCTTTTATCGGTTATCCGCTGGTTTTCCTCATTCAACTCATTCAATTTATTAGCTTCTGCCCGGAGTATTGTGTAAAGATCACCAGGCTGTATATTTTTTCCTGTTGCGGCTACCGCTTTTTCCAGCCATTTGCCTTCTTCATATTTGACTTGTTCCAGAGATTCTTGAGTTCTGTTCAGTTTCCCATGAATTTCCTGCACTTTCCTGATCGTTTTGAATAACTCGATCACAGTGAAGCTGCTCGCCGATGAAGTAATTCCGAGATTCTCAAGATAGGCATCAAATTCACTCTTAGCCGGTTTATGGTTGATTCCATTCATCAGTTCATCAATTCTTTTATCTGATCTGGCTATGTTCCGTAGCGTTTCTTCAACTTTACGGTTATGCTCCGCTATTTTATACTGAAGCCTTTCCATTTCAGCTTCTTTTCCGCTGAAACGTTTGATGACATCATCCATGTCTTCAGAAGAACTGTTTTTACTGTTGGCTTTCCACAGCATCCACAGTCCACTCAGAGCCGCTGCAGTAGCTATGGAAACAATCAGGATATCTGATTGCCAAAGGCCTGCCAGCACACCCGCAACAGCCAGTGCGATGAGCATATAGGAAAAGAAACGATTTACCGGCTCTTTTTTCATGCGTTTCAATGCTTTGGCTTCAGCAAGTTTGAGCGAGTTTTCCGGCCATTTTGCTGCAGCGTCCTTTTGTTCTTCAGTTGGAGCAGCGCTTTCAAGAAAAGACATCTCTTTTTCGGCTTCGATCAATTTCTTTTTTTCATCCTGAAGTTCCCGGTCATGGAAGCGGATGTCTTCTTCTTCCTTGTTCGCCCGTTCGGCTAATTTTAAAAGTTTTTCCTCATTGACGAGCGAAACATCAAACTTCAGTGCCTCATCAAGTCCCATTCCGATCAGCCCCAGCTGGCGGCCAAGCTCTTCCTCCAACTTGCCTGATTCGTCATCCAAATCCCTGTGCCGAGAAAGAAGCCGCAGCCATTCGGATTCGTTTTCAAGCAATTCCGCTATTGCATCACCGTTCTTTTCAAGAATAGAAGTTTCAGGCAAAACAGCAAGTTCATGTTCTGAATGTTTCTTTTTAGCCAAAGCCTCTGATATCCGTTCAGCCAACCGTTCCATTCGGCGGCTGCCATCAGCCGGAAAGGATTGGACGTGAATGTTGCCCAATTGCTCTTCCACTTGTTTCTTCTGCTGCATTAATGGAGCTGCCTGCTGCTGCCCTGCAGCTTCCGTAAGCATTTCGGAAATAGCGTTTTCCCGAGCTGAAATTTCTTCAAGCAGGTTGTTCAACCGATCCAGTTGCTCAAGATAAGGTCCATATAAATCCGCCTGTTCCCTGTGCTCTTTCAACGCTTTCTCATCGTTCCGGAGCTGCTCAATCAAAAGGTTCAGCTGTGGATTACGACCGCCTTTCTTGAATAGATTTCCCATATCCTTTTCAAGTTCGGTTTCCATTTGGGTGATGGCGTCAACTCCAGTAGTACCCGAAGCAAGTAATGTCCGGCTCAATTGTTCTTCCGTCATTTTATCCAGGCCCTGCAGTTCATGGATCGAAAATGAAAATATCGCTTCAAACGAAGAGCGGTCATAATCGCGCAGAATCTTTTTCAATTCGGATTCTGTACCGCGTGAACCGTCTGCGAAATAAACGATAACATCACCTGCCGCCTTCCCTTTCAGCCGTTCGATTACCACTTTCCCAAACTGCGTATCGTCCAAATGAAGCTGGCCACCATATCTTCCGCCAGTTTTCGGTTCATACCGGTTTCCCATTTGATTACGTGATGGAAAGCCAAAAAGAATTTGAATGATGAATTGTTGGATAGTCGTTTTTCCCGCTTCATTATTACCATAGAAAACCGCTAATTCTTCATTGATATCAAGTGTCAGGTTTTCGTGCTTGCCGAAGCCGTAGATGATTATTTTCTCAATCTTCATCCCTTTATTCACCTGCTCTCATGGCTTTATGGATTTTCGGGATTGCATCTGCTACTACTTCCTCTATAGCCTCGTTTGTCAAAGGATCCAAGTATCTGCTTGCTTTTGGATGCTGGTAGAGATCCTTCAGGACCCATTTCCAGTCGGTATGATCCCATTCCGACATCGTCGCGGAAATCTTTTCTCCAATAGCCGAAACCCGGTTTTCCATATAGGCATCTTCCACAACAATATTGCTGATCCAAGCTTCAGCAGAACTGGACTCAATTGCCTCCTGTATCGCTTCCAATAAAACAGCTTCCGGTACATCTTCCAAAAGTTCAGTTGAATGCTCATCCTGATCAGTCAGATGAAGCACAGCCATGACTGCATTATTTTCTGATGTATATTGTTCCGCCTCTGCTATGCAGGCATCAATCAATTCATTCATGTGCAGGATGCCGCTGCAGGAAATCTTTAGCGAATCGAAGCAGACAGCAGATGTTTGGATAAATTCCATACTGGTGCCGGCATTCTCCAGAAGCACATCATAAAATCCTTTCGGTCCCGTTTCCTTCCGGTGCCTGCCCTGTATATTTCCAGGATAGACGATACAGGGATCCTCATGGAGAATCTGGCGAAGATGGATATGTCCCAAAGCCCAATAATGGTAATTTTTGTTGAGCAGCTGCTCTTTTTTAAAAGGCGCATAAACCGCATGGCTGGCATCGCCATCCATACTGCCGTGAAGCATGCCGATATGGTAGTCAGACGATTCGTCCGCCTGCGGGAACTCAAGAATTTTTGCTGTCTTTACATGGCGTTCACCGTAACTGAAACCCGTCACAGTCACTTTACTGCCGGATACTGTGAAGCTGTGGCTCGCAACCTGGTCATCAAATACGTGGACATTTCCAGGCAATTCAAAACGGGCCCAACCGCCCCCGAGATGGTCATGGTTGCCATGGCTAATAATTACAGGAATTTCGGCAAGGTTAAGACGCTCCATTCCTTTTTGGAATTTATACTGCGCCCGAAGTGTCCTGTCTTCACCGTCATAAATATCGCCGGCTATCAGCATAAAATCCGGCTTCTCTCTTACCGCATAATCAATCAGTGTGTCAAAAGCCTGGTATACGGTATCTGCAAACTTTTTCCGCTGTTCTTCTGCAAGTCCGGAAATACCGGTAAACGGGCTTCCTAAATGTAAATCTGCTGTATGTATGAAGCGGATCGGCGCCATACTTTCCCCTCTTTTCCGAAAGCGAATATTTGTTCTAATTTTACCATGACCACCCCATAAAAAAAACTGTTTGCGGAAAACTCTCCGCAAACAGCTTTTGTAGGCTACTTTCCTATTTTTTATTGCCAAGACGGATTGCTTTGCCGATATCTTTGAGTGACTGTGAGGAACCGTACATCAACACGCCGCCTCGGTATACGCGGGCACCGAACCAGCCGAGCGCACCTATTGTAAGAAGCATGATGGCGATTGACAGCAACGGTTCCCACAAAGGGATGTCGAGCATCCCTACCCGCAAGAACATTACCAGCGGTGCGAAGAATGGGATGAATGAAGAAACGGTGACATAGTTTGCTTCAGGCATACCGATACCGGAAAATGCGATGAACGATGAAATGATGATCAGGAACATCATCGGCAGCATCAATTGCTGTACGTCTTCGGTTCTGCTCACCAGCGAGCCGAGCAACGCTGCTAGAACTGCATAAAGAAAGTAGCCCAGCAGGAAGAAAAGCACAGCAAACAGGAATGTGCTCACTTTAATCTCCGAGAAGCCCATGACGCTGAAAAATCCTTCGGCCATATCCGAACCGGATGTTTTAAAGGCAAAGTATCCGGCGATTCCAAAAATCAGCATCTGCACAATTCCGAGTGTGCCGATCCCTGCAATCTTCGCAAACATATGCTTGACCGGCGACACACTGGAAATCAGAATTTCCATCACACGGGAAGATTTCTCATTTGCCACTTCCATGGCAATCATATTCGGATAGTAAATGACCGCCACATAAATCAGCAGGATCAATACATAGACAAGCCCTCTTGCCTGGCTCAGCTCTTCTTCCGTTTTGGAACTGTCGGAAACCGCTTCCCGCTCAAATTCAGCCGGCATGAACAGCTCTCCGACTTCCGCTCCGTTTAAGCCGAGCCTCTCAGCTGTCTGAGCAGTCTGAATCGCCTGTACAGCTTTTTCCACCTCAGAACCTGCTCCTATTTCATTTGCTGATTCAGAGACATACCGGGCTGATAACGTCTCGCCTTCTTCAATTACCAAATAAGATTCAATCGTGCCTTCGGTGATGCCCTGCTGTAATTCTTCTTCTGACATTTCAGTCGGCATCGCCTGAATATCACTTTCAGTCTGTTCGAGTTGGGATTGCAGTTGCGGTATCAGTTCACCGCTTTCATCGATGACATGGATAACCTGCCCTTCCTCATCGTCTTCGAAGGATTCGATAATATTCGGCAAATTCGCCAGCAGGAAAAAGGCTGCAGCGACTATGATGGTCGTAATGATGAAGGATTTAGTCCGTGCTTTCGTCATGAACGCCTGCTTGAAAATGATCCAAAAACTATGCATATGCTTTGCCCACCTTCGCAATAAAGATTTCCTCAAGTGATGGCTCTTCAATGGAGAAGTGGCGCAGCTGTCCCAGCTTCATCGCTTCCGCGAGAATTAACTCTGCCGTCGATTCATCTGTTATCTGAAGAACTGCACCGTCAATGGTGCCGGTATACTTTTCAATGCCAGGCAATTGGCTGAGTGCTGTTAACTCCTGATCCATTTTAAGGCGTACATTCTGCTTGCCGAAATTCCGCTTCACTTCTCTGATGGAACCGCTGACGACCACTTTTCCGTGGTCAAGGATACTCATGTCGTCACATAATTCCTCGACATGATCCATCCGGTGGCTTGAAAACACAATGGTTGCGCCTTGTTTTTGAACATCCAATATAGCGCTTTTGAGCATCCCGACGTTTACTGGGTCGAGTCCGGAAAATGGTTCATCAAGAATAATCAGCGAAGGTTTATGTACCAAGGAAGCGATCAATTGGATTTTCTGCTGATTCCCCTTCGATAGTTCTTCCACTTTTTTCCCCGCATAATGAGGAACTTCAAAACGCTCAAGCCAAGCAGCAGTTTCTTTTTTCGCTTCCTCTTTGGACATTTTACGGAGCTGCGCCAGGTAAATCAATTGATCCTCCACTTTCATTTTCGGATACAATCCCCGCTCCTCCGGCAAATATCCGATAAAAGGGCTCGACTCGTAAGTGATCGGTCTGCCATTCCATGAAACCTTGCCGTGGGTAGGATCTAATAAACCGAGTATCATGCGGAATGTAGTCGTCTTGCCAGCTCCATTTGCACCCAGGAAACCATGCATCTGACCTTCTTCAACACTTAATGACAGATTGTCGACTGCGGTAAAATCACCGAACTTTTTTGTTGCGTGTTCAACAGACAATGCCATTTTAAATCCTCCTTTGTATATGTATAGTATGTATACGGCAATTGTCCTGAAATGTTTCAAATAATTGCAGGACATTTCCCCGAAAACCCTTTATACTAAAACTGAATAGTGATTCAGAAAGGATTGATCCATGATGAGAACTTATAAATTAACTGCTTTCGAACAGACCGGAAAATTGATAACTGAAGAGACTTTCACTGCTGAAAACGATGAACAGGCTAGAGATAAAGGACGGGATATCCTGAAGGAAAAAGAACTTGAAAACCAGACCCACCGCCTCGCTTCGCCAGCCGGCAAATTATTGCTGTTCCATTCATAGCACCGAAAAGAGACGGCACCCATTTAGCTCTGTAAGGCATAAGAATATATAATTGCTTCTCCCTTACCTGCAAAAAGGTGCCCCGCCATTTACCTTGACGGGACACCTTTTCTTCGTTTTATTCTCCAACAAATTCCGGTTTGCGTTTTTGGACGAAAGCTTGAATGCCTTCGAGATGATCCTTCGATTTGCGCATCGCCGATTGGGCGGACGCTTCCATTTCCAGTACCTGTTCGAGTTCCGGCAGCTTCAGGGTATGGAGTATATTCTTCGAGGCAAGTTTTGCCAGAACAGGTGAACTCAGAACTTCGTTTGCGTAATTATCCGCATGCTCCATGGCACGTCCTTCCGCCGTCACTTCTTCAATCAGCCCTTTCGCCAGCGCATCATGAGCTTTCAAAGTTTGACCGGCCCAGATGATTTCCTTCGCTTTTGGCACGCCAACGCGTTCTTTCATAAAGAAATGACCTCCGCCATCAGGCACTAAGCCAATGCCAATGAAATTCATCGCCAGCTTGCTGTTCTCTTCAGCGATTACATGATCGCACGCAAGAGCCATTGAGAAACCGAGGCCTGCAGAGGCACCGTGGATAACAGCGATCGTTACTTGAGGAAGCGTGTACAGAGCTTTGGACAGCCTGCTTACATCTTTCATGACCAATTCAATATCCATCGGATTGTTTGGATCCATCATTTCTTTGATATCGCCTCCGGCAGAAAATGCCCGGCCTTCTCCGTAAATTTTTACAACGTGGAGTGTGTTGTCCTTATTCAGCGATTCAAAGCAGTCCGCCAACTCCTTCATCATTTGCCCGTTCATAGCATTCATGGAATTTGGACGGTTTAACACCACATGGCCAACGCGGCCTTGTTTTTCCAATCGGATTGTTTCATACATAGAAAAAAGACACCCTTTCGTAAAAATGAATTGTCATTCATCTTTACTTATTCGGTGTCTTTTTCCAAATCCCTCTATTTTAGAAGAGGGAATTTTTCTTGGATAAGAAAATATAACTTTTTCACATGAAGTTTCTTAGAAAATAGTATTTCCGTGTCCAGACTCCAGCGGCCCAGCTCTTCGGGTCATAAGCCAGCCCAGCTGCCGTGGCAAAGAACGCCACTCTGCTGTTCTGTCTTATGCCTTTCAGAGCTTAACGGGCGCCGTCGCTTTTCTTTGTCCAGACTCCAGCGGCCCAGCTCTTCGGGTCATAAGCCAGCCCAGCTGCCGTGGCAAAGAACGCCACTCTGCTGTTCTGTCTTATGCCTTTCAGAGCTTAACGGGCGCCGCCGCTTTTCTTTGTCCAGACTCCAGCGGCCCAGCTCTTCGGGTCATAAGCCAGCCCAGCTGCCGTGGCAAAGAACGCCACTCTGCTGTTCTGTCTTATGCCTTTCAGAGCTTAACGGGCGCCGTCGCTTTTCTAATTACATGCTTTCATATAAAGACTGTACAGGTTTGATCAATACGCGGTTAACTTCTTCGATCATTTGGCTAAGACCCATTTCAGCTTCCAGCATAGCAAGAATTTTCTCGTTTTGCTGAGCAGCCTGAGCTGTAGTTTGCGCACCCATCATTTCTTCTTCACTGATTTCTTCGCCTTGCTGCTGTTTCTGCTGCAACGTGATTTGAAGATCACGGAAGCTCTTGAATAATTCATTTGCCTCGTCATCTGATTTCACATTTTCCACAGCTGCTTCAAGTTTCTGAAATTCCTCTGTCGAACGGAAAGTGCTTTCCAATTTGTTGATGTCGTCATAAATGTTAACTGCCATTATGATTCTCCTCTACAATATATTCAGTACTGAGACTAACACTCCCTGGAGAATACCAACAGCTCCCCCGATAAATGCGCCAAGCACTGTGATCATCTTGAATTCCCTCCGTGAAATCCCCAGAACCAATTCTTCCAGACGGCTCAGCGGCAGAGAATCCACTTGCTCTTTCACCATACTTTCAATATTGATCTTCTGTATGGTCTCTTCCAATTTATGCTCCCCTTGCTCGAAAATGAAATCGGTGACAAGTGGAGTAAAGTTTTCACTTGTCCATTCTAACCCTCCCGGCCAGGACTGTGCAAGTGTCGTGTTTAAACGCCCTTCAATATTGGCGGATTCCCGTACGTATTGTTTCACAGCTTCAAGGGCTGGATTAAAGTCGAATTCACCAAGCAAGGCATCAACGCGGCGATCCTGCAATTTATCCCATTCCGCATAAGCGATTGAAACCAGTAATTCAAATGTTTTCGGTGAATTAAGGAATTTGATGATTTCCGGCTGAATCCGATCCACTAACGGCCGGGATTCACCGAGTATCGAATGCAGCATATTGCCGATTCTGCCGCGCGAAGCCAAAAATTCATCAAGCAAGGTTTTGATGGCACGTCTGCCTTCCGCTGATTCGAAATAATCGGAACCTCTATCAATACCGTATTTCACGGACTGGATCATTTTCACTTCCGCTTCATCTTTCCAGGCTTCCGGCATCAATTCACGGATCGTCTTGCCATCAATATAAGAAAGCAGCGAATCGTATTGGCGTTCCACCAGCCTGTCGATTTTCCGCTCAATCTTTGTTTCCACATTTTTTTGGCCAGCTGCATCCAGCCAGTTTTTGAAAGTATTCGGAGATTCAAACACATGTTTAGCCAATTGGCGCTGAATCCATTTTTCCGTCTTCACGCGCATTTCTTCATTGAAAAAACGCTTTTTGAACGTTTCTGGAGTAAGAAGATGTTCCACAACGGTGCGTCCAAGCTGAGTTGAAAGTTCATCCCGCCTCTTTGGAATGAGACCTGGCGTGAAAGGAATGCGGAAATTCCCTATATATTTTGCTTCATAAGGCCAAAAAAGCATTTTAATGGCAATATGATTGGTCACGCCACCGATCAGTGCACCGATGAAAGCCATAAAAATTAATGTAAGGAAGATATTCAATTTCGTCACTCATTTCTTTTTCTTCTTTGTCAATCCTGTTTCCTGCCTTTATAATGAAAGCGACAGGCAAAGGAGGATTTGTATGCTGCAGCATTTTAAATTTACACCAATGTTCGAAAACCGGCAGCTTCCCGGCTGGAACATCTCGTTTTTTTATAAGAATGAGCGCATCACAGGAGAATACCATCCGGACGGCACCATTACTTGGGGAAATCGACAGCCTGACGATGAAGAGATCGTCAAAAAGATGATTCATGAGCTCATGCTCTTTCATGTATACGATTAAAGCGCTGGAAAGTTCCAGCGCTTTTTTTCATCCGTTCCTTCATTATAAAGTAAAGCATCGCAAATTTAATAGTAATAGCATTTCAGGTACAGCCACGAATAAAAAAAGGGAATATCCCCTTACCCGATTTTCTGGGCAGAAGACATTCCTGATTGGATCTGATACATCTGGTAATAGGTGCCGCCGAGTTTCATCAGTTCATCATGTGAACCGGACTCTGCAATTTCACCGCGGTCGAGCACAAGGATGCGATCGGCATTTTTAATAGTAGATAATCTGTGTGCAATGATGAAAGTGGTTCTCCCTTTTTTCAGCACTTCCATTGCATGCTGGATTATTTCTTCTGTTTCGGTATCGATGTTCGACGTGGCTTCGTCCAGTATCAATATAGCCGGATCAAAAGCCAAAGCGCGTGCGAAAGACACCAATTGGCGCTGGCCGGAAGACAGCGTACTGCCTTTTTCGACAACGGGTTCATCGATGCCATTCGGCAAATGTTTCAGCACCCGTTCGCCGCCGACTTCTTCCAGTGCTTTGATGGCGCGTTCGCGGGTGATCCGCTTATCGCCGAGCGTGATGTTCGACTCGATTGTGCCGGAGAACAGATACGGGTCCTGCAACACAATTCCCATATGTTCCCTGACAGCCTGCCTCGACATATCATTGATGTTGATGCCATCGATTGTAATGCTGCCTTTGGAAACGTCATAGAAACGGAACAGCAAGTTCATAATGGAACTTTTCCCTGAACCGGTGTGGCCAACCAAGGCAACCGTTTCCCCCTGCTTCGCTTCGAAAGTCAGATCCTTCAATACATATTCTTCTTCTTTATAAGCGAACCAGACATCCTCAAAGCGGACATTGCCGCGGTATCTCGCAATTTTCTCGTCGCTGACATCTTCCCCGCTGCGGTCGAGCAGGCGGAACACCCGCTCAGCAGCAACCAATGCCTGTTCCAGTTTCGCGAACTGGTTGACGATGCCGCTGATCGGATTGAAAAGGCGGATGATGTAATCGACGAATGCATAAAGCACACCCACGGTCACAACTTCATTGCCGGACATTGTGGCTCCGCCGAAATACCAGATGAATGCAATGAAAACCATGGAACGCAAAACCCCTACCATATTATGTGAGGCTGCGGCTTCAAGAATGAGCAATTTCTGCTGAAATTTGAAATGCACATCGTTCATTGTCTCGAATTCTTCTTTCATCTGCTTTTCCCGTCTGAAAGCCTGGATGATTGTCATGCCTTGGATCGACTCATTGATCATCGCATTCATGTCACTGACTTTTTCGCGGACCACATGATTATATTTCGCAGCATATTTCCGGTAGACAAGCATCCAGACATATAACAGCGGCACAATGACAAATGTGATGAGCGCCATCCGCCAATCCAGATAGAACAGGGCCGCATAAATACCGGCCATATACATGAAACTCGTTGCAAACTGCGACAACACGGTAACAAACAGTTCCCTGATTGCTTCTGTATCATTTGTTATCCGGGCAACAACTTTACCTGCAGGCAGGTTATCAAAGTACCGGATCGGCAATCGTTGCACGTGCTCAAAAACATCATTCCGCATTTTCCGGATGATTTTATTGGCACCTTTCTGCAACAGGATATATTGCAGATAGCGGAAAACTGCTGTTACAATCCCGAGTGCAAAAAACAGAGCCAACAGGTAGGCGATCGGCTCAAAATCGATTGCCTCTCCGGATGTGGCGATATGATTGTCGATAATTTCCTTGGCGATAAGCGGTGTCGCCAGGTCGGCTGCCACTGCAATCGCAAGAAAAACGAGTCCCACAATCACTACACTTTTAAAATTCATTGCATATTGTACTAATCTTTTTCCTGTAGTCATTCTTACACCTCCTCAATTTGCTGACGGAGGAATTGTTCGTTATACCATCCATTTTTCTTCAGCAAATCGTCATGTGTTCCTTCTTCGATGACAACTCCGTCATCGAGGACGACAATCCAGTCCGCATGCTGAACTGCTGACAGTCGGTGCGTTGTGATGATTGTCGTTTTCCCGGAACGTTCAGCCTGGATATTTTCGATGATCCTCGCTTCTGTCTTCGCATCTACTGCAGACAGGGAATCATCAAGAATCAGTATCTCAGGGTTTTTAATAAGCGCTCTCGCGATTGAGATCCGCTGTTTTTGGCCGCCTGATAATGCAACCCCTTTTTCTCCCACCAGAGTATCTAGCCCATTCGGGAGCATCTCCAAATCTTTCGTGAAATGGGAAAGCCTAATTGCTTCCGCAATATCTTCTTCTGTTGCATCCGATTTCCCAAACAGGATATTAGCGCGGATTGTACGTGAAAACAGGACATGATCCTGTGGCACGTACCCAATCCAGCCACGCAATTGATCTTTCGTCAAATTTTGCAATTCGATGCCATTCAGCATAATCGATCCTTGCCCGGCTGGATATTCTCTCATCAATTGCTTAACGAAAGTTGTTTTTCCGCTTCCTGTCTTACCGACAATTCCAAGTGTCTGTCCGCTGTTCATCGATAAATTGATGCCCTGCAGATTGATGGAGCTCGATTGCGGATAGGTGAAACTGAAATCGCGGAACCCGATATTTTCAGGTTTATCCGCATATGCCGGTTTTTCCGGATCGATAACGTCTTCCAAGTAATCCAGGGTTTCATTGACACGGTCCAGTGATGCATTGCCCCGCTGAAGGATGTTGATCAATTCGCCAATCGCAAACATCGGCCAGACAATCATGCCGAGGTATACATTGAATGCCACTAGGTCGCCGAGCGTCATAACCCCTTCTGCCACAAGAAATGCACCATAGCCAAGACCGATCATATAACTGATTGCCGTCAGCACTTTGGTGACTGGCGCAAACAGCGCATCAATCCGTTCAACCGCCATATTCTTTTCATAGACGTCATCTGTCATATCGGCAAATTGCTGCTCGGAAGCACGTTCCTGTACATAAGCACGAACAACGCGCACACCACCGACTGATTCCAGTACGCTATCGTTCATGTCGCCGAATGCATCCTGCGCCAGTGTGTAGCGTTCATGAATTTTACGCCCGAGAATCTGGACGACAATTGCCAGGATCGGCAAAGGGATCAATGCCAATAAAGTCAATTCCCATGACACGAGGAATCCCATTGCAATAATGATTGTCCCCATATATAAAGTTGAATCGACCAGCGTCAGTATCCCGAACCCTGCAGTTTCCGATATGGCCCGCAAATCATTTGTGGATCTTGCCATCAAATCACCCGTCCGGTTCTTTTCAAAGAACGTCGGCGTCATTTTCAGGAAGTGGCCCATCAGACTTGAACGGAGCTGCCGTTCAATTACATACGCCCCGCCAAACAATTGATACTGCCAGACGAAATTGATCAGATAAGCAAGAATCATTGCCGCAGCAAGTATAAGAATATATTGCCACAGCAATTCTGAAGTCAGTTCATTTTGGGCAATCGAATCAATTGCGACGCCGATAAGCCAGGGTGGAATGATTTCAAGGATATTTGCAATGAGCAATAAGCCGACTGCTATCGTATAGCGGATCCAATTTTCTTTAAAAAACCATCTTAATTTCCATAAAACATCAAACATATAAAATTCCTTCTTTCTTTTCCGATTTCAGCTAATCGCCTTCCAGCGATTCTTTAATCATAATTTTTCTTTGTTGGATTTTTTTCATTTTCATATTCTCCTTTGTTTTTTATTTGGCAACTGTTCCCCAGTGCCGATTATTTAAACAGCAAATGCTGGATAAAACTATAGAAAAGCGACAGCGCCCGTTCAGCTCTGAAAGGCATAAGACAGAGCTGCGAAGTGGCGCTCCGCCACGCAGCTGGGCTGACTTATGACCCGAAGAGCTGGGCCGCTGGAGTCTGGACACCGAAAAGCGGAAGCGCCCGTTCAGCTCTGAAAGGCATAAGACAGAGCTGCGAAGTGGCGCTCCGCCACGCAGCTGGGCTGACTTATGACCCGAAGAGCTGGGCCGCTGGAGTCTGGACACCACCGAAAATCGGAAGCCCATTCAGTCCTGACAGTGTGCCGTTCCCAAGCTTCTGTCATCCGGTTAAAGTCTTCCCTTAACCATAAAAAAGCGCATGCCAATTTTTCACGGCATGCGCTCAGGAAAATGGACAGGTGTTCAGACCGGTCCAGAAACTTCTAGTCACGAAATAAATTCAAAGACAAAAAACAGGATGGCCTGACGTAAGTATGAAATTAAACTGAGTGTTTACAAATACTTTTTTCATCGTCACAACCTCCATTCCTTTAAATTTGATAGTTCAAGGGTACCATTGCCATTTTTGAATTGTCAACATTATTTTTAAAAAATAGAATATTCATTGTTAAAAGTCTAATCTAATAAATAAATTCCCTCTATATTCCATTTTCATTTGGTTCCTGCAGCTTAAGTCTGTTGAAAAGCAAACGAATGTTTTTATTATCAGCCATACGGGTACTTTCTTAATAAGAGTAAAACTTAGCGGGGTGAAAAAATGTATAAAAAGTTGGCAGTAGCATACGATGGTTCAGATGGCAGTAAATTGGCATTTGATAAAGCGTTGGAATTGAAGCAGGATTTTCCGAATCTCCAGTTATCAATCATTTATGTTAACGAGGAAACGCAGGACAGCATCGGGTTTATGAGCGCCGGTGATGCGGCGGCTCCAGTGGCATCTTCTAATGTTGATAGTACGTACGCACAATTCATGCCTTATGGAATCGGCGAAAATGGCGGAAACAGAGTTCCTAAGGAAAGTTTGGAACGGCCATCCGAGTTCTCGAAACACATGCATAACTCCATACAGCAGCAATTGGACGAAAAGAATGTAGAGGCAACAGTACTTGCATTGGAAGGCAATGCTTCAAAAACCATTCCCGCATTTATCGAAGAACAAAAAATTGATCTATTGGTAGTCGGCAATAGCGGAAAATCAGGAATGCAGAAGTTTTTTGTCGGTTCTGTCAGTAAGAAACTGTTAAAAGAAGCTGCCTGTTCAGTTCTTGTGGTGAAATAACTACTCATTGTCCATATCTTCCAATAGCCATTTTCATGCTATTCCCGTCATAAAAATATTAGTTTACATCATATTGAAATGGGTAAACATTACTAAGTATAAGAAAACTTGAAACAAAGGAAGAAGGAGAACAGCCATGTCTAAGCAAACTGTCTACTTTCTGTCTTCACACCAGCACCGTGGACTGATGGCTGAGATATGGGCAAATCGACTCGGACTCCCTGACTGGGAAATTCGCAGCGCCGCTTGGAGTCAGCCTTCAATCAGTGAGACTCCAATGGAAATCATGAAGGAAATCATTCTCGATCTGCCTGAGGTTGAACCGAGATCCTATAATCACGATGAAGTCAGCGAAGCGGATTTGATAATCGCGATGCATGACGGTGAATTGGAACAAGATGATATACCTGCAGATTTGCCCGCTCAAAAATTGCTTCGATGGGATATCCGGAATCCGGAACTTCGGTCGTTGGATGAAACAGAACAATGGGCATTATACCAGGAGATTTGTGATGAAATTGCCGTGAATATAAAGAATATGGAAACTTATTTCCGTTCAGATTACATGTAAAAAACCTTCACCCGATACAACCAGGTGAAGGTTTATTTTTATATTTATTTATAGAGGACTGCACGGACAGGGCTTCCTTCTGCACCTTTGATCTTTAACGGCAGTGCCGCTAACTGATAAACGCCCGCATCAATATCATCCAGCACAATGCCTTCAAGAATATAACGGCCGTTAACATTCATAGCCTGATGCATCGGCAATTCCTTGCTGGTTTCCTGGTCGACCGATGGAACATCGACGCCGAGAAGCCGAATCCCCTTCTCTTTCATCCACTCAGCAATCGACTCACCGAATACAGGCCATGAATCCGGAAACTTCGTACGGTCTTTCCAACTGCATGATTTCAATAAAACAGCCGTTACCCCTTCTTCGGGTTCTGGCAAATCTTTGCTGTCTATCTTCTTCACCCCTTGCACATCAACAACCTGCGCAGTACTCAGGTACACTTCAAGCGGCATTTCTTCGATTGTCAAACCGTTGTCATCGTAATGGAAAGGCGCATCGATATGGGTGCCCAAATGTGTGCTCGTCTTGATTTCCCCTACATTCACAGAACCGCTTTGTTCCTTTGTAACCGAAAGTGCATATTCGAATGGACGGTCTCCCGGCCATTCAGGAGTATCTGTATTCAATTCCATGGAAATATCAAAAATCTCTTTTGCTTTCATCTAGGCCACCACATTTCTTTCATTGCTGTAATTCTTATACAATTCTTCAGCCATGATTTTTTTTAGGGTTTCAACTGTCTGCTCCACATCTTCAAAAGAGGTATATAAAGCGACCGGTGCGAGCCGAATGATATTCGGGGCTCTGAAATCCGGTACAACGCCTTCATCTTTCAGGGCTTTGCAGATTCTGGCGGCTTCTGGATGAGACAACGCGATATGCCCGCCCCGTTCACTTTCCGGCCTGGGTGTTACATCGGCCAATTCAGGAACGTTCAAAGCTAATTGTTCACGCAGCAATGAAGTTAATTGCAGCGATTTTTCACGGATACGGGATATTCCCGCTTCTTCAAAAATCTCGATGCTGCCAAGAAGCGGCGCCATGCTGAAGATATTCGGTGTGCCAATCTGGTAGGCTCCTGCGCCTTCCGCTTTACTGAATTGGTGATCCATATCAAATTGTTTTGCCTTATCCGAACCGAACCATCCGGCGTTGCCGGGCAATAATTGATGATGGCGCTCATGGATATAAAGACCTCCGGTACCGCCTGGCCCGGAATTCATGTATTTATAATGGCACCATACCGCAAAGTCAACGCCGTCTTCATGCAGGGTATGCGGCATTGCACCAATCGAATGAGCAAGATCGAAACCGACAAGAATTCCTTTCGCGTGTGCCGCCTCCGTGATTTCCCGGATTGCCAGCAGCTGGCCGCTGCGATAGAGAACGGATGGCAGAAGAACGATTGCTACATCTTCCGTAAGCTGATCCACAATATCTTCCGTTTCCAAAGTGTAGCCATTCCGGCTCGCAACTTTTCGCATGGCAATTGCCGGATTGAGTCCGCGAAGTCGAAGGTGGCTTTCCACCGCATAGATATCCGAAGGGAAATTCAATTCATCGACCAGGATAACTGATTTCTCAGAAGTCGGCTGAAATAAAGTCGACAGCATCTGATGGATGTTTGATGTGATTGAACCCGTTACCATTACTTCATTTGCTTTTGCTCCCACCAGCGGCGCAATACGTGCACTCATTTCTTCAGCGAGAGTAAACCAGGGGTTCTCACCTTCTGTCCATCCATCGATCCCGAAACTTTTCCAGCTGTCCATTAAGCCCATCAGTTTCGCTTCAGCCCGCTTCGACATCAAACCGAGTGAGTTTCCGTCCATATAGATCTGTCCTTCTTCCATATAAAACTCATCTTTGAAATTCTTAAGCGGATCCAACTCATCCAATTGCTTGGCAGTCACCATTGTCATCTTCCTTTCGTCTTATAGGAATGCATACATTGCAGCTCCGAGGATCGCGGTTATGAGAACGACAATCCAAGGGGCGAGTTTAAAATAGACTAACATGGCAAATGCAATTACCGCAACGGCAAAGTCAGCGGGTCCCTGAATCGCTGAAGTGAACACGGGATCATAAAGTGCTGCGAGCAGGATTCCCACCACTGCGGCATTTACCCCTTTTAATGCAGCTTGCACCCCGGATTTTGTCCGGATGATGCTCCAGAATGGCAATGTACCGATTACCAGTAAAAATGACGGAAGAAACATGGCAAAGACCGCAACCACAACTCCCCAGCCGCTGCCCATCAATTGACCAAGATAAGCGGAAAGCGTAAAGAGCGGGCCAGGTACCGCTTGTGCGGCACCGTATCCGGCAATGAAAGTATCCGCGTCCATGAATGTCGGCACTACTTCCCGTTCAAGCATCGGCAGGACAACATGACCGCCGCCAAAAACAATGGATCCAACGCGGTAAAAGATATCAAAGATAGCATAATAGCTGGATTCGATCACGGGACGCAATAACGGCAAACCAATCAATAATCCGGCGAAAATCGTCCATGCAGCAATGCCCGTTTTTTTGCCGAAAGTAAGTGCCAGTTTGACAGCTTCCGGTGCTTTATCATTTTTGTATATCAGAAAGCCGATAATTCCCGCTATGATGATGACCCCAATTTGGGCCCAGGCTGTCGGCACAAGTAAAATGGCCGATGCTGATAAAACGGCAATGGCAACCCTTTGCCGATCCGGAACCAACGATTTCCCCATTCCGAGCAATGCATGGGCAACAACTGCAACAGCCACAATTTTTAACCCCTGTATCCAGCCCGTATCAAACGCCGCTCCCGAAATGAACATTGCGAACAAAGCTAGAATCAGCACAGAAGGCATAGTAAAGCCGAACCACGAAAGGAATCCTCCAAGAATTCCGCCTCTCAGCATCCCTATTGAAATGCCGACCTGAGAACTCGCCGGCCCCGGCAGGAATTGACATAATGCGACGATATCGGCGTAGGCTTTATCATCCAGCCATTTCCGTTTTTCCACATATTCATCCCTGAAATATCCCAGATGGGCAGTCGGTCCGCCAAATGAAGTCAACCCCAGCTTGGTTGAAGCTTTTAAAATTTCCAAATACTTATTTTGTGCCATCATAGTCTCTCCTTTTTTATTACTATACCTTTAAGCATAACTGATTGCTTATATGAATTAAATTACGGCTATGTAAATTTTATTGACGGAATTATTTGTTTTTTCATTTTTCTTCCCGTATCATTACATTATATAAAATGGACAAAAGAAATCTCCTTGATATAACGCTTTGGCGCTAGAGAAATCTCTAGAGATATGAAGCAAAACAGCGAAGACACCTTGGGGAATATCGATTAATAAAAATTATTATGACATCTTATATAACTTATATTTCTCTGCGGGAGGTGCAAACTTTGTTTCACTCAGTAATTCTGACTGAAGCAAAGGAATTATTTGGACATAGCCATACAATTGACGGTATTTATCTTGCTTATCATCGCAGCCGCTTTCTTTTCGGCAAGCGAATACGCTATCGTAAAAGTCCGTTGCAACCGGATTGACCAGCTGATTGAAGAAGGCCACCGCAACGCCCTTGCTGCCAAACGGGTCATTTCGAATGTGGATGATTATTTGTCCGCCTGTCAAATTGGGATCATGATTTCTGTTCTGGGGCTGGGCTGGCTCGGCCATGCCACAGTTATTGATGTTATCACTCCCTTAACAGCAAGTTTGGGTATACCGGAAAATATTGCAGGCGTGCTGGCCTTCTTTATCGCTTTTTTCTTCGTTCTCACGGCTTTGACGATAGCTGGCGAACTTGTTCCGAAAACAATCGCCATCCACAAAGCTGAACAAATTACATTGGCTACTGCCAAACCGCTGATTGTTGCTTATCACTTAATGTATGTACTCCTTTGGTTTTATCATAAAACGACAAGACTGGTAGCCGGCTTATTAGGCGTCAGCCAAGTTTCGCAATCTGATATAGGCCATACGGAAGAAGATTTGAAAATCATTCTCGCAGACAGTCTGGAAAAAGGAGAAATCAATCCTTCCGAATATGCTTTCGTCAATAAAATCTTTGAATTCGATGAGCGTATTGCGAAAGAAATAATGGTCCCGCGGACTGAAATGAAAATTATAGAAAAAGACCTTACCTTAAAAGAAGTCTTCGAAAAAGCAGGTATCGAACAATTCACCCGTTATCCTGTCATTGACGGGGACAGAGACCATATAATCGGTGTCCTTAATATGAAATACCTTTTGACCGCCTTTATCCGAAACCCGCTGAACGGAGATAAAGCTGTTGAGAATTTTGTGCTGCCAGTCATCCAGGTAATCGACTCAATGCCTCTAAGTGAGTTATTGTTGAAGATTCAGCGCGAACGAATCCACATGGCAATTTTGCGCGACGAGTACGGCGGAACGGCAGGGCTCGTTACGATTGAAGATATCATTGAGGAAATTGTCGGCGATATCCAGGATGAATTCGACTTGGAAGAAGTACCTGAAGTACAAAAAATTGCTGAAGACCATTACATATTCAGTGCCAAGATGCTGATTGAAAGCATTAATGATATACTGGATATTGAAATTAATGAAGAAGATATCGATACGATCGGCGGATGGATGATGAGCATGAATTTCGATGCCATCCCTGGAGAAAAGATCATCGAACAGGGCTATGAGTTTCAGATCAAGGAAGTTGATGGCCATCATATCCTTTACCTGGAAGTCCGCAGAATAGAAGAAACCGAAAACGAAGAATAGCAAAGGCGACTCTCATATGGGGGTCGTTTTCGATTTGTAAAAGGGATTTGGAGGAAGGAAACTTTATGGAGTTATATACAAATTTACGTCGAGGGGAAAAAGGCGCATGGTTGAGCATCGGGGCTTATGTATTCCTCAGCACATTAAAACTGGTATTCGGTTTCGCCGGATCCTCAGAAGCGCTGAAAGCGGATGGATTGAACAACCTGACTGATATCATCGCTTCCGTTGCCGTATTGGTCGGGCTGCGGATATCCCAGAAACCACCGGATGAGAACCACCACTACGGCCATCTTAGAGCCGAGACGGTCGCCTCCCTTCTGGCATCATTCATTATGGCTGTAATCGGTCTCCAGGTTTTGCTTGGCGCCGGCCGGAATCTTTTCAATCCGGGCGAACAAACAGAGCCTTCCCTTTATACCGCCGGCATCGCCTTCTTTTCCGCACTCGTCATGTATGGCGTCTATCGCTATAATTTAAAGCTGAGCCGGGACATCAACAGCAGTGCCGTAAAAGCTGCAGCATACGACAACCGCTCAGATGCCTTGGTGAGCATAGGCGCCGGGATCGGGATTCTTGGTGCTATTTTGGGTGCTCCTGTCATTGATATTATGACGGCCTTTATCGTCGGGTTGATCATTCTCAAAACCGCTTTGGATATATTCAAGGAATCTGTGATGACATTGACCGATGCCTTCAATGAAGATGAAGTCGAAACCCTGTCGGCAATCATCCGCAAAGTGCCGGGTGTCCGGAAATTGAGTGATTTCAAAGGCCGCCACCATGGCAATGTTATGTTTGTGGATCTTACGATTGAAGTCGATCCCTTGCTGAACGTAACTGAAAGCCACTGGATAACGGAAGAAATTGAAAGAAAAGTAAAAAAAACGAAACCTAATTGTGTTGTGCTCGTACATATAGAACCGGACTATTCTGATTATTACGATTCGGCACAAGAGGGGGAGTAGAAAATGTACGATTTGGTTGATCAAAAGAGAATGGTTTATATCACCTTTGCAGTAATTCTTTTCATATCTGCTTTATTTGCACCAGTCGCTATTTTCTATCCAATTAAAGCTATGTTCATAACTCCTGAAGCAATAGCCATCAACACTTCACCTGCGTCACTTGTAACCGGAGGGGTAGGCCTTTTTTTGTTAGCTACTGGTCTTATAGTACTGGCCAACGTTGAAAAAAGGCTGATGAAATATGGAACAGCGAGTCTACTATTCATCGCTGGGACGATTGGAGTCAGTTTTTCATTAACCGATTATTTTTATGTAACACCTGAAAAATTCGTTATTAATGCTCCACTCACTTTTACATCAGAAGAATACGAATGGAATGAATTCGATAAAGTAGAAGAAAATATCATTAAAGAAGACGGCATGACCAAAGTGGATTCGTTAACTTTCTATATGGAAAATGGTGAAATCATTAATATGTCTGCCGGCTCACTCGCAGCAATGAGCAGCAGCATCATCAATAACATTCAGGCTTCAGGCGGCACCCATGAACGGATTGCGGAAGAATAATTCAACGAATAAAGCCCCTTGCCTTCAACTGGCACGGGGCTTTATTCGTCGGCCGGCGAATGCGCTTTGGCCAATTCAATATCATTTTCAAAAAACAGTTTTGCAATGGCATGCCTCAGCCTGCTTTCCAATTGTTCCTTCATCTGTACATTAACTACATGCACTTCCACTTGGAAATCCAGCGCAGAGTTGCGAAATCCTATAAACCGGACATCGGGCTGCTGGTCAATAGGAACCCCCTTCATCGCGGGAATTTCCTGTTCTGCTGCTTTGAAAATTAAGCGTTCGACTTTTGAAGTATCACTGCCATAAGCCACACTTACCTGCACCCTCGCAAACAATTCCGCACTGGAACGGTTTTTTACAATCTGCTCGATAAAATATTGGTTAGGAACAACTAAAGTTCCGTCTTTTAATGTTTCCACGACTGTGGACCGCAGCTTAATGCGAGTGATTTTTCCGATTTTCTTATCAATTTCGACCATCTCACCCACTTCCATCGGCCGTTCAAAAAGGATTATGATACCGGATACGAAGTTTGCGGCAATATTGCGGACACCGAAACCGATCCCGATGCCAAGCACACTGAACACAACCCCAAGAGCGGTGAGATCAAGGCCGACAGTCGTGAAACTCAAAGCCAATGCCAGAAACATTACCGTATAGTAAATCAGGCGGTTAATGGTGAAACTCAGCCCAATATTAATGTCGAATTGTTCATAGATGAAAGGCATTACATGCTGGTTGAATGTTTTAGTAATCCGGCTGGCAAAAGTCACAATCATAATAACTACAACTATCAAAAAGACAGTGACTTGCACCCCTTCCGTTTCGTAAAAAGGGTAGGTCAGCCAACTTTCTTTCCAGAAATAGAATAAGAAAAGAATGATGGAACTGTAAAATGCCAGCCAATTCAGTATTGCTTCTATTATCGGAATGACCCTCTCTTTATACCTCGTTCGTTTCAGTATGAATTTAAAGATCCATTCAAGGGTCAATTTAATGATAAATATTAATGAGAGATAAACAAAGAACATAAAAAACTCTTTCACGGATAACTCCTTCAGTATTTCTATGCCATTAAACAGCTGGTTGTTATCCATTCCCGCTCCCTCCCCTCCTGTTTACTTGCAGAATCCTTCTGTTTAATTTTCATTGAAGGTTAATAGATTAACTGTTCTTTTGTTCACTCTATCAGCAAGGATATCCAGTTTCTTTTGTAGAAACAGCCGGTCCATTGACTTCAGATTTTCAGTGTCTACTCCTTCCAACATATATAATTGAATATCCCATAAATCGTTATGATGCTTTTCATTCACCGATTCTGCAGTAATAATCAATGAATCCGTTAAAGCACCGAGTACAGATATATCTTCTTTTCCATAATAGGAAAATTGATAATAAACCTTATAAAGTATTTCTTTGAAATCGGGATAAGGATACAAAATTCTGCCAGTCCCATCCTTATCACTAAGCACAACTTGATCTGTTTTAAGGTTGCCGATTTTCCCGAGCAAATTGCCAAGTCTTATTACAATGTCATTGGCGGTATTCGGATCGTTGATGCCGGGTGATATTGCCCGAAGCGAAATTTCGACCAGTTTTTGCAGAGCAAATTCTATGTCCTGTTCAGAAGTTCGCTCGTCTCCAATTACAAAAAAATCATTAATCGGAAATTTTTTGGAATCTGTCATATAGACATTCACAATTGATTTATTCTCATGGACGTAATCACCTATAGAAGCAAGAACTTCCACTTCCACTTTATTTTTTTTAGCAAATTCCAATAGTTCGTTAAAGTATATGTAGCCGATAAATCCTGCTTTCCCTGTCGCCAAAGACTGCTTGATGCCATCAGGTCTCCATATCGTGCCCTCATCTGAACTCTTTTCCCATAAATCTTCGAATTTACCAATTACTCGTTCGGTATCGCCCACCAGATCGATTACTAACTTCCCAACCTGGACTGTTGTTGAGATATGATGGATGAAATAGGCAAAAGTCGCCAAACAGAAGAAGGCGATCAGGATACCGATGAATGTGGAAATGACATCGTGGCTGTAAAGATGCGCCCTCATGAACAGCAAGGATAATGTATTATAGATAAACCCGCCAAGAAATACGCCTAACACTCTCCAGGTCAGACGGTCGTGTACAAAGTTCTTTAACGTTCTGGGTGAAAATTGTGAGGAGTACATAGTCAGTACAACGAGAATCGTTGAAAATGTAAAAGTAGTCATCGTCAGCAAAGCGCCTGATAAATTACCCATGATGGTTTTTGCCAGGTCGACATTTGTCAAAAGAATTGAAGGTATGTACTCACTGAATGATTCGATAAGATACAGATCAATATAAAAAAAGATGATTGACAGAGTCACTGCCAAAATACTGTAGACAGCTGGAGTCACCCACAATTTTTCTTTAATCCAAAAAGTGAAATTTTTCATAAACGTCCCCCCATTTTGTCCTATAATAAATATTTCCCCTGTTACTGGCTGCAACAAACACATTATGCCCGGTTTTCAACTTTCCAACTAATCCACACAAAATAAAAAAGCCCCTGACAAACAGGAGCTCAGTAGTTCAACGAGTATGTGCTGTATGTGCTGTATCATGTTTCTCTGGGAAAACACTGCTGTCCAGATATTTGTGGAAGAACCATTCTCCACCTCCTATAACGATTGCAGAGATAATCGCAGGAGTAATGATATCGACGTCATTGCCCACTAGTGCATCGCCAAGCAGCCATATTACAAGAAAGGCCACAACAATATCTGAAACTGTTGCAATGGCATTGCGCTTATTCTGATCGGAGCGGTCACCCGCTTTCCTGAATATCATCAGGTCGCCCAATAAATAAGCTATAATTGTCAGCGCTAAGCTGATCCAAATCGTATCCATGAACGGAACATCAAAGAATAAAGTCAAAATAATCAAGAGGACTACTGCAATCATCAAAAATTTGATAACCAGTGCTTTTACATGATTCATTGATTCCATCCCTTTCTGTAGAATATTTTAGTATTCTTTACCCGTTCTGCCAGTCTTAAACCTAATATTCCCATCTTTTATAAAGTATTTACTCATTCTTTTTCAGTGACCGGAATTTCTTTTACACCACGGACAATCATGCCCGACCGCCATTCCAGTTCGCTTTCCGGAATGCGCAATCTCAAGTTAGGAAAACGCTCCATCAGCTTGCTGATTGCTATCTTCCCCTCGAGCCGTGCAAGCGGCGCACCGAGGCAATGATGGATGCCTGTTCCGAAAGCGAGATGCGGACTTTTTTCCCGGCTGATATCCAATACTTCAGGTTTCTGGAATTTATCAGGGTCACGGTTCGCTGCATTCAAGGCAACCACCACCAATTCCCCCCGCATGATTTCTTTTCCGGCAAATTGGCAGCTTTCACTTGCCCATCTGGATGTACTGAATTCAACTGGCCCATCGAAACGCAATGATTCCTCGATTGCCCCTTCAATCAGCTCCGGATTTCTCCTTAACAGCTCTTTCTGTTCCGGATGCTTCAATAAGTTCAAAAAACTATTGCCTATCAGATTGACCGTAGTCTCATGGCCGGCAATGATCAATAAGGTCACAATCCCATATAATTCTTTTTCCGTCAGCCGATCACCAGCTTCTTCCGCTGCTATCAGCTTGCTGATCAGGTCGTCCTTCGGCTCTCGCCTTGTTTCTATGAACCATTCCCCAAGATAGCGGATAAAATCATTCATGTGCTGATAAATACTGACTCCGGGCTCACCGCTGCTTCCTTCAATAAGTGAATTCGACCAGATTCGAAATTTATCACGGTCTTCCGAAGGCACACCGAGAATTTCGCAAATGACGATAATCGGCAATGGAAAAGCAAAATCATCTATCAAATTAATTTCCTCTTTCTGCTCCATATCGTCCAAAAGCTGATCGGTTATTTCCTCGATCCGCTCTTTCATGCCTTCGATGACCCGCGGCGTAAAGGCTTTTTGTGCTAATCCCCGGAGACGGCGATGATCCGGCGGATCTGAAAAAAGCATATTCTGTGTAAATACACTCATCCCGTCCATCGAGCCTCCGTAAAGCTTGCTGAAGTCCTTGATGAAACGCGGCTCCTTCAATGCTTCCACCGCTTCCGTATAACCTGTAACCAGCCAGCCCTGCTGGCCATCCGGGAACCGGGTTTTATAAACCGGTTCTTCCTCACGCAGCTGTGCGTAATATGGATAGGGATTCTTCACAAATCCTTCTGAAAATAATTGCTGGCCGTATTTATTGACGTCCATCATACCGCCTCCTTTCTCTATTCATACCCGCTGCCATCCGTTTTTTTCTCCGCCAAATCACCTAAAAAGAAAAGCGGAAGCGCCCGTTCAGCTCTGAAAGGCATAAGACAGAACAGCGGCGCGGTCCTGACCGAAGAGCTGGGCGCTGGAGTCTGGACAAGAAAATATTTTTTCCTAAGAATCTTCATACTAAAAAAGTTATACATTCTTACCCATAAAAAAGAAAAGACCGGAAATTCCGGCCTTCTCTTTACCTGATTCTATTTAGTTGCTGTTCCCAGCGCATAGCGGATCAGGTTTTTAACAAATCGGTCGAAATTCGCAAATCGCGGATCCTGCGTCTGTCCATTTTTATAACGGAAATAAATCTGCTGGACAATGACGGCAAGCTTGAAATAAGCGAACGTCAGATAAAAATCAATCTGTGAGATGTCCCGACCACTTTTTTTTGCATAGCTGAGAATAAATTCCTCACGTGTGTAAAATCCTTCGTTGACAGTAACAGGCGGTTTGCCCATCCCCTTTTTCAAAAGTTCCGGATCATCCGCCTGAATCCAGTAGCTCATTGCTGCGCCCAAATCTGCCAGCGGGTCGCCGACAGTTGTCATTTCCCAATCAAAAAGTCCGGTTATTTCCGTATAATCTTCACTGAACACCGCATTGTTTAATTTAAAATCATAATGGATGATTGCTGGCTCCTGTGATTCCGGTATATTGGCCAGCATCCATTGTTTCAACGCTTCCACCTCTTCAATATCATCTGTTTTAGCACGTTCATAACGGCCAATCCACCCGCTGACCTGCCGTTCCATAAATCCTTCCGGTTTCGCCATGCCGGCAAGCGCCGTTTCTTTGTAATCGATGGCATGGAGCTCCACCAGCGTATCCACCATCTTCTCAGAAATTTTCTTACCGAGTTCTGCAACCGCTTCTGTTTCTGCTGGAAATTCGGTATCCAGCACAATGCCATGCCGCCTTTCCATAACGAAGAACGGGCTTCCTGTTATAGATGTTTCTTCCGAAAACACATACGGTTTTGGGGCTGCAGGAAAAATCGGCGCAAGCGACTGCAGAATTTTGAATTCCCTTTCCATATCGTGCGCTTTAGGAGCCACTGGTCCAAGCGGCGGTTTACGGAGAACCCCTTCCCATCCCCCAATCTTAAGGGCATAGGTTAAGTTGGAATGGCCCGCGCCAAATTGGCGGATTTCAAGTTCGCCTTCGGGCAGTCCTTCAATTGACGAGCGAAGAAATTCCTCAAGTTTTTGCAGGTCAATTTCTTCCCCTTTTCTAACCGGAATCGTTGCTTGTGTAAAATCCCCCATTAGATCCCCCTCATTTCCTATAAATATTTTTTTAATTCCAATTTGGCAATCTGGCTTCTGTGTACTTCATCCGGTCCGTCCGCCAGCCGAAGCGTCCGTGCATTCGCCCATTGTGCCGCCAAGGTGAAATCATCACTGACTCCCGCTGCTCCAAATGCCTGAATGGCCCGGTCAATGACACGCAAGGCCATACTCGGTGCCGTAACTTTGATCATCGCTATCTCAGCTTTCGCTTCCTTATTGCCGACTGTATCCATCATATAGGCCGCTTTCAGTGTCAACAGCCGTGCCTGTTCGATATCAATGCGCGAGTCCGCAATCCATTCCCGGATTACACCTTGATTTGCCAATGGCTTGCCAAAGGGTGCACGCTCGGCAACTCTGCGGCACATTTCTTCAAGCGCCCGTTCAGCAGCACCAATCAGCCGCATGCAGTGATGGATTCTGCCGGGTCCGAGCCTTCCCTGTGCAATGGCAAAACCTTTGCCTTCTCCCCAAATCATATTGCCAGCTGGAACCCGGACATTATCAAAACTGATTTCAGCATGGCCGTGCGGCGCGTGGTCGTAGCCAAAAACCGACAGCATTCGTTCGATCGTAACGCCTGGTGTATCCAGAGGCACCAGAATCATCGATTGCTGTTCATGCCTCGGGGCATCCGGATCATTTTTCCCCATTACAATTGCAATTTTACAGCGAGGATCCCCCGCCCCTGAAGACCACCATTTTCTGCCGCTGACGATATACTCGTCTCCATCTTTAGTGATTGTTGCCGAGATATTCGTTGCGTCACTTGATGCCACATTCGGTTCAGTCATCGAAAAGCATGAACGAATTTCGCCATTTAACAGTGGTTCGAGCCATCTCTTCTTCTGCTCTTCTGTGCCGTATCGCACCAATACTTCCATATTGCCGGTATCCGGCGCCCCGCAATTAAAGACTTCCGGCCCAATCAGCGATCTGCCCATAATCTCACACAGCGGCGCGTATTCCTGATTGCTGAGGCCCGCTCCGAATTCACTGTCAGGCAGAAAGAGATTCCACAGCCCCTGTTCTTTCGCTTTCTGTTTTAACTCTTCCATCACTGGCGGCACTTGCGCCCATCGGTTGTCCTGATCGTTCAACTGTTGTTCAAATACTTTCTCATTTGGATAGACATGCTCTTCCATGAAGCTGATCAAGCGTTTCTGCAAACCTTTTGTTTTTTGGGAATAGGAAAAATCCAAGATAATTTCCACCTTTCTTTATACTGACCAGTTGGTATGTTCAGAATATTAATTTAATCGTAGTGCTTAAAAATAATAAATGCAAGTCTATTTCCCGGTTATTTAAAAACTCTGTCCCTTGGAATTGGACAGAGTCAATTATATTCAGACTTTGCTGAAGCGCTGCAGGAAACTTTTCAGCCTGTCGCTCTTTGGATTATTGAATAACTCTTCCGGAGGACCTTCCTCTGTTAAATAGCCATCGGCGAAAAAAACGACACGATCAGATATTTCCATCGCAAAATCCATTTCATGCGTAATCAGAATCATAGTCATATCTCCTTGCTCCGCCAGGTCTTTTATAACCCTGAGAACTTCTCCGACCAATTCAGGATCGAGTGCTGAAGTAACTTCATCAAAAAGCATGACCTTTGGCTGCATAACAAGTGCTCTGGCAATAGCGACACGCTGCTTTTGCCCTCCGGAAAGCTGGAATGGATAATTTTTTTCTTTCTCAGCTAAACCAACTTTAGCCAACATTTGCTTGGCTCGCTGCTCCGCTTCTTTTTTATTCAAACCCAAAACATGAACTGGCGCTTCTGTGCAGTTCCGCAATATCGTCATATGAGGAAATAAATTAAAATGCTGAAACACCATTCCAATGTTTCCTCTGATTTTACTCAGATGTTTTTCGTTCGCTTCCACCCATTTCCCATTCGATTCCATATGCCATAAATTCTGGCCATCAACGATAATTTCACCGTCTGTTGGTTTTTCCAATGTCATTAACATTCTTATAATTGTAGTTTTTCCAGACCCACTCGGTCCGATTATAGAAACTTTCTCACCTGGCATAATATCCAAGTCAAATCCCTTAAGGACTTCCAGTTCATCAAATGACTTTTTTACATTCTGAAATTGGACTATAGGTTTCCCCGTCATACAATCACATCCTCCTTTTTCACCTTTTTAGCTTTTTGTGCATAACGGTTATTCATCCGCTTTTCCAAGTATCCGACTAACAGCGAAGATGGATAACTCAATAACAGAAACAGAAGTCCAACAATTGTATAAACTTCTACAAATGAAAAGACTTGCGACCCAAGGTTTTTGGCTGTCATAAGCATCTCATTGACTGAAATAGCCATAAGAAGCGGTGTTTCCTTGAAGAGCACTATTAGATAATTTCCCAGCATTGGAATAATAGGTGGAATAGCCTGTGGCAAAACAATTTTTGTCCAGGTTTTTGTCTTGCTGAAATTGAGTGCTCTGCTCGCTTCCCACTGCCCCTGGTCCACAGATTCGATGCCTGAACGGTATATTTCTGATAAATATGTGCTGTAATGGACGCCGAGAGTCACAATACCGGCTGTTACTGCAGTCATTTTGAAGCCGATAACCGGTACCATAGGCCATGCGAAATAGACGAAAAACAGCTGGACCAAAACCGGCGTACCCCTCACAAATTCTATAAATCCGTGAACAAGATAAGCTACTGGTTTAAATTTGACTCTTCTTAATAAAGTAAGTACCAGCCCAAAAACCAAAGCAGCGGCAAAAGCAGCTAGCGTAATTCCTAACGTGACGAACATCGCTCTGAATATAGTCGGGAAAACTTCTGCAGCATAAGACCAGTTAAAAACATCCATTATGTATTAGCCACCCCTCTCGAAGCTCTTTTTTCCAAATAGCGGGATAAAACGATGAGCGGAAGAGCCAGAACAAAATACATGACCAATAAAATTCCAAAAACTTTCAGACTGAGACTGTAATCTGCAGCCCTCAAGTTTTGGGCAAGGTACATCATGTCCTGCAAAGTTATCAATGAAACCAGGGCAGTCGCTTTCAGCAATTCAATCGAGATATTACCGAATCCAGGCAGCATTGTTCTCAGGGCCTGCGGTAAGATGATTAATCGCATGCGCTGAGTTTTCGACATATTCAATGCAACGGCTGCTTCTCTTTGGCCGTCCGGCACAGCAAGAATAGAACCTCTGACTATCTCTGATGCGTAAGCTCCATAGTTCAGCCCTAAAGTAATAACACCTGCCATAAAAGGATCCAAACGAATGCCGAATAATTGGGGAAGGACAAAAAATATCCAAAATAATTGGACAAGCAAAGAAGTTCCGCGGAAAAATTCAACGTAAACTGTAGTCAGGAAGCGTACAATTTTCAGACCTGATACCCGTGACAGCCCTGCAACAAAAGCGACAACTAATGCAAGAATACCGGATACCAGCATTAAACTGACCGTTACAGTGACACCTCTGGATAAAACTTCAACAATTTCAGCTGCACTCAACTGCAATCACCTCTTTATAAGGATTTCATAAGTTAAAAAATCAGGCACCCCGCCATAAAGGAATGCCTGACTATAAACTTTAGTAGCAAGTGCCTGTGATTGTCATCCTGCACAAAGTTCTTCAGTAGTAATATCACCTGGTAAATTTGCTTCGGTAAAACCGAATGGTTCCATCAATTCGAGTAACCGTCCAGATTCCTTGAATTCAGCCAATATTTCATTGTACCGCTCCAATAAATCCTGATCGTCCGGATGGAATACTGCAGCCCCGTAACCGATCACTTCTTCTCCATCTACAATCGGCTGTTCTACATCTTCCACGATTTCAATATTTTCTGTTTCTTGATCCTGCATGGCGGTCTGAAGTGTCAAGTCAGTCATCGTAATGGCATCCACACGCCCTGTATCCAATGCTGTGATAACGGCGGATATATCATTTACCTGCTGGATTTGATTTTCAGCAACTCCGTTTGACAGCATATATTCCCTTTCAATAGCTCCTGACATGACAGCTACTGTAAGATCCGGATTAGCAGCGATATCTTCATAGCTGTTTATATCGTTCGGATTTCCCGCTTGTGTTGCAATCCCTATGCCGATTTGGTATTCCGGCTCACCAAACGCTGCATTCTCACAGCGTTCTGGAGTTATATACATTCCTGCAGTGACAGCATCAAAATTACGGGAATTCAACCCGCTGATCAAGGAATCGAAATCCACAACTGAACCTTCCAGCTCTTCCACACCCATTTCTTCAAAAATTGCCCGCGCAATCTCTACTGACTGGCCAGTAATCGTACCATCCGCTTCCTGATAGGCATATGGCCGTTCATTGGCAAAGCCGACAGTCACTGTCCCTTCTTCTTCAATCGTCTCTAGTGTGCTGCCGCCTCCGCTTTCACTCCCCCCACCTCCATTTGATGAACACCCTGCCAATGCCAAAAGCGCAATAGATGCAACAGTCATTTTTCCAAAACTTTTCATCAGAATTGCCCCTTTCAAGATAGATTTGAAATTCAAAACGAAACTTTTTGTTATTTAAATTTTCACACTATTCTGTATATATATATATATATCCTAACATAAAACTGCCATTTTATTAATTTTTAAAAAAATTTTATATGGTTTATAAGAAAGAGGAAGTTAAACAGTTATGGTATCCAAAATGAAAAAAAGCTTGCCCAATTGGAAGTTGTCTGATATCTTAAAGATAACTTGAGGAAAGAGGTGGGGTATTATGGCTATTCTATTCATTGCAACGAAACAGCAAATCCAGTCTATAGTATCCCGCTCCGTGTATCGCTGACGATACGCTTCTTCCATTATGCCCGGGAACCATGGACTGCGATTTGCAAGACGCATCCATGGTTTTTTATTATGCATAAAAATTGGAGGAACTTAAATTGACAATTATTGAAAATTACGGCTGGAATGAAAACTGGCAGGATAAAATCGAAACAAACGGCGTGCCGGGACGTGTGGTGCTCGAGCATAAAAATCTTTACCGCGTGATTACAGATCACGGTGAATGGCTCAGCTCACTGTCCGGAAAATACCGGCACAGCCATGCGAGGTCGGAATTCCCTTCTGTGGGCGACTGGGTCGTTATCGAACAGATGCCGGGCGAAGAAAAAGGAATCATTCATCAAGTCCTTCCCCGCATCTCCAGCTTCTCACGTAAAGCGGCAGGTGAAACTTCCGATATCCAGACGATTGCGGTGAACGTTGACTACGCATTCCTTGTGATGTCATTGAATCATGACTTTAACATCCGACGCCTTGAACGTTATTTACTGGCTACATGGGATTCAGGGGCAAATCCGGTAATCGTATTGACCAAGAGGGATCAATGTGACAACATCAAACCTTATTTAGAAGAAGTGGAATCGGTTGCTTTCGGCGTACCGGTTCACACGGTTTCCAGTGTTACAATGGAAGGAATCGCTGAACTACAGAATGTGCTGGCTGGTTCCAAAACAGGAGCTTTGCTCGGTTCCTCCGGCGTCGGCAAGTCTTCCCTGATCAATGCGCTCGCCGGCACCCAAATGATGGCAGTCCAGGATATACGGGAAGACGACAGCAAGGGACGGCACACCACCACCCACCGGGAAATGGTGCTGTTGCCAAGCGGCGGTTTACTGATCGATACACCGGGAATGCGGGAATTCCAGCTTGGCGATTATTCCGAAGGCGTGGAATCCGGCTTCACGGATGTGGAAACTTTGGCGGATGCCTGCCGTTTCCGTGATTGCGCCCACGGCAATGAACCCGGCTGCGCAATCCGGGAAGCGCTTGAAACAGGTGAACTTCAGCCTGAACGCTTCCGCAGCTATGTAAAATTGAAACGGGAACTTGCCCATATGGAACGCAAAAGCGATTTGGCAGCCCAAAAAGCGGAACGCTCGAAGTGGAAGCAGATTACGAAAGATTCACGTAAAAGACCGGTCAAAAAACGATGAAAAGAAAAGAGGCAAGACGCAATTGATGCGTCTTGCCTCTTTTTTGTCGAGAAACTATACCTACTTCTCAAACCATTCTGCTTTAGGCGGACGCTTTCCGCTTCATTTTAATGGTGTACAGAATCCGTGTGTCGGCTTTTTCACTTCTTAGTGAATTAGTAAATTGTTTCTTATAGAAAGTTTTTCTTAGATATGGAGCAAAACAGCGAAGACTCCCAGGGGAATAGAAACACAGTTGGCTTTCCAACTGTGTTTCTAGCGAAATGCTGAGATCCACTCGGGCGTAGTGGAACGAGCCCGAGTTAGCTCAGCGCAAGCCCCCAGGAAAGCGGAGCTGTTTTGCGGAATATCGGTATTATAAATTTTATCCCATCCCCGCTTCCGTCAGCCCGTGCTTTACTGCATAAAGAGCAGCCTGTGTGCGGTCCTGCACTTCGAGTTTTGTAAAAATATTTGAGATATGGGTTTTCACCGTTTTTTCCGTCACATATAACGCCGACGCGATTTCCCGGTTGCTTTTCCCTTTCGTCAATTCCGCCAGCACTTCTTTTTCCCGCGGCGTCAAATAATTGACTGTATGCGGCGCAGGTTCCGACGGCCCTTTCATCAATTCAGAAGTCGCTTTCGGGTGCAGCGTATTCTCGCCTCTTATCAAACTGCGCAATGACTCCACCAGTTCATCAGGTTCAATATCTTTTAATTGATAGCCCGCCGCTCCCGCTTCAATAGCCGGCACGACATGGTCCCGGTCCGAAAAACTGGTCAGCATCAGCACAATGATTTCAGGATACTTTTCTTTAATTTTGCGTGTTGCCTGAATCCCGTCCATTATCGGCATCACCAGATCCATCAATACAATATCAGGACGGAGTCTCTCAGCCATTTCGACCGCTTCCTTGCCGTTTACCGCTTCACCGACCACTTCAATATCTTTCTGGGTCTTCAGAAAAAATAACAGCCCTCTTCTGACCACATGGTGATCATCCGCTATTAAAACTTTCATCTTCTCTTGCCCCCCTTTCCCTAATAAGGAATCCTTACAAGTATTTCAGTCCCTTTGTTCATTGCGCTGGACCATTCAACTGTTCCGCCTTCGGATTTTGCCCGTTCTTTCATGCTCAGCATACCGATTGATGGGATATACAGTTTTTCATCCATCACAAATCCTCTGCCTTCATCTTTCAACACAAGAAGTACGTCCGTCTGGGTAACCGACAGGAACAATTGTCCGCGGTCTGTACCGGCATGTTTCCGGATATTATTCAATGCTTCCTGCGCAATGCGGAATAAAGTCTCTTCGATTCTTGAAGGAAGCTGGATGACGCCGTTCACTTTCGTTTCAAGCTCCAAACCAAGCATTTCGGCATAGCCTTTTATACCTTCGAGCAAGCCGCTTTCGAGTCCTTTAGGCCGCAGCTGCCAGATCAGTGCCCGCATTTCATTTAACGCTTCCTGTGTCAGGTGCTGAATATCACTGAATGTTTCCCGGATTGCCGGCTCGTCCGACATTTCCACGCCGCCTCTTGCGGTAAGCGTTACGGAAAACAGCAATTGGTTGACTGAATCATGCAGATCACGGGCCAGCCTATTGCGTTCGGTCACCAACGCCAGTTCCTGCTCCTGCTTGGTCAGGCCGATGCGTTTGATGGCAGAGCCGATCTGGAAAGCCACGGATTCCAGCAACGCCAGTTCATCCGTAGAAAAACGCTCCCGGTCAGGTGCTGCAATATTCAGCAAGCCGAACCTTTCCGTTCCCGATTGCAGCGGCACCGTCGCATGATGCGTAATATTGCCGGGGTCTCCAGTCTTTTCCGCTATTGAATTTTCGATCCGCTGGCAGGCGATGATATTGGATGCTTTCTCCAAATCGCCATTGTGGTATCTTTTGACACACCAACAGCCGCCTTTTTGAAGATGGCGGCAATCATTTTCCTCCAGCGCCGAAGGAAGATTCGCCTGTGCCATGAGCCTGTGCTTTCCTTCCCCGTCAATAAAGAAAATCCACGCACTTTCAAAATTCGAACCGTTCAAGAGCTTCCGTATAGCCCCTGTCAGCATACGTTCCATATCCGTTTCCTCGTTCAGCAATTCTGCTATTTCTTTCAGCAGAATTACGTTCGAATGCTCGCTCAGCTTCATATCTTTCACCTCATCACCGTTACTCCAACCATACCTGTTTTCACGCGTCCTGCGCCTCATACTTTCGAATGAGAAAAGCTCCCTTAATAAGGGAGCCCTCCATTTATCTGTTATTCACTGCATCAAGGAAAGACTCCTTGACCAATTCCAGTTTTTCATCGCTTTCCTGCTCCGTTTGTCCCTTAACACTGAAATAGAATTTCACTTTTGGCTCTGTGCCGCTTGGACGCAGGCAAACCCAGGATCCGTCTTCCAGGAAATATTTCAGAACATTGGCCTGTGGTAATTCAATCTTTTCACTCTTATCCAAATCCGTAAAAATGCGATTCTGTGTTTCATAATCCTCTATTGAAGCCACTGCGATTCCGGCAATGGACTGCAGAGGATTCTGGCGCATGCCGCTCAATAGCGACTGGATTTCCCGAGCACCATCCGCTCCTTTTTTCGTTACTGAGACCAACGCTTCGCGGTACCAGCCGTGGCGATTGTATAACTCAACCAGTACATCGTGCAGGTTTTTGCCCTGCGTCTTATAATACGCAGCCGCTTCAACCAGAAGCAGCACTGATTGCACCGCATCTTTATCACGTGCAAAATCACGGATCAAATAGCCGTAGCTTTCTTCATAGCCGAATAAAAATTCGAATTCTCCTGTGCTGTCATTCTCTCTCAGCTTTTCACCGATGAATTTAAAACCGGTCAGGACATCTGTGGTTTTGACTCCATAAGAATCACCCACCGCACGGCCAAATTCAGAAGTCACAATCGTTTTGAAAATACGACCGTTTTCAGGAAGTTCGCCTTTTGCCTGTTTCTGGCTCAATAAATATTCAATTAGGATTGCACCAGTCTGATTGCCCGACAGCAATTCGTAATGCTCGCCATTTCTCACCGCGATTCCGACGCGGTCTCCGTCCGGATCTACTGCAATCAATAAATCAGCGCCGGCTTCTTTACCGTATTTCTTTGCCAATTCGAAAGCTCCCGCTTCCTCGGGATTAGGAGACGTTACAGTCGGAAACTCACCGTTCGGTTCCATTTGTTCCGCCACATAAGTGACATCCGTGTAGCCTGCTTTTTCAAGCAGCTGTTGCACTGTTGCACCGGATGCGCCGTGGAGCGGAGTGAAGACCGCCTGAATCGGCGATGCCGCAGGCTGTTCCCGAACAGTCAAGGCATTCGTCAGATATGCCTGATCGACAGAATCACCCACTGTCACTAAAAGCTCCGGTTTATAGCCTTCATTGGCAATCGTCAATTCATCTTCCACGTTGCTGACGAATTCGATGACACGGTCTGCGTCTTCAAGATTCAATTGCGCACCGTCTTCCCCGTATACTTTATAGCCATTGTATTCCGGCGGGTTATGGCTGGCCGAGATAACAACTCCCATAAATGCGTGCAAGTAGCGGACGCTGAAAGACAGTTGTGGCGTCGTGCGCGTGCCGTTATATAAATACGTGTGGATTCCGTTCGACGCAAACGTTTTTGCGGCCTCTTCCGCAAATTCCGGCGACATGCGGCGGCTGTCGTAGGCAATGACGATTCCTCTGGCCATCGCTTCGTCTCCGTTTGATTTTATGTAATCCGCAATCCCCTGTGAAGCCTTGCGCACTGTGTAAACATTCATGCGGTTTGTGCCGGGTCCGATTTCTCCGCGCATGCCGCCTGTGCCGAAAGTGAGATCCTGGTAAAATGCGTCTTCCGCCAATTTCTCGTCTTCCTGCAAGAGATCCAGTGATTTCTTTGTTTCTTCATCCAGTCCTTCATGTTCCAGCCAGCGCTTGATTCGTTCTTTCCAATTCATAGGAATTCCTCCATCCATATTACGTACAAGTCTTTGATCTACTTCCAGTTTACCAAAAATGAAGCAAAAAAACCGCCTCCATCAGGAAGCGGTCCAGGAATTTCATTTTTTGCTTAAACTTAATCTTTCTTATACTCAACACGGTAGACGTCATGTCTGCGGTCTTTCAATTGTTTAACGGTACCGTTCTGGCGCTGGCGGCGAAGGATTTCCAAATCCACATCCCCGATCAGGACCATTTCAAGATTGGCATTTGTTTCTCCAACAATGCCATCACGTGCATATTCAAAATCGGACGGTGCAAAGATGGCCGATTGAGCATACTGGATATCCATGTTCTCGGTTTGCGGCAAGTTGCCGACTGTACCTGAGATGACCGTATAGATCTGGTTTTCCACAGCACGCGCCTGTGCACAATAACGGACGCGCAAATAGCCTTGGCGGTCTTCTGTACAGAATGGCGAGAAGATGATATTCGCTCCCATATCTGTTGCAATACGCGCAAGTTCCGGGAATTCAATGTCATAGCAGATCTGAATAGCGATTTTGCCGCAATCGGTATCGAATACGCGGACCGAATCACCGGCAGAAATGCCCCACCACTTCCGCTCATTTGGCGTAATGTGGATTTTATACTGTTTGTCGATGGAACCGTCCCGACGGAACAGGTAAGCGATGTTGTAGATTTCATCGTTTTCTTCTTTTACGAAATGTGAACCGCCAATAATATTGATGTTGTAGCGGACTGCAAGATCGGTGAAGAGCTCGATATACTGCGGTGTATATTCAGTCAACTTGCGTACTGCCTGGCTCGGCGATGGTTCATTCAGGAACGACATCAGCTGGGTGGTGAAAATTTCAGGGAATACTACAAAGTCGGAGTGGGCATCAGAGGCCACATCGACAAAGTATTCCACCTGGCTTGCCAGATCATCGAACGATTCAATGGCGCGCATCAGATATTGGACAACACAAATACGAACCGGCAGGCTCGTCTTGAAATGCCGTTTTGAAACCGGTTTGTAATCGACGTTATTCCATTCCATCAATGTCGCATATTTTCCGGAAGCTTTATCATCCTTCAGATAATTCGGATTGATGCGCATCAACTGGAAGCCGTTCATTAACTGGAAAGTCAATACCGGGTCGTAGATTTTATGGCGGGATACCGCATCAACATATTCACGCGGCGACATTTCCTCCGCATGCTTATGGTAATTCGGAATCCGTCCGCCAATGATGATCGACTTCAGGTTCAGCTCCCGCGCCAATTCCTTACGGGCTTCATAAAGGCGCTGCCCAACCTGCATGCGGCGATATTCCGGATGCACCATCACTTCGATGCCGTACATATTGTATCCGTCCTGATTATGGTTTGTAATATAACCGCCATCAGTAACGTCGTCCCAAGTATGGCGATCGTCATATTCATCAAAATTTATTAATAAGCTCGAACATGAGCCAATTACTTTGCCGTCAAGTTCTGCTACCAACTGGCCTTGTGGAAATACGCCCAGATGGCTTCTTAGCTGTTCTTCTTCCCATGGCTCCATGCCAGGAAAACATAAACGCTGCATCTCTAGAATGGCATTTATATCAGCATAGGTCATCTCGCGGATGATCATGCTCTTTTCAAAATGGGATAAATCAAATTGTTCTGCCACATTAGCCACTCCTTCACAAAAGTATCACATCTTATTATATAGGATATACACAGAGGATAATATTATTTTACTTGCCCCAGCTAAAGAATTATAATTCTATAGTAGCTATTTAACAAGAGAGGACCTGTGATATGACGAAAATTCAAGAAAATCTTTTGCTGGGCATCTGGGCGACAGCGCTCGTTGCCACTGCCGGCTCCCTTTACTTTTCCGAGGTCCGCGGCTATATCCCATGTGAACTTTGCTGGATACAGCGGATTTTCATGTATCCTCTGGTCATCATTGTCGGTGTGGCGTATTTTCAGAAGAATGTCAGGATCGCACTTACCGCCTTGATCCTTTCAGGTATCGGCGGCATGATTTCCCTGTATCATTACGGAATTCAAAAACTGGCATTCCTTTCCGAATCCGCTCCTTCATGCGGGCAGGTTCCCTGCACCGGCCAGTACATCAACTATTTCGGCTTTATCACCATCCCATTTTTAGCGCTTATTGCATTTATCTTAATTGCCGGAATGAGCATTTATCTGCTGAAAACAATCAAGGAGGAAAAATAAATTGAAAAAAATGCTTATCATTGGAGGCGTTGTTCTCGCCATTTTTGCTTTGATCATCGTTCTTACCCAAATGTCCCAAAGTGAAAAACTCGCGAACAACCCATACGATACAGATGATTTAGACCCTGCGACCATTGACCAGCTGGATGATGAAAATTATCAGAACATCGCTTTGCCTGGAGAAGTTGCTGAACAAATTGAAAGCGGCGAACCCACAACCGTTTATTTCTTCAGCCCAACCTGTGTTCATTGTCAAAACACAACCCCTGTATTGATGCCGGTAGCTGAAGATATGGATGTAGACGTCCTGCAGTACAATCTGTTAGAGTATGAACAGGGCTGGACAGATTATTTCATCGAAGCGACACCGACACTGGTCCATTATGAAAATGGCGAAGAAGTTTCACGCTGGGTGGGCGCTCAGCCAAAAGAGAATATCGAGGAGTTTTTCAGAGAAGTCGTTAAAAAATAACTGACAATAGAGCAATGTGCACTGCGCATGCTCTTTTTTTATGGAGGAAACAAAATGAGCTGGAATTATGAAATCAAAGATGACGGCATGACCGTCGAAGAATTGCTGCGCACCGAATGGGGTCTCGGCAAGAAAGTTGTCCATGAACTTCGTATGGCCAAATCCGTAAAAAATGATAAGTTTCAGGAAGTTGTCTGGAAAGAACCGCTTTCAAAAGGAACGGTTCTGCAATTCGATTTGCCGAAAGCGGATTCGCCTTATGAACCTAACCACGAAATCGAATTGCCAGTGCTGTTCGAAGATGAACATTTTCTGATTGCCCGGAAACCTAAAGGCATGAATACCCATCCGAACGAAATCGGTCAAAACGATACCTTCATTAATGCAGTCATCGGCCATATCATCCGCGGCGGCGGATCATATGGTGAACATGTCCACAGGCTCGATCAGGGGACTTCCGGGTTACTGATGGTAGCGAAGCACCCGGTTGCGAAAAACATCCTGGACCGCATGCTGGAACAAAAACAATTGGTCCGTGATTACGAAGCCGTCGTCAAAGGCAAGGTGCACAATAAATCCGGCACCATCGACTTCGCCATCGGCCGGGACCGCCATCACCCAACCCGGCGCATGGTGTCACCGACTGGCCAAAGTGCTGTAACGCATTATAAATTATTGCGCCATATGGAAAGCAAGTCGCTCCTGCAACTGTCACTTGAAACCGGCCGGACGCATCAGATCCGGACCCACCTTTCCCACATCGGGCATCCGATCATCGGCGATGAATTATACGGCGGACCGCCGACTCAGGACGGCGCCTATCACCTGCATGCGTTCCGGATGTCATTCATCCATCCGTTTACAGATGAGAAAATCGTCGTTGAAGATAAAGCGAGATAATATAAAAAGAAGTTCCCTTTCATAATGAGGGAACTTCTTTTTTCTTATGCTTTGATATCGTCCGGATTCGTGCCGGTTCTCCAGTCCTGGTTCAAACCGTTGATCGCTTTTATTTCTTCCGCTGCCAGTGAAAAATCATAGACATCGGCATTTTCCACAATGCGGGAAGGCGTCACCGATTTCGGAATGACGATGAGGTCATTCTGCAGATGCCAGCGGATGATTACCTGTGCAATCGTCTTATTATGCTTAGCTGCAATTTCCGCCAGTACGGCGTCATCCAGCAAACGGCCTCGAGCAAGCGGCGACCAGGAAGTCACCGCAATTTCCTGTTGCGCACAGAATTCCCGCAGCGGTTCCTGTGTCAATTGGGGATGCAATTCAATCTGATTGACCATCGGCTTTGTATTTGCTTTGGACAGAATCCGTTCCAGATGCGGCTGATGATGATTCGAAACGCCGATTGACCGTACCAGCTTTTCATCATATAACCGTTGAATCGCCCGGTACGTCTCTTCGTAACTGCCGGGCACAGCCCAATGCGTAAGATAAAGATCCAAATAATCGAAACCGAGACGCTCCAGCGACGCTTCAAAAGCGCGCAGTGTCTGATCATAGCCCTGATCCGTATTCCAGACTTTTGAAGTGATGAACAAATCTTCCCGTTTCACAGCCGAGTTTCGCACCGCTTCCCCGACTTCCTGCTCGTTTTCATAAACAGTCGCCGTATCAATCGCCTTGTATCCGGCATCAATTGCGGCGATCATCGCGCTGACCGCCTCTTCCTTATCCGTCATTTTATAGACGCCCAATCCGAATCGCGGCATCTCCACTCCATTATGTAGTGTTTTTGTTGAATTGATCGTCAAATCCATTCCACTCACCCTTTCTCCTTTTATTGTACAAAGACCGCTCCAAATTTTCGAGTTTGAACCTCTTCTATTATGTAGACAATAAAAAACCGCCCTTACAGGCGGTTAAAGTTTAGATGCGCGGGCGGCTTGCAACAGCTGCGTTAATGAACAATACGATTGCACTCAGTAAATGCAATGCCCAACCGATTAACGGGAACCAAGCCAATAAACTTGTGATGAGACCCAGAATCGGACCTGATTTCGGTGAGTATTCACGGAAACAGAAGAATAAGGTCACCGCGTGCAAAACGAACATAAAACCAAGTGCCGCATAGCCTGTGCTGAGGACAAAAGAACCGCCGATGAACGGAATGGCCAGGAACGCCTCTGCAATGGCTGAAACCCATAGCAAAGCAGCTGAGATTTTCATTTTCATACTGATCAACCTTTCCTTAAAAATATTTTCACTACCCTAGTATACGAATGAAACCCAAATCGGTTTCAGCATTTTCCACTATCAAACAAACCGACAGAAAATCTCCATATTTCAGCTGGGACTTATATTTCATTTTTCCCTACTTTCAGCTATACTAAACTAAGATGCATATTTCAAGGAGGTTGTTATAAATGAACTTAATCCTTATTCTAGGCGTTTGTGTTGCGTTCCTTGCAGCTATTTTCACTGGCGGGTACGACGACAAACCAGGTACTTACGATAAAGAATAGCATTGAAAAAGGACAGCGGAAAAATTTCCGCTGTCCTTTTTTTATTCTAAGCCGGGATATCCCTGCTGACGCAGCGCTTCATACATCAGGATCGCAGCGGTATTGGAAAGATTCAAGGAACGGATATTATCATTCATCGGAATCCGCAGGCAATGATCCGGATTCGCTTCGAGCAATTCCGGCGGCAAACCTTTCGTTTCCTGGCCAAACACGAAGAAATGATCTTTTTCCTGATCCGAAAAATCGAATGTCGAATGCGGTTTGGAACCGAACTTTGTAATGTAATAAAACTCGCCATCCGGATAACTGTCAAACAACTCCTGCAGAGAATCATGGTAAGTCAAATCGACATGCTCCCAATAATCCAACCCCGCACGTTTCAACATTTTATCGTCAGTCGAAAATCCAAGCGGCCGGACCAAATGCAATCTGACTCCTGTCCCAGCACACGAACGTGCGATATTTCCTGTATTCGCCGGTATCAACGGCTGATATAAAACAATATTAATGGCCACTCTCTTCACTTATCCTTTCGATTCTTCAGCAAAAAATGCCAATCCTTTTTGAATTTCTCCCAGCACTTCGCTGTCTTTTTCCTGTTCTTCCGCCTTCTTCAAAGCATGCAGTCCTTCAGCCGTGCCAATTCTGCCAATGGCCCATGCTGCCGTACCGCGGATAACCGGACGTTCATCCGATTCCAGCAAATCAATCAATGCCGGCACGGCACTTACTTCCTTGAAATGCGCCAAAGCGAGTATCGCATTGCGTTGAATCGGCTTTTTCCCTCTCCATGAACCGGATACATAACCGAATTTCTCTTTGAACTCCCGGTTTGATATCTTCAGTAAAGGCTCAAGCAATGGCTTGGCTATTTCTGGATCGGGTTCAAATTCGGCATGAATCTGGTTCGCTTTCCGTTTATTTTTCGGACAAACTGTCTGGCAGGTGTCACAGCCATATAGTCGATTGCCGATTTTCGAACGGAATTCATCCGGCAGAAAGCCTTTCGTCTGCGTCAAAAAAGAAATGCAGCGTTGGGCGTTCAACTGCCCGCCTTCCACAATAGCTCCTGTCGGACAGGTATCAATGCACAGCCGGCAATCGCCGCACTGATCTTCCATCGGTTCATTCAGCGTAAACGGGATATTGGTGATCATTTCTCCCAGATAGACATAAGAGCCGAATTCCGGCGTAATGATATTGGTGTTCTTCGCACTCCAACCGATTCCCGCACGCTCTGCGACGGCCCGGTCGGACAATTCTCCTGTATCCACCATCGAACGCATGCGTGCATCCGGATAATGCGCTGCGATGAACGCTTCCAGCAAAGTCAGCCGCTCACGCAAAGCTGCATGATAATCTTTGCCCCAGGACGAACGTGAAAAAATACCCCGGCGCGCCCCTTTTGTTCCTTGCGGCGCATCGTTCATTTTCGATGGATAGGCAATCGCGATTGCTATGATCGTCACCGCTTCTTCCAGCAACAGTTCCGGATGCGTCCGTTTTTCGACATCTTGTTCTTCAAATCCTGATTGATACTGCAACTGTTGCTGCCGTATCAATTGATGCTTCAAATTAAAGAAAGGTTCCGCTGAGGCAAAACCGATTTTATCTATTCCGATTTCCGAGGCATAAGCAACGAGCTCTTTTTGAAATTGTTCAAGATTCATGCTGATAACCCCTTCATTGAATATATGATACGATAATGTAAATAGTTAATGCGAAAGGATGAGTGCAGTGGAAACAACAGTCGACCCCCGTATTTCTGAAATTCTTTCTGATTTTAAAATTGGAATCATTCATTATAACAATATCACCGTTTCCGATTCTCCTCAAATGTTAAAGGGCCGTCTCCAGCTTTTTCAGGAACAATTATTCTTTGACCTGGAAGATAAAGAGCTGTCTGACTTTCCAGGCCTGCTCGAATGGAAAGTAAACTGGAAAGCGCTTGGTGCAGACCCGAATCGCTATCGCCCTTCTGCAGAAGCACTGTTCCGGAGAGTCAAGAAACAAAATTATCTTACACCAGTCCATTCGGGTGTCGATATGAATAACTTTCTTTCGCTTCAATATGAAATTCCACTGGGGCTGTACGATGCCGATAAAATTGAAGGCGATGTTACCATGACAATCGGAACTGAAAATGATCAATATGAAGGCATCAATAACCGGCTGAATACATTAGCCAATATACTTATCACAAAAGACCAGCAAGGTGCATTCGGCAGCCCTTACGTAGATTCTAAACGGACTGCTGTAACTGAACAGACAACAAACGCGTTGCACGTTTTTTATCTGCGCCCTTCCATGGACCGCGATACAGCACTCGAACTTCTCGCAGCCGCCGCCAATATGTTTACAGGAATCAACGGCGGAGAAGCAGATTTTTATGTCATTTAACAATATGCCTGAGCCAGTTAACGCTGCTCAGGCATATTTCTTTTCGGTCAGCGCTTACATGCAGTACACTCGGATTAATCTGAATAAAAGAGGGATCTGCCATTGAAACCTATATATAGTGATGTCATTCAATTCCGGGGAAGCCATTACGAATTCGGCTATATGCAAGGATTAAAATTGAAAGATTCGTTTATCCTGCCAAATCGCCGAAAACAATTCGGCACCTCAAACCGCCATTTGATGATCAACGAAAAAGAAGCGCGAGACATGCTTTTAACATATGCCCCAAGAATCTGGGAAGAAATCAACGGCCTGGCGGATGCGCTCGGCTGGACCATGCACGACGCCATTCGTGAATTCGGCGGCTATTATCTCGAATATACAAGAAGTGGCTGTTCCATCTTAACAGGCACCGATTTCATGGTCCGCAATTATGATAGTTCACCGCAGGGCTACGAGGGAAGATTTGCGCTTTATCAGCCTACTGACGGGGGCTATGCAACAATTGGCCCCACTATGCAAATCACCGGACGCACCGATGGGCTCAATGAAAAAGGGCTATCGATGGGCTATAACTTCATCAATCGCCGAAATTCAGAAGATGGATTCATCTGCAATATGATCGGGCGTCTTATACTTGAGAATTGTACAGATGTTGGTGAAGCCATTGAACTGCTTGAAGAACTGCCCCACCGCCGCTCCTTCAGCTATGTTCTTCTGGACCGCAGCGGAAGGTCAGTTGTTGTAGAAGCTTCTCCCCGTTCTGTTGTCGTCCGGCAAGCTTCTGTATCAACCAACCATTTCGAATTGCTGACAGAAGAAAACCGCTATCAATCCGATGACTCAAAGCGTCGTGAGCAAGCTCTATTAACTCACAAAGATCAGACTGATGACGCCTACAGTGCTTTTAGGCTCCTAAACGACCTGGACAGCGGTGTTTTCTCGATGAAGTACAGTACCGCATCCGGAACCTTGCATACCGCTTCTTATTTCCCGCATAGCCTGGAAGTAGGATTTGCCCTTGGACCTGACCGCCTCCCATTAATGATGGATTTCCAAAAATGGGTTGAGGGTGAACGATTATATGCAAAACGCATCAATGGAAAAATAGACACCCACTTGCCTTTTGCGCATATGTCGGAAATGTAAATAATGAATTCATTGCATATCAAGATAGAAAAAAGCCCTGACTATTAGTGTCAGGGCTTTTTTTCGGCTTACCGCTTGGCATGCAGTAAGGATAATACCGGCGGTCGGGGTCGAACCGACACTCCGGTGAAGGAACGGGATTTTGAGTCCCGCGCGTCTGCCAATTCCGCCACGCCGGCAAAATGTCTAAGCGACAATAAATAATATAACATACTATCGATTAAATAGACAAGCAGTTTTTAAAGAGAATCGAAATGCAAAGAAAAAAACACCGACTCTGAAATCAGAGTCGGTGTTTATAAAGGGCAGGCAGGCCCTTTTATGATACCGGCGGTCGGGGTCGAACCGACACTCCCGTGAAGGAACGGGATTTTGAGTCCCGCGCGTCTGCCAATTCCGCCACGCCGGCAAAATATAATGGAGGCGGCAACCGGACTCGAACCGGTGATAAGGGTGTTGCAGACCCATGCCTTACCACTTGGCTATGCCGCCAATTTTTGGAGCGGAAGACGGGGGTCGAACCCGCGACCTCCACCTTGGCAAGGTGGCGTTCTACCACTGAACTACTTCCGCGTACAAAGCTGGGGTACCTGGATTCGAACCAGGGCATGACGGGATCAAAACCCGTTGCCTTACCGCTTGGCTATACCCCAATAATAAGATGGGGCGGACGAGGGGAATTGAACCCCCGAATGCCGGAATCACAATCCGGTGCGTTAACCACTTCGCCACGACCGCCACGTTATTATTTTATAAGTGCATTAAATTATGAATGATAAATGGGGCGGACGAGGGGAATTGAACCCCCGAGTGCCGGAATCACAATCCGGTGCGTTAACCACTTCGCCACGACCGCCAAGATATATTTTTTATAAAAATGGCAGGGGCAGTAGGAATCGAACCCACATCGGAGGTTTTGGAGACCTCTGTTCTACCGTTAAACTATGCCCCTAAAAACTGGTGGTGGGGGGCAGATTCGAACTGCCGAACCCGAAGGAGCGGATTTACAGTCCGCCGCGTTTAGCCACTTCGCTACCCCACCGTGTGGTGCCGGAGAAAGGACTTGAACCCTCAACCTACTGATTACAAGTCAGTTGCTCTACCAGTTGAGCTACTCCGGCATGGAGAAAATAAAAAATATGGTGGGTCAGGACGGAATCGAACCGCCGACACTTAGAGCTTCAATCTAATGCTCTACCGACTGAGCTACTGACCCATATTTCAATAAAAAATGGCGGTCCCGACCGGGATCGAACCGGCGATCTCCTGCGTGACAGGC
>NZ_RCWH01000007.1 GCF_003668635.1 Planomicrobium sp. Y74 | reverse complement strand
GGATTGCCCGTTACATAGACTACTACAACAACGAACGCATTAAACAAAAATTGGCCGGCATGAGCCCGGTGCAATACCGGACGCATACCAGCCAATTAGCTGCATAAACTAAAACTCTAACTTTAAGGGGTCACTACCTAGTTTAAATCCGGCAAGGCTTTTTCGTTTAATAGGATTCTTCAGCCAGCATCTTGTCCATCATCAACTTGATGACGTGATAAGCATATAGAGCTGCCATCGCATGGGGCACGATGGTTCGGTCGCCGGTTTCGGCAACGGGGATGCCATTATCTATGCCAAGTGACAGGAAGACTTCCGGAAGATCTGTTTCTTTTGACTCCGTGCAGAGCATGGCAAACGGGATGGCGGCATCGGATAATCTGCCTGCAAGTTCCTCCCCTTCATCTTTTTTTGCTAAAATGAAGACACGGTCTGTGCTTGTCAAAATGCTTTCCGGTTTCCATTCGCTGGCAGAAGGCAACGGCTCATCGCCGTAGAGTGCGGCAGCGGCCACGGCTTTCATTTCACCGAAGGCAGCAAGGAAGATGGTGCCTTCACCGATAACAGCCTGGGCAAGAAGGCGCGCGACATCTTCGAGGGTATCTTGATGACTGTCGATTTGCTGAAACAGATTAGTTAATTGTGCAGAGAATATTTTCAATTCTTTCACCTCAAGCAAAAGTATAGCAGACGCATCAACAGATAAAATACGGGGGAAGAGTTAGGAGGGATCTATTTGAAAACGATTTTGATTGTAGACGACCAGCCGGGGATCCGGATGTTGCTGGAAGAGGTTTTTTCGAAAGAAGGCTTTGAGACCCTTTCAGCCAGCAACGGGCGCGAAGCATTGGATATTTTCGAACAGCTGCGGCCGGAACTGGTCCTGCTTGATATGAAAATTCCAGGAATGGATGGCATTGAAATTCTAAAACGGATGAAAAAGGAATGCGAAGGTGTACAAGTGGTGATGATGACTGCCTATGGTGAATTGAATTTAATCGAAGAAGCGAAGACCTGGGGAGCGGTGCGCCATTTCACAAAACCGTTCGACGTATTCGAGTTGCGCGAGACTGTAAAGAAATTGTTAGAAGACTGATACACTGGGAAGTGGCGGATAGATACAGTTTTTGTTATGATAGGGAAGGTATTTGCTTTATTTAGTCACTGAGGAGGAAGTTTGTCATGGCATTGGTTTCAATGAAAGAAATGATGATAAAAGGTAAAGAAGAAGGATACGCAATTGGCCAGTTCAACTTGAACAACCTGGAATTTACACAAGCGATTCTTCAGGCTGCACAAGAGGAGAATTCTCCGGTTATTTGTGGAGTATCAGAAGGGGCTGCCCGTTATATGGGTGGATTCACGACGGTTGTTAATATGGTCAAGGGCCTTATGCACGACTATAAAATAACAGTGCCTGTGGCAATTCATTTAGACCATGGCTCAAGCTTCGAAAAGTGCAAGGAAGCAATCGATGCTGGGTTTACCTCAGTAATGATTGATGCATCTCACCATCCTTTTGAAGAGAATATTGAGATAACGAGACAAGTTGTTGAGTATGCACATAAACATAATGTATCTGTGGAAGCTGAACTTGGCACGGTTGGCGGCCAGGAAGATGATATTATCGCTGACGGCGTTATCTACGCCGATCCACAGGAATGCAAACAATTGGTCGAGCAGACTGGAATTGATTGCCTGGCTCCTGCACTTGGTTCGGTTCACGGGCCTTATAAAGGTGAGCCGAATCTTGGGTTTAAGGAAATGGAAGAAATTTCACAGCTTTGTGATCTGCCGCTTGTTCTGCACGGCGGTACAGGAATTCCAGTTAAGGATATTCAACGTTCTGTATCACTTGGAACAGCGAAGATCAATGTGAATACAGAAAGCCAAATTGCTTCCGCAAAAGCAGTCCGTGAAGTATTGGATAACGATAAAGTTGTCTACGATCCCCGCAAATATATGGGTCCTGCACGCGAAGCAATCAAAAACACAGTTATCGGCAAAATGCGTGAATTCGGAAGTTCAGGCAAAGCGCAATAAGACAGAATGCAAATAGATGGAAGAGAGAAGCAGCGACAAAAAGCGCCTTCTCTTTTTTCCGTACTACAGGAGGAAAAAAATATGAAATTTTTCATTGATACAGCAAATTTTGACGAAATTAAAGAAGCACATTCGTGGGGCATCCTATCCGGTGTTACAACAAACCCATCACTGGTGGCAAAAGAGAAAAACGTATCTTTCCACGACCGTTTGAAAGAAATTGCTGCATTGGTTGATGGTTCAATCAGCGGCGAAGTTATTGCTCTTGATGCAGAAGGCATGATCAAAGAAGGGCGCGAGCTTGCTGAGCTTGCACCAAATATCACAGTGAAGCTGCCTATGACTCCAGACGGTTTGAAAGCATGTGCGGTTCTTGCTGGCGAAGGCAAAAAAGTTAACGTTACATTGATTTTCAGTGCAAACCAGGCTTTGCTTGCAGCACGTGCCGGCGCTGCTTATGTATCACCTTTCCTTGGCCGTCTTGATGATATTGGCCACAACGGGATGGATCTTATTGCGACAATCGCAGAAATCTTTGCAATCCATGATATCGATTCAGAGATTATTGCAGCTTCAATCCGCCACCCTCAACACGTGACGGAAGCAGCTTTGAATGGTGCCCACATCGGCACGATGCCAATTAAAGTAATGGAGCAAATGTTTAAGCACCCGTTGACAGATAAAGGAATCGAAGCATTTTTGGCTGACTGGGAAAAACGGACCGAAAAATAATATAATTAGGAAACCGAGTCCGGAATGTTTAAGGCAAACTGGGCCAATCGGACTTTTATGGTTTTCCGGAAAAGCGGCAACTGACGCATTGGATAACCATAAAAGTAGGATAAAGGAGAATACTGATGGACGTTTATAAAATTACAGGCGGAAAACGCCTGTCTGGGACGATAAAAGTCAATGGAGCAAAAAATAGCGCGGTAGCATTGATCCCCGCATCGATTTTGGCGAATTCACCTGTTCAGATTGAAGGTTTGCCTGGCATTTCTGATGTTTGGACGTTGAAGAATATCCTGGAAGAAATCGGTGGAGAAGTGAGTTTTGAAGACGGCACAATGAGCATCGATCCAACAAATATGATCGACATGCCGCTGCCAAACGGCAATGTGAAGAAATTGCGCGCTTCCTACTATATGATGGGTGCAATGCTTGGCCGCTTCAAACATGCGGCCATCGGACTGCCAGGCGGCTGTTTCCTAGGACCACGTCCAATCGATCAGCACATCAAAGGTTTTGAAGCGCTGGGTGCTAAAGTAACGAACGAACACGGCGCTATCTACCTTCGCGCAGATGAACTTCGCGGAGCGAAAATCTATCTGGATGTTGTATCAGTCGGCGCTACTATCAATATTATGCTGGCAGCAGTCTTGGCAAAAGGCCAGACGACTATTGAAAATGCGGCAAAAGAACCTGAAATTATCGATGTAGCGACTTTATTGACCAATATGGGAGCGAAAATTAAAGGAGCGGGAACAAATGTTATCCGTATCGACGGTGTTGAAGAATTGCATGGCACAAACCATACAATCATTCCTGACCGAATCGAAGCAGGTACATTTATGATTCTTGCAGCAGCAGCAGGTGACGGCATAACTATTGATAACGTCATTCCTTTCCATATGGAAGCTTTAACAGCCAAATTGCGCGAAATGGGTGTGGAAGTGCAGGAAGGCGAAGAATCGATTCATATTCCGAAACCCGAGAAATTGAAGGCAATTGACGTGAAAACCCTTGTTTATCCAGGATTCGCTACGGATCTTCAGCAGCCGTTTTCTGTGCTGATGACGCAGGCGGAAGGGTCATCGATGATCACCGACACGATTTATTCTGCACGATTTAAGCATATTGACGAATTGCGCCGCATGAATGCCAGCGGCAGAGTCGAGGGCAGAGCCGCTATCATTACGGGACCGACGCCATTGACTTCTGCAGCAGTCGTTGCTTCAGATTTGCGAGCTGGTGCAGCGCTGGTGATTGCTGGTTTGCTTGCTGATGGTGAAACAGAAATCCGTGAAATTTATCACATCGAACGTGGCTATGCAGAAATCATTGAAAAGTTACGTGGTTTAGGCGCAGATATCCGGAGAGAAACAATCGATCCGGTAACAAGTGCGAAGTCAGACCTTAGTTCCGACGCCAATTAACCCGGCTTAGGCCTAACAATATATGTTATAATTGCAGGGACATATATTTATATAGCCGAACGGGAGGAACGAATAATATGGAACGTAGTTTATCAATGGAATTAGTGCGTGTCACAGAAGCGGCAGCAATCGCATCCGCAAAATGGATGGGCCGCGGCCTGAAAAATGAAGCGGACGACGCAGCAACAACTGCCATGCGAATAGTATTCGATACTATTCCTATGCAAGGCGTTGTTGTAATCGGCGAAGGCGAAATGGACGAAGCTCCGATGCTTTATATTGGCGAAGAGCTTGGGACAGGCAACGGACCGGAAGTGGATGTCGCAGTAGATCCGCTTGAAGGAACGAATATTGTAGCGGCAGGCGGTTGGAATGCGCTGGCAGTATTGGCGATTGCCGATCGCGGCAATTTGTTGAATGCACCCGATATGTATATGGATAAAATTGCTGTCGGCCCTGAATCAGTAGGGAAAATTGATATTAACGCACCCATCATTGACAACCTCCGTGCCGTGGCGAAAGCCAAGAACAAGGATATTGAAGATGTAGTGGCTACGGTCCTGAATCGTGAACGCCATGCTGAAATCATCCAACAGATCCGTGACGCCGGTGCCCGTATCAAACTCATCAATGATGGGGATGTGGCTGGTGCCATCAACACGGCTTTTGATGAAACAGGTGTAGACATTCTGTTCGGTTCAGGCGGAGCACCTGAAGGAGTTATTGCAGCTGTAGGGTTGAAATGCCTGGGCGGTGAACTTCAAGGGAAGCTCCTTCCGCAGAATGATGAAGAAAGACAACGCTGTATCGATATGGGCATCGACGTTGATAAAGTTCTTTTAATGGACGATCTTGTAAAAGGTGATGACGCAATTTTTGCAGCTACCGGTGTTACTGATGGTGAATTATTGCGCGGTATCCAGCTGAAAGGCGGCTTTGCAGAAAGCCACACTTTGGTCATGCGTGCAAAATCAGGCACGGTACGCTTTGTGGAAGGGCGCCATAGTCTGAAGAAAAAACCGAATCTCGTGATGAATGATTAATGAATGAACTTCAAATTGGGTCCGGCTTAAAAGCCGGGCTCCTTCTTTAAAATCTTCCAATTGATAACCCCAACAACGATTCCAAAAAATTTAAATAAGAGTGGTGTCCTCATACATGTCAACGATTACAATTTCCGCATTGGAAAACATGACCTTAAAAGAACTTTATAATTTAGCGAAGGAATACAAGCTTGTAAATTACAGCAAGCTGACTAAGAAAGAATTGATCTTTGCGATTTTGAAAACCCGTGCTGAACAGGAAGGCTTTTTCTTTATGGAAGGTGTTCTTGAAATTATCCAGTCAGAAGGTTTCGGTTTCTTGCGTCCGATCAATTATTCACCGAGTTCTCAGGATATCTACATTTCGGCATCACAAATCCGCCGTTTCGATCTGCGGAATGGAGACAAAGTATCCGGGAAAGTGCGCCCTCCAAAAGAAAACGAACGCTATTTCGGTTTGCTTCAAGTAGAAGCGGTAAATGGCGAAGATCCAGAAGTTGCAAAAGAACGGGTCCATTTTCCTGGGCTGACACCACTATACCCAGACCGCCACATCCGCCTTGAAACCAGCCACGACCATTTATCAACGCGCATTATGGATTTGGTTTCGCCCGTCGGTTTTGGCCAGCGGGGCTTAATCGTTGCACCGCCAAAAGCCGGTAAAACAATGTTGCTGAAGGAAATCGCGAATTCCATCACAACGAATCATCCTGAAGCGGAATTGATTGTCCTGCTGATCGATGAACGTCCGGAAGAAGTAACGGACATCGAACGTTCAGTGAATGCGGATGTTGTGTCTTCAACGTTTGATGAAATTCCGGAAAACCATGTAAAAGTTGCAGAATTGGTTCTGGAACGCGCTATGCGCCTTGTTGAACATAAACGTGATGTAATCATTTTGATGGATTCGATCACGCGACTTGCACGTGCCTATAACCTCGTCATCCCGCCGAGCGGCCGAACACTTTCAGGAGGGATCGACCCTGCGGCGTTCCACCGGCCGAAAAGATTTTTCGGTGCGGCCCGTAATATTGAAGAAGGCGGAAGCCTGACGATATTGGCGACAGCATTAGTGGAGACTGGTTCCCGTATGGACGAAGTTATCTATGAAGAGTTTAAAGGGACCGGCAATATGGAGCTTCATCTGGACAGAAGCCTTGCTGAGCGCCGTATATTCCCGGCACTCGACATCCGCCGTTCCGGAACGCGCAAGGAAGAATTGTTGATTGGCAAAGAAGAACTTGATAAGCTATGGAAAATCCGTAAGACTTTTTCCGACTCGCATGATTTTGCAGAACGGTTCCTGAAAAAATTAAATCAGACAGAAACGAATGAAGAGTTTTTCGCACAATTGACTTCCGAAATGAAAGCTCATCGTGCTTCGAAAAAGACGATTTAATTTCTTGCATTAGACATCAAATCTTGTTATGATAATATCAATGAGTCAAAAGCAAAGCTATTGCATATACGGCCTAAAGAGCCGTGTAAGGCAATAGTAAAATAGATTAAACTCTGTTCCGGATGGTTCAGGGCGAGAGGAGAAAAACACATGAAAACAGGAATTCACCCAGAATACAAACAAGCTACAGTAACTTGCTCTTGCGGTAACTCTTTCACTACAGGATCTGTAAAAGAAGATATCCACGTAGAGCTTTGCTCGGAATGTCATCCATTCTACACTGGACGTCAAAAATTCGCAGCAGCTGATGGCCGCGTTGACCGTTTCAACAAAAAATACGGTCTTAAAGAAGAAAACCCAAACTCTGAAGAGTAAGAGTGTAAAAAAATACCTGCCTTGCGCGAAATCGCCGGGCAGGATTTTTTTTTGCCATTTTATCGATAAATCCATTTACATAATTACAACAAAAATGCGGTAATGCATGCCGAAATTAGGTATTATTAATACTAACAAAGTGTTTGAAAGGGGTCCCTAAAATGTATGTAATGAAACAGACAGGCTGGGTCGAATTGATTTGCGGAAGCATGTTTTCCGGCAAATCGGAAGAATTGATCCGCCGCGTAAGACGCTCACAATTCGCCAAACAGAAAATCGCAGTATTCAAACCGAAAATCGACGATCGCTACAGTGAAGAAGCGGTTGTATCCCATAACGGCACGACAGTAATTGCGCTGCCGATCTCCCACTCCGAAGAAATGTGGGAATACATTACAGATGAATTCGATGTAATTGCAATCGACGAAGCACAATTTTTCGATGATGGCATCATCGAAAACGTCCAAAAACTTGCCAACCACGGCTTCCGCGTAATCGTGGCTGGATTAGACCAAGATTTTAGAGGACTGCCTTTTGGTCCAATGCCGTCTTTGCTTGCAATTGCTGAACAAGTTACCAAATTGCAGGCAGTATGCACAGTCTGTGGTTCACCTGCTAGCCGCACACAGCGTCTGATTGACGGTAAACCGGCCGGGTCGGACGATCCAACAATTCTTGTAGGCGCATCGGAAGCATACGAACCAAGATGCCGCCACCACCACGAAGTTCCGACAGGCGTTACCGTTTCTGAATGAAAGTGATACTGTATATAACATAAATAAGTAGAACATAGAGTCTATAGTAACCGATATTCCGCAAAACAGCTTCGAAGACTTGAACGAAGCTTGCTCCTGCATCGCTGCGCTAGCTTCGTCGCAAAGAGTCGTCCTTGCAAGCTTCGGCCGACTCTTCGCTGTTTTGCTCCATATCTCTAGAGATTTCTCTAGCGCAGGCGCCCCTATGGAGCAGGCGAATGCCGACCGGGCAGAAGACGAGTGCTCTTTTCGGCTTATTGCGGAAGGCTTGTCCTAAGCGTCGAAGCGGTATTTAAGTATTTTAATATTTTAACTTATATAATAGAAGAAACTCGAAATAAACCAAAATAGTAAGAAGAAATTGAGGTGACGGCGATGTTTGATCGATTGCAAGCTGTTGAAGATCGATACGACCGTTTGAATGAATTATTAAGTGACCCGGAAATTGTCAGTGACACCAATAAACTGCGCGAGTATTCCAAAGAACAATCAGATTTGCAGGAAACGGTAGAAGCTTACCGCGAATACAAAGATTTGAAAGCGCAATTAGCTGATGCCAAAGCGATGTTCGATGACAAAATGGATGCTGACATGCGGGAAATGGTCAAAGAAGAAGTGAACGAATTGGAAGAAAAAGTGGAAGCGATAGAAGAGCGTCTCCATATTTTATTGATACCAAAAGATCCGAATGACGATAAAAACGTCATCATGGAAGTCCGCGGAGCAGCGGGTGGAGATGAAGCCGCTCTGTTTGCCGGTGACCTTTACCGCATGTACAGCCGCTATGCCGAGTCAAAAGGCTGGAAAGTCACGATTATGGATTCATCCGCAACCGGGCTTGGCGGTTTCAAGGAAGTTGTGTTCATGATTTCCGGGAAAGGCGCATATTCCAAGATGAAATTCGAAAACGGCGCTCACCGCGTGCAGCGTGTTCCGGAAACGGAATCAGGCGGCCGCATCCATACTTCAACAGCAACCGTAGCATGTCTGCCGGAAGTTGAAGAAGTGGAAGTCGAGATCCATGACAACGATATTCGAGTGGATACCTATGCATCTTCGGGTGCCGGTGGACAGTCGGTCAACACGACGATGTCAGCTGTGCGCCTGACGCATATTCCGACGAATACGGTTGTAACGTGCCAGGACGAAAAATCACAGATTAAAAACAAAGCGAGTGCCATGAAAGTGCTTCGCGCACGTGTTTATGATAAATTCCAGCAGGAAGCACAAGCTGAATATGATGCTGTCCGTAAATCTGCAGTGGGAACCGGCGACCGTTCTGAACGGATCCGTACGTATAATTACCCGCAGAACCGCGTGACAGATCACCGCATTGGTTTGACAATCCAGAAATTAGATCAGATTCTTCAAGGGAAAATGGACGAATTGATCGATGCATTGATCGTTGAAGAGCAGTCTGCACGAATGGAAAGCCTGAACAATGCATAAACAGCATAAAATCTTTGAGGCCCTTAACCGGGCTTCTTCTTATTTATTGGATAATGGACGTGAAGAAGCAGCCGCCAGGATTTTACTCCAGCATACACTTGGAATTAGCCAGGCTGGTCTTCTGGCTTCAATGCGCGAAGACATGGATGATATCAGCTTTAAAGAGTTCTGGAGAGGGATTGAACAGCATGCCAAAGGGACGCCTGTACAGCACCTGACCGGACACGAAATATTCTATGGCCGGAAATTTACAGTAAATCAGGATGTGCTGATTCCCCGGCCGGAAACAGAAGAACTCGTCGAAGAAGCTTTGGAATTGATTGCTAAGCATATTTCAAATCCATCCCCTTCAATTGCCGATATCGGGACAGGCAGCGGAATCATTGCGGTTACGATGAAACAGGAACTGCCTTCTTCAAAAGTTACGGCGACAGATATCTCGCAAAAGGCTCTGGATATTGCTCAGATTAATGCAAACGAGCTTGATGCTGAAATCGATTTTAAGCTGGGGGATTTATTGGAACCGTTAAAAGGGAAAAAATGGGATGTCATCCTTTCGAATCCGCCCTATATCGCTTATTCGGAAGCGGAATCCATGTCCGATAGTGTAAAAGATTTCGAGCCGCATTCGGCTTTATTCGCGGAGCAGGAAGGTCTGGCTTTATATTATAAGATGATGGAAGACTTGCCGGATCTGTTGAATAAACCTGGGATCATCGGGCTCGAAATCGGCCATTTACAAGGAGAAGCTGTGGAAAAGATGATGAGAACCACTTTTCCACAGGCGAAAATCTATTGCAAAAAAGATATCAACAAAAATGACCGGATGGTTTTCTGTATAAACACCTGACTTGTGCACAAATTGGGTATAATAAGTATACAGTTACACACAATTTGTGGACAATGGTATAGAAGCCTAAGGAAATGGGAGTTGCAGAGATGAGCACAGAAGTAATTCTTGTGGACAAAAATGTAAATAAAGAAGAAACTTATACACAAGCTGTGGATATCATTCGCGGCGGAGGCATCGTCGCTTTCCCGACCGAAACAGTCTACGGGCTTGGAGCAGACGCTACAAATGCAGAAGCAGTCGAAAAAATATTTGAGGCGAAAGGCCGGCCCGCTGATAATCCATTGATTGTTCATGTGGATTCGAAAGAGGCAGCCATCAACTATGTGGATGACGTTTCAGATAAGGCGCTAAAACTGATGGATGCGTTTTGGCCAGGGGCTTTGACGCTGATCATGAAATCCAAACCTCGGATTTTTGCGCAGAATGTGACCGCTGATCTTGAAACAGTTGGAATCCGGGTGCCGAACCATCCGGTAGCATTAAATCTATTGAAACGCGTTCAGCTGCCGATAGCAGCTCCGAGCGCCAATACCAGCGGCAAGCCGAGCCCTACACTGGCTGAACATGTCTACCACGACATGGAACAAAAAATACCGCTGATTCTTGACGGAGGCCCGACAAAAATCGGCATCGAATCGACAGTACTGGACATGACCAGCGAACCGCCGGTTATTCTTCGTCCGGGCAATGTCACAAAAGAACAGATTGAGAATGTTATCGGCACCATCAGGTTTTCTGCTGAACTTCATGGCAATGCACCGAAATCACCAGGCATGAAGTATACGCATTATGCTCCGGAAGCACCGGTCTACCTGATTGAAGACGACAGCAAATTGATCAGGAAAGCAATCGAGCATGTCCAGGGCAAAGGCAAGAAAGTTGCCGTTCTCAGCAGCACGGAATATCCGGAAGCCGATTTTCACTTTCCGTTGAGCCCGGAGGCTTTATACAGCAGTTTGCGAAAATGCGACATGACGGATGCAGATCTGATTTTGACGGGAGTCCCGAGCGAACGGGATGATAATGATTTCATGATGAACCGTCTGGAAAAAGCCGCGGACCATAAGTGGTTCAGTTAAAACTCTTGAGAAGCAGGTGACAGAATGAAAATTATTTTTGTATGCACAGGCAATACTTGCAGAAGCCCGATGGCGGAAGCTATTTTGGCATCCAAGGAAATAGAGGGTATCGAAGTGCGGTCTGCGGGCGTTTTTGCAGGAAGTTCGCCGATATCCAAAAATGCCGGCGCGGTTCTTGAGGAACAGGGAATTGAATTCGACCATACTTCTCGGCCGCTTTCGCCGGAAGAATTAGAATGGGCGGATATCATTTTGACCATGACTCTTTCGCATAAACAGCTCATTCGCCAGCAGCATCCTCAAGTTTTGGATAAATTATTTACATTGAAGGAATACGTGACGGGATCTGTAGAAGATGTCAGCGATCCTTATGGCGGTTCCTACTCGGTCTATCAGGAGACTTTTGATGAATTGCATGAATTGATCGGCAGGCTCGAAGAGAAACTATTGCAAGAGAAATAAAAATTTTGCCACCCAAATCCTGTGGGTGGTTTTTCTTATGCGCAGATTATCCCAGACTCATGACGCCATAAAGCTCGGCGTTTATATGTTTTTTCGCATAAAGGTGTTAAAATGAAATCAAAGTGTATAAGCATAAGACAGCTTGATGCACTAACAGAAAAGAAAAGAGGGTTATACATGAAAATCGCTATTTCTTCTGATCATGGCGGCAACAATCTTCGCAAGGAAATGGTCAATCTTTTAAACGAGATGGGCATTGAATATCAGGACTTCGGCCCGCATACAGATGACTCTGTCGACTATCCGGATTATGCGACTCCGGTTGCGGAAGCAGTAGTAAAAGGGGAGGCGGACCGCGGCATCCTTATTTGCGGAACCGGTATCGGAATGTCGATTGCAGCCAATAAAGTAAAAGGAATTCGCTGTGCCCTTGTGCATGACGTTTTCAGCGCTAAAGCGACAAGAGGGCATAACGATTCGAATGTCCTTGCAATGGGTGAACGGGTTGTCGGAGGAGGCCTTGCACGCGAGATTGCAAGAACCTGGCTGACAGGAGAATTTGAAGGCGGACGCCACGAGAAACGGGTTCAAAAAATCACAAACTTAGAAAAATAAGGAGTGGTCGGCATGCAAACTTTATGGCAATTGCAGCTAGAGGAAACGTTGGGTGAACTGGAACAGACAATTGATTTCAGGAAAGGCCAGGTTTTTGTTGTCGGCTGTTCAACTTCAGAAGTTCTCGGACAGCATATCGGCACCGGAGGCGGGTTGGATATTGCAGAAAGCTTGTATGAACCATTGCAGAAATTCGCTGAACGCCACAAGATTTTTCTGGCGTTTCAAGGTTGTGAACATATTAACCGTGCATTGACCATTGAACGGCATGCAGCGGAAAAATACGGCTGGGAGCCGGTATCGGTCATTCCTGTGCCCAAAGCCGGGGGATCAATGAGTGCTTATGCCTACAGCAGCATGATTGATCCAGTGGTGGTTGAAGAAATCAAAGCACATGCAGGAATTGATATCGGTCAGACAATGATCGGAATGCATTTAAAAAGAGTAGCCGTTCCGGTGCGTACATCTGTTAAACTAATAGGAGATGCGATTGTTTCTGCAGCAACTACCCGACCGAAACTGATTGGCGGTGAACGCGCCAGCTACAATCGTGAGTTTGTTCAATTACAGGAGGGAAATCAGGATGGATTTGATTAAAGCGCAAGACCAGGCAGTATATGAAGCAATGAATGCGGAAAAAGAACGCCAGGAAGCGAATATCGAACTGATTGCATCAGAAAACTTTGTGTCGCAGGCCGTCATGGATGCGCAAGGCTCTGTATTGACTAATAAATACGCGGAAGGCTACCCTGGCAAACGCTATTACGGGGGCTGTGAATTCGTTGATGTCGTGGAAAATATTGCCAGAGATCGCCTGAAAGAAATTTTCGGTGCGGATCATGCCAATGTCCAGCCGCATTCCGGTTCGCAGGCAAATATGGCCGTTTATACTGCAGTTCTTGAAAAGGGCGATACAATACTTGGGATGAACTTGAACCACGGCGGACATTTAACACATGGCAGCAAAGTGAATTTCAGTGGTATGCAGTATGATTTCCAGGAATATGGTGTAGATGAAGAAACTCAATTGATCGATTACGATAAAGTCCGTGAAGCTGCGCTTGAACATAAACCGAAAATGATTGTAGCGGGAGCCAGCGCTTATTCGCGCAAGCTTGATTTTGAGAAATTCCGTGAAATCGCTGATGAAGTTGGCGCTTACCTGATGGTTGACATGGCTCACATTGCCGGACTTGTCGCAACAGGAGCTCATCCGAATCCAGTGCCGCATGCGCATTTTGTCACTTCAACAACGCATAAAACCCTGCGCGGCCCGCGCGGCGGATTGATTCTCTGTAAAGAGGAATTCGCGAAGAAAATCGACAAAACGATATTCCCGGGAATCCAGGGTGGCCCGCTTATGCACGTCATCGCCTCAAAAGCGGTAGCGTTCGGCGAAGCGCAACAGCCTGAATATAAGGAATATATCGATCAGGTTGTTAAAAATGCGAATGCACTTGCAGAAGGCCTGATGGCAGAAGGTGTTGATATTGTGTCGAATGGCACGGATAACCACCTGATGCTGATCGACTTGCGTTCATTGAATCTTACCGGCAAAGTAGCTGAAAAAGTTTTGGATGAGGTCGGCATTACAACGAATAAAAACACAATTCCATTCGATCCGGAAAGTCCTTTTGTGACTTCAGGGATCCGTCTTGGAACTCCTGCGGTAACATCCCGCGGCTTTAAAGAAGCAGAGATGAAGGAAGTCGCATCAATTATTGCGATGCTCCTCAAAAATCCAGAAGACGAAACAGCGAAGAAAGAAGCGGCTGACCGCACTGCAAAATTGACAGCCAGCTTCCCGCTATATAAATAAGGGAATGCAGCTGCTGTCAGGCAAAGGCAGTCAGCTGCATTTTTCTCCCCATAGATAATGAAAGAAGGGGTACCGGATGCAAAACAGTAAAATAGAAAAAGAAAAATACATAATCGTTGATTGGCTCAGCCGACTGGGTGTCGAATTCCAGACCGGTTTTGTCGTCATCAATTCGCAGCTTGATGAGCAGCCGATCCTCTATGCCAATCAGGCATTCTACGACATGACGGGATACTCAGAAAACGATGTTTTGGGGAAGAACGGCAGCTTTTTGCACGGGGAAAAAACGGATAAGGTGATTAGCGAAAAAATCCGGAAATGCACTTTATCCGGTAAGGCAGACACATTCGAAGTTGTCAATTATCACAAGAATAAGAATCCTTTTTGGAATGAAATTACCATTCAGCCCATCAGCGTGGACGGTGGAAAACACAGATACACACTGATGCTGATGAAGAATATCAACGACCGGAAAAGGGAAGAAGCACTGATCCAGCTCCAGCAGGAAGCGTATACCGGTATTGAAAAAGGCTATATGCTCGGCTCACTGCTCGAAAACGTTTGCCGAATCATCGAATCATTCTTTAAAGATGGCACGACATGCACGATTCTTTTTATTGATGAAAACAATAAATTCCGTGACGTTGCAGGAAACTCGATGCCTAAGGGTTTCCGGGAGTTTATCAATGGACGGGAAGCGACTCCGGAATCAGGCTCTTGCGGTGCGGCTTATCACCGGGGTGAGTCTGTTATAGTGGAAAATATGCTTGAAGACAAGTTGTCGGAGGAATACCGCGACATAGCTAAGCAGTATGGTTTAGTATCCAGCTGGTCTGTGCCTTTCCTCGACAAAGATGGAAACGCCATCGGCACACTTGGTATTTACTTCCCTTCTATGACTGTACCTGATGAAAAAGATTATACTTTCCTGGAAAGAATTGCTCCGACAATTTCGCTGACAGTCAAATATTCACGCCAGCAGGAAGAAATGTTGAGACTTGCGTATACAGACCGGACGACGGGACTTCGCAACCGAAACTATTTCATGATAGAATTGGCATCTTTGCTTGAAGAAAACAAAGAAGGGCTCGTCGCATTTTTATCCGTAGACGAGTATGTCAAAGTCGTGGATCAATATGGACATCGTGCAGGAGATCAATTGATCCAGGAGATCGGGAAGCGTTTCGGCTTGGCCACTTCTTCCGAAGAGGCATTGATCGCCCGATTTTCCGATTCGACATTGGCTCTCGTCAGTCTGATGCCGCTGGATCAGATACCGGAATACTTGGAAGAGCTTGGAAAATTATTGGCAGAACCGATTACGGTAAGAGATATGGAGTTATTCCTGTCCCTGAAAACCGGTGTGTCGATCATTACGGCGATGCAACAGGATGTGGAAGAGCTCATACGCTATGCAGACAGTGCTTTATCAAAAGCGAAACTGCGTGCAGGCGAGTCCATCTGCTATTACGAAAACGAACATGATGAGTACATGATGCGAAATCTCCGTATAGCCAATGAGCTGACAGCAGCGCTTCGCCGTGAAGAAATAAAAGTTCACCTTCAGCCGAAAGTGGATATGCGTACAGGCAAAATTCTAAGCTTTGAAGCATTGGCCCGCTGGAATTCACCGGAACTCGGCAATATCGCACCGGATGTTTTCATACCGGCAGCTGAAAAAAATGGCAAGATCCGCGTTTTGGAACAGAATGTATTGAAGCAGGTAATGGAATGGCTGAAAAATCGGCAGGAGCATAACCTGAACCTCCAGCAGGTCGCAGTTAATGTTTCAGCTGACCATTTCTTCCATCATTCATTCGTTCCGAACCTGGTGGACATGACGGCGGAATACAATATCGATCGGCGTTTGATCCAACTTGAAATTACAGAACGCATCGGCTTTGTCGATATCGAAGCCGCAAGAAAAATCTTTAAGCAATTGACGAAATATGGCTTCACCAGTTCGGTGGATGATTTCGGCACCGGGTATTCTTCTTTGAGTTACCTGCAGAAGCTGCCGGTCAGCGAAATTAAAATCGACCGGTCATTCATTTCCAAAATGCACGAAACAGATACACTTGCCATTGTCCGGACCATTATTCAATTGGCGGAAAACCTGGACATGACAGCAGTGGCGGAAGGCGTGGAAACGGAAGAACAGAAACAGCTGCTGCTGGATCTGGGATGCCATGTCGGGCAAGGATATTATTTTTATCGGCCGATGCCGCTTGAAGATGCCAACCTTTTGTAGACCGGAGTAGATGCTCCGGTTTTTTTATTTGGAATAAATCCGTGGGGAAATTATAAAATTTGCCAGCCTATTGAAATTTCAGAAAAATTACAATGCTTTCATGAGAGCTCAGCGCCACTCAAATTCTGTTATACTATTGAAGATAATGTGGAAAAAGGAGAGATACGCCGTGGGAAAAGTATATGTATTTGATCACCCTTTGATTCAGCATAAACTGACGTACATCCGTGATAAGTCGACAGGAACGAAAGAGTTCCGCGAATTGGTGGATGAAATAGCAACATTGATGGCCTTTGAAATAACCCGTGATCTTCCGCTGCAGGAAATTGAAGTGGAAACGCCGGTGCAAATTGCCAAAGCAAATGTGTTGGCAGGGAAGAAAATGGCGATCGTGCCAATTCTGCGCGCAGGCATCGGAATGGTCGATGGGATTTTGAAACTGATTCCAGCTGCGAAAGTCGGACACATCGGCTTATACCGAGACCCTGAAACGCTGCAGCCGGTCGAGTATTATTTCAAAATGCCTTCGGATATCCAGGAACGTGAGATCATCTTAGTCGATCCGATGCTTGCAACTGGCGGCTCGGCTATCGAAGCTGTTAATTCACTGAAAAAACGCGGAGCGGTGAAAATCCGTTTCATGTGCATCATTGCAGCACCGGAAGGCGTGGAAGCATTACAGACTGCACATCCGGACGTGGACATCTACATCGCGGCACTTGATGAAAAATTGGACGACCACGGCTATATCGTTCCAGGTCTTGGAGATGCTGGAGATCGCCTGTTTGGCACTAAGTGACGTAGAAAAGCGACAGCGCCCGTTAAGCTCTGAAAGGCATAAGACAGAACAACGAAGTGGCGATTAGCCACGCAGTTGGGCTGGCTTATGACCCGAAGAGCTGGGCCGCTGGAGTCTGGACAATAGAAAAGCGACAGCGCCCGTTAAGCTCTGAAAGGCATAAGACAGAACAACGAAGTGGCGATTAGCCACGCAGTTGGGCTGGCTTATGACCCGAAGAGCTGGGCCGCTGGAGTCTGGACAATAGAAAAGCGACAGCGCCCGTTAAGCTCTGAAAGGCATAAGACGATTTGGCGTAGCGGCGTGTTTTCAGCCGCATAGCCAAAGTGGCTTATGACCCGAAGAGCTGGGCCGCTGGAGCTGGACACCGCAACACTCTTTACAAGAATTATCATTTTTAAAAAGCTATGTTTTCTTATCCATAAATAAAGCGAGGCTGATCCTGTTGAAGAAGAAATGGAAAGTGATGACTATATTCGGTACTCGCCCGGAAGCCATAAAAATGGCACCGCTTGTACTCGAGCTTCAAAAACATCCAGAAACCATCGAGCCGCTGGTAACTGTTACTGCTCAGCATCGTGAAATGCTCGACCAGGTGCTTGAAACGTTTAAAATCACACCGGATTTCGACTTGAATATCATGAAGGACCGCCAGACGCTCGGGGAAGTTACAACCCGGGCACTGGAGGGGCTCGATAAAGTGATGAAAGAAGCGAAACCGGATATTGTGCTGGTCCACGGTGACACGACAACGACTTTTGTTGCCAGCCTGGCCGCATTCTATAATCAGATTGCTGTCGGCCATGTAGAAGCAGGGCTGCGGACGCACAACAAATTCTCTCCTTATCCGGAAGAGATGAACCGCCAATTGACCGGCGTCATCGCCGATCTGCACTTTGCACCGACAGAAAAGTCGGCTCAGAATCTTTTGGCTGAGAACAAAAAAGAAGAAGCTGTCTACATTACAGGCAACACAGCAATCGATGCGCTTAAGACAACAGTTACAGAAACTTATTCGCATCCGATTCTTGAGAAGATCGGCAAGGACCGAATGATACTTTTGACGGCGCACCGCCGTGAAAACCTGGGCCAGCCGATGCGTAACATGTTCCGTGCCATCAAACGCCTGATAGAAGAACACGATGACATTCAAGTTGTATATCCGGTGCATATGAACCCGGCAGTCCGGGAAGTGGCGGATGAAGTGCTTGGGCGCGATTCCCGCATCCATTTGATCGAACCGCTTGAAGTGTTGGATTTCCATAACTTCGCTGCGCGTTCCTTCATTATATTGACGGATTCAGGCGGCATTCAAGAAGAGGCGCCTTCACTTGGCAAACCGGTTCTGGTGCTTCGCGATACAACTGAACGTCCGGAAGGCATCGACGCGGGCACATTGAAGCTCGCAGGAACAGATGAAGAGACGATTTACGGGCTGGCGAAAGAACTATTGACAGACGAGGCGGCTTATAAAGCGATGTCACATGCATCAAATCCTTACGGAGACGGCAAGGCATCGGTTCGAATCGTCGAGGCGCTTCATGATTATTTCAATAAGAATTAAACAGTTTATTTAAATAGAAGAAGTACCCTTGATATACCGCTTCGGCGCTAGAGAAGTCTCTAGAGATATGGAGCAAAACAGCGGAGACTCCCAGGCGAAGTGAAACGAGTCCGAGTTAGCTCGGCGCAAGCAGCCAAGTGCGGCCAAAGTATTTCGGCCTGCGCTTTGCGACGAAGCTAGCGCAGCGATGCAGGAGCACGGTTTTTGGAAAGCGGAGCTGTTTTGCGGAATATCGGCTACTACAGATTTCCGGTTAATTTTGTGAGTTGTGAATTTTTGTCCACAATATGTCGGGGCAAATTTGCTTGTGAAGTTTTTCACTTCTATCAATTGACATGATTTTACCCCTATTGTATGCTTACAAAGGGTATGCATGAGAAGGTTTTTTTACATAATTTTTTATGGTAAAAGCCTGATGCGACTGCTCTTTTTTAGGGGTAAAATGTCAAATCAACGAATTTCGAGGGGTTTATCATGCACCCGAAAAAAAGTCCCTTACAAGCGATGGCACTTTACAGCGCCATCCTCTCACAACTTGTCGGGTCCGTACTCATCGGTGCGTTCACAGGTATGTGGCTCGATGATCAGTTCGGAACCGCCCCGCTATTTCTGATCATCTGCCTTCTCGCAGGTATCTCAGCAGGCGTCTGGGCAATGTTTCAGACCGTCCGAAAATTCGAATCAGGAGACAAGTAAAAAATGGATGGACTCAGGGAGATTTTCACAAGACTTAAAAGGATAATCATCTTTATCCTGGCAATATTCGTGCTCGGTTGGGGATTTACCTCATACCAGGACATCTTTGCCGGTCTGATCATCGGAACTTTGTTCGGCATTTATAATATGTGGATTCTGGTTCGCCGGATGGACAAATTTGACCGGGCGGTGGCTGAAGGCTCGAAAGTTCGTTCCCTTGGAACGGCATTACGGTTTGCATCAGGTGTTGCAGCTGTTGCGATTGCGATATTGTTCGCAGAGCACATTCACTTGGTCAGTACGGTAATTGGATTGATGATCCCTTATATCCTGCTTTTGGCGGAGCGGATCATCTATCACGTGAAACACCATTAAGAATGTGGAAAGAGAGGTGAAACTATCGTGGATCATGGAGCTCCAATGTGGCAAGATCCGCTGTTCGGTATTTGGTTTAACTTATCCAACGTTATGATGCTTCTCGTAGCCGCTCTTATCGTGTTCCTCATCGCATTCTTTGCAACGCGGAACTTAAAGCTGAAACCGACCGGGATGCAAAACTTCATGGAATGGATCATGGATTTCGTGAAGGGTATCATAAAGAGCAATATGGACTGGAGAGACGGTGGACGATTCCATGTACTTGGAATTACGCTGCTCATGTTCATTTTTGTGTCGAACATGCTGGGTCTGCCATTCTCAATCATTGTCAACGGAGATCTCTGGTGGAAATCACCTACAGCTGATCCGACTGTCACAATGACACTCGCGGCAACAATCATCATCTTGAGCCATTATTACGGCATCAAGCAAAAAGGTTTGAAAAATTACGGAGCGGATTATCTGAAGCCGATGCCATTCCTGTTCCCGTTGAAAATCATCGAGGAATTTGCGAATACGCTGACACTTGGTCTGCGTCTTTACGGGAACATCTTTGCCGGGGAAATCCTTTTGGGATTGCTTGCAGGTTTAGGTGGAGCGGGTATTTTCGGATTTGCCGCTGCCGCGCTTCCAATGATGGCATGGCAAGGATTCTCGATCTTTATCGGGGCTATCCAGGCATTCATTTTCGTTATGTTAACAATGGTTTATATATCGCATAAAGTTGCCGACGACCATTGACATAAAAACGCCTTAACAGGCAAAAAACAAAAAAACAATTATCCTGAGGAGGACATTTTAAAATGGGTTTATTAGCAGCAGCAATTGCAGTAGGTTTAGCAGCACTAGGTGCAGGTATTGGTAACGGTCTTATCGTTTCAAAAACAGTTGAAGGTATCGCTCGCCAGCCAGAAGCTCGTGGCGTTCTTCAAACAACAATGTTCATCGGTGTTGCTTTGGTAGAGGCACTTCCTATCATCGCAGTAGTTATCGCGTTCATCGTTATGAATCGCTAATCATTAATGTATCTTTTTAAGCTAAATGGCGAGAATGCTTCGGCATGTTTTTCGCCATTTACGCTTGTTATGAGTCATTTTACAACCGAAAAATCATCTTGCAGCAATTAAAGATCTTACTATAGAAGAAACGTACTTTTAGGCTCTTGAAGGGAGTGAAACAATCGTGTTTTTTGATCACCTCGTACTCGGTGCTACCGGGGAGTTTTTGAATATTGGAGATATCGCAGCAACTTTAATCGTGTTTATCGCATTGATGTTGCTACTGAAAAAATTCGCATGGGGACCTTTGATGGGCGTTATGCAGGAACGTGAAGACTTGATCGCAAGTGAAATCGAAACTGCTGAAAACAGCCGTCTGGAATCCAAAAAGATGCTTGAAGAACAGCGCAACCTTCTGAAAGATGCGCGCACACAAGCACAGGAAATCGTCGAGAATGCCAAAAAGCAAGGCGAAGTTTCGCGTGAGGAAATCATCACGACGGCACGCGCTGAAGCTGGACGCATGAAAGATGCGGCAGTTCTTGAGATTGCCAACGAAAGAGACAAAGCGATTTCGGCAGTTCGTGAAGAAGTTGTAGCATTGTCATTGCTTGCAGCTACGAAAGTGCTTGAAAAAGAAATCTCTGAGGAAGACAACCGCCAGTTGATTAACGAAACGATTGCGAAGGCAGGCGAAGTGCAATGAGTCAGGCTGCAGAACGCTATGCATTAGCATTGTTCCAAACGGCACAGAAACATCAGGTTACTGCTGAAGTAGAACAGGATCTTCGCGAAGTGAAAAAAGTCTTCGCTACGACTCCTGAACTTTATCAACTGATGGTTTCACCGAAATTATCATCTGAAAAAAGAATCAACTTGATCAATGAATTATTCAAGCAAGGCAATCAATACGTGGTTAACACAATCCAATTGATTGCTGAGCGCGGACGTTTGGATGAAGTAGGGGACTTGGTCGATGCTTACATCAGCCTTTCCAACGATGCACAGGGAATCCAGGATGCAAAAGTTTACTCAACCCGTCCTTTGACGGAAGAGGAACGTTCTTCGATTTCCACTGTGTTTGCACAAAAAGTAGGTAAACAGGCATTGCGAATTGAAAACATCGTGGATCCATCGTTAATAGGTGGATTGCGTCTTCAAATCGGAAATCGCATCTATGACAGCAGCGTAAGCACAAAATTGGCTCGCCTGCAGCGTCAATTGATCGGTTAATTAATGAAATTATGAGAGGGTGACATACATGAGCATCAAAGCTGAAGAAATCAGCGGTCTGATTAAAGCGCAGATTGAAAATTACCAATCAGAGATGAAAGTTGACGACGTCGGTACAGTAATCACAGTTGGTGATGGTATCGCTCGCGCTCATGGCCTCGACAACGTCATGGCTGGAGAACTTGTTGAGTTCTCTACTGGTGTATTGGGTATGGCACAAAACTTGGAAGCCAATAATGTTGGTATCATCATCCTTGGGCCATTCGCAGACATCAAAGAAGGCGATGAAGTGCGTCGTACGGGCCGCATTATGGAAGTACCGGTAGGAGAAGAACTTATCGGACGTGTAGTAAATCCGCTTGGACAACCAGTTGACGGCTTAGGCCCAATCAACACAACGAAAACTCGTCCAATCGAAAGCCCTGCTCAAGGGGTTATGGCACGTAAATCAGTTCATGAACCACTTCAAACAGGTATCAAAGCGATTGACGCATTAGTGCCAATCGGTCGCGGACAGCGCGAATTGATCATCGGTGACCGCCAGACTGGTAAAACGTCTGTAGCGATCGATACAATTTTGAACCAGGCTGACCAGGACATGATCTGTATCTATGTTGCTATCGGACAAAAAGAATCAACTGTACGTAACGTAGTTGAAACTTTCCGTAAAAATGGCGCGTTGGACTACACAATCGTCGTGACGGCATCAGCTTCACAGCCGGCACCATTATTGTACCTTGCTCCTTACGCTGGTATCACTATGGGCGAAGAATTCATGTTTGACGGCAAACACGTTCTTATCGTCTATGATGATTTGACAAAACAAGCATCTGCTTATCGCGAACTTTCACTATTGCTTCGTCGTCCTCCGGGCCGTGAAGCTTACCCAGGTGACGTATTCTACTTGCACTCACGCCTTCTTGAGCGTGCAGCGAAGTTGAACGAAACTCTTGGCGCAGGTTCAATCACAGCATTGCCGTTCGTTGAAACGCAAGCTGGCGATATCTCTGCTTATATCCCAACAAACGTAATCTCAATCACTGACGGACAAATCTTCCTTCAGTCTGATTTATTCTTCTCGGGTGTACGCCCAGCGATCAACGCCGGTCTTTCTGTATCACGTGTTGGTGGTTCAGCGCAGATTAAAGCGATGAAGAAAGTTGCGGGTACGCTGCGTCTCGACTTGGCGGCATTCCGTGAACTTGAATCATTCTCTCAATTCGGTTCTGACCTTGACGCTGCTACAGCTGCTAAGCTTGAGCGCGGTAAACGGACTGTTGAAGTTCTGAAACAGGACTTGAACAACCCGATCAAAGTTGAGAAACAGGTTGTTATCTTCTACGCATTGACTCAAGGTTTCCTTGATGACATCGCAATCAAAGATATTTCCCGTTTTGAAGCTGAGTTGACTAGCTGGTTGGATACAAACCACACAGAAATTTTGGAAACTATCCGCACTACGAAAGGTTTGCCTTCTGACGAAGCATTTGGCGCGGCAATCAACGACTTTAAACGCACATTCGCAAAATCAGAGTAAGCATTTCAGCAGGATCAGAAGAAAAAATAATAAGGTGGTGAAATACCAGTGGCATCTTTACGCGACATAAAAAACCGAATTACGTCAACGAAGAAAACAAGCCAGATTACAAGAGCGATGCAAATGGTTTCCGCTTCAAAATTGAACCGTGCAGAGATGAACGCAAAAGCGTTCGTCCCTTACATGGCTAAAATTCAGGACGTTGTAGCTTCAATAGCTGCCGGATCGAATGACGCAAGCCATCCGATGATGACAACGCGTCCTGTGAAGAAAACTGCATACCTTGTAATCACATCTGACCGTGGGTTGGTTGGCGGATACAACAGTAACATTCTGCGTACTGTAAGCAATAAAATCCGTGAACGCCATACGTCAAATGATGAATTTGTTATCCTTAGCATTGGCCGTAAAGGTCGGGATTTCTTTGCGAAACAAGGAATGACTATCCTGGAAAGCGCAATCGCGCTTCCGGATCATCCATCATTCGCTGACATCAAAGAAATTACGCGCAAAGCTGTTGGTATGTTCTCAGAAGGTGCATATGACGAAGTTTATATGTACTATAATCACTTTGTCTCAGCTATTCAGCAGGAAGTCACTGAAACGAAGGTTCTGCCTTTGACGGATATCAAGCCGACTGGAGCGACTTCTTCTTATGAATTCGATCCATCTGCTGAAGCGATCCTGGAAGTTCTTCTTCCACAATACGCAGAGAGCCTGATTTTTGGTGCCGTTCTTGACGGCAAAGCAAGTGAACATGCGGCTTCAATGACAGCAATGAAGAGCGCGACCGACAATGCGTCCGAATTGATCGACGGATTGACACTTTCATACAACCGTGCCCGCCAGGCAGCGATCACTCAGGAAATCACTGAAATCGTCGGTGGGGCAGCGGCGTTAGAATAATAACGAAAAGCGAAGGCGGCCGTTTAGACCCGACAAGCGTAAGACGATTTGCTGAAGCGGCGTGTTTTTGCCGCGCAGGCAAATCGGCTTACGACCTCGAGGGTCTGGCAGCCGGAGACTAGACAATAAAGAAAAGCGACAGCGCCCTTTTTAGGCGTCTGAGCTTATGAATTTGATTCAATAAAAGTAAGACAGGAGGGAATAGCATGAACACAGGACACGTTCTTCAAGTTATGGGTCCGGTTGTAGACATCAAGTTTGCCGATGGCCATCTTCCAGAAATCTACAACGCCCTAACTGTAAAAATTGATCGTCCCGGTCAAGCAGTAGTTACTTTGACTTTAGAAGTAGCTTTGCACCTTGGCGACGACACTGTTCGTACGATTGCGATGGAATCCACTGATGGATTGCAGCGTGGATCGGTTGTAACCGATTTGGGCAGCGCTATTACTGTTCCAGTTGGAGAAGTAACACTAGGCCGCGTATTTAACGTACTTGGTGAAGTAATCGACTTGGGTGAAGAAATCCCGGCAACAGAACGCCGCGACCCGATTCACCGTTCAGCACCTACATTTGAGCATCTTTCCACAGAAGTTCAAATTCTTGAAACAGGTATCAAAGTTGTTGACTTGCTTGCCCCTTACATCAAAGGTGGTAAAATCGGTCTCTTCGGTGGTGCCGGTGTAGGTAAAACAGTTCTTATCCAGGAACTGATCAACAACATCGCTCAAGAGCACGGCGGTCTTTCTGTATTCGCCGGTGTTGGTGAGCGTACGCGTGAAGGAAATGACTTATTCCACGAGATGAGCGATTCCGGCGTTATTAAGAAAACTGCTATGGTCTTCGGCCAAATGAACGAGCCACCTGGCGCACGTATGCGTGTAGCTTTGTCCGGTTTGACTATGGCTGAATATTTCCGTGACGAACAAGGCGCGGACGTACTATTGTTCATCGATAATATCTTCCGCTTCACTCAAGCAGGTTCTGAGGTATCAGCACTACTTGGCCGTATGCCATCTGCCGTTGGTTACCAGCCGACACTTGCTACTGAGATGGGTCAATTGCAGGAACGTATTACAACAACAAGCACTGGTTCTGTAACTTCGATTCAAGCGATCTATGTACCAGCCGATGACTATACGGATCCGGCTCCGGCTACAACGTTCGCCCACTTGGATGCAACAACTAACCTTGAGCGTAAACTTTCTGAAATGGGTATCTACCCAGCGGTAGATCCACTTGCTTCGACTTCACGCGCATTGTCGCCTGAAATTGTTGGAGATGAGCATTATGCAGTTTCCCGCCAAGTTCAGGAAACGCTTCAGCGTTACCGTGAACTACAGGATATCATTGCAATCCTTGGTATGGACGAATTGAGCGACGAAGACAAGTTAACGGTTAACCGTGCTCGTCGCGTTCAAAACTTCCTATCTCAAAACTTCCACGTGGCTGAGCAATTTACAGGACAAAAAGGTTCTTACGTACCGGTTCAAGAAACAATCAAAGGATTCCAGGAAATCCTTGCCGGTAAATATGATCACTTGCCTGAAGACGCTTTCCGTTTGGTAGGACGCATTGAAGATGTAATCGCCAAAGCTAAAAGCATGGGCGTAGAAGTCTAAAATCAGGGACCAGGAGGGAAAAAAATGAAGACCATTACAGTCAATATTGTCACTCCCGACGGCCCGGTATACGATTCAGAAGTCTCCATGGTAATAGCGGTTACAGCTTCCGGTGAAATGGGCGTCCTGCCCGGTCACATCCCGACAGTAGCACCTCTTGGAATCGGCGCAGTCCGATTGAAGAAAGAAAACTCGACGGAATTGGTTGCTGTAAGCGGCGGATTCCTTGAAATTCGTCCTGAAAAAGTAACGATTCTTGCCCAGTCAGCGGAACGTGCGACTGATATTGATATTGCTCGCGCTCAAGAATCAGCTAAACGTGCAGAAGCGTTGCTACAGGCGAAAAAAGATGAAGTCGACTTCAAGCGGGCTGAGCTTGCTTTGAAGCGTGCGATGAATCGTATCAACGTTTATGAGGGTAACGTATAAAAGCGACAGCACCCGTTAAGCTCTGACAGGCATAAGACGGTTTGGCGAAGCGGCATCTTTTCAGCCGCACAGTCTCGAAAAGCGGAAGTGCCTGTTTAGCTCTGACAGGTATAAGGCGAATCAGAGTAGTGGCTTTAGCCACGCAGCTGATTTGACTTATATCCCGAAGAGCTAGGCACTGAAGACTAGACACCAAAGTGGCTTATGACCCGAAGAGCTGGGTCGCTGGAGTCTGGACATAGATTAGCGACAGATAATGTGGAAAAGCGGGCAAAAGTTATCCAAACTTTTGCCCGCTTTTTCTTTAATTATAAAAATATAAACTTGCAAGGAGGATTTATATGGAACAAATGATTGGGCAGCAGGCAATAGTCTCTATCTTTAGCCATATCTTTTTTACGGGTGTAGCTTTTTATGCGCTGCGCGCGATGACTTTTGAAAATTGGATCCGCAAACATCATGTGCTTCAGGCGCAAATTCTTTATATTTTCCTCAGCATTGCCTTAGGAACAATGGTTTCAACGTTTTTCCTGAATATATCCGCTTGGTCAAGGCAGTTGCCATATCTCTTTTAAAATTGGCAAATTGTCGTGTTTCCACTTGGTGGGAACAGGCCAATTTACCAAACCTTAGTTATTTCCCGGGAAATAAATTTAAAAACCATGTTTATTTTCCTATATTCGGGGAAAATATTCACTGTAATCAAATTGTAATATTATGTGTAAGTCGACGGACACAAATCAATAGGTTATTACGAATCATATAAACAAGCAGATAATATTTAAGAAAAATAATCTGCTGGATACTTGTTGTTTTAATAAAATACGGGTATCATAGTAAAGGTTTTGTTTCTAAATTATGACATTGGACTTTTAAACGGTTTATATACATTTTACAGATTTTTTTACAGATTATTTTACACATGGAGGGCGTTTCAGTGGAACAGATCATTGTTAGAGGCGGTAACAAATTAAACGGTAAAGTAAGAGTGGAAGGGGCTAAGAATGCAGTTCTTCCGGTCCTGGCCGGCGCATTGCTCGCAGGTTCAGGAAAAAGCATCATAAAGGAAGTTCCACATTTGGCGGATGTCTACACAATTCAAGAGGTTTTAAGAAGCTTGAATGTAGGCATTGAGTACTTCCCGGAAAAGAATGAAATGCATATCGATTCATCTTCAACTTTATCAAGTGAAGCTCAATTCGAATACGTAAGAAAAATGAGAGCTTCAATTTTGGTTATGGGACCGCTTCTTGCACGCAATGGTTTTGCTCGCGTGGCGCTTCCAGGTGGTTGTGCAATCGGATCACGGCCGATCGAACTTCATTTAAAAGGATTTGAAGCGATGGGTGCAAAAATCACATTCGGGAATGGTTTTGTAGAAGCAGACGTTAATGGAAGATTACGCGGAGCTAAAATATACTTAGACTTCCCAAGTGTAGGAGCTACTGAAAACATTATGACGGCAGCGGCGTTGGCTGAAGGTGTTACAATCATCGAAAACGCAGCAAAAGAGCCCGAGATTGTTGATTTGGCTACTTACATCAATGAAATGGGCGGAAAAGTGATTGGTGCAGGTACAGATACAATCCGTATCGAAGGCGTTGAAGAACTTAAAGGCGCTGAGCACTACATCATCCCGGACCGTGTGGAAGCTGGTACATTCATGGTAGCAGCAGCCATCACTGAAGGCGACATAACGATTGAAAATGCAGTGCCTGAGCACATGGCAGCGTTAATTTCGAAACTTGGTGAAATGGGTGTCAGAATCGAAGAGACAGCTGAAGGCCTTCGTGTCCAGGCGACTCGTCCTCTTCGCTCCATTGATATCAAAACAATGCCACATCCAGGATTCCCTACAGATATGCAGTCTCAGATGATGTCATTGATGCTGACTGCTAAAGGAAACGGAATCTTGACTGAAACAGTCTTTGAAAATCGTTTCATGCATGTCGAAGAGTTTCGTCGCATGAATGCTTCAGTTAAAATTGAAGGGCGTTCTGTAATCATGGAAGGGCCTTCTAAATTGCAGGGAGCTGAAGTATCAGCTACTGATCTGCGTGCAGCTGCTGCATTAATATTAGCTGGACTTGCCGCAGAAGGAATTACACGAGTAAATGAATTACAGCATTTGGATCGGGGTTACGTTGACTTTCACAAGAAACTTGCATCGCTTGGCGCAGATATCGAACGCGTCATCACAGAGGAAGCACCAGTCATGGAAGAACAAACGGTCTAATTCCATATTTAATATTCAAACCCGGAAGCAAACTTGCTTCCGGGTTTTTAATTGACCTAAAGATATTTCCCGGGGAATGGGAATGAATAAGAAAGGCTAAAAATACTTCTATTAAGACATATTATTAAATAAAAATGAAGTTTTCTTAAAATAACATATATTCTTCCAAATTGTTATGCAGCGCCCTGAATCTTTGTGTTAAAATATTCAGTTAGGAGCGTCTTTATAGAGAGATACATAATAGAAGTACCATTACCGGAAGGGGTAGCAGGAATGTTGTTTTCAAGAGATATAGGAATTGACTTAGGAACAGCAAATGTTCTGATTTACGTTAAAGGCAAAGGGGTTATATTGAATGAACCTTCGGTCGTCGCAATGGACCGGAAAACTAATCAGGTAATCGCTGTAGGAGAAGAAGCGAGAAAAATGATTGGCCGTACACCGGCACATATAATAGCTGTAAGACCGCTAAAAGATGGCGTTATCGCTGATTTTGATGTCACTGAAATCATGTTGAAGTATTTCATCGACCGTTTAAAAGTCAGAGGCTTCATGAACAAGCCGCGCATCCTTATTTGCTGTCCGACCAATGTGACAAGTGTCGAACAAAAAGCAATCAGGGAAGCTGCTGAAAAGTCCGGAGGGAAGAAAGTTTATCTTGAAGAAGAACCTAAAGTAGCTGCTATTGGAGCTGGGATGGATATTTACCAGCCGACAGGCAATATGGTGGTTGATATTGGAGGAGGAACTACTGACGTTGCCGTGCTGTCGATGGGTGACATTGTTACCAGTGAATCCATTAAAATAGCAGGAGATGTATTTGATAACGATATTCTTCAGTACATTAAAAAGCATTATAAATTACTGATTGGTGAACGCACAGCAGAAAATATTAAAATGGAAATAGGAACTGCCTTCAAAGGCAGCCGTAAAGATGAGATGGAAATCCGTGGACGAGATATGGTGTCCGGCCTTCCGCGTATCATAACTATCCATTCAGAAGAAATCGAATTGGCGCTTCGCGAATCAGTAAATCTGATAGTAGCCTCAGCCAAAAATGTTTTGGAGAAGACGCCTCCTGAACTTTCAGCTGATATAATCGATCGGGGGGTTATACTGACTGGCGGCGGGGCCTTGCTGCATGGCATCGAACAATTGCTTGCGGAAGAATTGAAAGTTCCAGTATTCATTTCTGAAGATCCGATGAACTGTGTTGCAATCGGCACAGGCAAGATGTTGGACAGCCTATCACGTAAATCCAAATAAAATCCTCACCATTTTTTTAAGTATGTACAGCAACCGCATTTTTTTAGTATAATAGCAACATAGTGAAATCGTGCTTGCGCGGAATCGCAATAGAACTGTGGATGTGAATTGCTCTTACATAATAGAATGGGAGTGTGCATCAGTGGAAAGGTTGACGACTGAAATGGCTGAGCCAACTAAAAAAGTTTCCAAAAGAAAAGAACATAAAAATGAAGAAGCAGCCGGTGACCAGCAGGGGAAAAAAACCTGGTGGGTCCAAATCCGATTATTTCCCATCTGGCTTCGCATCATCCTGGTGCTTGTATTAATCGTCATTGCAGCTGCACTTGGAGCGATGGTCGGTTATGGAGTGCTTGGTGACGGACAGCCGAAAGATGCGCTTAAATGGGAGACCTGGCAGCACATTATCGATATAATGAGCGGCAAGAAATAACGGGCGCTGTATTTTTCATTCATTTTACAAAAGGGGTTGGACTCATGTTGACGACTGAACAGATTAAAGCGATATTACCGCACCGTTATCCATTTTTGATGGTGGATCGGATGCTGGAGCTCGAAGCCGGCAAAAGAGCGGTAGGCCTGAAAAATGTGTCTGCCAATGAAGAATTTTTCAACGGCCATTTTCCAGGATACCCGGTTATGCCAGGCGTCTTGATCGTTGAAGCATTGGCTCAGGTCGGAGCAACTGCCGTACTGAAGATGGAAGGCAACGAAGGCCGGCTCGCTTTTTTCACAGGCATAGATAATTGCCGCTTTAAACGGCAGGTTGTTCCAGGAGACCAATTGCGTCTCGAAGTGGAATTGACGAAACTAAGAGGACCGATGGGCAAAGGACATGGAATCGCTACTGTAGACGGTGAAATCGCCTGCGAATGTGATATCCTTTTTGCACTTGGACCGGTTGCTGAGAAATAACGAATTGAAAAAACAGTGCAGACATTAATCGTCTGCACTGTTTTTTACTGTTCAAAATATTACTGTTTTGCTTCATCTTTTCGCAGCACCGGTCGCGAACGCATATCGCTTTCAAACCGTGTCAGCAATTGCTCGCCTTCCAGGCCATCTTCAAGCAGTTCCGATAGCAGAGTTTCGGCATATTTTCGGCGTGCCCGTTTCAGTGTCCCCTTCATCAGCACAGAAATATGGTCTCCGATTTTCTTAACTCCATAAATTCCTACTTCAAAAGTTGCCGGCTCATTCTCGGGATAAGAGATAACTACTTTTACATCATAGATTTTACCAGAATCCATCATCTGCTTGAAACGTTCCTCATGAGATAAATCCATCAGCATTTCTAGCACCCAGGACCGATAGCTGTTCTCCTGGTTGATAATGATGCCATCCTCCAGAGGGAAGTTAATGATGCTTTCTTCTTCAACAAGGCCTATTGACAGCATTTTAAAGGTCTTCATCCGTCTACCCCCTAAATCGATCTTTTTTCCAAGTATAGCATAGCCATGAAATTTCACGCCAATGAAGAAAACATCTTGAATCTTCGAAAATTCTTTTTTGCCAGGGTCTATCCATGAATGTAAAAGGCAATCTGTGCAAGGATTAGAGAAAAAATTTATTTTTATTGGTATTGGAAAAATGAAATATGGCCTGCCAAAAACTTGGCAAATCCTATTTTTCGCCTTTTGCTTAAAATTCAGTTTATTTAGTATGCTGGCTTTACGGAAGGGAGGTGAAAAAATATGAATCAAGTCGGACTGGTAGGAAGGCTGACAAAAGATCCATCGTCTCGGACATTAAGCGAAGGACGTGTACATACAACGTTCATCGTAGCCGTTTCCAGAAACTATAAAAACCAAAAAGGGGAAATCGAAAGCGATTTTGTACTCTGTTCCACCTGGGGAAGACCGGCAGTTAACGTTGCGAAATTCTGTGTTAAAGGTTCTCTTGTAGCGATATCCGGGCGTCTTCAGTCGCGCCATTATGACAGGGAAGACGGAACACGCGTCTATGTGACGGAAGTTCTTGGCGACCAGGTACGATTTCTCGACAGAAGAAAAGCGCAAGAAGAAACCGCCCCAGTACAGAAGGAACCAGAATCTGAAGCAGATTTTGATTTCCCGGTACCGGAAGCGGAACCAATTAACGCATAAAGAGAATCTTCAATCAGTGGGAGTTTGCTTTTCCCCGCTGACCATTAATACGGGATAAAATTTGAAAATAGGAGGCACTTAGTCATGCCGAAAGACATACAACAGCAATTGGAAGTGCATATGGAGCAGCTGATCCGCCTGACAGCCTTGCTTCATAGACGATTGGCAGAGGCGGAACGGGAGCTAAGTGAACTGAAGGAGCATTTCCGTTCCGCTACGAAAGTTTGAGGCGGTTGGTTTCATTCACTCATCAGAAAAGGGGAGCATGGCCGGGTGGGGACCCGGCCATGCTTATTTTACAGATTATAAGAGAACAATTCCTTCAGCTCATTATCGGATAGCTCTGTCATCCACTGGCTTGACTGGATAAACTGTTCTGACATTGTTTGTTTCTGGGTCAGCAGGGAATCGATTTTCTCTTCGATGGTGCCGATGGTCACAAATTTATGGACATGGACAAATTGCGTCTGCCCAATACGGTAGGCACGGTCCGTCGCTTGGTTTTCAACAGCTGGATTCCACCATCTGTCTGCGTGCAGCACATGTGTGGCAGCAGTGAGGTTTAATCCAGTTCCGCCGGCTTTCAATGAAAGGATAAAGATCGGGAATTTGCCTTGCTGGAAAGCATTCACCAATGAATCCCGCTGGTTTTTCGGCATGCTGCCGGTAAGGAATGGCACTTCATGTCCATATAATTCGTTGATCGCTTGCTGCAGCAAGTGGCCCATACCGATATATTGCGTGAAAATCAGGCATTGTTCGCCGCGTTCTGCAATTTCACCGGCAAGTGTCACAATCCGCTCTAGCTTCTGGGAGCGGGGCAGAATTTCTTCTGCCGATGTATAAGGCTCCTTCAGATACAAAGCAGGATGGTTGCACAATTGCTTCAGCTTGCTGAGCATTTTCAATACCAGCCCTTTTTTCTCGAAGCCGGTCAAGGTTTCCATTTTTTCAACAGTGTCCTGTACCAGTCCCTCATAGAGAGCGGCCTGTTCCGGAGTCAATGGGCAATATTCAAGCTGCTCCTGTTTTTCAGGCAGGTTCAACTGAAGTTCAGGGTCTTTTTTCGTACGGCGCAACAGGAATGGCTGGATGCGCTGACGCAATTTTTCCTTCGCTTCTTCTGAATCATCGCGTTCGATCGGAATCATGAAAGTTTCTTGGAATTGTTTAATGCGGTATAAATAACCTTTATTGATGAAATCGAATATCGACCACAGCTCAGAAAGGCGGTTTTCAATCGGTGTGCCGGTCAGCGCAATATGATGCTGCCCTTTAAAGCGGCGTATTGTACGCGACTGCTTGGTATACATATTTTTGATATTCTGTGCTTCATCGAGTGTAATGCTGGTCCAAGGAATGTCCTGCATCTCTTCAGCGTCGGACGAAGCGATGCCGTATGTGGACAATACAACGTCTGGCTGTTCTGCTTCGAGGAATTGAGTGAATTCCTCAGCTTTCGGACGGACCGGACCGTAATGCATATAAACTTTCAAATCCGGCGCAAAGCGTTCAAGTTCTTTTTGCCAGTTGCCAAGCACAGAAGTCGGACAAACGATCAGCGAAGGCTGCGCCTGTTTTTCCGAGTGCACATGAAGCAGGTATGCAATCAGCTGGACAGTTTTGCCAAGCCCCATATCATCCGCCAGGCAAAGCCCGAAACCTTCTTCGCGCATAAACACAAGGTAGTCAAAGCCTGTTTTTTGATATGGACGGAGATCGGTGTTCAGATTTTCTGGAATCGCAGTAGGAGGCAGATCCCGTTTATCGAGCAGTTTATCCAATAAGACTTTCAACGATTTATTGAGATTGTACTCGACGAGCGGATCGTCTTCTTCAGCGGCTTCTTCGAGCATGATTTCCGGCACGTTCTGGAACAGCATATCTTTTATCGTCCAATCGGCATCCTCAGCTTCTTCAATCATCTTCCGAAGCTGCATCAGAAGGTTTGAATCTACCCGAACCCATTCGTTTCCTATGCGAATAAATTCCTTGTTCTCGGTAACGAGCCTTTCGAAATCCTGCATGCTGAGTTCATGGCCATTCAGCGAGAACTGCCAATCAAAGCGGATGATCTGATCAAGCCCGACCACTGATGCTTTTTTGGCAGGGGAATGGACATTGGCTTTTACGCGCACCTTCGATTCCTGAACAGCCTGAAGCCAGGAAGGTATCGAAACTTCGATGCCGAAAGCCTGCAGGATTTCCGTATCGCTGCGCAGGAATTGAAGGACTTCCGCGTCCGTCCATTCCGCATGATAGAGCTTCGTTTCATCAAAACCGTCAACCGAAGGGCAAAGGCTTAATATCAGAGCCTGCTTTTCTGCTATTTCAGCATGGCGGCTGCGCCATTTTTCCGGCAGCACCTTTTCAAGCGGCTCATCCATTCGCCGTTTGGAAGGCGTCCAGTAAACACTGCCGCGTTTTGAACGGAGCACCACTTTGAATGACCATTCCGGCGTTTCGTCCGGTTCGCTCAATTGCACAGCAATCACATAATCATCCGCAGCTTCGAGTCCGTCCCATCCTGCTTGCTGGATAAAATGCTGGATATAAGGCAATTGGGCAGTCGTTAAGCCTTTTTGGCGCAATTGCTGGCTGAGGGTATCGCTTAAGAATGCCTGTATATCCGAGTCACCATACTTGCTGTCGATGATGATATCTTCGCCGTCAACGGAAACGTGCTCCCACAAATCGGGATCGTTCAAGGAATCCGAGACTTTTTCAGCAAGTTGCAGCCAAGCAGTATCTGCATCGGTCTGGCCTTTGAAGGTGACATAATGATGTCCATCTCCCTTAAAAAGCCTGACAAAATCTGCTGGCGACAGCACGAGGTCGAGCCCGTCCATTTCCGACTTCATGCCGAAAAAGCTGTCCTTGTCCATGAAATACAAAAAAGGAGTCCAAATCTCAGGAGGAATGCGATTTCCGGTTTCATTGATCGCCTGAATTCGGAAGCTGTCTCCTTTGGTGACTTTTAAATAATAGATGCGGCTTCCTTCTGTTTGGAATTGAGTCATACCAGGTTTCCTTTCTCAATCTCTTCCTGCAATGCACGGAGACGTTTATTCTGTGTCCGGATTTCTTTCATATAGGATTTCCAAAATTCCATTTGATCGCTCTTCTTGCAAGCGGACTTCATCTTTTTCCAAATGCGCACGGCCTGTTTATAGCTGGCTCGACTGCGTTCGTCCAAGTGGGCCATCGCATAACGGTGGTATAGCGGCAGTGCATAATCGGGTGCCGCTTCCTGCACTTCCTTCAATCCACATTCTTCGGCGAAGTACAAAGGGGAATTATGCATATGGTGAAGTTCTGCCCATTGCTTATATAAACCTTTTTCAATCAGATAAGTGGAGTAGGCTGGCAAGCCGTAATGTCCGAACTGGCGGAACAGGTCCTCCCAGTCCCTTTCACTTAAGTTGATCAAAGAAAAAAGGCGGCTGAGTGTACGCACATACTGATGGCGGTATTGCGTATATAATCCTTCGAACAGGAATGTTTTGACATACGGTTTGACTGCCATCAAAATTACTTCCAGTGCCTGGCTGTTCCGTTCTTCTTCAGCCAGGATAGCGAGCTGGATCCAGTCATGTGCTTCATTTGGTGCAATTTTTTTCAGCTCTACCGGCTCTTTCAATAAAATCGAGAAAAATCCGGTAATCCGTTCATCAGGCCGTGGGAAAGCAGCAAGTTCCTGTCTGCGTAAACGGTCATTGGTAAAAAGGTTTGTCCAGAATAATTGGTAGACCGTAAAACGCTGGGATGATGAACCATCTCGTATTGCAGCGAAGTCACGGACCATGTCCCGAAGGTAGTCAAAAAAAGCATCCGATTCGAATGTCCGGTGCTGGCCGTGCAATTGATCAAGCAAGTCGCGAAGATCATGGAGTTCATCTTCAAACCAGGTTTTAAAGAAAGAATGGTGGACATCGTTGGTACCCGATATATAGGTGCCCCACACTTCGGATAATGAAATGAAATGGGCATAAGCACGGAACAGCGTTTTCCATTCGCGTTCGAGCGGGACGAAAGATAGGGCATTTTTCAGCCGCCCTTCATACATCTGCTCATAATAAAAATAATTTCTCGTCGTGTAATCCGGAATCGGATCCCGCCAGACACTCTGGATCACTTTTTTCCATTGCTGCGGCGAGCGTTTATTGCCGATAGCGGAAAGCTGATCCTGTTCCTGTGCGCGCCAATCCGCTACCCACTGGGACAGCGAACCCACTTTTTGATACAAAGCGAAAATCACTGCAAGCCGGTGCCGGCACATTTCATCCTGCGGACATGCACAGACAGCCGTCAGCTTTTCGAAATTCAGTACAACTTTCACAGAGTGGGCATCTTTTACGATTGCTTCGAGAAGAAGCCTTTCTTCATTGAATGACTGGATTTGCACCCCGTCATGGCGCACTAAAAAGACTGCTTTTCGAACCATTTCCTCATCCGCAGCACGAGCGGGATAAAGGGATCTCTCGATAGCAGCCATATAATTGTGTATTGTGTCTTCGTATTGTTGTGCCAGGGATTGAACCGTAGCCATTTGCATCGCCCCAAAATAAAACTTTCCTTCTATTATACTATTTTACGGCTAACCCGTAAACGAAGAAGGAAAGATCCGTGGAGAACAGGATTGTAAATATATTTTCTTGGACAGTTCTTTTTTGATGACAGATAGATTATACTGGAATAAGTATAATCCGAATTACCTATAAAAATTAGACAGGAGCATGACCTTGGACAATGTATATGTATTAGGAATCCCTGATTTGCAGCGAGTATTAAATCAGGAAGATATTGCGGTATGGGAACTTTTTTTATTGACTGCTGAAAAACGCTACGAGAAGATCCGTTTTCAGGTTTCCAGTGATGGAGGCTGCTATACATTCACCAATGTCGAGGCATGCAACGGCATATTGGCGACGGTCCAACTCGATTTCGACGAGAACAAAATTGTCTTCAATCCAGGGGGAGCGGGCCATAAAGAGTTTGAAGACTTCCTGTTTGATTTGCTTTCCCAGCTATTCGTAAGAGTGGAGAAAGACAGAATACAGTTTTGTGCAACCGCCAAAAAAACGGAGATAAAAAGATTGGGCACAAGAAGATAATTCTTGTGTTTTTTTAGTTACGAAACGGGGAATATATGTTATGATTAACTAAACAGAATATTCTAAAATCAGAGAGGGGGGAACCGTCATGTTGCATGTCAAAATGATGAAGCCGTTCTATACAAAGAAAGAAGATCATCTTGTGAAATTCGTCTTTGCCTACCAGTACCTCTCAATTATGAAAGATGATGAATTATTTCATTTCATTCCAGTTGAAGGGAAAGAAATTGTAGTCAATACAAATACATTCCAGGTCGAGAATTTGTCTGAAGTATTCGTTTTTCAAAAAGGAAACCGCTTTATCCGTCTGCCGCTGTATCAACTGCTGCTGGTCTCTGATATTCATATGCATCTGCAGTCTATCCTGCAGGGCGAAAGCGCAGGCATCGCAGAAATTCCGGATCAAGCCAAATCAGAAGCGATGGAAGCAATCGAATTTTTGGAACAGGAAAATTTTGAACGTATGATAGATTACGCGCTCGAGTCACGGGACGAAGCGATGTTCCATGAACTTATGGCGCAACAGCAGCTAAATGGAGGTCTGCCAAGTGAAGCCTGAAACCAGTCTTGTGAAATTCATATTTAAATGACAACGTCTGCCCGGCAAGAATGGGGAGGCGTTTTCGTTTGCAAAAAAAGCGTCGGCGAAACAGCAAAAACCCCTCTTCCTGATAATCCGGAGGAGGGGTTTTATGGTTTGTAAGTATACATGAGTCACCTCTACATCATTGTGAAAAAGTTGACAAACAGCATAACGATTGCTGAGCCACCAATTCCCAGTGCAAGATCTTCCCATCCCATTTCAAGTGCTTTGTCAAAATTCATACCAATCCGCTCCTTTTGTTTTTCTAAGTTTGTTTAGAAGATCTTGCTTATAAGCTATAAATTCTTGCTGGATTTATAACTTGTTTTTATTTTATTAGAAAATCAAATTATTGTCATGATACTTTATTACTAAATATTCTAAATAATTAAAATACAATTTCTTTGTATATTATTTTTACAACAATATTTACATTTTTATTCAAAATTATATTGAAATATTCAAAATAGACTGTTATGTTTAATGAAAGAATTTTCAAATAATGGAAAACATATTTGTAGAAGAGGAGTTATAACAACATGAAGCTTTATTTGTCGATGGATATGGAAGGTGTCACTGCTTTACCGGATTATACATACGTGGATTGGGAAGAACAAAATTATGAGCGCGGGCGCCGGTTGATGACTCAGGATGCCAGTGCAATCATCGAAAGTGCTTTTGCCAATGGCGCAAAAGAATTTCTCGTTAACGACAGCCATTCAAAAATGAATAACCTAATCGCAGAAGATTTGCCTGAAGATGCTCAACTGATTACAGGAGGAGTAAAAAACTATTCCATGGTGGAAGGTTTAGATGAATCTTATGATGGAGCTTTTTTTGCCGGCTACCATGCTAGAGCCGGACAGAAAGGTGTTATGTCCCATGCAATGATTTTTGGTGTTCGTTCGATGTGGATCAACGAGGTGGAAGTCGGCGAATTGGGTTTGAATGCATACGTGGCAGGTCATTATGGTGTGTCAGTACTAATGGTAGCCGGAGATGATTGTGCCTGTAAGGAAGCGGAAGCGCTTATTCCGAATATAACAACCGCGGCAGTAAAGGAATCGCTGACACGTTCGGCAGTTAAAACACTGCATCCGAAAAAAGCGCAGCAACTATTGCAAGAGCAAACGAAGAAGGCGATTGAAAATCGAGCTAACGTGAAACCGCTATTGCCTCCGGAAAATCCGGTTTTGAAAATTGAATTTACGAATTATGGACAGGCTGAACTGGCTGCGATGATGCCAGGCTGCACTATTGAAGAAGGCACGACGATTGTCCGGTTTAATGCGAAAGACATTCTGGAAGCTTACCGTGCGATGTTGGTCATGGTTGAACTCGCTATGCAAGCGAAGTTCAGTTAAGGAGGAATAACACATGGCCAAATACATAATTAAACGTTTTTTACTGATGCTTGTTACGATTTTTATCATTGCTACGCTGACGTTCTTCTTGATGCACGCAGTGCCCGGGTCACCTTTGGAAACAGAGAGGACCACAAATGCAACTATCCAGGCAAATCTGGAGAAATTCTATAAGCTGGACCAGCCATTGCACATTCAATACATCGATTATATGAAATCGATTGCAACATTTGATTTTGGTCCATCCATTAAAGATCCAAACAGAACAGTTAATGAGCTTCTGGCAAGAGGGTTTCCTATCTCGTTTGAATTGGGAATCATCACGATTCTAGTGGCGGTCATTTCCGGAATTCTGCTCGGGACATTCGCTGCTTTACGGCATAATAAATTGATTGATTACGCGGCTATGGCATTTGCTGTAATCGGTATTTCAATACCGAACTTCGTTTTGGCAACACTTTTAATCCAGCAGCTTGCGGTCACGTGGAATATATTCCCCCCGGCCACCTGGACTAGCCCAATGCATATGGTGCTTCCGGTACTTGCACTGGCGACCGGCCCGATGGCGATTATCGCTCGTCTGACGCGTTCTAGCATGCTGGAGGTATTGACTCAGGATTATATCAAAATGGCGAGGGCGAAAGGCATCAAACCGATCAGGATTGTGATGCGCCATGCGCTCAGAAATGCCATGATGCCGATCATCACAATAATGGGGACATTGCTGGCCGGGATATTGACCGGAACTTTCGTTATTGAAAAGATTTTCGCGATTCCTGGAATGGGCAAATACTTTGTAGACTCGATCAATAACCGAGATTACCCGGTTATTATGGGGACAACTGTTTTCTACAGCTCATTCTTAATTTTCATGCTGTTCCTAGTGGACATTGTTTATGGAATTCTTGATCCGCGCATCAAGCTCCACAAGAAAGAAGGTGATGTGTGATGACTCAAGTCCGTGATGAGTGGTTCCGTCCTCTCGAAAAAGACGGAGATGAAAAAGAAGCAGTCGTTCGCCCGTCTTTATCCTATTGGAAAGATGCATGGCGACGTTTGAAGAAAAATAAATTAGCGATGACTGGACTCGTATTTTTGGTTTTGCTCGCTGTAATGGCAATCTTCGGTCCGATTTTTTCGCCTCATTCAGTGACACAGCAGGATCTGCCCAATCAGAACCTGGCACCGAGCGCAGAGCACTGGTTCGGGACAGATGAAGCTGGTCGTGATGTGTTTACACGTACCTGGTATGGAGCACGCATCTCTTTATTTGTCGGACTGATGGCAGCATTGATCGATTTCACAATCGGCATCATCTACGGCGGAATTGCCGGCTATAAAGGCGGGAGAACAGATTCACTGATGATGAGGGTTGTTGAAATCCTTTACGGTTTGCCGTATTTACTCGTTGTTATTTTATTGTTGGTGGTTATGGGACCAAGTCTGACAACAATTATTATTGCACTGACCATCACTGGCTGGGTCGGGATGGCCAGAATTGTACGAGGCCAGGTCCTGCAGGTAAAGAACTATGAATTTGTGACGGCATCCAAATCATTTGGCGCAAAAACTTCACGAATTATCCGAAAAAACCTTATTCCGAACGCAATGGGACCAATCATAGTCCAAGTGACTTTAACAGTACCGAGCGCAATCTTCGCGGAAGCGTTCTTGAGCTTCCTCGGTCTTGGAATCCAGGCGCCGTTCGCGAGTTGGGGCGTAATGGCGAATGACGCTCTGCCGGTTATTATTTCAGGAGACTGGTGGAGACTGTTCTTCCCGGCACTATTCATTTCATTGACGATGTTTGCATTTAATGTACTTGGTGACGGGCTGCAAGATGCGCTCGATCCGAAAATGAGGGGGTGACAGAATGACTGGCAAGCATATTACAGATGAATTGACGCGCACACTAGTCGAAGACGGAGCAGACATAGATTCTATTGAACATGACGGCAAACGCGGGAAAATCGTATCGCCTAAGAAAAAGCAAAAAAATTCTGCGGAGAAAATACTGGAAGTGGAAGATCTTCAAGTCACTTTCAGTACATACGGTGGAACGGTCCAAGCGGTTCGAGGAGTGACATTCGATTTATACAAAGGGGAAACACTGGCGATTGTTGGCGAATCGGGATGCGGCAAATCGGTGACGTCAAATGCCATTATGGGGCTGATTCCACAGCCGCCAGGAAAAATAACAACCAAAGGTGTGCATTTCAAAGGAAGAGATTTGACAAAGCTTTCAAAAAAAGAAATGCGAAAAATTCAGGGAGTCGATATTTCTATGATTTTCCAGGATCCAATGACTGCACTGAATCCGACACTGACCATCGGAGAACAGTTGATGGAAGGCGTCAAACAGCATATGAAACTGAGTGGGGCCGAAGCGAAAAAACGTGCCATAGATATGCTCGACCTTGTTGGCATTCCGAATCCTGAGGAGCGGCTGAAGCAATATGCCCATCAATTTTCAGGGGGTATGCGGCAGCGTATCGTCATTGCGATTGCGTTAATCTGTGAACCGGAACTGTTGATTGCAGATGAGCCTACAACCGCTCTTGATGTGACCATTCAGGCTCAGATTTTAGAATTATTCGAAGAAATCCAGTTGAAAACGGGTGTGTCGATTATTTTAATCACCCATGATCTCGGGGTCGTGGCGAAAATCGCTGATCGCATTGCTGTAATGTACGCCGGCAAAATTATAGAAACTGGCGACAAGCGGGAAATTTTCTACACGCCGCAGCATCCTTATACACAAGGTTTATTGAAATCAGTTCCGCGCCTTGATTTGAAAGAAGCGGAATTGAAGCCAATCGACGGCACACCGCCGGATCTGTTTTCACCGCCTCAGGGCTGCCCATTTGCTGCTCGCTGTCCATATGCGATGGAAGTCTGCGGCAATGTTCACCCTGATACGACACAGTTGACTGATTCACATAGAGTTGAATGCTGGTTGCAGGATCCGCGGGCAAAAGAACTAATCGAACAAGGAGCATTTGCTCATTAAACAGGGTTGAGAGCGCATTTGCGCATTCACATAAAAAAACACAGGGGGAATACACAATGAAGAAATGGCTGGTTTTGTTTCTGATGGCGATGTTTGTTTTCGTTCTTGCAGCATGTACAGCAAGCGAAGACGCGGGAGAAGAAAAAGATACTGATACTACAGAAGAAGGAACTTCTAATTCCGGGGGCGAAAAAATCCTAAGATTGAATAACGGTGAAGAGCCGACATCTTTCGATCCGTCAATCGGTTTTGACTCGGTCTCATGGACTGCGTTAAACAATATCATGGAAGGTCTGACTCGTTTGGATGAAAGTTCACAGCCGGTCGAAGCGACTGCTGAGGCAGTCGATATTTCAGAGGATGGCCTGACGTATACATTCACAATTCGTGAAGATGCGAACTGGTCAAATGGCGAGCCTGTAACCGCTGGTGATTTCGTATTCGCATGGCGCCATATGCTGGATCCGGAAACCGCTTCACCAGCCGCATTTCTGGGGTATTTCATCAAAGGAGCGGAATCTTATAATATGGGCGAAGGCTCAGCAGAAGATGTAGCGGTAGTCGCAGAAGGTGATAAAACACTTGTTGTAACCCTGACAGCTCCAACTGAAGCATTTTTGAACATTATTACAAACCCAAGCTTCTTCCCAATCCATGAGGCGACGGCAACTGAAAATCCGGAATGGCACACTGAAGCCGAATCATTTGTCGGCAACGGACCATTCAAATTGGCTTCATGGAGCCATGACGAAGAATTTGTCTTTGAAAAGAACGAAGAATATTGGGACGCTGAAAACGTGAAGTTGGACGGCGTGCACTGGGCAATGGTGAATGACGAAAACACTGAATATCAAATGTATGAAGCAGGCGAATTGGATGTTTCTGACGTACCGGCTGAGCTTTCTGAACAATTGATGGATTCTCCAGACCTGACGATGCTTGATCAGGCTGGGACTTACTTCTACCGCTACAATGTGGAAGCAGAACCTTTTACTAATAAAAAAGTTCGTCAGGCGTTCGCATATGCTGTGAACCAGGACGATATCGTGCAATATGTAACGAAGAACGGTGAAAAACCGGCTTATGGTTTCACTTCGTACGGCTTTGAAGGTCCGGATGGCCAAGACTTCCGGGACGCTGCAGGCAATTTGGTGAAAACTGATGCTGAAAAAGCGAAACAATTGCTTGAAGAAGGAATGGCGGAAGAAGGCTGGGAAACATTGCCGCCTGTAACGATCACTTATTCCACAAACGATACTCACCAGATCATTGCAGAAACTTTGCAGGATCAATTCAAACAAACTTTAGGCGTCGATGTTGAATTGCAGAACGTGGAAAGCTCAGTCTTTGCAGCTGACCAAAAGGAATTCAAATATCAACTGTCCCGTTCATCATTCCTGCATGACTATGCTGATCCGGTAAACGCTCTTGAAAGCTTTATCACAGACTCTTCGATGAACCGAACACAATGGTCAAACGCAGAATTTGATAAATTGATCGCGGATGCGAAAGCTGAAACTGATTCAGCGGCACGTTGGGAAATGCTGATTGAAGCTGAGAAAATCCTGATGGAAGAAATGCCGATCTTCCCGATCCATTTCTACAACCAGGTTCAGCTTGAAAAAGAAAATGTAGAAGGCATTCAGCGCCACCCGGTTGGGTATATGGATCTGAAGTATGCTGATAAGAAATAAAATAATTTTTTAATAATCGATGAATTCGCTCCAGGCAGACGCTTTCCGCAGGGAGCGGCCTGAGCCTCCTCGATCGCTTCGAAAAACGATGCTCATGCAGCGTTTCACGCTTCGTCGCAAAGATTTGACCGAACTGTGTGGTCTCAGGACACGCTCTTAATCCTGCAGGAAGCGATTCGCGCTTGCGTGAATCGTTTGCGACGAAGCTAGCGCAGCGATGCAGGAGCATATCTTTGCTCTTCGCTGCCTTGCGCTCATTCATCTTAAAGTGGTTCTCAGAGATATGGAGCAAAACAGCGAAGACGCCCAGGGGTCCAAGCGAAGTGTTAAGATCCACTCGGACGAAGTGAAACGCGTCCGAGTTAGCTCAGCGCGAGCCCCCAGACAAGCGAAGCTGTTTTGCGGAATATCGGTTATGAACACTCAGAAACGCTCGGCCGAGCGCCGGGCGTTTCTGTTTTTCATTGAACAGGGATATACTGTCTGTTGAATGAAGAACAGAAATAGAGGAGTGAATCAACATGCGGAAATTGCCGAAAAGATTGAAAAAAGGGGACACAGTTGGTGTAATTGCACCTTCAAGTCCGCCGAATCAGGAAAATTTAGAAAAAGCTCTGCCGTTTTTGGAGGAACTTGGCCTTAAAGTGAAAATGGGGAAATCGGTAAAAGCCAAATATGGTTATCTGGCGGGTGATGATGATGCACGTCTTGCAGATTTGCATGAAATGTTTGAGGATCCAGAAGTGGCAGGGATAATTTGCGCTGGCGGAGGCTACGGTGCTGCGCGATATGCGGACCGGATCGATTACGCAATGATCAAGGAAAATCCGAAAGTGTTCTGGGGATATTCGGACATTACATTTTTACATACAGCAATCGGCCAGTTTTCAGACCTGGTGACATTCCATGGGCCTATGCTTGCTTCGGATGTCGGAAAAGACACGTTCCATGAACGGAGCGGCCGAATGTTCGGCCAGATTTTTGGACCGTTTGAACTATTTTATTCAGAAGAGATTGCACCGCTGACGACGCTGCGTGGCGGGGTTGCTGAAGGGGAACTGGTCGGAGGCAATTTGTCTTTGATCCGCAGTTCAATCGGCACGAAATGCGATTTGGACGTCGCAGGCAAGATTTTATTGATAGAAGATATTGACGAAACACCTTATCAGGTCGACGAAATGCTGAACCATCTGAAGATGGCGCGGAAGCTGGAGCAGGTCGCCGGAATCGTCGTGGGTGATTTTAAAAATGCCGAGCCAAAAGAGCCGGAGAAATCACTGAGCCTTGACCATGTGCTTGGGCACTATCTCGGAAATTTGAATGTGCCGGTAGTCAAAGGCTTTAAAATCGGTCATTGCGAACCGCATTTCTCCGTGCCGCTCGGCGTAAAAGCGCGTCTTGATGCGGACAATAAAACTTTGACGATTCTGCCGGGAGTTGAGTGATATGGCGACTATCAAATCCATCAAAAGCTATCATACCGCGGTGCCGCTGAAAAAGCCGTTCAAAACGGCACTGCGCACAGTGACAGTTGCTGAATCAGTTGTCGTCCATATTCTGACGGAAGACGGACGCAGCGGTTTTGGGGAAGCGCCGCCGACACATGTCATCACGGGAGATTCGCTGGAGAGCATTGAATTCGCGGTGCAATTAATTGGCGATGCACTTGTTGGGCAGGACTTACGCAGGCGTGAACTGGTTTTTGAAAAGCTTCATAAAACCATGATTGGCAATACGAGTGCCAAGGCTGCAGTGGATATGGCGCTGTACGATCTGATGGCGCAAATTGCAGATATGGCGCTCGTGGATTTTCTCGGGGGTTACCGGCATGAGCTCGAAACCGATTTTACAGTGTCGGTCAACTCGCCTGAAGAAATGGCTCAAGATGCAGTTCAATACATAAAGGACGGATTTGATGTCCTGAAAATAAAAGTCGGCATTGATTCGGTCGATAAAGATATCGAACGGATTAAAGCAATCCGTGAAAGAGTGGGTTACGACGTTGTGCTCCGGCTCGACGCCAACCAGGGATGGGAAGCGAAATCAGCGGTTCGGGCAATCAGCCGCATGGAAGATGCCGGGCTGGACATCGAATTGGTCGAACAGCCGGTCCATGCCAAAGACATTGAAGGATTGAAGTTTGTCACCGATCATACATTAACCGACATTATGGCGGATGAATGCATATTTTCACCGAAAGATGCGCTGCAGGTTCTCCAGCTGCGCGCTGCTGATTTGATCAATATTAAGCTGATGAAAGCGGGCGGCATCCATCAGGCGCTGAAAATTAACGCACTGGCGGAAACTTATGGAGTTAAATGCATGACAGGCAGTATGATCGAAACGAAACTCGGTGTAGGGGCCGCGGCGCATTTTGCGGCAAGCCAGCCGAATATAACCCGTTTCGATTTTGACCCGCCGCTAATGCTGAAGGAAGACCTTGTGCCAGGCGGTATTGAATACAATGGAAAAACCATCCGCTTACCGGGAAAATCCGGCCTTGGCATTGACAGCGATTTATTTCTTAAACGACTAACAGGACGGAGTGAATAGAAAATGTATCCTTCAAATGCCACAACCTGGATTTGCAGTGTGCCTGTCGCAACCGTCTGGACTCTGCCGGAAAGTGCGCGGGAAGTCGACGCACACGGCACAGGCGAAACTGTAAAGATTAATAAATGGATTGAAACGATGAATGAACAGGAAAACCATGATTTAACCCATAGCGGACTCATCCAGACACAGTTGCTGTACGGTGAACCTGTGATGGTAGATGAAATAGTGGATGGCTGGGCGAAAATCATCGCTCTTTGGCAGCCGAGCAGTAAAGATGAAAGGGGCTATCCCGGCTGGGTACCGCTTCATCAACTTAAAGAAGCGGCTGCTTCAAATGAACTGGGCTATGCCCGTGTGAAAGTGCGTAAAGCCCAATTATGGACTGAACAATTCAAGCCGCTGCTGGTGGTGCCATTCAATACGCTGTTGCCTGTCAAAGAGCAAGGAGAATTTATACGTGTTGAAACACCGGACGGTGATGCCGTTATCAAAACGGACGAAGTCCAGCTTGTCGCATCAGTGGAAGAAATTCCAAAAGGCAGCGGCAGTGACGTAGCTGAACTTGGAGAAGACTTTCTGGATCTGCAGTATTTTTGGGGAGGCATGTCGAGTTATGGCTATGACTGTTCCGGCCTCAGCTATAATATGCTGAAAGCCAATGGTGTCATCATTCCACGCGATGCCCATGACCAGGCAGCAGCCGGGACTGAAATTGGCATTGAGAATCAAAAAGAATGGCATGTTGGGGATTTGCTGTTTTTTGCCTATGAAGAGGGCAAAGGGAAGTTACATCATGTCGGCATTTATTACGGCAATGGTCTGATGATCCACTCACCGACTCCGGGCAAAGCCATTGAAATCATCGAGCTCACCGGCACAATTTATGAAAAAGAGTTATGTGCGGTGCGCAGGTTCTTACAGGAGGATGAAAAATAATGACAACTGAGACTTTATTGTCCGTAAAAGATCTGAAACGTCATTTCGACTTGGGAAAAGACGTTACGCTGAAAGCAGTCGACGGAATTTCTTTCGATATCAAGCGTGGGGAAACTTTCGGGCTCGTAGGTGAATCTGGCTGCGGTAAATCGACAGCCGGCCGTACCATCATGGGTTTATATAATAATACTGCTGGAACTGTTGAATATGACGGGGTCGACATTCACAAAATGTCTGACAAGAAGCGCTTTGATTATTTACGCAATATGCAGATGATTTTTCAGGATCCTTACGCATCGCTGAACCCGCGTTCGACGGTGTTCGAAATTATTGCTGAGCCCATGCAAGTCCATGGATTATATAAAGATAAAAAAGAATTGCAGGCGCGCGTCCATCAATTGTTGGAAGATGTCGGCCTGAACCGCGATCATGCAAACCGCTATCCGCACGAATTTTCGGGTGGCCAGCGCCAGCGTATCGGAATCGCCAGAGCTTTGGCATTGGACCCGGACTTCATCATTGCAGACGAACCAATTTCAGCGCTCGATGTTTCTGTCCAGGCACAGGTAGTTATGCTTCTTCAGAAACTCCAGAAGGAAAAAGGTTTAACATATCTGTTCATCGCTCATGACTTGAGTATGGTGAAATATATTTCTGACCGCATCGGGGTCATGTACCTTGGCCATATGGTCGAAACGACAACTTCCGACCAGCTTTACGAGAATCCGCTGCACCCTTATACATCTGCGCTTTTATCGGCTATACCGATTCCAGATCCGGACATAGAGGAAGCTCGTGTACGTGTAATTCTGGAAGGAGAACTGCCAAGTCCCATCAATCCGCCGAGTGGCTGCGTTTTTCGGACACGCTGTCCACACGCCATGTCGGTCTGCTCGGAAAAGATACCGGCATGGAAAGAACAGGAACCTGGCCATTTTGTAGCTTGCCATCTATATGAATAACGTTTACAAATGCTTTCTCAATATCAAGTAGAATATCCTCTTTTGTTTATTCAGCATCCATCAAGTCTTTGAGCAATGTTAATAGGTGAAAAACGGGAGATTCTGTGATATAATAGATAGATATTGTTTCTAAAAGAGAGGCGTGGATAACAATGGCATTCCAACCACATGAAAAAGAAGTATCAGAATTCGTAGCGGCCCGCCGCATCGGAGAATGGATTTCCTTTACCCGTAATGGCGTCGAAGTCAATGGAACCATTTTTAAAATTATGGACAACTCGGTGATTGTTGAAATTTCACCAGAAGATGCAAAAGAAATTGGTGCAGCGTCCAACATGACCGTAATTTCACATAAAAAATATACACCAGTAGAATAATTTATCCGAAACTCCTGCCGCGTGCAGGAGTTTTTTCTTTGGTAATATTCGGAATGGAATTAACGTAATAATTCTGACAATATATTTTTTGAAAATTGTACCAGTCTTAGCATTCCAAAGTTCATTGCTTTTTGGTAAAGTAAGGTAAGATTAAGATACGCGGAATATCAATCGCCATGAAGGGAATAAAGCCTTATGATATTTGATTTTAAGTTCTGGCATTATTTCGCCAGACAAGGACAGCTTATACATAATCTGGAGAATTCGGAAATGCGTCATTTCAATAAGAGGCTGGGATGGATATTTGCCCTGGGCATCCTCCTTTTTGCGCTGCGGGAAATTTGGGGCATGAACAGCTCTTCCTTGACGCCGTACCTGGTGGCGGGCGATATGGATACATACACTCTTGCCCGTTGGACTTCTCTTGCCGGCACATTGATCTGGGCCGGAATATATTTGGCTTTCCATACATACGGAGCTGCATTCCTGTTCAGTCGCATATTAAAAATTCCATGGCGCGCGGCATTGGTTATGCAGACTTATGTAACAGCAATTCTTGTTATTGAAAAAGCCTTGCTGTTTTTCTTGTTTGCGGTGCTCGGCTATACCACTTATTTATCGCTGTTTTCATTCGGTCCGCTGGCGGCCTTGCTCTTTAATCATTCATTTGTAATCTTGTTCTTCAATCAATTAACGATTTTCACTTCGCTCATCATTGCCATCCAATACCGTTTCCTGCGCAATTATGTGACTTTTTCACCGAAATTGCTGCTGTTTGGCCTGATCTTGCTGCATGTACTGGTTGCGTTGGCAATCGGGGCATTGAGCTTGGTTCCGCTTGCGGACATGATCGAAGGCTTCACGGAAGGAGTGGTTCCGGGTGAATAAATACTTTATGATCGGTTTATCGGTTGCCATTACGGCCTTTTTGGCAATCAATGCGATTTTATTGTTCAGCGAGAAAAGCCAGGTGCCGAAAAAAATTTACATCAATGAATACGAACGTGCTTATACCAGCAGCTATACAGAAAAATTGCCGAAAGAAGCCATCACGGCGCCGCTTGCTGCGACGGAAATCTTCATCCAGGATTCGGACGCTGTGGAGCAATGGATCATCAATGAAGGCGATTCTGTAGAAGCTGGCACAGAATTAGCTTTGCTAAATGAAGCGGAAAGCGAAGAACAGCGCGCAATCTGGGAAGCGGAAGAAGATGCCTTGAATGATGAATTGCGCGAAATCCGCAGTGTTCTTAGAGAACTCGAGACCGCGAGTTCCCGGAATTCGCGTCCGACCACCGGCTCTTCAACGAACCGCGATACGGCAACCAATGCGAATGGCGATACTGTCGAACTGGACGTCAATGTGCAAGTGGAAGTTGAAGTGCCACAAGATGGTTCCTATGCAGCAGGTGTTGCAGAAACGGAACAGCGCATCGCAGCACTCGAAACTCAGCTTGCTGTCGTCGAAGCGCAATTGGACCAGAACACTGCAAAACCGGCTTTAATCAGTCCGATTGAAGGCATTGTCGGCAAAATCGATGCAGGCAATATGCCGATGAGCATTGAAATTTATTCGAGTGAAAAACTGTTCATGACCTATGTTGTCGAAGAAGAATGGCTCGAAGTCAACGTCGATGACCGAGTATTCCTTCATATCGATGGAGTTGCTCAGGTAATGCCCGGCAAGGTTCTGCGGAAATCACAGCTGCCGGCGGACAGTTCGAAATGGCTCGATGCGTACCGCGCACTCGATCCGGTAGACCAGAATAACCCCATTGCGATTTATGAAGTTCTCATCATGACAGAAGAACCGATTACCGACGCCGTCCCTTACGGCAAAACAGCCAATGCTTCCATTATCATCAATGAAGCAGCAGATGCTGTTGCTTTAAGAGATGCCTGGATCTTTGACCGTTACAACGGTACAGGCAAGGTGTCAGTCCTGAATGCACAAGGACGGGCAGAATCGTTGCCAGTCACCATCGCGTTCGACCTCGAAGGCAAAGCCGTATTAAGTGAGGGCGTGTTGCCGGGATCTACAGTGGTCAGCAGTGATATGCTTCAAAGATTCGCATTTGCCCCACAGGCATTTCTGCCGTTCCCAAGTGTCCAACCGGACATGGAACATGCGAAGAACACCGAGTGGCGCAGATATGTTGAATACTTATTGGCGAGATAAATTTTATGAACCCGGGAGCGGCTGCTCTCGGGTTTTTTGGTTGGGGTGTTGTCATAGGGCGTGGGCTAGGTGTTGTATAGCGGGGATTAGGTGTCGTATAGCTTGTTTTTATTGACGAATAGCGGAGCTAAAGTGTCATATAGACTGGGTATGCTGCCGTATAACGATTTTTACTTAACACAAGTATTTTTCAATCGCATCTCTCCTATAAAAGCAGAGGACTATCCAAGGTTAAAGTACAAAAAATCATCGCCCCACATTATTCTTTCTAGAAAATAATGGTACGATAAGAAAATGATAGGTATAGAAATGGAGTGGGAAAGATGAACGAGACGGATTGGCGGTTTAAGATTGCCCACCGGGAAGCGCTGATCGGCGTGGGGCTTGCGCTGTTCAATTTTGTTTGGTGGTTTGGCTTTGCTTATGGCATGGGCTCGGCGCCAGTGGAAGAGTATACGTATGTCTTTGGACTGCCGGCATGGTTTTTCTACAGCTGTGTGGTGGGATTCCTGGTCATTGCGGTACTGGTGATGGTCATTGTGAAATTCTTTTTTGTGGGAGTGCCGTTTGAAGAGGAAGAGGAGGAGAAACGATGAATTATGCTGTTTTGATTCCGATGATCATCTTTTTGATCCTCATCTTCTTTATCGGCTATTGGTCGAGCCGTAAACTGGCGTCGTCTTCGAATTTCATCAGTGATTATTTCCTCGGGGGGCGCGAACTTGGCGGCTTTGTGCTGGCGATGACGATGGTCGCCACTTACGGCAGTGCGTCAAGTTTCCTGGGTGGTCCCGGAACCGCTTATACCATGGGCTTTGGCTGGGTTCTGCTGGCGATGACGCAAGTGGTCACCGGTTATTTTGTGCTGATGATTCTCGGCAAGAAATTCGCAATCATGGCGCGCCGCTATAAAGCGGTGACGATGATCGATTTTCTGAAAGCGCGCTACGACAGCAAAGCCGTGGTTTTATTGTCTGCGTTAAGCATCATCATTTTCCTGTTCTCCGCCATGGCAGCGCAGTGGATTGGCGGTGCGCGGCTAATCGAATCGCTGACCGGGCTGTCGTATAACTCGGCATTATTCCTGTTTGCGGTGTCCGTGCTGGTTTACGTCACCATCGGCGGATTCCGCGCGGTTGCGCTGACGGATGCTGTGCAGGGAGCGGTCATGCTGGTCGGCACGCTGATTCTGCTGATCGCGGTCATTTTCGCGGGCGGCGGGATTCCGAATATCGTCCAGGATTTAATCAATGAAAACCCGAATCTCGTAACGCCATACGGTGCGGAAGGCAATTTATCAGCGGCTTATGTGTCGTCCTTCTGGATCCTGGTCGGCGTTGGAGTTGTGGGTTTACCGCAGATTGCGGTGCGGGCGATGTCTTATAAAAACTCGCGCTCGATGCACCGCGCGCTGATCATCGGGACACTCGTCACCGGCATCATCATGCTCAATATGCACCTGATCGGCGTTTTTGCGCGTCCGATTCTGCCAGGCATCGATGTCGGCGATAAAGTCATTCCGCTGATTGCGCTGGAAACCCTGCCGGCGTGGCTTGCAGGAATTGTGCTCGCGGCTCCGATGGCGGCAATCATGTCGACTGTCGATTCGCTTCTCTTAATCGTCAGTTCGTCGATTGTTCGTGACGTCTATTTGAATTACATAAAACCGGAAGCGGAATTGAAAACCATCAAACGCATCTCGTTCGGTGTAACGGCGATGCTCGGAATCGGTGTCTTCCTATTGGCACTAGATCCGCCGGACTTGTTGATATTCCTGAATTTATTCGCGTTCGGTGGCTTGGAAGCAGCCTTTATCTGGCCGGTCGTGCTCGGGCTTTACTGGAAATGGGGCAATAAATACGGTGCCATCGCGTCGATGATTACGGGGATTGGTACATATATCGCGCTGCATTTTTATAACCAGGAATACGGCAACCTGCTCGGCGTCCACACCGTGACGTTTCCGGTGATGCTGTCGCTTGTGGCATTCATCGCATTCAGCCTGCTGATTAGACGAAAAGCTTATGATTATGCGGCATAGTTATTTACAATCCATTCAACAGGGCGTAAAATGAATATTTATTCGAAACCCGAAAGAAGGCATGACTGGATTGAAGCAATGGAAAGTATATATGATCCTGACGGGTGTCATGATCGTTTGGGGATTTAATCTCGCAACAGTTAAATATATGGTCGAATTTGTCGGCCCTGTTACGTTGACGGCATTCCGGATTCTCCTCGCAGGAGTATCAGTCTTTGTCATTCTGGCCTATTTCCGGATGCTGCGCTGGCCATCGCGCATCGATTGGAAGTATATCCTGCTCGGGGCATTGCTGAATGTCGTCTCGCATCATTATTTCCTGTCGAATGCGCTGACTTTGACCACCGGCACCAACGCCGGGTTGATCCTTGGTACGGGTCCGATGCTGACGGCGGTATTAGTGTCGCTCATCATGAGAAATTATCCATCGCGCCTGCAATGGCTCGGTGTCGTCATCGGCCTTGCCGGAGTGATCATCACCGTGCGCGTCGGCAGCGGTCCGACGAGCGGCATGAACATCGGCGACCTGTTCGTCTTCATCTCGATTTTGACACAGGTGCTCAGCTATATCGTCATCGCCAACGCGGCGAAAAATCTCGATCCGCGGCTGATGACCGGCTATATGTTCATCACCGGCAGCGTCGTGCTCTTCCTCATCTCGCTGGTGCAGGAACCGGGCGGCATGGCAGCATTCGCCGAAGTTCCGCCGATATTCTGGCTGGCGTTCATCTTTTCGGCCGTCCTCGGCACATCCGTGGGGCACATGCTCTACAATTATTCAATCGGCCAGGCCGGCCCAACAAAAGCGGCGATATTCATGAACCTCAACACGCTGTTCTCACTGGTCGCCGCGGCCATCATTTTGAATGAAACCATTCTGCCCGGCCACTTGGGCGGCTTCGTGCTGATTGTAATCGGCGTCCTGTTCGGCTCCGGTGCGGCAGAAGATCTGCTCAATAAAAGAAGGAAACGGTTCGGCTGATGCTGGGCCGTTTTTTTGTTGTGGGTGGTGGTTGATGAGTGGGTTGTGTTGCTTGGGTGAAATTCTATCTTATGACTTGTGCCGGCTATCTTACGGTTACGCATTTTTATCTTACGTTTTTCGAGTTGTATCTTATGGTTTGCGGTTCTTATCTTACGAATGCACATTTCCTCCGGATCTCACCAAAAGAAAAGTGCATCTGAATTGAAAGCAGTCCGCTGCGAGCAGCGGACTGCTAAGTGGGCGGCGGTTCGGCCGCCGCCCGGAATTTGCCGATAGTGGGTTGAGTTGCTTGGGTGAAATTCTATCTTATGGTTTTGGGTGTCTATCTTATGATTTCATGTTTTTATCTTACGTTTTTCGGATTTTATCTTATGATTTCCACCTTTTATCTTACAAAACCGAGACTTCCTCCGACTCTCACCAAAAGAAAAGAGCATTCAAATGGAAAGCAGCCCGCGCTGGCGGCGGACTGCCCAGTGGGCGGCGCTTCGGCCGCCGCCCGATCAATTCGAAGAGGGGGTTGACTTGCATGGGTAGAGTTCTATCTTACGGTTTTGGGCGGCTATCTTATGGTTACGCATTTTTATCTTACGGTTTCCACCTTTTATCTTACAAAACCGAGACTTCCTCCGACTCTCACCAAAAGAAAAGAGCATTCAAATGGAAAGCAGCCCGCGCTGGCGGCGGACTGCCCAGTGGGCGGCGCTTCGGCCGCCGCCCGATCTTCGCTAAAAGGGGGTTGACTCGCTAGGGTGGAGATAAAGTGACGTATAGCGGCGAGATAGTGTCGTATAGATGCTGTTTAGTGTCGTATAGAGCAGATATGCTGACGTATAAGCCATTTTACTTAACGTGCCGACTTTTCCAATGTCTCTCATCAAAAGAAGAGACACGCAAATAGTAATCTGTCTCCATTCAGGCACAATCCAACCGTTTTCTCTTGTCCTAATCGGCATTATTAATTATGATGAGGACAACAGGGCAATCGGCGAGTAAGCTGATGATTTTATTGCTCAAATTACCTGGATACAACTATCTTTAGGAATATCCGCCTGTTATTATTCAGCGCAAAAAGAATATAATAGAAGAAAACCATGAATGGAACGGAGATTATTATGACATTATCCCTTAATCCACGGGCGGAAGCGCTCGTTATATCCGGCATCCGCCAATTTTTCAACCAGCTGGTCGATTACCCGGATGCCATCAATTTAACGATCGGGCAGCCGGATTTTCCGACGCCGGAAGCGGTGAAGAAAGCCGGTATGGAGGCAATTGCGGCCAATAAAACCAGCTATTCGCATAATGCTGGGCTGATTGAGCTGCGCCAGGAAGTTGCGGCGTTTTTCGGTGACACATACGGGCTGTCCTATAATCCGCAGACGGAAATCATCATTACGAACGGTGCCAGCGAAGCGCTTGACTCGCTGCTGCGTACCATTATCGAAGAAGGCGACGAAGTCATTATTCCGGCGCCTTGCTACACGGGATATGTGCCGCTCGTTGAGTTGAACGGCGGGAAAGTGATTCTGCTCGATACGTCGGATACGGGACTTGTGCCGGATCCGGAGCGTTTGGAAGCGGCCATCACGAATAAAACAAAAGCTGTGCTATTCAATTTCCCTTCGAATCCGACGGGGGTCAGCTTGAACAAGGCAGATACGGATGCATTGGTTGAAGTCTTGATAAAACATGAGATATTCATCATATCGGATGAAATCTATTCTGAAAATGTCTTTGAGGGACAGCATTTTTCATTCGCGTGCTATGAAGAGATTAAAGACCGGACCTTCCTGGTGCACGGCTTGTCGAAATCGCATTCGATGACAGGCTGGCGGATGGGCTTCTTGCTCGGGCCGGAAGAATTTATGAAACATGTGCTGAAAGTGCATATGTACAATACGGTTTGCGCTTCATTGCCGAGCCAGCATGCGGCAATCGAGGCGCTGCAGAACAACCGATTTGTGCCTAATGAAATGAACGATGCGTATAAAACACGTCGTGATTATGTTTACGGCAAGTTAGTGGAAATGGGGTTTGATGTCGTCAAGCCGACTGGAGCTTTCTACATATTCCCGTCCATTGAGAAATTCGGCCTTTCCTCGTTTGACTTCGCTACGCGCCTGTTGAAAGAAGGGGGCGTGGCGGCTGTGCCAGGCTCAGCTTTCACAAAATACGGGGAGGGCTTCCTGCGCATTTCATATGCTTATGCAATGCCGACTTTGGAGCAGGCGATGGAGCGGATGGCCGAATGGCTGAAAACTGTGCAAGTGACGGAGAGGGGATAAGTTATGGGTCTATTATGGGGAACACCGGAGAAATTGAAGGACTTGCTTTGTGAAATGGTCAGTTGGAACAGCATCACGCTGTCGGAGGGGGAAGTGGCATTTGCTTATAACTTGAAGGAAAAGCTGGAGCAGATTCCTTACTTCCAGGAAAATCCTGAAAAGATTTATCTTGGTGAAGTCAATTGGGACCGCCAATACGTCACCGCGTTATATAAACATCCTGACGCCACGGATACTATCGTTCTGATGAGCCATTTCGATACAGTAGAAACGGAGGAATACGGTGACCTGGAGCCGCTTGCCTGCAAACCGCTTGAGCTGACGGAAGCGCTAAAGGATTTCCGTGATGAACTCGATGAGTATGCAAGAGCAGATCTCGATTCAGGTGAATACCTTTTCGGCCGCGGCACGATGGATATGAAAGCGGGCATTGCAATGCATATGGCAATGCTTGAGAAAGCTGCCGCAAATGAATGGCAGGTCAACTTATTGTTGTTGTCCGTTCCGGATGAAGAAGTCAATTCTGCCGGCATGCGCTACAGTGTCAGCAAATTGCTGGACCTCGAACGCGAATACGGACTTGAATATATTTTATTCCTTAACGGCGAGCCTTCATTCGCACAGAAGCCAGGAGATCAGGACCATTACATTTATACGGGATCGATCGGCAAAATCATGCCGTCCGCAATGTTCTACGGCAAAGAGACGCATGTCGGCGAACCGTTGTCGGGCATCACATCGAGCTATATTTCCACTTACCTGACGCACCGGATGGAATGGAATCCATCGTTCAAGGAAACGGTATACGGCGAAACGACGCCGCTGCCGGTAACCCTGACGCAGCGTGACATCAAGCATTCCTATTCGGCGCAAACGCCATACCGGACATATGCCATGTACAATGTTTTCATCATGGAACACAGCGCCAAAGAGGTTTTCGACTTGTTCGAAGGCGTGGCAAAAGATGCCGCCGCCCATTGTATGGCCGATTACCGTTCGATGTGCCGCAATGAAAACATCGAACCTGTGGGTGACATCGAGGTTATGCGCTACGAGGAATTGGTCAGATATGCGCTCGAGAAATTCGGCGTTGAGTATTTCAACGACTTGATCCATGATACGCTGATGCATCCGGAATGGGATGTGCGCGAGAAATCGATGCACATCACCGACATCCTCCTGCTCAATTGCCAGGAACTGACGCCGGCAATCGTTATCATGTTCGCGCCGCCATATTACCCGGCGGTCAACTCATCTGAAGACGAACTGGTTAAACGCTTGGTTGAACAGGTCACGGAAAACGCCAAGGCGAAATTCGGCTATCAGCTCAATCAAATCCATTACTTCAACGGCATTTCCGATTTGAGCTACGTCAATTACGGCGACCAGGAAGACGGCTGGGTCACTTATGAAAGCAATACCCCAGTCTACGGCGATTCCTACAGCATCCCGTTCCAGGCCATGAAGCAATTAAGAGCACCAGTTCTCAACATCGGCCAATTCGGAAAGGATGCCCATAAACGAACCGAACGCCTCCACATCAAAAACGCATTCGAACAGATGCCAGCACTGCTGGAGGAAATGATTCTATCTATACCAGTTAAGAGCCGCCTGTGAGGGGGGCTTTTTTTTGTTAGTGGATATGGGTGGTAAGAGGATATCGGTGAGGCAAAAGCCGAGGAGCGTAAGATAAAACTTATAAAATATAAGATAGAAGTGAAAAAACATAAGATAGAAATGGAAAAGCGTAAGAGAGACGCCTAAAACCATAAGATAGAACTTCGTACATGGGAGCCAACCCACTATCTGAATTGATCGGGCGGCGGCCGCCGCCCACTGGGCAGTCCGCTAGCGGACTGCTTTCCATTCGAATGCACTTTTCTCTTGATGAGAGCCGGAGGGGATATGGATACGTAAGGTAAGAGGTGTAAACCGTAAGATAGAACTCGAAAAACGTAAGATGGAAATGCGAAATTATAAGATACCCACCCAAAATCATAAGATAGAACTTCACCCATGGGAGTCAACCCACTATCTGAATGGATCGGGCGGCGGCCGCCGCCCACTGGGCAGTCCGCTAGCGGACTGCTATCCATTCGAATGCACTTTTCTCTTGATGAGAGCCGGAGGGGATATGGATACGTAAGGTAAGAGGTGTAAACCGTAAGATACAACTCGAAAAACGTAAGATAGAAATGCGAAATCATAAGATAGCCGCCCAAAATCATAAGACAGAACTTCACCCTTGTGAGCCAACTCACTATTAGCCAAGATCGGGCGGCGGCCGCCGCCCACTGGACAGTCCGCGCTCGCGCGTGGGCTGCTTTCCATTCAAATGTTCTTTTCTTTTGATTGAAGGCGGAGAAAATGTGGATTCGTAAGATAAAAGTTACAAACCGTAAGATACAACTCGAAAAACGTAAGATAGAAATGCGAAATCGTAAGGTAGCCGTCTAGTATTATATGATACATTGATCACAGCGAAAGTCATAAAAACAATATAAACCGCATAATCTTAGGGACAAATCTAATTTTTGACGCAATATACGCTTCCAAATATGATATTTGGATAAATATGGAATTATACTTTTAACTGTGCTACTCTTTAGACAAGGGTGGCTGAAATAATTATCAAAAATCGAAAACTTCCGGTTATAGTTGATGGTTTTGGAGCTTTGGTAAAACGCTTGCCGGCAAATCATCTAAAACAGGAAGTATTTAAGGAACGTATCAATTCCATCAATGCCGGATTTGGTGGGGAAGAACGGCTGGATCATCTAATGAGGTATTTTGAGCCTGAATATCCATACCTGATTATTCAGGATTTGTCGATTTCGACTAATGTAGAATTCCAAGTCGATACGGTCCTGTTGACGCAGTCCTGTGTGATTTTATTGGAAGTGAAGAATCTGTCAGGAAGACTCCGGTTCACTGTAAACCCCAGCGGTCTGCACCAAACGAAAGCGTCGGGTGAAGAAAGGGGGTATCCGAGTCCGCTGGTTCAGGCTGAAGTGATTAAATGGAAATTTGAAAGCGTGCTTAAAAGTCTGGATTTCACTCTTCCAGTCCATGCTTTCCTGGTTATTGCTTATCCCAATCAAATCGTAGTCGACACGCCGCCTGGATCGGTAATTTGGAGCGCAGACGAAGTGATGATCCGACTGCATAATTTCAACATGCCGTCGGAACAGATTTCTGAGTTTGAAATGCATCAATTGGGGCAGCGGTTACTCAGTATTGCATCAGAATTCAATCCTTTTCCACTAGCATCGAAATATGGAATCAAGCCCAGTGAAATCGGTAAAGGAGTATATTGTCCGAGTTGCAAAATTATTAAAATGGAGCGGTGCAAACGCTCTTGGCATTGCCCTGAATGCAAACTGATAAGCTCAGATGCTCACCATGAAGCAATCAGAGAATGGTTTAAGTTAATAAAGCCAAGTATTTCAGCAGCCGAATGCAAAGATTTTTTAGAATTGGAGCATCTGTCAACAGCAAGGAATATCTTGAAAAATCCGCTCTATAAAAGAGTCGGCAACAATAAAATGCGAAGATATTATAGAGAGGTGCAGGCGGGCATTCATGAAAAATGAATGCTTTTTTTGTTGGGGAATATGCGGTGAAATATGAAGCTGTAAGATAGAAGTGGAAAATCGTAAGATACAACTCGAAAAACGTAAGATAAAAACGCGAAATCATAAGACAGATTTCCACCCATGAGAATCAACCCACTATTAGCCAAAATCGGGCGGCGGGATCGCCGCCCACTGGGCAGTCCGCGCTAGCGGCGGACTGCTTTCCATTCGAATGCACTTTTCTCTTGATGAGAGCCGGAGGAAATTTGGATTCGTAAGATAAGAACCGCAAACCATAAGATACAACTCTAAAATCGTAAGATAGAAATGCAAAATCATAAGATACCCATCCAAAATCATAAGATACCACTTCACCCATGTGAGTACCCACCACCCTAGCAACCCCCCACAAATAAAGATACAATCATATATATACACTCACCCAAAGGAGCGAACCCCACATGAAAATCATCAAAGCAGATATTTATTCGGTGAACTTTCCGTTGAAAGAGCCGTTCATCATTTCGTATGCCAGCTATCCGAGCATGGCGGCGATTATTGTCAGGTTTGAGACGGACGATGGAATCGTGGGCTACGGCGAGGCTGTGCCGGATGAGCATGTTACCGGAGAACAGGTGGAGGCGGCATTTGAGATTTTGAAGAATGTGCTGGTGCCGCAAATTATCAATGAGAGTCCATTCGATATAGAGCATATTCATCACAAAATGGATGCCGCAATCTCCGGCAATCCCGCAGCGAAAGCCGCCATTGATATTGCCTGTTATGATTTGATGGGCAAAGCGACTAGGCAGCCTGTCTATAATTTGATCGGCGGACGAGCGCATGACAATCTGCAGTATCCGAAAGTGCTGAATATTGAAATGCCGGAAATTATGGCGGAGAAAGCGAAGCAGGCAGTGGCGCAGGGATTCTCCAGTTTGAAGCTGAAAGTTGGACTGGATGATGCCGCACTCGACATCGCCCGGATTTATGCCGTACGTGAAGCAGTGGGGGATGAAATGCCGATCCGGATTGATGTGAATCAGGGATGGAAAACGGTCGGGCTCGCTGTGCAGACGATCAATTACCTCGAAGGCGCAAATCTTACCTGGATTGAACAGCCGATCCGGATGGGCAACATCCGCGGACTTGCTGAAGTGAGACGCAAAGTGTCGACGCCGATTATGGCGGATGAAAGTGTGCAGACGATGGAAGATGTGCTGGAGATCATCCGTTTGGAAGCAGCTGATTACATAAACATCAAATTGATGAAAGCGGGCGGAATATTCCCGGCCGTGCAAATGGCAAAAGCCGCTGAAGCGGCGGGAATCATAGCGCAGATCGGCTCGATGGTGGAATCCTCTATCGGTTCCGCGGCGGGCTATCACGCTGTCATGTCACGCAAGAATATCCAAACGGCTGAGCTGACGGGACCGCTTTTATTCGCAGAAGAAATCGGCAATCTCCATTATGAGCTTCCTTATGTGAAGCTGAGCGGCAAGCCCGGTCTTGGAATAGACGTCGATATGGGCCAATTAGAAAAACTCACGACAAAATCGACAACAGTGAAAGGGTGAACAGGATGGAAATTAAACAGCAGATCCAGGAGTACTTTAATCATTTTCATGCGAATCCCGAAGTCAGCTGGAAAGAGTTCCAAACGACTGAGAAATTAAAGGATATTATGAACGAGTTGGATGTCCGCTATAATATTTTCGACGACCTCACCGGTTTGATTGCGGAAATTGGGGAAGGCGACGAGACTGTCGCAGTGCGTGCAGACATCGACGCGCTTTGGCAGGAAGTCGGCGGTGTGATGCAGGCGAATCATTCCTGCGGCCACGACGCCAATATGGCGATGGTGCTCGGCGCTTTGCTGTACCTGCGGAATGAAACACTGACGAAACGTGTGCGTTTTATCTTCCAGCCTGCGGAAGAACAAGGCAACGGTTCGCTGTCGATGATTAAACGGGGAGCGGTGGAAGGCGTCAGCCATCTGTTCGGCGTCCATTTGCGCCCGGCTGAAGAGTTGCCGCTCGGTAAAGTGTCGCCGGCTCTGCATCATGGCGCTGGGATTTTCCTGCGAGGGAAAATCACTGGGGACGATGCGCATGGGGCCCGTCCGCACCAAGGCAGAAATGCGATGGATGTTATTGCGGCAATCCACCAGTTTGTAAAATCGGTTTATTTTTCACCGTTCGAATCCTATTCGGCGAAGCTGACGAATGTGCAGATGGGCGGGGAGAGTTTGAACATCATTCCGGGCAGCGCGACGTTTGGGCTCGATGTCCGTTCACAATCGAACGAATTGATGGATGAACTGCGGAAGCGCATCGACGAGGGTTTTGCGTCTATAGCTAAACTTTATAATGTCGGGATTGACTGGGAATGGACTGATTATACGCCGGCTGCGGAAGTTTCGGACGAAGCGATGGAAATTGCTCGGATGGCTATCCAAAATGTGGTTGGTGATGATAACACAGCCGAACCGCTGCATACTCCAGGAGCAGATGATTTTCATTTCTACACAATCCGTAAACCGGAACTGAAAGCGGCCATGATTGGTGTCGGCGCAGATTTGACGCCGGGGCTTCATCATCCAGATATGACGTTTAACCCCGATGCACTCGACATTGGCGCGCGTGTACTGGCGGAAACGCTGAAAAACTCCTGAAAACATTTCCCGGGAAATAGTTGCTGCAATTAATGCTTATGACACTAACGCAGTTAATTTCAATATGATAAAGTGGACAGTGCAGAAGGAAAACCCTCTTGAAAAAGAGGGTTTTATTAATTTAACCGAAAAAAAGTTTGAATTTTTAATGTTTTCCTTTTGCGGCGACGAATACCCGGTGCAGGTTTTCTGAATTGCGGTTAAGGGTATAGAAAATAAGTTTGGTTCAACTTAGAGGAGGATTTTTAGAATGGATGCAATTTTAGACGCGTTGACGTGGATCGTTGACGAGGGTAATAATTTATTATGGACATACATATTGATCGCTTTGCTTTTGGGATTGGGTATCTATTTCACAATCCGCACGAAATTCGTACAGGTTCGACTTTTCGGCGAAATGTTCCGTGTCATCAGTGAAAAGAAAGACGGCGAAAAAGGAGTTTCGGCTTTCCAGGCCTTCACCATTTCCACGGCTTCACGTGTAGGTACAGGGAACATTACCGGTGTAGCCCTGGCAGTTGCCATCGGTGGACCCGGAGCGGTTTTTTGGATGTGGATGGTCGCGTTGATCGGTATGGCGACAGCATTTATTGAAAGTACATTGGCACAGGTTTATAAAGTGCGGGACGGCGAGCAATTCCGCGGGGGACCGGCTTATTATATGGAAAAAGCGCTGGGCAACCGGAAACTTGGAATTGTATTTGCGGTCCTGTTGACGCTGGCTTTCGGTTTCATCTTTAACTCTGTTCAGTCGAATACCATCGCACAATCGTTCGGTGATGTCTTTAACATCCCGGATTGGACGGTTGGTCTTGGATTGGTATTATTGGCGGCTATCGTTATTTTCGGCGGCGTCAAACGGATTGCACAAGTTACACAGGTAGTCGTGCCGTTTATGGCTATTCTTTACCTGATAGTTGCAATCTTTATTGTTATTACGAATATCACGGAAATTCCTGCAGTCTTCATGCTGATCATCGAGAATGCATTCGGCCTAGAAGAAGCTGTCGGCGGCGGTATCGGTGCTGCCATCATGCAAGGTGTTCGCCGCGGACTGTTCTCGAACGAAGCCGGTATGGGTTCTGTTCCGAACGCAGCTGCATCAGCAAACGTGTCGCATCCTGCAAAACAAGGGCTTGTTCAGAGCCTTGGGGTTTTCTTTGACACAATCATCATCTGTTCGGCAACAGCTTTCATCATTATTCTTGCCGACCTTTATAACACAAGTGAAAAAGAAGGAATTCTTCTGACACAGGCATCTCTTGGCGTTCATGTCGGTGAATGGGCTCCTTACTTCCTGGCGATTGCGATTCTGTTCTTCGCATTCAGCTCGATTATCGGGAACTATTACTACGGCGAAACGAATATCGAATTCATAAATGCCCACAGCGGCTGGTTGACAGCTTACCGTATCGGCGTATTGGCAATGGTTATGTTCGGTGCCTTGGCGCAGGTCAGCCTGGTTTGGAATATGGCCGATCTGTTCATGGGCCTCATGGCTGTACTCAACCTCGTTGTTATAGCACTATTGGGCAGCACAGCATTTAAAGTGCTGGATGACTACACAAAACAGCGAAAAGCAGGAAAAAATCCCGAGTTTTACGCAAAAAATATCCCAGGGTTGAAAAACACGGAATGTTGGGGAGAGGACAGGGATTAAATTATAATAATATATAGTGAAAGCCCTTCAGACCAGTCTCTGAGGGGCTTTTTTACTGCAATAAAACCTGGATTCAATTATGCTGATTCGGCTGCTAAACGTTAATAAATACCCTGCTTTTCCAATAATAAACATACAAATAGCACTTGTTACATAACTGTAATATAACTGTAACCTACTTATGATGTTTATTCTGTTAGTATCTAATTATGCCATAAAGGTATTTCAAAAAAAGAAATTTGATTCGGTGTCTGATCAGCATCCAGAATCCACTAACTTATAGAGGTGACGATTTGAAGAAACGTATAATGCTAATGATGATTGCTGTACTATTTATTTCAGCAGCACCAATGATGACTAGTGAAGCCGACGCAGCCAGTGGAGCAACACCAGACCAAATTGCAGAATATGCTCTTAAATTTAAAGGCGTTCCATATCAATGGGGCGGGACAACACCTTCAGGATTCGATTGCTCAGGATATATCAGATACGTATACGGTAACTTCGGCATTAGCTTGCCAAGAACATCAGCAGAACAATTTAACGTAGGCACAGCAGTTTCCAAGAGCAACCTTAAAAAAGGCGACTTAGTATTTTTCGCAAATACATATAAGCCGGGAATCTCACACACAGGAATCTACATCGGAAATGGCAATGTCATTTCGGCTGAAAGCCAGGGAATTTCAATCTCAAACATTAACACTAACCCATATTGGGCTCCTAAATATGCAGGCGCTAAACGCTTGTCAAGCGTCAAAGAAGCAGTAGCAACAGTTTCAGCACCGGCACCGGCACCAGCACCAGCACCAGCACCAAAACCTGATCTTCCAAAAGGCCAGTACTACGATGTTTCTAAATCATTCTGGGCTTATGCGCCAATCACAGAATTGAGCACGAAAAACATCATCACTGGTTATGCACACAGCGAATTCAAACCGAACAACTCTGTAACAAGAGCAGAAGCGGCAATAATGATCGCTAAATCACTTGGAATCGCACCAGTCGCTGGAACATCATTCAAGGATGTTTCTACTGGACACTGGGCAGCAAGTTACATTAACGCGGTACACAAACAAGGCATCATCGGTGGACGCGGAGACGGCAACTATGCACCTGACGCTAAAATCACACGTGCTGAAATCAGTGCGTTACTTACAAGAGCTTATGCAATGAAAGCTTCAAACACATCAGTGTCATTCACTGATATCAATGGCCACTGGGCTGAATCTTCAATCATCAAAGTCGCATCAAGCAACTTGGCAAAAGGCTACGATGATGGATCATTCAAACCAAACGCTAATGCTACAAGAGCTGAATTTGCTCAATTCATCTATAACTCTATCAACCAATAAAATAGCGAACCGCCTGTCCCTAGTGGGGCAGGCGGTTTTTTTGGTGTGTGGGGAGTGTGGTGGCGTATAGCGTGGAATTGGTGTCGTATAGACTGTGTTTGTTGTCGTATGGCGAAGATTTGGTGACGTATAGATTCTGCTTGTTATCGTATAGCGGTTTTTACTTAACGTGCCGATTTTTCTTCTGGCTCTCATCAAAAGAAACGTACATATAGATGGAAAGCAGTCCGCGTTTGCCGGACTGCCCAGTGAGCGGTGACAATCGCCGCCCGATCTTAGGTAATAGTGGGTTGACTCACAAGGGTGGAAATCTATCTTATGATTTTGGGCGGCTATCTTATGTTTTAGCACTTCTATCTTACGTTTTTTGAGTTGTATCTTACGGTTTTCCACTTTTATCTTACGAATGAACTTTTCCTCCGGCACTCATCTAAAGAAAAGTGCATGTAAATGGAAAGCAGTCCGCCACAAGCAGCGGACTGCCCAGGGGACGGCGGTCGCCGCCCGATCTTGGGTAAAAGGGGTTGACTTGTTTGGGTGGAGGTTATGTTGCCGTATAGCTGAAATTTGGTGACGTATAGATTCTATTTATTGTCGTATAGAGTAGTTTTACTATCGTATAACACCGTTTATTTAACGCACCCACACTCATCACATTCCTCATCCACATTCCTCTCCACAAAAAAGAGAGCCGCACAACCGCGCGGCTCTCTATCTAAGTATCAAATTTTATTGCAATTTCAATGACTTACTCAGCATAACAGCGTTTTCAGCTCTTGTTATGGAAGCTTCGGGTCGGAATATGTCGCTGCTGTACCCTAGGACAATGCCATTTTCATAAGCTGCCTGAATTGCTTCTGCATAGTATCTTGTTTGATTAACATCTGAAAATGAGTGAGCTCCTGATGAAGTGAGGCCAAAAATTTTCTTTAATATTACAGCCATATCACCTCGTTTAATAGGGGCAGAAGGCTGAAAGCTGCCATCTGGCATGCCGGAAATGTAACCGAGTTCATAGGCTTTATTTATATAGCCGGCTGCATAAGAACCGGTACTGACGTCATGAAAATAATGACGGGTGGCATTATTTTCCCAACCTAGAGCACGTCCAATCATTGTTATGGCGTCGGCTCGCGTAATGGTTGCGCCAGGACGATATGTGCCATCGGGAAAACCGGAGACAATTCCTTGATTGAAGATGAATTGTATTGAATCGCTATACCAAAAATTCGGAATCAGATCTGGGTAAAGCGCAGCTTGTTTTTGAAGGGATTGTACAAGCCCGTTGCCGTATAGCTGATCTTTTCCTGTTGCTCCAAGGTCAATTGTGGAACGTTTGACTGTTTCCCGCAGTTGGCCGTTTGTTAAATGTGGGTAAGCTTCTTTATATTGTGCAAAGACTGCGGCGACGAATGGTGTAGAAACTGAAGTACCTTCGCTGTTTTGATATTCAGCAGGATTAATTACAGCATCTTTAGAGAACGTACTGTAAATCCCTTCTCCCGGCGCTACAAGCTCTACAGAGGGACCTATATAGGAAAAACTGGATAGCCTATTATTTGTATTTGTTGAGCCAACCGCGATGACCGATTTATAGCGTGCAGGATATAAGACATCATCTTCAACTTGAACATAATTCCCCTGTGTATCTACTATTTCATTATTACCGGCTGCTGCCACTACAATGATGCCTAAATCATTCGCTTTTTTTAGCATGGCCTGTAATTCAGATTTATGGGCATCAGTCGTTAGACTAAGATTGATAATGTCCATTTTATGGTCTATGGCCCACTGAATGCCATCCAACACATCTTCCAATGTTCCGGAGCCGTTGCTGGATAAAACTTTAACTGAATAGATTTCGGCATCAGGGGCAGCGCCAACAACGCCAATTGAATTATTTAAAGCTGCTATAACGCCTGCGACATGAGTTCCATGCCCATTTCTATCTATAAAGGCTGAAGAGTTGTCGATCATGGAGGCGCCGCCAACGACACTTAAGTCTGGATGCTTTGAATTGATGCCCGAATCAATGACAGCAATTTTAACGCCTTTGCCTGTATAGCCAACTTTCAATGCGCTGGGCGCTTTGATTTGTTGATAGCCCCAAGAAGGCTGCTGAGCAGCAGCCTTAAATATCTGCTCATCTGAAATAGCTTTTACAGATATATCCGTATCGGCTTTTGTGATTGTGGTTGAAGGAATAGTTGCAATGACAGATGATATGGCGTCCAGTTCGCTATGTATTTCTGCGCCCATGTCCTCAAGTACCTGATAATCAATGCCGTCTTCAAATGAGATGATCACTTTTTCAAGATCATTGTCGGAAGTTGCTGCGAGTGATGGTGTAAAGCATATGGATGTTAGCAATACCAATAAAATAAAAGTGACCATTACTTTCTTCAATTAATTTCCTCCTAAACTTTGTTTGTACGTACAGTATATAGTAATTCCCAAAAAAACGGACTTTAAAAGTCCGTTTTTTGAAAAAATAATATTTATTTATCAAACATTAAACTGATTGAAGTTTCTTTTTATCGTTCTTTCCACTCGTAATAATCTTCGATGCCTTCAGCAACCGCTGAAGCTGCGCGTTCTTTATATGTCCAAGTTGCCAATTTAGCTGCATCTTCAGTGTTAGTCAGGAATCCTAGTTCCACAAGAGCGGCTGGAAGCGGGTTGGCTGCCAGAACGCGGTAATCGTATTCTTTTACGCCTCTGTTATTGTGCTCCATCGCTTTGTAAAGACGGTTTTGGATAAATGTAGCAAGCTGTTTGCTGTCGTTGGCAACAGATGCGGAGTAGAAAGTTTCAGATCCGCTTGTTCCTGGTGTATATGCGTTGGCATGGATGCTGACGAACGCGTCTGCGCCATTTTTAACACCGTAAGCAGCACGGTAATCCAGGCTGTAGAATACGTCGGTTCTGCGAACCATCAAGACATTGATGCCTTTCGCTTTTAACATTCTTTCGACGCGAAGTGATACATCGAGGTTTACGTCTTTTTCACGTAGGCCGTTTGCTACTGCACCCGGGTCGCTGCCGCCGTGGCCGGCATCGATTACCATCACGCGTGATGGTTTAGTCGTAGCTTTTGCCAAATACGATAGGCTGAAATAGCCTGTCAGGCTTCCGGATTTACCATACGCCCAGTTGCCGCTGTAGCCGTATACTTGAACTTCATTGTTCGTATGAATCTGTCCTAAAACTTTATAGCTGGTAGAAGGACCTGAACGCACATTTAAATTATCAGTAGTTGAATATAATTTATCGATTGTTGCATTCTGGAATAAAACTCGGAACTTAGGTTCCAAAGCTCGTGCAAGAAACATTGCAAATTCTTGTCGGATTAAAGTTTTATCCGGTGTGTAGTATCCTCCGCCTGTTCCGGCAGTAATTCCTGCAGTTGCAAGTTTATTTGTCGCACTATAAAGGCTGGTTGGATCATTATCTACCTTAATATCTTTAAAGAAGACTGCACTTGTTTGCGTAAAATTAAATGCGCGACTTATCATGTGAGCCATTTCACCGCGTGTCATTGGTTGTGTTGGCTTGAAGCTGCCGTCCGGATAACCGGAAATGAATCCTTTTTCTACAGCTGATTGAATATAACCTGAACTGTAACTTGAGGGACTGACATCCGGGAATTTGGTTGTTCTCTTAGTGCCGTTTAATTTTAATGCACGACCAATCATGGTGGCTGCCTGTTCACGGGTTACGGAATAATCAGGTCCAAATTGAGTAGTGGAAATGCCGCTAATCAGATTTTTTTCATATAGATATGTTATTTGCGCATTATTTGCAGATACATCCTTAAATGGTGTTGCGGCTGATGCGGGGCTTAGCCCTATACTGGAAATCACTAAAACAGCAGCGACTAAAAATAACGTGACCTTGCTAAAAAAACTATTCATTTGTTTTTCATTTCCCCTTCCGGTTCTTATATTTTTTCTATCTATGATGACAATAGCATGTTTTTATGCTATTTTATGTATTTTTTCGTAAAATAAGCAATTAGACTGGTTTAAAAGTCAAATTTAAAAAACGAAGTCTGATACGCAAGACTTTTTTATCTGAAAATGTCCTGTTTCACTACATTCTCTAAGGTCAGTTTAGATTCCTTCTATATTAGAGGAACAAATTTTCATTTCTCATAAAGAAATTGATATTTTATCATCTTTTAGTGACTTTTAGATGGTATACTCTTTTTTAGGAATTGGTCACATCTATATGAATAATTGGTTAAATTTAGATATAAAGATGTATAGTTTACCACAGAAAAATGATATAAAGTGTTAACAGGCTATTAAGGGAACACTTGATATGCCGATTACTAGTTTCATACAAAAAAAGGGGGATTCATCAGAGAATGAAGAAAACAGTAATTTATTTAATGGCAATGCTACTGGTACTTTCGTCGCTTACACCACTGCAAACAAGTGCTGCAGATGATTTAACCGGCCACGCATATGAGCAACAAATTAGAGAATTAATGGCGTTAGGAATTATTACCGGTTATGAAGACGGTACCGTAAAGCCGGAACGCGAAGTGACACGCGCCGAGTTTGCGAGAATGGTAGTAAAATCGTTCGAACTTGAAACGCAATTGGAAGCTGCGGAATTCACAAGCGCAGCAGCAGAAACGATCGATTTCAAAGATGTACAGGCAGGAGCATGGTATACGCCGTCCATAATGGATGCTGTAAAAGCCGGCATTACAGTAGGTTATCCGGACAACACTTTCCGGCCGAATGAATTGATCAGCCGTGAACAAATGGCGAGTATGGTATCCCGGGCATTGACGGCAAAAGGTGTCTTAACGGATACAGAAACGATTCCGGCATTATCATTTGGAGATAGTGAATCCATTTCGGACTATTCCAAAAAAGATGTAAGAATCCTGACGCACCTTGGCATCATGCGAGGGAATACGGATAATACTTTCGCACCGAAACAAGAGTCGAAGAGATGGATGGTGGCGCTCGTAATGATCAAAGCCAGAGAAGTCGTTTTCCCGCCAACACCTTTGGAGTTTCAAGCTTCTTCCATTGATGCAGACAGCACAACCGTCGTTAAGCATTTCAGCACATTCGCTGACGCGAAAGCGTATGTGCAGAATAACGCGAATGTCGACGTTGTTGAGCGCTCGAAGCAGATTGTCTGGATGAAGAATGGACTGGCGGTTACAAACGCATACACCGAAGTTTATCCGACAGCTGATTTGAAATGGGGAACAGGAAGTCGAGCTTCCCAGTTCAAACCTTATACAACCACAAATACAGAATTGAAATACCTGGATTCCACAGCTACATCCATTAAAGTGGAGTTGGCCGGAAAAGTCGGTTATGTAAAACCGAGTGTAGTAAGATTGATTCCAACGCAAATGCTTGGCGGCCGTTCTTATTATGAAAAGAACCAGTACGGCAGTCTGGTCCATCGCATCTATAATCATTCAACAGGAACTTACGCAACAGCAGGTGCAATCGGTAAAGCGCCGGCAGTATTCCAGGCTGGAACGAAGTACTACAGTTTTGACGGCGCAGTATTCACAGATGAAGCCGGCAAATTGGTTACAGAAGCACACCAGTATTTCAGCAAGCTTCCATTGTCTACAAAGACTAGTTATACAGCGGAAGAATTGGATAAATTCCTGACTGACAATTTCCCTTACTACAATAAAACAGTTGCCGGCAAGCTATGGACGGTCAGCCCGCTTGCGGGAAGTGGCTCTTACTTCAAACAAATTGAAGAGACGCATAAAGTAAACGCGCTCTATCTATTAGCACATGCCATCCATGAAAGTCAGTGGGGAACGAGCAAAATCGCACAGGATAAAAATAACCTGTTCGGCTACGGCGCAGTCGACGCGGATGCTTACAATGGCGCTTATTCCTATGCAACATTCAAAGAATCAATTTTAGATGCAGCTGTCAGAATCAACAAAAACTATCATCAGGTAGGTGGAGCCTATTACAACGGCTCAATCCTTGGAAACAAAGCACTTGGCATGAACGTCCGTTACGCTTCCGACCCGTTATGGGGCGAGAAAATCGGCGGACATATGTATCGCATCGATGTATATCTTGGCAAAAAAGATATGTACAAAGAGAATCTTGGATTCGCCAGCTTCAATGATTCAGAATCCGGATTAAACTTCCGCTCTGGCGCAGGCGTAGAAAATACCGCTTTATACGCATTGCCGGAAGCAGGCATTCCGGTTGTCATCACTGGAGAAGCAAAAGATTCCAAAGGGGCAACCTGGTATAAAGTGCTGCCGGAACAAAAGCAATACACAGATGCATACGTGCACAGCGCATTCATCAAACAGTTGCCGTTGGCAGAATAATCAATCGAATAGGTCAGGCTGGGTGCTGTTTTAGGGTCTTTTCTCCTTAACACAGCACCCAGTTTTTATGTTATATTAAATGAGATATTTTGCCTCAAAACAAGGAGAATACATATGACCCCACAATTTGTAAAAATATTGGACGTGCCTTTCGTCAACACGACCAGAGCAGCATTCATTCAAACGTTGGAGAACAGAATAGAAAAGAAGGAAAAAACTTTTGTCGTAACGGCCAACCCTGAAATTGTCATGGCGACACTTGATGATCCGGAGTATAAAAAGACGCTTGAAAAAGCCGATTTTATTACAGCCGACGGCATCGGCATCGTCAAAGCGGCACAGCTTGTCGGAGAGCCACTGCCGGAGCGTGTCAGTGGATTCGATATGATGATGGATTTGCTGGAAGTCGCCAATCAGAAACAGTATCGCGTTTTTTTCCTGGGAGCGGCGGATCACGTGTTGCAGGAAACATTGGAGAAAGTGAAATCCGATTATCCGGGCATCCAAATTGCCGGAGCGCAGAACGGCTTTTTTGACTGGAATGATCCTGTGCTGCCGCAAATGATTAAGGATTCCAAGCCAGATCTTGTGTTTGTGGCGCTCGGTTTCCCGAGACAGGAAAACTGGATCGGCGGCCATATCGGCCAATTCAATCAAGGCGTCTTCATCGGCATCGGGGGCAGCTTCGACGTGTTCTCCGGAAACGTCAAACGGGCGCCGGAAGCGTGGCAGAAGATGAATCTTGAGTGGTTCTATCGTCTCGTCAAACAGCCTTCGCGCTGGAGACGCATGCTTGTATTGCCGAAATTCGCCCTGACAGTCATTCAGAAGAAAGCTTTGAACAAACGATGAAAAGCACTTTACTGAAAAGCACCATCATTTTATCGGCAGCCGCATTGCTGTCGAAGATTCTGGGCAGCCTCTTCCGCATCCCGCTGCAGAACATAGCGGGGGACGAGGTGCTCGGAATTTTTACTTTAGTCTACCCGGTCTATATGGTCGCTTTGATCCTGTCAGTCGCGGGCATTCCGATTGCAATTTCGAAACTGATCGCTGAATCGAGGGCGCACGGCGATGAGCAGGAAGTCAAAGATATCTTCATGACTTCGGGGATTCTCGCGGCTGCGTTCGGCATTGGCAGTTTCTTGCTGCTGTATCTGTTCTCCTACCAGATTGCTGAAATCCTGGGTGGGAGCTCTACGCGTCCCGCACTGATCATCGTTTCCGCAACTCTCTTGATCGCTCCATATATGGCGGTTTACCGCGGTTATTTCCAGGGCCATGAAAATATGACTCCGACTGCTGTATCGCAGGTAATCGAACAATTCATACGGGTCGGCCTGATTCTTCTGGCCGCTGCCTATCTGGTCCAGAATCTTTATTCGGACAGTGAAGTAGCGGGCGGAATCATGATCGGCTCCATCTTCGGAGCACTGGCTTCATTGATCTATCTCCGTATTCTGTACACACGTTCGGAAGTGCGCGTGAAAAAATCTCTTCCATATAACTTCAGCCATTTTAAAAAGACCGCGGGCCGGATTCTTTCTATATCCATACCGATTGCTTTTGGTGCCATAACCATGGCATTATTGAATCTCGTGGATTCCATTACGATCCCAAGTGCTTTAAAGGCTTATGAAAATACATCGGATAACGTCAATTATCTCTATGGAATCTATGGGCGCGGCTTGGCAATCGTACAAATCGTTACGGTTTTCGCAAGCTCCGTCATTCTGCCGCTGATTCCCAATATCTCGGCGAAACTGGCGCAGAACGACAGCCTTGGAACGCAGAAAGTCATCGAAAAGACATTTTTCCTGACGTATCTTCTGACTGTTCCCGCGGCGATCGGACTCTTTGCGCTGACTTACCCGATCAACCTCGGCCTGTTCACGGATCTGGCCGGCAGCAGTGTGCTTGCAATCATTTCACTAAGCTCGCTGTTCACATCACTGACGATCCTCAGCACCGGCGTTTTGCAGGGGATCAATAAAGCGCGGCTTGCCGCTTGGATCATCGTTGCGGGAGTAGGAGCGAAACTGGTCCTCAATATCGTATTGGTGAAAGGGTTCGGTCTGGACGGAGCGGCGATTTCGACAGCTCTTGTGTATTTACTGCTGTTTGTGGCCAATCTTTACTTTATCCAGAAACATGCGAAATTCGTTTCATTCAATAAAAGAACGGTCGTTATCTTGTTTGCTTCGCTTGTGATGGGAGCGGTAATAGGAATTCCGACGCTGTTTATTGATTTTGAAGTGGCGTCACGCGGATTTGCGCTGCTATACCTGACTGCCGCAATTGCAATTGGCGCCGCAGTGTATGCCGTATTGCTGTTTGCCGGAAAAGCAGTGGACAAAGAATTATTGAGCGGATTGCCTTTAGTAAATAAGATTTTTAAATAATACAGTTATGTTAATTTTTCGCAAATCCAAGATTTACACAGGCTTTTGTCTATATAATAGAAGGAAGTTAATTGAGATTTTGATTTATACCCAACTAGATATCCCAATAGCGTCGCCACTGGAAGAAAGAATTCAAAGTAATTGTAAGGGTGTGTAGGCAAGTGCAGAAAGTGTTAATCGGAATAATTCTGGCCGCGATAATTTTAACGATTCCTTCTATATATAACCGTGTGCAGGTGGAGGAATCGAACAAGACAGTCGAAACAATCGTGCCTTATAAATATATAATGGACTGGACAATACAGGATCCGGAATTGGACGAGGAACGTATTCTCAGCCAGTTGCAGGAATCTGGCATAGATACCATCAGTTTGACACCTGATACACTCAGAACTCTTCAACAAAAAGGCAATATAACAATACTTGACGTTGCTACGATGAATGAATTGCTGATTTTCAATAAAATGGAACCTTTAATGCATCCTTTCAATAAAGAAGGTGTATTCATCTATACCGACCGGAATTCTTCTTTTGATGATTTAACAAGAAATGTTTTTGAAGATACCCGGCAAATTACAGTCGGAGACGTTGACTATACGTATGTTCCGGGAAAAACAGGAGATATTTTTGGTACTCCTTTTGGTTATGACCAAGATGTTATCGATGCTGTGTTGGGCACTGGTATGGAAGTAGTGCTCAGAATCGGGGATTCACCTAATACCGAAGATACAGAAAGACTGGCAAATGAATTAATCGAATTAAAGCAGCCCGGGATCGAAAAAGTTTTATTCAGTGGCCAGCAATTGCCGTTCTATGCGGAACCAGGAAAACTGAAGGAGTTCAGCACACGCCTTGCTGAAGCCGGTTATTCGATATTCAGCATAGAATTCACAGATATGAAAGGCTTCCAGACTGCAGCTTATACAATGGATATGGATGTTATCCGACTGCACAGCCAAATATTGTCGAAAGACAATGTCTTTGACATTGCTGATAAATTTACTCGGGGAGCAAAAGAGCGTAATATTCGGGCATTCTTTGTCAATGCTCCGATATCAGAATATGAAGAAGCCCAAGCCGCATTTAGGGGTTTGAATAATGAAATCAATGCACAGTTGCCGGTATCATTTGAGCGCGGACCTTCCAAATTATTTGAAACATTTACAATTCCGCTTTGGCAGATTGCAATTGGCCTGATTGGATCGATTGCATTTCTTGCCTGGGCTGCGCAAGCAATTTTTGGAAACCGAAAATTAACGATTGCTGCAATCATCGGCTTGTCATTAGTAGCAATAGCTTATCTCGTCACTGAAATGACGCTGATTTTAAAATTCATGGCTCTGGGACTTGCGGTAACAACACCAGTGTTTGCTGTATTGCTCAAAAAAAATATGGAATCGAAATATTACTTGTTCGCTTCTTATTTCAAGGCGGTCGGCATTACGCTCATCGGCATCTGGCTGATTGTAGTTCTGCTCAACGGCAGCCCGTTTATTCTGGGCCTCGATATGTTCAGAGGCGTAACACTGGTATACGTTCTGCCAATCACGTTCATGTTGCTGTACGCGTTATGGGGTAACCTCAGACATCTGTTGAAATCGCATGTCATTTACTGGCAGGTAATATTACTCGTAACAATTACTGGAGTAGGTATGTTTTATTTGGGCCGTACCGGCAATGAAGGCACCCCGATCCCTTACGAGCTCGAATTGCGCATGTTCCTGGAAGATCTTCTATATGTCCGTCCGCGTACAAAAGAGTTTTTGATTGGGCTGCCGATTTTTGTGCTCGCACTGCATGTGGCAAGAACATACAAAACTGCCAGCTATTTCTTATTAATTCCGGCAGTCATCGGTTTCCTTTCGATGGTCAATACATTTACACATTTCCATATACCATTGTCCATTTCCCTGTTGCGGACAGGATACAGTGTCGTCTTCGGTTTATTAATCGGGCTGGTTCTGGTATTCTTGTACAAGTGGATAGGTAAGAAATTAATCGAAAAGCTTAATCGGAGGTGGCAGGGATGAGAATCGTTCTATCCGGCTATTATGGTTTTGATAATGTAGGAGACGAGGCAATCCTGTTTGCCATCATTCAGTCGTTAAAAGAATATCAACCAGGAGTGGAACTCACAGTTCTGTCGAATGACCCTGAGAAGACTGCATCAACCTATCAAGTCGATGCAGTCAACCGCTGGAATATCAATGAGGTCAGAAAAGCGTTGCAAAAATCAGACGGCCTGATCAGCGGCGGCGGCAGCCTGCTGCAGGATGAAACGGGCATGAAAAGCATCTCCTATTATTCAGGTGTCATGAAAATTGCTCAATTCCTGAAAAAGCCCGTATTCATATACGCGCAGGGAATGGGCCCTGTCAGCAGCGGCTTCAATCGAAGCATAATGAAACATACAGTACAGCGGGCCGAGATAATAACGGTGCGCGACAAGCAGTCCAAAAAATTGCTGGAATCAATCGGCGTTTCGAAACCAATTCAATTGGTGCCGGATCCGGTCATGGGAATCGATGCAAGCGGTTTTAGCAGCGGCTTGTCTAAGGCGGCTGATTCCGGAAAGCGTGTTATTTCCGTTTCCATCAGAGACTGGAAAGAGGATTTGTCTTACATGGAAAAGGCAGCAAAAGGTCTTGACCAATTAGCTGCCAATGGCCATGACATTCTAATGGTACCAATGCACGGCAAGTCCGATTATGAAACATCTGAAAAAGTCGCATCAATGATGGAACATAAAGTGGGCATCTTTCCTTACGACTCTTCGATAGAACAAAAAATGGCTGCAGTGGCAGAATCCGATGTCCTGCTGGGCATGCGTCTTCACGCACTGATATTTGCTAGTGTCGGCTATACGCCGTTCGTGGCTTTATCGTATGATCCGAAAATCGATTCTTTTGCGGAAATCGTCAATCAGCAAGTGATCGGCAATGTCGGTTCGGACGACTGGAGCGCAGAAGATATTGCAGTTTCAATCGAAGCGATTCTTGCAGACTACCCAAATGAAATCAAAAAACTTGAATCGAATGTCATCCCGCTGCAGAAAAAAGCGAATGACACTGCGAAACAAGTTATTGATTTCATCCTCACGGAAGCGGCGTTTGAAAAGAAGCACGAGTACGCAACTTCATCTCAAAAAAAGTAAATATAAACAAGCAAAAACCGGCAGACGATTTTTCGTCTGCCGGTTTTTTTGAGTTTGAATTGAAGAACAAGTATTGCGCGACGTTTTCCTGCAATGGATATTCAGTGCTTTTCAAAAATTATTGAGCTTGTGTTTTTCCATAGCCGAAGATTTTATTGCCTTTGCCGAATACAATCCAACTGTGCGGTACGAATTCGAAGAACAAGCGGACAATCATCCAACTGGCGAAGAAAGTTATGATCATTGTCGCGAGCTGCCACATATGGAAGATTACTGGGTCTCCGCTTGGCAGCAGTTGTCTGAGTATGAGCAGGAACAATGGATGAATGAGATAGAACCCGAAAGAAACGGTGCCGATTTCTGTCAGGAATTTTTTGATTTCGGGCATTTTCCAAAGTCGCATAAGATGGACGAAGATGAACAGCGACGCAGCGGCTGTAAATGCATGGGTGCTCCAGGCAAATTCATGGAGATTGCTGGAAAAACTGGCTTGTCCGGTCAAGGTTAAATAATTGATGCCCACATAGATGAATATCATGGACAGGTAGGCCAGGAAAATCACAGTGAGACCTGGCCAGCTTTTGCGCCAATTCAGAATCCATCCGGCAATCTTGTCATAGTAGACACCCAGAAACGCACCAAAGAAATAGAACATGAAATAAGACAGTGAAATGGATCCTTTATTGATAATCTGGAAAATTTCAGAATTGGCTGTCACCCATGTCCATTGAATCACGATACCGATCGGAATGGCAAATCTCCGTATAAACGCGAATCGCTTGAACAGATACAGGATCACCGGAAACATAAGGTACAATTGCACGCTGACAAATACGAAATAAAGGTGGGGATAAGCATTGCCGGTTAATAAATCTTTCAGGAAATTCATCAATGCTTCAGACGGAACGAAAGGTACGCCGACCGCTGTGTTTAGATAACTGCGGATGCCAAAGTAGAATACAGAAAAGACAAAGTAAGGCACAAGAATAAACAGCAGACGCTTTTTATAGAATTTCCTGAATAAATCGATTGTTAATTCGCGGTGGTAATAAGTATAAAAAAGAATGAAACTGCTCAGAAAAATGAAAGTCGGAGTGCCTAATTTTCCAGCATGATTGAAAAACGCGTAAATAAGAAATGCTGGTGATGAATGATCGGTGAGGGTGACTCCGGTTGATGTAGAATGGACGGCAAGCACGGCAAAAATGGCAATAGCGCGTGCAAATTGAATTTCTTCCAAATGTCTATTATTGACTTGCATTGAACTTCACCTGGCTTTCTACTATATTTATTTACATATACCTGGTTCGTTAAACACTAACATAGTAAAATTTACAAAACACGCAAAATGGGCAATCGGGTTTTAGCAGAACAAGGCTTTGTTGTCAGGCCGGCATGGTTAAATAGGCACGTATAGTACTTTAGTTTGTAAAATCTTTGTTAATTTGTTAATTTTCCGAATAGTAGATTGTTGAAATATGCCAAATGTGCTAAACTTTAATCGTATGATTGCGCTTTCACGAACGGGAACAGGGAACCACCTCACAGCATAAGATTACATAATTTATTCCCAGAAACTGAAAAGGCAATCTAACCAAAAAACAAAGGATGGTGCCGAATGAAGGGTAATAAGATGTTTAAAGCCTCAATTGCCGCTGCAATGACAGTGAGCATGGTAGGTTTACAAGCGCCGCTGGCTGCAGAAGCAGCTGAAGGGGACTTCGATTTAACGATCATGCACACGAATGACACGCATGCGAACTTGGAAAATGCTCCAAAACGTGCGACTCTCGTGAAACAGATCCGCGAAGCAAAACCGAATAACCTGTTGCTGGATGCTGGTGACGTTTTCTCAGGAAGTCTTTACTTCAATCTTTTTGAAGGTATGGCTGATCTGGAGCTTATGAATTATATGGGTTACGACGCTATGACTTTCGGAAACCATGAGTTTGACCTTGGAAGCAGTGAGTTTGGGCATCAGGCATTGGCTGATTTCGTTCAAAGCGCTGCATTCCCATTCGTATCTTCAAACGTTGATTTTTCTGGTGATCCATTATTTGACGGTTTACAGAATAACGTTTATACAGCTGATTTCGGAAATGGTGAAATCTATGATGGAATCATTAAAGATTTCAACGGTGAAAGAGTTGGTATTTTCGGTTTGACTACTGAAGAAACAGCATCAATTTCCAGCCCTGATGCAATTGGATTTACTAACTACCTTGCTGCAGCAGAAGAAGCGGTTGCTGCTTTTGAAGCTGAAGGCGTAAACAAAATTATTGCTGTGACTCATATCGGTTACAACGATTCTGCACAATTCGATAACGATTTATTGTTGGCTCAAAACGTTGCCGGCATTGACGTGATCGTTGGAGGACACACACATACAGCATTAACTGAAGGCCAAGTTGTCGTTAATGGCAACGAGCCGGTTGTCATTGTACAAACTGGACAATACAACAGCAACCTTGGACAAATTGATGTAACTTTCAACGCAGAAGGTGTCATCACTTCAACTGAAGGTGAAACGCATCCTGTAACATTGCATAAAGTTTCTGACGCAGCAGTTGACGCTGACGCAGCAGCTTTGCTTGCACCTTATAAAGCGGAAGTGGATGAGTTCAAAAACGTATCCACTGGCGCATACACAGAAGTATTCCTTAATGGTGGACGCAATGAAGGCGGAGTCCGCTCTTCAGAAACAAACCTTGGAAACATCATCACTGACGGTATGCTGAACACTGCAAAACAGATTGATCCTGAAACTGTAATCGCACTTCAAAACGGCGGTGGTATCCGTGCGTCAATCGACGTAGGTGACATCACTTTCGGTGAAGTATTGACGGTTATGCCTTTCGGTAACTCATTGGCAATCATGGACTTGACAGGTGCCGAGCTGAAAAGAGCTTTGGAACACAGTGTCAAAGAATTCCCTAAAGAAAGCGGCGGTTTCCTGCACGTGGCCGGCATGGAATTCTCTTTTGATCCATCACAGCCAGTCGGCAGCCGTGTCACTTCAGCAAATGTAATTTCTGAAGATGGTATCCGCACGAAGATCGAAAATACTGAAAGCTATAAAGTTGCAACAAACACATTCACTGCAGCTGGCGGTGACGGCTATGATGTATTCGCTGAAGCATATGCTGATGGACGTGTAAGTGAACCAGGATTCATCGACTACGAAATGTTCGTTGATTACATCTCTGAACTGGAAGTCATCTCACCGATGCTTGAAAACCGCATCAACCCGACAGTTCCATTCAAAGACATCAACATGAAAGATTGGGAATACCCATATGTTAAAGATTTATACTACCGCGGAATCATGAGCGGAACACTTTTGGATACATTCTCTCCAGATCAGAACCTGACTCGCTGGCAGGCTGTTACAATCCTGACGCGCATTTTGGGATTGAATGAAGTGGATGCTCCAAAATCACCGTTCACTGATATTTCCACCTTGCCGCAAAAACGCCAAAATGAAATTCATGCAGCTTATGCAGCTGGTTTGATCCAGGGTACAGATGCAGCGGGAACCAAATTCAACCCGAAAGCCAACATCTCACGAGCGCATTTTGCATTGTTGTTGAACCGTGTATTCGAAAACATCAATGGCGATTTCGAATATGATGTTAATGCTCCATACACAGATACAGCTAAATTGACTGCTGCAGAGCAGGAAGCTATTACAATGCTTTACTACCACAGCATTGCAGTTGGCTACAATGGGAAATTCATGCCTAGCCAAAACGCTACACGCGCTGAAGCGGCTAAAATGTTCTCAATGTTCATGCCTTACACAGCTCAATAAGGTAACAGTCACCCAATCAGTTCAAGTAAAAGCAGCCTCTTCCATAAGGAGGGGCTGCCTTTTACTGGCTTTGCAGAATTTTATTACATTTTTGTTATTTTTAGTTAAATGTTTTTATCTGTCCCATATATTGAGGAGTGAAATTCATTGACGAAAAGTTCTTTTGGTAAATTATTTTTAAGTTTTCTATTAGTTATTTCCGCGGTTCTGCCGTATGCGGCAACGCAGGCAAATGCAGCAGAAGCTATTACAGTTGCTGAGGCAATTGCGAATAACAGCGGTACTGCAACAGTTAAAGGATTCATTGTGGGAACGGCAAACAGCGGATCGAGTTATGATCAGGAAGCACCGTTTACTCAGGCGAGCAACCTTGGATTGGCAGATTCTGCTGATGAAACAAATCCGGCAAATATCATTCCGGTTCAGTTAACTTCCGGTTCTGACACAAGAACAGCATTGAACTTAGTGGATAATCCACATATGTTCAAAGGCGAAGTTACAATTACAGGAACACTGACTGCCTATTACTCAGTGCCAGGCCTCAAATCTCCAACTGCTTACACAATCATCGCTGAAGGCGAAGCACCGCCGGAAGCGACTGTTGTCGGATCAGTAGCGGAAGCTCGCGCTGCAGTCGGTGAATTGATCCAAGTGGAAGCGACAGTTACAACAGCTACAGGCAACTGGGGCGGTAAAGCTTTCTACGCTCAAGATGACACTGCCGGAATTTACGTTTATACAAACAGCGCAGATGTGGCGCCTGGCGACATCGTACGTCTGACAGGTTCGATTTCCGAGTATAACGGCGAATTGCAGTTGCAGCCGAATACGATTGGAGTCCTTTCTTCAGGAAATGAATTGCCGGCTGTTCAATCGGTCACCCCGACAGGTGTCAATGTAGACACGCAAGGCGAATTGATCGAGATGAAAAGTGTAACAATCACAGGCTTGAAATCAGTAAATGATTACGGAACTTTCGAATTTACTGCAACTGATGCAGACGGCAATACTGTCGTTGTCCGCAACGACAACCGCAACGGCTTAACGTTTGACCGTTTCACACAGCAGTATAAAAATGGCGACCTGATCAACGTTACAGGAATCGCTTCGAAATTCAACGACAGCTTCCAGGTAAAAACACTGGGTCTTGAAAGTTTTGACCTTGTGAATAAACCTGCAGTTTACGTAACGACTTTCCCTGGTATTGTTTCTGAAGGCACGGAAATCTCCCTTCAGTCCGGCTGGGAATCTGCAAAAATCTATTACACAGTTGACGGCAGCACGCCGACAGCTTCAAGCACAGAATATACTGCACCAATTACGCTTACAACAGATACAACGATTAAAGCAATCGCTGTAGGAAATGAAACATCTGAAGTGTTTTCATTCGAATATACGGTATTGAAAACAGCTGATCTGAGAATCCGCGACATCCAGGGTGATGGCCATTATTCGGATTATGAAGGTGTAGTTGTCAATCAAATCCAAGGTGTTGTAACCCACATTTATAACTCAGCAAACTTTGTCATTCAGGACGTTAATCAGGATGACGATTTGACGACTTCTGAAGCATTGATGGTTAACATGTCTTCAAACGGAGTAACTGTTGGTGACCTGGTCACTGTTGCAGGTACTGTTGAAGAGCATTTCCAGGAAGGCTATTCCGATATGCGCGACAACGATATGCCGATTACGCGCATCCGCGCTACTGACGTAGCAAAAGAAGGAACAGCTGAACTTCCAGCACCGATTGTAATCGGTGAAGATGTTATGCCTCCATCTGAAATTATCGACAACGACGGTTTGTCTTCATTTGACCCTGCTGAAGATGGAATCGATTTCTGGGAATCCCTTGAATTGATGTATCTTGCAGTGCCGAATGCAAAAATTGTGGGACCGCAGAAATACGGCGAAGTGGTTGTAGTCGTTGAAAATTCTCCGAACACTGATTTCAACAAGCAAGGCGGAATTTTGATTTCTGAAAATGATTACAATCCTGAAAAAATCACCGTTGATTTTGACGACGAAAACTTCGTTGCAAAAGCCGGCGATTCATTCAACGGAACAATTACTGGCGTTATGGGCTACGGCTTCGGTAACTATAAGCTGTGGACCGAAAAAGAAAACCTTCCGGCGTTCGTACAAGGAGATACAGTTCCTGAAGAAACGTGGATCACTGCTGCCGAGGATAAATTGACAGTAGCTGCGTATAATATGGAGAACTTCTCTGCAGATCCGAATCATACAACGAACGAGAAAGCGGAAAAAATCGGTAAATCATTCGTTAACAACCTGAACTCTCCTGACGTTATTTCATTGGTTGAAGTCCAGGACAACGATGGCCCGACAGCTTCAGGCAACACGGATGCATCGGAAAGCTATGAGCGTCTGATTGCAGTAATTGAAGCTGCAGGCGGACCGACTTATGCTTACACAGATATTGCTCCTGAAAACAATAAAGACGGCGGACAGCCGGACGGCAACATCCGCGTCGGATTCCTCTATAACCCTGGGCGTGTAACACTGGCGGAAGGCGTTAAAGGCGCATACAATGAAGCGAATACTTGGGTGGACGGCGAATTGGCGTTGAATCCGGGACGCATCGAACCTGCAAATCATCCGGGCACGCGCAAGCCGCTTGCTGCTCAATTTGATTTCCAGGGCGAGAAATTCGTAGTCATCGCAGCTCATTTAAACTCTAAAGGCGGCGACCAGCCTTTATTCGGACAGAATCAGCCTCCGTTCCTTAAATCGGAAGCAGAACGAATCGAATTGGCGAAAATGATCAATAACTTCATCACAGAAGGCCAGAAACAGGATCCGGATTTGAAAGTCATCGTTAATGGCGACATGAACGATTTCGAATTCACACCGGCGCTAAGTGCATTGAAAGGCGATATTCTGACGAATAAAGTCGAAGACGTACCATTGGAAGACCGTTATTCTTATTATTACCAAGGCAATTCACAGGTTCTTGATCATGCGCTTGTAACAAACAACATCGCTGAACAAACAGACATCGATATGCTCCACATCAATTCAATGTTCATGGAAGAGCACGGACGTGCATCTGATCATGATCCGTTATTGATCCAAATCGATTTCACACCGGAAAAGCCGGAAACACCAGCAAAAGAAATGCCGTTCACTGATATTAAAGCGACTGACTGGTCATACGTTTACATCAAAGACCTTTTCGACAGAGGGATTGTGAAAGGGACGACGGATACAAAATATTCACCGCAAAGCAGCCTGACTCGTTACCAGGCAGTTACTATCCTTACACGTATTCTTGAAATGGATACTGCAAACGCACCAAAATCTCCATTCAAGGATATTTCAAGACTTCACCCGAATCGCCAAAACGAGATCAATGCCGCATACGCTGCAGGCTTGATCACAGGTAAAACAGCAACTGAATTCAAGCCGAACGAGTATATCTCACGTGCTCATTTCGCATTGTTGCTTGATCGCGTCTACACAAAAATCAACGGCGATTACAAAATCGTCAAAATGGCTCCATATGCTGACTTGAGCAAACAGACTCAAGCGGAAAAAGAAGCAATCACATTGCTGCACGACAAGGAAATCGTTGTAGGATACAATGGGAAATTCAATCCATTCCGTTCAACATCACGTGAAGAAGCAGCGAAGATATTCTCATTGTTCCTGCCGTACGCATCTAACTAAAGGTGCAATATTAAGCCAAATGAAGAGCGAGGCTCCCGGAATATGGGGGGCCTCGCTTTTTGGTACGGGCATGGAACACTGACATAACGTAAGAAAAACTGCGCACCGCCAAAAGAGGCAGGGAGGATGAAAGGAAGCTTAAAACGGTCGATTGTCGGGTATTCATTGCCCAGCTATTCGCTTGAACGTGTGGAACATGACAATTGCCAAAAACAGTGTCGAGAAAATAAGCTTGAGCAAAAGAAAAGCGCCGGGTTTCCATTTGCCGGCAATCAATTCAATCAGCGCGGTGAAGACTAAAATATATCTCAACTCAAGCACCAGTAAACGCTTAATATCCGCCTCGCCGAACAGTAAGTAACAAAGGAAAATGATCGTTAATATGAGGATGGTTGTGACTATAAATAAAGGTCTCGTCACAAATTATGTAATATGCTTTTTTCAACATTACTCACCTAGGAATCTCTATATTTTTATCTGTCGATATTCTTCTATAAAATTTTGTGGAGTCACGATAAAGAAGAGGAGGGCAGGTGGGTTATTTCCCGGGAAATAATTTTGGGGAGTGGAAGGAGATAGTCTATTTATATAGAAGAAACTTTTGGTTATGGGAGAGGCAGCAGTAGTGGAGATACTATATGAAAGCATAGATTGACGGTGGGGGAATATAGTAAATCTGCAGATGTTTGGCGAACGCAGATATAATTTTTTGGACACGGATATAAACTCTGGAGCGCGGATATAATTTCCTGAACGCGGATATATCATCGAACGACCCCCAGATGTTGTCTCTAAGAACGAAAACCTCCAAAATTCCTAGTGGAAAACTATAATTCTTCGATTAAGAGCAAAACACTAACAAATAAGATCAATAACAAGTGAAAGGTTGAACGGGTGATGACCACCGCCCACTGGGCAGTCCGCGAGCAGCGGACTGCTTTCCGTATAAATGCACTTTTCTCTTGGCTGAAAGCTGGAGGAAATATAAAATCGTAAGATAAGAATCGCAAACCGTAAGATACAACTCAAAAAACGTAAGATAGAAATGCATAATCACAAGATAGAGGGCCAAAATCAGAAGATAGAACTTCACCCATGAGTGTAAACGCACTCTTAGGATGAATCGGGCGGTGACTACCGCCCACTGGGCAGTCCGCGGGCGGACTGCTTTCCATTACAGATGTACTTTTCTTTCGATGAAACCCCATCAAAAATCGACACGTTAAGTAAAATCCGTTATACGTCAGTAAATCTCCGCTATACGACAACAACTCCCCGTAATACGATAACTCAACTTTCAACAAAGCGAGTCAACCTGAAAACGGAAGTGGATGCTTTTCGCGGGCAAAAAGCGAAAAACTCAAGATTATGGTCGCCATTTATTTATTCCAACTTCCGATACCCTTTAATCTCCACTACTTCCTAAACCCATTCACACATGAAACGCGCCGGATATTCAATAAAATATTAAGAATACGTTTGCAATATTGATAATTTATGGTAAATTTAATAGTGTTATGCAATTAGGAATAATTGCACAATTAACAACCAATAAAAGGGGGAAAAACATTGAAGAAGTTTAAAACGGCGTTAGTTATGATGTTAGTCGTAATGATGACGCTCAGCTCTGCTGTCTTCGGTTTAACCGGCGTATCTGCGGCGACAACCAAGTCCGTATCGGACCTTCCGACTTTAAATGCTGAAAAACCAGCTGTAAAAGTTCCGGAAAAGTTCGTGAATCCGGAAGACCCATCTAAAACAGTCCGTGTGATTGTGGAACTTGAAAAAGCGCCAACAATCGAAACGGCAACTCAACAAGGAGTTCTTTACAAAGATCTTCCTGAGTCACAAAAAGCAAGTCTGGAAGCGGCTGTAGAAACTGACCAGGCGACTGTCCAGTCGGCTGTGAAAATGGCTGCACCAAGTGTTACATATCTTGAAAACTTCACGACTGTTTTCAACGGTTTCTCTGCTAATGTAGCAGCTGGACAAGTTGAAGAAATCGCGAATACTGCAGGCGTTAAGAAAGTATATGAAGCGACTGAATACACACGTCCTTCTGTACAGCCTGAAATGAAATACTCTAAAGCATTGGTTCAAGCTCAACAGGCTTGGGGCGATTACGGCTATAAAGGTGAAGGAATGGTTGTCGGTGTTATCGACACTGGTATTGATCCTTCCCACAAAGACATGGTTTTGACTGATCCTTCTACTGGAGACATTACGCAAGACGAAGTGCAGGCTTTGCTTGCTGATGGTTCTATCGAAAACGGTGAATACTTCACTGCAAAAGTTCCATTCGGCTGGAACTACATGGACGATAACAACCAAATTCTTGACCTTGGACCAGATGCTTCTATGCACGGTATGCACGTTGCCGGTACAGTAGGCGCAAATGGTGACGAAGAAGCTGAAAACCCAGGCCTTAAAGGTGTAGCTCCTGAAACACAGTTATTGGCTTTGAAAGTTTTCGGCAACGACCCGCAATTTGCTTCAACTTACGGCGATATCTACGTTAAAGCAATTGATGATTCCATCAAACTTGGCGCAGACGTCATCAATATGTCTCTTGGATCCACTGCTGGTTATGTTGATTCAACTAACCCTGAGCAAATGGCAGTTGCACGTTCAACTGAAAACGGAATCCTTGTAGCAATCTCTGCTGGTAACTCAGATATGTTCGGATCTGGTACTTGGTATCCGTACGCAGAGAACCAGGATTATGGTTTGACTGGTTCACCAAGTGTTTCTAAAGAATCATTCGGTGTAGCATCATTCGAAAACACGATCGTTACTGGCTTCAGCTTTGATTACCATGTGAATGGTGTAGAAGCTGGACAGGCAATGTACCTTCTTGCAAATGACGTTGATCCGATCGAATTGCCAAACGCTTCTTATGAAGTGGAGTTTGCTGGCTTCGGTAACCCGGCTGATTTTGAAGGAAAAGATTTCACTGGTAAATTCGCGCTAATTTCCCGCGGACAGATCAACTTTACTGCTAAAGGTTTGAATGCACAAGCGGCTGGCGCTGCTGGTGTTATTGTTTACAACAACACAACAGGCACGATCAATATGGCTTCTGATGCTGCCATCAAAATTCCATACATGTCTGCATTGCAGGCTGATGGATTGGCGATGAAAGCGGAAATCGATGCAGGCAACACAGTTACTGTATCTTTTGAAGGCGATAACATTGAAACTCCAAACCCGAATGCTGGTGAAATGAGTGATTTCACTTCATGGGGTCCAACTCCGAACCTTGATTTCAAACCAGAAATCACTGCTCCGGGCGGAAACATCTTCTCTACTTTGAATAACGATGAGTACGGCCTAATGAGCGGAACGTCTATGGCGGCTCCACACGTATCAGGTGGTACGACACTAGTTTACCAACGAGTTGACGCAGAATTCGGTTTGACTGGCGCTGACCGCGTTCAATTCGCGAAAAACTTGATGATGAACACTGCTGATCCTGTTGAACTTGCTGAAGGGGAGTTTGTATCTCCACGCCGCCAAGGTGCTGGTTTGATGCAATTGCATGATGCGCTTTCAACTGACGTAATGGTAACAAATGAAGCAACTGGCGAAGCGAAAGTTGCTTTGAAAGAAATCGAAAACGATCAATACACATTCACTTTGACAGCAGAGAACTTCTCTGATGTGGCGGCTGAATATGTGGTTGACGTAGCAGTACAAGTTGACACTCCAGTTAACGCTGGCGATTACTTTGTAACAATTCCAAATAATCCTGCTTACGGTTCAACTGTAATCACGGAAGATGCTTCAATTGCAGCTCCAGAAACTGTAACAGTTCCTGCTAACGGTTCTGTTGAAATCCCGGTTACTGTTGATATCTCTGCTGTCAGCGCTGAACTTGATGCATTCTACAAAAATGGATTCTTTGTTGACGGTTTTGTCACTTTGACTGACGTAAATGAAGAAGTCACTGGCAACACTTCTCTAGTAGTTCCTTACTTCGGCTTTAACGGTGAGTGGGACGATGCAAGAATCTTTGATTACTTTGCATGGGACGAAGTTATGACATATTACGGCATGACACTTCTTGCTGATGGCGATGGCAACATCCTTAACGGCGGAACGCACCTAGGTGAAGACGTATATGACCCAGAGAAATTCGCATTCTCGCCAAATGGTGACGGATCGGTTGACTCTGTAATCCCTGTTTATTCATTGATCCGTAACGCGAAGGAATTCGAAGTGAATATCCTGAACGAAGCGGGCACAGTAATCCGCACAATCCGTACAGCTGAAAACTTGACGAAGCATTACTCAGGTACATCTTCTTACACGTACAACCCTGATTTTGCTTGGGACGGCAAAGCACGCGGTAAAGTGGTTGCAGACGGTGACTATCAAATCCAGCTTCGCGCTGTAATTGATTACCCGGATGCTGAATGGCAGTCAATCGAATTCCCTATCACAGTGGATACGGTTGCTCCTGAAGCAGAAGCGACTTACAATGCTGCAACGAAAACTGTAGAAGTTTCATCGTTCACTGACAACACTGGCGCTGACCGCTGGGAAGTTTACTTGAACGGCGAAGAAATCACTGAAGATGCAACAACTGAAGACGAAGACGAGTCACTTGCTCCTTCGACTACTCAATTTGCAGTAACTGCAGATGTTAAGAAAACTGATAAATTGGTTGCTGTGTTCTACGATGTAGCAGGCAACGCTACAGAAGTTGAACTGCGTGTTACAGCTGAAGAATCAACGCACCCTGTAATCTTCATCGAAACTCCTGAAGTTATGGAATACCTTGATTCGAATGAAGTAACTGTTGCTGGTACAGTCGAAGATGATTCAAACGTCGTTTCTGTAACAGTCAACGGTGTAGAAGTTGACACATTTGATGGTGTGAACTTCGAACACACAGTAACATTGGAAGATGGCGTCCACGATCTTAAAGTTAAAGCCGTAGACGAGTTTAACAATGAAATGGAAATCCGCCGCCAGGTTCTGGTTGACACAACTGCTCCAACAGCAGAAGTTGTAGACGCTCCTGAAAGGGTAGATTTGACAACAGAAGAAGCGGAAGTAACAGTAAACGTACAAGATAACTTCGACGAAATCGCAGTTTATGTTGACGGTTCTGAAGTATTCCGCAAAGCAATCACTGAGCCATACGGTATGTATGCGTTCAACAAAGACATCACATTCAATGTACCTGTTCTTGATGAAGGCCAAAATGACTATGTAGTTTCAGTAGTTGATGTAGCTGGAAACGAAGCAACAGTTGGATTCTCGATCTTTAAAGGTGATGCAGAAGTTGTAACGTTTGCTGATATCCAAGGACACTGGGCTCAAGAAAAAATTGAAGCTCTTGCGACACTTGGGATCATCCAAGGGAAAACAGCTGACTTGTTCGCTCCTGAAGCAGACCTTACTCGCGCTGAGTATGCGACGCTTCTAGTTCGTACACTTGACCTTCCGGTTGAGGACTACGAAGGAACATTCAAAGATGTATCAGCTAAACATTGGGCGGCGAAATACATCGAAGCGGCTGCCCGCGCTGGAATTGTAATGGGCAACCCGGATGGCACGTTCAGCCCGAACGCTGACATCTCACGCCAGGACACTGCGGTTATGGTGATCCGTGCTGTGAAATATGAAGATGCTTCACTTCTTGAAGGTCTTGATCTGTCACATAAATATGCAGATCAAAGCAAAGTTTCAAATTACGCTAATGAAGCAGTTTCACAAGCTTATGCACTTGGCTTGATGACAGGACGCAACAACAACGTCTTTGCTCCAAAAGATGACATCAAACGTGGAGAGACTGCGGCAGTCCTTTACCGTGCTCTTGTGTTGATGTACGGGGAACTGTAATAGAATAAAATGAAGAAAGCCGGGAGCGGATGCTCTCGGCTTTTTTCTTTTGATATATATGTTATTAGTAACCGATATTGCGCAAAACAGCTTCGCTTGCCGGGGGCTTGCGCCAAGCTAACTCGTGCTCGTTCCACTTCGCCCGAGTGGATCTTGGCACTGCGCTTACTCCCCAAGGCGTCTTCGCTGTTTTGCTTCATATCTTAGAAGGTTTTCTATAAATATACGCTTTAGTTCCTTACATATAAGATAGTGGAAATAATGATTCTACTAATGACAAAAATGTAGCGTCAGCCGGCGAAGAGCAAAGATGTGCTCATGTCTCTGCATCGCTGACGCTAGCTTCGAGACATGAAAGGACCCAGTTTCCTCAAAATTTTCGCTGTTTTGCTTTATATCTCTAGAGATTTCTCTCAGCAAAGGCGCGGCTCAGGACTGGCCGGAGCAATAAGACGAGTGCTCTTCTCGGCTTATTGCGGGAGGCTTGTCCAAAGCGGCGAAGCGTTAGTTATAGTATGCATCCTATATACCAAAATATCAGTCAAAGGTAAGACACGTAATATTTCTGCAATCTTAATGAAACTATACATAGGGTTCATCCGTCTATATAATGAGCAGTGTGATAAAGAAAAGCGATAGCGATGAGATGGCCCGAGGTTTGTGGGCCAATCTCTTTGCGACGAAGCAGCACAGCAATGCAGGAGCAGCCTTTGAATGGCTTATGACCCGAAGAGTTGGGCCGCTGGAGTCTGGACAACGATGCACATTTTACAAAGCCGTCGTTTCCTTTAAAAGCAAAATAAAAAGTGAGCTGATAGTATTGAACAGACGAATAGATAAGAGAAATAGCAATACACCCAAGAAAAAGAATTGGCTGATTACGCTTGTCACCATTCTGTTTTTGGCAGCAGTCGGAGCGGGCGTCTATTTGATGATCGCCAGTCCGGAAGAACAATCGACCACCGAATCACTGGAAAAAACCTCTTTCTCAGAGCGTGAATACCAGGGCGGAGGCGGCGTCAACGTCGTCATAGAAGACGAACCGGAGACGATTGAGCCGGGCACCGTCAATGACCAGACGCAGCAGCCGGAAGAAGATGGTTCTGCAGAAGAAGCAACGGATACAGAAGAAAGCAGCGATGCGATCCAGAACGAAACGGTGGAAGAAGTGGACCAGCCGGATGACAGTTTGGTAGTTGTCCCGGAACCGGATCTATCATCAATGATCGCGAACGCGAAAACATACGTTTACACAATCTATACCGACCTTGACCAGGGTTCCGGTTTTTTATTCAACAATAAAGGCGATATCCTCACCAACGCGCATGTCGTCAAAGACTCACAATACGTAACAGTTAAAAACAGCAACGGCCAGGAATTCAATGGCCAGGTCGTCGGCTTTTCCAAAACGACCGACATCGCTTTAATTCGTGTGCCGGAGATTGCGGGCAAAGCGGCAATGGAAATGGAAATGTCGCCGGTATCAGCGGGCACGAAAGTGTTTGCGCTCGGCAGCCCTGAAAACATCCACAATACATCGACAGAAGGCGAAATCACCGCTACAGGGATGGACTTCTTCGATGGTTATAAATACGAAGACCTTTACGAAATGACTGCGAAGATCAAACAAGGATCGAGCGGTGGACCATTAATCTCTGCGGAATCCGGCAGAATCCTCGGCATCAACTCAATCGTTCTGACAGATAATCCGGACATCGGCTACTCGATTCCGATGTACACGGTCAACGACCAATTGCAGGAATGGGCGGCAAATCCGCTGCCTGCCGAGAGCGACGCATGGCAGCCTGAAGTTCCGGATGCCACCTTCGAAGAAGAAGCACTTCGCGGGTTCATCTCGGATTTCTATGAATTGGTTCCATATTCACTTAATGACGATGAAGTAACCTTTTATCAATTCTTCCTGCTGTCAGGCAGCCAGGGAGAAATGGCCGGCAACGAAATGGTTGAAGGACTGAAAGGTGAGCAGCGCGTATTCCAGGCTGTAGAGCCGGTCATCAAGAAAATCGAAATCGGTGACAACGAAGCCTACATCACGGCGAATGCGACATTCACATTCCATGACAAGGAAGACGATAAACTCGTCTCCATCAGCCATGCGGTTGTCTACACCATCGTCATTGACCGCTTCGGCGATTACCAGATCTCAGCGATTACGAATCAGGATCAATAAAACAAGCGCCGGGGCATTATGCCAGCCGGCGCTTGTTTTTGGTTAAGAAAGTCTAACTTATTCAATCAGAAGGTTCTTAAGAGAGAGTCTTGCGATGTCCAGACTCCAGCACCCAGCCCCTCGAGTCGCTTCAGCCTTACCGCCAATGGCAAAGAACGCCATTACCGTCAAGGCTTCCAGCGCTTGTCGGAGCTAACCGGGCGCTTCCGCTTTTCTCTTTGGTTTCAAGTATTATTGCTGAGGGAATATTGCAGTAAACTCGAATAAAAATATTAATCCCTCAGAAGGAGTCACTTATGGCAAAACGATACGATTATATGGACTGGCTGCGGGTACTGGCGATCTTCACAGTAGTCGGCGTCCATGTTGTTTCAAAAATCATCAATACCGGCCACACCGGCGAGTGGGAATGGCAACTCGCCAACTGGATCGATTCCGGCTTGCGCTGGTGTGTGCCGGTCTTCTTCATGCTCAGCGGCGCATTGCTGCTTAATCTGAAAAGGGAAGACCCCATCGGCGAATTCCTCAAGCGGCGGCTGACCAAAGTCATCATTCCGCTGATTTTCTGGAGCGGCGTCTACATCGCTTATAAAGTATTCGAGCAGGGTGAAACCTACACGGCGTGGGAAATGGTCGTCCTGTTTCTGACTGACGACGTCTATTATCACCTGTGGTTCATGTATGTCATCATAGGCCTCTACATAATGGCACCGTTCCTAAAAATTCTCGTCAAGAACATGGATCAGAAAACATTTCTCTATTTTCTGGGCATCTGGTTCTTCTTCTCGGGCTTACTGCCGTTTGTGCAGAAAATGTACGGCTTCGAACCGGCTCTCGTCGCCGGCCTGTTCCAACCCTATATCGGCTACTTCCTGTTAGGAGCCTATCTCGTGCGCTATCCGTTGCCGAAGAAAGCGATATGGCCTCTGTTTGGCCTATCGTTCATCGCTTATCTGGCGACCGTCTACGGCACACATAACCTGACAGTCAAAAACGGTGAACTCGACGAATTCTATTATGAGCATTACCGTCCGACACAAATAGTCATCAGTGTCTTCGTATTCGCCTTATTCCAACATCTGGGACCGCGCATTAAACCGAATCCGATCATCACGCAAATCAGCCTGGCCACACTCGGCATTTACGTGATCCACCCGTTGGTGCAATTCTATCTCAATAAACTCTTTGATATTAATGAAACCATGGTTAACGCAGTGATAGGCGTGCCGTTTGTGTGGATTCTCATATTTACGCTCTCATTTTTTATCGTCTGGGTGCTGAAGAAAGTGCCTGGCGCGAAGCACATCATCCCGTAGGGGGTGATGTGCTTTTTTTTGTGGGTGAGGGGAAGAGGAAGTGGGTGTTCGTGAGATAAGAGTCGGAAACCGTAAGATAAAACGCGGAAATCGTAAGATAAAACGCGTAAAACGTAAGATAGAAATGCGTAATCATAAGGTAGCCGGCCAAAATCATCAGATAGATCTCCACCCATAAGAGTCAACCCACTCTTAGAATGGATCGGGCGGCAAACGCCGCCCACTGGGCAGTCCGCGGGCGGACTGCTTTCCATTACACATGCACTTTTCTTTCGATGAGAGCAGGAGGAAAATTCTATTCGTAAGATAAGAGTCGGAAATCGTAAGATAAAACTCGGAAAACGTAAGATAGAAATGCGTAATCGTAAGATAGCCGCCCAAAATCATCAGATAGATCTCCACCCATGAGAGTCAACCCACTATTAGAATGGATCGGGCGGCGCGCTCGCCGCCCACTGGGCAGTCCGCGGGCGGACTGCTTTCCATTACACATGCACTTTTCTTTCGATGAGAGCCGGGGGAAAATTCTATTCGTAAGATAAGAAGCGCAAATTGTAAGATAAAACTCGGAAAACGTAAGATAGAAATGCGTAATCATAAGGTAGCCGGCCAAAATCATCAGATAGATCTCCACCCATGAAAGTCAACCCACTATTAGAATGGATCGGGCGGCGCGCTCGCCGCCCACTGGGCAGTCCGCGGGCGGACTGCTTTCCATTCGAATGCACTTTTCTTACAGAAAAGCCCCCATCAAAAATCGACACGTTAAGTAAAACGCGCTATACGACAACAAAAATACTTTATACGACACTATCTCAAATCTATACGTAAACTAAACCTGCATCCAAGCGAGTTAATTATCACTTGCTATATTCTAATGACGGCTACTTAAAAGCAAACATAAAAAAGGCACCCAATCATATGGATGCCTCACCGTACGGATAAAATTTATGAACTTAGCGTCTGAAGCTGTGGAATTTCGGACCCCAGTATGAGTCGCTCAAGCTTCTGACTTCAGCTTTCGCTCCGCCAGAGTGTACGAACTGGTTGTTGCCGATGTAGATTCCAACGTGTGAGATGCCTGGGCGGTATGTGTTCGCGAAGAACACAAGGTCGCCGACTTTAGGCGTTGTAACTTTATCCGTCTCAGCAAATTGCGTCAACGTCGTGCGTGTAAGGTTCTTGCCGTTTTTCTTGAATACATATTGTGTGAATCCGCTGCAGTCAAAGCCGGCTGTTGTCGTGCCGCCGAATTTGTAAGGGATGCCGCGCAATGCCATAGCAGTTGAAACGATGCCCGAATTTGAAACGGAAGTTGTAGCCGCTGATACTTTAGAAGTCGAAGCTGACATCAATGTGCTCAAGATCCAGCCTGTTTTGCCGTTTACATTCACTTTGTACCAAACTTGGCTGCCGGATTTCTTTTGGTGAGTGGCAGTCACTTTAGTGCCTTTTTTAGCTGTTAGGATGCGTTTATTATGGACACCCGCATCAACGCGGACGTTTGAATTATATTTAAGGACGAAAGTTCCTGATTTAGCAGTCGCTTTAGCGGCCGATACCTGTTGGACTAAATCGCTTGATGGTGCAGTAACTGGTGTAGTAGTTTGTGCGCCTGCTGCTGAAATAGTTCCTGAAAAGATCATCGTGCTCGCGAATAAAGTAAAAATAAGTTTTCTCATTATTATTCCCCAATCATATGTTTGATAGCCGTGTCTGGTTGCTGATAAAGGTTTAATATCAATTTCAACTTGATGTTATGTTTTTGATCTGCTCTTACTATAAGGAGTATAGCTTTGTAATACAAGGGCAATTCTATTGCAATAACATTACAGTTATATATCAAAATAATATGAAAGGTTTAAAACAAATGAATGATTTAAAACATATCCTTGTCATATAGGCGGCTCTTAAAGCTACTTTAGACTCAAAATATTATACAACTGATAATTTCAATATATAGATATAAAAACTTGCTATAACGGCAAAACACCAGGGCCACCAGTAGACCAGACAACCCCCATGCAATCCAACCCAACAAAAAAGGAGAACCCTATCAGGGTTCTCCTTCAGCGAAACTATTTAACAAAATCAATTATACTTTAAACCCGGTCCAGCTCACCTTCAACCGCATCCACAACCGGCTCATCATCAAGCAAGCCGCGGACACTCTCATAAATACGTCGGCAATTATCCTGGTCCTGATACTTGATGATGCCAGAGATGTCGATATTGAAATTCGCAAAGTCATGCAGGATCCGGTCCTCGATGATGCTCACCAGTTCTTCTTCGTGGCTGGCAATCCCGCCGATGAATGTCTCATCAAGCGGCCGCAGGATGCCGCGGCGGAAAAAACGCTCCGCATCGAAATGATAGAACACGACCGGCTTATCGAGCAGCGTAAAGTCGAAACTCACCGTACTGTAATCTGTTATAAGCAATGCGTGCCGGATCAGCAGCCGCTGAACGGTCACAGATCCGAGGGGGATAAACTTGATCCGTTCATGCATATCGCGTATGCCGTTCTGGAAATAGTTCTGTGCCCGGTAATGCGGATAAAAATTCAAATTGATATTATGCTCATCCAGCAACCTCAACAACTTCTCGTTCTGGATCAGATTCGTATACGCCAAATAATACTCACTGGCCAAAAATGCTTCATCCGTATTGATCCAATCGCGCCAGGTCGGCATCAGCAAAATATCACGCGGCTTTTTATTCTGTACGAGGCGGTCAAAGCGCGCCAGCCCCGTAACCGCCACTTCCTCGTCGGAGTAACCCATCTCTTCCATTACAACGGCTTCTTTTTCGGGGTCCGAGCTGACAATGAACAAATCGAACGGCAGCTCGTAATTGCGCTTGTGGTACTCGACATTCTTGCGGCCGAGGACGCCGTGCTGCAGGAAGATCTTCTTGGTATTCTCGTAGCCGAAGAAGCCGTGCGCCGGTTTATACGGCAGGATATTTTCGATGTCATGCGTACACAGCAGCACACCCGCACGGAACGCCACTTCGAAATGCTCCGGCGAACCGAAAACCAGTACATTCTTCATGTGCTGAATCGGCTCATAATCGAGGCTGTCTTCTTCTATTACATAATACGCTTCGACATCCGTATGCTCTATCAGCCAGTGGAATAGCACAATGCCGTTATCCTGGGCGGTATTGCTGCGCTCGCCGACCAGCCATACGTTCGGATCCTTGACGGATACGTCCGCCGGAACCTGGATATCAGCAGGCAGCGTAAAAGTCTCGATCTTCAAATTATTGAAAGGCGTCGTGGTGAACATGAAATGATGTTCGTTATTTTCTTCGTCACGCAGCACCCTGTAACTATAGAAAGCATCTTTCTTATAATCGGCTTTCCGGTATTTAATTTTTTCTTTTCGGATTACTTCACCGGCATCCGTTTCAACGACAACGAAAAAGTCGAAAATCGTTTTGTCCTTGCTCTTCAGCCCGATCAAATTCCATTCTTCGACATCGACACTGAAATTATCGTGGATCGGCACTTGCCGCGATTCGAGTGAAAAGCGGTCTTCGAGCATAAGGTAGGCCGTCGCATTGATGAATTCATCCGTCGACCCGATGGAACCGTCCACACGGAAGCCGTCAATATCGTTGATCGCTTTCCGCAGCTTCGGACGCGTGATCTTCAGGCCAAGCGATTTATCCTTCCGTTTATAGAAACGCAATTTAACGTGCTGCGAATCGGCAATGACTTTAAACCGCACAGTACTTTGGCTGAGCTGCTGCATATCCAGCAGGAACTGCGACACTTTCGGCTCCTCGCTTTGCCGCAGCAGGAAGAAGCGCTTCGCGAATAAAGTCCCGATCAAATCCTCCAAAGGAACTTCAGTCCGCAAGGCACCGTCCTGCTTAACAAATGGGTATGTCTCGTGGCGTCCGCTTTTTTGGTCATCCAGCAGCAGCGCGTATTCAGCGTCCGCTATATCATCTTCAGGCAAGAGGCCGACCATAATCCGGAAACGCCGATTCTCCAGATTCTCGACCTGTATACTTTCAGGCCGCACGGCATTCGGCCGTACTTCCAGATAGAAGGAATGTGTCCGTCGAATCGGCCGGATCCTATGGCGGAGGGAAGAGAAGGCCTCCAGATTATGTCCGGTCACACGGAGCGGATGCAGCGTGTCATCCAGATGGGCAAACAACCGCCAGATGCCCATGCTGAGCTCCGAGAAATCCTGGAGGCGGATATTCCCCGACACTCTATCCCGCACACCGTGAAGAATGATAAATTGCCGGTTCTTAAATGCATAAATTTCAACAGGCTTGCCGGATTCAACGGCAGGTAGATCCAGACCAAGTTCCAGTCTGTCATAGCCAGCCCCTTCAATTTCGGCAAACACTTCGTCGTTTGAAAACCGGAACTCTGAAAAGCGGTTGCTGATTTGCAGGTTCTTTTTCACCCGCGTCGTCAAATAACGCTCGTTGATCAGCAGACTCTCATTAAAATCGCCTTCCTTATAGGAAGGATGTGCCGTCAGCCAAGCCGCTTTATTATTGATGAACACCTTCACCGTGGCGCCGGTTTCAATCGTTTCCAGAAGCACCAGGGGAATATAGACCTTCAATTTATCTTTTTCCGTCAATTCACTGTCAATCGGATGATGCTCTTCGTTATTCCAGAACTCTGCATGGATCTCGTTGAAAAACAGGAAATTCGTCAAGCTGAACTCGAACACCAGATGTTCATCTGTCAGATAATGGCGTTCAGCTTCCGCTTTCTTGACCAGATAATTCCGTACCCTTTTCAATGTCCTTGAACCGATCATTGCCTCATCTCCCCGCAAATTGAGTTTTTTATCCAAAACACCACTATCTTAATCAGTGAATTTTCCAAGAGCGGCCAAACAATTTCCAATTATAAATAAAACAATTTCCAATTGATAAAATACTTGTTAAAACCAGTATAAAGTAGCGTCACATCAATATACAATTAATACATCAAAAATTTATGAGATATTTATGCTAAAAAGACTAGTCATTTAGTCTATAAGGCGTTATACTTAATTCAAGATATCGAAAAAGGACCTAAAGCCTATGCTATAAAATAACCAGAAAGCGGGATGAGGATTATGCACCCTTACCAGGAATACATAGAGAAACTGGAAAATGAGCACAACAAACAGATCGAAGAAATAATCCATGACTATTACATCGTCCAGGATGAAGGACCATCTGTCACAGCCAGAGAGCTGGACATTCCACGCAAAGCTGTGCTGCATTTTGTCTATGAATATAACCTTCGTCCACTCAAGCACCAGAACATCAAAAAAAAAGTAGCAATCACTTATAACAACCTGCGCGCGGCGCAATAGAATCCTGAAACTGTCCAAAGTCACGAAAGACGACTGGGGCAGTTTTTTTGTTTAAATGCAATTCTGTAAAGAATGAGGGGAAGGGGAAAGGGAGAGAGTGTGGAGCGATACACACTGGCACAAGACACAAATGTCCCTCAATTTGTGACTGACACGGGGGTGTGTTTTCATCACTCCGATCCAAAAACAGCTTGAAAAGTGGTGGATACTGTATTTGAACTGCGCCACTCAACAGGATCGAAAGATCAAACCCAAATCAACAAAATAACCCCTTTACTCAAAACCACTCCGCTAATGAAAGGATCTTTATCCGCACCCCAAGGAACCAAGCACAGCGCGAGCCCCCAGGCAAGCGAAGCTGTTGTGCGGAATATCGATTATCAAAATAACCACAAAAAACCACAGGAGCTCTAGCAAGCTGCCTGTGGTTTCAACTAAATCACATATTCAAATGATCCTTCAACGTCGTCTTAATCTCGTTCAACTCATTCTCATCCATCATATAATACCAAACACCGTTGATCGTTTCCCCGTAACCGTCATCTACAATGATCTGGTCAACTTGTCCAACGGCATCACGGTAATTCTTCTGGACATCCATCATTTCACTGAACGCCATATTTGTACGGACATTATCGCCAAGCGCTGTGAAGATATCTTTATAATTCACGAGGCTGTTAACAGAAGCCCCTTCACGCATAATCCCTTGGATAACTTGCTTTTGGCGATCCTGGCGGCCGAAATCTCCGCGTGGATCCTCTTTGCGCATACGCACATAGCCCAAAGCTTCGTCACCGTTCAAATGGATCTCGCCAGCCGAATAACTGTCAAAAGCCATCGGGCTGTTTACCGTCACACCGTCAACGGCATCAACGATATCTTTAAAGCCTTCCATATTAACCTGGACGACATAGTCAATCGGAATATCCAATAAGTTTTCAACCGTTGCCATCGACATTTCGATACCGCCGAACGCGTAAGCGTGGTTGATCTTATCCATCATGCCGCGTCCGACAATCTCCGTATACGTATCACGAGGGATAGACACCATCTTCGTAGTCTTCTCATCCGGATTCACAGTCAGCACAACCATCGTATCCGAACGGCCACGGTCGCCTTCGCGCTCGTCCACTCCAAGGAGCAGGACAGAGAAAGGATCTTTTTCATTCAACTTTACTTCATCAACGCGCATATCCGAAACCGGGCGGTCGATCGGTTCGTGGATTTCATCCAACGTACTCGTAAAACTGTTATAGATACTGAACAAGTAAATCCCGACTCCGAAAACGATCAGTCCCAAAATCCCGACGATCCACGGCCATTTTTTCTTCTTAGCCTTTGGTTGGCTTCTTCTCATGTTGTTTTTCCTCCGTTAGCTGCCGGTGAAATAAGCGATTAATGCATCAGCCCATACTGCGGCACCTGTGTTATTAGGATTGCTGTCTTCTGTCAAATAATCCTTAAGTGTCAAATCTTCTGTTGAAGGCCATCCGACCCAATGGTTAATATACGCATAATCGCGCATTTCTGCAAATTGTTCCAAAGCATTTACCTGTGTCTGGTAGAACTGTGCTCCGTATATCGGCTGCGGCGGGTGAAGGACCAGCTCGGCGTCACTTTCAGCACTTAATATCTCACCGAACACGTTTTGGATATGTACATGTTCCGTCTCGATTTCCACGCGTCCATTATTCTTTAACGTAAAAGGTTCCATCAATACAACGTCATAGCCTGCCGAAAGTTCCGGTCCGCTCATCAAGAACTCTTCTGAAGTCCCGTCGAAGGACATGACTTCAGTTTCTACGAAACCGGCGTAAGATCTTTCCAAAGCATCCCTAAGCAATTGAGCGTATCCCGGTTTTCCGTCATTCATCGCGTTGGATCCAAGGATCAAAAACTGGACCTTCTCGCCTTGTTCTTTCCTATTAAAGAACACTTCCTGGACTTGCGAATCCATTGAAGCGGTCAGCCCTTCCAAGTCGATATCAGCTGTTTCTTCAGACGCCGCTTCTACATCTTCTTTGGTTTCTTCCGCAGGAGCAGTAACATTTGCCTGCTCAGCAGGTTTCCCGGCAGAAGCGAGTTTCTCTTTCCAGGAAGCGTAACTAAAAATCAAAATTATTCCACATAACAGGATAGATAGTAATATGCTAAGTTTTTTCAAAACAATAATTGCTCCTTCCCAATACACTATATATAAAACTAAAGATAGCATAAATCCGTCTATTAGCCTAGAAATCTTTTATAAATTTGAAGTTAACATAGTCACAGATTATGCTATACTAGCATAAGTTGTTTAAAAAGACCTTAAAGGAGCTACCACTTAAATGGAAGAAACTATCAGTTTACAGGATCTCTTCAAGACGATCCGCAAACGTCTTGGCCTTATTGCGTTACTTACGATTCTGGCAATCACCATCGCCGGAGTCATCTCATTCCTTGTTCTGACGCCTGTCTACCAGACATCGACAGAAATCCTGGTCAACCAGAGCCCCACTGAAACAGGCCAATTGACGAACCAGAACATCCAAACCGATTTGCAATTGATCAATACATATTCCGGCATCATCAAGAGCCCGGTAATTTTGGGGCCAGTTGTAGAAGAGCTGAATCTGGATCTGTCGACAGAGCAATTGAATGATAGGATTACCGTCAGCAATGCAGACCAATCACAGATTGTTAACATTGCGGTGCAGGATGAAGACCCGGCGACAGCAGTTGATATCGCCAATACAACGGCAACAATCTTCGAAAGCAATATTCAGGACCTGATGAATGTAGATAACGTCACTATTCTTTCACCGGCTGTATTGAAAGAAAATCCGTCACCAGTAGCGCCGAACCCGATGCTGAATATGGCAATCGCGGCAGTGGTCGGATTGATGCTTGGCGTCGGAATTGCGTTCTTATTGGATTACCTGGATACGTCTATGAAAGACCAGCAGGATATTGAAGATGTTCTTGGACTTCCATTGCTCGGCATCGTTTCTCCGATAGTCGAAAAAGCGGAACTTGGACCGGATAACAAAACGACGTCAAGAAGAAGGGCGGGGTAACAGATGGCCAGAAAGAAAAAAGTTCTCCAGCAGACAGCACGTAAACTTATCGCACATACAACGCCCCGTTCATATGTAGCAGAACAATTCCGTACACTTCGTACGAACATCACGTTTTCATCTCCGGATGCAGATATCCGCACGATGGTCGTAACATCAGCGGCTCCATCAGAAGGGAAGTCGACAACATCCGCAAACCTGGCGGTGGTATTTGCACAGGAAGGCAAGAAAGTCCTTCTTGTCGATGGTGATATGCGAAAACCGACAACCCATTACACATTCCATACAGGGAATACAACCGGCTTATCAAGTGTCCTGACGAGACAAACGACAGCAGAAGAAGCAATCCGCCCGACTGCGGTGGAACGTTTAGACCTTCTGACGTGTGGACCGATTCCACCGAATCCGGCAGAATTATTATCTTCTAAATCGATGGATGCTTTAATCCGTCAATTGACTGGCATGTATGATTTGGTCATCTTCGATGCACCGCCAGTTCTATCGGTAACGGATGGACAAATCCTTTCCAATAAATGCGAAGGCACGATCCTAGTCATCAACTCAGGCGGTACTGAGAAAGAAATGGCGTTAAAAGCTAAAGAAGCGATTGAATCTTCGAATAGCCGGATAATCGGTGCTGTGTTGAATAACTTCGAACTTCCAAAAGACAGCAGCTATTATCAATATTACGGCGCAACGGAGTAAAAAGAGGCGACTCTTTTTACTCTTTCTTTTGGAATGATTAGGGAAAAGTTGGTAAATTTTTTTGTGATTAAAATTCTAAAAAATAAAATAACAGTATATATAGAAGAAACTCAAACAAGCTTCTCTATTTACGGCCGAATAAGGAGGAACACCGAGTGATCGATACACACGCTCATATACTTTCAGGACTTGATGATGGCGCCCAGAACATGGATGAAACAAAAGCTTTGCTGCAAAAAGCGGTAGACGAACAGCTTACTGGTATCATAGCCACTCCACACGCATACCATCCAAACTTTAAAACCGATTTGGATAAACTGAAAGCGCAGCTTGAAACTACACAGCACTACATTACTGAACAGAACATACCGCTTAAAATATACAGCGGACAGGAATGCCGCTTAACTGAAAAACTGCCTGATTTACTTGATGAAGGCAAAGCTTTGACCATGGCGGAATCCCGTTATGTACTCTTAGAACTTCCTTCTTCAGGAGTGCCAGGCTACACTGTTCCGATTATCCAGCAATTGATCACCCGCAATTATGTACCGGTTATTGCCCATGTCGAGCGAAACCAGGGAATCATCGAAAAACCTGAGCGCCTTAACCGTCTGTTGCTTCATGGCGCAATGGCACAGGTTACAGCTGGTTCTGTATCCGGCCACTTTGGGAAAGCCATTCAAAAAACCGCTTTTGATCTCATTGAAGCTAACCTGGTACATGTTTATGGCTCAGATGTACACAGCATCGATCAGCGTCCGTTCCATTTCAATGCCGGACTGGATTTACTGGAGAAAAAGAACCTGCATGAATTTGTCGATATCTTCCTTGAGAACAATGACCGGATCCTGCTCAATGAGAATCTTCATGTGCTGGAGCCGCAAACTGTTCAAAAGGGAAAATGGTGGAGAATATTCTCTTAATATAACTTGGAATTGAAAAATAGTCTTTATACCTATATTTTGATACTTTTTTATTTCGGGCTGAAAATGTCTGGCATTTTCAGCTCATTTTAGGGTTTTCCCCGCACAATCGACTTAATTCGACAGTGACTTAGGAGAAAAGTCGTGTTAAGATGAACTAAGTTTTTGTAAGATATAAACTGTTTATGCTAAAAAACATTATTTCATAACAGAAAAGAGCGATTGTATGACTTTGAAAAACCGAACTTCATTACTCGCTGTGGTGGACTCATTAATTGTCTTTTTCTCTATTTTTATCGGTTATTTCCTCCTCCACCCATGGGTGAATCCCTTCGAAAGCAACTTCCTGATAGCTAGTGCCATTACCATCTTCACAGCCCATCATTCATTTGCCACTTATTTCGGCCTTTACCGCAAAGTTTGGGAATATGCTTCAATCGGTGAGTTAAAGCTGATTTTTAAAGCGGTCAGCTTTTCAATTCTTGCTGTGGGTGTAGTGCAGTTCCTGTACAGCGGTGATGTTCTTTTCCGGGCATTGGCTATTACGTATATGTTGCACCTCTTGTTAATTGGTGGATCGCGTTTATCCTGGCGTATTTTTAGGGATTCGAAGTACCGCGTGAAAACAGGAGACCTGAAACCGACGATGATAATCGGAGCAGGCCAAGCAGGACAAATGGTAGCAAGGCAACTCTTGACCAATCCAGAAAATGGTCTGGTACCTGTCTTATATCTGGATGATGACGTGAAAAAGCATGGGTATGAAATTCATGGCATTCGCGTAGCGAACTCAGGAACTGATTCAATCGGAGAGATTGTTAAAGACAATGAAATCGAACGGATCATCGTAGCGATTCCTTCCATGAGCAGACAGGAAAGCGCTGAACTGATGAAACGCTGTGTGGATACAGGGATTCATACACAGACGATTCCGATGATCGAAGACATCATGACCGGAAAAGTGTCTGTAACAGATATGCACGATGTGAAAATCGAAGATCTTCTCGGGCGTGATGAAGTGGAGCTCGATATGAATAAGATTGCAAACCAGTTGACGGGTAAAACGATTCTCGTAACAGGGGCAGGCGGTTCAATCGGATCGGAAATTTCCAGACAGATCATGCGTTTCGGTCCAAAGAAACTTCTTCTGCTTGGGCATGGTGAAAACTCGATATACCTGATTGATATGGAGTTGCGGAAGATCCTGACACCTGACACTGAGATTATTCCGATTATCGCGGATGTTCAGGACAGAGACCGGATCTTTACGATTATGAATCTGTATAAACCGGATGTGGTTTATCATGCAGCGGCACATAAACATGTTCCTTTAATGGAAGGAAACCCTATGGAAGCGGTCAAGAACAATATCTTTGGTACGAAGAACGTAGCTGAAGCAGCAAATCATAGCGAAGTAAAAAGCTTCGTGATGGTATCAACAGACAAAGCCGTAAATCCACCTAACGTTATGGGGGCTACTAAGCGTTTTGCAGAAATGATTGTTCAAAACTTGGCAAAGCGCAGTGATACAAAATTCGCGGCTGTCAGGTTTGGTAATGTTCTTGGTTCTAGAGGATCGGTTATTCCGCTCTTCAAGAAACAGATTGCAGCAGGCGGACCGGTTACTATCACAGACAGTAAGATGACGCGTTATTTCATGACAATTCCAGAAGCATCTCGTCTCGTAATTCAGGCAGGTACGTTAGCAGAAGGTGGAGAAGTTTTCGTGCTTGATATGGGTGAACCTGTGAAGATTGTTGATCTTGCGCGCAACTTAATTCGGTTATCCGGATATACAGAGTTGGATATACCGATTAAAGAGACGGGGATTCGTCCTGGTGAAAAACTATTTGAAGAGCTTTTGAATGAAGACGAAAAACAGAGCGAGATGGTGTTTCCGAAGATTTATGTCGGTAGGGCAAATCCGGCTGCGGAGCTTGAGTTGACGTTGTTGATGGAGAAGTTGCATGAGATGAGTAATGAGGAAGTTAAGGAAGTGCTAATTGGGTTGGCTAATAGGAAGAATGTTTCTGCCGAATTAGTAACAATGGCAAAGTAAATTTTATGCGAATGGAATGAAGTAATGTGTACAAAAATTACATCAAAAGGATATCTGATTTTTTTATTTCTCTAATCTTCATGCCACTTTTATTATTAGTAATTTTGTGTGTAGGAATAATTATAAAGTTGGAAGATAAGGGACCTATTTTTTATAATGCCGAACGGTTAGGTAAAAACGGAGCCACTTATCGAATGTTTAAATTTAGGACTATGACAGTAAATGCTCCTGATCTAAGGAATGAAGATGGGTCAACATTTAGTGCAGAAAACGATTCACGCCTCTTAAAATCAGGAAGTTTTTTTAGGAAAACAAGTATTGATGAGTTACCACAAATAATCAATGTTTTTTTAGGGAGTATGAGTATAGTTGGTCCAAGACCCGACCTTCCTGAGCATATTAATCAATATACAGAAGAAGAAAAAGAAAAACTTTCGATTTTACCAGGAGTAACAGGTTATAACCAAGCATATTTTAGGAATTCTATTGATTGGTCGGAAAGAAAAAAGAACGATGTATTTTACTCACGTAACGTATCAATTTTGTTCGATGTAAAAATCATTTTAAAAACTATACAGACTGTAATTTTCAGGAAAAATGTTTTCACTACTAAAGAGGATGTAAAAAAATGAATTTTGAATTTGAGGAATTAGCGTGGGATACAAATTACTTTGGAGTTAAATCAGCGAAAATTACTATATATAATCCATTAAACAAAATAGAGTTTGAAGAATTGGTTGCGTCCACTCAAGATTATGAATTCGTTGTGATTAATAACACAAATAATCATCCGGCAAATAACGTCTTAATAGGTTCTCATAGTGATGCTTTTTTAGTAGATATAAATATTCAGTTCGAAATGGAAGTTAGCTTTAACAATGCTGAAATTTATTATTGTGCACAAAACAATTTTCAAGTTAATAAAGCAATTTCAGAAATAAGTAATAAATCTTTTAATTACTCAAGATTTTTTAACGATCCAAATCTTGACCCAAGTTTGAGTGGGAAAATCTATTTTAATTGGGTTAATAACTCATTCAATAATCCTGATAAATTTTTTGTAGTTGCTAAAGAAGATGAAGAAACACTTGGTTTTTTATTGTTCTCCATCAAAGAGAATAAAAATATAGTTATTGAATTAATTTCACTTAATGAGAAAGCTCAGGGTAAAGGTATTGGAACAAAATTATTGAAATCTCTCCATTACTATTGCCTTGAGGAAAAACTTGAAAAAATTCATGTAGGTACTCAAATAGATAATCTGCAAGCAATTAATTTTTATCAAAAAAAGGGTTTTAACTTAATTTCTAAAACGTCAATATATCATTATTGGCCAAGAAGGGGATAACTTTATGACTGAAAAATTTATACCTTACTGCTTACCGGATATTACAGAGGCTGAAATAAAAGAAGTGGTAGATACATTAGAGTCAGGTTGGTTGGCAAAAGGACCGAAAACAATTGAGTTTGAAGAGAAGTTTGCAGAATACGTCGGGGCAAAATATGCTGTAGCGATGAATTCGTGTACAGCCGCACTTCATATAGCTCTTATTGCAGCCGGTGTAGGACCTGGTGATGAAGTTATTACAACTTCTATGACATTTGCTGCTTCAGTCAATACAATTTTGCATGTTGGAGCAACTCCGGTTTTTGTTGATATTGATCCTGAAACAGGCTTAATCGACGCAAATAAAATTGAAGAAAAGGTTAATGCCAATACAAAAGCTATTGTACCCGTCCATTACGCTGGTCAAGCATGTGACTTAGATAAAATTTATGAAATAGCAAATAAGCACGGCTTATTTGTCTCAGAGGATGCAGCGCACGCAATCTATACAGAATATAAAGGGAATCGCATAGGTCATAAACCTCAGGGAGCGGTTTCTTATAGTTTTTATGCTACTAAAAACCTTGCTACCGGTGAAGGTGGCATGCTCGTTACAGATAGTAAAGAGATTGCAGATCGCGCAAGAGTACTCATAACCCATGGTATGAGTAAAAATGCTTGGAATCGTTATGGCAAAGGCGGTTCGTGGATGTATGATATTGAAGAGCCGGGTTATAAATATAATATGTTTGATTTGCAAGCAGCACTTGGGTTAGTTCAATTAGATCGATTAAATATTATGCAAAATAAGCGGGAAAAACTTGTAAAAACTTATATCGAGGAACTGTCTCAAATTAAAGGTTTAGAGCTTCAACGAGTGAATTCCCATACTACCAAACATGCATGGCACCTACTTATTGTAAGGGTTACAAATGAATTCAGTTTAACTAGAGATCAGTTAATTGAATATTTAGCAGAACATAAAATTGGAACCAGTGTGCACTTTATACCTGTTCATATGATGACAGCCTATAGCTCTTACAAAAATAATGTTGAGCTAAATAACACCGAATCATGGTTTAATGAAATTCTTTCTTTGCCACTTTATTCAACTTTAAATTCGGTCGATGTAAAAAGAGTTGTGGATACAATTAAAGTGGCAGCCGATATAAAGATGAGGGTTTAAAAATGAAAATACTTTATATTTCTACGTCTTTTCCAAAAGCTCAGGAAAGTTCTACAATCTATACAGATTTAGCAGAAGAACTCACTAATCAAAATCATCAGGTAACCGTTGTAGTCTCAGAAGAGAAGAAGAAAACTAATGAAACTTCTATATCAATTGAAAGAGGTATGAAAGTTCTCCGAGTAGTTACAGGAAACCTCTATGACGTTGGTATTTTGGAAAAGGGGATAACCATTTTTCTAATGCAATACCAGATGAAAAAAGCTATAAAAGACCATTTGAATCATAAAGAATATGATTTGATATTATTTGAGTCTCCCCCAGTAACCATCGCTTCAATTGTGAAGTGGGCAATGAAATATTATGATTGCCCCTCGTATTTAATGCTAAAAGATATTTTTCCGCAGAATGCATTGGACATAGGAATTCTTTCAAAGAAACATCCTGCTTATTATTATTTCAAATCTAAGGAAAGAGATTTGTACAGTACTGCTTCTGTGATAGGAGTCATGTCAGAGGCAAACAAAGCATATCTACTAAAACAAAATAAAGATATTAGTTCAGATAAAATAAGGATTTTTCCTAATACAAAAAAAATTAATGAACATTTTGAAACACCGGCTTTGAATTTTAGAGATAAGTACCACATCCCTTTATCAGCAAAACTGGCTGTATACGGGGGGAACATGGGGAAGCCTCAAGGTATTGATTTTCTTTGTGAGATACTTGGCTCACATAAAAGTTCGACAGATATCTTCTTTTTGTTGGTTGGTCGGGGAACAGAAAAAGAAAAAATTAATGACTATATTTCAAAAAAAGATTTAAAAAATGTATTACTCTTAGATTCACTTCCTCGTGATGAATATGAAAGTATGTTGTTGGAAGCTGACATTGGTTTAGTTTTTCTTGATAAACGATTCACTATACCCAACTTCCCTTCTAGAGTATTGTCATATTTCGAGAAGCAACTTCCTGTATTAGCAGCTATTGATCAGAACACTGATTTTGGTGATATGATTATTAATTCAAAAAGCGGTAAAACAGCTTTAGCAGGAGACTTAAATGATTTTAATAACAAATTATCTTATATGATTAATAATCCTAAAGATTTAAAAAAAATGGGGTTAAATGGATCAAGGTATATGAAAGAAAATTATAATGTAAAAAAATCAGTCGATTTAATTGAAGATCATATTTCTTCAATTACATAAGACCTGGGGGTTAATTTCATTGTTTAAAGATAAGACCTTATTAATAACTGGCGGGACAGGATCATTCGGAAATGCTGTATTAACCAGATTTTTAGATACAGATATAAAAGAAATTCGCTTATTTTCGAGAGATGAAAAAAAGCAAGAAGATATTAGAAAGAGACTAAATAATCCTAAAGTCAAATATTATATTGGTGATGTAAGAGATATCAACAGTATTAATGTAGCAATGAACAATGTAGATTATGTTTTCCACGCCGCTGCCCTAAAACAGGTTCCCTCATGTGAATTCTTCCCTATGGAAGCAGTTAAAACGAACGTACTGGGAACTGAAAATGTACTAAATGCTGCAATACAAAATAATGTAAAAAAAGTTATATGTCTTTCAACCGATAAAGCTGTTTATCCAATAAATGCTATGGGGATTTCAAAAGCGATGATGGAGAAAGTTACTGTCGCAAAATCGAGAACTGTAAGTGTTGACGATACCAATATTAGTGGTACACGTTATGGTAATGTTATGGCTTCACGAGGATCAGTTATTCCTCTTTTCATTGATCAGATTAAAGCCGACAAACCATTAACAATTACAGATCCAGAAATGACAAGGTATCTAATGTCGTTGGAGGATGCAGTTGAACTAGTCCTCTTTGCTTTCTTAAACTCGAATCAAGGTGACATCTTTGTTCAAAAAGCTCCAGCTTCCACGATTGGAGAACTCGCTCAGGCACTAAAAGAACTATTTAAAGTCGATAACCCGATTGAAGTTATCGGTACTCGCCATGGTGAAAAACTATATGAAACTCTTCTCACGCGAGAAGAAATGGCTGTAGCTACGGATATGGGCGGCTATTATCGCATACCGGCTGATAACCGTGACTTGAACTACAATAAGTACTTCACTGAAGGTGAAGAAGAGATTTCAGAAGGATGGGAGTACAACTCTCACAACACGCATCGTTTATCAATGCAGGAAATTAAAGAATTACTACTCACACTAGATGTTGTTAAGGAAGAACTGGCAAAAATGGGTGTTACTCAATGACGAAAATTTTAGTGACAGGTGCGAACGGATTTGTCGGTAAGAATTTGGTGGCAGAATTAAGAAATCAAGGGCATGAGGAGTTATATCTATATAATAGAGATAACTCTTTAGAAGACCTTGAAAAATTCACTACAAATTGTGATTTTGTATTTCATCTAGCAGGCGTTAACCGTCCTCAAAATGAAAGTGAATTTATGGAAGGGAATCAAGGCTTAACTTCTCAGCTTCTCCAGTTTCTAATGAAAAATAAAAATAAAGCTCCCGTATTAATCACTTCTTCAATTCAAGCGGAAAAAGATAATCCGTATGGCTTGAGCAAAAAAGCTGGGGAAGATGAATTATTTGCCTATTCAAAAGAAACAGGTGCAAAGGTATTTGTATACAGGCTGCCAAATTTGTTTGGTAAATGGAGCAAACCAAATTACAATACAGTAGTTGCTACGTTCTGTCATAATGTCTCGAGAGATATAGATATCCAAGTAAACAATCCTGCAGCTGTTCTGGAGTTGGCTTACATTGATGATGTCATGGTAGAGTTTCTGAGAGCTTTGGAAGGAAATCCAACCATCAATCGAACATTTGGCGTTGTACCAGTTACTCATAAGATTAAGTTAGGCGATTTAGCTGACCGCATTCGAAGCTTTAAAGAAAGCAGAATCTCTCTGGCTGTTCCAAAAATGAGCGATGACTTAACGAAGAAGTTGTACAGTACATATTTAAGTTTCTTGCCTGAAGATAAATTCTCTTATGATTTAAAGATGAATGTTGATAATCGCGGTTCCTTTACTGAGTTCCTCCGCACACCAGACCGTGGCCAGGTATCGGTTAATATATCTAAGCCCGGTATTACTAAAGGGAATCATTGGCATCATACTAAAAATGAAAAGTTCCTAGTGGTAAGTGGCAACGGTTTAATAAGATTCAGAAATATTGAATCAGAAGAGATTATCGAATATTACGTAAATGGCGACAAACTCCAGGTCTTAGATATTCCGACAGGCTATACACATTCAATCGTGAATGTAGGAGAAACAGATTTGGTCACAGTTATGTGGGTGAACGAAAGCTTTGATCCCAAAAAGCCAGACACTCATTATTTGGAGGTATAAGGATGAAAAAGTTAAAGGTAATGACTGTTGTAGGTACTAGGCCAGAAATCATCAGGCTCTCAGCAGTTATTAATAAATTGGAAGAGTCAAATGCAATTGAACATATTCTTGTACATACGGGACAAAACTATGATTATGAATTGAATGAAGTTTTCTTCGAGGATTTTAAATTAAAAAAACCGGATTATTTCTTAAATGCAGCAAACGGAACGGCTGTTGAAACCATCGGTAATATTCTTGTAAAAATCGATCCGATTTTAGAAGAAGTTAAACCTGAAGCGTTTTTAGTACTTGGTGATACAAACAGCTGTCTGTGTGCAATTGCCGCAAAGAGAAGACAGATTCCTATCTTCCATATGGAAGCTGGAAACAGGTGCTTCGATCAACGTGTTCCTGAAGAAACGAATCGTAAAATTGTGGATCACACAGCTGATATTAATTTAACGTACAGTGATATTGCCAGAGAATATCTCTTAAGAGAAGGTTTGCCAGCAGACCGAGTTATAAAAACAGGGAGTCCTATGTTTGAAGTTCTTTATACAAGGAAAGAAGATATTGAGAAATCGAATATAATCGAGAAATTGAATCTTAAAGAAGATAATTATTTTATAATATCTGCTCATCGTGAAGAAAATATTAGTTCCGAAAAGAACTTTATGGATTTGTGTGAGAGTCTAAATGCGATTGCAGATCAATATGGTATGCCTGTAATTATTAGTACTCATCCTAGAACTCAGAAAATGATTAATTCTACAGGAATTAAATTTAATTCATTGATCAAAACGATGAAACCCCTTGGATTCAATGATTATGTAAAACTTCAAATGAAGGCGAAAGCTGTTCTTAGTGACAGTGGAACGATAAGTGAAGAATCCTCAATACTAGGATTTAAAGCTTTGAATATAAGACAAGCTCATGAGCGTCCGGAAGCTATGGAAGAGGCTTCTGTAATGATGGTGGGGTTGGAGAAAGAGAGGATTTTGCAGGGATTAGAAGTTTTAAAGACACAAGGTAAAAATACTTTAAGAAAAGTTGAAGATTATAGTATGCCGAATGTTTCTGAGAAAGTTGTAAGAATTATACTATCATATACAGACTATATAAAAAGAATAGTGTGGAAAGTATAAAATTTTATCACCATAGGGGCTTATACATGAAATTAGGAATTGTAAGTACAGTAAATCAAAAGCATATGACTTTAATCAGTCACTATACAGAGATTTTAGATTTTCATAATATTGAATACGATTTAATTTATTTCGATAGATATGATGAGGAAGAAAAATACACTAATGCTGAAAAGCAGTATAAATATAATGTCAAAATAAATAAAAATTGGAGTTTCCCAAGAAAAGTTATAGAATACTTTAAAGGAAGAAGCTTCTTTATAAAAAATATAAAAAGCAATAATTATGATTATTTAATAATATGGAATACATTTACAGGAATAATGCTGCTTGATTTTTTAATTCTAAGCTACAAAAAAAAGTATTTCCTTAACATTAGAGATTATTCCTTTGAAAAGAACTATATCCTATTTAATTTAACAAAAATTTTGATTAAAGGTTCTAAGTTCACAACTATCTCTTCAGAAGGCTTTAAATCCTTTTTACCACCATTTAATTATTTAATGTTGCACAGTTTCAATAATAAGATATTAACAAAAAAAGTAAATAGCTTTACAAAAAAAGATTCTGAATTACCTTTAAGAATTACTTTTATCGGAAATGTTAGGTTTTATAATCAAAATAAAAGAATATTGTTAAAACTGAAAAATGATCAAAGATTCATTATGCAGTATTTTGGAACTAACAGTGAAATCCTTAAAGAGTTTACCGAAAAAAACAATATAAAAAATGTTGAGTTTTTGGATTCTTTTGATCCTTTTGAAACTGAAAGTTTGTTGTTAAAAACAGATATTTTGAATAATTTTTATGGAAATAAGGATATTGCATTAGATACAGCTATATCAATAAGGTTATATTACTCAGCTTTCATGAAAATACCCATTCTTACTAGTCCTGAAACTTATATGTCAGAAATGGTTACCTTAGCAAATCTTGGATTTGATATAGATATAAATTCATCTAACTTAGGGGATTTAATATTCGAGAATTATCATACACTGGATGTAAATAAATTTAGTAACGGTGCTAATACCTTTATGAAGAAAGTTACGTCAGATAACTTTCTATTTAAAAAGAAATTAACTGAAATAATAATGGAGAAGAATGGTGAGTAGAATGAAAAGAATTTTTGATTTTATGTTAATATCTTCTTCTTCTTTTGCGATAATTATTACTATTATAAATTTAGGTAATTTTTCGTCAGGTTACGAATATACTGTTCTTCTCCAACCTCTATTTTTAATGCTTTATTTGATTTTTATTCGACAAATTCTATTTAAAACTAATTTAATAATTACGTATTTATTTCTAGGAATTTCATTTATTAGATATATATTTGGCCCTCTATTAATCTCAATAACAGGGGTGGGTGAATCTATACCTTATTTTCAAATAAGCGAAGAATCACTTAAGTTGGCTTTATTTTTAATGATGTGGGAAATGGTGGCTTTAAATATTTGTTTTTACATATTTGCTAAGTATTTCGTAAAAAGAATTAAAGAAAAAGATATACTACCAATTCCAAAACTTTTAGGTAATCAAACTTATTATATTTTTATAATTTTGATGGGGTTAATTGTATTTATTTTATTTGGATATGGAGAAAATCTTGTTAACTTTATAGTGATCACCGTCCAAGATGGACGACATGGTGACTTAGATGACACTAGGTTAGTTTTGATAAGACAAATTTTAATAAGCGCTGTGGCAATGGCTTTCTTACTTATAATTATGAAGTTATTTAAGTTATATAGTAGAAATCACAATAAGTTACTATATTATTTAGCGGTTGCTGCTTCGTTTGTCCATATTGGAATAATCATCGGTGAGAGAAGGTCCATCCAATTATATACAGCCTTCGTTTCCATTTTTTTACTAACTACTTTTTTTAAGAAATACAAAAAAAATACCATCATTACAATATTATCCTTTGCATTCTTAGTATTTATGTTTATGAGTATTTATAAATTTAATAGTGCATTTCTTTACAATTCCTATTCTGAAGCTTTAGTTGAAAATGAAGTTAATATTAAAGAATACTCGGGATATGTTCAAGCTTATTTTCAAGGTGTTCAAAATGTTGGAGTAACAATAAATATGAAAGATAGTGTGCGTACGAGTTTGTTTCAAGTTCTCTACGATCATGGGAGATCGTTTTTTGGAATCAATTTTATGCTTAAAGGTTTGATGCCCACTACAAGTGATTTATTTAACACATTTATTTATGGTAGATATATGCCATCTGGACATGTAATTTCTGGGATTGGTTATGGATATATTAATTTAGGATTTTTACTAGCTCCACTTTTTGTAATTTTAAATTTATTAGTAGCGTTTTTTTGTGAGTTCAAAATGAAAACAGTATTATCATTAGAGATGAGATATATATATAGTTATATATTTATTAGATTTATTATTAGCTTATTCTCGAGTACCCCTCCACTTATAAACATTGCAACCATATTATTAGGCACATTAGGGTTGATTTATTTGGTGGCAGAAATATTTAATCTTCCCTCAAAAAAAAGACATAAATTTATAATCCGCAATAAAAAAGTATTCTCTAATAATACAGATAAAAATTTCACTTAGATTTTAGCTTTAGTATAAATAGAAAACGAGAAAGGAGTCATATGTCTTGGAAATAATAAAATCTTTATTGCATGTACCATTTATTCGTAGCTTATTTATCTTCGTAAATAGAATACTATTATTTCCATTTTATAAAAATGAGTTTTTGAAAGGGTATTATTTTGAGCAAAAAACAATGGGATGGTTGTGGGCGTGGAAAGCCGTTCCTTTTAAATTAGTTGGAGTTAATAACAATATCCCATGGCCTGCTTCACCAAACATTAAATTACACAATTATAAAAACTTTATTTTTCCTCAAGATTCAATTAATATTTTTCAGTCTCCTGGTTGTTATTATAATAATTTTTCCGCAAAAATCATTATTGAGGAAGGAGTATATATAGCCCCGAACGTTGGCATTATAACTTCGAACCATGATTTGAAAAATCCTGACTTACATCTTCCAGGAGAAGATGTAGTGATAAAGAAAAATTCATGGATTGGAATGAATGCTGTTATTCTACCTGGAGTCATTTTAGGCGAAAACACAGTTGTAGGAGCAGGAGCTGTTGTTACAAAAAGTTTTCCTAATGGAAATTGTGTAATTGCTGGCAACCCTGCTAAATTCGTACGTGAAATAAGATAACCAAGGTGGATAAATATGAGTAGATTCTCAAAAGGTAGTTTTTTAAGAAATGTGTTTATCATGTTTTCAGGATCAATCTTAGCTCAAATAATATTAGTGCTAGTTTCTCCAGTCTTAACGAGAATTTACACTCCTTTAGAATTAGGACAGTTTACAATTTTTATCACTATTGCCTCTGTTTTATTACCAATTTTAAATGGGCGGTATGAAATTAAAGTAGTAAGTGTAGATAATAAAGAGGATGCTGATGCTTTAATAACTTTATCTATAATTATAAGTGTTATTTTTTTGTTTTTATTGAGTGTTACGATAACTCTTATAGATTTGCTAAAAGTTAATTTTCTTGATATTAACTCAGTTTATTTATATTTATTGTTACCTTTTATAATTTTGGGGTCAATAAATAATATTCTTACTAGTTATACAAATAGATTGAAAAAATACAAATTGATGTCTTCGGTTTTATTTTTCAAGTCGCTAACACAAGCTTCATTGCAAGTTTTAATGGGGATACTTAGTTTTAGCGTATGGGGTTTAATAGTATCATATATTATATCTCTTTTTAGTGGGTTATTAATTCAAATTAAAGAAATAAAAAAACACTATAAGTTCATGCTAAATAGAAGAGTTATTAAAGTTTTTAAAGATTACAAAGGTCAGCTGCTATTCTCGACTCCTTCAATTCTAGCTAATGGACTATCTTATGCATTAATCGTTTTTATGATAGCTAGTTTGTTTTCCTCACATGAAGTTGGAATGTATTCAATTACGATAAGAGTTTTAGGGCTCCCCTTGACACTAATTGCTTTAAGTTTTTCAAAAGTGTTTTATGAAAGGGCATTTAATGACTATCAAAACCTTGGTCAATTTACAGACATATATGTCAAAATAAGTGTAAGTTTATTATTTATTTCACTTCCTATATTCACAGTAATCGCTATATTTTCACCTAGTATTTTTCCGATAGTTTTTGGGGAGGAGTGGTCAGAAGCTGGTCAATATATATTGTATCTAACACCAATGTATATTATCAGGTTAATTGTTTCATCACTTTCATTGTCAATAATAATAATTAATAAGCAAAAAATCGAGTTACTTTTACAGTTCAGTTTTATTTTGAGTTGTGGAATAGTTTATTTTGCAACCAAATTATTCTCATTAAATATATATGAATTTTTAACTTTAATAAGTGTCTTTTTTTCATTAAACTACCTTGCATTTTATTTCTATATATTTATGAACAGTAAAAGGTAAAATAATTCTCAACAATATTAAATAATTTATTTTAAACAAAATAAGATGGAAATCTTAAAAAAGGAGAATTTAAATGTCTTTAATAAACGTAATTGGTTTAGGCTATATTGGATTACCTACTGCACTTATTTTGGCGAAAAACGGGAATAAGGTAGTGGGCACAGATTCAAATTCTAGTATTGTAAATTCTTTAACTCAAGGAAATCTATCGTTTGAAGAAAAGGGGCTTCAGAAGCTATTTGAAGAAGCCATAGAAAATGAAGTAGAATTCTCGACTAAATATAAAACAACAGATACATATATTCTTGCAGTCCCAACTCCGTATATTGAGGAAAGTAAAAAATTGGATCCTGTTTATGTAATATCTGCAGTAAATAGTGTTCTCGATGTATGTCTAAAAGGTACAGCTATCATTATTGAGTCGACTATTTCGCCAGGAACGATTGATAAATTTGTTCGTCCTGTAATCGAAGAAAGAGGACTTAAAATTGGTGAAGATATCCATCTATTACATGCTCCTGAGAGAATAATCCCGGGCAATATGGTGTATGAACTCGAATATAATTCAAGAACAATTGGAGCAGATAATTTAGAAATTGCTGCAAAGATTAAGAGTTTATATGCTACCTTTTGCAAATCAGAAATCGTTTTAACAGATATTCGATCTGCAGAAATGTCAAAGGTTATAGAAAATACATATCGAGATGTAAACATTGCATTCGCGAACGAACTCGCTAAAATATGTCGTACAGATAACATAGATGTGTATGAAATTATCCGAATAGCTAATAAACATCCACGAGTAAATATTTTGCAGCCGGGTCCGGGAGTAGGTGGACACTGCATTTCAGTTGATCCATGGTTTCTAGTAGGAGATTATCCCGACTTAACTAATCTTATTCTAGCTGCTCGTAAGATTAATGATTCAATGCCGCGCCATGTTCTTGGCAGAATCAGAGATATTATGCGGGAGCATAATATTAAAGATATTTCAAAAGTAGGCCTGTATGGACTTGCCTATAAGGAAAATGTAGACGATACAAGAGAAAGCCCGACCTTACAGTTGTTAGAACGGCTAGATGAACATTTAGCTTTTGGTGTAAAGGTTTTCGATCCATTTGTTAAAAATCGTATGGTCGATCACCAGTTCATGAATTTTGAAGACTTCGTGAATGAAGTTGAAATCGTAGTAGTTATGGTTGGACATGATCATATTAAAGAAAATATAGAAATGTTGAAAGACAAACTAGTTCTTGATACAAAAAATATTTGTTTGCTTGAAGATATATACAAATTATAAAGCAATGTAGTTATAAAATTGACTAAAAAAGTAATGGTTATTTTTGGTGCAAATCCAGAAGCCATAAAAATGTGTCCACTGGTACATGCATATAGCCATCTAAAAGAACCACCTGTACCAAATTTTAGAACCAGTACGGACAAAAAATAGAATCACTTTCGGTCCAATAGGCTTTTCGCGTCCCAGAGAAAGAAACAATTCTACAATTTTTTTACAACTAGTTACAATTGAATTCGGAAGAAAATCCAATCCCGAGAATGCAAGGTTCTGAACTGCACCTCCATTGTTAGACACCAATCTAACAATGGAGGTGCAGTTTTTCTATGGGGAAATTACTGTTGATGAAAAGTTGAATGCGGTTCGCGACTATGTGGCTGGCAACGATTCAAAAAAAGGAGTGGCCAAACGATATGGTGGTGTTTCCAGTGTGCTTAAACAATGGATCGAGCTTTATCAGAATCAAGGAGAAGAAGGGCTGCAAAAACGGTATACAAACTACTCAGCCGAGTTTAAACTGGACTTACTGAACTTTATGAACGATACCGGGGCGTCTCCTTATGAAGCGGCTGCTGTTTGTAACATTCCTTCCCGCGAAACGGTGAATAAGTGGAAGAAAGCAGTTGATGCCGGAGGAATGGACGCCCAGATTCCAAAGAAAAAGGGGCGTCCAGCCATGAAAGAGAAACCGAAAAAAAATGAACCACCAAAGCAATCGAACAAAACACTCCAGGAAGAAGTTGAACGGCTGCGCATGGAGAACGCGTACTTAAAAAAGTTGAATGCCTTAGTGAGGGTAAAGAAACAGTCACAGCGCAACTCAAAACTCAAGTGATCTATGAGCTAAGGCATGATTTCAAGGTCGTTGACCTCATCAAAGTTGCCGCCATTCCAATAAAAATCGCGTCCCTGTGTCAGACACAACTCAGTTTATTCACGACAATCGCATCCCGAAAAAGCTGCCTTCAGAAAACATCAAGGTTTTTAGGGGGCAGCTTCTCTATGTTTAGCCAGAAAAGTAAATAGTCATAATTGTACCGGACACAGGGACAATCTAGGAACTGCTGGAAGCCGCCCGCCTACATCACCGGCGGCTCCATATCCTCCACATGCTTGTCTTCCTCCGCATTCTGCGCATACGTCAGGCAATACATGCAATAAGCCGTGTTATTCTTCTCAAACGGCTCCGGCAGAAGCTCCCGCAACATTTCGCGGTCCAATAAAGACGGCGCAGGAAGCGTGTCGTCCCAGTACAGCGGAAACGAACTGTAGGGATACTGCTCTAACCGTTCGACCATCGGCTTTTTCGGCTGGATCGGGTTACGGTGGATATAGCTGCTGACGGTGAGGAGCCCGATCCGTGAATCGACTTCCTTTGCAAAATAGCGTTTTTGGTAAATCCGTCCGATGTGGTTATGGCGCTTCGCATACGATAAACTGTAACCTCGGTTGATCTGGCTCATGACTTTGTGGAGCGGGTCTCGCAGTGGTTTGATCAGGATATGGTAATGGTTCGTCATAAAACACCACGTCAGGATCGTGAAAGGATAAGAAGCATGCACTTCCATAAATACCCGCTTCAGTTCATGCATGTCCTCTTTTGTCCCAAAAACCGGCTGCCGGTTATTGCCGCGCAGAATGACGTGGTAATAGGAATTGGGATTGAATTCACGCTTCCTCGTCAAAGCCAATCACCGCATCAGCGAGTTCTGCGCTACAGCAGCAGAAATTTTCCACTTCAGCGCTTCATCCACCGCCGCATCGGTTACCATCTCTTCGCCCAGCACATCCGCAATCGTCCGTGCCAGCCGTAAAATCTTCAATGTCGACCGGCTGCTCAAGTTCTCTTCGAAACTGGCCGCTTCGATCCGCGCCAATTGGGCAGGGCTGAATGCCACCTTTTCCTCGAACAGCTTGACCGGTACAATGGCATTCGTATAGTTTGTGCCGTAGCGCAGCCGTTGCCGCTCACGTGCAGCCGCCACCGTCTCCCGCAATTCTTCGGACGTCTCCGAAGTCCCTTGTTCGAACACGCTCTGGCTCTTCAAAGCCAGCACAAAGTCGATGCGGTCGATGATCGGTCCGGTGATTTTCTGCATATACTTCAAACGGATTTTGTCACTGCAGACGCAATATTTCTCCCGCACTCCGTAATAGCCGCAAGGACAAGGGTTGGTTGCAGCGATCAGATTGATGCTCGCAGGAAATCGGTCCGATCCTTCGACCCGGTTCACCACTGCAAACCCTGACTCCAATGGCTGCCTTAAAGTATCGATGACGCGCCGTGGAAAATGGCCCAGTTCGTCAAGGAATAAAACACCGCGATGGGCAAGCGAGATCTCGCCGGGTTTCGGATAATGCCCGCCGCCGACAATCGCGCCTTCCGACGAGGAATGATGAGGCGACCGGAACGGCGGACGGTCCGACAGGCTGCGCGCCTGTTTCGCCAGCTGATAGATGCTGTAGACTTCCAGCACCTCGTCATGTGTCAAATCCGGCAGAATCGTATGGAACGCGTTCGCCAGCAGACTTTGCCGCAGCCCGGGCGGTCCGCTCATCAAGACATGATGGCCGCCAGCCGCCGCAAGCAACAATGACCGTTTGGCATCCGTGTGTCCGCGTATTGCCGAAAAGCAGATATGTGGTGTTTTTTCAGTATCTTCGTAAACGGTTTCCGTTTGGAGCAGGGTGATTTCACTGTCAAAAAGGGAAGGCTGGCCCTTGTGGTGGGCGAGCAATGAGGACATGTCCGGCATGCAGATCAACTCGATATCCGCTGCTTGGGCAAAAAGGGAGATTTCAATGGGTGGAATGTAAATGTGCTTATATGTGAGGCATTGAACAGCACAGTGATTGTCCACTCATTTCTGAGATATGCTATTCTAAAAGTATTGAAGTTGAAAAGCGAGGTGCTTTTTATGAAAAAAATGAAAGTGAACCCTGATTTTATTCCCTGCCTGCCAGTCCTAGGAGATGAAATGCTCGGCGGCTTCCCATTCAATTGGCATATCACCAAAGCGACTGCGTGGATCAAAGAGAATGGAGACCAGGTCGAGCTATCCAAGGTGCAAGTCGGGCCACCTGGTCCAGGAGCGGATTCAGCGAAATTGGATGAAGATTTTTTGCCACAGGCTGATTTGATGAAGCCGATCATCATGGTCCGCATGCGTCCGGAATTTTTCCGCTTGATCGACGGCAACCACCGTGTGGCAAAAGCGAGGCGGATGGGGGTGGCTGAGTTGCCGGCCTACTACCTGACACAGGAACAGCACCGGCAATTCTTCACTTCAGAAGACATGGACAAGAGGTATGTGGAGTATTGGAATGGTAAGCTAAAGGATTTCAGGAAAGACAACGGGCGATGGGGCGTTGTCGGGGAAGTGGAAGTTTAAGTGAATCGCTGATAGGATAGAATTGAATAAAAATGTGTCCCTGTGTCAAAGACGAATCAGTCTGTTCACAATAATTGCATCCCAAAGAAGCTGCCTCCAGAAACCCCCAAAGGTTTTCGGAGACAGCTTCTCTTTATTTATCCAGAAAAGTAAATAGACATAAATGCGTCTGACACCGAGTGTGCCGGTGACTGTCACCCCGAACTCAAAAACATAAAACCCGGGAATCGATCGGATTCCCGGGTGTATCTTTAACCTTATTTTATTATGCTTTTGACCAAGGATTTGGATGAATAACAGCCACTTGTGATTTGATGGACCAAGGATTTGGATGAATAACAGCCACTTGTGATTTGATGGACCAAGGATTTGGATGAATAACAGCCACTTGTGATTTGATGGACCAAGGACTTGGATGAATAACAGCCACTTGTGATTTGATGGACCAAGGATTTGGATGAATAACGGCCACTTGTGATTTGACGGACCAAGGATTTGGATGAATAACAGCTGTTTCGGCTGCTATGGCATTCACGCTTTCTTTTGAAATTGAATTATTAGTTTCGTAAGAAGTATTTCCGTCGACTGTTAGAACGCCGACCAATCCGAATGTGAATACTGCTAAAGTTAACCCGACTTTTTTTATCATTATGATGTTACCCCCATTTTATTTTATTTAACTGATAGAAATTACTTTTCTATAAATATCCCCGGATTTCCGGTATAGCTCCATTGCTTTTTCCTTTTGTCCAACCTCGCGATAATAGTTAGCGACCAGTGTGCAATAGTATGCGTATTCCGTATCATATCCATTGGAAGCAAAAAGAGGAAGGATTTCCATCTCCGCAAGATATTCAAAGCGCTCATGGTTCTCGTATATCAAAGACTTCATTAAATGGAATTGATTGAATACATCGGCGACGACTTTATTGGATAAAGTGCTTTCTTCCATTTCAAACGTAGTCTGCGTACCTACTTCGCACCATTCCAAGGCTTTGTCTTTCCTGCCCAACTCGAAGTTGGCTTTGATTAAGCTTGTATAGCAACGGATTTCGTTAATTATGCTGCCCGATTCGCTCGTTTTCAAACACTTTTCCACATGACGGATCGTTGATTCAAAATCTTGGAATTGAAAGTAAAAATAACCCAAGTTGTACTCGATTAGAAACTCCAGTTCTGGCAAGTGAACCTCTTCAACTACCATTGCGGCTTTCTGCATATGATTAAATCCATTTTTAAAATTAAGTGTTTTATGTTCCGCTAAACCAATACAAATGTGACATTCTGCTATTCTCTTTGGGTAGAACATATCCTGATACAATTCAAGAGCTTTTCCCGCATAACTTACTGCATCAAGTGGTTCTACAAGGTGACCGGATGTAATGCCCAACGTATAAAGCAGGTCAGCCATTTCAGGTGAAGGCAAGTCTAAAGGAGCGGATGTCAAACAGCTTTTGTAAATATTCAGTGCCTCGAGGTAATTGCCTTCCGAGTAACAAATGTTTCCCCTGTATTTATTTAGGAAGAACAACTGTTGACTATTCATCAGATCTTTAAACTTACAAGCCTTTTCATATGTTTCCAAAGCGGCACTTACATCACCAGTAACGACGTAGTATCGGATTGTATGTATCAATAACTCAATGCGGTAAATTTCCTTCAAATGATCTTTTTTTTGATTTTGAACATTATCGAATGCTTCAATCATTTTAGAGCGGCTCTTAATGTGCGTCAGCAATGACTTCAACTCTAAAATACCCGTTTCCACTAAAGGCAGTACAAAAGGATCCAAAGGAATTCCGAGGCGAAGACAGAGCTTTTTATAAACTTTATCCTCTAACGGAAATTGCTCCATTTCAGCCAATCGTAAATTTTCTTGTGAAAGGTTTCCTGCAGCAAGTTCTTTTAGAGATAAACCTTGTTCAATGCGATGATACTTTACTCTTAAACCTCTGCCGTAATTTTCGAATTCTGATTTGTATGTACGACCTCCTTCACTCTTATATATAGTAGAACTTGAAGATGTTTCACGCAGCATAGTCATTAAATGACTTCCCCCTTGCAATTATAAACCGCATTCTCTATCTTTTTTGGGTCTAATAAGCTTTATTCCCTTAAATATTATACCATCAGATAGGAACTAATTCACTAAATTTATCCAGTATAACAGCCTATTTTCAATGACATTAGTCATTGGAATAACAAATCGATTGTAACTTTATACCTAATTTTTATACAGAAAAGTAAATAGGCATAATTGTTTCGGACACAGGAACAATCTAAGAACTGCTGGGAAAAAGATAAGAAGCAGCCTTCCTATACCTTTGACGGCTCCATATCTTCCTCCTATTTGAAAAAATGAATTTCTATGTCGGACTCTTATCATTTATTTAAGGAAGCGGTTCGGATCAATTATGGGCGGCAGGGTGATAAAGTAAGAGGAAGAATCTTTACTGGAATGAATTTTAATGACTTTCTACTATTAAGAAATGGTCTTCCGTTTTTACTTATACACTTACAACAAATGTTTTTTGCTTTCCAAGTGATGATGATTAAGAAAAGACTAAGCTGATTCTTACTTGCCGCTATAATACTTATATGTAATAATAAGGGAAATAATGATGTGACACTAACGGAAAAGGAGGATGACAATGGCTTGGCTTATGCGCATATTGATTTCAGCAATAGCTGCCGGACTGGCAGGAATTAGCATTTTCTTAGCAACTCTAGGAGCTTACGCCTTTTATGGTAATGAAATTGCGCAGCTTCCTCCATCGGAACCTGGAGAATTCGGTGATGGTTTTTTAATTCTCATATTTACGGGGTACGGCACATTGCTGGCGATTCCAATATTTTTTATCATTTTCATGATTTTTTACAAGCGGCTGAACATGCTTGGTTTGCTGCTTGGTCTGGGATTCGGATTCTGGCTCACCCGATTGGTCCAGCTCCTCGCTGCGTGGACTCAAATGGTAGATGGAGACAATCCATGGATTTATGACTATCTCGATATGAGCGCTTTCATCTTTATGCTGGTGGGCCTGTTTTTCATTAAGCATGATACAAAATGGTTCAGTCTGGCAGGAACTGTTGCCGGCGCTGCAGGCGGATTTCTCATTTCTTACGGGGCAGTGATCGCGTATCGCTGGGTGGATAACACGCTGATCTCTTATAGAAATTTTGGTCTAATAGAAACTAGTGTCGTGTTGTTCGGTGTATTATTGTTTGCGTTGATTGGAAACGCAATCGGTAAAAAGTACCGACAAAAACCGAATGACCACAGTGTCCTTCAAGAATCTACATAATAAAAATCACGCCCCTGTGTCAGGCAGGATTAAGTATATTCACGCCAATTGCATCCCAAAAAAGCTGCCTCCCGAAACCATCAAGGTTTTCAGTGGCAGCTTCTTTATATTTATCTAGAATAAAGGAATCTTGGGAGCGGGTGTTTTTCTCTTCTATTCTGTGTCTTCCTCTTCGCTTTTACGAAGTTCCCGATCTTTCTCATCATCATCTTTCGGTTTGTAATCTTCTTTATAAAAAGCCTGTTTTGCGCCTGCTGCTATTTGCTGAGCCGCGTTGACATCCATTTCATCTCCGGTCATGTCTTCATCCAGCTTTTTCTTATCCCTCATTCCAGCAGCTCCTTTCGCTTGAAGAGTTTAGTAGTTTAATTCCCTTTTCGGCCGTAGGCTAAACGGTATATCTCTGTCTTGAAATTGGAAGATAAATAAATGTTATTAGGCTATGGGGGCGTTTATCCTAGAAGGATTTATTTCCTTTTTGTTGAAGTTATTTATTTAAGCGAAAAGCAAGTTTGAATAAGGGAGGAAATAAAGTGGACTGTAAGGTTATTACGCTGCCGGCCTTTCGGGCAGTAGGGTTGAAATGGGAAGGGACTTTCTCAGAAATTGTGCCGGATTTAAAAAACGTAATCCAACAAGCTAAAGACCGGGCTGATGAATTAGAGAATAAGGTGAATCCCGATGTTCAATTGGGTTTATCCTATCATGTGGTGGAGGATGGTTTCGCCCATTACGCGGTATATGAAGTGACTGAGGAGCAGGAAATACCTGATGGGATGGTTGAAATCCGGGTGCCGGAATGGACTTATGTGATGACGGCGCATCATAAAGGCGAAGATGTGCAAAAGACTTACACGGATTTGCATCAATGGGTGTTTGACAGTGACTATACCGCATTGAGAGAAGCTGATGTAGATTACTATGATCCTTATATGCCGATAAAACATGAATATTATCCAGCCGATCAAGATCCGGATGATCCGCAATTTGATATTTATATACCGGTTGTAAGAAAATAAATCTTTCTGTGTGTCAGAGGTAATTCAGTTTATCCAAAATAATTTTTGCCAAAGAAGCTGGTTCCAGAACCCGAAATGGTTTTGGAAGCAGCTTCTTTGTGTTTAACGGAAATGCGGGAAAATAAAAAAGAAATTATAGCGATTAATCGAGTGAAAGTAAAGGTTTGAGGGAAGCAGAAGGAAGGAAAAACAAAGATTAACTTAAAGATGGTAAATAATTTAAAATAATTAGACATTTAAGGATATGTACCTATATAATTAACAAAGTAAGGACATAGAGGAAGAACATGAGAGAAAGGCAAATGGGTTGCGAAGAGCAGAAGATAAATATCGACAGAGCGTTGATCAAGGACGTGGTGATTACAAATACTAAATTTTATTAAGCTAAGCAGGCTCCATAAATGGTGCTCGGAAATTTGGGGAATGCATTAGGAAAACAATATCTTTATTTTAGCTTAAAATGAGTCATATTAACTAATTGTAATCTGCAAGCGTACAAACACAAAGGAGGTGAGTAGGATGTGAGGGAGCAAAAAGCGCAAGAGAAAAACCTCCGGGTGTGATAGTCGTGGGGACATCACCCGGAGGCAGCAGCTGGAGTATACCAACTATCTGTTAGTATACTCCTTTTTTGGCAGAAGTTTAAGTGCTAATTTCAAAAAGGGGGTAATTGAGATGAAGAAAAAAGAGATTATCAGGATGAAACAGGAATATGCAATCAGCTCAGAAACGATCATGGTCGTGCCGAATTATGATGAGAATGGGGTACTGACTTCTTTATTGGGCAAGAAGAATGGCGTGACGAATGCCGGTTTGAGTCCACTTGACTTGATCGATACCAACCTTCGCTATCGCGGATCCAGTATGCGGGGGGCGATGGATGGTGCTCAGGCAATCCTTGAGAAAAAGAATATGAATCCCCTGATTCTGGACCGCGAGCAGGATATCATCCTGTTCCCGTGCCGGTCACCGTTTCGTCCGGACTGTGTATGGCTGTCGCTTCGCCATGTGAAGAATTACAAAAAGGCCGGAACCAGCCATACGCAAGTTGAGCTGAGCAATGAAAGCACCATCACCATCGATGTCAGCAAACAGACTTTTGATAAGAAAATGCAAAGGGCGTATGAGCTGCGGTATAAGATGCAGGCGCAGACGCAGCAGTTTGAGGGGAAGGCGATGGAGGCGGGGACGGTCTATCATTTGTTTAAGAATGTAGACCGGCTGAATTATGAGGGCGGGCAATCAGAAGAACAGGAATTTGCAGAAAGCCTGTAATTGTCCAGATGATCCGAGTTCCTGAGAAAGACAGAATTCCATACAGTTTTGAGCCAGTCGACAATTGAATATAAAAACATCCCATTCTGGAAATTTCTCATTCCCGGGATGGGATGTTTTATTATTGCAAAGAGTGGAGTATGAATGATTCCAACGTTGAAACTATGAAGACGAATAATCATGCTGTGAAACTCCAGGAGTAACTTTGAGTCTTCATCTGCCTTCTAGCATCTTAGCAGCTCAATCCTTGCGGTCGATTAAAGTCAGATGCGTGATTCTGCTGAAATTGAAAGCACTGAAGTTCTCTTCAATATAATCTGTTTCAATTTTCTCCAATGCTGTAAAAATTGACAGAGTCGTCCCAGAAGCAACACCGATATAAGGGAAAATCTTTGCATTTATTATCTTCAATATTACTTTTATTTTATTTGTGTAAAAGGGGATTTAGAAGAAGGAGAATCGGTTATGTACGGAGAAGGTAACATCAATCTTTCGGTGCTGAAATCCTTGGAGCCACTGGACTTATGCAGCTTGTGTTTTTGACATAAAGGAGGATGAATTATGCCGAGCATGAAAGACAAGGGAGACTATCTCGAAATTACAACAGGAGCCTCGAGGGTGATTTTTACGAAGCAGTGCAAACTCACAAGGACGATCAATGATTTGCTCGTCGGGATATTCTTCGTGTTCGGCAGCTTGCTCAATTTTCTGGGCGCGGCTGAGTTTTACGGCAATGTTCTGTATCTCCTCGGCAGTTCGATTTTAGCCGCCCGTGCCGTCTACAGCATCAGAGAAAACATCAGAGTGGAGCATGAAGTGAAGCAGACGAATTTGGACGAAACGAGTGTATGAAGGAAAGATTCGAGTTAAAGAAAGGGAGGGTGAATGTTGAAAAGCCATTCTCGGCAAACTTGAGTAATGCGCCTCACAAAGAAAGAAACGATTCTAAAAAGTGCTGGTATGTCAGTTCAATTCAAAGCAAAAAAACAACCGGTCCCAAGAATAAATCATTCTTGGGACCGGTTGTTCTTATTTATCTTTCTTTCCACTCGTAATAGTCTTCGATACCTTCAGCGATTGCTGAAGCTGCACGTTCTTTGTATGTGGAAGTTGCCAATTTGGCTGCATCTCCAGAATTAGTCAGGAAACCTAATTCAACAAGAGCGGCTGGAAGCGGGTTGGCGGCAATAACGCGGTAATCATATTCTTTTACGCCTCTGTTCGTATGTTCCATCGCTTTGTACAAGCGGTTTTGGATGAATGTGGCAAGTTGCTTGCTGTCGTTTGCAACGGAAGCGGAATAGAATGTTTCAGAACCGCTTACCCCTGCTGAAGCAGCGTTGGCGTGAATGCTGACGAATGCATCAGCGCCATTTTTAACGCCATAAGCAGCGCGGTAATCCAGGCTGTAGAATACGTCGGTTCTGCGAACCATCAAGACATTGATGCCTTTCGCTTTCAACATTCTTTCGACGCGAAGTGATACATCAAGGTTTACGTCTTTTTCTCGTAGGCCGTTTGCTACTGCACCCGGGTCGCTGCCGCCGTGGCCGGCATCAATCACCATTACTCGTGAAGGCTGTGCTACAGCTTTGCTTAAATAGCTAAGGCTGAAGTAGCCGGTCACCGTTCCGGATTTTCCGTAAGCCCAGTTGCCATTATAGCCATATACTTGAACTTCTGCGCCTTTTTGAATCTGGCCGATCACATTATAGCCGGTTGAAGGGCCGGTACGTGCATTTAAATTATCTGTTGTTGAATACAATTTACCAATTGTTGCATTTTGGAAAGTCACTTTAAATTGAGGATCCAGGGAACGAGCCAGGAAGATTGCAAATTCTTCTCTTGTCAATTTTTGTGATGGCGAATATTTTCCGTCGCCTGTGCCAGTTGAAATGCCGGCTGTCGTTATTTTATTCACTGCCGTGTAAAGGCTGCTGCTGGCATTATCGACTGTAACATCCGAATAGAACACGGAACTCGTTTTTGTTAAGTAGAATGCGCGGCTGAGTACTCGAGCCATTTCACCCCGTGTCATAACTTGTGAAGGTTTGAAGCTTCCGTCAGGGTAACCTGCGAGAAATCCTTTTTCAACAGCTGACTGAATGTATCCTGAGCCGTAGCTGGTTGGATCCACATCGGAGAATTTGGTAGTTCTCTTTGTTCCCTCTAATCCAAGTGCACGGCCAATCATAGTAGCTGCTTGTTCGCGAGTTACCAAATGGCTGGGTCCGAACTCATATTTGGAAATTCCTTGGATGAGTCCTCTATCGTAAAGATAATCGATTTCTACATCTTCTGCGCCTATATCCTTGAAGATCGTCCAAGCTGAAGCGGAGCTTGGTCCTATACTTGAAATCACTAATACCGCAGCGACAAGAAACAACATTACCTTGCTAATGAAACTATTCATTTTTCTACCCTTTTCCCCTCTCGGTTCAAACTATTTTTCTATCTCTACTGATATTATCATGTTTTTATGCTAATTTATGTATTTTTTTATAAAATAAGAAATATGTATGGTTTAAAAGTTAAATAAAATTTTTTTGTACAGGGACATGGGGCTAATGTAATGAGAAATAGCAGTATACCAATAGACCACGCTGATAAAATGATCGATGGAAAAACTTATACGTTTACAGATCCAGTTGGCACTCGTTCCCAAAAGTTGCCAATCAATAGATAACAAACTGAATAAGAAGAAAAGATGCTGGCTAGAGAATCTATCTCTTTAACAAAGTACCTTTTTTTATGTTCTATTATAGTGAGATATTTTACCTCTACTAAAAAGCTCTAGGCGCTCGAAAGGCAGGCGAAGAAGCAGGAAGAAAGCACCGTTTCTATTAGAGACAAATTTACAAAAAGTTGAAATTATCGACTGGAAATATGCTATTATAACATTTGTGTAATCGTTATTGTTGAGGAGTGGCAAGAGTTTATGGAACCAAAAAGACGTATACGCCCTGAATTGGAAGGTTTACGGGCAATCGCAGCGTTATTAGTGGCAGTTTATCATATATGGTTTAACCGGGTTTCAGGTGGAGTAGATGTGTTCTTTGTCGTCTCCGGCTTCTTAATTACGACTTCTTTATTATCGATGTACCTGAAAAACGGTGAAATTTTTTATTTTTCTTATATCGTAAAGTTGATGAAACGGTTGTTGCCGACTGCCTGGTTGATCGGGATTACAACTTTTATCGCCAGCCTGTATCTCCTGCCGGTCTTTATGAAACAACAGAACCTGAATGAGTTTTTGGCTTCCGCATTTTATTTTCAGAACTGGCGGCTTGCGATCGATTCAGTCGATTATTTAGCGCAGAACAATACAGCTTCCCCGTTCCAGCATTTCTGGGCGTTGAGCATTCAATTTCAATTTTATTTGATTTGGCTCTTATTATTCTTTATAGCTCTGACTGTTATGCGGCTGGTTTCAGGCAATCACATGAAACGAATACTGGTTGTTTTGATCTCGGTCATTGCAGCTGTGTCATTTGCTTACTCGGTTTATCTGACGAACGTCAATCAGCCAGTGGCTTATTATCATACATTTACCCGGGTGTGGGAATTTGGAATCGGCGGGGTATTAGCGTTGACAATCCACAAAATAGTGGTTTCTCCGCGTCTTGCCTGGTTGTTTGGGTGGACGGGGCTCATCGGGTTGATCAGCTGCGGCATCATCTTGCAAGTTTCCGAGCTGTTTCCGGGGTACGCCGCGCTTTGGCCGGTGTTCTCCGCTGTTCTTATTATTGTGGCCGGAAACTATTCGACGAATTTCAGCGCGTTCCGTTTGCTTAGCTGGAAGCCCTTAGTGGCATTCGGCAGCATTTCATATGCATTTTATCTCTGGCATTGGCCGTTTCTGATTTTCTATTACGCTTTATTGGATGTAGAAACGGTATCTGTGTTTCACGGATTGCTCATTATCCTTACAGCAGCGCTGTTTGCTTATATAACCATTTACGGATTTGAATCACCCATTCGCAAAGTTCAACTATCGGTCTGGAAAACTGCAGGTTTCATTGCTGTTTTTTCTGCTGTGATATGGATTTCAACCTTGTCATATCAGGAAATTGCTTTGGAAAGCGCGTCAGTCAACTCAGACCTCCTGAATGAAAGTTTCAGCACCCACCCTGGAGCAGCCACCTATTTGATAGATGGCCGTTTAACTCCGGCGAATGAATACGAAGAGCCGATTCTCCCAAGTCTCGAAGTTGCGCCAAAGGATATGTCAGAAATTTACGGAGACGGTTGCATTTATGCGAAAACTGAACCGAAAGTTTGTGAATATGGTGCGTTAGAGAATTATGAGTATACTGTCGCATTGGTCGGTGGATCCCATTCAGCCCAGTGGCAGCCAATGCTTGCAGAAGTGGCTGACGAACACAATATTAAAATTGTTACCTATCTGAAAGGCAATTGCCGTTTCACCTTTGAAGATTCCTTGGATTTTCCTGAATGTGATGTGTGGTTTGAAAAAGTGACAAACCAACTCGTGGAACTGGATCCTGATCTTATTTTCACAATAGGAGATGTGGGAGAGATGAAAGAGGAATTTGATACAGTCCCTGAAGGCTTTATCGAAGCCTGGAAATATTTCGAAAAACAAGATATTCCTTTATTTTTAGTACAGGATACACCTTGGTATGAAGAGAACAATTTAATATGTCTTAGTGAAAACGTAGATAATCCGGAAAATTGCAAGAAGAAGAAAGAAGAGGTATTCAGAGATCCAAGTCCGCTGTCCCAAGTTGATTATTTACCGGAAAGTGCGACGACAATCGATGTGGCTGAATATTTCTGTGACGACGAGTATTGCCATAGTGTAATCGGTAACGTCATCACACATTTTGATAACAACCATATAACCGCTACATTTGCTAAAAGTTTTGCGCCAGTCTTTGAAAAACCGCTTTTGGAAGCATTGGAAAATTCATAACTCACGTTAAAATAAAACAGCCATTCCAAAAATTCTTTGGAGTGGCTGTTTTGGTGTCCTTTTGCTCTGTTGCTGCTATGTACATTTATAAGAAGCTGTATCCAGAAAACCCGACGGTTTTCGGATGCAGCTTCTCTATGTTTATTTGAATGTTAGGGAGCGGCAAACTATAAAGCAATCTTTTTAAAATCATCGATATGTTATAATTATTGGATAATTTAATGGTTCTTTAATTCTGATAATTTAGGAGGGCTTTTTTGACAAAGAAGATTTTAGCAGGCTCGATTTTATTGGTTATAACCCTTGTCGCTGCAGTATTGATGTTGACGAGGGAAAAAGACAGTACGCCGCCGGAAGTGCAGGGGGTGGAAAAGGATTTATACAATGAGCCGGTTACCCCGACTTTCAATGAAGGAACGGCTGAGTTGAACGACGACGGGTTCAGCAGCGGTACAGCCATTTCAGAAGACGGGTCTTATACGTTGGAAGTGACGGACGACAATGGCAATACGGCAGTTAAAGAATTTACGATTGATCAGACGACTCCGGAGAAACCGGCTGTCGGTGGAGTGAATGAAGGGGCGGAAATGATAGAAGGAAGTGCAGAAGCAAACAGCAAAGTGAAGGTTTGGTCGGACGAGGAGCTTCTGGCGGTTGGGGTGACAGGCGATGACGGTACTTTCAGTTTGCCGGTGGAGACGCCGCCTGCAGGGTCGATAGTTTTTATTGCAGCGATCGATTCTGCAGGGAACCAAAGTGGCATGACCGAAGCGGAAGTCCGCGATGTCACAGCGCCGAATGCGCCGGAAGTGGCTGAAGTAACTGACAGGCAGGATCATGTCGAAGGGCAGGCAGAGTCGGGTTCGACGGTATTCATCTATGCCGGAGACGACAAGCTGGTTGAGGTTGAAACTGGAGAAGGGAAATTCTCCGCTCCGGTTGAAAATTTGGAGGCCGGGAAAGAATTGACGCTGCACGCAGTGGACGATGCAGGCAATAAGAGCGAAGCGGTAACTGTGACCGTCAAGGACCGGACTGCGCCAGATGCGCCGGAAGTCAATGCGGTCTCGGAGAAGGCGACGGCGATTTCAGGCAAGGCGGAGCCGGGAGCGGCGGTTCGGGTTTTTGCTGGAGATGAGAAGATAGGTGAAACCACTGTGAATGACAAGGGTGAATTTGAAATGAAGATTGCCCAGCAGGCGAGCGGGACGGAACTTGAGGTTACTGCGATTGATGGAGCAGGCAATGAAAGTGAAGCGCGAATCGTGAAAGTTGGCAGTAATCAGGGGCAAGGGAGTGGCTCGGCCGTTGAGCCGACCTATATTGATGGCATTCTGGTCGTCAATAAAAAGTATGGCCTGCCGCCAAGCTATGCACCCGGCGTCAATCCGACAGCCCAGTCAGCGCTGAATAGTATGCTTGCGGATGCGGAAAAAGCCGGCCACGAACTTAGTGTCATCAGTTCCTACCGCTCCTATTCGTATCAGGAGGAACTGTATAATCGATATGTAAATACACACGGCGAGGAACAGGCTAAAAGATTTGCAGCGCTCCCTGGACACAGCGAACACCAGACGGGTCTTGCATTTGACCTGGGAGGCACAGAAAGTGAGGGCGATTGGCTGAGCGGCTCGTTCGGCGACACGCCGGCTGGCAAATGGCTCGCAGAGAATGCGCATAAATACGGATTTATTGTCCGTTACCTGAAAGGCAAAGAAGCTATCACCGGCTATATTTATGAGCCGTGGCATTTCCGCTACCTGGGAGTCGAAACTGCGACGGATGTTTATAACAGCGGGTTGACGCTTGAGGAGTATTTGGGGATAAGCGGGAGATAGGTTGCGCTTCCAGTGGGTGACCAAAAATTTTAAGTGATTTTGAAGATACAGGACAATTGAAAACAATAAGAACATCCAATCCCGTGATAGTTGAATTCAAGGGGGTGGATGTTCTTTAATAGTCCAGTCAATTTATTCTGCTGATACCAGCTCTGCCTGCACAATATAACGATCGGGGGCAGAACCGATAAAATCGAATGGGTAACAAGTGATCAGCGTAAGCGTTGGCTTGTCTTTATTAACTATAACGGTACGGTCGTCCTCATCGGTAATCCATATTTTACGTATCTGGTAATCGTACGTTTTGTCTTCATAGTCAACGTAAAGGTGATCACCTTCTTGCAACTTGCCGAGCTGTCGGAATACCGTATCGCGATGACCCGCGAGTACTACATGGCCAGATTGGTCAGGCGTAACGGTCCACTCGCTGTCATACATGCCGACACCTTGCTTTAAGGTATCGATGCCGGTGCCCCAGTAAACTTCATATTGCTGTCCGATAAGGGGGATATTCAAAGTCCCGACTTTGTCGCCTGTATTGTATTCTGGTGCTGGGGTCTTTTTAGTATCCGTCATGTCTTTTTCAGCAATAGGCAATTCTTGCTGGTATGCTGTTTGGTCCCAATCTTTGTATGGCTCCGGAACTTTTTCTGTGCTGTAGGTGGCAACTGCCTGTGTCTGTTGCCAGAAAGAGTAGCCATTCCAGGCCATCATGATGAGTCCGGTCAGCAAAAGCAGAACTCCAAGTTTCTTCATTTGCATCCATCCTTAGTCATTAAGCAATGCGTTTTCTGCGGGAGATCAGCAAGAGTGCTCCTGCCGCCATGAGTGCACCACCGAAAGCCATTGCATTCGGAAGGGAAGTCGCAGTGTCAGGCATCTCTCCGCCGTCTTCAGAAGAAGATACAATATCCATGCGATTGCCGAAAACCCATTTGCCGGCTTCGTAGCTGTACGTGATAGTCAGTGTATATTCTCCTCTTAAAGCATTTTCACCATGCTGTGTCAGCTTGTATTCCTCGTCGCTGATCTTTTCCAGCGTGTAATCTTCATCCATGTTCAAACGGATAGGCCCTTCTGTAGGAATCAGATATACATTACCATCTCTTTCCTCAAAATAAGTATCCAAATAATGATCTGCCAATGGCCATACCATAATGCTCTTCATGTCTTCTTCTAAGCGGTCCAGGGAATCATATTGCTCCACTTCGTAATTTTCCGCGGTTTCCATGTAAATCAAGTCATAAAACTGCTGTTCCAACTCTTTGACCGGGGGTTCGCCATGGTTTTCCGCAAACACAGGGATCTGCAGTCCAGTAAGTGTCACCAGGACCAGTACTGCCACAACTAATTTTTTCAACAAAATAAAACCTCCTTAAAAGTAGTTACATTACTTTCATCCCTCAGATTTGGTGTAATAAACATGAATTTGCAATTTTTTTAACTTATTTGTAGGTTAATTGTTATATGAGGGATGTGGGTTAGGGGTATTTTGTCTGTTGGAATTTTTGTTTGAAGTGTTAATGTGTGTGTTCAGGCGGTAAGTGGAAGCTTGGAGGGGAGTTTGCTGCATGAAAAAAGGACTAACCCGGTGTGTGGCGGGTTGGTTCTTTTTTAGCTTTTTATGGCAGCTTCAGCTGGAGGGTGTAGCATGGAGGTTTTTCGGAGGCGAAAAGCGATAAAAAAACAGAAGGAATAAATAGAAGGAATATGCCGGTTCAAAAACTGGATGTCTAAAAATTTATTTTCATTCTGAAGCTGGGAGGATTGGCGAACGTTGATATAATTTCCTGAGCGTTGATATAATCCGCTGAACGTTGATATAAATTCCTGAACGTTGATATAATCCGCTGAGCGTTGATATAATTTCCTGAACGTTGATATCCGCTTTTATTCCAGCAATGGACTGAAAAAGCAGCTGAAAAAACAGATACTAGCTCATATCGAAACCACTATTCTTCAAATATTAAGATCAAGAGACATAAATGGATGCTTTTCGCAGGCGAAAAGCGAAAAAGAACAGAAAAAACTTAAAAGAGAGAATGTGCCGGTTAAAAAAGAAAGGCAAAACGCTTAATTTTATTTTTATGTACTGAGAATTGGCGAACGCCTATATAAATCGCTGAACGCCCGAATAATTTTCTGAATGACGATATCTCCTGATATTTAGGCGTTAATAAGAGAAGAACTTTGTATAAACCTAAAATCAGCCTCTTTAAGGCGATCATTTCTTCAAATATGAAGTTCAAAAGACTGAATGGATGCTTTTCTCAGGCGAAAAGCGATGAAAACCGGACCGCGGTTTCAGCCCCAGTTCAGTTCGTTCACAACAGTTTAATATAAAAGAAGCTGTCTCCAAAAAGCCCACAGGCTTTCGGAGACAGCTTTTCTTCTTTCAGCTACTTTGTTTAATTGGTCACGCGTTAGCTTCTTCATCCTCAGCAATCACTTGTTCTAATGCCTGGACGAATAATTCGGTTGGCTGTGCACCAGTTAACGCGTATTTTTTATTGACCAGATAAAACGGAACACCGTTTACTCCGATTTGCTGGCCTTCCTTCTCATCCGCGCGAACGGCATCCGCCATGTCGTCGCTTGCAAGCATCTGGCTGACCGCTGCACGGTCCAAGCCGACTTCTGCTGCCAAGTCCGTCAAGGTTTCGTGATCCCCGATATGCTTGGATTCAGTGAAGTAGGCATGCAGGATCCGTTCGGTCATTTCTGTCATCAAGCCGTGTTCTTTCGCGAACATCGTCAGGCGATGGGCGTCGAATGTGTTCGTCAAAATCAGCGTATCCATCTGGTAGTCCAATCCGACCTCGTTCGCCATTTGCACCATGTTTTGTGTGTTCGCTATGGCTTGTTCAATACTCATGCCATATTTATTGGCCAACTTCTCGTACATATTTTCTTTTACATCCCGGTCTATCGTCGGATCCAGCTCGAAGCTTCTATAAGTTACTTCAATTGGATGGTCTATCTTCTGAATGGCGTCTTCCAGACGCCGTTTGCCAATATAGCAAAACGGTCAAGCAAAGTCAGTCCACATTTCAATCTTCATGGTCATATATATCCCTCCAATAATGTTGTTAATTAAAAGGATATAAGAAATGGGCGAGATTTACACGTGATTAGGGTTGGGGAAGGTTTGTAGGTAGCTCAATCATACTGAGGTAAATTGGTGAACGCCGATATAAACGGCTGAACACCCGATTTATTCGCTGAACGCAGATATAATCTCCGGAAAGCCAATATCTACTCTTATCCAGACGCCAGAAAAAGAAAAAACCGCCGGAAAGCTCCCGGCAGTGTAGATTATTACAAATACGGGTCCTGGTTCAGACAAAATTCCACTGAAACTAAAACCTTGTATGAAGAATCCGTCAAATCCAGTATCGGAACGGAATCTTCATGTATTTTCATTTGCTAACATCAACAGTCATAAATGCACGGGTATATACTGACCGGTATTTAAGACAAGGTGAATGGTCGAAGGTAAGGTATGCCATACTGTTCGTTTAGAAGTTATTTATTCCACTTAACATCATCTTTATTACTGACAGTATTTGATACAGTGGTAGTAGTCTCAGTCACATCGCCTGTAGTTACATCAGTGGAATCCTGGCTATCGACTAACACTTTTTCTCCGGCAACTGACGTTGTATCAGTGACACTTACTTCGCCCAACTGCTTACCATTGCTGCCGGGAGCGCCGCGATGGGTGGATGTTGTTGTAGTCGTTTCCGTGAACGTCACGGGAGTCTCATAAAAGTAGTGCGTAGTCACTGTAGCTGTTTCTTCCCACGTGCTGACTGTCGTCGTAATTGAAGTGGTAGTTTCAGTTACGGTTCTGTACCAATCATGTTTCTGATGCTTTTCTTCGTAGGTATTCACGATTACGATAGGCTCGCTATCAACACTTTCACTAACGGTTTTGGTTGTGACCGATGTTACGGCTGATGATGTTTCTTCTATCGTTTCGTATGAAACTTTTTCATCTACATCAACAAGGGTGGTGACACCTTTAGAGAAATTCTCGCTTTGTCCTGGTGCATCCGCTAGCCCAACTCCTTTGCCATTGCTCGCCATTGCTCCCGACGCAAAGCCGGTAGTCAGCATTAACGATAACACGATCACTGTAAATTTTTTACCTTTGACCATCATAATCCCTCATTTCCCCTGATTTTCTTAAAATATTCAAGACCATAGTAACCGGATAAACGTTAAATAAAATTATTACAATAATGAGTGATGCTAATTGATAAGAGAATGATTAATTTTTAGGGTGGCCACCTTTAAAAATAGGTAATATTCTCTAATAAGATTGTAGAACAAGTAGGTCGAAAAAGATAGAATTATTTAAATAAATAGAAAATTTATTTTGAGCTTGTAACTTGTGTCTTCAAGAATTCGATTAATTCATTAAATGTCATCAAAAGTTGCCGTTGTATTGATTCTTATATATAAATTTACTTACTGGGGAACGAAATAGTATTAGTTTGTTGAGGACCTGATTTTTATTCCATTTACTGTTCCTTTAGGTGAACGCGGATATCTGTTTTTTATTCTAATAATGGACTTTAAAAAACAATGGGAACGCATATTAATCTATACTGAAACCACTATTCTTCAAAATTTAAGATCAAAAGACATAAATGGATGCTTTTTGCAGGCGAAAAGCGAAAAAGAACAGAAAGAATTATATAGAAGGAAATATGCCGGTTCAAAACTGGAAAGTCAAACACTCACTTTCAATTTTAAGCAGGGAGAATTGGCGAACGTCGATATAATTTCCTGAGCGTTGATATAATCTCCTGAACGTGGATATAAATTGCTGAACGTAGATATAATCTCCTGAACGTGGATATAAATTGCTGAACGTAGATATAATCTCCTGAACGTGGATATAAATTGCTGAACGTTGAGATAGCCTCCGTAAAGCCGATATCCGCAAATAACCAGGCAGCTAAAAAGAAAAAACCGACGGAAATGTTACCGGCGGTCTAAAAAATCATCAAATTGGATTCTCTTCATTGTTCTTCACTCTGATTTTTTCTTCTTTATTCAATTGCTCGAGCAATTTCTCTCCTTCAATTTCTAAATCAGGGAGAATCTTGTCGAGCCATTTCGGCAGCCACCAGATTTTGTCGCCGAACATGGACATGATGGCTGGTACGAAAATCATGCGGATCAGAAAGGCATCCACGAGTATACCGAATGCCAGGGCGAAGCCGATTTGCTTGATCATGATGTCATCCGTGAAGATGAATACGGAGACCATGATCAGGGCTGCGGCGACGACTTTGCTGGCGGTTTTATAACCGCTGACGATGGTGTTGTCGCCTTTTTCGCCGTGGATATAGGCTTCACGCATGGAAGAGACAAGGAATACCTGTTAATCCATGGCGAGGCCATAGAGGATTCCGGTCACCAAGATCGGGATAAAGCTTAGTAAAGGGCCGCTTAACGCGATGATAACCGTCAGGCCGGCAAAGAATACCGCGCTTCCTGCTGTGCCGGTTGCACGGGCAGCCGCTTCTTTAGCAGGCAATTTCTGTGCAATGATCAGATTGCGCTGGCGGTTGACGATGAACAGCGCATAGTCGATTCCGACTGCAAGACCGATCATCAGTCCGAGAACCGGTGTCAGGCTGTTGATCTCGAACATGCTTGATAAGGCGAATGTACCGCCGACACCTACACCGACTCCGATCAATTCCACAATAAGTGGTTAACCAGCTGTGATCAGTGAACCATCGTGACCACTAAGATGACTCCCGCGATTACGATTCCGACGAATTCCTGCGTGCCGCCGATCGGCATACCGACACCTTGCAGCGTGCCTGTCGGGATGACGTTGATCGAATAGCCTTCTTCAGCGAGTTCTTCGCGCTCGCCTTCACTCAGATATTCCGCTGTTTTGGTAAGTTGAAACTGGAATAACGCGATGCTGCCGTCTTCCGAAATCTGGACGCAGGGAACCGGCATACGGCAGCCCGTTTGATTTGCTCAAAGCGAGGGACATTTCCTATACTGCGGCAGGTGAGAATATCGCTGCGGGACAGCGAAGAGCTGAAAGTGTAATGTCATCGTGGATGAACAGTCCGGGCCATAAGGCGAATATCTTGAACAAGGATTATACACATTTAGGTGTTGGCATTTATAAAGGCGGCTCGTACGGGGTTTACCATACGCAGCTGTTTAAACGGCAGTAGGGAGGAAGACCACTTCAGGGATGGGGTGGTTTTTCTTTATTGTCGTAAATGATTCTGTATCTGCAGGAGGCTGTTCCAATCCGAAAATCTGCTTTAAAATAGAGAAAGGAGGCGAACGCAATGACAAAGAAAATGTTTGCAAGCGATAATAATTCAGGAATCCACCCGGCCATTATGGAAGCGATTGTACAGGCGAATGACGGGCATGTTCCTGCCTACGGAAGTGATCTTCACACGGCTGCAGCAATCAAAAAGTTCAAGGAACATTTTGGGGGAGAGAGCGAAGTCGAATTTGTTTTTAATGGAACCGGCGCGAATGTGACGGGACTGAAAGCGATGGTGCGTTCACACCAGGCCATCATCTGTACGGACGGCGCCCACATCAACTCCGATGAAGGTGGTGCAGCAGAAGGGGTCATCGGCGGCAAATTGCTGACTGTCCCATCAGCGGATGGCAAACTGACGGTCAGTGGAATCGAGCAGCATTTGCACAATATCGGCAATCAGCAGCGAAGCCAGCCGAAAGCTGTTTCCATTTCGCAATGTACGGAACTTGGAACTGTTTATACGATTGAAGAAATAAAAGAAATCACTTCTTATGCACATGCCAATGGACTTTATGTACATATGGATGGTGCGAGGCTGAGTAATGCGGCAGCCCATCTGGGTTGCAGTCTGGCTGAAATGACAGTGGATGCCGGTATCGATATGCTGGCGTTCGGCGGAACTAAAAATGGCTTGATGATGGGCGAAGCGGTCGTTTGCTTCAATAAAGAATTGGCGTCTGAGCTTAAATACATCCGTAAACAAGGGATGCAGCTGGGCTCTAAAATGAGGTTTCTCGCTGCTCAGTTCGAGCGGTTATTGACGGATGATCTGTGGCTGGACAATGCCCGGCATGCCAATGGGATGGCTGGACTGCTTGCAGAGGGTTTGATGGAATTTGAGGGGATTTCACTGACTCAACCCGTCGAGTCAAATGCTGTCTTCGCATCATTGCCAAAAGAACAGATCGAACGGCTTCAAGAGAAGCATTCTTTTGCGGTATGGAATGAAGAGGAAAACGAGATTCGGCTTGTGACTTCTTTCGATACTTCAAAGGAAGATGTGGAGAGTTTGCTTGGGGATGTCCGGAAGAGCTTTTCTTAATGTTTCGTGTAGAGTGCGTGAAGAACTCCATTTTATGGAGTCTTCATGCATTTTTTATTATGAGGAATGGTATGCCGGATGTTTATAGCGGGGCAAGAAGGGAATAATGACGATAGAAATAGCTGATGCTAATTCAAGTTATAAGATGAATTTCATTTTGGAGGTGAAAAAATGAGTAAAACTATTCAGGCGAAAGCCATGGAAGAACAACAGGTGATTCTCTGTAAGAACCAGGAAGAGTTTGCGAAAATATTAAAAGAAGTCGCGGCTGAGGAAAATGAATTTATGGAAGAAGCGGATGAAAAGTAATAACGAAGCGAAGCAACTCCTATAGGGAGTGCTTTTTTATTTTCACGGAAATTTCCAGCCTTGAAGTATTGAGGCATTAGACGCCTTTTACAAATACAGCAAAGTCTGATGGCCTTTCCCTCTTCATTTTCATCCCCCTTCATATTGTATTTAATTTGTAGTGAAACAGAATTCTATCCTTCCGGTTCAGGAAATTGATATGATGATTGGAGTAAAAAAAGAGGCGATGAGGTGGAGACGATGAAGAAGATACATAGCGATATTGTGCAGTTCCGGGGCAGCCATTACGATTTGGGGTATTTGCATGGACAATATTTAAAGGATTCAATCACTCTGGATAATAGAAGGAACCAATGGACGGCGAAACGGCCGCGATTTGAAATTGATGTGAATGAAACCATGAATGCTTTTCGGCAATTCGCGCCTGGCGTCTGGGATGAGTTGATGGGTATGCAGGAAAGTTTGGAGCTGCCGATGGAAGAGGTGCTGCGCGATTACGGCGGTTACCGGATTGACGCCTTGCCATCAGGGTGTTCCATTGTGGTCGGTGATGATTTCTTGGTGCGCAATTATGATTTTCATCCGCAGACTTACGAAGGGCGCTATGTTTTATTTCAGCCGACGGATGGTCATGGCTATGCGACCATCGGACCGGCGCAGCGGATTACCGGCAGAATGGACGGCATGAACGAGAAAGGGCTGGCGATGGGCTATAATTTCACGCACCGCAAAAAGCCGGGGGATGGGTTCGTTTGTTATACCATCGGCCGGATTATTTTGGAGACGTGTGCGGATGTGGGTGAAGCGGTAGCGCTGTTGAAAGAAATTCCGCATCGCGGTTCGTTCAGTTATGTAATGAAGGACCGGTCGGGGGAGAGTGCCATTGTAGAGGCGAGTCCGCGTGCTGTCAATGTGCGGTCGGCGAATGTCTGCACGAATCATTTTGAGATTCAGCAGGCGGAGAATCGTAATTATTTGAAGGATTCTTATGAGAGGCTGGAGGCGATGACTGGTCGGCCTGAAGAGACGGCGGATGTTGGTCGGGCTTTCCGATTGTTGAATGATAGCGATGAGGGAGTTTTCGCCAAGCAGTATAAGAGCTGGGCGGGGACGATTCATACTTCTGCTTATGTGCCGGAGAAGGGGCAGGCATGGTTTGCGCTTGGTGGAGATAAAGAGCCGGTGGTGTTTGATTTTGACAGTTGGCTGCAGGGTGAAGATTTGAATGTAGAGAAAGTTTACGGGGAAGTGGATACGGATATCGGGTTTGGGCATCTTGATCGGCTTTATGGGAAGGTTGTTTCGAGGGGATAGCGTGATTGGTGGAGTTTGAAGCGGTGAAAGATTTTTAGTTAGGAATGGTTGTATAAGGGAAGACCCGTCGTAAAAGACGGGTCTTTATTTAGAATGAAATGGGAGAGAAAAAAGGTGGGGAACTGGCGAACGTTGATATAAACTCCTGAACGTAGATATAAATCGCTGAGCGTTGATATAATTTCCTGAACGTAGATATCCGCCAAAACCCCCACACAAACATAAGATAATTCAGCTGAAAACCTATTATCAACCTATAACAGTCCACTTTTCTTCAATTATTAAGATCAAAACCAATAATGCATGCTTTTCGCCAGCGAAAAGCGAAAAAGAACAAAAACAAAAGGCCCGTCGCTGAATGACGGGCCTTTTCTACGTGTCTATTTAATTTCCTTTACCTTTACCTTTTCCTTTACCCTTTCCATTATCTTTCCCTTTCTTCAGATCAATTCCGATGGCTGCTCCGTTTCGGCTGGAGTCAGCGACACCTTTGAATTCACCGGTTTCCGGATCGATTTGGATGCTCTGGACATTTCCGATGACGGTTGGAGAAGCACCGAATGAATGTCCCATGCTGTTTAATTGTTCTAAAACTTCGGCTGAAATGCCGGTTTCGTAACGGTAGGAATTGAGGTTATTTGTGTAAATACGCGGTTCTTCCACCGCGGCTTTTAGCTCCATGTCGTATTCGATTGCATGGAGGATTGTCTGCAGCACGGATGTGATAATGGTCGGTCCGCCTGGTGATCCGACGGTTAACACCGGTTCGTCTCCATCAAAGACAATCGTTGGCGTCATTGAGCTGAGCGGCCGTTTGAAAGGCTGCACTTCATTGGCGCCGCCGGGCACTGCGTCAAAATCGGTCAATTCGTTATTGAGCATAAAGCCGTATTCGGGAACCATGATGCCTGTGCCGAACACTTGCTCAATCGTTGTTGTGTAGGAAACGACGTTGCCCCAGCGGTCAGCTACCGTAAAGTGGGTAGTTTCACCGTACTGATTTTGGTCCGGCTGTTCGGTTGCTTCATAATTAGGCGCGCCATTTTCGTATTGCCACGGGTCACCGGCTGTCGGGTTTTCATTGACTGAATTCAGATCAATCAAAGCGCGGCGTTCCGCGATGTAGTCGGGATGCAATAAACCGTTGAGCGGCACGTCGACAAAATCAGGGTCACCGGCGTAAGCGGCACGGTCTGCGTAAGCGAGGTGCATGGTTTCAGCTAATAAATGATATTTCTCCCATGATCTAACGTCATATTGGGAAAGGTCGAAGCCGTCCAAAATACCAAGCATTTGCAGTAAGAAGACGCCGCCTGAGCTTGGAGGAGGCATTGAAGCGATATCATAGCCCTGGAATTCGCCCCAGATCGGTTCATCAATTGACAGTTCATAATCAGACAAGTCGTCTGCAGTCATGGAACCGCCAAAGTCCTGTACGGTTTCAGCCAAAGCGTCAGCGATTTCGCCTTCATAGAAAGCATCAGCCCCGTGTGAGCGGATAAGTTTCAGGGTTTTTGCCAAATCTTTTTGAACAAGCCAGTCGCCTTCATCCAGCGGCTGCCCATCTGGCAGGAATACTTCTGCAGCAGCACTGCGGCTTAGCTTGCCTGAATTGCTTTCAATTGCATCGGCGAGTACCGAGTCGATCGGGAATCCTTTATGTGCGAGTTTGATGGCTGGATTGATCAACTGTTGGAAAGGTTTGGTCCCCCAACGTTCGTGTGCTTCTTCAAGTCCTTTTACTGTTCCGGGGACACCTACAGCAGTTCCGCCGGTAGAGCGTTCACCGAAAGGAATCGGTTTTCCATTTTCGTCCAGGAACATATCAGGTGTTGCGCCAGCAGGAGCACGTTCGCGGCTGTTGACGATTTGGGTTTCACCAGTTTCAGCGTCATATACCATCATGAATCCACCGCCACCGATACCAGACATCATCGGTTCAGTGACCGTTAAAGCAAACTGGATGGCAATCGCGGCATCCATCGCATTGCCGCCTTTCTCCAGAACTTCAGCGCCGATTTCAGAAGCCAGCGGATGGGCGGTCGCGACCATCCCATCTTGCGCAATAGCGACTTCATCGTAGCTGTCGTAATCGATAGCTTTGTTTTTTGCGAGTCCTGTTGGTGTAAACATTCCAATGACTAAAACAGTAATGAGCAACAAGAAACCGGTCGATCTGAGAAAAGTCTTCATTGATTTCCTCCTTTAAATTTAGGTTCTTCTTTAAAAATAAGTAAAAATTAGGTATTAAGCAATCATAAAACTAACTATTCTGAAAAATGAATAGTTAAGACTAGCAGACTTGTAAAATATTGGGCTTAAAGAATCAAGTTACTGTCTGTTCTAAAAATGTATCTTTTGTAGATTATGCTGTTTGAATTTCACCGATGATTAATAGTGGATTTTATTGTTAAGGGGTGTAATTACTTGAATAAGGCAGAAACAATCTCGATTTTTGCTTGCTGTATTAGGTGTTGAGGTGAGCTTAACGCCAGTTATGGCGAACGTTGATAAAATCTCCCGAACGTAGATATAAATCGCTGAACGGAGATATAATTTCCTGAGCGTTGATATAATCTGCTGAACGAAGATATAATCTCCTGAACGTTGATATCCGCCAATTCAAAGACAAGAGGAAGAGAAAAAGCAGCTGAAAAAGCCGATATCAACCCTTTTTTCTGCAACTAACAAAATCAAAACCTTATAATGATGCTTTTCGCAGACGAAAAGCGAAAAAGAACAAAAAATGATTAACAGGAAAAGGCCAGTCGCTATCTGACTGGCTTTTTTTATTTATTTGCAAGTGGTAAGCAGCTAGTCATATTTACGCGGTTGGCTGTTACCACTCTGCGACTTTTTAACATTTTTCGATTAGAAATACCATTTATTGTTTAATGCCCCTTCGCCAAGGGAAGAATTTCTTATCGTACATATTGAGGAGGAAATATTTTGGATCGATTTTTGCAGGGCATTGCTGATTTTTCAGCATGGTTGTGGGGGATTCCGCTCATTACTATGTTATTGGCGTCGGGTCTCTACATGACTTTTAAATTAGGGTTTTTTCAATTTCGTTATTTTGGATACATAGTAGGACAAACATTCGGCAGCATTTTCAAGAAGCCGAAAGGCGAAGGGACGGTCACTCCGCTTCAGGCGCTGACTTCCGCTTTGTCATCGACAATCGGAGCGGCGAATATTGTCGGCGTGCCGGCGGCTATCATGTTTGGTGGTCCCGGTGCGGTTTTCTGGATGTGGGTTATTGCATTGATCGGTATGGCTTTGAAGTTTTCGGAGAGCGTACTGGCGGTCGAGTACCGTGAAATCAATGAAAAAGGGGAGTATGTCGGCGGCCCGATGTACTATATGACGAAGGGCTTGGGAATGAAATGGCTGGGTGTCTGGTTTTCATTCGCATTGATGATCGAACTGATCCCGAGCATCATGGTGCAGGGGAATTCGGTGGCCAATACGGTGGAAGCGTCGTTTAATATTCCGCCGCTTTGGACGGGGATTGCGAGTGCGATCCTGGTATCTATTGTCGTCTTCGGCGGCATCAAACGGATCGGGAAGGTTACTGAAATCTTCGTGCCGTTCATGGCTTTGTTTTATGTCGGCGGGGCGTTCGTGATTCTATTGATGAATGTCAGCGCTGTGCCTGAATTCTTTATGCTGATTTTCAGCAATGCGTTTTCTCCGGCTCCTGTCATGGGTGGTTTTGCCGGAGCGGCGATTGTGGAAGTCATCCGCTGGGGCTTTGCCCGCGGCCTTTATTCCAACGAGTCGGGACTCGGTACTGCACCGATTGCCCATGCAGCGGCGACGACGGACCATCCTGTGCGCCAAGGGTTCTGGGCTGTTATCGGAGTGGTGGTAGATACGCTGATTGTCTGTACGGCTACTGCGTTTGTGGTCTTGTCTTCCGGCGTCTGGATGGAAGAAGGGGCGATGGAAAATTCATCGGCTTTGACGACGTTGGCGTTTGAATCGTATTTCGGTACATTCGGCGGCATCCTGGTGACGATTGCACTTATTTTCTTCGTGTTTTCCACTATTTTGGTGGTCATCTTTTACGGAGCGAAACAGGCCGAGTTCCTGTTCGGTTTGAAAGCATCTTATGGAATCCAAATGGTTTATGTGCTGGCGGTTATATTGGGTGCGGTCGGAGCAGCCGAAGTGATTTGGGGTTTCCTGGACATCATGCTTGCAGCAATTCTTATTCCCAACTTGATCGCGATTCTGCTGTTGAGCAAAAAAGTGAAACAGCTGAAAACGGAGTTCTTTACATCGGATAAGTATTATAAGAAAGATATGAAAGCGAAAAAAGTGGCAAAAGCGAAATAAGCAGGACTTAGAAATAACCGTTCGAAATCGAATATATACAATAAAAATGCATGAAGAATCCGAACCTTATGAATGGAACGGTACTCTTCGTGCATTTTTATGCTTTATTGTAAATTGTCATAATTAAAGGTTTGATTGCTAATATTTCCGAAATCTCCCGAAATTTTTTTCGAAAAAACATTATATCATAGTTATTTTCTAACAAGATATCCTCTTTATATATTTCCGGCGATAGCCAGTAACTGGCATTGAGTGGATTATTGCTAATCAGAGTGAATATCCATTCATTCACTTGGAATTAATGCTGCTGTAGAGGTTTCAAAAAAGGAGGCAAGATTTTCAGTAGGCAAAAAGAGTGAGGAAAAATAGTTTTACCAGTCTTTAGCCAGTTGTTTTTATGGATGTTTTATAGGACGAAAGTATATAAGAAAAACAAATTAATTTCTGAATTATAAGAATTTTTAATAGCTACTTTACATATTTTAGCTAGTGATATAGGTTAATGGTATTGGTAAACGAGCTTTTATCTTATACATTTTTGCTCTTTGTTGTTAATCGTTTATCTTTTAAGGGGTGTATTGCTATTTTTCATTTTTTGGAGAAGAAAGAAAAAATAGAAGGAGTGGGTGAAATGGCAGGAACGGATTCCCTGGCATTGACGGCTGAGAACGTCAATGGATTTATGGGCACCGAGGTGGAAATGGACACTGAATTCTTGAGGCTTCACAAGAAACGGCTAATCAAAATAAACAAGAGTTCCCACGCTCGGGCAAGAATGTCACTGGAACTAGCAATGCCTTTGAAAATATTCCGTGATGACATGGAAGCTGTCAACGAAGCTGAAATCTTTCTTCTTCCGAAAGAACTGCCGGTTTTTACGCAGGCACTCATCCGGCACCCGATTTTACTTCCTATCAGTTTTTCGCAGCACATGTCAAAGGAACATGGAATTTATTGCATTCGCTTAAAATCCCAGGAGCCTTATGAAGATTTTGCTGCACGCCTTTGTGCAGCGCTTCGCAAACTGGGGTAGAAGGAAGGAGCAGTGATCCGGACTCACTGGAAGTTCACAAGTAGGAAAATCATCAGCTAAAATCGCATTTCGAATGGCAAGAACCTGAAACACTGTCTCGTTGAAAGTCATGGACTGCTGCCTTTATGCCAAATGATTATGATGAACCATACTTAGGAGGATGAATCGGATGACTGTTATCACAAATGAAGAAACAAAAATGGATGGCCTGACTAAAACATATTTGGAAATGTACGTGGAACATATTAATGGATATAAACAATATAAACTGGAGAAAACTGCTGGGAGCCTTGAAGCTCTGCAGATTGGCGGTCTAGAAGAAGCCGCTAATTAAGCTGACGGTAAGCGTAATAAGATATAAATAAATACATTAAAAGCCGCGTCCGAATCCCACATGCAAGGATTTCGGACGCGGCTTTTTCAATTGATAAAAAAGTAAAGCTTTTTAATAAGCAAGTTTTTAATAATGAGAGTTGCGCTTTTTCTGAATCCAGACTCCGGTGACCCAGCTCTTCGAGTCATAAGCCAGCTCATGTCTAGTCTCCAACGGCCAACTCCTCGGACTTAAGCTGTCCTTCCTGCACGGCGAAATGCGCCGCTTCGGAAGTTCATCTTAAGCCTGTCGGAGCTGAACGGCCGTTTCCGCTTTTCGAGTCTGCCGTGGCAAAGAGCGCCACTCTGCTGATCCGTCTTATGCTTGTCAGAGCTGAACGGGTACCGTCGCTTTTTATTATCCAGACTCCAGCGCCCAGATTCTCGGAGTCGCTTCAGCCTCGCCGTCAATGGCAAAGAACGTCATATAATTTATAACTACTTAATGCTGCTCCTGCATCGCTGCGCGCTTCGTCGCAAATAGATGGCTCAAATTACCTTTGAGCCATCTATTGCTTCCGCTTTTCTATTTCACCAGCGCCGGCTCAAAAAACTCCTGATACAGTTCTTTCAGGATTTTTGTCTCGTCGTGTTTCAAGACGCCGAACACCAGGCTGACTTCAGACGACCCCTGGTTGATCATTTCGATATTGGCACCGGTGCGGGCAATTGCACTGGCGGCGCGTGCTGCCAGACCGATTGTGTGGTTCATGCCTTCGCCGACAAGAACGACCATGGAAAAGTCGCTGCGGATATGGACATCATCGGCATGCATTTCGGATTGGATGCGCTGGACGATGCGCGTTTCTTTTTCCTGAGTCAATTGATGGCTGCGGATGATGACCGATAGATTATCGATGCCGGACGGAATGTGTTCATATGAAATTCCTTCATCTTCTAAAATCTGCAGCAGATTCCGGCCGAAGCCGATTTCGCGGTTCATTAAGTATTTGCTTACGTACAATGTAGAGAATCCGCTGTCAGCTGAAATGCCGGTGACCGGCCGTTCGCTGTAATCGCGCTCTTTGACAATCATCGTGCCGGGGGCGGCAGGGTGATTGGTGTTTTTGATGCACACTGGGACAGATTCCTTGAAAGCGGGCATTAAGGCTTCATCATGGAAAACGGCAAATCCCGCATAGGACAGCTCGCGCATTTCCCGGTACGTCATCTTTTCGATTTCGACAGGATTGGCTACGATATGCGGATTGGCTGCAAAAACACAATCGACGTCGGTAAAGTTTTCATAGAGTTCCGCTTTCACGGCAGCCGCTAAGATGGAACCGGTGATGTCGGAGCCACCGCGCTCGAAAGTGCGCAGCGTGCCGTTTTTGGTGAAGCCGAAAAATCCAGGAAAAACGCTGACGGCTTCAGTGTTTCTGAGAGCGGCAAGGCGTTCGTATGCTTCCGGCAATTCCTGGGTGCGCTTCGGTAAATCGTTGACGATCAATCCTGCATCACCCGGGTTAACATACTTTGCCTGCAAGCCGGCGACAGCGAAATAAGCGGCAATCAGTTTCGCGGAATTGTCTTCGCCGCTCGCTTTGATGCGGTCCATATATAGTTCCTCATTGCTTTTATCAGCACTCAATCGATTCCAGAGATCGGTTTGGATGGCGCGAGAAACAGCGGGATCAAGATCTAACTCTTCTGCGATCTGGGCATACCGCTGTACTACTTTTTCAAGCGGCGCTTCAACTCGTTCACCGGCAAGTGACGCCCGGCCAAGCTCGATAAGAAGGTCGGTAACTTTGGTGTCACCGCTGAACCTTTTGCCGGGAGCCGATACAACTACAATTTTACGGTTTGGATCGCTTTGGACGATCGCTGCCACTTTTTTGATCTGCTCTGCGCTTGCTACGGAAGTTCCGCCGAATTTACAAACTTTCATCTTATCAAGTCCCATCTGTTTCGGAATGGATTAAGGGTTGTTTTAAATTACATACAATACTATAATGTCTTTATGGGAAAGACAAGTGTTTTTTCACAGTGTACATAATGTAGGGGGAATGGTCAATGAAGAACGAAATTTCAATCGGCTTGTTAGGGCTTGGAACAGTGGGAGAAGGCGTAGCAAAGATTTTGCATCAGCACCAGCAGGATTTACGCCATAAACTGGGCGCGGAAGCTGCCATCAAAAAGGTCCTGATCAAAAACAGGAACAAGGAACGGATGGCTGTTCTGGATCCGGCTGTCTTCACAACTGATATTGATGAGATTTTAAATGATTCTTCATTGGATATCATTGTAGAAGTGATGGGCGGAATCGATGGTGCCAAGGAAGCGATTGAAAAAGCGCTCAAGGCAGGCAAGCAGGTGGTCACAGCCAATAAAGACGTAATGGCGGAATTCGGTCCGGAACTGTTGAAACTGGCCGATGAACAGAAATGCGATTTATTCTATGAAGCGAGTGTGGCAGGGGGCGTCCCTATCATCCGCACATTGGAAGATGGTCTGGCTTCCGACCGGATTACGAGTTTAATGGGAATTGTCAACGGTACGACAAACTTTATCTTAACGAAAATGAAAAAAGAGAATATGACTTACGAAGCGGCATTGGCCGAAGCGACAAGACTGGGATATGCAGAAGCGGATCCTTCAGCGGATGTCGATGGATTAGACGCTGCACGGAAGATGGTCATCTTGTCATCGCTGGCGTTTTCGACAGTCGTCCATTTGGATGATGTGCTCGTGCGCGGCATGAAAGAAATCCGCGACGGTGATATGGAGCTTGCAGCAAAATTCGGCTATACGATGAAAATGGTCGGATCTTCAAAGAAGAACGACGAGGGCATCGAAGTGGCAGTGGAACCGATTTTCCTGCCCGATTCGCATCCGCTTGCAGCGGTCAATAACGAATTCAATGCCGTCTACATACATGGGGATGCTGTCGGCGAAACGATGCTTTACGGACCTGGCGCCGGATCGCTTCCTACAGCGACGTCGGTCGTTTCGGATATTATCGCGGCTTGCCGCAACCTGCAATTAGGAGTCAACGGCAAACGTGCCCACGCCGCTCAGCATGAACGAGTCATCAAACCGGACAACAGCTGCTTTGCGAAATATTTTTACCGTCTGCTTGTGAAAGACGAAGTGGGTGTGTTATCCGAGCTGACATCCATTTACAGCAAAAATGGTGCAAGCCTGCAATCGGTCATGCAGCATCCGGCAGAAGTCGATGGCAAAGCGGAGATTATTTTATTGACCCATCCCTTTTCAAGACAGCAACATCTGGATTTGCTCCGGAATTTAGAAGGGACGGCGAATATCATCAGCCATTACCGCATCGAAGGGGAGGAAACAGCATGAGATGGCCTGGATTGATTGAACAATATAAAGAATGGCTGCCGGTAACGGAAAAGACACCGGCATTGACACTGCAGGAAGGAAATACGCCCTTGGTCCATTTGGAGAAATTATCGGAACTATGGGGTATCCAGCTGTACGTGAAGCTTGAAGGCGCAAATCCGACGGGTTCGTTCAAGGACCGCGGCATGGTGATGGCAGTGGCCAAAGCGAAAGAAGAAGGGAAGACGGTATTGATCTGTGCATCGACAGGCAATACATCCGCTTCCGCTGCAGCCTACGGGGCGCGGGCAGGCATGCGGACAATCGTTGTCATTCCGGAAGGGCGCATAGCGCTCGGGAAATTGGCACAGGCCAAAATGTACGGCGCGGAAATTTTGGAGATCAAAGGCAATTTCGATGAAGCTCTTCGTATGGTAAGGGAAGTCGGACAGGAAGCGGGCATCGCGCTGGTAAACTCGGTCAATCCGTATCGTCTGGAAGGCCAAAAAACGATTGCATTCGAAGTGATCGACCAGCTGGACAGGGTGCCGGATGTGTTTGCACTGCCTGTCGGCAATGCCGGCAATATCTCCGCTTCATGGAAAGGGTTCAGTGAATATGCGGCGAAAACGGGTGCGGAATGCCCAACGCTTCTCGGCGTGCAAGCGGCGGGGGCAGCTCCGATCGTCAATAATGAAGTGGTCGATAATCCCGAAACAGTGGCAACGGCCATCCGCATCGGGAATCCTGCCAGCTGGCAATTGGCGTTAGACGCATTGGCGGAATCAGAAGGAACTATCCTGGCGGCTACAGATGAAGAAATTTTGGAAGCCTATCAATTGATTGCGGCGACAGAAGGGATTTTCGCGGAACCGGCATCGTGCGCTTCGATTGCAGGCATTAAAAAGCAAGTGGAAAATGGCATGCTTGCTAAAGGTTCAACGGTAGTGGCCGTGTTGACCGGTAATGGCCTGAAAGATCCGGATACGGCGATTTCAGTCAATGAACATAAAGCACTTCTTGTACCGGAAGATATGGAACGCTTTTGGGAGGATTTAAAGAAAGGTGTGAAAGCATGAGCGTGAAGGATTTTTCTGTCAGCGTCCCGGCATCCACTGCCAATCTCGGACCGGGATTCGATTCGATCGGCTTAGCACTGGACCTCTGCATGACCGTCCAAGTCACCAAAGCTTCCGCCTGGTCGGTGGAATATTTAACGGAAAGCTATCAATCCTTATCCGGCCCATCTGATAATTTGCTCATCAAGACGATTCAATATACAGCAGAGCGCTACGGCAAAGAAATGCCAACAGCGAAACTGGAAGTGGCAACCGATATTCCCCTCGGCAGAGGGCTTGGCAGCAGTGCTTCAGCCATCGCCGCGGGCATCGAAATTGCGGACCGTTTGCTGGCATTGGAATTGTCGATGCAGGAAAAGCTGGTCATCGGCACGGAATTGGAAGGCCATCCGGATAATATCTCGGCTTCATTGCTTGGTGGATTGACGATTTCTCACTGGGATGGAAAAGAGCTGGCAATCAGCCATATTAAAGATGTGGACATAGCTGTCATCATTCTGGTGCCGCCAGTTGAATTTCTGACTGCCGAGTCCAGAGGCTTATTGCCTCAGGAACTTTCCTACACTGCAGCCATCAGGAGCAGTGCCGCGGCCAATGTGTTTTCCGCTTCGGTCGCTGTCGGTGACTGGAAAACCGCTGGGCGGATGATGGAAAACGATCAATTCCATGAGCCTTTCCGAAAATGCAGATTTCCTGACTTTGACGACATCCGAGCGACCTGCAGAGAACATGGCGCTTATGGCTCGGCAATCAGTGGTGCAGGACCGTCTTTGTTCATCGCCATTGAACCGGGACGGGAGCTTCGCTTGGCTTCTATATTGAAAGAACAATATCCGCATTACGAATGCCTTGTTACCAACCCGGCTCGCAGCGGAACCGGGTTTTGTGAAAAAGTAGTGTGAGTGATGGAACGTGAGTCCGGTATTTTTGCCGGGCTTTTTTTATTGGGCTTTAGTAAAACCAGACTCCACAATAAAGTGACATTTTACCTATGAGTATTACGTTATTCTTAAAAAATGCATGGTGACACAGGGGAAAAGTAATGATATGATTATCTTTATTTGTTGGAATATTCAGTTTTTATTCGTTGATTCAATTGTTTGAATAGGAGAATATAGAAAGAAGGAGTGCAAAAAATGTTCCCAGTCAGGAAAAGAATCTTCGATGTTTCGCTCTCTTTGGCAATTATTGTAACGTTGGCGCCCATATACCTTCTGTTATGTATTTTCATCAAACTGGATTCTCCGGGACCAATTTTATTCAAGCAAAGGCGCATTGGAATCTGGAAAAGAGAATTCCATATTTTGAAGTTCAGGACGATGAGAATCGATGCACCGAAAGATATGCCGACCCACCTGCTGGAGAAACCGGATGCTTACATAACACGTTCAGGTAAATTCCTGCGTAAGACGAGCCTTGATGAGCTGCCTCAATTCATCAATATCCTGAAAGGGGAAATGAGCCTCATCGGGCCGCGGCCGGCTCTGTGGAATCAGTTCGATCTGATTGAGGAGCGTGACAAGTACCAGGCGAACGACGTGCTGCCGGGTTTGACGGGATTGGCGCAGATCAACGGGAGGGACGAACTGCCGATCGAAGTGAAGGCGAAGATTGACGGGGGTTACGTCGAGCACATGAGTATGATGCTGGATTTGAAGATAATGGCGTGGACTACTGTGTATGTATTCAGGAGGGAAGGGGTCAAGGAAGGGGAAAAAGCTGCACCGAAACTATAAACATATAATAATTGGGCAAAGCGCTTAGGCAAGGCTATGAATTCCATTTAATAATAATGCGTGAAGAAACTGCACAATCCAGCAATGGAGCGGGTTCTTCATGCATTTTTGTTTTTTCTTTTAGATGGCCATAATCGTACAGGTGGCTATCTGTAAACTCTATGCTATTTGACTATAATATTGTTTTTCGGTATTCTTAATAACTATGTATCAAATAAATCGTTAACAGGAGGCAACATGAAGAAAGCTACAAAAGTTTTTTATATCACATTTGCGCTGGTAATCTTAACAGTCGTTTTCGGTGTTGCCGCACCTGATATTTTTGAAGAAACCACAGGCAACATCAGATCGTTCATCAATACAGCTTTTGGCTGGTATTATCTCGTAATTATGGCTGTGCTTTTAATACTGGTATTTGTCATCATTGTCAGCCCTTACGGAAAAATCCGTCTCGGCAAAGACCGGGACAGACCTGAATTCTCCACGATTACCTGGATGGCTATGCTATTTTCAGCAGGAATGGGGATCGGGCTCGTCTTTTACGGAGCATCCGAACCTTTATCGCATTTTGCAAGTCAGCCTGCGACGGCAGAAGCGGGAACCGATGCCGCGTTTAAGGAAGCTCTTCAGCGATCGTATTACCACTGGGGCATCCACGTTTGGGCTATGTACGGCATCATTGCATTATCCCTTGCCTTTTTCCAATTCCGTAAAGGTGAACCTGCGTTAATTTCTTCCACATTAAAACCGATTTTCGGAGATCGTATGAACGGGCCGCTCGGCACATTAGTCGATATTCTGGCTGTTTTCGCAACTGTCTTCGGTGTAGCGACTTCGCTCGGTTTCGGAGCTGCACAGATTAACGGAGGAATCTCCTATCTATTCGGTGTGCCGCAAACGGAATGGATGCAATTGGTGATCATCGGCGTCGTCACTTTGCTGTTCATCATTTCCGCCTGGTCCGGATTGAATAAAGGAATCAAGTATTTGTCGAATACCAATATGGTATTGGCCGTCACCCTATTGATTCTTGTATTGATTCTCGGTCCGACGATTCTTATTTTGAATATGTTCACCGAAACATTCGGCGGATATCTTCAGAATCTGATCAGCTTGAGTACCCAGTCGGCTCCGCTTAATGCGGAAAACCGCAACTGGCTCGATGGCTGGACAATTTTCTATTGGGCATGGTGGATTTCCTGGGCTCCATTTGTCAGCATGTTTATCGCACGCGTGTCCAAAGGGCGTACCATCCGCGAGTTCCTGATTGGTGTCGTGCTGGTACCGACCATTTTCGGCTCATTTTGGTTTGCCGCTTTTGGTGTTACAGCAGTCGATATCCAGAAAAAAGGCGTGGATTTAACGGCTCTGCCGATTGACCAGACGCTTTTCGGCATGTTCAATGAAATGCCGGTAGGAATGCTTCTCTCCATTTTAGCTATTCTGCTGGTCAGCACCTTCTTTATCACATCCGCCGACTCAGCAACTTTCGTGTTGGGGATGCAGTCAACAAACGGTTCGTTATTGCCGAGCAACCAGATCAAAATCCTGTGGGGTGTTGCGCAGTCGCTGGTTGCGGCAATCCTGTTATGGGTTGGCGGACTGGCGGCTGTTCAGAATACGATCATTATAGCGGCGCTGCCGTTTTCATTTGTCATGATTCTGATGGTCATTGCGTTGTTTAAAGCATTGAAAACAGAATTGGCTTCTATGAAGCTGAAAAAATAACAGAAGATAAAAAGGCCGCATCCGGGTAACTTGGATGCGGCTTTTGTAATGGAATTTTATTCTCATTGTTTCTCACTGCTCAATGGAATGATCGGGTTTTTCTCGAAAACCACATAATCTTCACGTTGAAGCTGCGCGATGGTTTCATTGTCCATTAATCCTAAAGCCTCCAGTTCGGATATGCTGACGGCAGTGGGGTAACTTCGACGTTTTAAGTTGCCGAACCTTTTTTTATTGTACAGCCGATTCATATAGAGGATGACGTAAAAGACAATGAAGATGGCGAGCCCAAGAATCACAAGATTACGGATATCGCTGTTGATTGTATTGAAGGATGCATTGACGATTCGTGTCAGGCCGTTATTGAACCCGAACGTAGCCGACAGGAAAAAGATGACGACAACCAGGCTGTAGCCCCAGAAAAACAAGGTGAACAGAAGGTCGATGCAAGCGCGGAACCAGGAGCGGTTGCCGGTGATCAGGAAGTTTTCTTCTTCATGCCGCGGTCTGGGCTGTGCCATACTGCATAACCTCCTTTCAGGCGGGATGAGATGGCGCGAGGAACGGCTGCCATGACGACAGCTGTGTTAACCATCCAGTAAATGGCCGGATACCAGGCTGCCCAGAAATAGTATTTAAGTACACGGTTGTAGCGGGAATCGATCAGCAGTGCGACAAATAACTGGATCAGGCTGATGAATACCAGCGCAAATGAAGTGATGGTAAACCAGATGAGCATCTGCTGAAATGTTTCAGCGGTGAACAGCAGCAGCAAAGTGACGAATAGCCAGCAGAACGCCCAGATGATGCTGATCCATTGTTCAAGGTAGATCAGCCAGATTCTTCGTTGCTTCCAGGTGAATAGGACGCGCCAATGGCGGAGAATGACTTCCTGTCCGCCTTGAGCCCAGCGTACGCGCTGTTTCCATATGCCGGACAGGGTTTCGGGTACGAGCATCCAGCAAATGGCGCGTGGTTCATAGCGGACATCCCAAAATTTCTTCTGTAGTTTCCAGCTGACGGCAATATCTTCCGTAATCATATCGCGGTCCCATAGGCCGACGTCGACTAACGCTTTTTTCCGGAATGCCACAACGACTCCGGAGACGGTCATTACTTTCCCGAGCAGACGCTGCGTCCGTTTGATCGCACCGATAATGGAGGCGTATTCGACCAATTGCATCCGGCTGAGCAGGTTGTTGCGGTTGCGGATCGCCGGATTGCCGGTGACAGCTCCGAGCCTTTCACCGCCTTTAAAGAAATGATGGATCAGATAATAAGGGGCAGTATCGGATAACAGGGCATCCGAGTCGACGCAGACGAGATATTCGGAGCGGGACGCAAATAAGCCGACTTGCAGGGCATTCGCTTTGCCGCGGTTTTCCATCAATTGAATGGCCCTTACACTTGCGTGCTGCTCTGACAATTTCTTTATCAGTTCACTCGTCCGGTCTCTCGATCCGTCATTGATCAAAATGATTTCTTTTTTAGGATATGACAGTCCCGTAAGGTTTCGGACAGTTTCTTCAATCGTTTCTTCTTCGTTATAGCAGGGGACCAATATGCTGATCATCGGCCAGTCGATTTCCTCGAAATTCAATGTATCGTTTTTCGGCTCTTTTGTGCGGATAAAAAGAATCGATCCGGCCATCCAAAAAAGCGCCATTATAAACGGGTACCAAAATACAAAAGCAGTTACCAGGCCGTAAGGGCCCGAAAAGAGCTGGGAAAAATCCATGGATATCCTCCTGAAAACGTTTCACGTATAATTTTAACTTTATTACTATACTCGAAAAGTTATGGAAGTATCAATAAAATTTTGATAAGTTTTACAAAAAATATGTGGGCTTGGATAGAGAGGTCAACAAGGAGTTGGAGGTGCTCTTCTACCCGGGATCAGCCGGAATAGAAGAGCCTTTATCGGAAGGGGAAAAACATGTTTATACTGCAAAAAAGTATAAGTTACAAGTTATGGAAGTATATTTATGTGCTGTTAAATCAGGGCGGGAACCTTTAATGATATGTCAGCGAAGTTCCACCCAGCCGTTTTTTAAAGCTTGGACGACAACCTGTGTGCGATCCTTGAGGCCCATTTTCCTTAAGATGGTGGAAACGTGGTTCTTGACCGTCTTGATGCTGATATCCAAAGCTTCGCTCAAGGCTTTATTGCTGCAGCCATCTGCCAGGAGCTGCAGGACTTCTGTTTCACGGGCTGTGAGAAGATGATACGGCATTTTGATTTCTGTTTGAATGAAAGCGCCTACACTTTCACCGAGGGCAAGCCTGTTGAACTCAGTCAAAAACTCCTTCGTGATTTTCGGATGAAGATAAATTCCTCCATTGAGGACCATTTTTATGGCATCGGCAATGGAAGCGGAATCCATTTCCTTCAATAAATAGCCGGAAGCTCCCGCTTGAATAGCCTGGGCAACATAAGAGAAGTCATCGACTACTGTAAAAATGAGTACAACTGACTGCGGAAAATGCTGAATAAGTTCCTGTACTGCTTCAATTCCGTTTTTTTGTGGAAGATTCAACTCGATCATGACAGCATCAGGCTGATATTCCTTATACAAAGGAAGAAGTTGCTCTCCGTTTTCTCCTTCAGCTGCTATATGTATCCTGGAATCTGTTTCCAGAACACGCTTCAGCCCTTCGCGAAAAAGAGGGTGCGGTTCAATGACTAATACATCGATTTGTCGAACGTAATTTGGATTCATTTGTAATGGTTCCCCTTTTATTGGTCTATTGATTGAATTCATATAAATGCCAATATAAGTATACCACAAAAAATTTGTATAAATTTGTATGTTGAACAGCCGCAGAAAAGTACCTGATTTGAAAAACTATTAATAAAAATAAACAGTTCTGGCCCTTCAAGTTTGTGCAGCCCTCATATACGTTGAATTATCAGACATTTCGTTCCATTGTTGCTATACTGTTTAAAATCTATTAAAACTGGCTGCAAGAAGGTGATCGGGATGCCGGAAGAATTGATCAGGAAGTGGTTGACGAAGATAAAACGGGAATGGAAAACGGCTTTTTTAGCAGCGGCGATTTTCGGGCTGCTGACGCATCTGTATATTTTCACGAATTACATGCCGCATCACGATGGCATACTCAGCATTTATACCCCGCAGCAGGGATTTGAAATGGGGCGCTTTTTCCTGACGCCGTTCAGCGGAATCGGCTCTTATTTTGATCTGCCCTGGCTCAACGGCATGCTGTCTGTTTTCTACCTGACGTTGACCACAGTTGCGCTGACCGACCTTTTCCGGCTGCAAAAGACGTTATCCATCATTCTGACAGCCGGCCTGCTCACCACTTTTCCGGTGATTACTGCCACGCTGTCGTACACATTCACGGCTGACGGTTACATGGCAGCTTCGTTTGTGACGCTGCTGGCGCTGCTGCTTGCTTCGAAATACAAATACGGTTTTGTGCCTGGCGCATTCTTGCTGTACATGGGCGTCAGTGTCTACCAGGCGAATTTTCCATTCCTGCTGACTGTGGCTACAGTGTTTCTGATCAATGAAATCCTGTCATTTGGAATAAGTTTAAGAAAAGTTCTAAGTTATATTGCCCGTTTCGGGTTATTGGCTCTAATTGGCATGGGACTGTATTATCTGACATTCAAGATCTATACAGATGTTTTCTCAGGGGAGTTGCTGGAGTACCAGGGGGTGGATGAAGTCGGCAACAGTTCAGCCGGTCTTCTCGAGATTGTTCCGCTGATAAGATCAGGGATGGTCGAGTATTTCTTTAGGGGCATTCCGGCAGATATGCCAGCAAATCTTTTTGAAGTACTCAATGTTCTTTTGTTCATCCTGATTGTGCTGGCGATTGCAGCAGCGGTGGTCGAAAATCGAATTTACGAAAGCGGCTGGAAGCTGGCCGTTGTGATGGTATTGTTGTTCAGTCTGCCGTTCTCGGCGTACAGCCTCTTTTTTATCTCGCCTGATATCTGGTATCATTTTCTGATGATTTTAGCTGTGATCGGATTTTATCTGTTGCCGGTGGTGATTTACGACAAATTAAAAATTTCTTCTATATTATCAAAAGTCACTTCCTGGAGCACTGTGCTGCTCTTTGCAGTCATCATTTTCAATTTTGCCATCATCGCCAATATCTCATATTTGAATATGGAACTGAAATTCGAGAAATCGCAAGCACTGGCGCTGCGAATTCTTGACCGGATGGAGCAGACAGAAGGGTTCGATAAAGATACGCCGATTGCAGTTTACGGCAGCGTCCCCATCGAATCGGAAATCTCAACTCTCGTCCGCCAAAAGATTCCGCCGCTTACAGGCCCTCTGCAAAAAATACTGTTGCAGGACGCACGGCATTTCCAGTCAATGATGGACAATTTTTTCGGCGTCCCTTATGAATTTATCCTCGATGAAGAGGATCTCCACGAAATCGTTCAAAGCGCAGACTATGAAGAAATGGAAGCGTGGCCGGCTGAATCGTCCGTCCAGATGAGCGACGGTGTGCTGATTATTAAATTGGAAGAGTAATTGATGAGCACGGCACAGCCGAATAGCTGTACCCGGTAACCTCGCAAGGCATATTCTTCGTTATAGCAAGGGACCAATATGCTAATCATCGGTCAATCGACTTCATCGTATCGTTTTTCAGCTCTTTTGTGCGGATAAAAAGAATCGATCCGGCCATCCAAAAAAGCGCCATAATAACGGGTACCAAAATACAAAAGCAGTTACCACGCCGTAGGAGCCTGAAAAGAGCTGGGTGAAATTTATGGAATGTCCCCCTGCGAAATATTTCAAGTGATTAATTCAGCTTTATTACTGTACTGGATTAGAAGAAAACATCAAACGTTTTCTTTCATTAAATCGTGCAAATGCCAGCAATGGGCAGCTGTGGAATTAGATAAAAAGATACTGTTGCATTACTGCCTGGTTAACAGCAACATGTAGTAAGGTGTATAGTTGTGTTATACTTTTTAATAGAAAAATGCAGTATTTAATATTAAAGATTTATCAATTGTTTTTGATAAAGAATTGGACTCCAAAAAAGAGTGATGAAAAGGTGATTTTATGCAAGTTAAAAAAGCGATTATACCGGCTGCCGGCTTAGGGACCCGGTTCCTTCCGGCAACAAAAGCCATGCCAAAGGAAATGTTGCCGATAGTCGACAAACCGACTATCCAATACATTGTTGAAGAAGCGATTGCTTCGGGGATTGAAGATATCATTATTGTGACAGGAAAAGGGAAAAGAGCGATTGAGGATCATTTTGACCATGTGTATGAACTTGAAGATACCTTGTTGAAAAAAGGCAAAATGGATATGCTCGACTCGATTATGAGCACTTCTAAAGTGGAAATCCATTATATTAGGCAAAAGCAGCCGCTCGGGCTGGGGCATGCCATTTGGTCGGCCAGAAAGTTTATTGGAAACGAACCGTTTGCTGTTTTATTGGGCGATGACATTGTGGAGAATCCGGAACCCTGTTTAGCTCAATTGATGGGGCAGTATGAAAAAATCGGCAACAGCATTATAGGCGTTAAACAAGTGTCTGATGAGGATACACAGCGATATGGAATAATCGATCCCGTGTCCCGAGACGGCAAATTGATGAAAGTCAATAAATTCGTCGAAAAGCCTGCCAAAGGGACAGCTCCTTCGAATTATGCAATCATGGGCCGCTACATTCTGAATCCTGAAATTTTCGATATTTTGGGTGAGCATACAGTAGGAGCAGGTGGAGAAATTCAGTTGACGGATGCTATTCAAAAGTTAAACGAAATCCAGGGAGTTTACGGTTATGAATTTGATGGCCGGCGTTTCGACGTGGGAGAGAAGTTTGGGTTTATTGAAACAACGATTGAATTTGCATTAAAGCGTCCGGAATTGCGGGATCAGTTACTGGAATTATTCGAGCAGAAGTTGAAAGCGGCTTACGAAAGCCGTCGGTTGTGATGAAGGATTAAGCGTTGATGATAGCTATAATTTGATTTTTGTTAAAATTTTGTCAAAAAATGTGATTAAATACATAAATTTGTGATAGTATGATTAATGGTAATGATAATCTTATTGTATCTTTGCAGCACAGCGGAGGTTAGATATGGATGGAATCAAGCTTCCATTCTGATAAAACAGAAGCATCCGGATTAATGCTTCTATGCCAAAGCTTGATTGGCGTAAAGGCAATGGAAGAGAGGATTTTTGTGAAACTAATTACTATAATGATACCTGCATATAACGAAGAAGAAGTTTTGCACCAATTATATTCGCGTCTGACGGACGTGTTGAGTGAGCTTGTTGGTTACGAATTTGAAATGCTTTTTGTGAATGATGGAAGCCAAGACCGTACATTGCCAATTTTAAAAGGATTGAGAGAAATGGATCCCAGAATATCTTATGTCGATCTATCCCGGAATTTCGGTAAAGAGACGGCTATGCTCGCAGGCTTCGACCATGCAAGAGGGGATGCTCTCATCATTCTGGACGCGGATCTCCAAGACCCGCCGGAACTTATCCCCTTGATGATTGACTTGTGGGAACAGGGATATGATGATGTCTTCGCGAAAAGAAATTCCAGAACGGGAGAGACCTGGTTTAAAAAATGGACTTCCAAAAAGTTTTACCAGATACTTCAGAAGGTCTCTCATATTGATATCGAAGAAGATACGGGGGATTTCCGCCTGCTTGATAAGCGTTGTGTGGAGGCATTGCGGAAAATGCGGGAAACACAGCGTTATACAAAAGGGATGTTCAGCTGGATAGGCTTCAACAAAAAGGAAATCATGTTTGACCGCGATGCACGTGCTGCTGGCATTACTAAGTGGAATTATTCGAAGTTGTTTGATCTGGCAATTGAAGGGATCACTTCATTTACAACTGTTCCGCTGCGCCTTTCTTCTTTCGCCGGGTTTATCGTCTCAATACTGGCATTCCTTTATATTCTTGTAATTGTCTTCAAAACCATTTTCTTTGGAGAAGAAATTACCGGTTATCCATCTACAATGAGCGTCATACTATTTTTGGGCGGTATTCAAATGCTTTCACTCGGAGTGATCGGCGAATATTTAGGAAGAATTTTCAATGAAACGAAAAACAGGCCTTTGTATTTCGTGAATGATTATAATGGAGAAAGAAAATTTATAAGTTCGCCGGTGGAAGCCTCAGAACGTGTAATTGAAAACCGGGATTACGTCCGGTCATCCATAGAAACTTCAGAATTGACAAGAGAATACCAGTTGAATGAAAAAAAATAGAGAAATAGTCAATTATATTATTATGGGTATTTTAACGACCGGAGTAAACATTGTCAGTTATTACGTATTGACTGAAGCTGTGGTTTTGGATTACCGGATTGCCACTGTGATTGCTTGGGCCGTTTCCGTATTATTTGCTTATGTAACAAATAAGAAATATGTTTTTGGGTCCCGAACTTCCGGCTTGAGAGAATTGCTGCATGAAGTCAGCAGCTTCTTTTTCTTTAGAATACTTTCTTTGGGCATAGATTTTATCATGATGATAGTATTGGTGGAATTGGTTGTGATGGATGACTTCCTCGCAAAAATCATAGCGAATGGGGTAGTCATTGTCTTTAATTATGTAGTAAGCAAACAAATTATTTTTAAAAATTCGGTGTCAGCCAAAAACTGAACCGGCAGCTGAATAACGAATAAGAAATAGCCGCGGCTTTCGAAGGAATATCGAGAGCTGCGGCTATTTTAGTTATTCACTGAATTTGATGACCACTATATCTCCGAACAGCTGAACAGAACTTTTGTCTGGCCAAGGTTCCATGCTTTCAAAAGTGTCGCTGGCGGCAATGAGCGCATATTCATCCTGGCTGGCAGTTTTGTAGCTGACGCCAAACTGGTTTTGCATCATGTAGAAATAATGATAGGGAAGCGGAAGAAGATAATTTCCGCTGGATCCGGTCATACTCGGGATGCTTTGTGGAATGACTGTGTCGGTGAGATTGGATTCAAGCGTGTTTCTGCCGAATATCGCCAGTTTATCTGCTTCCTCAAGTCCATTCACCTGTTCAATTCGGTCAATCACCCGGTTCAAGGCGAAAACGGTACTTTCATATTTCAGGTGAAGATTATAATATGAAATATTCGCTATAATGGCGAAGTTGAATACGACGAGCAGGGAAACGATGACAGTGATCCACGAAAAGCTTTTATTGGTAAATGCAGCGAATGAAAACTTATCATACATCAGAATAGGAAGCAGGTAGAAACTGAGCACTGACAGCACCATTAACATATGGTAAATCACATCGGCCGAAACAAAGTATAGACAGTAGGCAGAGAAAGGCAAACTCAATAACATCAGCACCGTCAGTATGGAAAAGGGAAGGCTGCGATAGACTTTGTTTTGATAAAAAGTCAGGGCAGCCCCCGCAATGATCAACAAAACGACAAAGAGGTTCAGTATTTCAAAAAGATTTACAGGCATATCCGTGATAAAGCCCCTGAAGAAAAATGTGTTTACCGAGTCGATCAATTCCTGGACTGTGAGGGAAAGGCTTTGCGAACTTTCACCAATGTTATTAAGCCCCTGGTAATTTGATATTTCACCCGCGAACAGGCGGTTATAAAGGTAGAAAGTGATTCCGTACAACCCCATACCGATGACGGCAGTTGCCATAAAGCGGGCAGTGATGATTAAAAATCCTTTTACGGAAACGTTTTTCGTAAGTGCCTCCATCAAAAGGAAGATGGTGGCCAGAGTCAATAGAAATGGCAAGTTCGCCTGATAGACGCCTACTCCCATGTAAAATAAGACGGCTCCGGGAATAAATCCATACTTATACTTTTTAGTGACCAAGAGCGCAAGTGCGGTGACGAGTGATCCAGCCATATAACCATCAGCTGTGAACATATATGAAAACGTGGCGCTGATGGTCGGAAAAGTGACGACCAGGCCGGACACAAGGACAATGGAAAGGGATTTTCTGAGCTCAAAGAATTCTGTGAGTATCACGGCAATAAGGGACAGGTAAAAAATCGACAGGACACCGATAACTACCGGGATGTCAAAATAAGAGCTGATGCCGGCGAAGGGAGATAAAAAGAATCTGCCCAAACTGAATTTCTCCTGAGGGCTATATGTATTTACTATGCCATCGTGGTTCGGCAAACTATTTGTGAAAACGTATATGTGGGTAAGTAAGCCGATGATAAATGCAGTAAAGAATGCAATTTTCCATTCGGGTTTTATCTGGGTCTTCCACTTGTTCAATAAATGTTCAGGCATGATGTTCTCCTTTTTCTTGTGATGATGTGGGTACGTAAGAGTCTATTATATCAGAAATACTTTACCGAATAACATACCTATGACATGTTCAGTAAAAAGTTTATAAATCAGTGGAAGAGCAGAGACCACATGAAGTCCTGGTCTGTTTGTATACGGAGGCAAGCTGCCCGGCTTCCTGGTAAATGATTTCTTCAAGGGAAGGAAAAAAAGAAAGACCCGGCAATGTTGCCGGATCTTTCCTTATAGAGTTCCAGATTTAAATTGTCCGCCGATTATTCACGGTTGCAATCAGCACCCATTCACCGTTGCTGTTTTTCTCGAATACTATGTTCAGGCTCTGACAGTCCATTTCCTTCGCTGAGAGCTTTGGTAACTTTCCTGAAGCTTTTACAAATCATCGGGATCGTAGACTTTAGATATTAATCTCCTCGCAGATGCACCACTGGAAAATTCGTTCCAATGGTCCCTGAAACGGTTGATTTTATTATAGTCAATATGGGGATCTTTGATGTGAGCAATCACTTCTGCTGTTGTTCTGGCAACCGGTCCGGGGAAGGATAAATCATTCATGGACCACAAGCCTTGAGTATCATTGTATGCTTCCAAATCATAGGTGAAGAATATCATTTTTCTTTGCAATAAAGAAAATTCAACAGGGATGGAGGAGTAGTCGGTCACTAAAATATCACTGGCGAGTAGAAGGTCATTGATTTGCGGGTAATCGCTTGCCAATAGTACGCGCGGATTAACAGGGATCCGTGCTGTTTCATGAACTGAGGGATGAATTCGGATCAACAGGACATGGTGGTCATCAAGTGAATCAAGAAAAAGCTTTATATCATATTCCATATTCATTCTACGAAGCCCGTCTTTCCGGAAAGTCGGAGCATATAATATGACTTTTTTCTCTTTTAGCTGCGGATAACGGGCATATACTCGCTTCAAAGCATTTTGCTTTAAGTTTTCGTCAAAGTAAAAATCGGTTTGTGGCACTCCTGTATATAAAAAATGCTTTTGGCTCAGACGGAAAGCTTCAGAGAAGATATTCGCCATGTGCTGCGAGCCTACTGGGATATATTGGAACTGATTATACACTTTTTGAAATCTTTTTTTCGCTCGGGCACTTCTGTGAAAGGTTTGAGGATCGCTCCAGCCGAATTTTTTTACAGCTCCCGCAGCGTGCCATAATTGTACGCATTTTACTTCTTTTTTAAATTGGACCGCTGCCAATGCCCCTACGTAATTATCGATGAAAACGTATTTCGATGTCGCCAGGTGATAAATGGCATGGAGAAAATCTGATAAGTTTACAGTGTTCGTAGAGTAAAAAATTTTTTTGTCAGTTGGTATGACCGAAAAATCCTCTTTGCATTTTGGGCTGTTAATGAACACAAGCGGTTGCGAACTGGATATCGCTAATTCTCTGCCAATATAAAATGCATTATCTCCAAAAGTGGAAAGGAAAACAGTTTTGTTTTTTAACGGCAATAATTTAAAAAGTGAAAAAAGAAGCTTAAATACACCAAGGTATAAAGCAATTAGGATTTCTTTCATCAGCGTTTATGGTATAGATCTGTTTTTATTTTTGTTGTGGAAATGCCATCTGTCCTTGGCAGGTATATAACTTGGCAATGAGATGATAATTCGTCGAATTTCCCTTCCCAGTCAGAACCCATGACAAAAATAGCCACCTGGTTATCCCGGATATCCATTTCCTTTTGGGCCCAGTCATTTTCAGGAATAACCTCATCCACATATTTAATGGACTCTAATAACATTTTTCGGTCCTCATAGGAATGGTAAGCAGCCTTTCCTTTTATGAAATTAAATTCATCTGTTGACAGGCCGACTATCAGATAGTCACCGAGCTGTTTTGCCCTTTTTAAGATATTTATATGACCATGGTGCAGTAAATCGAATGTACCGTAAGTGATGACCTTTTTCATAGATTAACTCACCCCAGTAAACGTTATTTTATTAAAAATAATAAAATGTTGTGATTATATAATATATGTTATCATTTTAAATAGCTAATAAAAATAATAAGCAAAAGAGGAAGAATTATGGTCCTATCCAATGAAATCCAAATTATAACCGAAAATGAGTACGCGATTGAGTTTTCACTGTTTCCGGAGGAAACAGTTTTTCAGGTTGGTTTGGAAGATCTTGTTATTGGGGAAACTTCCGTTATAGGCAGCATAATAAAAGAGGACCAGGTATTATTCCTCAAAGATTTCAGCACAGAATCCTATACTTTTTATATAAAAAATAATCGGATACTAGCCGGCAGCCTTTCTCATTACTTGAATTTTTTTCCTGGAGCCACCTCTTTTGCATTCGAATATGAGGCTTATATAAAAGAAATTTCCTTAAAACAAACAAATGAAACCTCAGTTTCTCTTTTTACTTCGGCAGGACAGAAGCTCTATACTTTTAATGACATTGCGGCTTATGAATCTCCTGAACACAGAATCCCAGTAGACTTGGCAATGACCTCTGTAGAATTCCGGTACCTCCTAGCAGGAAAAATAACTTATGGCCAATTCAACACATTTTTGATATATGACTTGTTTAGAAAAGAAATGGTCACCCGGAATTTTCGCTTTAAAATGCTGTCCAATAAAGCGGGTCTGGACATTAGATTGAATGGGCCTGAAGTACTTGATGTCTCCTGTAAGGAAGACCGGGCGGCAATTGATTTCATGAAAATAACCGGTAGAGGAGTAAAGGTCTTCGATTTCTATCAATTGGAAGAACACCGCGAAAAACATATGCTTGCTTCTTTTTCGATTAATGATTTGAAATATTATATTCATAACAAGCAGAATGGCATTTATCTTACAAAAGGAAATGCTTCGAAAATCAGTGGCTATGAGTCGGGTTTGAAAGCATTATTCACCAGCAAGTATCTGTATCTGTATGGAAGAAGTACACATTATGCCTATAAAGCCAGCAATAACTATAACAATTTATATACCGACGGCAGGGAAGAGGCCATTGCAACATTTAAAAGACCTTGGAAAACTAATTTTTTCAGGCGCTTTGGTTTTTTTAAGATTCCGGTTTCGGTAATTGCTGCGGCGGATGAACAACAGCTTGCCCTTTATATTGGAGATGATACCCAACCCTTGCATCCCTTGAAATTAAATATGGACCACAAAAAAGAAAAGATAGTGTCCCTAAAAAAAAGAAAAGGCGATGTGCTGCTCCTTGTTTCCTCAAAACGTGGCAATGTATCCATCGGAACAAGCCTCCATCCGGAAGAATATACCTTGCAAAAGAGGATATATAACTGGTTCCACGAGTTGAAAAACAATAAAAGAGTTCTGCAGCTGTTCAAAATCTTATTCATATTAATCGGACGTTTACCCAAAACACAAAATATGGTCATCTTTGAAAGTTTTCATGCCAAGCAATACAGTGATAGCCCACGCGCAATCTATGAGTATATGAAAGAGCATCACCAGAATTACCGTCTGCTGTGGAGCATCGATAAAAGTGCTGAAAACATGTTCAGGGAATTTGGGGTACCTTATCTGCGGCGTTTTACAATCCCTTGGTTTTTTCACTTTCCCCGTGCAAAATACTGGGTGAATAACGTCCGGTTACCGGCGTGGATGCCGAAACCGAAAGACACAATATACATCCAAACTTGGCATGGAACTCCACTGAAAAAACTTGGCGTCGATATTGAGGAAATTCATATGCCCGGCACCAATACCAGTGCCTATAAGAGAAATTTTGTTCTGGAAGCACAGAAATGGGATTATCTTGTATCACCTAATCCTTATTCGACAGAGATTTTCAGAAGGGCTTTTCGTTATCCGGGTAAAATTATCGAATCAGGCTATCCCCGGAATGACGTGTTGTCCAATCATTCAGAAACCCTTGCCAGTAATTTGAAAAAGAAACTGGGGATAGCCGAAGATAAAAAGGTCATGCTTTATGCACCGACTTGGCGGGACAATGAATTTTATGAAAAAGGGAAATATAAGTTCGAGTTTCAATTCAATTTGGATAATTGGAAAAAAGAATTTGGAGATGAATGGGTTTTATTGTCCAGAATGCATTACTTAGTAGCTGAGAACTTTGATTTTTCTGCTCACGCAGGTACAGTCTATGATGCGTCTTCATATCCAGATATCCGAGACCTTTACTTGATCTCTGATTTACTGATAACTGATTACTCCTCTGTGTTTTTTGATTTTGCCGTATTAAATCGGCCGATAATATTCTTTATGTATGATTTCGAACTTTACCGTGATCAATTAAGAGGATTTTATATTAACATTGAAGAAGAAGCACCCGGGCCAATCGTTGAAACGGAAAAAGAACTGTTCTTGGCGATAAATAGTCTGAAGGATTCGAATGTTCAATCTGACCCGAAATTCAGCGGGTTTAAAGGTAAATTTTCTTCATTGGAGGATGGCCAGGCTACCGAACGGGTAGTAAAAGCTTTTTTGGAGTAACGTGACAGAAAAAGAGTAGGTGAGGAACCGGATGAATTCAATGATGAAAATAATAAGGGAACAACTCCGCTACTTCTATTTGGTAAGAAGGCTTTCTATCTACGAATTACGGAGTTTGACAAGTGGAAATTATCTGGGGATGGCTTGGGAAATCATTAATCCCGCTATCCAGATAACGATTTACTGGTTTGTTTTCGGTTTCGGAATCAGGCAGAGGGAACCTATTGGCGATATTCCTTATTTGCAATGGATGCTTGCCGGAATCCTGGTATGGTTCTTTATCACACAAGCCGTCATGAAAGGCTCCAAATCGATATACAGCAAAATAAAGATGCTGGCCAAAATGAATTTTCCAATGAGTGTCATACCCGGCTATGTAATTTTCGCCCAGTTCTATCCTCATTTGATTATACTGGGGCTGGGTATGATATTCCTGCAATTTATCGGTTATCCAGTATCCATATACTACATTCAGTTGCCGCTTTATATGCTCGGGCTGCTCGCATTCCTGTTTAGCCTCGTGTTGATAACTTCAACGTTAACAACTATTGTCCGGGATGTCCAAATGCTGCTCCAGTCGATAATGAGAATGCTTCTGTATTTATCTCCGATACTTTGGCCGCCGACACTATTGCCGGAAACGTGGCAGCCTTATATGAAGCTCAACCCTTTTTATTATATAATTGAAGGATACCGCTATTCTTTACTTGGTGAAGGGTGGTATTTTCTTGAGAATCCGGTTTATACTGCGTATTTTGCAGGAGTAATACTGTTGACATTCTTTATCGGTTCTTATCTGCATGTTAAATTCAGAAATCAATTTATTGATTTCCTTTAAAATGGGAAGTGATGCAAATGGCAAAGTCAGTGGATGTTCAGCATGTATCGAAACGCTATAAACTTTATAAAAAAAGATCGGAACGGATTCTGGACCTGATCATCCCTGCCAAAGAGTTTGGAGAAGAATTTTTTGCGCTGCGGAATATCTCTTTTCAAGTGGATGAAGGAGCGATTGTAGGACTTATCGGTATAAATGGTTCAGGTAAATCGACTTTGGCCAATATAATCGCCGGAGTCATCCCGGCAACGTCCGGCAAAGTAGTAAGCAAAGGAAATGTAGCGCTTATTGCGGTGAATGCAGGACTGGATAATAAATTGACTGGCAGGGAAAATATTGAGTTAAAACTTCTGATGCTGGGTTTTTCAAAACAGGAAATTGAAGAGATGGAAGAAGAAATCATTGAATTTGCCGAAATTGAAAAGTTCATCGACCAGCCTGTAAAAACATATTCCAGTGGGATGAAGTCCCGGTTAGGATTCTCAATTTCCGTGAGAGTGGATCCTGACATTCTGATTATAGATGAAGCGCTGTCCGTCGGCGACAAAGCCTTTGCTGAAAAAAGCCTTAATAAAATGATGGAATTTAAGGAAAAAGGAAAAACGATGTTTTTTGTCAGCCATTCCATCTCACAGATGAGGAAGTTTTGCGATGAAATTGCATGGTTGGAATTCGGAACGCTTAAAGAGTATGGCAATGCAGACATCGTACTTGAAGAGTACGAGAAGTTCCTAGAGGAATATAAAGGAATGTCAAAAAAAGAAAAGACCACTTACCGATATGAAGTACTGCAAAAATATGCTTCTAATAGAGAAAAAATCCTTTAAACGGCTTTGTTTAAAGGATTTTTTATTCGCTTTTTATATCAACTTTTCCATTCCACCGTTTTTGCTTAAATACTTCGCCAAAATATACAGGGAGCTGCAAGATTCGTTTTGCTCTGATGGGCTGGGTAAGCAATCAGCTGTAACAATAAATATATTTTTTTGATTCGAGCTCAATTCTCTTGGATTCTCGCAAGAATATCTTCCTGGCTTAAATTGCTGACGGGAATTTCAAAAATCAGAACTCTATTATGAAATATAACAATCCTTTTTCTTTTAAGCAGAGAAATAGAAGTTCATAGAAGAGGCGATGTGCTGTGTCGGAAGCTGGAGCTAAATTCGTGAGAAAAGTCTGCAACTCTGGTTGAAGCCAATTGTAGCTCTATAAATGCTTGCATATTACGTCACGCTTTGGTTATTTTAAAGCCCAGATTGGAGTTGAGCGTCGTATAGAAGTTAAGAAGACGTTTGTCGACTTGAAGCTGTTCCGGCCGCAGGATATTAATTTTCCGGTAGACATCGTAGCGGATAAAAACTTCGAAACTTTTTGTCGGCAATTTGTCGAGTTCTGCGACTCCAATCGAAATGCTGGCGATGCCGCTTTCAACCGGCTGGAGCGAAAAGGCGTATTCTTCGTTGACGTCCTGGCGGTTCCGGAAGACGAGTTCTTCGACTTTATCGATTTCCTCCCCGAAGATCTGGACGGTGAGGTGATAGCTGTCGCCTTCAAAATAACCGCTCTGATAGATGGCGAGGAGCGGGACCCGGATGTTTTCGGCCAATGTACCTTCAAAAGGCGTCGTTATATAGGGCAGTCCGTCTTTGATAATGTGCTGCTTCTGCTTCGCTTTCTTATTCCAGCGGATGAGATCGATCATTTGCTGGTAATCTTCCTGCAGGAACAATTGATAGACGGTCCGGTTGAACGGGTGGAAGAAGTTATCGGAAATCTCATAGTCCAGGTCGCTGGCGGTTGCGAGAACTTCCCGGAACTTATCAAAATAATCTTCCTTGGTTTCGCTTTTCAGGAAATGCTGGCGGTCGAACAGCCGGGTGATGCAGTCGAATTCATACAGCCGGTTCAAAATCATTTTTTCCTGCTCTTCCGGAAGCTTTTTCTGTTTTACATATTTGATCACCTGGATATTGGTGTCCGTCTTTTCCATAACCGTTGTCTTCGATGTCAATGAACTCTCATTTTCATCGAGCCGGTTTGCGTAGTAGACGACTTGTTTGGTCGTGGAAATTGTCGGGCAATTGATCAGCACATCAATGAAAAACTGCTTGTCCTCGGCAAACTTCAAATGGGGAAAACGTATATTTTTATCCAGCAGCAATTTCCGCTTCATCATCCGGGCAGTGGGGCCAAGATGCTGGAAGATATGCTGGATCGTAAAAGGGGACACGCTCCGCCGTTCAACAGCCGATTGATGTTCCCCGACAATTTTAAAGCCGCTGGACTCCGCCTTCATCGTTCTGCCCGCCACATAATTATCCCCGGTCTTTTTTGCCAAATCGTACAAAGCTTTGACACCTTCTTCGTGGAGCCAGTCGTCTGCATCAAGAAACGTCAGCCATTCCGTTTTCGCCAGTTCAATCCCTAGATTCCGGGGAGCGGCAGGGGAACCGGTATTTTCCTTCAGGAAGACAGCTTTGATATTCGGATATTTTGTTGCGTAATCCCAAATGATTTGCCGGGAGCTGTCAGTTGAATGGTCATCAACGATGATAAATTCTATGTTTTTAAAACCGATTGACTGATTGATGACCGACTCGATGGTCTTTTCGAGAAAAGGCTCGGCATTGTAAACGGGGGTTATCACCGTCACCAGCTTTTTCCCGGCGAAAAATCCTCCTCTATTTTTAATGTAATAACCTTCTTCATTGTAGAGGGCATCCAATTGTTCGATCATGGCTCTCGCTCCTTTGCAGATGGTCTGTCCAGGGCAGCGCTTATATAGAATGGATTACCCGATGTACGGTTTTTTAGTCGGAATGGAGGAGGGGGTTTTTCAGTGACAATATTTTAAATAAATATTTATCTGAATAGTCAGATATATATATATATCTATTTTTATTAATTAGGATTATGATAAAGGCAAAGAAATGAACGGCAAGGAAGGAGGGAAATCAATGGAAGCCACCTTCGGACTGATACCAATGCTGATTCTGTCAATCTTCGCGGTAATTGGCATCTTGTCCTATTTTTTCATGCACCACTGGCCGAACTGAAGAAGAATCGGTAGAAGCCGTGCCGGAAACCACTGGTTTCCAGCACGGCTTTTGTGTTTCCCTTTCGTAATAAAAAAAGACTAGTTTAAATAGTAACAAGAGGTTATAATCAGTTAAATATAAAAAACAGAAAATTCAGTACACGAATAAAATATTACCGGAGAGTAGGATGATGAATATGCATCCCTATCAGAAATATAAAGAGAAGCTGGAAAAAGAATATAGTAAAAGTGTGGAAGAAGTGATCCGGAAATTATACATCGGACGGGATGAAGGGCCATCGGTAACAGCGCGGGAACTTGGCATTCCCCGGCAAGCCGTCCTGCATTTTATACATGAATACGATCTGCGTAATGAAAAACATGAAAATATGGTTAAACATAATAAGCTTAAACTATAGGTCTATTCACATGCTACAATTTCAACTATGCTGTACCCGATTGTCATATCAGATGGCTAATGGTGCAGCTTTTTTGCTTGTCTAGGCATATCGAGGGAAAGGGCTTTATTGTAATGTCAAAACCTGAAGGAGCTGTCAGTTCAATGGAAGAAGCGAACAGTTTAAAGAACCTTATTAATAGAATGCGTAAACATCGTAGTTTAATTGCCTCGCTGGCCTCGCTGGCCGTCATTGCTGCAGGCATCATATCCTATTTCTTACTGACGCTTGTTTACGAAACATCGACGAAAATACTGGTTAATCAGAGCAGTGCGGAAAAGGGTCAATTGACGAACCAGAATCTCCAGGCAAATTTGAAATTGATCAATACTTATTCCGGCATCATCAAAAGTCCTGCAATTTTGAATCAAATCGTAAAGGAATTGAATCTCGAGATGACTTCAGACCAGCTGGAGGACGATATTTATATCACTAATGAAAAGCAAACACAGATAACAACCATCACTATACAAAACGAGGATCCGGCAATGGCGGTGGAAATCGCCAATACGATAGTAGATACCTTTGAAAATGACAATAAGGAAATGATAAAACTTGATATTAGAACAAAAACAGCTCTTCTACTGTTGGCCATTGGCAACAATAGAAGAGCTGTATAAATATTCTAATGCAGCAGCTTCCGAAAAACTAGATCAAATAATTAAAGTGTAACTTTCGATTTCGCCAATTCTTTGCCTAGCAGCTTCGCCAGTTCCAGCATGCCGAATTTACCGGCAGCCGCTTCCGCGTCCGAATTGTAATTCGTATTGGTATTGACATCATAAGTGAAAATTTCGCCTGCAGCATTGCGGATAAACTCGATTCCCGCTACGGCAATGTCGTTTTGGCGAAGAAATTTTTCGTATTTCACGATGATCGGATCATCGAACCCTTCGACTACTTTAAATTTCGGTTTCTCTTCTGGCTGCTCGCCGACAGGGCAGAACAGGTCTTCGATGCTGCAGGCATCTGCCGGGCACAACTCGAATCCTTCCGAAGTATCGACCTGCACTGCATACACGAATTTTCCGCCGACAAATTCACAGCGCGTGATGAACGGCTCGGGTGCCTGGATGTATTCCTGTATCAGCGTGATGCCGTCGATTGACGGATCGAATTCACCGCCGTCGAGGTATTCTTTGAGTGCATCGATAGAATGAAACAGGCGAACGCCAAGACCTTTACCGGCGCGATTATGTTTGGTGATGAACGACGGAGCATCCAATTTTTCTGCAGCCGCAATAATCTGTTCACGGCCATTGGCAGCGATCGTTTTCGGCGTGCGGATACCAGCAGCATTCAGCGCCATATACTGATTCACTTTGCTGACTTCAAGGCGCAGTGCGCGTGAGCCGTTGAAAACGGTGCGGCCGTGATGCTCGAGCCAGGCCAGCAGCGAATCGGCCATTTCCGGTGCGTAACGGTGGCCGCGTGTGTGTGAAGAAGCACTCATGCGGCTGTAAAATACGCCTTCAGGCGGCGTGTCATTCAAACCGACCAATCCTTCATTGATAAACCAGTCTTCATAAGGCAACTGGAGTTCATCCAGCCGTTTGAACAAATGCGTCGTCCATTCTTCATTTTCATGGATTACATATATTTTTTCAGTCATCTAAAATCTCCTTAGTTCGAAAGCGCCTGAAGCGCTTCGCGTTTTTGTTCAACCAACGGCATCACTTTTTTCGAAAAACGTTCCATTTCCTCCAGCTGCGGAGAAAATTGCAGCAGCAATAAATCAAGGCCGGCTTCTTCATAAGCGAGGATGCGGTCAGCAATCTGTTCCGGCGTGCCGATCAGATTCGGGCGCAAACCGCGGTTTGAAACTGAATAATCCTCCAGTTTCACTTGCTGCTCCAGCTGAGATTTGCTGACGAAATCGTTATAGCCAACATATCCGCTAGAATCCTTCATATCCACAATGCGCGCGTATTCTGCAGCGACTTCTTCTTCCGTATCGCGGCACACAACATAAGCCGCCATTCCGAAGGACTGAAGCGGCGTTTTGCCGGCTGCTTTCCGCAAATTCTTCATATCATCAATTTTCGCCTGGATTTCTTCGACCGTTCCGCCGTGCATGACGTATGCGTCGCAGCCTTCCACAATCGATTTCTTGCCGCGCGGACTTTCGCCCCCAGCGTACAGAACCGGATTCGGACGCTGAACCGGTTTCGGTGACAGCCGCGCATTCTGTATATCATAGTATTTTCCTTTGAACGAAAACTCATCTTCCGTCCACATGCCTTTCATTACTTGGAGGAATTCATCGGTCCGTTCGTAGCGTTCGTCATGCTCGGTAAACTGGCCGCCGTATTGGCGCGCTTCTTCCGCCCACCAGGCCGACACGACATTCAGCGTGAAGCGGCCATTCGAAATCCGGTCGATATTCGCCGCCATTTTCGCCGTCACAGCCGGGTTATGGAAAGCCGGGCGGATTGCAGCCATAATCTCGATCTTCTCCGTCACCGCCGCAAGCCCCGCCGCCGTCGACCAAGCCTCCAGCGAATCAGCTTCCATCCCTTTAATATCATTCAAATTCAATTCAGCGATCAACGTCGTATCATAACCCCATTGCTCCGCTGATTGAACCACTTGTTTTGCATAGTCAAAAGTCGCTGGCATATTCTCGTCTTCCACATTGCGCAGCCATCCGCCGAAAATCGGCAGCCAGAATCCATATTTCATCTATCTTCAATTCCTTCCATAAAGAAATTTTTAATCTCAAACAATTCACTCAATTAGAGGATGAAATCATTATACAATAAAACCTTTTATTCTGACCAGCTAACTTGGTTATAATTTAAATAAAAATTTTGATTATATATTTTTTGTTTTTCATTGAATATAGGATAGGCGAAATTGCATCAGTAACTGTGAACTAAACAGAAGTCGACTAAACTTCTTTGAAAGTGCAATAGACGATTTAGGTTATAAATGGAAACTAAAAAAATAATTAGTATATTTCGCCCATTTTTAAAATATGATAAAAGTCTATAATTCTTATATGTAAAATAAGTACGAAGGACTTAAGTATTGGTATTTTGGAAATATCAATATTCAGTAAGACTTTTTATCAAGTTTACATAAATTCAAGCCTAATTTAAAAGAATTCTGAATAACTTAGTTGAATCAGTAAAATTAAAAGTGAATAAAACCCGTGTGTGTACGGGATTCAATATTGCTTATTTATATCATTATCAAAGCTAATGGAGGTTAACATATTGAAAATGACAGAGGAAGAAAACGGATTGATTATGAAATTGAAAGGGGAGCAGACACAACTGGATGCTGCATTCTATAAGGATATGTTTGAAGTTATGATTCAGCATTCACCTCTTAGCATGTATATCTTAAATGACTGGTCTTTCTCTTACGTAAACAAGCATTTTTGTGTACTGACTGGCTATTCAGAAGAGGAAATGCTAAATGATGAAAAGCAGCTGAACAAAATTATCCATCCAGATGACTTATTCATAGTAAAAGATAGAATTCTTAACAGTGAAGAAAACCAAGAGACCTATGCACGTTACCGGTTACGGTTATACAAAAAAGATGGTGAAATGATTTATATTGAGGTTCATTCGAAAAAGATCTTAAAAAATGGACAGTCCTTCCTGTTCGGTTCCGTATTTGAAGTAACAGGGGAAGTTATTGCAGACCTCAGGCTTAGGGAGAACCAGGAACGCTTTGAATCCCTTTTTTATAACAATCCTGATGCAGTCTTCACCTTTGACCTGGAAGGCAATTTTACAGATTTAAATCCAGCGTGCGAGGAGCTTACGGGGTATTCCAAACAGGAATTGATGGAGATGAGTTTCTCGCCATTTATCGTACCCGAAGATATGGAAGTTACCCAAGAGTATTTTGGGCAAGCAGCAAAAGGGATTCCTAATAATCATGATATTACAATGCTTGATAAAGACGGCAAGCGAAAGAACATTGAAATCACAAAATTCCCAGTGAAACAGGCCGGAGAAATTGTAGGGGTCTACGGCATTGCAAAAGACATTACAGAACGAATTGAACATAAAAAAATCATGGAGGAACTTATTTTCTTCGATTCACTGACAAAGCTGCCAAATCGAAAGTTATTTGAGGATCGTCTAACACAAATTTTAAATTTTTCAGAACTGAACGGAAAGCCGACTGCTGTCCTTTTCCTCGATTTAGATCGCTTCAAGTTCATTAACGATTCTTTGGGCCACCACCTGGGAGACGAATTTTTAAAAATTGTTTCAAAAAGATTGGCAGATAATGTCCGGCTTACAGATACGGTCGGAAGGTTTGCCGGAGATGAATTTGCCATTCTGCTGCCGAATACTGGAGAAGAAGAAAGCATTAAAATGGCTGAACGCCTTAACCAGGTACTCGTGGAGCCTTTTGATATAAACGGTCATTCCTTGTCTATTTCGGCAAGCATCGGCATCGCTTTTAGTAAAGGGATTGGAGAAAGTGTCGACGAACTGGTCAAAAAAGCGGATATAGCCATGTATCATACAAAAAAGCATGGAAAGAACAGTTTTACCGTTTACTCAGAGGAGCTTGACCAAAACACTGCCTATAAACTGGCAATTGAAGAGGGTTTGAGATCAGCAATCGACCATCAGGAATTTGTTCTTCACTATCAGCCTATAACAAATTTGAAAACTGGAGAACTTAGTGCAATGGAAGCGTTAATCCGCTGGAATCATCCGGATTTGGGGATGGTGCCACCTGATCAATTTATACCGGTTTCCGAAGAAAGCGGGCAAATCATTTCAATAGGCACATGGGTTCTACAGACTGCTTGTTTGCAGAACAAGGCTTGGCAAGCAGAAGGCATACACCCTTTTAAAATTTGTGTGAACATCTCGACAATTCAGCTGCAGCATCCTAATTTTTTACAGACAGTTAAAAAAACACTCGATGAAACAGGACTGGATGCGGAATGGTTGGAGCTTGAAGTCACAGAAAGCATTTTAATGGAAAATACGGAAACACTTAAGGAAAGTCTGGCAAACTTAAAGTCCTTAGGCATTTCAATATCCATCGATGATTTTGGAACAGGTTACACTTCACTCAGCTATTTAAGACAGTTCTCCTTTAATCGTGTAAAGATCGATCGCAGTTTTATCGGAGATATCAGCCACGATTTAAACGGAAAGGAAATCACTTCTACCATCATATCGCTGGCTCATAAATTGAATATGGATGTCACAGCCGAGGGAATTGAAGATGAAATACAATTGACTTATCTAAGAGAAGAGAATTGTGATGGAGGACAAGGTTATTTCTTCAGTCGCCCTTTACCAGTTGAAATGCATAAACTGACTAATACCCCCAAGAAATTTTGGTAGTCCCACACGAAAAAATAGCAACCATATATTATCGTGGTAGTGCTGATAGAGTGGATGTGCTGATTAAGAGTGGGATGGTCTTAAATAATATGCCGTATCCAAAGCCTCTAAGGCTCCCGGGTACGGTTTTTTATGTATATTTATCCCAAACGGTAAATAGGCTTTATTTGTGGATGGCTGTCATACGATTCAGATGTAACCAATTCACAAGATCTAACGTCTAAACGAATAAAGGGGGGCAAGACTTGCTATGAAGAAGCTTTTACTAATACTGCTGGTCTCAGGCGTTCTTTTACTAATAACTAATCTCGTCTTCTCATCCAATGGCTTTAAAGAAGTCCCGGTCCAGTTGGAAGTCTCGGTTTATGATTCCGCGAACGATGAATTTGGAGAAGCAGTTTTGGTTCATGATCAGGAAGGAATTGAGGATTTTATACAATCAGTCAATAAAGCCGGTCATGAAAATGGTGCGTACGAAGTGACGCGATTTGAAGATTATAAAGTAAGGATGGTTTACAAGGATGGGTCAACTGATACTTTAAGATTGTGGCTGAATTTTGGGGACGACTTTGACATGTTTCAAACAGATAAGACAGTTGGGATTTATAAGCTGAAAAACGATGGAGCAAGAGAGGCTATTCGGGAGATATTGGAGTAGCATCTTGAGATTACAAGTTGCAAAAACAGCATGTTTTCCAATGCCAAAACCCCCACAACAAAGCATTTTTTTGATGTTTTTCAATTGACACCAAACCAATTTTGAATATAATTTTTATTGAAAACAGATTACAGACAAAAAGGGAGGGATTGGCCAAACGGTTCAGATCAGGATAATCGGAGAGTTGCCGTAGCCAATGGTTTTAAAAAACTATTCCAATGGAGGCGAGCCAGCTATGAGAAGATTATTGCCAAGCAAACGCGACGATTTCTTCCCAAGTTTGTTTGAAAGTGGATTTGAAACCGATTTGTTCGACCGCTTCTTCCGGGAATCCCATTACCCGAAAGTCGACATCAAGGAAACCGATAATGGCTACGAGATGAAGATGGACGTCCCCGGCTTCTCCAAGGACGACGTAAAAGTCGAGTATCGCGACGGCTATCTGGAAATCGAAGGTACGCGCGAAGAAAATAAAGAATCGAAAGACGAAGACGGCCACTACATCCGGAAAGAGCGCTCATACGGTTCCTTCAAGCGGAGCTTCTACGTAGGCGACATCGACGACGATGCCATTACCGGATCGTTCAAGGACGGCATGCTTCAGCTGGAAGTTCCAAAATCGCGTGACGACGAGAAGAAAAAAGGGAAGCAAATCCGGCTGGAGTGAGTGACCGTGTGAATAGCGAATTTTAAAAATGCACCCATGTTGTGGGTGCAGTTTTTTTGTGGTTAATCGCTTTTCGCCTCCGAAAAGCATCTATTTATGGTTTTGGGTGAGTGTGAGAAGGAGCTTTGTATTGGGATTTAGGGGGAGAGTGTGTGGTTTTCTTCTACTGGAATAAAAGCGGAGAAAAGAGAAGCTTTTTAGCGATTTTTTGAAGGTTTTAATCGCTTTTTGCCTGCGAAAAGCATCAAAATATGTTTTTGGGTGGCGTGAGAGGGAGCTTTCTATTGGGATTTAGGGGGAGAGTGTGTGGTTTTCTTCTACTGGAATAAAAGCGGAGAAAAGAGAAGCTTTTTAATGATTTTTTGAAGGTTTTAATCGCTTTTCGCCTGCGAAAAGCATCAAAATGTGTTTTTGGGTGGGTGTGAGAAGGGGATTTGGCTTTGAAGGGAGGGTTGAGAGATGTTTTTTTGGAGGAAAATTAGCGTGTAGAAATTATATCAACGCTCAGCAGGTTATATCAACGTTCAGGAGATTATATCTCCGTTCAAAAAATTATATCAACGTTCAGGAGATTATATCTCCGTTCAAAAAATTATATCAACGTTCAGCATAAAACGCATAAAAAAACACCGCTTTTTCAAGCAGCGTTCATTCTTTCTTCTTTATATGATAGCGACGTGCTTTATTCTCCCCGGTAATGACTAAGTCATACTTCGTTAAAATTCTATTTGCAACTGCAGCATTCTCCAACAAACAAAACTCCCTAAATTCTTTGTTCGTAACACTGTCATCCACAAACGAAAAGTACTCCTGCAGCGCAAAATGGTGGGCAGCCGAATTTTTCGTCCCACAACCCCGGCATAGCCAATTCCTTTTCATGCGCTCCACCTGATACCCCTTGCAAGCCGCGCAATAGACGCCTTTTTGCAAATCACCATAATCGATATCATACCTTTCGCATAGCGGCGTCCTCCTGAAAGGTCTGTGATTCGTCTCGAGCATACGCTTGATTTTATTGACTTTCAAAGGTGCAGAATCTTGAGTAAGGGAATGGAGGATCTTGTAGAGATAGTCGTTCATCTGATACGTTTTGCACAGCAGCGCGCCAGTCGGCTTCGAGTGAAAAATGCAAGACGCCGCCGTATACACAATCAGGCCCTTCACCGGCACATCCAGCTTTCGATTCTGAAACCACTGCCGCAAAAACCTGATATTCTTATTCAACTGAAACGCCGGATTCTCAAGAATCAGCCGCTCCCCCTTAGAATTCATGCGAATAAATTCGCCCGTTTTCTCATCGAAATACAGATCGTCGCTGACATTTTTCGAGTCCAAAATAATGACGCCTTTTTCAGTGAGCACCAAGCCGTCAAACTGAGTTTTCCACTCGCCCTGCTCCAGGCCGATATCCCACAGCGCAGTATAATTTTCATCCAGATGAAACTCCTTAAACTTCTTCTGCAACTTGCTTTCCCCGCGCTCACCGGCCGTTTTCCTGTGAAGCTGATTCTCTAAATATTCACGCTGGGAGTGCGTTTTCGGCAGTCTCCCGATAAAATGCATAATCGCCTGGGTCGGCGGCAAAATTTCAATCGGCTCTTTTATAATCGTCACCTCTTTTTCAATGTATATAAATTATATCATCCCGCATCATAACTAATTAAAAATTCTAAAAATAATTTCGCATGAGGCCGGGTCTTTCTTTTTCGCTTTTCGACGCAGCGAAAAGCATCCATTTATCACTTTCTTTTAGCACTTGATCTAAGATTAACGCGAATAAAACCGATTTTTCTTCGAAAACGAAGGTACGGGAGGGGAGTAAAAGGGCTGCTGAAGATTATATCTCCGTTCAGGAAAATATATCGACGCTCAGAAGATTATATCCCCGCTCAGAAGATTATATCTCCGTTCAAAAAATTAAATCAACGTTCAGGAGAATATATCAACGTTCAGCAAATTACCCTCCCAAACCCAATAAAAAAATCCCCGCAAGCCGAAGCCCCCCGGGGAAACTAACACAAAACTACACAAAACCACTCTCAAATTCTAAAACAACCCAATAGCCTCACCATCAGGCCCAACATCCATCTTTAACGCCGCTGGCTGCTTAGGCAACCCAGGCATCGTCATGATGTCGCCTGTCAAACAGACCAGAAAGCCCGCGCCAAGTTTCGGCATAATCTCGCGTATCGTCACCGTAAAGCCTTCCGGCCGGCCGAGCAATTTCGGCTGATCCGACAAAGAATACTGCGTCTTCGCCATGCAGATTGGCAATGCGTCCCAGCCGAATTTCTTCAATTCGACAAGCTGCTTCTGTGCTTTATCGGTCAGCTGAATATCGGCGCCGCCGTAAACTTTCTGTACAATCACACGAAGTTTCTCTTCAACTGAATCACTTTCCTCATACAATAGAGAAAAATCTTTCGGCCGCTCCAATTCCTCCTTCACGAGACCAGCAAGTTCCAGACCGCCGGCGCCGCCTTTTTCCCAGACATTCGTCAGCGCAACACGCACGCCGGCAGCCTCACTCCAAGATATGATTTCCGCAATTTCTTCATCGCTATCCGTGACAAAACGGTTCAACGCCACGACCGGCTCGACGCCGAACTGGCGGATCGTATCCACATGTTTGGCCAGATTGACCATGCCGCGTCTCACTGCATCCGCATCTGCATCACCCAGCAGCGATTTCTCAACACCGCCATGCATCTTCAACGCCCGCACCGTCGCCACAATCACGACCGCATCCGGATGGAAGCCGCCTTTGCGTGACTTGATGTGCATGAATTTCTCAGCACCGAGGTCCGCACCGAATCCCGCTTCAGTAACCACAATGTCCGCGAGCCGTCTCGCCGTGTTCGTCGCCATCAGCGAGTTGCAGCCGTGCGCGATATTCGCGAATGGTCCGCCGTGAATGATGGCAGGCGTGCCTTCGATTGTCTGCACCAAGTTCGGTTTGAAAGCTTCCTTAAGCAATAAAGTCAGCGCCCCTTCAACACCGAGGTCGCGTACCATAACCGGCATTCTGTCATACGTATAGCCAATCACCATACTTGCCAAACGTTCCTTTAAATCATCCAGTGACGTTGCGAGACACAGCACCGCCATGATTTCAGAAGCTACTGTAATATCGAAACCGTCCTGACGAGGGATGCCGCCAGCAGGTCCACCCAGCCCGATTGTCACTTGGCGAAGCGCGCGGTCGTTAATGTCCAAAGTGCGCTTCCAAGTAATTCGCCGCGGATCGATGTTCAGTGAATTGCCTTGGTGCAAATGGTTATCGATAAAAGCCGCCAATGCGTTATTCGCCGACGTGATGGCGTGGATATCGCCGGTGAAATGCAGGTTGATGTCTTCCATCGGCAGCACTTGCGCAAAGCCGCCGCCCGTCGCGCCGCCTTTAACGCCCATGACTGGTCCGAGTGAAGGTTCGCGCAAAGCCACAATCACCGATTCATCCAATTGCTTGAACGCATCCGCAAGCCCGACCGTCACCGTTGATTTGCCTTCACCCGCAGGTGTAGGACTGATCGCCGTCACCAGCACGACTTTCCCTAAACCGGCAGCTGCCGGCAACGAATTCACATCTATTTTCGCTTTATATTTTCCGTATAATTCCAGTGCCTCATCCGGGATTCCGGCTCTTTCCGCAATTTCCTGGATCGGCAAAATCTTCGCATCAGCAGCAATCGATAAATCCGTAAACGACATTCATTTTCCCACTTTCATTTTTTATTTATTATAACCATAATGCCTTTAAGAAAAGAACACCAGCGCTTTTACCCGAATACAATGAAAAATGGAAATACCCCCTAACCGTTGGCTATTGCCGCCATAAAACGGTATCATAAAATTATCTACAATTAAGATTTTTAAGAAGGGGGCCCACCCATTGCCTTATCAATTACGTAAAAACTTCAAACTGTTCACCTTGAATTCCAACCCCGATTTAGCGCAGGAAATTGCAGATTTGCTTGACGTTAAGTTGGGCAAAAGCTCGATCACCCGTTTCAGTGATGGGGAAGTCCAGATTAATATCGAAGAAAGTGTACGCGGGGCAGATGTTTATCTGGTCCAGTCGACCTCCCAGCCGGGCAATGAACATGTCATGGAGCTCCTCATCATGATCGATGCACTGAAGCGTGCATCCGCTAATACCATCAATGTGGTCATTCCTTATTACGGCTATGCGCGGCAGGACAGGAAAGCGAGTTCACGCGAACCAATCACGGCAAAACTTGTAGCTAATATGCTGGAAAAAGCAGGCGCTACCCACATCATCACACTGGATTTCCATGCGCCTCAAATCCAGGGATTCTTCAATTTGCCGGTCGATCAGCTGCGCGGCGGCAAGATTCTTAAGAAACACTTCGCTGATAAAAACCTGGAAGATGCCATTGTGGTAGCACCGGACAACGGTGGTCTGGGACGGGCGCGTAACTTGGCGGATCATCTGAATGTGCCGATCGGCTTTATCGATAAACGCCAGGAAGAGCCCGGTGCACCTGAAACCGTGAATATCGTTGGTAACATTAAAGGCAAAAACGTCATCATCATTGTGGATATCGTCGATACCGCAACAACAATTTCGCTTGCTGCCGATATGCTCGTGGAAAACGGCGCGAAAGCCGTTTACGCCTGCTGCACACATCCGGTTCTCTCCGGCCGGTCGATTCAGCGCATCGAGGATTCGGCTCTAACCGAGCTTGTAGTCACGAACACCATCGACGTGCCTGAAGAAAAACGCACTCCGAAAATCACGATTCTTTCGGTAGCGCCGTTATTGGCGGAAGCGATTGAACATGTCCATAACGAGAAGCCGGTAACTCCTTTATTCGAGTAGATTTTAAAGACGATTGGATAAGAATGAAATCTGGAGAAACGGTAAAATAATCGTTCCCTCATCATCAAAAAACACCCTCCGCTGAGCTGTTGGTATTTCCATACCAGCTTGTCAGCAGGGGGTGTTTTGTTATTTCAAATGAGCATCAGATCGAATCGAGGTTCGGGGCAATCCGTTTTTTTGAAGCCTGCTCATAGGAATAGGCAAGCTCGATCAGACGCGCTTCGCTGAAAGCTTGCGCGCTGAACGTCACGCCGACCGGATGGCCATTGCTCGTGTAGCCGGCTGGTACAGTAATCGACGGGTATCCTGCTTTTGCAGGCATGCCGGCGCCGCGGTTATCCTGGAACAAGAGGGCGTCCAAATTGTATTTCGCCATGGCGGCATCAATGCCTTCGACTTTTGATGTCCGCAAATCGGTTTCGCGGTGTTCGAGATATCTTGGGTCGGACGGGTTATCGCTCATCGACTGCGATTTTTCCAGTTCCGCCTGGCCGAATTTCATGCGGCGCTCCGGATCCTGTTTGTTGAATTCGATCACATCCGCTACCGTTTTGACGGGAACATCATCGGACACGGTGCTCAAATAGGCATTGACGCCGCGCTTGAATTCATACCAAAGAACGTCTGATTGGAAAGGCTCTACGGGAATTGTCACTTCTTCAACGATTGCCCCTTGCGATTTCATGAGTTCAATCGCATGGTCGATGATGGCACGTTCTTCCGGCTCTTCGTCGTTCAGGAACGATACGTCGACGCCGATCCGTGCGCCTTCCAGTCCGTCCGTTTTTAAATGAGGCGTGTAATCGGTCAATGCTTTTTCTGCGCTTGCTTGAGTTGCCGGATCGCGTTCGTCGACGCCGGCCAGCACACCCAGCATAATCGCCGCATCGGTAACAGTTCGCGCCATTGGTCCAGCTGTATCCTGGCTTTCAGAAATCGGGATGATGCCTGAGCGGCTGATGAGGCCGACGGTCGGTTTGATGCCGACAATGGAATTGGCGCTTGCAGGGCTTAATATCGAACCGGCCGTTTCGGTGCCGACACCGACAACCGCAAAATTCGATGCGATGGCTGCACCCGTTCCGGAACTCGAACCGCCGACATCCCCGGCTTTAAATGTGCTGATGCCGTAAGGATTGAGGACCTGGCCGCCAAGTCCGCTGTAGCCGCTCGGACCTTCTTTCGACATGAAGTATGCCCATTCGCTCAAATTGACTTTGCCAAGAATGATGGCGCCCGCTTGTCTTAATAGGGATGCCACAAAAGAATCTTGGCGCGCAAAATTGTTTTCAAGTGCGATGGCACCGGCAGTCGTGGGCATCTCGTCCGTCGTTTCAATATTATCTTTTAAAAGGACGGGAATGCCGTAGAGCGGACCCTGACAATCCTGTCCGCGCATGTCATCCAGCTCGGCTGCGATTTTCAGCGCGTCGGGATTGAGTGTCAGCACCGAATTGATCTTCGGGCCGTTCTTATCATATTTTGCAATCCGGTCGAGATAGCTTTGCACCAGCCGGGCGGAAGTAAGTCTTTCTTCTTTGAACGCTTGCTGAATTTCATTGATTGTCGTTTCAATTATCGTGAATGTAGTCGTTTCCATCTGCATGCCCCTTTGCTGATTAATAAAATCCTAATGTTAGTGTACACTATTTGGGTTTGTTGGATGCCAGATAATTATTTGCTTTAAAAGATGCCTTAATTTATTGTGAAAAAGGGTAGTGTAAGTAGTATAGAAGAAATCGGCAGGCAAGAGGTGGTACATAGATGATCAAGGTAATCGGGATTACACACGACAATAAATTAGAGGCGGATATTCCGCTGGAAAGAGTGGATTTTTCACGATATCAATGGTTCTGGACGGATTTTGATCAGCCGACGGACGAGGAACTCCAGCATTTGGCGTATACATTCAAGTTTCACCCGCTGGCAATCGAAGACTGCATTCACCGGCTGCAGCGGCCGAAACTGGATTATTACGATGATCATACATTTTTTGTTACGCATAATGTGCGGGAAGAAGAAATGGATTTGGTAAAGGAAGAATTGGACTTTTTTGTGGGCGAAGGGTTTATCGTCACCTTCCATTGGCACGCTTCGAAGGAAGTGAAGCAGGTTTGGGACCGGCTGCTGGGTCATCGGAACCTTGATAGATGGAATCCATTCTATGTGTTTTATGAAGTGCTCGACAAAATCGTCGATAATTATTTTCCGCTGGTTTACGAAATCGAAGAAAGCCTGGCTAAGATTGAGGACAATACGCAGAATAAATCAATGGACGTGCTCATGACAGAACTCTTCGATTCACGTTCACTGCTGCTCAGTTTGCGGCAGACCGTCAATCCGATGCGCGACCTGCTGTACCGGATGCTGAATTCCCATCATTTAAATGAAATCCAGGACCGCCGCGAATACTTTTCGGATATTTACGACCACCTGCTGAAGTTGTCAGAAATGGTCATGTCGAACCGCGAGTTGACGGCGGATATCCGGGACAGTTATCTTTCCCTTAACTCGCATCAGACCAATAACGTCATGAAAGTCCTGACCATCATCACGTCGATTTTCGCGCCGCTCACGTTCATCGCGGGAATCTACGGAATGAATTTCGAGAACATGCCGGAGCTGACGTGGCAGTATGGTTACTTTTTAGTTCTTTTAGTGATGGTCGTTCTGGCGGTGGCGATGTTTGGGTGGTTCAGGCGGTTGGGCTGGTTTAAATAGGGAACAGGCTTGTGGGTTTTATTTGGGAAGATTATGAAATAAGTTATTAATGGGTAATCCCTTCAAAACTGCTTTGCGAAGGAGACAGTTTAAGCTAGAAATCTCTAATAGACAGTATTTCGGTTGTAACGGACAGTATTCCACTCGCAACGGACAGTATGTCCAAATGCTGGAAATATAAACAGCCGTAAGCTGACTCAACCCCCTTCAAACCCTGGTGCAAAAGACAAATGGACGCTTTTCGCAAGCGAAAAGCGAAGAACCGTCAAAATCAGTTGGGATGAAGACCGTTTCACAATCCTTTATTCCATAAAAAAATCCGGATGATCAGTCATCCGGATTTTTTCTGTTCTCATCTCACATTCATTTCAGCGGGGTGTGCACCTTTGCGTCGATCTTTATTCAAGGCATTGATTTGTTCCATTTCATCTGCTGAAAGTTCAAAGTCGAACACGTCAAAGTTTTCTTCGATGCGTGACGGCGTGACAGATTTTGGAATAGCAATAGTGTTATTCTGCAGGTGCCAGCGAAGAACCGCTTGAGCTGGCGTCTTGCCATGGGCTTCGGCAATTTTGCTGATCGTTTCATCCTGCAGCACTTCTCCGCCTTGCTCCAGCGGGCTCCACGCTTCCACATAAACATTGTGTTTTGCGCAGAATTCTTTAAGCTCATTTTGTGCCAGGTATGGATGGCATTCCACTTGGTTCAAGACTGGCGGTACGTCACATTCCGCAAGGAGCCGCTCCAAGTGTTCAATTTCAAAATTGCAGACGCCGATCGCTTTGACGCGGCCATCGTTATACAATTTTTCCATCGCTTTGTATGTATCGATATAATCATCGAATTCAGGTGTCGGCCAGTGGATCAGGTAAAGATCTACATAATCAAGCCCAAGGCGCTCCAGACTTTCATCGAATGCGCGCAAAGTATTTTCATAGCCTTGGTCACTGTTCCAGACTTTGGTGGTGATAAACAAATCTTCACGCGGCACTTTGGTGTCTTTCAGTGCTTTTCCAACACCGATTTCATTTTTATAGATCATGGCGGTGTCGATGGAAGTGTATCCTGTTTCCAGCGCTTTCGCTACGGCTTCCGTCGCTTGAGTATCTTCCACTTGCCATACGCCAAAACCGAGCTGTGGCATTTGTAAATTATTGTTCAAAGTAACATAGTTCATCAGGCATTTCTCCTTTTCCCTTTTAATCTTGCTAATGGTAAACTTACCCTTAAATTTTAAACGATAAGCTTTTTTCTGGCATTTAATTTGAATTAGGCTGAGGGAGTTGAATTAAGCGGGTGAAAGCAACTCCAAATTTTGTCAGGCTAAATGAAAGCGGCCAGTAATATTTTCCTGTATACTTGGATAGGTCATATAGCATAGGTAAATACGGTTTATGCAATTATAAATTTCTTGCAAACCTTGCTGACGATGTATAGGAGGGATAATCATGAAAAAACTTATGCGAACGATTTTATTATCATTTATAGGGTTGCTGGTGCTTGGCGGTGCGGGGTATTGGTTCGTGCAGGACTTTTTCGCTGACGACGACGGAGAACTCAGTAAAGTTGCTGAGGAAATCGAAGAGCGCGAGGTTAGTGCGGAGACTACAGACACGAAGCAGGCAAAGAAATCCGTGAATAAAGCGGATGCCGATATGGACGAAGAACGTGTGCAGATTTATCTTCACCAGATGACGCATCAGAAAATAGTCGCTGACAAGAAACGCGGCGCAGTTGAAATGTCCGAAGAAAACATCACGAATATGCTGAAGATTGTCAAAGAGAACTACGATTATTATGAGCACAGCGAATTTTATGAACAGACGCTTTTGGCTTGGCAGAATGACGACTTCAGCAACGCGGTGTCGGTTCATAATACTATCTGGAGCTGGCATAATGGTACAGTCGGACGGGCGACCGGGTTGATGACTGCGGAGCAGGAAGCGGAGTATGTGGAAGAGAATTTCAGATAAGATAAGTAAGCTGCAGCCCGGAACCGAATTTGGTTCTAAGCTGCAGCTTTTTAATTTGTATACAATCTATTTACTGGTTATCGCTCCACTGATCCAGCCTTCATATCCGTTTGTAAGCGAAACTTTATGCCAAACGGTACCTCGTGAGTCCGTTTGATCTTCGTTAAGATATTGAATTTCATCTGTAGAGCCGACCGTTGTGACTACAGCGCCGTCAAGAGACGGTATTTCACGGATATTAGCGTAATCAACAGTCAGTGTGATGAAAACTGGAATGCTTTCTGAGCCTTCCCTGGATTCTTTCTGTTTGGCGAAGAACAGTTCGATGGATGAAACCTTTTCTTTACTATAATCATAAACATGGGGACCGTAGGAGAATCCTCCAACTAATAACAGAATCGCAAGAACAAAGGAAACAGTCATTTTTCGGTATTTTGCCATCCAGTCAAATGAAATATTACGCCAAGGGAACAAGAAGGACTTTATATATTGGGATTGTATATATTTTGTTAACATATCGGTTTGTCCGATAGAGGCATCAACTTTTTTCAGTTCTTTCAATTGCTTGACTGTTAAGTGCAGCCTTTGTCCGCTTTCTTCTTCACTTTGATCATCAGTTATATCCAGAACATCTTCTAGAAACACTTCGGCAAGAAAAAATGCTTTTGACTGTTCTAAGAGTTCGCGAATAGAATCGTTATATTCCCCGACATAGTAGCCTTCCGTTTCCCAGCGTTTCGAAACACGTGATAGATAGGAAGGTATGACTCTTAACGCTTCAGTATTTTTTTCTTTTAAAGCTTGCTTTATAAAACGGAATAATAATTCACCTTGTTTTGAAAACCCAGGTTCTAAATCCTTATCCTGAATTAACAGCGGCAACTCTTCATAAAGTTTATAGGCAGTTGCAAAAAAATCTTTGCTATGCCCATTCTTATATTCCTCAAGCAACGCCTCCTGGAAGCTGAGGTAATGGTATTTACTGGCTATATATATAGGGGATGTGTTATTCGATAATTCGGCTCTAGCCAACACGGGACGCTCTTTGATGATATTAAAAAGTTGTATTGAGACTCTTAGAGCTTCTTGCCAATACCTTCTGTTTATGAGTTGCTTAATACACCTCGTAGACTCGTCAAGCCATTTTTCGGTGTCTCTTCGTTCTTTTTCTGTGAGGGTAACGGAATATTTACAGCTGAGGAGAGCCATACTCTCGAACGTGTAATTGAAGGTTCCTAACTGATCATTCACGCGAAGAAGGGTGCCGCCATAAATAGTCATCATTGCGAGACGATAGTTTGTTTCCAGCGTCCTGTAGAACCAGTTGAAATCATCGATGTATTTATTCCAGCCATCAAAAACATGTTGGAGTGAATTCTGTACACGTTCCTTGCTGCTATTCCCCATCAATGCACCGATACCTGCCCCTGCAAAAGGAATTCCAACAAGCATCCCCAAAACTGAAGCACCACCTCGGATAAATGCATTCTCTTTATTTTCTTTTCGTATATCATCCAGTGTCCAGGCATGTTCAGCAATTGCGTCGGTAAATCGTTTCAAGGAAGCGACAAGTTTATCGATATGCGTCAAGATGGAGCGTTTAAGCGAATTAAAAAAGTTGGAAGGGTAAAGGTAGCGGACAAAAAGTTCACCATATTCCTGAAGCTTCATCTGTTTTATGAACTCTTTATATTCAACTTCCATTTTATCAAATTTGAGTGCTTCTTGAAGGTCTTTTGAAACAGCTTCCGGATTGGTTAATTTGAAAAACTCTTTTAAATAATGACTCCTGTCCTCTGCGGTCGGCTTTTTCGGCATAGTTTCGTCGAGTTCAGAAACGGCAACATAGCGTTTCTTCAAACGGCCCCAAACTTTATCCATTGCTTCATCCGTTTTCACTTGGACATAGGCAATAATTTCTTCATGTACATCAAGAAGCAAACGTTTTTTTAAATCACTTTCGATATATTGATATTCGTCATTAGGACTGAGAAAAAAAGTTTCGAGTGTCTTTTGAGATTGTTTCAAGCCCATATTAGAACAACCCCAGGAAGTCAAAGCCATCAATTGCATCAGTGGCAGAACCTAAGTCCGCAGCAGATGTGCCAGAAGCCAATGTTTCAATTTCAGAAAATGAATTTTGAATATCAAATGCTGCGGCATTTGAACTTACATCAATTATTGGTGAGGTGAATGCAATCTGTGTACCGCCAAGGAAGTCGGGAGAAGCCGTTACAACTGTGTCTGAAGTGGAGTTAGTAAACACAACTCCTTCTCCAAAAGAGTTCGGAGAAGTGGAACCTATGAAAGTTCCGCCCTGGCTATAAGATTCTGTACCGAAAATTGATGCAGTTCCGACTATGTCATTTTCCATTCCTGTAAAATCCAGAGTAGAACTGCCGTAAATATTTTCAGTTAAATGAGCGGTTTCTCCATCTGAAAATTCTACTGTTTCTCCGCCGCCAGCATGAGGGCGCGTTTCTAAAAGGACAGAACCAGTACCATCAGTTATAGTGCTTCCGCCCATGAAATTCTCTTTAAAGTGAAGAAACCTAGAGGAAGGAGATATCAATTGATCATTGGCATATAAAGAAGTCATCAAAGGTGAGACATAAGAACTCATTCGTTTATCCTACTTTCGTATGTAATTGTTTATATTATAAATTAGGAAAAGATAATTAAACAATAGGAAATAAAAAACAATTATTTCGAGTCAGATAGAAATAGTTAAATAAAACCCTAGAGACTGTAATTCAAATTTGAAATGGAATACAGCACCTTTAAAAATTAAATCTCCTAAAATAAGATAAAAACGTAATCCATATTTACTTAAAAAAGTTATAGTTAAAAAGTCATTATGGGGTTATAATAATTTTTAGCAACTTAGTAGAAAGAGTAATGGGGGAAAGAGAATGTATTGTAGAGAATGCGGCAATGGTGTAAAAGCCCATGCTGAAATTTGTCCGAATTGCGGAGTGCGTCCATTGAACAGCACGAAGTTTTGCCAGTCTTGTGCAGCTCCGACAAATGCCAATCAGGAATTATGCGTTAAATGTGGAGCAGGATTAAAAAATACAGGCAATCGGGTTGTATCTGTCGGTGAAGACAGACCATCCGGTTTACTGAATGTAACGGTATGCTGTTTCCCTATTGTGGGTATCATCCTGTACTTCATCTGGAAAAATGAGAAGCCGAAATCGGCAAAAGCTGCCTGTACATGGGCAATCGTCGGAACTTCCATCGGTGTTTTATTGTATATCATCGCTTTTGTTATTGGAATGATCGGGGAATCAATGTACTACTATTAATGGATAGGGTGTAATAAGTGGGAAATATTTTAAAGCTATCGTTCGGCTGTCACCAGCTGGCTCACCGTTCCTATTTTTATAAAGGAAAGCAGTTTCCCATTTGCGCACGGTGTACCGGAATTTCAATCGGCTATTTAGCAGGGATTATTTACGCAGTTATATGGGGGCACTTGTCAATGATGGTTTCCTTATTGCTGATCGTGCCTTTAGTGATTGATGGCGGCTGGCAGTATGTAAAGAAAAGAGAGAGTACGAATAACCGTCGTTTGGTTACCGGAATACTGGCTGGAATAGGTACAGACTTCATACTTTATAATATTGTTGTGTTGGGGATTGCGCATGGACGAGCTGTCGTGCAGCATTTAATCAGTTAAAAAATGAGAGAGAAATTTGGGGGATAAAAAATGCATTGTACAAGCTGCGGCGAAAGAATATCAGATAAAGCCGAAATTTGCCCGAAATGTGGCGTTCGACAATATCGTGAAAAGAGTTTTTGTGCAACCTGTGGGTCAGGGTTAAAGCCAAATCAGGAAATGTGCGTTCAGTGCGGAACTTCCATTAAACAAACTGGAGCTGCTGTCAATAGTGGCGGACTGGAACCTTGGGTTGCCGGATTAATATCGTTTTTATTAACTGGATTGGGTCAGATGATTATGGGGCAAGGCAAAAAAGGTGCTTTGATTTTGGTCGGCAGCATGATTCTTGGTGCCATCACTTTTGGTGCATCAATCGTTGTAACTACACCAATTGCCATTATTGATGCATTTTTGATCGCCAAGAAAAAGAAAGCAGGCATACCTATTGGTGAATGGGAATTCTTTTAAAAGTTAAAACGAAAAAGGCATTTCAAATCCATGGGATTTGAAATGCCTTTTTTTGTGTTTCAATTTTCTTGATTTCCTATAGTTTAATCAGTCTTCTGTTTGGCGTTATTCTTCACAAGCACTTTCAAGCCTTGCGCCATATCGGAAGCCAGTACGTAATTGCGGTCCACGAATACACCCCAGACATCTGCCTGGTCAGGCGCATATTGGCCGATCTGTTTCGGATTGGCTGGGTCGGTGATATCAACCGCATAGACACCGCCGGCATAATGGCTTAAGTAAAGCGTGTTGCCATGGACTTTCGGATCGTGCACTGTATTAGCGAACGTCGGTCCGTCTTCGACTTTCTCGGTCAAATCTGTTTTAAACTCACTCAATAAAACAGGATTCGCTTTATCCTTGATATCAAAGATTCGCGTATAGCCATAAGATTCCTCGTATCCCGGACGCACAGGGGAAGAGACTTCCCGGGTTTCAATCAACACATTGCCGCCTTTGGCCAGTGCAGCCGAATGTGCAGAGCCTTGCTGATTCGAAGCATAGTCGGTGTTGCTTAAGTAAACGGGATTCTCAGGGTCTGTAATATCAAAAATGATGGTACCGAGATCCCACATGGAGACATAAGCATATTGCGCATTATTATCGGTGATTACACTGTGATTGAACACCGGGCGAGTTTTGCCATCCGGCGCATTCCAGTGGTAGCCATTGAAGTCGGCAGGTACATCGTCAAGAATCCGCGGATCGAATTCCCAGAGTGTTTCCGGTTTAGCAGGATTGGAAACATCGACAATCGTAAAGTCTTTATGTTCGCCGTGGCTGTAATAATCAGCATATGGATTGGAAGTAAGTACAAGTGCCTTGTTGCCTTGCATCGTCAAATAGAGTTCATGGGTTCCACGTGTATTTTCATAAGTTTCCCAGTAGCCGAGCTTTTCCGGATTAGTGGGATCAGTCACGTCATACAGAAGGAAGCCGCCGGATGTATCTTCCGCATTGCGATTCAGCTGCTGGACGCTGACAACTGCCAAGTCACCTTTGAAGTCAGGTGTATTAATGCTTTTGACAATCACTTTTTCCTGCCACGTATTTTCTACATCCTCGTTTGCGAAGACAGCAACTTCCACTGGATTAGCTGGATCTTTCAAGTCAAAGATCCGGACTCCGCCGTTGCCGCCATTGGCTGTATGGGTGCCGACATAAGCATAGCCTTTATGGGCGAATACATCAGCTGTGTTATTTTGGATGCCGTCAATTTCTTTTAACTGTGCAGCGCCAGCTTCCTTAAGGAATGAAAGATTTTTAGATCCTTCCACTTTTGCTTCGCCTAAATTAGCGATTTCTTCATTGGAAAACACTTCGTGCTCCCCTTTGGAAACACCCGAGCTATCAAGTTCATCATGCGCAAATGCGGAAGGCACCGCTGAAAGCGCAAGTACTGCAGAAAGCATTACACTGGCAAATGGCTTTTTGATCGTCAATATATTTCCTCCTTTTGGAAAATTAATTTTTATACCATTTTTATTCTATTAAATGGAAATAGTTTATACAACAGCGTTCCGTCAAATAGTTTGAATATTTGCGAAAATAAATCAATTGATACAGATGGGAATCATACTACTGAACCATGAAAGGGAAACTCCAATGGTTCATATGACGGTATGACAGGAGAATAGCCGGGATGTTTGGTGTTAGTAGATGAGAGGAACGGAAATACTTTCACATCATTTATGAGATAAGAAGCAATTACCGGATATCACGTTTAATGTTTTTTAACAGGGGAAAAAGATTATATCCTATAAATATTTTTGGAAATTATTTCATTATTGAACGGGAGGAATTTGAGATGGATATACATCCACTCTTATTGATAGTAATTATTTTCAGTATCAGTTTGAGTTTTGTCACCTTGTCAACAATCCGCATGATTCTTACATTGAAGGGCTATCAATATTCGGCAGCTGGTTTGTCGGTACTGGAAGTCATCATCAATTTGCTGGGTCTGGGAATGGTTCTTGATAACGTTGGAAACATCCAGAATTTATTGGCTTATGCGCTTGGTTTCGCTGCCGGTATCATTGTGGGGTCGAAGATTGAAGATAAGCTGAGCCTGGGATACGTTACAGCGAGTGTAATTTCGCAGGATAATAGCGGTGCGCTTGCCATGCAGCTGCGCGAGAAAGGCTACGGTGTAACCGATTGGGAAACAAACGGTTTTGAAGGGAAACGCAGCTCGCTGCAGATCCTGATGCCGAAAAAACAGGAAGTCAATCTCTATAAGACAGTAAAAGAACTGGATCCAAACGCGTTTATCGTGGCTTATGACGCGAAAACGATTTACGGAGGATTCTGGATCAGGGCGATCAAGAAACGGAATATTGTGAGATGAAAAGTGGAGTGTTATTTTCATCTTATCTAAAGAAGAATTCAATCACTTAGTGGAAGTTTTAAAAAAGAAATGCACCAAGGCAGCTGCCCTGGCGCATTTTTTTATATCTTCACCCGCGAAACCGTCATGCCATCGCCGACCGGCAAGAGCAGTGACTCCAATTGCGGATGCTTCGCCACTATTTCATTGAATGCTTTCATGATTTCAGTGTTTTGGCGTGGCTCCATAGTTGAGTCTGTGACACTGCCGCCTGCCAGCACGTTGTCCGCGACGATGATCGCACCGGGCTGTGCCAGTTTGATGCAGGCTTCGAGGTAATTTTCGTAGTTGCCTTTATCTGCATCGATAAAGAAAAAGTCGAATTTTTCGCCCGCTTCGCTTAGTTTGTTGAGGCTTTCCAGAGCAGGTCCGATCAGGTAATTGACCTGATTTTTAAAGCCGGCTTTTGATAGGTTGCTTTTTGCGAGATCAGCGTAGCTTTCTTCCAGTTCAAGTGATGTCAAATTGCCTTCTGAACCAAAACCTCTGGCCAGGCAAATGCCGCTGTAGCCGCCGAGTGCGCCAATTTCCAGGACGTTTTTCGCATCAGAAATGGAGACAAGCATCGTCAAGAGCTTGCCGGAAGCAGGCGGTACGGAAATTTGGCGCATGCCATGTTCTTCGATGGATTTGATGACCGCTTCGAGAATGTCATCTTGTTTAGTGAATACATTATCGATATATTGGTTGATTTTTTTCATCAACTTCAAATCCTTTCTCTGTATGTGGCCAGGGTATTGACCTTCTCTATCAAATTCTTCAATAGTCGCAATAAAACCTTCTTCTATATAGACACAAGAAAAGCCAGGAAAGTGGTTTTATCCGCAATCCTGGCTTTCTGCTGGTTATTTCTTCTTGTTATTCTCGTCATCGGGAGCTAATGGCGCGGTATTATTTGCAACAAATGGGACAGGAGAAGATGTTTCGTCATGCCGTTTTTTATTGTCATCAAATTCTTCCTGAATGTCCAAATTGGCTTGAGTGGCTTCATCTTCAGCACGATTCTTTTTATCGTCTTTCATCCGGATCTCTCCTCACGTAATTTTAATTGTCGGCGCAGCCAGTGGAATTGCGTACTTCACATCGGCTTGTGTACCCAGCCGGTGCGTATTAAGACTGAAATGATCGATTGTCTTGCCGATGTTTCTTGCTTGATCTCGCAGGTTTGGGTCAACGAAAGGCACATAGTCAATTGAAATCATTGCATCCGAAATGTCGATGACCCGAACGGCCTGCTCGTCCAGCACCGCTGCAATCTGCAGGAATGTCCAGTGTTCACGCGCCGCAATGGAGTTGAAATGGTTATGGCCGTTAATATACAGGCCAGCGTTCTGTTTTTTATTCAATATATCCCACATGGGAATGTCGGGTGAAATGGAACGTTTTACTTTGCTGGAATTTTTAGTGGTGCCGTAAACCGGATGATGGCCGAAAACGAGCAGCGGGCGTGTGCCGGATTCTTCAACGACATCGGCGAGCCAGTATTGCTGTTCAAGACTTAAGGTTCCGCCCCAGTCTTCATAATTTTGTTCCTGTGCCGTGTCGAGAAAGGCCAGCACCGTGGAGTCAGTCGACAAGGAATGAAAGCGGTCCTGCCTTGTGATCTGCAGCACTTCTTCGCGCCGCATGGCATAAACGTCATGGTTTCCAAGGACATGGACAAAAGGCTTCTGGTGTTGGTCGATAATTGCATAAATGGCTTCCAATTCATCCCGTGTGCCAAAATTAGTCAAGTCGCCGATGGATACATAAAGGTCAGCCGGTACCGAGAAAAAATGTGCCATAAAGCTTTCATAAAAGTTTTGCCGTTCCTGCTGCGACAACGCATATTCCTCTTTAAGCGTCGGATAATGCAAGTCGCCAATCACTGCAATTTTCATGCTTTCTCCAGCTCCTTTCATTCTCTTGCCAGCTCCATTATCGCAATAGTTTGTAAAGTGGAAGATACGAGGATGTTAAGAATTGTAAACAACATTCTGTCGCCCTTCTTCAACACGGATTATTTTGCAGCCGAATGGGTAAAGATAGAGTAAAAGCTTGAATGGGAGGAGTTCACAATGGCAAGAAACGACAACGGCGACAAATCGATGGTCGATAAAATTCTGGATAGCGTTAATCAAAAAGAAAATATTGACGATGAACACCACGATCCCGATCACCGTGAACGGAATGAAAAGCATGTGATCGAAAATGAGCACGAGAATGCGCCGGATGAAGGAAAAGAAGACGTACCGACAGAAGACAAGATTATTCGGGATCCGGAGACCGGCGAAGAAACTTTTATTAAAAACGACAATAAGAATTGGAAACTGAAATAAAACAAGGTATGCGGTGCCGCTGTCGGAATAAATCTGATGGCGGCTTTTTGATACCGATGGCTGGCATAAGTGAGTATAAGAGGAGTTTGGGAAGCAAAAAGTGAGCAGGATAAAATCCGTGCAAGCCTCAATCAGGTCGGATTCTGATTTTCGGGTTTATTTGGCATGGATTTAGAGAATACAGAGTAAGGAAGACATCCTACATATATGTCAAAAAAGATGAATGGAAGGGGACATGAAACGATGAGTATGCAGAATATCCAGACCAACGATTTGGTGAGGGACGAATACGGCAACCATTACCTGGTGGTGGGGACGAACGAAGAGGAAGGCACATTGAAGAATATTCAAGTGTCGAACCTTTGGTACGAGCAGGCTTTCCGCGCGAGTTTTGAAGAGGCAAGCGCTGGCAAATCAATCGGCATCCAGCTGCAGGAAAAGGTGAACAATTATATTGAAGAAATGGAGCGCAACGAGCGTCCGATTTATGGCATCCGCGACCTGATAGTGAATCAGATCGATGTGTATGCAGTGGATATTACGAAACCGCATCCTAATAGCGTGTTATAAGAGGGAAATATAGTTTATCAGCCATTCCTGGCGGACTTTTGTGTCTGATGGGGATGGCTTTTTTGGATATATGGATTTTGTGCGCGGCAAAAGGGAGGTTATGGGCGGCAAAAGACGCTTTATGCGCGACAACAGGTACTTTGTGCTCAACTAAATTATTATGTGTTTAAATTGATAATAATATGCTGGTTACACGAGCCTTCTGATCCCTAATTTCCGGTCGCCACCTCCACCCAAGGTCAACACCAGGCGAAATGCGAAAAATCTAAAGCTCTTAGTGGACGGTTTAAAAGGAAGCTTTCGCGGACCGCGAAAGCTTTTTCCAATTTATATTTTCTTCCTCAGTCAACTAATTTAAAAAGGCTTGGATGAAAAAGCAACAAAGTCACACAAATTTCCCGGGAAATAACCGATGCCTGAAATGTTTAGACTCACGCCAAAACGTAAAAACAAATTAATAAGAAATAAATTTGAGAAAGGAGATTTTAAGATGGCAGTTCATGAACTGAAAGATGTACAGATGACCCGCAGCGGGGAATCGGTCGATTTTGTTCATGGCTATTTGGTGGAAAGTGAATTGGAAGGAAAGAAACTTTTTGATATGACTCTTAAGAATGTTGTTCAATATGAGATGTTTCGGACCAGCCAGATGGACGAAGAACGAGTCCAGGTTACTTTCACGACACTCGATGATCAGACAGGCAAGGCAGAGATGGAAGTTCGTACCGTCAACAAACAGGATCCCGATGACAATATTGTGGAACTCGTGACAATGGACAATATTGAATTTCATTAAGCAAAATAAATCCATTAAGAAGCCGTCCCTCGACAAAAGAGGGACGGCTTACTTATTATAGTTATTCTTTCTCCATGCCAATTGCAAACCCAAGGTACATCAAGGCATTGCGTGCTTTGAATGTAGTGGACAACGCCAGGCGTTCGAGCTCGGCCTGGGTCATCTGGTGTTTTCGGAGGTCGCCCGTTTTTGCGATTTCCTCCTGTTTCGTAATGACCTGCACGAAACTGCGCTCCATTTGATCACGCAATTGGAGCGAACGGATCATGGCGAGGTTTTGGGATTCAGAGCGCTCGTAACCGTAGATTTCTTTGGACAGCCAGTACAATGCCTTGAGGGCGCTGTTTTTGGTGTCGCGGATAAACGGCTTCAACGGATTTTTCGGATGTTCTTCTTCAAACCAAATGCGCTGCATGACCGCATGCTGGTTTTTAATATCGAGCTTGTAGTAATGGTTGACGAATTGAGCGGTTTTATTGAATAGCGTGAAGGACTCACGGTAAACCGTCTTTAACTGTTCATTGCGCATCGGTTCGGACTTATCAAGTTGGAGCGCGTCGTACAGTTTCTCACGATGCGCCGTGAATTCGGCTATGAGTGAATCCATGAATGCCTCGAGGAAGACGCCGCGGTCTTTATCCTGGCCTTTGTAGCGATAGCGCAGCGTATCGAGTTTCATCGTGCCTTCCGGATCGACTTCGTTGTCGTGATTGAGCAGTAAATGCTGCTTCGCGCACCAGTCGCGATATTCTTTCTCGCGACCTTCGAAAAAGTTAGGCTTGTAGTTCGCCGTGATATCGATGGGACCGATTTCGTCCAGCATTTTCTGCGCCAGTTTGAGGCGGTCCGCGTAAAGCGCGCGGCCATTGGCGTCAGTAATCCCTTCAGCTCCCTGGCTCAGCAATTCCCGCGCCTTATGAAGCGCATCGGCTTTTTCTTCTTTGCCGGTGAGGAAGGTGGAATAAAACAAGATACCCCAGCCGCGTTCCGCTTCTTTCCGCTGATAAGACGGATCCTCGTTTTCATGTTCGACCATCTGTTCGAGCACATGCAGGCCATCCATTGAACGGCCAACATATATCAATACTTCTGCGTAATTCAGGCAGATCTGATTCCAGATTGTCGGCGGCACTTTGCCGCGGAATTGGAAGAACAAACTTTCAAACAGGAAGAGCTGGCGCTGCTTCATCGGACTGTTCCACTCTTTCTGCAATTGGTGGCGAATCCCCAGCTGGCTTGATTCGAGCAGAATTGCCAGCGGATAAGCCGCCTGCCCTTCCAGGCGTTTTTTCAAATGGTCGAGTATATCTTTCAGCTTTTCCGGTTCCGTCTTCGTTTTTTGGAATTCCTGTAAAAGCATTTGAGTCGCTTGGTATAAATCCTTCAGTTCGAATTGCCCGTAATCATCTGAGTAGGCAATTTCCTGTAAATTCGTCATCGGGAAGCCTCCTTGGGTGTTTGGTCCATATTTAAAGAGATTCGTGGTGTCACGTTTCACGTTCACTTTCTATTGTAACGAAAAGGAAGGTGAAGGTCACCAACTATTATCAGAATTGTGTGGAAGTAATGGAGGTGACTGTCGCCCTGGAGACAATTAAGGTATTATAAATAGGTATACATAAGATTCAGTCATCTCAGAATAAACTAATAAGAATACAGGAGGCAATAAAATGATCACTTTTCCGAAACCTACAGTGGAGCAGTTTTTCCGTACATATACGATTTCCGATTTTACAGTAAGCCGTGATGAGCAGGGGCTGATTTTCAGTTCGAATCTGAATGGCAATGTGAATTTATGGGCAATGGATCTGCCGGGAGGGTTTCCGTATTTATTCGCACAGCGGGACGAATCGGTGAGCTTCATCAAAACCGATCCGGAGAACCGCTATGTGCTGGCCGGCTATGATAAGGACGGCGACGAAAACCACCAGATCTATGCGCTGCCTTATGAAGGCGGGCTGCCGCAGCCGCTGATAACAGGCGAGCCTGGCGAGAAGTATTTCTTCTCTCACTTGAGTGATGACGGCAAACGCCTGTATTACATGACTTCAAACGGCAATCCTACATTCCTGAATACGCGCGTCCGAAATCTGGATGACGGTTCCGATATGCTTTTGATTGAAGGAGAGGGAGGCGTTACGGAGCTTTCGGCTGTATCCGACAATGAAGAAGCGTTTGTTTATTCCCGTCTGTTCGCCAACACTTACGTAACGTCATTCGTAAAAATTGGCGATGAAACGCATAACCTGACGCCGGATGCATCACAGGTGCACATTGCGTCAGATCCGGTTTTCACCGATGATAACACGATTTATTTCGTGACGAATTTCGATAGTGAATACAATTATGTGGCTAAGTTTGAAATCGATTCGAAACAGTTTTCACGTGTGATATCAATCGAGGATGAAAGCGTGGAAAGCTTGAAATGGCATAAGGAAAGCGGGACTTTTTATATCGCGACGGAAAAAGGGGTAACCGACTACCTTTATCGTGCGGATCTGAAAATGGAGGATCCGGTAAAATTGGAAGCGCCCGCGGCCAGCATCGATAAAGTGCTGGTGACGAAGTCAGGTGCCGTATATCTATTGGGCCGCAGCGCGACTGTGCCGCATAACATTTTCCGTTTGGAAGGCGGAACGGAATGGACGCAATTGACGAAGAATAATGTGCTCGGCCTCGAATCGGAAGATATGGTGGAACCCGATGTGGTGACGTATAAGTCATTTGATGGCTTGGAAATCGAGGCTTTATTGTTCAGAGCCAAGCCAGAAAACGACAACGGCCATACAATTTTCTGGCCGCACGGCGGACCACAGGCGGCGGAGCGCAAAATTTTCCGGTCGATGTTCCAATGCTTCCTGAACCGGGGCTACTCGATCTTTGCTCCAAACTTCCGCGGCAGCACGGGCTACGGCGCGTCATTCGTCAAATTGGTCGAGCAGGACTGGGGCGAAGGGCCGCGCCTCGATTGCCTCGCGGGAATCGAATGGCTGTTTGAAGAAGGAATCAGCGATCGAGAAAAATTATTCCTGGTCGGCGGGAGCTACGGCGGTTATATGGCGCTGTTGCTGCACGGACGCCATCCGGAATATTTCAAAGCCGTAGTCGACATTTTCGGCGTATCCGACCTGTTCACGTTCTATAATTCTGTGCCGGAACATTGGAAGCCGATGATGGAACGCTGGATCGGCAATCCGGAACGCGACAAGGAGCGCTTCATCAAAGACACGCCGACAACGTATCTCGATGGCATGGTCAAGCCGATGCTGGTCATACAGGGTGCGAAGGATCCGCGTGTTGTGAAAGAAGAATCCGACCAGATTGTTGCGAAGCTGCAGGAAGCCGGCCGCGATGTGGAATATCTGGTGCTGGAAGACGAGGGGCATGGCTTTTCGCGGAAAGAGAATGAAATCGAAGTTTACAGCCGGATGCTGGAGTTTTTAGGGAAGCATCAAGGGTGAATTGAATAAATATTAGGTGGAAAACCGGTGCCGGCGGATTGGAATCTGCAGGCATCGGTTTTTTGTGCTGGGGGATTACCGGAGAGAGGCCGCTTCCTGCTGGTGGGGTAAATTTACTTGCTTAGAATCAAATTTGTTTGCGGTGACCAGGATTTGTTTGCGCAGAATGATTTTTATTTGCGCAGCGATACTTTTCTGCTCATTAGACAGTTCAATTTAGTAATATTTTGAGAGTCTCACACACTCATACTCATAAAAAAGACCCTGCCTCAGCGGAGCCTTCCTTCTATCCTTATATCTCTATCCCAAACTTTAAAATGCACCCGATCCGCCACCGCCGCCGACTCCTGTTCCGGATCCGGCAACGCCGCCGCTTGCGCTGGCACTGGTGGTAGTGCCTGCGGAAACGAAGATGGCCGTCATGAAGACCGGATTCATGACAAAGCTCGAACCGTCCATCTGCGATTCGGCAGAAGTGAAGACAGCCGCTTTTCGTTCAGCCGTTTTCTGGTCGCTGCCGAGCAGGTAGGCATAAGCCCGCTGCTTTTCATCTTTCGTCAAACGGTTCCATTGTTCGGCAGGCAATTCTTCCATTGCCGTTTTTAATTTTCTCCAATTGCGCCGCACTTCATGTCCTTCGAACGTAATTGGTGAATAGCCGATTGCAAAGCCGAACGCCAGCATCGCCAGCACGATGGACGCTGCCATCCACGGGAAGATTTCGTAGATGCCCGTATAGATGGCGAGCCCGATAAACAGTGCACTCATGACGCCGGCTGTCCAGCGCAGCACCGGATGCTTCTCGTGAAAATCCTTTGCTTTCACTTCGGCACTGATTTCTTTATTCCATTTATCAATCGCTTCGTTATAATCAGCGTGGTTGTCCTCATTCTTCGTATATTCCTCGACTTGTTCGAGAGTGAACTCGCGGCCGTCACCGATCTGGTCGAACAGCAAACCGATCAATGTTTCTTCATGCGCATGAGAGGTCTTCCTGCTGAGCAGCTCGAAATGGTCCTCCGACACCTGCCGGACATTCCCTTTTCGCATCAGCTCCATGATTGCCGCCGAAATGGTGTTTGGCGACAGGTAGATGGAATTAGTGAAATAAAGCAGCGCGGGAATGCTCATCGATTCTTTCGGTACGAAAAATTCATACGGGTAATTATTGATTTCCCGTTTCCGTTGAGCGGCACGCAGCCATGCCAATAAAATCCCGGTGAGCAACAATGCGCCGGCTATTACAATGGCGGGAACCCCAATGTTTTTGGCGGTTTGCTGGTTCAGTGCGAAAATCGCCGCTTCGTTTTCCAGCTGTTCGCGGTCTGACGCCAAGTCATCACGGATCGTTCCGTCCTGCGCCGTTAACGCAGGGAAAAGTTCCGGTTCGAAAATTGCGCGGACGGTGACGTTTTCCCCGTCAGGAACATAGCCCAATTCAAAGATTGCCGCGCCTTCATTTGTAATCATTTCTGACTCGTAAGCTTCGTCGTAGCCAAGCGCTTCAGTATTGCTGGACTCGGCAGGCGGAATGACCGAGACCGTCATGTCACCATATTCGCTTTCATTGCCTTCATCAACGAACGACCAATAGAACTGGGTGCCATCCTCGTATTTCTCCACGGCACCGACAATTTGGTAAGTCAATTCGACCTGGATGGTCTCATCGTCCTCACCAGTCCGGTAAATCTTGTAGACGCCGTCATCCATCTCGACTTTCAACGGATTGTCATTTTCAGTGGCTGAGAAATTTTCGATGGCGGTTCCTGTCTTTTCAATCAATCCGCGCGTGATGCCTTCAAAATCATCTTCAAACTGATAAGTGAAATTTTCCGTAACATCAACCGTGCCGTTCTCATTCAACTGCGCATCGATCTGGACTTCCGTAATTTCAAAGTCGACAGCAAGTGCTTGCGTTGGAATCAGCAGCACCAAAACGAACGCCAGCAGAAATGGGAATATCTTTTTGCCTGTCATGATCCATCACCTCTTGCATAGTAATACGGACGAAATGGAAGAAGGTTTCACCGGAAATTATACGGCGGGCAGGCTCTCTTAAGAATTCAGAACATTTTACGATAAATATTTTGAAAAATATGGATGTTATTGGGCAGCTGCTTTATAATTCACTTAAAGGTGTTACGAGAGAACCGAAACGAGGAGAATATTTCCATGAAAAAGCAGAAGATTTTCAGAAAAGCTGCATTGTCCATAACTGTCGTAGCCCTGCTGGCTCCGTTTATGCCGCATATCGACAAGTCAGGACTCACTTCCAATAAGGCAGAAGCCGCTGTCACTTTTCCAGATGTAAAGGATTTCAAGGCGGAGATCGATTATCTGACCGGTTTTGAAATCATTCGCGGATATCCGGACGGCACGTTCCGGCCGACAGCCAGTATCACACGGTTAGATGCGGTTCGGATGATTTTACGGGAAATGGGAATTGAAAATCTGGAAGCCGCAAATCCTGGATTTACAGATATGAACTCGGAGACGGAAGGCTTTGCTGAAGTGGCAAAAGCTGTGGAAATCGGTTTTATTGATGGTAAAAAGACTAGAGATGACAAAAAAATTTTTGATCCGAAAGGCAAGCTGACGCGTGCCGAAATGGCGAAGATCCTGACTGAGGCTTATGCGCTCGATGCCAACAATAAAGTCGAGTTTGTCGACGTCAACATGGGCCATTGGGCAAACGCATATATCAGCCGATTGGCCACTGCCAAAGTGACGGTCGGTTACCCGGGCGGTTATTTCAAACCTGAAAGCAACCTCGAACGCCAGCACTTCGCTGCATTCATGGCGCGTTTATTGAACCCGGCGAAATTCCAGGCAGGGCCTGTGGTGATTCCGCCAACGAAGTATCCGGCGCCGTCGACGAATACACCAGGGAAGTATATTGATGGCATTCTGGTTGTCAATAAAGTCTACGCATTGCCATCAACCTATAATCCTGGAATCATTCCAGTCGCACAGCAAGGTGTCAATGCAATGGTCTCAGCGGCAAAATCAAATGGCGTCTATTTAAGCGTCATCAGCTCCTACCGTTCCTATTCCTATCAATCGACGCTTTACAATAACTATGTGAAGCGTGACGGCCAGGCAGCGGCCGACCGTTACAGTGCACGTCCTGGTCACAGCGAACACCAGACAGGTTTGGCGTTCGATTTCGGCGGAATGAACCAGAACCACTGGCTGGAATCTTCGTTCGCCGATACGGTAGAAGGCAAATGGCTGGCAGCAAACGCGCATAATTACGGTTTCATCCTGCGCTATCCCAAAGGCAAGGAAAGCATAACCGGCTATATGTTTGAACCATGGCATTTCCGTTACGTGGGTTCCGGCGAAGCTTCAAAGATTAAAGCAAGCGGCAAGACGCTGGAAGAGTACCTGAACGTAAGAGGAAAGTAAGCGATGATTTAAAAGTTGCCATTGTAAAGCGGCATCCACCTCAACTGGCGGAAGCCGCTTTTTCTGTTTGGAAACCATAGAAAATATCGGGCGAAGTTCAGTCGGATGCTTGCGCATATAAAAAGTGGAATCACGGAACTGTCCAAGGCGTTTGATTTTCAGAAAGTTCATAGAATGTTCGATTTAAATTGGGTGGTTTGCTGTCGTCAACTTGGCTGTCTCGGACCAGCAATCTACTTTCTATGATATAATAGCAGGAAGCTGATTTGCTATTTTTAATAGATATTCTGCAATTACTATGGAGAAAAGAGTGTATATTTACTATGAAAATACCTAAATTTAATAAAAAAATTACTAGAATTTTGATATTGCTTTTTATGGTGGTTTTACCGATTCTGACGCTGATTGGAATTGAATTGATTGTCCGGCAAGTGCTGACGTTGCCGATCGGTCAATGGTACACCGATTTTGATAAGCGCGTTTACGTTAACGTATTACTTGTTCTGGCACTGTTCAATATTTTCTATATTCTGCCGCGTCGATGGTATATGCTGTCAGGTGTTATTCTCAGTACTTTGCTGCTGATTTTCGCATTCGCAAACAAAATTAAAATGGAACTCCGCAGTTCACCGGTTGCGCTTGGAGATTTTTATTTGCTGGATGAACTCGGCGGCTTCGAATTGCCGGTTGATTTCAATATATTTTTATTAGTGCTTGCAGGGATTGGATTGCTGTCGGTGCTCGCGGTAATTTTCCTGGCAAATCCGCAGCTAAAAGAGAATTGGTTTTTAAAAATAGCTGTTTTTTGTTTATCTGCATTTTTCCTTTTCGCTTTATGGACAGATAAACCTTTTTCTCCAATGCAGGAGGCCAATTTCCAGACTTCCTGGTGGAAGCTTGAAGTTGCCCTTATGCAAAATGGTGTTCTTGGCAATTTTGTCTTGCTTGCTAAGGAAGCGGAAGTTGAACCGCTGGAGAATTACTCTGTCGAGATTCTGAATACAATCGGGGCGGAATATGAGCCGGCTCCGGCTGATAATGACGGGGAAAAGCCAAATGTCATTTTCCTCATGAGTGAATCATTCGTTGATCCTTATTTCTTCGGTGAAGAGCATTTCAAACAGGATCCGATTCCGAATTTCAGAAAATATTTTAATGAATCTTTGCACGGTTACATGTATTCTCCCGAGTTTGGCGGTGGTACAGCCAACGTCGAATTTGAGGCTTTGACAGGTTTCAGCATGCAATTCATGCGTGCAGATTTTGTGCCATACCAGTTGTTTGTCAAAAAACCTTTGCCATCTGCTGCTTATACATTCCGGGCTGCGGGTTATGAAACCACCGCAATTCATACTTATTTCGGCTGGTTCTATCAGCGGGAGACGGTTTACAAACAGCTGGGATTCGATCAATTCATTTCCGGTGATTTCATGGATCTTGACCGTCCAAACAATTCCTCCCAATCATTCCCGGAAGACAAGCACATCACTAATTCCGTGCTTGAAACTATCGATTATACTAAAGGTCCTGATTTTATCCATGCGGTCGCAGCCGAAGGGCATATGCCTTATTTGGAAAAAGGAGAATCGGAATTCGTGAAAGAAGGCGCCTTGCCACCTGAAACACAGCCGTATCTAAATTATTACACCGATGTAGCGAATAATATCGACGAAGAGCTCGGCCGGCTCATCGAAAATCTGGAACAGCGAGATGAACCTTCGATTGTCGTTTTCTTCGGCGATCATTATCCTGCTTTCCCGAACGGCAATGAGTTATACGGTGCTAACGGTGCAGGTATTGTGGATGATATGCTGAATAATTATGATGATTATGTCACCACGCACAAAGTTCCTTATTTCGTCTGGCAGTCGGAGGGCAATGAAGCTCTGGAACTCGATATTTCGCCGAATCAATTTGGTCCAATCACCATGGAAATGGCGGGAGTAGAAGGGAATACGTTTACTGCCATTCTGGATCGCATGCGTGAAAAGGATGAAGCGGTCATTCCTTATGCGCAGTGGAAATCGCAGATGGGCGATAATTCAAAGGAAATGGAAGACTTGGAAGTCATCCAATATGACTGGCTCCACGGTGAGCGCTATTCCGCCGACTTGTTGCCCAATATGGAATTTTCACCTACTTCCGATTATCATCTCGGACTTTACCCTGAAATGACCGTCCAGCGTGTAACAGAAAAAGGCACTCTTTATGAAATCTTCGTTGAAGGTGCTCCAAAGTATGCTAAATTACTTGTTGATGGTGAAGAAGTCGAAGAAATAGCCTGGCGAAAAGCGGAACCTGGAGTGGCTGCTTTTTCTGTCAGCCAGGATCGCATCAGTGCAGGAGCAGACGTTCAATTCGCAGTTCTCAATTCCCGCGGTGCGATGCTCAGCCAAACCGAATCATTCAATATATCGACAATGCTGCAGGAATAGTTCCAATGACTAAATGGAAAATTCGCCAAGCGCATTAGAAACCCCTGATATCTTCCGGATACCGGGGTTTTTTCTCCCTATTGTAAAAGCCGCCGCTAGCGCGCCTCTTCAATCTTAGCCAATAACCGTTCAAAGGAACCAGCTCCTCTCTCCTGAGAAGCCGGTTTTTTTCGGTTCCTTCTGTAAATTTTCATAAAAAATCGTAAAATTCAGAAATTTTGTTGACAATTCCTGAGTTACTTGTTAATTTAATAGTTATTAAGATGTGGAGCCATGGATTTTTTCTTTTCATCCCTTTTCTTTTCAGGACTATATTACTCATTTATGGAAATTTAAAGGGATTATGGAGGGTTTAATTGAAAGTAGGTACGTGAAATCAAGGAGGTCTGGGAAATGGAGAAGGTTGACCAGAAGAAGATTCTTGTACTCGGTGGAACAAAGCATATGATTAATGTGGTGGAAACCGCAAAACGGATGGGGATGTCGACGATCGTGGTCGATAATGTCATCGGTTCACCGGCTAAAAGCTATGCCGACAAATCTTTCAACACGAGCACTGCCGATATTGAAGGCTTGGCGAAGATTGTCCAACAAGAAAAAGTGGACGGTGTATTCACAGCCTTTGAAGATATAAATACATGGAATGCCGTTGCACTGTGCAAAAAAATGGACTTGCCATTCTATGCGACTGAAGAGCAGTTGGGCATAACGTCGAACAAAGATAAATTCAAGGAAATCTGCCGGCGCTTTGACGTCCCTGTCATTGAAGAAAAAGAACTGGCAGGTGAACTCGAAGAAACAGCTGTTGCGACGTGGGAATTTCCAGTCATCATCAAGCCGGTTGACAGTTATGCCAGCAAAGGCATAACCGTTTGCTATGATACTGAGGAAGTTAAAGAGGGTTTTGCCAAAGCGATGGATTTTTCAAAATCGAAAAAAGCGATAGCCGAACGCTTCATCGATAATTCTTACGGCGTCCAAATGTTCTATACGATACAAAACAGCAATATCGTCCTGACGGCGGTGTGCGACCGATACGTCTATAAACATTCCAAAGAGCATCCGCCACTGCCGACGGCTATGGTGTTTCCTTCAAAGCACCAGGATACATTCATCGAAACGCTGGATTGGAGAATCCGAGACATGATCAATGGCATCGGTATTGAAAACGGCACGGTTTTCATTCAGTCGCTTTATGAAGACGACAATTTCTATATTTATGAAATGGGCTTCCGCCTCAGCGGGGAGCAGCATTACCACATCATCGAAAAGCAGACGGACATCAACATCCTCGAAATGATGCTTGATTTTGCTGTCAGCAACCCGATTGATAAATATGATTTGCGGGAATATGACAACGGCCACATGCCTTTGCCGTCCTGCAATCTGCCGATTCTTTTAAAAGGCGGCATCATCGGTGAAATCCGCGGACTCGAAGAAGTCAAAGCGTTGCCGGAAGTGATTTCCTGCGTCATCAATGTGGACCAGGGCGATGAAGTCATCGTCACGGGTTCCTATACGCAAATGTTCGGGCGCTTCAATATCGTCGCGAATTCGACAGCTGAACTTTATGAAACGATTGAAAATGTCTATAATATTTTGCAGATAACCACTAAGGCCGGTGAAGATATGCTGTTGACAAAATTTGTGCCGGAGCCTCTGCCGATTGGACAGGAATAAATAAGGAAGTGACAAGGAGCGGCAAATCGTGCCGCTCCTTTTTTGCAGGATAAAAAATTAAAAATTTAAAAGTTTTATTGGCTTTGGAAGTGGGAATCTATGTCCAGACTCCAGCGGCCCAGCCCCTCGAGTCGCTTCGGATTTGCCCTTCATGGCAAAAACCGCCATGCAGGCCAAACCCTCCAGCGCTTGTCGGGGCTTAACGGGCGCTTGCGCTTTTCTAAAGATGATATAATGGAAAACAGCTGTTTAATTGAGTGAGAAAAGGATGTACATAGATGAAAAATAAATTTATAGCCTGGGTCGCAGTTGCCAGCTGGTTGAGCATCATTTTCATCCTGTCCCATCAGCCGGCATCTGTATCAAGCGGTCTCAGCTCGGGCATCGCCGAATTTTTATTGGGCACAATCGCTGACTGGTTCCCGGGAAACGATTCCCGCGTAGAGGAATTCCATACATTGGTGAGAAAGAATGCCCATTTCATTGCTTATTTTATATTGGGTGTTTTGTTAGTGAACGCTCTTGGCAGATGGGGAGAGTTAAAAGGGAGGGTCCTCATAGGCGCTTTTGCCATTTCGGTATTGTATGCAGCGTCTGATGAATTCCATCAGCTGTTCATCGCAGGAAGAAGCGGTGAAGTGCGGGATGTGCTGATCGACAGTGCCGGAGCAGCCACAGGCATTGTCATCTGCTGGGCAGGCAGCCTTTTTGCCCCAAAAAGAAAAGATTGAAAAAAAGATAAAAGGCTGATGGGATTTTCTCAAGTATCAACAATATATACAGAATTTAACCTTCACTTAACCTGCTGGGCGTATTGTGTTCATTGTAACGATTCAACAAGAAGATATCTCAAAAGGGGGAGATAGATTTTGATTGATATATACTTTGACTCGAAATATGGAAGGCTATATGAAAAAGTGGAAGATGGCAGTTGTGAGATTTTTGACTTTAACCATATGCTTGGAAAAGTCCGGCATATGTACATTAAACGGGAAATCCCCGGACATATTGATGGCAGTGTTTACTATGATATCGTCACCCCCTATGGCTATGGTGGACCTGTTATTACAGGGAGCCGCCCTGAATGCCGGCAGGAATTGGTGCGCGAATTCAAGAAGGCTTTTTCCCGGCATTGTTCACATCAGCGGATTGTGAGTGAATTTATACGCTTCCACCCCTTGCTGGATAATGCCAGGGACTTCAAGAAAATCTATGATGTCCAACTCATGCGGCCGACAGTTGGAACCAATCTGCTTGCCCACGAAGATCCGGTTGCGGAGGAACTTTCGAAAACGACCCGGAAAAATATCCGCCGGGCACTGAGGGAAGGCGTAAAGTACAGGGTGATAGAAAATCCCGATAATCTTGAGGCTTTTAAAGACATCTATTACACAACGATGAAACGCAAAAACGCCGATGATTATTATTTTTTTGGGGACGATTATTTTGATGAACTGGCAAAAACACTGGGTGATCATCTATTGGTCACTGAAGCTTTATATAACGGGAAAATAATCGGTATGACGTTGACTTTCAAATACAATAAACTTCTTCATACTCATCTGTCGGGAACTTACGAAGACTTCCATCATCTTTATCCCGTTTATATTATGCAATACGCCACAATCCGTTGGGGTAAGGAAAGAGGATACCATCTGCTTCACGGGGGCGGGGGACTTACCAACAGCCTCAATGACAGCTTGTACCTTTTTAAAAAACAATTCGGCAAACACCAGTCATTCGGTTTCCAGGTAGGCAAAAAAGTGTGGAACCCAGAAGTCTACTCAAAATTATGCGAAGCCGCCAATGTAAATTTGGAAAGTGATTTTTTCCCGGCCTACCGTGCGAAAGTCGGCAGCAAAGTTTAAATGTTTAAAAAACGAAAGCCCGTAGAGAAAAAATTTCTGTACGGGCTTTTGATTATCAGTTATTGCTTATCTGATGAAAGTCGTCACATAAGAAGGGCGGGGGAAAATATTCGGAACTTTGTCGATGCCCTCGGCGGTGCCGCGTTTTGCATGGGCGCTGCCATAAGCATTTGACTGCTGCCAATTCTTGAAGGATTGCTCATCTTCCCACAGCGTGAGGATGACATAAGTATCTGAATTGAGTGGCCGCAGCACGCGGATCGCTTTAAAACCGGGTTCGTCTTCGATTTTACGGGCGCGGTTACGGAAGCGTTCCTCAAACCGTTCCCGGCCTTCCTCCGTTACCGGAATATTATTGAATACAGCATAATACCCTTTGTTGATATCACCGCTGGCATCAAGGATCTGATAGGCATCAACATCCGGCAACAGCGCCGCTCCTTCCGTTTCATAAAGAAGAATTGCCTCCTGCCCTTGCATCAGATACATCAGCCGCGAATTAGGTAAACTTGCCAGATAGCCAATTGCTTGATCAATATGGCCGCTCCATTTATGTAATTCCATGTCAAAGACCTCCTGCATTCATTTCTTACTATAATCTTATCGTTTTTATTTTCCTTTAGCCAATTTTTTTACCTTAGTTTAACCATAGGTGTTTAAAATCGGAAACTAAGCATAGTTCGAGTTGTCATCAATCCTAACAGGCGAGGTGAAAATATTGACGGATATTTATTTTAATAAAGATTATGGAATGCTTTATGAAAAAATTGAAAATGGAAAATGCCAATGCTATGAATTTCAGAATGAGCTGGGATCGGTCCGGCATCTGTTTATCAAAAGGGAAATTCCCATACGACTAGGGGGAGAGACATATTACGATCTGATCACGCCTTATGGATACGGCGGTCCGGTCATGCAGCCAGCGGAGGGAGCAGATAAAAAGGAATTGGCACAGGCTTTTGTATGGGATTTCGAACAACACTGCAAAAGGGAGAACATCGTCAGCGAATTTGTCCGGTTCCATCCTGTGTTGAGGAACGCCGCGGATTTCGGCGAGTTCTATGATACAGTCTTCATGCGCAATACCATCCAGACCCGGCTCGCAGCAACAGCAGACCCCCTCATGAGTGAATATTCGCCTTCAATCAGAAGGTATATACGTAAAGCGCTGAAGCAAGGTGTCGAGTATCGGGTTTATGTAAATCCCGACAGCCTCGATAAATTCCAGGAATTGTATCTGCAGACGATGGACCGCAATAAAGCGGACGATTATTATTATTTTGATGAAGAATATTTCAGCCAATGCCTCAATCTGCTGGGACCGCAATTGGTAATGGTCGAAGTGACCTGGAAACAGAAGGTCATCGCTATGAGCCTGAATTTTGCCAGTAACGGCGTTCTGCATATTCACCTGACCGGCAGCCTGGAAAAATACCATGATTTATATGCGCCGAATATCCTTCAGTACGCTTTGCTTCGATGGGGCATGGAAAACAACATCAAACTGATCCACCACGGCGGCGGCCGGACGAACGAACCGGATGACAAGTTGTATCTCTACAAAAAGAAATACGGCCGCGTGCAGGAACTGGAGTTCCATGTCGGCAAAAAGATTTGGAACAAGGAGATTTATGAACTTTTTTGTAAAGAAACAGACATGGAAAAAGAAGCTTCTTTCTTTCCGGCGTATCGTAAAAACCTGCGGGCCCGGGAAGAAATCAAGTAAAATATGCAGCGGCTGAATAAAAAACAGCATCCGAGTCTATTGCAGACAGAATCGGATGCTGTTTTTTATCTTTGTGGATAAATGGCTAACCCCGGTAAATCGGGAAATGTGCAGTGTCTGTTTCTGGATCTGCCGCAACTTTTGCACGGGAAATTTTTTCATAGACCGTGGCATTCCTGATTTTTTTGCCGGTTAGAATATCCAGCGGCTCAGTCTTTGTAAAACCTCGCTTGAACCGGTAGAGCGGTTCTGTGCTGGCTCCCCCGAGATGCAATTGCTTCTTGCCATTATCGACGCCCCAGCGGCATGCTTCGGACAGCACCAGGCTGTTGGCGGCAAACTTGAAATATGCCGGGTCATTGGCGGCGAGATGGTAATGTAGGTAATCACCATGGTGGACCATCAGAGCTGTCGATATCCGCTTGCCTTCATGAAGCGCGTTGAGGATGAACTGTTTGCCTGCAAGCTTTCTGAAACTTTCTTCAAGAAAGCTTCTGGTGAAGAGATAATATTCCGGAATACTGTTCCTTTTGGCCATCAGTTCATAGACTCGGCAGAAATCGTCCAGTGTCTCACCGATGAAGTCAAACTCAATGGTAACTCCATTCTTAAGTGCACGCCGCACTTGCTGGCGCGTCCCGGATTTGAATTCATCCATGAAGTAATCTCCAGCCGACAGATCGACGTACATCGCGATGCCTCGTTTGTCGATGCCATATAATTCCCCGAAATGTTCGATATTTCCCACCCAGGGATTAAAGCGGATATATTCAGCAATAATCCGGTTGTCAGTGCAATACTGCTGGAAAGCCTCATCAAATGCTGCTGCCAGATCTTTTTCATGTCCTGGCTGGCATTCCGTAATAAGCGGGCCGTTCAGGCCGAAAGGTGTAATCGTATCAAAGTATCCGGTGGTGCCTGGCACCAGGCGCTTGATGAACGGATAGTGGATGCGTCCAAGGCTATGGGTGAATTCAAACGATACCGCAGACCCATCATCCTGACTTTCATAGGCTTCCGCCCATTCCGGCAAAAAGAAGATATCGGGTATTCCTGTTTTTATGCTTACACTCAAAATTCTCTCTCCCTTCACAATGTTTCATTCTCTTTTTCCATGCTAATAAAAGAGGGTTAAATTTGGGTAAAGTTATCAATTTTTTATAAATGGAATATTCTGATTGATTTTAACTCAGTTTTAACCTGGCTGATGGAAGATACTCAAAACAGCATAAAAAATAATGTGGGGGGAGATCAGAGATATGTCGGAATTGTTCTTTACTCAGGATTACGGCAAGCTGTACGAAAAGATGGAAAAAGGAGTTTGTGAAGTATTCAAATTCAGCCATCCTCTCGGCATCGTGCATCATTTATTCATTAAACGGGAAATCCCTCATACAGCGGCAGGAGAAAAATACTACGACGCCATTACGCCTTACGGCTATGGGGGTCCTGTTATCAAAAACTGCAAAAAAGGAGGGAAAAGCGAGCTGGTCCGCCAATTCCAGCAGGCATTCGCAAATTACTGTAAAAAGCAGAATATCGTTTCTGAATTTATCCGTTTCCATCCTATCCTGCAGAACGTCGAAGACTTCCGTGAATTTTATGAAACAGCCTATATGCGTGAAACGACGGGCACCACTTTGAAGGATTACGAAGATCCGGTCGCAGCTGAGTTTTCCAAATCAGCCAGAAAAGCTATCCGAAAAGCCTTGAAGGCCGGTGTTGAATACCGCGTAACCGTCAATCCGGGGTCACTCGGCACTTTCAAGGAAATCTATTATGCAACGATGAAACGCCTTAATGCGGATTCCTATTATTATTTCGACGATAAATATTTCAGCAATTGCTTGAAATACTTTGGCGACAGGATTGTGCTGGTCGAAGCGCTCTATGAGGGAGAAGTTATCGGGGCGGAACTGCATTTCCTGTGCGGCAGTTTTATGCATACCCATTTGTCGGGGACAGTTGAAAACTGCAATCATCTTTCACCGGTCTATGTCATGACTTACGCTGCCGCACTATGGGGCAAAGAAAACGGCATTGATCTCATCCATGCCGGTGGAGGCGTAAGCAATAATCCTGAAGATACTCTGTACCTTTTCAAAAAGAAATTTGGACAAAACACGAATTTCCAATTTCATATTGGAAAAAAAATATGGAACCCGGAAATTTATAATCTGCTATGCGAGGAAGCTGAAGTCAGCACCGAGGAAGAATTTTTCCCTGCCTACCGGGCCAAAACATCAAAACTGATGCCACAGGAAGAAGGCATATTGATCGAGCAATAGGAAATGGAAAACTGATTGTATAGAAAGAGTTGAGATAATCCCTGCTCAACTCTTTATTTGCATTCTTCCGTGAATGAAATAACGGTGATGGAAATCCGATATTTGGATTATTTTTTGATGGAATTTACTTATTTACGGAAAATAGGATTGTTCGGTAAGATTTCGAGGTATAGAATAGGAACAAATGTTCTTGTCTGGGGAGGTAGTGACATGAAGACGAAGGAATTGCCTGAACGTACTGTTGCCTGCCTTGATATGCGGAGCTTCTACGCCAGCTGTGCCGCCATCCAGGAAGGAGTGGATCCGCTGGAAGCCCATATCGCTGTGGTCGGCAACCAGGAGCGGAAAGGCAGCGTGGTGCTTGCCGCGTCGCCGCGGATGAAAAAAGACTTTGGCGTCAAAACCGGCACACGGCTGTTCGAGATTCCGGACGATCCAAGGATTCGGCTGATTGAACCCAAAATGGAATTTTTTCTGCGGGTCTCCATGGCCATCACCGAACTCATTACGGAATTCGTGCCGAAAAAAGCTGTCCATGTCTATAGCGTTGATGAAAGTTTCATTGATTTTACCGACGTCGGTTCATTATGGGGGGATACCGAAGCGCTCATCGCCCATATCCAGGACGCCTTGCTGCGGCAGTTCGGCCTGCCTTCAGCGGTCGGGGTCGGCCCGAATATGCTGCTCGCCAAATTGGCGCTCGACCAGGAAGGCAAAAAAATAGGATTTGCCAAATGGACCTATGATGATGTGCCTGAAAAATTATGGCCGCTCATGCCTCTCAGCGAAATGTGGGGGATCGGTTCCCGGACTGAACGCACCCTCAACAGCATGGGTATTTTTTCGGTGGGCGACCTTGCCTGTACAGATGTTAAAACATTGGAAGATCGCTTCGGCATACTTGGCCACCAGCTTTACCAGCACGCGAACGGCATCGATTTGTCTGGCATCGGTTCACCGCTTGTGGCTGGACAGGTCAGTTACGGAAAAGGCCAGATTCTTTACCGCGATTACACAGAAGAAAAAGACATCATGACCATCATCCTCGAAATGTGCGAAGATATTGCCATGCGGACCCGGCAGGCCAGAAGGGCGGGACGCACAATCCATCTTAGCGTCGGCTACAGCAAATCCGTGTTCGGCGGCGGTTTCTCCCGTTCGTGTTCTTTAGAGGAAGCCACCAATGACACCCTCCGGATCTACAAAGTCTGCCAGATGATTTTCAATGAGCATTTTCAAAATAAACCCGTACGCCAAATCTCGATTTCGATCGGCAATCTTGAAGAGGAATCTTCCTTGCAGTTGAGCCTTTTCGAAGCGAGGAAATGGGAAAAGCGTCGGCTCGGTGCAGCGATGGACCAAATTCGCAACAAGTACGGCTATTCCGCCATCTACAGGGCAGTCTCCGGCACCGAAGCCGGCACCGCCATCGCCCGGACCCGTTTGATCGGCGGACATCAGAAGTAGCGGGCGTCGATTACAAAAAAATTTGTGGACGATAAGAAGCCAGTACAGGAATTCATTTTCCTGTGCTGGCTTTTTTAGAGGTGTAATTTTTGTTAAATTCAAATAATTGTTTATTCCTTAACCTCTTTTTAACCTGCCCTGCTTAACATAAGCCTTAATTATAAAATCTATGTTTTATAAAGGAGCGGTAGTATGGAGGTTATTTTCATCACATTAGGATATCCCGATAACGGTCGGCACGGCAACCTTTACTACGACCTCATGCAGGAATTCAAGCGAAACGGGCACGGGGTCACCGTTGTTTGCCAGACTGAAAAGCGGCACAACCAGCAAACAGAGCTAAAAGAAGTGCACGGAGTACCGGTCTTGAAAGTGCGCACCGGCAATGTCACAAAGACCAACCTAATGGAAAAAGGGGTCAGCACACTGCTTCTGGAAGACCAATTCATCAATGCAATCCGGACATATCTCGGTGGCAAAAATTTTGATCTTATCCTTTATACGACACCGCCGATCACATTTGAACGAGTTATCAAATACCTGAAAAATATGCACGGTGACGGGATGACATATTTATTGTTGAAGGATATTTTCCCTCAGAATGCGGTGGATATCGGCATGTTGAAGGAAAACAGCCTGCTGCACAATTATTTCCGGCGAAAAGAAAGACGCCTCTATGAGATCAGCGATATGATTGGCTGCATGTCGGAAGGCAACAGGCGCTTTGTGCTCCAGCATAATTCCGAAATTCGGACGGATAAAGTGGAGATTAATCCAAATTCCATCCGACCGGCTGACAGGCCGCAGAAGGTCGGGCGTACGCACATCCGCAGAAAACTTGGGATTCCGGAACATGCACTTCTGTTTCTCTACGGAGGCAATCTCGGAAAGCCGCAGGGCATTGATTACCTGATCCGCTCGATTGATCTTTACCGTAACCAGGATGATGTGTTCTTCCTGATTGTCGGTTCGGGTACGGACTATCCGAAAATCGAGAATTACGTTCAGCAACGGAGACCTTCAAATGTCCGACTGGAGAAATTGATGGAGAAAGAGGATTACGACAAGGTGGTGGATTCGGCAGACATCGGGATGATTTACCTTGACCGGCGCTTCACGATTCCGAACATTCCATCGCGCTTGATGGCTTATATGGATCGCGCCAAGCCGGTTCTAGCAGTGACCGATCCACATACGGATCTGAAAGATATCATTTACGATGCAAGATGCGGTTATTACGCAGAGGCGGGGGAATTGGCTGAATTCAGGGATGCCATCGAACAGGTCAAACGGGACCGCGGGAGATTGCAGCAGCTGGGTGAGAACGGACGACGCTATTTGGAAAAAGAGTTCAATGTAACCGAGTCATACGATATCATCATGCAGCATTTTATCAAAGATGGGAGTGGGGAATATTGTTCAAAGACAAAATATTACTCATCACAGGCGGCACAGGGTCTTTTGGAAACGCCGTAATGGAGCGCTTCCTGTTCACGGATATCAAGGAAATCCGGATATTCTCGAGAGACGAGAAAAAACAGGACGATATGAGAAAACGCTATAACAATGACAAATTGAAATTCTATATCGGTGATGTGCGGGATCTGGCAAGCGTGAAATATGCCATGAATGATGTGGATTACGTGTTTCATGCGGCAGCGCTCAAACAGGTGCCGTCCTGCGAATTCTTTCCGATGGAAGCTGTCAAAACGAATATCATCGGTACGGAAAACGTCCTGAATGCGTCAATCGGCTGCGGCGTTAAAAAAGTCATCTGCCTGTCGACCGACAAAGCGGCGTATCCAATCAATGCGATGGGCATTTCGAAAGCAATGATGGAAAAAGTGTTTGTGGCGAAAGCGAAAACCGTTTCTCCGGACAAGACGCTCATCTGCGGCACACGCTATGGCAATGTGATGTGTTCAAGAGGATCGGTGATTCCGCTGTTCGTCGATCAGATCAAGTCGGGCAAGCCGCTGACAGTGACTGATCCGCATATGACTCGTTTCCTGATGAGCCTTGAAGACGCTGTGGAACTGGTTGTCTTCGCCTTCCAGAACGCCAATGCCGGCGACATCATGGTGCAGAAAGCACCTGCTTCGACCATTGAAGATCTGGCTCAGGCATTGAAAGAGTTGTTCAATGCGGAAAATGAAGTGAAAATCATCGGCACGCGCCACGGTGAGAAGGAATTTGAAACGCTCCTGACCCGTGAAGAACATATCGTCGCGCAGGATCTGGAAGGTTTCTACAGAGTGCCGGCCGACAGCCGCGACTTGAATTACGAAAAATATTTCAATAAAGGCGACGAAAAACTTTCCACAGAAAGAGAGTATAACTCGCATAACACGAAAAGGCTGAGTGTAAGTGAAATCAAGGACTTGCTCCTTCAACTGCCGTATATCCAGGAAGAATTGAAGGCCATCAATCCGGCATTGCCGGCTACTGTCAATTACGGTATTCCAAGTTGAAAATCCTGGTTACCGGCGCGGAAGGCTTTGTCGGCAGGAACCTGGCCGCGGAATTGAAGAATCAGGGATATGAAGATTTATTGCTTTATTCCAGAAAGAATACGACCGCTGATCTGGAAAGATATGCACAGGAATGTGAATTCGTCTTTCATCTGGCGGGAGTCAACCGCCCCGAAAAGGAAGAAGATTTCCTGAAAGGCAACCATGACCTGATTTCAGAATTACTATCATTTCTGAAAAAACACGGCAACCGGTCACCGGTTGTTGTCACTTCATCTATTCAGGCTGAGCGGGATAATCCTTACGGCCGCAGCAAAAAAGCCGGGGAAGATGTGGTGTTCGAATACGGAAGGCAAACAGGAAACGATGTATTCATATACCGGCTGGTGAATTTATTCGGCAAATGGAGCCGGCCGAATTACAACTCGGTTGTCGCCACCTTTTGCCATAATATCGCCCGGGATCTCGAAGTGCAGGTGAATGATCGCGGAGCAGAACTCCAATTATGCTATATAGACAATGTGCTGGAAGAGTTTAAGCGGGCACTCAAAGGACAGCCGACCAGGGATGGCAAGTTTTGCCGGGTGCCGGAAACACATACGGTAACCGTCGGTGAACTGGCTGACAAAATCGGGCTTTTCAAAGAAAGCCGGCGGAATCTTGAGCTGCCGGATATGAAAGATCCTTTGACAAAGAAATTATACAGCACTTATTTGAGCTATTTGCCGGAAGACCGATTTTCCTACCAATTGAAAGTGAACAGTGACGATAGGGGATCGTTTACCGAATTTCTCCGCACCAAAGGGCACGGCCAGGTATCGGTGAACCGTTCCAAACCCGGCATCACCAAAGGCAATCACTGGCACCATACGAAAAATGAGAAATTTCTGGTGGTGAGCGGCAAAGGAGTCATCCGATTGCGGAAAGTCGATTCGGATGAGGTCATTGAATACTTTGTCGATGGCAAGGATATGGAAGTCGTCGATATACCTGTCGGCTATACACATAATATCGAAAATCTGGGTGATACCGAAATGATCACCATCATGTGGGCAAATGAGCTGTTTGATCCGGAAAAACCGGATACGTATTATATGGGGGTTTAGCATATGGAGAAATTGAAGGTCATGACAGTGGTGGGAACAAGGCCGGAAATCATCAGGCTTTCAGCGGTCATCAATAAGCTTGAAGCTTCAGAAGCCATCGACCACATACTTGTCCATACCGGGCAGAATTACGATTACGAATTAAACGAGGTATTTTTCAAGGACTTCAATCTGCGGAAGCCGGATCATTTCCTGAATGCCGCAAATGGTGCTGCCATCGAGACGATCGGAAATATCCTGGTGAAAATTGATCCGGTGCTGGAACTGGAAAAGCCTGATGCGTTTCTGGTGCTCGGAGATACAAACAGCTGCCTGTGCGCAATTGCTGCCAAAAAGAAAAAAATCCCGATTTTTCATATGGAAGCCGGCAACCGCTGTTTCGATCAGCGGGTTCCGGAAGAGACCAATCGGAAAATCGTCGACCATGTAGCGGATATCAATCTGACATACAGCGATATCGCGCGCGAATACCTGCTTCGTGAAGGCTTGCCGGCCGACCGCATCATCAAGACGGGGAGCCCGATGTTCGAAGTGCTTGAGTCACGAAAAGTGGAAATCAGCGAATCGGATATCCACGAGCGGTTACAGCTTACAAAAGGGGAATACTTCATTGTTTCTGCCCACCGGGAAGAAAACATCAACTTTCCTGAAAACTTCAATGACTTGGTGGAAAGCCTTAATGCAGTAGCAGAAAAATACGGACTTCCGGTAATCGTCAGCACACATCCCCGGACGCGCAAGATGATTGAGTCGGAAAAAACAGAATTCCATTCACTTGTGCAGACGGCAAAGCCTCTTGGCTTTATCGATTACATCAGCTTGCAGCTCCATGCAAAAGCAGTGCTGAGCGACAGCGGCACAATCAGTGAAGAATCATCAATCCTTGGCTTGCGCGCGCTTAATATCAGGCAGGCGCATGAACGTCCCGAAGCCATGGAAGAAGGCAGTGTCATGATGGCAGGTCTTAAAAAGGAACGGATTCTCCAAGGGCTTGCTGTGCTGGAATCACAGGAAATACAAACCTTGCGGCCAGTGCCGGATTACAGTATGCCGAATGTATCGGACAAAGTATTGCGCATCATCCTTTCTTATACAGACTATGTAAATCGGACAGTATGGCAGAAGAACGGCGAAAAAAGGAGGGCATTGGCGTGTATCGATTAAAGGAATTACTCCGTAAGTTTGCACAGAACTCGGCCTATGGAAAAAAACTTTGGACTTTTCTGGTCAAGGTGAAGCAGATTGTGCATAACGACCGCAGGTTCCGAAGGCTTCCGCGGAATATGACAGTTGCGCAGTTTATCGAACAATTAAACAAAAAAGGCTGCCGATACGTCATACTTCGGTGGTTCGAAGATCTTCCCCATGTCGAATACGGAGGGGATATCGATCTTCTCGTCCATGACGATGACGCAGCCATATTGGACAGTATACTGACCTGGTCGCCGCGAAAAGGTGGTATCCCCTGCGATGTCTACAGTGTCAGTGGATTGCCGAGTTACGCATATAAAGAAATCGCTTATTATCCGCCAGTTGTCGCCCAGCAATTGCTGAAGCGGGCGGTGCAGCACGATTCAGGCGCCAAAGTCCCATCTGAGAGCGATTATTTTTATAGTCTCGTATTCCACGCGCTTTATCACAAAGGATATGAATCAGGATTATCTGAGGATGGTATCCAGACGCCGAAAGTAACCGAACCGGGCCATGATTTTCAAACTATTTTAAAAGAGATGGCTGAAAAGCAGGGGGTCGCTGTTGATATCAATATGACTGCACTGGATGCGTTACTGGAGGAAAAAGGCTGGCGGCCTACGTTGGATATGCTTGAAAAACTGGGCCATGACAATAAATGGTGTACGAAACTGGCCAATGAAATTTTGAAGGATATGCCTGAAGTCCCCGGTCTGGCGGTATTCATTATCCGGGAAGAGGCAGCTTTACCGGCTGATGAGCAAAACGTAAAAGAAGAGCTCGAAAAACATGGTTTCCGAATTGTCAGAAGCAAAAAACTGAATGAACAGGAAAAACAGCATGCTGCCCAGCAATTGCGGGGTGGAAATTGGGGAGAAAAATCAAGTGTGCTGTCCGGCGGGTTGCCGGCGACGCTCGTCACGGCAATCGATTTCAATCCGATCGAACCTTCAAGTGAGCTGAAGAATAAATATCCGCTGCTCGATAACCGGAGGATTGCGGATGTCAAAAAGGACATGCGAGAAAAGTATTTTAAAAATATTATCCATTCCAGCGACAGTGCACGGCAGGCCGCTCATTACCTCGAAACGGTCATGCCGGATGAAACAGCTGAAGTGCTGGAAGCAGCCAGGAGAGAACTGGCTGCCCGCCAATCGGCTCCAACAGGGATTCTGCTTGAAAAAACGATGTGAAAGAAATAAAAGGAGGTTCGCTGATGAAGATTGCGCTGGTGTGCCCGTCGAATATACTGTTCATGCCGTACGTGGGCAATTACACAAAAGTGCTTCATGACAGCGGGATTGATTACGATGTCATTAATTGGGACCGCAATGGCACCGAAGACCCGAATAATCCATTGAAGTACCGGGACAGTAAGACAGCCCTCCAAAGGGGATTTATCGATTATCTTAAATTCAAAAATTTTGTGCTGAGAATCCTGAAAAAAAATGACTACGATAAAATCATCGTCTTCGGTATCCAACTATCCTATTTTTTGAAACCTTACCTCTTAAAGAAAAAAAGAGGGAGTTACATTTTGGATATCCGGGATCATAACCGCATCTTGAAGGCATATGACATCCGGAAGGTAGTGGAAGGCTCGGCTTATACGGTCCTTTCTTCACCAGGCTTCAAAAAATGGCTGCCCGACAGCCAGAAATATTTGATCAGCCATAATACGACCATCGACAATGTTGAAGAGCTGAAAGATTGCGGAAGCGCCTTCCTCCAGAAGGAAAAAGTAAAAATCGCTTTTATAGGCGCTTTATCCGATTACCAGGTGAACATCGATTTCATAGATTCAATCAAAGACTGTAAAAAAGTCGAACTCGTCTATCACGGAGAGGGTCTTTTCAATAAAGATCTGGAAGCATACATTACACAGAATAAAGTAAGAAATGTGGTCTTGACCGGCCGCTATACAAAAGAGCAGGAAAACAGCCTGTATGATGATTCAGATCTGATACACGGGCTGCGGTACAACGAAAACATCAATTGCAAAACTTTGCTGCCGAATCGATTATACAATGCAGCCTTGCACGGCAAGCCGCTGATTGTGGCGAAAGATTCCTATCTTGCGGAACTGACTCAGCAATATGGGCTTGGCCTGGCAGTCGATTCGCTGGCTGATCTGGAAAAGAAAGTCGGCAATTATTTGGCTGAATTCAATTTCGAAGAATATAAAGAAAAGCGCAAAGCTTTTTTTCAAAAAGTCGTTGAAGACAATCTGCTGTTCAGGGACAGCATCAATAAGTTTCTAAGATTCTAAAAAACTTCTCGAAGAAATGGCAGGGCTGGCTATGATTATATACATTGCATTCTTAAGTGTCATATTCGGATTATTGCTGTTCGAATTGGTGGCCACATGGAAAATATCTTATAGCGGAAATTTATCTCTCGATAAGGGAAGGTTTGTTGAACCTTCCCCTTTGGCAGAGGGAGTTCCGAAGCAAGGCCCGCAGAAAACGGATGGCACCTATACGGTGACACTGATTCTAGCCTGGACTGTTATTTTCCTGTTTTCGTCGCTTCGCTATAATGTCGGCTGGGATTACGAAGCTTACTATGCAACGGTGCGTTATAACCTGGTAACAAATATCGTCAGCAACGGGGAACTGGCGACCATCTTCCTGATTGAACTTGCCAGGGATATAAACATGACCAATCTGTATTTTTTCCTCAATTCATTGATATTCATTATGCTCGTTGCTTTGACTGTTAAAAGATACAGCCAGGATTACTGGATCAGCATCATTTTCTTTGTCTGCTTCCCGCTGTTCTTCCTGAATTCCTTGAGTGTGATACGGCTTTTCACAGCTCTTGCAATTACGTTCTACGCGTTTAAATTCATCGAGCGGGGGCAATTGATGCGGTATCTGATTGCGGTGGCATTTGCCGGTATGTTCCATGCTTCGGCGTTTATCGCCATAGCCTTCTATTTTATCCGCAACGTCAAGCTCGACATTCTGAAGCTGGTAGTCGTGCTGTTCTCTCTGCCTTTTGTCGGCAAGGTGGTCAACTCATTCGTCGTCGCATACTTGCCGACTTATGCTCCCTATACGGAAGCAGCGGGAGGGCAGGAAGGGACAAAAGCGATTTTCGTTCTGCTGTTCATTGGTGTAGTAGCCTTGTTCCTTCGCGACAGAATTCTGGAAAATGACAGAATCGCCAACATGTATTTTAACTTCTATTTCGTCGGACTGGGAATTTACCTGATGTTCTTTTCCCAAGGAACTATGGGGCACCGGTTATCACTGTATGGCACATTTTTCTCGCTCCTGCTGATTCCGAAGATTGTGTCCTTGTTTAACCTCGACAGCAACCGCGTGTTGCTGAAAGTCGGGATCTCCCTTTTCAGCATTGTGATTTTCCTTTATATCGTTTATGTCGGAGCTGCTACATACGTTCCATACAAGACGATTTTCCAGATAAGGTATTAGCAATTCATACAAACGCGGAAGGTGTGAGGATAGTGCCAAAAGTTTCAGTGATAATGCCCATTTACAATAAAGCCGGAAGGCTCCGCTTCAGCATCGAATCTGTACTCCAGCAGAATTTTAAGGATTTTGAACTGATCATGATCAATGATGGATCAACAGACAGCAGCCATGAAATAGCACTCGAATATAAGAGGAAAGATTCGAGGATCATCTATTTCAAGCAACGTAACCAAGGTGTTTCCGTTACCCGCAATAATGCGATTGACTTGGCAAGAGGTGAATATATTTCCTTTTTGGATGCCGATGATATTCTACATCCTGATTTCCTGTCGAAGATGGTATGGAAAGCCGGCGGTGAAAACGTCTGTTATTGCGGCCATTCCTACGTGACGGAAAAGGGGAGAAAGAAAGCCCGGCTCAATTTCGCGGAAGGCGATATTCTCGAGAAATTCCTGCTCAACACGTGCAATCCGCATTTGAATTCATGGCTTATCAAAAAATCCTTTCTCGATGAGTACGGCATCCGTTTCAGTCCGGGAGTCAGCTGGGGAGAAGATATGATTTTCTTTTCCAAAGTGCTTGTGAACGATACGGAAGTGCTGGCTGTCCGGGATTACCTGACTGAATACCATATCGGCCAACCAGGGAGCCTGAGTGAGAATTCGATGGACAAGATTAAAAAAGATATTGAATGGATGGAAGCGGTTAAACAATATATTTACACCCGGGTGAAGGATCAAAAAAGAAGAAACGAAGCGATTGCAGCCATCGACTCCTATCGCATTGCCGGTGCAATCCTTTATCGGCTGGACCGCAACAGCAGCCTGCTCTATAAAGAAGACATCAAGGAGCTGATCAGTAATTACGATGATTTCATCCGGATATTCAATCTGTCGAACGGTATCCGGAGTATCAAGCTCATGCTCGTATACTTAAAAATGCGCGTCCAGCTGTTACTGTGAAAACGCGTTCCAAAGAAGTGAGGTGAAAAGATGAAGAGATTGGTGGAATACTATAATCGAAAAAAGAAAGTTGTTGATGGCTTCTTAGAAAATCAACAATTCCTTTTTCCAGGGAGGTATCGCTTTGACGAATCCTTAACATATATCCATCTCGATGATAAAAACATTTCGAAAAAATCCAATGAATTATTCAGCCAGGGACTCCCAGTCATAAATTTTGTCAATGGACGATCTTTCACTAAAACAACAATGACAAAAGCGATGGCTATATACTTTAATAAAAAATTATTCATAGAGCATAAAACAAAAACTAACTTTAAAGGCAAAGTCTATTTGCCCGGAGGAAACGGGAATGATGTGAAAATCTTTGATTTTGAAAATAAAGAGATTCTAATAGCTTTTAGTGATAGAGGGACTTTTAAGAGAAAGGTAGCTTTTTATAAGCAATTCAGCCCTCATTTTCCAGTGCCTCCAATAATCGATATCATTGAAACCAGACAGATGATTATTGAACGCTATACAGACTATAAGGCTAGCCCTTACTGGGATAATTACGATTTTAATTTCGTTGTAAATGAAATTTTCCGCAGGTACTTGGAGTATTTCGAAATAGTGGTATCCTACGGAGATTTCCAGTGGGTGACCCCAGAAGAGATTTGGGGAGAATTGCCTTTAAAAAATCAATTTCTCGAGGACATCTTTAATGGAATAAGCTATGATTTGCTGAAAACGCCATTTGTCACTGTTAATATCCACGGAGATCTTTGGTCTTCAAATATTCTGATTGATAAGGAAGAGTCCAATAAAGTCTTTTTCATAGACTGGGAGTTAGCCGGAAAACTGTATCTTTTTTATGATTTCTTCGGCTTTATGTGGAATGAAGCCATAAACAATAAACGGTATTCATTTATCAGAAGTTATATGAACGGAGACTATGACGACTATTATTCCCACGCTTTTGAACTTTTCGGTATGGAGTTTGAAGCAGAAAGAAAAGACGAATATTTAAATATTTTCTTTTTGAACATGTATCTGAGGAGATGGACCAAAACAGAACCGTTACATCTTGAATGGCTTCACAACGAATATCGGAAATTCATGGAATACGTGGTTTCACTTGATGCACTGCCTGATATGCCTTGGCGAAAGTAATGAATTTCAAGTTAGAGAGCGGAAGTGAGCACATATGAAAAAAACAATCATTGCCCTAATGGCGGTAACCATTATTGTTAAGATTACCAGCCTGATCAAGGAAATCGTTTTTTCCTATTATTACGGGGCTTCCAATATAACAGATGCTTATATCATTTCACTGACGATTCCAGCAGTCATTTTTGCACTGATCGGTGCAGGCATCGCGACCGGCTATATACCTCTCTACAGCAAAATTGACAATGAGCAGGGAAAAGATGCAGCGGTTGAATTCACAAATAATGTATTGAATTTTATCCTGCTGCTGTGTACGGTCATCGTGGTCGTCGTGTTCCTTTTTACAGAACCATTGATCTTCCTGTTCGCTTCGGGGTTCAGAGGGGAAACGCTCGAATTGGCAATCCTGTTTACCAGAATAAGCATCGTCTCAGTCTATTTTACTGGCACGCTTTATATTATGGATGCCAATCTCCAGGTCAATGATGCCTATAAAGTACCTCAGCTTGCTGTCATTCCGATGATTTTAATAACAACAGCATCCATTGCCTTAAGCGCCACTTATGGTGTTTACATATTGGTTTATGGCAGTGTGCTCGCCGTCATAGTACAGGCTTTGATTGTAATCGTTTATGCTTATAAAAAGGGCTATTACTATATGTTCAAAGTAAATTTCAAGGATTATTATTTGAAGCGTATGATTGTACTTTCGATACCCGTGATTATCGGTTCTTCCATTTACCAGCTGAATACTATAATCGACAGGACACTGGCTTCACAGATTGCAGTGGGAGGCATTTCTGCTTTAAACTACGCCTTTAAAATTGAAACTTTCATCACGGGACTATTCGTAGTGAGTATTGTCACTGTCATGTATCCGAGCATCTCGAGAATGGCGGTAGTCCGCAACTTCAAGGGGATGAAAGAAGCATTATCAAAATCCATTACCGCTATAAGCCTATTCGTCATCCCTGCTACAGTCGGGGTGATGATTTTCTCTCAACCCATTATCAAACTGGTATTTGGAAGAGGGGAATTTGGCGCAGAAGCGGTGGCAATGACTTCGATTTCCCTGCTCTTCTATGCTGTGGGTATGATCGGCATCGGCATTCATTCAACTTTGGTAAAAGCATTCTACTCACTGGAAGATACCAAGACGCCAATGATTATTTCGTCAGCGGCAGTGGCAATTAACATTGTATTGAATATTATTCTCTCCAGGTTTCTGGGAGTTGGTGGATTGGCACTGGCAACTTCCATAGCAGCCTTGACGGGCGCAGGTTTGATGTTTTACTGTCTTCGCCGAAAGATTGGCCCACTGGGAGCAGGTCAGATGCTGATTTCATTTGCGAAAATCAGCTTTGCTTCTGTAATCATGGGTATCGGCGCCAAACTGATTTTCGAAGCGCTGACTCTGGTTATCCATCACAATATTGCGCTGCTGCTATCGATTGCCGCAGGTGCAACCATATACTTCGCGGTGATTCTTTTCTCAAAAATTGATGACATCACAGTTATTGTCAATGAAATCAAGAATAAATTCAGAAAAGCTGATGCAGTTGTTGAACAAGGAAAAATATAGAAAAACAGGAGGAAACCATTATGAAAATCAGAAAAGCCATCATTCCAGCAGCGGGGCTCGGTACACGATTCCTGCCAGCGACAAAAGCGTTGCCGAAAGAAATGCTTCCGATTGTCGACAAGCCGACTATCCAGTATATCGTTGAAGAAGCAATCGCTTCCGGAATTGAGGACATCATCATTGTCACCGGTAAAGGAAAGCGTGCGATTGAAGATCATTTCGATCATGCCTATGAACTGGAAGATACGCTTCGGAATAAAGGAAAGCTTGATATGCTCGATTCGGTTACGGAAACTTCTCAGGTGGAAATCCATTATATCCGACAAAAACAACCGCTTGGACTGGGGCACGCCATATGGTCAGCGCGCAAATTCATCGGCAATGAACCATTTGCGGTTTTGCTCGGTGACGATATTGTTGTCAATGAAGAGCCATGCCTTGCTCAATTGATGAATCAATATGAACAAACCGGAAAAAGCATCATTGGCGTAAAACAGGTGCCGGAAGACGAAACGAGCCGTTACGGCATTATCGATCCACTCGAGCGGGACGGTAAGCTGATGAAAGTGCGTAATTTTGTCGAAAAGCCGGCACAGGGAACTGCGCCTTCCAATTGTGCAATCATGGGCCGCTATATCCTGGATCCGCAGATTTTCAAATACCTGGGCGAACATCAAGTTGGGGCTGGAGGCGAAATTCAATTGACGGATGCCATCCAGAAATTGAACGAGGAACAGCAAGTATATGCCTATGAATTTGATGGCCAGCGCTATGATGTTGGAGAGAAATTCGGTTATATCGAAACGACAATCGAATTTGCATTAAAACGCCCGGAGCTGCGCGATAAATTATTGGAACTTTTTGAAAAGAAATTGAACGAATCTTTGATTATGAAAGAATAACTGCAGTCTTGATGAAATATATGAAGTTAAGGCAATTGGCTGGAGGAGGGAAGAATCCTGCATGATGACGGAAAATTTAATAATAGGCGTTATTGGATTAAGGTTTGCTGGATTGCCGATTGCCAATGACTTCGCGAAGATGTATCCGGTCCTTGTTTATGACCTGGAAGGGGAATTTGATGGAGACCCGGATTTTGGGCAGTCACACCATAACGTGCTGAGGGCTTCGACAATTGAAATATTGGATAATCCGGAAAGGATTGCTGAAGCGGCACTGTTGATCATATCGGTGCCTGTCACCATCAGTGTTAGTAAGCATCCGGATTTATCCTTATTATTGAAAGCATGTGAAGTTGCCGGCAGCCATATGAAAAAAGGAGCGGTTGTGGTTATTTCATCAGCCGTATACCCCGGTGTTACGGAAGAAAAATGTATCCCTGTTCTGGAACGTTTTTCCGGATTGGAGGCTGGAAAGCAATTCTTTGTCGGCTTTTCCCCAGACGACTTACACGAACAATTCGATAGCATGGCTGCCGCAAAACCCGCCAAAATAATTGCGGGACAGAACAGTTCGGTGCTGGATTATATTTGGGAAATTTATGTGAATGTTTTTGGGCAAAGGGTCCATAAAGCAGAGTCGATCAGGGTCGCAGAAGCAGCTGAACTGGTCAATACGGTCCAGCAGACAGTTAATACGGCTTTAATGAATGAGCTCGCTGCAATTTTCAAACTGATGGATATCGATACCCAAGATGTGTTGCGGACTGCAGCGGTAAAAAAAGATTTTTTAAGATTCAGCCCCGGGTTTAGCGGCAATCACGGAAAATCCCAGGATTCCTATCAACTGACTCATCGTGCACTTGCAGTCGGGCATCATCCCGAAATCATTCTTTCGGCTCTAAGGGTCAATGATGGTATTGGTCAATCCATCGCCAACTCCATCATAAAAGAAATGAACCAGCTCAGCCTGCCGCTGCAATCAGCAGCGGTAGTGGTAATCGGTGTAACCAATAAAGAGGATTCTGCGGTTATCGAAAAATCGAAAGTCTTCGACATGATAGAAGAGCTGCAGCAATTCGGCCTTCAACTCCAAGTGGCGGACAGCCTGGCAGACCCGGAACAAGTGGAGCTTCAATTCGGAATACGGCTGACGCCATGCCAGGAACTTGCACCTGCAGATGCTGTGATTCTCGCAGTTCCCCATAAGGAAATACGTGATGCAGGCTGGAAGCCCCTCCGTAAATTATTGAAAAACGAATCCTCTATCGTGTTTGATATCAAGAGTGTTCTTAATAAGAAAAATAAACCGGAATCATTAAATTTATGGAGACTCTAGAAGCTATAAAAAGGGGAGGTAAAGCAATGGTCACTGAAAATTTACGATTCACACATAAACGTCGGTCCCTGTGGTCTGTATATCTCGGGCGCCTGGCGGAAATCTTCTTTTCATCACTGTTATTGTTTTTGCTTACACCATTTTTTGTTATCATCGCGATTGCCATAAAGGCGGAATCAAAAGGTTCCGTATTTTTCACACAGAAGCGTGGAGGAAAAGACGGGAAACATTTTCTCATCTATAAATTCCGGACTATGTATAAAGCGAATGTAGATGTCCATAAGGTATTGGTGGATAACGACCCCCGAGTCACAAAGGTAGGCAACTTCCTTCGGAAAACCAGTCTCGACGAGCTGCCGCAGCTTATTAATATCCTGAAAGGCGATATGTCTTTTATCGGTCCGAGGCCGACGGTCACAGGGCAGACAGATAATTATAACGAGTACCAGATGCAGCGTTTGCAGTTAAAACCCGGCGTGACGGGCTGGGCACAGATCAGCGGGCGTAACCTGTTGACATGGGATGAGAAAATCGACCTCGATATTGAATACATCCAAAAAAAGTGTTTCAAGCTGGACATCTACATTTTAATGAAAACTTTCGTCAAAGTGCTTAAATCCGATGAAGTTTATATTGCACCCAAAACTGATAAAAAGTAAGGCAAGCGCAAGCCGGCAACTTCCGGCCGACGCTTGCCTTTTCCGTTTTAGGGTAAAGGAATAAAGAATACGGTTTTATTCATTTTCATTGAAGAAATAAATTATTTGATCGGAGGGGGATAAGTCATGGAGACAATTCTTGCAATATGCATCGGTCTCGCTCTGAGTGCGACTATAGGCTTTCGGATATTTACCCCTTTGCTGATAACCGGGATATTTGTCAGGATCGACTGGATCACTTTATCGGAAGGTTTCAATTGGATCGGCAGCACGCTGGCATTGATCGCTTTCGGTGCAGCTACATTATTTGAAGTGGCGGTAAATTATATTCCGGCAATCGGTTCCTTTATGAAAGTCCTTGCCACACCGCTTGCGGCAATCGCCGGCATACTGCTGACGGCGTCTTTTATCGGTGATATGAATCCGCTGCTCGAATGGAGCATCGCAATCATTGGGGGCGGCGGTATCGCAACTGCTTCACATACTGCTGTCACTGCAGTAAAAGGAGTCAGCGAAGCTGCATTTCTCAGTCCGGCCGTGGCGGCAGCTGAAGATGCCACCGCAACATTGGTGCCGATCTCGATTTTTCTCGTTCCTTTATTGGCGATCGTATTTGTGGTGCTGATTCCTCTGGTGATTTTCCGATTCTATAGAAAGCGGGAGCGGAGGAATGTATAGATAAGAAGTCTTCACTTGATCTGGTGAAGGCTTTTTCTTTTTACGGATATCAAGTGGTGGAGATGTTGTATTATTGTATAATTTATACATAATTAGGGCGTTTTCCGGCTGAAAAAGTGCAAGCCGCACCCCAAACAGTTTAAGCCGCACTCCAAATGGTTTAACCCGCACCCCAAACAGTTCAAGCCGCCACCCACCCCCAGCCTGCACTAACTAAATTTTTCCATAAAAAAGCCAGGCTCAATGCCTGGCTTTTAACACTTGTCTTTATTACCGCGGAATGGTCAGCAACTGACCGATGCGGAGGAAGTTGACATTCGTGATATTGTTGGCAGCGGCGATTTTAGCAACGGTCGTGTTATAACGAACGGCGATGCTGTATAAAGTATCGCCTGCTTTTACTGTATATTTGACCGTTGTGGCTGGCGGGGGTGTTGTGGTCGTGCCTGGGATTTTCAGCACCTGTCCAATGCGCAACAAATTGACATTTGTGATATTGTTGGCGGCTGCAATCTTCGCGACTGTCGTGTTATAGCGGTTGGCGATGGAATAAAGCGTATCACCGGCTTTAACAGTATAGGTTGTTGAAGTAGCTGGCGGTGGTGTCGGAGTTGGCGCTGTACTTGTGCCTGGGATTTTCAACACCTGTCCAATGCGCAGCAGATTGACATTGGCGATATTATTCGCCGCTGCAATTTTGGCGACAGTGGTATTGAAGCGCTGGGCGATGGAATACAACGTATCACCGGCTTTAACGGTATACGTCGTGCCTCCGCTCGCTGGCGGCGATGATGGCAGATTCAGCAATTGGGAAACTGTGACGAACGAATAGCCTTTCGCTTTCAGTTTGGTGATGATATTTGGCAATGCGGTTGGCGTACCTGAAGCTCCGGCGCCTGTGTGCATCAGCACAATGGTGCCTGGTACGATATTATTCACCACTTTATTGGTGATGGTGGTGGCGGAATCGCCACGCCAGTCAATAGTGTCGATATTCCATTGAATAGTATAGCCATATCCTGCTGCTCCGACTCCGGCCAGTACGTTCGAATTCACGGCGCCGTATGGTGCTCTGAAAATAGGCTTGGTCGATTTACCGGTCAGATTTTTGATGATGGTCTCAGTACGGTCGAGCTGCGATTTCATCTGGGCGGCTGATATGGTACGGAAATCTGGGTGGGAATAGGAATGGTTGCCGAGCTGATGCCCTTTTGCTGCAATATTCTTAATGGCTTGTGGATGCTTTTCCGCTCCTGATCCGGTAAGGAAAAATGTAGCTTTGACGTTATGTGCTGACAGGATGTCCAGAATCTTATTAATGTTCGTCCCATCAGATCCGTCATCGAAGGTCAATGCAACTACTTTGCTGGACGTGTTGCCTTTGGTTACATAAGTCGAACTGGCTGCATCAGACTGGCCGCTGAATGAAAGTAAACTGAACAGAACCAATAACATGACCGCTGCAATCTTACCGATTTTCGTCCCCACAAAACTCACCCCTTATTTATTTACACCAATAGAGTCATTAGCGTATGTATAAAGTTATGTGAGCATTACTATCTATGTAATAGTATATTTTTAGCCAGAGTTGAAAGTCTGATAGGTCAATCCCATTATACCATAGCAATAGCAAATAAAATATAAGTAGTTAGAGTTTTCTGATAACTTTATTTATGATACGGTACATAACAGAAAGCGGTATCAAACTTCGTTACATGACAAATAATAGGTAGAAAGCTTGATTTATTGTTACGAGTGTTGTAATATAATTGTAATATAAAAGCTTATAGCATATAAGATGAACTTAAGATATATAGAAAGCTCACTATATTTGCAAAGCTGTACTTACAATTACATTGAAAATTGCAGCTGTGTCAGTGTGACACAGCTATTTATTTTGTAAGAATAATTTACTGGGGGAACAGTATGTATTTGCGTGTTCTTATAATGTGTTTCATGATCTTGTTAATTCCATTTACTGTGAATGCGGCGGATCCCGCCAATGATTTTGACGTTAAAGTTTTGCCTACCGAAGGACAGCACAGTTTTTCGGAAGGTTATTTCCATCTGGATTCGGAAGCAGGCAAGACCCTGTCTCTTGATATCCGTATAACGAATAAAAGCGGGGAGCCCATCAATTTGTATGCGCAGGCCGTTGATGCGCAAACAGCCGACAAAGGTGGCATCATCTACAGCCTTGATGAAAGCTCCAAAGAACCGGACCATCACTATCTGTCGGATTTGATTGATATCCAGGAAACGGTAACCATTGCGCCAGGCGCGGATGAAATTATCCATTTTCACCTTGCAATTCCTGGGTCTGCAAGCGGCACACTTCTTGGCGGAATTATGCTGACCAGTATTGATGCACCTGATGAACTGTCTATGGAATCACTGAATAAAGGCGGAAGCAACTATACATTTGAACAGCCGGGGCAACGCCTGGTAGCGATCAAATTGAATCTTCCTTCCAAGTCTGCTTCCGGGTTTTCGTTGGGGGAGGCGAAATTTAATCCTATTGAAAATCAACTGGCACTGAAAGTGAAAAACGGCAAATCTGCCGTACTCGAAAATGTCCAGGGTACTTATACCGTTATGGACAAAGACAGCGAAATTCTTGTCAGCGGAGTCATTAAACCATTCGCAATGGCACCAACATCCAAAATTAAATTCCCGGTTCACCTGAAAGGCAAAATCCTTGAAGAAGGAAAATATGTTTTGATGGTCAAAGGGAAGGCAGACGAAAAGGAATTTTTTGTTGAAGAGAAATTTACCGTAACCAAAAGTAAGGAAGCAGGCATTGTCAGTGAAACTGAGGCCGGTGCTTCTCCATTCAATCGGGAAAACATTTCCCGCACCATCGCAATAGCGCTGGTTACCTTGTTTCTGCTATTGCCGTTGCTCTTGAAGTTCGATAAAAGGAATGAAAAAAAGAACTCCCTGACATTTACAGAGAAAAATCATATGTAATATTTAAGCTGCGCCTGACTTGTTCAGGCGCAGCTTTTTTATTGAAAAGGTTACTTGATTTTATTCGGAAAATGTTTTTGAAAAACATCATCGGGTAAAGTACAATACATCGTTTTTATCAAACTGAAAAGGAGGAGCAGTGATGGCAGACAATAATAATAACAATGGCAACAATAATGAGTATTTTGAAGAACGGGCAGGAACAGAAGAAGCCCGGTATCATGTTGTCCCTCATCAAGAAGAAGGATGGGCCGTCAAAAAAGAAGGCGAGGATGAGCCGGAATCGACTCACAAATCCAAATCAGAAGCTGTAGAGGAAGGCAAACGGCTGGCTCAGGAATCAGAAACTATGGTCTATATCCATAGTGACGAAGGGCAGATTGAAGAACAGGAAAACTATAAGAAATAAGCATGTCAAAATCCTGTGGAAAAGCAAAGCTTTCTACAGGATTTTTTTACTTTATTTTTAATAAAATATTTTGAGAATTAGGGTAAACTGAAGAAAAGGGGGATTTTAAATGATACATAATGTGAAAAAAGAGCAGCTGGTGGCAACCTTTTCGATAGTTGGCGCCGATCCGAAAACCGGAGAAGTGGGAGTGGCTGTCCAATCAAAATTTTTGGCAGTAGGTGCCGTTGTGCCATGGGCCAAAGCGAATGTCGGCGCAGTGGCCACCCAGTCATGGGCCAACACGAAATTCGGGCCTGAAGGGTTGGAGCTTCTTGAAAAAGGCCTGTCACCGGACGAAGTCATCGAAAAACTGGTGGCTGACGACCCAGGCCGTAATCTGCGCCAAGTGGCGGTTATCAATGCACGGGGTGAAGCGAGCGCATTTACCGGCGAAGAATGCTTCGACTGGGCCGGCCACAAAGTCGGCAAACATCACTCTGCCCAAGGCAATATCCTGGTCAGCGAAGAAACCGTCGCCGCTATGAGCCGATCGTTCGAACAATCGACCGATCCACTTGCAGAACGCCTGATCAAAGCACTGGCTGCAGCGCAACATGCAGGCGGCGACAGTCGCGGCAAACAGTCCGCAGCCGTATATGTTTTACAGGAAGGCGCTGGCTACGGCGGTTACAACGATGTCAAAGTGGACCTTCGCGTCGACGACCATCCCGATCCGATTGAAGAACTATTGCGCCTGTATGAACTCCATAAAGTATTTGGCGAAAGCACCGATGAACAGCTTGCCATCGAAGGCGAATTGTTTGAAGAAATCAAAGGCCATCTCGTCCGCCGCGGCTTGCTCGATTCCACAGATCATGCCGGATATAATGAAACCGTCAAGGAAGCGTTGAAAACATTCACGCTCCGTGAAAACTTCGACGACCGCTGGACGGAAGAGCGGCTGATTGACGAGGTGGTACTGGAGCATTTGAGGAAATGAAAGAGTAGAAGAGGAAAAAACTAGACTGAAGAAAATGAACGAGTGGATTTCATTGAAGGGACCGGTTGGCTTAAGAGCTGATCGGTTTTTGTTTGGGAGTGGAAGAATGTCTGATTTTGGTAATATTTTCTATAAATATTTATGAATTAATCCGGGGTGCGGCTTGATAGCTATAAGGTGCGGTTAGACGTATTTGAAGTCCGCTTAGAGTAAAATACGTCGATTTTAAGTTGTTCATAGAATAAATTGTTTTATATTTCCAGGCGGAACTCTTTAGTTATGCGATTTTTAAATTTAGTTGCGGTTCTCACCCAAACAGTTGCGGAAATTGCCGATTTAGTTGCGCTCATAAAAATAAAACCCCATATCCCATCCAATCCAAGAATTCTCCAAGCCCACACTCCCAATCTCCACTCTAGCCACAACCCACATCCAAAATTATCCCACAAAAATAGGAGCCCTCCGGCCGGAGGGCTCCATCCATCTTATCATTTGAACTTGAACTTGAATTTATTCGCAATCACAACTTCAATCGTAATCTCTATCAAATCTTAAATCCTATTTAACATCTTTGCGTCTGAACTTAGCCGTCACTTCATAAACAATCGGTACAATAACCAATGTCAGTAAAGTGGAACTGATCAAACCACCGATCACCGTGATGCCGAGAGCCTGGGAAATCAGTCCGCCACCATCGCCTTCTGCACCAATGGCAAGAGGAATTAGCGCACCTATTGTTGCCAGTGCCGTCATCAGGATTGGTCGAAGACGTGTGACGCCGCCTTCGAGAAGTGCTTCACGCGTAGTGAGTCCTGCTTGTTCCATGTGAATGACACGGTCGATCAGGACAATCGCGTTGGTAACTACGATGCCGATCAGCATCAATACACCGATTAATGCGTTGACACTCAATGCTTCTCCCGTAATCCATAATGCTACCAATACACCGATTACAGTGAATGGCAATGAAAACAGGATGGCAAATGGTGCAAGTGCTCCGCCAAATGTTACAACAAGTACGAAGTACACAATGGCGATGGCTGCAAGCATTGCAAGGCCAAGTTGCGAGAATGATTCATTGATTTGTTCCGTAACGCCACCGTGGTCGATGGATACGCCGGATGGCAAATCAAGATCCGCGACTTCTGCATCAATTTCAGTTGTAATTTCAGCTGCGTTATTGCCGAGTACTTCTGCAGACAGGGAAGCAAACATTTGGCCGTCTCTGCGGTTGATCGTGTCAGGAGATTTTCCTTCTTCGACTTCCATTACATCGCCGATTGTTACTGTAGTTCCAAGAGCAGTTGGAATTTCAATGCCCGTTACGTCATTGATATCCGAGTACTCAGTTTCTTCTGTTTCCACATAAACGTTGATTTCGTTGTCTTCATGCTGAACTGTCGTCAAGACAGGAGCTTCGCCGACATCGCTTAAAGCCATACCGATTTGTGCTGCAGTCAAGCCGTTTTCGCTCAAGGCTTGCTGGTTCGCCACTAGAGTGAATTGATCATATGCTTCAGTCAAACTCGACTCAGTATTTTCCAGTCCTTCATGGTCTTCCATGATTGGCTGGATTTGATCGATGGCTGTCTGGATGTCTTCCAGATTATCGCCGTAAATGAATAATTCAAATCCGCTTGCGCCCATAGCAGCAAAGTCCATGCTTGCCCATTCGCCGGCTTCAGTCGAAGCATTCAAGTCTTCGATCAGTTTTGTGCTTTCATCGCTGAATTCTTCAAAATCAGAATCATATTCGATATAGAATAATGCGGAATTATCTCCGCCTCCGCCCATCGCTGCCATCGGATTGCCTCCGCCAAGCGAATACTGGTACGAAGTGACGCCTTCACGGCCGTCGATTGCGCTTTCCGCATCAAGTGCGATCGCTTCGACGTCTTCACGTGTCTGACCCGGTTCAGGACTGTATGTCGCCATGACCATTTTCTGTTCCTGTTCAGGAAGGAAAGTGACGCCGATTACCGGTAATAGGAACATACTCGCGGCAAGAAGGACAGTTGCTCCGCCGAAAGTGATGATTTTATGGTTCAAAGACCATTCCAATACGCGTTTATAACCAGCCGCCATTTTGCCTGGTTTGTGTTCTTTTTTCGAGGCTTTATTGGCATCAAGATTATTCAATTGCTTGCGGTACATCAAATGCGCCATCATTGGCACAATCGTTACCGCCACTAGCAACGATGCGGATAATGCAAAGACCATTGCAAGCGCGAATGGCAGGAATAATTCGCCGATTTGTCCGCTGACGAGTGCAAGTGGCAGGAACACCGCAATTGTTACGATAGTCGATGAGAAAATCGGCAGGAACATTTCGCGTGTTGCTTCTCGGACCAACTCTTTGCCGCGCAATTTTTCGCCAGGCAAGGCCATACGGCGGTAAATATTTTCAATGACGACAATGGAATCATCGATAACCCGTCCGATTGCGACAGTCAATGCGCCGAGCGTCATGATGTTCAGCGTAATATCCATTTGGTTCAATAAGAATATTGCCATCAATAAAGATAAAGGAATCGAGATGATGGAAATTAACGTCGTTTTAAAGCTGCGTAAGAACAGCAAAATGATAACAACAGCGAACAGGATGCCAAAGAAGGCTTTGCTGAGCATCGTTTCAACCGACTGCTCAATTGGTTCGCCCTGGTCAAACGTTGTCGCAACCGTTAAGCCGTATTCTTCTTCAACATCAGCAACGATGTCTTTGACGTCATTTACAACTTCTACCGTATTGGCATCAGGTGCTTTAACGATGGAAATACCGATCGATTCTTCGCCGTTTGTGCGGGAAATCGATTCCGCTTCACTGACAACTTCAATTTCTGCCAGTTCGCTGAGTGCTACAGTCGGTACGCCGGCAGCGGCAGGTGTCTGAGGTGCAGCCGGCGTGTCAGCCGGTGCTTCCGGTGTTTCACCAGGCGCCTGTGCCTGCTGCGGGATTGCCGGGATCTGTAGATTGCGCAGATCATCGACTGTTGTGATGTTGCCATCAATGACCAGGTTTTTTACTTCACCGCCAAACTCGGTCAAGCCGAGAGGGAAGGTAAGATTGGATCCCTGAATCAATTGCTGAATCGTTTCTTGAGTCAAGCCATATTGGGCCAGGGCTGCTTCATCAAAAGTCATGCTCACTTTCTGCATGCGCTGACCGGAAACTTGTACGTCCGATAAACCTTCGACTCCTTCAAGCATAGGGAGGACATTGTCTTCCACGCTGGCAGTCAATTCTTCGAGTGAACTTTCTGAATCACTGATGCTCAGGGTTAAGATTGGGAACGCATCTATACTTAAGCGTGAGACTTGTGGATCATTGGCTGCTTCCGGAAGTGAAATATCCGATAAGGCATCTTCCAATTCGCGTGTTGCTTCATCCATATCCACTTCAAAATCATATTGGACTTGAATGGTCGAAGCGTTTGCCATTGATGTCGACGTCGTAAGTTCAACGCCATTCATATTCTGGATTCGCTGTTCAAAAGGAACAGTGATTTCGTCCATCACTTCATCCGGGGCAGCACCAGGATAGACCGTAACAACAGTAACGGCCGGCAAAGTGATGCTCGGAATCGATTCCTGTTTCATCGTCAATCCTGCATAAAGTCCTGCCACGACGACCATGATGGTCGAAATCCAGATGGCGAACTTATTATTTAATGAAAAATCGATAATCTTCTTCAACTATGACACTCCTCAGAGATGATTCTTCAATAGAAGAACTTCTTTTTCAATTTGCTTTTCCTGCGACAGATAATCCGTCAACGCTTCAATAAGAAATTCGCGCGGCTCATCCTGCTGCAGTTCCTGGCGCAATAAATCCAGGGACGCCAGCAATTGGGCTGTGTTTTTTGAATACAGCTTGATTTTTGTCTCCATATCCGCGAAAAGGCTGTCGATGGAAAAGCCATTTTCGCTTGTCTCCGTAAAAACGGCTTCCATCGAGTCGAGCTGCACCGTAATCGCTTCAATGGAAGAAGCGATAAAGCGGCTCAATTTGTCGATGGACAATTGCCGATTTTCAAGGATTATCGTAACCAGATATTCTTTTTGGATACCTTCAACAATTGTGGTCAGATCCTCCAAAAACGGCTCGATGCTGGAGCCGAATGCCTCCAGCAGCATTTTTTTATGGAATTTTGAAGATGAACTGCGCATCTCCTGCATCAGAGAAGTCAACTGTTCATTGCCATCGGTCGGCATATCCTTGAACACCATGATGAAGAAATCCCGGTCACCCAAAATACTTTCCAACTCAAACGCCAATTTTCTCGCAAACGCTTCCTTTGGCGAGAGGTCTTCTGAAATGTCCAAATGCTCCAGTCCTTCAAGCGTCTCCGCCTGGTAGCGCTTAAGAATGCTCACCAGTAAACTCTCTTTGGAATCATAATGCTTATAGAACGCACCTTTTGAGATATCCACTGCATGGGCAATTTCCTGGACCGATGTCTGATGGAAACCTTTAATGGAAAAAAGATGTACTGCCGCATTCATCAATTCCTGCTTTTTGTCCATTTGATCCCTCCTTGTAACTCATTGGTCACGATTAGTGACTGACTGGTCATGTGTTAAATCATAAAGTTATTAATTACCAAAGTCAATTTGATTGGCCGCGGATTATATGGAGAATTTGTGACTGGATTTAATGAATCTATCTGACAATGAAGTATGTGGGACGGCTCGCAACTTGTCTTTGTAATAAAAGACTAAATTCATAAAATGAGGGTATTTCAATAATAAAAGTTCGTGATTACAGGGAAGGGGATGTGAAATGACTACAAAAATCAGTGAAGGGCCAAAAGTGGAAACCAGAAGGGAACAGCCCTATGTCGCAATACCTCTTGAAGTGGAATTTTTGGACTGGGATCAAGTCAGGGGACTGATTGATGAAGTTTACAAATGGCTGAAGCATCACAAAATAGAAGCGGTCGGCGAACCATTCTACCGTTATTGGGTGATAGGTGGGATAGAAGAGGAATTCAATCTTGAAGTAGGTGTCCCAATCGAGAGGATGGTTTCTGGGGATGAGCATGTGATTACAGGTTTTATTCCCGGAGGAAATTACGCAACAGCAAAACATAAAGGACATCCGGATTATTTGGAAGATTCGTTGTATGCGCTTGAGCAATGGGCGGTGGATGAAGGGCTCGAGCTCGACAAGCGCTATGAAGGCGACACCGAAATATGGAATGGCCGATTCGAATTTTATCTGGACAAACCGGGAGCAAGCAGGCTGGAGGAAATGACGATAGAAATTGCTTTTCTTTTAATGAGGGATGACGCTGCTTAACAGAACATATCGAAAGGCATCGGAGCACAGGGGATTTTCTGTGGGCGGTGCCTTTTTGGGTGTTTTTGTTTAAATCCTTTCAGAGCTAAACGGGCGCCGTCGCTTTTCTTATTGTCCAGACTCCGGCGGTCCAGCCCCTCGAGTCGCTTCGGATTTGCCCTTCATGGCAAAGAACGCCATGGCGGCCAAATCCTCCAGCGCTTGTCGGGGCTAAACGGGCACCGTCGCTTTTCTAGTGTCCAGACTCCGGCGGCCCAGCTCTTCGGGTCATAAGCCAACTCAGCTGCGTGGCAAAGGCCGCCACTTCGCTGATTCGTCTTACGCCTTTCAGAGCTAAACGGGCACCGTCGCTCTTCTTATTTCCCAGGAAATAAAATTTATTAGAAAATATTGTGTTTTTTGACATTTCGTTTTGCTGCACAAAAAATTTCCGGTTACATATATTGAGAGTTTGGGCCAGCCAAACTGATATCCAGGTGATTCGCTTTAGAAAAACCCTTATTCTATTCTGGATTTACCCGGGAATACTCGAACGTTCAGAAGGAATAAAACATGGGAGATTTTATTGGCACAGATAAGTTCAAAGAAGTGGAAGAGCAATATGCACCGATGATTTCAGCGTTGATCCGTAAAGTGAATATATACCGTGATTATGAACTTTACCGCCAGGTCGGTAAAGTGGCACTGTGGCAGGCTTGGATGCGTTTTGATGGAGAAAAAGGTGATTTTACGCCATTTGCGTTCAGGACAGTCCATGGCGCATTGCTTGATGAACTGGCCAGGGAAGGGAAATATGCAAAGCTTTTTATCCTGTCGGAAGGCGGGCATTTCGATGAACTGGAGGCGCCATTGCGGGAAGAAAAACTTCCGGAATGGGTGGAAAGTATAGATTTGAAAGAGAAGGAGCGTAAATTGCTGAAGGAATTATTCGTCGAAGACAAAGCGGTAAAGCAGCTGGCTAAGCTATATGGAATATCAGTGGCAGGCATGAAAAAGAAAAGAGCCCGTCTGCTGGAGAAGATTAAAGATAGCGATTCATTTCAAAATCGTGACTAGTTTTCCCGAAATAATTATTTGAGGAAAAAAGTTTTCTGGTCCTGAATTTCCTGTATAATAAATTCCGCATAAGCCCTTTGGAAAGCAGGTGAAGTATTTGTTCGAAATGATGACCGGCATGATCAATAATATATTCTTCATCATTTTTCCGATTGTGCTTTACCAAATGCTGGCCGGAGCTGGTAAGCGTAATTTCTTTGTGGATTACCGGGTGACGATGACTATCCTGTTTTCTATTTCCATCATTTTATGTATGGTGTTTCCTTATCAAATTCTGACAGACGACTATATATTCGACTTGCGGCAAGTGCCGTTGATTGTCGGCGCCTTGTACGGAGGGCCAGTCATTTCTGCTGTGCTGTTCCTGGTTGCTGCTATCGGCCGTATTCTGATTGGTGGCGACGGAATGTATATTGCCATTCTCAACCTGTTTGTTGTCGCTGCCGGAGTGCCATTCCTTCGTCCCGCATATATGCGGATGAGCAGAGGCAAGAAGGTCGCGACAGTATTCATAATTTCAATTCTCTCGTTACTGTTCAATATGTTTGCCGGTTATTTGCTGTTCGGTGATCCGATACATGACATAATCAACATCTGGCTCATGCTTATGCTGAATCAAGGAATGATGATTGTTCTGACGGCGTTATTGATCGAACATATTGTTCGGCAGGAATTATTGCTGAACACATTGATGAAGCACGAAAAGCTCGAAAGCGTCAGCCATTTTGCAGCAGCGGTTTCACATGAATTACGGAATCCCATGCAAAGCATCAAAGGTTTTATTCAACTGATGCAGGCTTACGATTACAGCCGTGAAAAACAACTGGAGTTCCATGAAACCATTCTGGATGAAATTAACTCGGCGGAAAGCCTGATTGATGATTACCTGATTTACGCCAAACCGGTATACGGGGCGCTTGACCGCATGTCAGTCAATGATGAAGTGTGCGGAGTACTGAAACTTCTTGGACCATATGCGAACAGCCTGGGTGTAGAGCTGTTTTGCCATCCAGCGGAATCCGAGATCCATATTCGCGGAGATCGCCAGAAGTTCCGTCAGGCGATGGTCAATATCATTCGGAATGGTGTCGAATCCATGCCTGAAGGCGGCGAAATTATAGCGCGCATAAAAGTGCAGGCCACAAAAGTGATTGTGGAAATTGCCGATCAAGGCGTCGGCATGACGAAGGAAGAAGTCGAGCGATTGGGCGAGCCGTATTTCTCGAATAAAATCAAGGGTACCGGCCTCGGTATGATGGTCACTTACAGCGTCATCCACCAAATGAAAGGCATTATTATCGTCAATTCCGAAAAAGGATTGGGCACTGTTTTTAAACTGGTGTTCCCAAGGCTGGAGTGAACAGAATAAAACGCCGGAGAAAAAGGTATTTTTCTCCGGCGTTTTTTGTGTCCATATCAATTATCGTTTTTTTCCTTCAGCAGTTTAACAAACGGCATGACGGATTTCTCTTTTAATTTGGCTTCAAACATGATGTCCGCATCGGTGCCGTCGAGCAAAGTCAGCAGTTCCTCGAAATCTTTTTCAGATACAAGTTCATGATGGCGGAGATCGGTAAAACCTTCCTTGCCAGTGCTGATATGGATTTTCGGAGTGCCGTATCCTTCCCAGGTAGCCAATATCTCAGCAAAATCCACAGCGCTCCCGTCATTATTGCAGTTATGGTGATGAATGTCGAAACAGATCGGCACGCCGCAAAGTTTATGGACATCCAAAACATCGCGTATCGTAAATGTTTTATCATCATTTTCAAGTCGTATCCGTTTTCGTATCCTTTCAGGCAATTTCAGATACGTATCGGCGAATTGCTGTTTCGCTTTTTCTTTGTCGCCATATGCGCCGCCTGTGTGAATGATGATATCATTGCCGCCCATCAGTGAGATGAGCTTTTCATGATAATCAAGATCCTGGATCGATTTCTCGACCACTTCCGGTTTGGGCGAATTCAAAACTGTATATTGACCGGGGTGGACTGAAACCCGCATTTGATGGGTCTCTACAATATCACGTATTTGCCCGGCAATAAAAAGGAAATCCGGATCTTCCCACCAGATCCAGTCATTTACCGGATGCGTTGAAAGTGGCACGATTGAGCTTGACGCCCGGTAAAAATAGATGTCATTTGCAAGATTCCAATTGATGATATCCAAAGTCGTCTGCATATTTTTCAAAGTAAGTTCTTTAATCTTTTCGACACCTTCCGCTTCCGCAGTAGCAACCCGCAAAGTCCGGAAAACGGTTTTTAATTCTGTATTCATACACGCATATCCTAATCTCATTCATATTCAACTCCTTGCCCATTGTATACCCGGATCTTTGTTACATTATCCTCGCACAAGGGTATACTTATTGAAAAGTTGAAGACGGAGGGGAAACGATGAGAGCAGAAATTACACAGCTGGAGAAGGGATACAAAGCCTTGTTCGAACGGCAGTTGGCACAGGAAACCGATAAAGTCTGGAACATGCTGGCCGATAACAGCCTACTAAAACAATGGTTCGCCGAATTGCAGATTGCTGAACCAGGGAAGGGTGGCAAACTTGTTTTCGATATGGGCGATGGGAGTATTGAAGAGTTGGCGATCACCGATTACGAAGAAGGGCGCGTTCTCGCGTTTGAATGGTGGGATGACCATGTTCGTTTTGAAGTGGAAGAAGGAAATGGAAGGGAAAATGTGTTGCGCCTGATTGAAACGATTGAGCGCATTACTGATCAGACGGCTAAGGACCTAGCCGGCTGGCATGTCTGCCTCGATGTAATCGAAGCAATTTTGAATGGCAGAGAGATAAATCGTGAGGAAGAGTGGCAGCATTTGCATGATGAATATAAGCGCCTTCTCGACAGTATGACTGTCGAATTCGAATAGAACCAGCTGATGAATCCGGCCATTGCGATGAGCCGGGTTTTTGTTTGGGAAAATTTTCTTTTTAAAATTGTTGAGGTGCGGAAATTGGTCTGCGAGGTGCGGTCAACCTGATTTATGGCAAATAAAAATGGAGTCCAGTTGAAAAAGAAGTGTAAGATTAAATTATTTATAAATTTTCCTGCCTCAAATTTTGAAATACGGTCAGCCGATTTTCTCAAATTAAAAAGGAACCTGCAAAAGGTTCCTTTCCAATCTCATATCATCTTTAACTAAAAAACTTCTTTTCTATTAGCTGCTTCCGGCTTATGAAAACTGTCCAGCAAAACATAGCCGAACACTATTCCCGCAGTTGTGGCGATTGTAGCCAGACTAGTTTGGCTTGTCAACATGAAAGAGGGAATCTGCACTCCAAGGGAAGTGTATGGCAAAAAGGTCATTAGAACAAAATAAAGAGAAGGCACGCCTACTGCGAGGAATTTAAACCAATCAAAGCCAGCAGCTCTGGGCTCTCTCCTTTCAAGCAAAAACTTAGGCAGACGCATTAAAAAACCGAGTATCACAGGAAATATGGAAATAAATAAGAGACGCGGAAACATATCATAAGTTTCTTGGGCAGTTTCAGCAATATTCGCCTCAATTACTGTACCTATATAAACAATAAACCCAATCGCTGCCGTCCAAACAAAATAATATAGAAACCTCTTCATATCAAACTCCTCCTCCATACAATTTCCTGTCCGAAAACAACCTATATATAGGATACGAATCATATAGCGGATAGTTTCATTATTCTGGAACTCAACTACACTTTACTCAAGATGCTCGGAACTCGAATACTTGTTGGCCGGAGAATTCGCCTTTTTCATAGACACGTTCTGCGAATGTAATATTATCTTCATAATCCACCAGCAGCACAGTCGCTGATCGTGTACCGTAGTCAGGGGTTTTGATGAAAATCGGAGATAGCATCCGTTCAAATTCCAGGCCGACGCCTGTCACTGGCAAATGTGGATCAGCAGCCTGTTCAGCATCTCGTAAAATTTCAAACAGGTCGTCAGGGTCGACATTAACTCGACTCTCCAAGTAACTTTCCATACGTGATTTGCCTTTCAGTACTTTTGGCCATGGTGTATTGAGGAAATGATTGCTCAAACCATGGGTTCCCGGCGAAACTTCGACTATTTCCTGTTCAAGATTATTATAATAGAACAGTTTTTCCCCATCACCCAACAGCACATTGAATCCTGTGTAAGCATCGGGTTCAAGGGACTTTAGAAAAGTTTCCGGATCCGAATCGGCAGCAAGATAATCTTTGACCAAAGCGCCTCGGGAAATCTTTCCTGTTTCGGGTAGGGAAGGATCACGGAAATTGGTCAAGGCAGCAAAACGGCCGGATTTTGTCACACCCAGCCAAGTCCCCATTTGGGATAAGTCCCGTCCGGCCAAAATATCCGGCTGGTCGCTCCAAAAATGCGCTTCCTGGGCTGGCCGCCTGTAAAACTCATCGCGGTTTGCAGCAACAACTAATTTGTACTTGGGATGTTGTCTATACTGAAAGTTAATCAGACACATAGAAGCTGCCTCCTTTTTGTTTACATTATATAGAAGGAAACGTTGAGAGGACAGTGCCGGGGATTATGTTCTAACCGGCGGGCGTCCCGGCCATATCCTGCAACTTCAAAATCTCTTCCGATCCAATGATATTAATAAATAAAAAATTTCCAATATAATAGATAAATTTAACCGTTTATTTTATTAATTTTAGTTATATAATTACTATCACGTTAAAAATTACTGGTTTTATATATTATAAAAAATCGTTGTTAACAGAAATCCTGCCAAGGACAAGAACATGGGAGTGTGCAAAAGTGGAGAGAGAGACGCCGATGACAGGCAATGGCCATATATCGATTACTGCTGAAACCGTTCTGGAGAGCATGACGGATGGATTCTATCTTTTGGATGACCAATTAAGATTTAACTATATTAATGAAGTTGCTGAAAACCTCATTGGCCAGTCACGGGAAGTTTTGATCGGTCTTTCTATTTATGGAGTATTTCCCAAGTTGCGCGAAAGCAAAGTCGAGCAGCAGATGCTCCATGCTTTGCAAATGAGGAAAAGCGTCGAATTTGATGAGCATTTTGGCAATTATGGCGGCTGGTTTCGGATTAAAATGACCCCGTTGAAAAATGAGGGATTGGCGATATACTTCCAAAACACCGAATCGCAAAAACAACTGGAGCAGAAATTGATGCAATTTGCGTATTGTGATTTTCTGACAGGTTTGCCCAATCGGAGGAAGATGACGGAAATTGCACTTTCCCTTAAAGAGAAGAAAAGAAAGTTTTCCTTCTTTTATATTAACCTGGATAACCTTAAATTCATCAATGCACTTTATAACTACAGTTCCGGCGACAATGTGGTTGTCAGTGTGGCTCAAAGGCTGCAACAGCTGTCGGATAACCGCTGCCATATCGGCCGGCTTGAAGGAGATGAGTTTATCGTAATCCGGGAATCCGAACCTGGAGAAAGACTGGAGATATTTGCGGAAAAACTCATGGAACTTTTCAAAGATCCATTCCTGCTTGCCGATTATCAATCTGCTTACGTTACCGCAAGTATCGGCATCGCCTGCATCCCATATGATACGGAAAGGCTGCGAGATCTGGTCGCTTGCGCCGAAACGGCCATGTATGAAGCGAAGAAAGAAAAAGGTTCTTCTTATGCTTTTTACCGCCCTAAAATGAGGTCGAAGCGTGAACGGCAGGTACTGATTGAAAAAAGCCTGATGGGCTGCCTTGAAAGTTCCGGTTTCTATTTTACAGTGCAACCCCAAATTTCCGGAGGCGGCACTAATTTATCGGGAATTGAAGTTCTTGCGAGATGGAACCATCCTAAGCTGGGTGAATTATCTCCGCTCGAATTCATCGACATTGCTGAACAGTCCGGAACCATTGCCCATTTGACTACTCATTTATTGCATGAAGTATTGAAGGTTATTAAGAAGTGGGAACAGCTCCATGGCTGGAATATTAAAACAGCGATTAATATGACTCCTTCACTGTTAGCGAATCCGGTTTTTTTTGAGGAATTTTTTAATCTTATGGACCATTACGGCGTAAAACCGTCTTTGCTTGAAGTGGAACTGACTGAACATGCAGAAATGGCTTATTCGGAAACTACTATGAGAAATCTTGAACTTTGCAGGGAAAAAGGGGTTTCCATTGCCATTGATGATTTCGGTACAGGCTTTTCCATGATTTCCTATCTGACTCAATTTCCCATCAATAAAATAAAAATAGACCGGTACTTCATCAGGAAAATAGGTGAAGATGCAAAGTCAGAAGCTGTTCTGAAGTCCTTGATCCACCTGGCGCAAAGCATTGATTGCGAGTTATTGGCCGAAGGGGTAGAAAGACCCGAAGAAGTATTGTTTTTAAAAGAGCATTCCTGTACAGTGTTCCAAGGCTACTATTATGATAAACCTTTACAAATCAAGGATTTCGAAGAAAAGTATCTCCTGAAACCTTCGCTTTTGCCATAAAATGAATAAAAATATTTATGGGTCTAAAGATTTATTTTAGAATGGAATCTGTTAAACTAGATGAAGGTATATAAAAGGCGATTCCGAAAACATCAGCAAGGGTGTGGGTTATATATGATTCAGGATGCAGCGAAGTTATCTATAGAAAAAGCCTTAATGGACGGTATCCAGGAAATGGTTTTTATTGTCCGTCTTGATGATGGCAAAATGATCTATGAATTTGTGAATCAGTCGGCTATGAAAAAAACTGAGTTGGATCAGTCAGCAATCGGCAGGACCTTTTATGAAGCTCAATCGTATGAATTGGCCGACAGGGTGCATTCCCAATATTTAAAAGTATTGGAGAGTGGCTGTCCTGTCATCTATGAAGACAGTTACGTGGATCCGGAAGGGGATATAAGACATTCAAAAACCCGGCTGACCCCGATGTTCAACATGGAGGGCAATTGCACACATATCGTCAGCATCGTCCAGGATATTACCAATGAAGTGCAAGCAAAACAGGAAAGTATAGACGCCTGGAAAAGCCTTGAAGAAAGCCGTTCCTATTACCATTCACTGTTTGAGCACAATGCGGATGCAATTTTGACATTGGACTTGAAAGGGCATATCAAAGGTGCCAACCCGGTTGGCCAAAAGCTCAGCCAGCATCCGATGGAAGAATTGGACGGACGGCGTGTACTGGATTTTGTTGTTCCTGAAGACCGCAGAAGAACCTTGAAGAATTTCCGTAAAGCAAAAAATGGGATATACACGAATTTTCGTGTCACAATCATTCAGAAAAATAATAACCGTTTAGGGGCGCTGGTGAAATTCATCCCCATTAAAATCCGGGAAGTGACTACGGGATTTTATGTAATACTGAAAGACATGCGCGAACTTGATCAAATGGTTGAATTATATGTGGAAAGTGAAAAGAATTTCAGGATAATCGCCGAAAATGCCAATGACGTAATTATCCTGATAAACCATCGCAAAGAGTATCTGTATATTTCTCCATCCTTAAAGAATATTTTTGGCTATTCACCAGAGGAATATGAAGACAAAGAGCCGTTTCATAATGTCCATCCTGAAGACCTGGAAAAATTATACGGCACATTGAGTGCTTCTATAAAAAATGGCAGCATCTGCAAAATGCGGGTACGCGTCGGCCATATAGACGGGCACTGGATCTGGTCTGAATTGCACGGCACTCCAGTTTATGATGACGAAGAAAAATACAGCCATATGGTGATGATTGTCCGGGATGTATCCCTGCAGAAGGATTATGAGACAAAGCTGGAATTCTACGCTTACCACGATCCATTGACAGGTTTGCCGAATAGGCGGTATTTCCAGGAAACACTGGAAAAAGCACTGGCTGATTATCATGAAAAAGGCGATAATTTTGCAGTGCTCCTTCTTGATATCGATAAGTTCAAGGGGATTAACGATAAGTGGGGACATGAAATTGGAGACGCAGTCATTCGTGAGTTTGGCAAGCGGCTGACAGCCGGCATCTATAAAGATGATCTGGCAGCCAGGCTCGGAGGAGATGAATTCATCATTTTATTGCCTGGCGTCGATTCTGTAAAATCAGGAGTTCTAGTGATGAATAAAATCAGGCAGGCAATGATGAGTGAATGGAAGTTGGATGACATTATTTTATCTGTTTCCACCAGCATCGGTATGACGATACCGAACGAAAATTCGACATTATCATCGATTCTGAAGGAAGCGGACAAGGCGATGTATGAAGAGAAGAACCTTAAAAAAAGAGATACTGTTATAGACCGTCTGTAAGGCTTGCTGCCTTGGACGGTTTATTTTTTTGTTAAAAATTAATTGGATAAATAGGGAGAAAGTATTATTAGAATTTTCTGAATAAAAAATATTCACAATTCATGAGCTTAATGGTATGATAATCATAATTCGAATGCCTACTAAATAACCATAAAATGGATATAAAATTATTACATTTTTTCTTCTGATTTGTCATAAACCCAACCATACCAATACTTTTAGGGGCTGAGTAAAAATAACTGGTAATTATTGCATTTAATTATTTGAATTTTTAGATAGTTGAGGTGTTTAACGGATGGCCAAACTTTACATAAAATATCCGATTCCAGTTAAAATTTTTTTGGCTTTGCTGTTATTAGCGCTTCTGGCAGAACCGGGGAAAGAGTCAGCGCAGCCTGCAACAGCGAATGGTACTGCAGTTTTGACTGGTGCAGTGGATAAAGTTCAAGTAAATCAATCCATTTTCACATTAAAAGACGCTCAAAATGCATATACAATCGATGAAGTGGCAAATCCGCCTGTCAAGTGGAGTTTCATGCCGAATGATGAAGGCATCTTCAACAAGGGGTTCACGGATGCTTCCTATTGGGTGCAGTTTAATATTGTGAACCAGGCGCCGGACAGAGATTGGCTGCTCGAGTTGCCGATTCCCTTTCTTGAACGCGCAGTCCTTTACTCACCTTCAGCAGATGGCACATTTGAAGAAAGTGAAATCGGCAGAGAAGTTCCGGTGGCTGAAAGGGAATATTTCCACCGCAATCTGATTTTTGATCTGGATTTTGACGGACAGGATCAAGCGACTTTCTTTTTGAAAGTTGAATCAGATGGACCATTGCAGCTTCCTATGACAATTTGGGACGCTGAAGCCTTTCAAGCACAAACGAGGTCGGTCACCGCTTTGGTGGGCTTATTAACAGGTATCGGAATTATACTTTCGGTTTATTACCTCGGACAATTTGTCAGACATCGCCAGAGAGTGTATCTTTATTTCCTGATTTTTGCTTTTTCGGTGTCTTTCGGGCTTGCGGCTATGGCAGGACTGACGCTTTCGTATATTTGGCCGGAGCATTCCTGGTTAAATGGAACAATTGTCTATGCCAGTATCGGAGTCACCAGTATTTTCGCATTGCTTTATACGGAAAGTTTTTTGGATACAAGACGCCATTTCCCTGCTTCAAGAAATGTTATCAAAGTATTGGTATGGGCAAATGCCGCTTTAATCATTCTTTTGTTCCTTTTTGAAGATATTATCAGGCAGCTGCTGCCGCTTTCGTTGATTGCCAGTGGTGCATTGATGCTGGCAGTATCGGCAGCAAGCTGGAATAAAGGAATAAAGTATGCCCGTTATTATACAGCAGGTTCGGTGCTGTTCCTTCTCGGAACAGGCACAGCCATTTTCCAGATGTTTGGAGTAAGCCCTTTGAGCATGGAAGCGAAAAATGCGGTTTATCTTTCAATCGGAGTATCTATTTTCCTGTCCGCTATTTCACTGTCGGACAAGGAAGCCGCCAAGATAAACGACAAGCTGAAAAGAGAGAAGAAAGCGGTTGAAAGGCAGCGCCTGGCGATGGAATCGCTGAAACATGCAAACGAACGGAAAGACGAACTATTGGCCATCACCTCCCATGGTTTAAGGACTCCGCTATACGGCATGATCGGCATTGCAGAAACCTTGCAGGAATCAAACGCAGGAAGAATTTCGCCAGCAGTCCATCATCAGCTTGGCACTATTGCTGATAACGGCAAAAAACTGGCTCATATGATCAATTCCATTCTGGATTTTTCAAAACTGAAGCAAAACTCTTTGGACATCCATGTTGAACCGGTGAAAGTCCATATGTTGACGGGAAATGTCCTCGAAATCTGTAAACCATTAGTTAAAAATGAAAATGTGCGGCTTTATGAAACCGTACCGCACAATCTCCCGGAAGCAATTGCAGATCCGGATCGCTTTCAACAGATACTTTATAATCTGATTGAAAATGCGATTAACTACACAGATTCCGGAGAGATCGTGATTTCAGCAAAAAAATCCGGCAAACAAATTTTGGTTTCCGTCCGTGATACGGGAAAAGGTATTGAACAGGACAAGCTGTCCAATCTATTTGAAGAATTCCATAAAACAAGTGAAGAAAATAAAGACAACAAATCAGGCACCGGCATCGGCCTCAATATCACAAAACGGCTGGTTGAACTTCATGGAGGATGGCTTAAAGTGGAATCGGCAGTGGGCACGGGATCAACATTCAGTTTCACATTGCCCATCTATTCACCGAACGAAAGTGAAGAGGCTTACCCGCCTGAGGTTCAGGTGATAGAAGAGTTGAGTTCGGCAGAGATTACTGAAACTGTAACCGCCCGAAGAAAAAGCGGTGCCCAAATACGTGCACTGGTTGTGGAACAGGAGGAAGTAAACCGGCAAATGCTGATCTATCAACTGGAGCAGGAAGGGTATTCAGTGTATGGCGCCAGCGGAGGCATAGACGCCATCCGATTATTGGAAGACCAGCCCATTGATCTGGTAATTCTTGATTGGTCACTTGACGACATGAGCGGAGACGAACTGTGCCGCCATATCCGAAAAGATTACACATTGACGGAATTACCGATTCTGATGCTGTCAGAACGTGCGGGCTTACGTGAGAAAACTGAAGCATTTACAGCTGGAGCAAACGATTACCTTTTGAAGCCGTGTGACAAAGAAGAGTTTTTGCTACGAGTGGATACGCTGTCGAATCTGCGGACATTGACCCAGGAAATCACGAGCTTGAATTATTTTCTGGAGCGCAATGTCAAAGAACGGACAATGGCACTCGAAATAACCAATATGAACCTTGTTACAGTAAATGATGAAATACAGGAAATCGAAAAATCCCGTAATGAGATGCTGTCGACGATTTCCCATGAACTTGGAACGCCGATTACGCTTATTCACAGCTATATCCAGGCAGTAAAAGAAAGCATCATTGACGAAAAGAATCCAAGATACCTGGATATGATACACAATAAATTATTGATGCTGGAGCGATTGACGGAAGACCTGGTGGAACTGGCGAAATACAAATCAGGCAATATGACGCTGCGTTTTGAAAGTGTCCGTATCGGAAATTGGCTGGACAGACTGATCCAGGGAATGGAAGCGGATGTCACACAGAGCGGACGGATATTTGAATACGTTGAAAGCGGTAAGGAAGAATGGCAGGAAGACTATACTTTGTCCATAGATGTGAACCGGGTAGATCAGGTATTTTCAAATATACTCTGGAACGCCGTTAAACACACTTCGTCAATAGACGGAAAAATTTCCATCAGCACTGAAATTATCAGCCGCGGCAAGGAAGGAGCTGTGCTTGAGCCAGGACAGTTTGATGGTGAAGTGATTATAAAAGTTTCCGATACCGGAAACGGGATTCCGGAGGATGTCCTGCCCCATGTTTTTGACAGATTCTTTAAGATGGATGTTCCCAACAAGCAGCAAGGAAGCGGCCTGGGATTGGCCATAGCGAAAGAAATCATTCTGTCGCATAAAGGCGAAATTTGGGCGGAAAGTGAAATGGGGAAAGGAAGCACATTCTATATTGCACTGCCTTTGACGATATAAAACAGCTACAGGAGGGATAATATGAGTGAAGCCACTGTATTGATTGTTGAAGATGAAGAAGGCATCCGTGAATTGATCCGGCTGTTCCTTATAAAGAAAGGATATCGGATCATTGAAGCGGAAGACGGCTATGAGGCGATGGACCAGCTTACGAAAGAAGATGTGGACATAATCCTGCTTGATATAGAAATGCCCGGCATGAACGGGCTTAAGACGTGTGAACAAATTCGCCTCCAGACAAAAGTGCCGATTCTCTTTGTCAGCTACCTGAAGGATTTGAACCATAAAATTCAGGGGCTGGATGCAGGAGGCGACGATTATATCACCAAACCTTTTGACTTCAATGAACTCGAGGCCCGTATCAAAGCGATCCTGCGGCGCAACGGCTGGACGAATGGGGAAGAAGAAAAATTGGCTGTATTGGATTATGATGATCTCCAAATCCACCTTGACGCAAGGGAACTGTATGTTGCCGGCAAGCCGGTGAAGTTATATCATAAAGAATTCCAGCTTCTTTTGCTGCTGGCGCAGACGCCGAACAGAGTTTGGACCGCGGAGCAATTATATGATCACGTGTGGGGCTATTATTCAGAAGGAGATATCCAGACCGTCAAAGTCCATATCAGCAATCTGCGGAGAAAAGTGGAAAAGGATCCTGCCAAGCCGATCTATATCCATACAGTCAGGGGCTTCGGCTATAAATTTACTGTTCAGTAACCTGTTTGGATAGTGGGGGAAACTAAATGAAAAAGATGGAAACAAGCTGTGGAATAGCCATTCCGCAGCTTGTTTTTTATGTTGAAAAATATCGTTTTTATTATTATTAGAATTATTAATCTAATTTAACTTGATTTTAACCTTGTCTATTTAGTATTGGCTCTAATGAACGAGGAAAAATGTGAGATAAAGGAGGAATTATAGTGATCGAAAACAATTTTAAACTTCCGGAAGAAAAACGGATGCAGAACTTTGAAAGCCAGACTGTCTTCAAACGGCCGCAGCATGCCGACATAAGAGTGCCAGCCGAAACATCACTCGGACTGTCGGAAAATATCGCAGGGTCACTGACCTATTTATTCGGCTTTATTTCGGGGTTCATCATGCTGCTGGTAGAGCGTGAAAATCATTTTGTCCGCTACCATGCCCTTCAATCAATCTACATTTCCATCGTTTTTGTCAGCGCCTATTTTCTGCTGGGGATGATTCCCGTCATAGGCTGGTTCTCAAGTATGTTTTTGGCACCCGCAGGTCTCGTACTTTGGATTATCCTGATGATGAACGCCTATAAAGGAAAGTATTCAAAAATGTTGTATATCAGTGATTTTGCAAATAAGCAATTATGACTTGGCAGTAGTAAACTTCAACTCAAACTGAAACCAGAGGTGCATAAGATGAAGAACCCGTTAAACATTTTGGAGGTACTGAAAAGCATAAGAAAAAGAATTCCGCTGATTTTGCTGCTGATGATTACATTTATAGCAGCAAGCGGAGCCATCAGTTACACCTTGATGAAGCCGGTGTACCAGGCATCCACCCAGATATTGATCAATCAGAACAATACCGCCGCCCAGGAATTCACCACCCAGGATATCAATACGAATCTCCAATTGATTAGCACCTATAATATCATCATCAAAAGCAAAGCGATTTTGAATGAAGTCATAGCAGAACTTGATCTGGATGAAAATTACCAGTCACTTAGCGATAAGATTACGGTCAGCAACATTGAAGGTACGCAGATCCTGACCATAGATGTTGTTGATGCAAGTATGGAGGATGCGGTCCTGATTGCAAATGCCACAGCATACAAATTTCAGGCAGCCATTCCCAATCTGATGAATGTGGATAATGTAAATATACTCGATGAAGCGGTGGCCATGCCAGCGCCTGTGCCCGTTAGACCGGATCCGGTGATGAATATGATGATTGGCGCAGTGCTTGGACTGCTTTTCGGAACTGGGTTATCCATTTTGATCGACCAATTGAATACGACTGTCCGCACAGAAGAAGATATCGAAGAAATTCCGGGGCTCCAGGTACTTGGCATCGTCAGCAGGGTGACGGACACGAAAGGCAGCAAGAAAGCGGAAGAAAGTTATATAGGAAGGGAGATGGAACCGTATGTCGAACAAGAAAAAATCCAGCCGGCAAGCAGTGCGAAAATTGGTGGTACGTACTAATCCGCATTCAATATCAACTGAGCAGTATCGCACTATCCGGACAAATATTCTGTTTTCCATGCCGGCAGATGATATGAAAACAATTCTTTTCACTTCTCCTTCCAAAGAGGAAGGGAAATCAACGACCTGCTCGAATATGGCAGTCGTTTTCGCCGAATCAGGCAAACGAGTGCTGATGATCGATGGTGATATGAGGCGACCGACTTTGCACCATACTTTCCATATGAGCAATAAATCAGGTCTTTCCAATCTATTGCTAGGTAAAGGCCGACTGGCGGATACCATCAAAAAGAGCGGCGTTAAAAACTTGGATTTGTTATTATGCGGACAAATTCCAGGCAATCCAGCCGAACTGCTGCAGTCTCCCGAGATGGATATCCTGTTGAAAGAAGTGAGAGAAATTTACGATCTTATACTTATTGACTCACCTCCGCTTCTCGCGGTGGCTGATTCAAAAATTCTTGCCAATAAATGCGATGGTTCAGTACTTATCATCAATACCGGAAAAACAGAAAAAGCCAGTGTTGTCAAAGCGAGAGATGCACTGGTTACCGCAAAGGCATTCGTCCTCGGCGTTGTGTTGAATAACTTCGATTTGGCAAAAAATCATTCTTACTATCAGAATTACGGCAGTTAAATCACGAAAATGAAAGACGAGATGAGGTAATGATATTGACGATTAAAAGAAGATATCTTTTGTTATTCACAATAGATTCCCTGATTCTTCTTTCATCTATATTTCTTTGTTTCCTGTTCCTTTATCCGTATGAGAACGTATTCAACAATGAGATCCTGTTGATCAGCATGACCACACTTTTCATCGGTTACCATTCGTTCGCCTGGCATTATGGCCTTTACAAAAAAATGTGGATCTATGCATCCATTGAAGAACTGAAGTCTCTCGTCAAAGCAGTCACGCTGACTCTTTTTGCAACAATGGTCATGCAATTCGCCTATTCGGGGCATCTTTACACACGCACGCTGATGCTGACATGGATGCTCCTGATCCTGTTATTGGGTGCCTCACGAATGTCATTGCGGATTTATAACGAATGGATGATCAACCGTGAAACAATGGATAAGAGCCGGACTTTGGTCGTCGGAGCAGGGCAGGCGGGAAGGATGATTGTAAGACAGATGCAGCAAAATCCGGAATGGGGGAGAAACCCTGTCGTTTTTGTGGACGACGATCCCCGGAAGTGGGGGCTTGAAGTCTATGGGCTGCCGGTAGTGGGGCGTCTCAAAGATATCCCGGAAGTGGTCAGCCCTTACCATATCGATCAAATTGTAATTGCCATCCCTTCAATGTCAAAAAAAGAAATGGCAGAGCTCACGAAGCTATGCATAAATTCCGGCATCAAAACGCAGACGATTCCGAGAATCGAAGATTTGATGCTAGGAAAAATTACTGTCAATGATATAAGGGATGTGAAAATCGAAGATATACTGGGCAGGGAAGAAGTCAAGCTGGACATGGATGCCATCAAGGAAAAATTGAAAGGCAAGACGATTATGGTTACTGGTGCGGGAGGTTCCATCGGTTCCGAAATCTGCAGACAGATCGCCAATTTCAAACCATCCAGTATCCTATTGCTCGGCCATGGTGAAAATTCCATTTATACGATTGACAGAGAATTGCGGGCGAAACTTCCGAAGAGCATCAAATTGGTTCCGATCATAGCAGACGTGCAGGACCGAAAAAGAATTTTTAACATCATCGAGTATTATAAGCCCGACGTCATCTATCATGCTGCAGCCCATAAACATGTTCCTCTAATGGAAGCAAACCCATTGGAAGCCGTAAAAAATAACATTATGGGAACAAAAAATGTAGCAGAAGCAGCTGATGCATTCGGCATTGGAAAGTTCGTCCTTATCTCGACTGACAAAGCAGTCAATCCGCCCAATATAATGGGGGCCACTAAACGCTTTGCTGAAATGATTGTCCAAAATCTGGCCAAGAACAGTGACACGACATTTGCAGCTGTGCGTTTCGGAAATGTTCTCGGCTCCAGAGGAAGTGTTGTTCCTCTATTCCGTGAGCAAATCGCCAACGGAGGTCCAGTTACAATAACGGATCCCGAAATGACACGTTATTTCATGACGATTCCTGAAGCTTCCAGACTCGTTATTCAAGCAGGGCTGCTGGCTTCCGGCGGTGAAGTGTTTGTTCTGGATATGGGGGAGCCGGTAAAAATCCTTAACTTGGCACGCAATATGATCCGGCTTTCGGGCTATGAGGAAAATGAAATCAGAATACAATATACGGGCATGCGCCCAGGAGAGAAACTTTACGAAGAGTTGCTTGATGACAGTGAAATTCAATCGGAAAAAGTATATCCGAAAATCTATATTGGAAAGGCCACGCCTATCAGTGAAACCGAGTTGAGTGAAGTATTGAATAAACTGCCGGAAATGACAGAAGAAGAAGTGAAGGAAAAGCTTCTTAGCCTGGCAAACCGGAACCCGAGACCGGCTGAAAAGCCGGTGGACAATCTGGAGAAACAGTGGAAGCCCAAAGAGGAGTTCGCTTGACCCGGACAAACCGCTTATTTACAAACAAGCTCACCAATAGTGTGCAGATTTGAGATACAAATCAGTTTAGGAGGAAATGCGGATGCGTAACCTGCAAAGTCGAATATATGAAAATACGCCGATTTTTGTCCAAAACGTTTTGACGAGCTGGAACGGTTACCGTAAGACGCGCAGCCGCTACGGCAACCTGTATTATTCCTTTCTGATCGAGTTGGAGAAACGGCAGTATCTTAACGAACACCATGCAAAAAAGTACCAGGAACAGGAACTGCAGCGTCTTCTGCACTATGTGACCGAAAAAAGTCCATTCTACAAAGAATTCTATAAGAACATTGATATTGAAAAGATCAGAACAGTTGAAGATTTAAAAACGCTTCCTGTTCTTGATAAGGAAATACTGCTTCACAATATCCAGGATATTTATACCGTGACCGAAAATACAGCCGCAGAAAGTGGGGTCACCTATGAAAAAGGGAATGTTCTTAAGCTGCTTTTCACTAAGGAAGATGTCCAAAAGAAAAAGGCATTCCTGGATTTCTTTAAAAAACAGCATGGGGCAGTGAATCTTGAGATGAAGAGAGCCTCATTCAGTTCTAGGCATATCATACCGGACAATCAGCCCGGAAAGATTTTTTGGAGAGACAATTACTTTGTCAGGCAACGGATCTACTCGAGTTATTATTGCACACCGGAAAATGCGGCCGCCTATATCGAGGACCTGGAAAAATACAAACCGGATTTCATCGATGGACTGCCCTCAGCGATTTATGAATTGGCAAAGTTCATCAATCGCAATAAGCTCATCCTTACATTTAAGCCGGTAGCTATTTTTTCGGTAGCGGAAACTGTTTTGCCTGAATGCCGGAAGGAAATTGAGGAAGCTTTCGATTGTCCATTGAGAGATCGGTACAGCTCTTCTGATGCAGCCCCGTTTGTAATGGAATGCGTAAAAGGGAGAATGCATTATAACTTATATTCCGGTGTAATCGAAACGACAGAAGAAGGAAAAATGATAGTTACGAGTTTCAATAATTATGGTACTCCGTTAATCCGCTATGATATAGGCGATAGAGTGGAATTGCCCGAAACAGGTGCCGGCTGTGAATGCGGTTCTGTCCATCCTGTGTTTGAAAAAATTTTCGCCAAGCCATTCCGGCAGCCGCATTCTGTCAGCGATGGAAACTTATCGACAGGTTACTATCCGGATCCCGTCCATAAAGTTCCGGGCACACTGAATAAATTCCATCTATTCAGCAATAAACTCTTACTTTTTAAAGATGGCAGCGGCAATGCCTGGTTTTCATCCATCACCAAAAAAAGCGCAATCGATTAACGACTGGATATGTAGAAGTGTATGCTGAGCCATAATTTTGAAATGAGGTGCTAAGATGAAAATGTTAGTGACAGCTATTCAATATTCCGTCCCAAGGTCAAAAAGCAGGAGAGGTGCAGCTGTGTTATGAAGATATTGCCTTCTGCTGAAAGTACATTTGCGGCCCCGTCTCCGGCACCGATAAAAGAAGAATCCAAAATCCTGCTCTCATCACCGCATATGACAGGAAATGAAATGAAATATATAGAGGAAGCGTTCCGCTCGAACTGGATTGCGCCAATGGGACCGAATGTTGACAAGTTTGAAAAAGAATTGGCCAATTATACCGGCGTCAATTCTGCAGCTGCTCTTAGTTCAGGGACTGCGGCTATCCACTTGGCGCTCCAGCTTATTGGCGTTAAGCCTGGGGATAGAGTATTTTGTGCCTCATTGACCTTCATTGCCAGCGCAAATCCAATTTTGTACCTGGGAGCAGAACCGGTCTTTATCGATTCGGAGGAAGAAACCTGGAATATGTCACCCCGTGCACTTCGACGGGCATTTGATGATGCTTTGGCGGAAAGGAAGCTTCCGAAAGCAGTCATAGTTGTCAATCTGTATGGCCAAAGTGCAAAAATGGATGAATTGATGGCCATCTGCAACGAGTACCGCGTGCCGGTGATCGAAGATGCTGCTGAATCTTTGGGATCGCTCTATAAAGGCAAGGCAAGTGGGTCATTCGGCAAGTTTGGAATCTTTTCATTCAATGGCAATAAAATCATCACCGCTTCAGGTGGAGGGATGCTGGTCTCAAACAATGAACAAGCGATACAAAAAGCCCGCTTTCTGTCATCACAGGCTAAAGACGATGCCCCTTTTTATAAACACAGTGAAGTCGGCTATAACTATCGCATGAGCAATGTGTTGGCCGGTATTGGCAGGGCTCAGCTCGAAGCAATCGATGACCGGGTGAAAGCCCGGCGTGCGGTCTATAAACGTTATGAAGAAGAACTTGCTGATTTGCCGGCTGTCAGCTTTCAGCCGGAAATCGACGGCAGTACTTCAAACCGCTGGCTCACCGTTATGCTTTTGGATCCGGAAGTAACACGCGTTACGCCACACAGGCTGAAAAGAGCATTGGAATCCGATAATATTGAAGCCCGCTATGTCTGGAAACCGCTGCATACCCAGAAACTTTTTGAAACAGCAAAATTCTACCGGCATGAAGGCAAGGTCCCTGTCAGCGAGAAACTTTTCAAATATGGGTTATGCCTGCCATCAGGTTCCAATATGACTTACGATGAGCAGACGCGCGTGATCGAAGGCGTAAGAAAAATGCTTGTGTAGTTTTATAGAGCCGAATATCAACCGCAGCACAAACATTAAACAACGAATAAAACCAGGCCTTCCACCGGTCTGGTTTTATTCGTTGTGAGCTCTTGTAAGCAATCACAAGTATGCCTTTGATGATACTATATGTAATATAGTATTGATGGGAACAGGGAGACGATGAAATGGCGAGCAAAGAAAAAACATTGAGCAAAATTATCGGTGCACTCCCAGGGTTGCTTCTGAGCGCGGCAGTCATGGCCATGGGAATATTCAGCGCAAAGCTGATTGGTGTGCTGCTTGTGACAGGCGGTATCCTGCCTGCAGGGAGTGCCAGCCCCATCTCTGGAATTTTTACTGCCATTTTAATCGGGATACTTATCCGGAATTTAATTGGCTTGCCTGATTTCTTCGATGCGGGCATCGACTTTGCACTTAAATATGCCTTGCGTGCAGGCATCATTCTACTCGGTCTGCGCCTCAGCCTAAGCGAAGCATTAAAGCTTGGTGCCTGGGGAGTGCCATTGATCATCGCCTGTATCTCAACCGGTCTTTTCGTAACATTATATTTTACACATAAGCTCAACCAATCGAACCGTCTTGGCACCTTGATTGCCACCGGTACCGGGATATGCGGGGTCACTGCTATCATGGCAACGGCTCCGGTAATTAAAGCACGTGAGAACGAAATCTCCTATGCCATTGCCAATATTACGATTTTCGGTTTGATCGGAATGCTGTTCTATCCATATCTTGCGCATTTCTTTTTTGCGGACAATCCGGTCAAAGCGGGACTGTTTCTTGGGACAGCAATCCATGACACGGCCCAGGTTGCGGGGGCAGCATTGATTTACGCTCAAGTTTTTAGCGCGAATGAAGTCATTGATGTCGCTACAATTACAAAACTGACCCGCAATGTTTTCATCATTGCAGTGATACCATTTGTATCCTATCTTTTTTTCCGCAACCACAGAGAAAGCGAAGAGGGGAATGCAGGACAATTGCCAAAATGGTATAAGCTCTTTCCGTTATTCATCTTCGGTTTTCTTTTGCTGTCGATGATGAGGTCAATCGGTGATGCGACCGCGTCAGGAAACGGACAGGCATTCGGCTTGTTTTCGCCAATCGGCTGGGAGGAATTCCATCGCTTTTGGAGTTCGTTCGGTTCAACATATATGCTTGGCATTGCAATGGCAGCTGTAGGGTTGTCGACAAATTTGAAAGTCTTCAAGGGAATGGGCATCACTCCGTTTTATATTGGACTGATTGCAGCAGTTGCTGTTGGTTCCGTCAGTCTGCTGCTGATTGCTTTGTTCGGGGATTTCGTTGCTGTGTAAGCTAGGTGGCGTTTTTTAAAGCTCCTCCGCGGGTATACTCGTATTAGCAGACAAGGAGGAGATTTCATGGATATACAATCAGAACGAGATATGTTAAAAGACGATTACGGCAATTATTATGTTGTCTCGAACGCTTCGGGTGATTCATTAACCATTATAAATGCCGCCTTGTATTATGCGTTCAACCAGATGATCGATGAAGAGTTTGTGGCAAAAGCGCGCGAGCTCTATCCGAATGATGTTGCATGCGGCAAGTATTTCGCCGATCAGGTCATGGAGCATATCGAGGAGCTTGAGAAACCGGAATCAGCCGGCAATATCTATCCGATCGAAGAAGTGAAGAAGCACTACGATCTTCATGTAAAACCGATTTATGAAGATTCCTTCCATATGTAATGAGAAAGCCTTTGCCGATGCAAAGGCTTTTCATTTTACAGGGTCTGCGAATAGCGAATGTTCTTCTTGCAATTCTTTTAATTCGAATGCCGTAATGTTATACTTTTATAATCGAAATTAGAAAAGGGAGGCCCATAAAAATGTATATCGTTACTTCTACGGTGCTGGTGTCTCCGGAAAAGACGGACGAAGTGATCGGCATTTACCGGAAACGCTCAAGGCGGGTTGATGAGAATGAAGGTTTCCTTTCATTTAAACTAATCCAGAATACGAAAAAGAAAAATGAACTGACTGTCCATATGGAATGGGAATCAAAAGAAGCATATATGGCTTGGGTCAAAAGCCAGGAGTTTAAGGAAATCCATGATATGGAGAAGAATTATCCGGATCAGGAACTTGCCGGAATCATTCCGACAGTCCGTCAGTATGAGGTAGTGGCCGAATGAAGATAGAAACGAAGCAATTGATAGCCGCTGAAACGGCAAAAAGTATATATGAAGCGTATCCGGATTTATGGGACCGTTTCGGCGAAAAAGGTTTTATCCACACGGAAAAGGATAACCATCATCATTTGGATCATTTGGAGACAGCTTTTTCAATGGCGGATGAGGCTATCTTTTTGGATTATACAAAGTGGCTTGAGTCGGTTCTTCGCAGCCGGGGTGTTGAAACGGCATTGATCATTGATAATTTTAATCGTCTGATAGCGATATTGCCGGGAAAAGTGGATAAGGAAGAAGAAGTGTTTATGCTTGGTTGTTTGAAAAAAGCGAACCGGCTTTTAGGACAGGTATGAGCAAAAGGAGGCTGGCATGACGGAACAAGCATGTGAACTGGCTGAAGTGTTTTTGGCTGGTGAAGACGAAAAAGCGATGGAAATCGTTCTTGGGTATTTGGAGGATCATTCGCATGATGAGCTATACCACGACTTACTGACGCCAGCGATGTATTTGATCGGAGACTGGTGGCAGGAGAACCTCATTTCAGTGGCGGACGAACATCTGGCGACAGCAATCTGTGATTTTGTGGTTTCGGCGGCAGAATTGAAACGGCAGCCGAAAGATGGGTTACACCGTAAAGTGATGGTCCTTGGTCCGGAAGGCGAAGATCATTACATTGGCTTGAAAATGGTTTCTTCCCTGTTCAAAGATCATGGCTGGCAGGTCCAGTATTTAGGGCCGAATCTGCCTTTGGATGCAGCGCTTGAATCTGCCCGGCGCTGGCGGCCGGATGTTATCGCAATGTCCGCTGCACTTGCTTACCGTTTGCCTTCTCTCAAAGCATATTCAGAGGCTTTTCGGCAACTTGAGTTTAAACCGGCAATCATTATTGGAGGGCGTGCGATTGCTGCTGCTGATATTTCGAAGATACGAATTGAAGGAACGCTTGTCGTCAAAGACTTGCCCCAGTTAAAAAATTGGCTACAAACCGGAAAGGAAGCAGAAAATGACTTCGATATCTCCATTTGACAGCTGGCCGCTGCCGGCATATCAATTGAATAGCGAGCTTGAGATTGTTGAATCGTCAGGAACAGCGAAATCGATGTTCGGGGAAAAACCGCTGTTCTTGGATCTTCTTGATGAAGGAAGTGTTTCAAAAGCTGCGAATTTTCTTCGAGCATCCAATTTTTCAGGTCCGTTTGAATTGAATTTTAAAAACACTGCCGGAGAACTGCAGGTTTGCGACCTTCATTGCAAATGGGACAGTGATTTTACCCTGAATGTAATCGTTGTTCCGAAAGATAATCAGGTCTCAAAGATTTCTGCCCAGCTGTCCAGCCTGCGAAACCGTTTGAATGATACAAATTATGATTTGTTGCTTGAAAAAGAACGTACCGAGAAATTACTGCAGCGTGTCCGGGAATTATCGGCACCGACCATTGAACTTGGAGATGGGCATCTGCTGATCCCGTTTTTTGGCGATTTGGATTCAGCGAAAATCGAGTCGATCAAAAGCCATATCCTTAATGATGTCTATACCAAAAATGCTGAAACTGTAATTCTTGATCTTACTGCAATGGATAAGATCAGTCAGGAAGGCATGGGCTATCTGAATTCACTTTTGCAGACTTTCAAAGTAATGGGAATCGACACTATCATTACAGGCGTTCATCCGGAGCATGCCAAGCAACTGCATGCCCTGGATACAACAATTCATATGCGCTTTGAAGCATCACTGGCAGCTGTTTTATCCGAGCGGCGTTTAGTGATTTAAATTCTTGAAAATGAAATGAATAAGCAGAAAAACCGGTGCCTGTGCTCCGGTTTTTATTTTTTCAGAAAAGCTTTTCTTCTCAAAATATAGATTCTCTGAGCCGGAAAGATGCCTATTAATGGCAAATTCGCTACAATTGTTTTGAGAAGGAGTGAGATGTATTATGCCAATAAAGAAATTCAATCATATACCACTGGCTGTACTTGATTTGGCGCCGATCAATGAAGGCGACGAAACAGCACAGGCATTCAAAAATAGCGTTAATCTCGCTCAGCATGTCGAGAAATTGGGCTTCAATCGCTTCTGGCTTGCCGAGCACCACAATATGCCGGGAATCGGCAGTTCAGCGACATCAGTGCTGATCGGCCATATTGCCGGCCATACACAGTCCATACGTGTCGGCTCCGGTGGCGTCATGCTTCCGAACCATGCACCACTTGTAATAGCAGAACAGTTCGGCACGCTGGAAACAATTTATCCAGGACGCATCGACCTGGGGCTCGGGCGTGCTCCGGGCAGTGACCAAGGCACTTCCTATGCACTGCGCCGGACTTTGGGCACAACGGGCGACGAATTCCCTCAGCTGGTCGCGGAGTTGGAAAATTACTTTTCTCCAAATCCAGTAGGACGGGTAAAAGCCTATCCTGGCACCGACTTGAATATTCCACTCTGGCTGCTTGGTTCAAGCGGATTCAGTGCGCAGCTTGCTGCACAGAAGGGCTTACCGTTTTCATTTGCGAGCCATTTTGCACCGGATTATATGATGCAGGCCCTGCAGTTATATCATCAGAATTTCAAACCGTCGAAAGCTTTGGATAAACCGTATGCGATGCTTGGCGTAAATATCATCGCTGCTGATACCCAGGAACGCGCCGAATGGCTTGCTACTTCCCAGCAGCAGCAGATGTTCAGCCTCATGCGAGGGGAACCGACAACATTCCGTGCACCGATCGATAATATTGAAGAAGTCTGGTCGCCGCGTGAAATTGCGATTTACCGGGAGAAAATGGATTCCGAATCGACTATTGTCGGAACTCCGGATGTGGTTCGTGAAAAACTTACTGCGTTCATCAATAAAACAAGAGCTGACGAAATCATCGTCAACTCCCAGATTTTCCATCACGAAGATCGATTGCGTTCTTACGAAATTGTAGCGGACATGATGGAGTAATTATGTGAAAAACCCCGCAGGAATGCGGGGTTTTCTTAATGGGCAGGAACCTGATTTTTTTGTATGAGGATCCTAAGGAAAAGTGTTCCATGTCCAGACTCCAGCGCCCAGCTCTTCGGGTCATAAGCCAGCCCAGCTGCGCGGCCAAGGCCACTTCGCTGTTCTGTCTTATGCTTTTCAGAGCTAAACGGGCGCTTCCGCTTTTCGATTGTCCAGACTCCAGCGCCCAGCTCTTCGGGTCATAAGCCAGCCCAGCTGCGCGGCCAAGGCCACTTCGCTGTTCTGTCTTATGCCTTTCAGAGCTAAACGGGCGCTTCCGCTTTTCGATTGTCCAGACTCCAGCGCCCAGATCTTCGGGTCATAAGCCAGCCCAGCTGCGCGGCCAAGGCCACTTCGCTGTTCTGTCTTATGCTTTTCAGAGCTAAACGGGCGCTTCCGCTTTTCGATTGTCCAGACTCCAGCGCCCAGCTCTTCGGGTCATAAGCCAGCCCAGCTGCGCGGCCAAGGCCACTTCGCTGTTCTGTCTTATGCCTTTCAGAGCTAAACGGGCGCTTCCGCTTTTCTTTTGCTATTGCAGCTCCCGGGCTTTATCATCGTCGCGTTTTATCTCAGCAGGAGCATCGTCTTCTTCGTTATATGGTGCATAATCAGGGGCCCCTTCACCGATCATATTCAACGCAGCGTAATAATCCTCATCCATTCGGCGTTCCATTTCCCTTAAATCAGAAAACTTGCGTTCCATAATTATCAGCCTCCTTCTGAATTAATATGCAGCACCGGCGGAAGAAGAGTGTCCCTTTACTCTTAGTATACTGATATTTCAGTTAATTTAAAGTGGAATGACTTAAAAACTTTCACTTGAAATATCGTATAATCAAAAGGTGGAGGTGGCCATATGGAAGCGGATGAGATACTCGGAATTCAAGTGAAAAATGCACTGCAACATTCTTCCGGAAAGGTATCTTTAGCCATTGAAACAAAAAATGGCCGAATTGACATCAACAGCCATAAGCAGATGAAGTCTGCAAGCACGATAAAAATGGCCGTGCTGTTGGAGGCATTTCGCCAGATAGACCGTGATTTGGTGAAACCATACGATATCATAAGACTCCAACCGGAAGATTTCACGGAAGGGTCCGGTGTATTATTCCATCTGGGTTCTGTTAAAAAACTGTCCTTCGAAGATTTGCTGACATTGATGATCATCGTTTCCGATAATACGGCATCCAATCTAATAATGCGCATAATCGGCATTGGCAGCGTCAATGCGCTGTTGAATCGCCTTGGATGTAAGGAAACCGTGCTGGGCCGTCAATTCATGGATATACAAGCAGCGCTGGTTGGAATCGATAATTTCACATCGGCGGCAGACTTGGTGACCATGCTGAAAGCGGTGGATTCTGGGGAATTGTTATCGGAAGACAGCCGCAGGCGTGTGCTTCATATGCTGAAGAAACAGCAATTGCTTGCGAATCTTCATGGCCGAATTGACGAAGAAGATGAAGTTTCGGTCGCTTCAAAATCCGGTAGTCTGCCGGGTGTTGTAAATGATGCCGGGATTTTCGAATACCGCGGCAATAAAGTCTTTGCAGCCGTGCTGGTAAACGATTCGCCTGACAATCACAGCGGCCAGGAATTAATCGCGGAAATCGGCGGTTATATTTATGATTGGCTGAAAGTGCAAGAAAGCCCTGCTAAAGGAATTTAAGAGGGCTTTCTGGTGCCAAGAAATATTCATCTTCTTTAATCATTAGGTGCTAGACGGATGCTTTCCGCGGGGAGCGGGTCTGAGCCTCCTCGGTCGCTACGAAAACCGATGCTCCTGTCTCTGCATCGCTGCGCTAGCTTCGAGACATGAAAAACCGTTGCAGCGTTAGCGCTTCGTCGCAAAGGTTCGCCCGAATGCTGTTCGGTCAAACCTTCCCTGCGGGGTCTCAGACTCACTCTGTTTCCCGCAGGAAAGACCTTGGCCGAAGCTTGCGAGACCAAGTCTTTGCGACGAAGCAGCGCAGCGATGCAGGAGCACGGGTTTTGGAAAGCGAAGCTGTTTTGCGCAATATCGGTTTTCATTTAATTTCACTTAACAAGCTAAAAGCCATGCTGGATAAATTCAGCATGGCTTTTACTAGTTTTGGGATGCTTCAGCATTCAACAGCATGGTCTCGAAATACAGGGAAGGGGACGTTTCGTTCCATTCCTGTGAAGCAGGGTCTGCTGTTCGTTCGTCGATATAGCCATATGCCAGCTGTGTGCGCGGGTCATCGGTGATCGGCAGTTTCACCAGAGGGCCTTCCGGTGTCAGCCAGTTGAGCTGCTGATAGCGATTGTCGAGGGCAAACTCGATCCAGTCTTCTTCCGCTTCCTTGCTTTTAAAGAAAGGTTCATCCGCAATCATCACCCAGGTGTGGAGGTAATGTTTTGGCGGTAACCAAAAACTTTTCTCCATAATGCCTTCTTCAATGGTGAAGTTCGGGTTTTCTGTACGCAGTTCGTGCGCCTGTCCATCATTGTCCTGAGGAATTACACGGGATACATACAAATTGCCCTGCAGAAAATGCTTGCCGCCAGCTGCTATTGTGCCAAACGGATTGCTGGTCGGGTCTTCGCCGAACACATCATCAGCCTCACTGGTTACCGGGCGGGGATTCCAGGTATTGATCTCCGCATTTTCAAGATTTTTATGGATTAGGGTGACAGCGAATGGAAACCAGCCGGAATTATGCAATTCATCAAAAATGATGGTCACATCATTTTCCAATGTCCGTTTGGTCATCGTATAGGTGCCGACATCCAAACCGGCAAATGTCATATCGCGGACGGAGGTGATATCCGTGTCCTGTTCCGTAACTTCCGTTTCGCCAAGGGTGAGGAATGTCGGCTTCTTGATGGTGAGCATAACGCCGTCTTCATCATATATCGTTTCTTCGTTCGTCAGGAACATGACCGCAGTGAAGATGATCATGGTCATGAAAAATACAACGAACAGTAAAATCATCAGTTTTCTGAACAAAATTTCCACCTCTTATTTCGTTTGAACGCATTGTCTTGATTATATCACGCCAAGGAACCCGGCGCGGCGGACACATTTGAGCAATAGATGAACGTTGAAAGGATGGAGAGTGAATAAAGGAACATAAAAATCAGTGGAAAGTTATTTCCACTGATTTTTATAGGTTTGGTAATTTAATTGTTTACAGCACTTTTTCCAAAAATTCACGTGCACGTTCCGTTTTCGGACTGGCAAAGAAGGCGGCAGGCGAACCTTCTTCGACGAGGGTGCCGTGGTCCAGAAAAATGACGCGGTCAGCGACTTCACGTGCAAAGCCCATTTCATGGGTGACGACAACCATTGTCATACCGGATTTCGCAAGATCCTTCATGACATCGAGCACTTCTTTGACCATTTCGGGATCGAGAGCGGAAGTAGGTTCGTCAAACAACAGCAGCTCTGGCTCCATTGCCAGTGCGCGGGCAATGGCGACACGCTGTTTCTGGCCGCCTGACAAGCTGGATGGATAGGCAGCTGCTTTATCGGATAAACCGACTTTAGCGAGAAGAAGGCGCGCTTTGTCATTTGCTTCAGCGCGTTTCAGCCCTTTTACTTTGATCGGGGCGTATGTCAGATTCTCAAGCACCGTCAAATGGGGGAACAGATGGAAATGCTGGAACACCATACCGATCTGCTGCCGACTTTTATGGATGTCCGCTCCTTTGGCAGTCAAATCGGTTTCATTGATCAGGACGGTTCCGGAAGTCGGTTTCTCCAATAGATTCAAACAGCGCAGGAACGTCGACTTGCCCGAACCCGAAGGGCCGATGACCGAAACGACTTCGCCTTGTTTGATTGTCGCAGATATATCATTCAGCACCAGATTCGAGCCGAATTTCTTATAGAGGTTCTGTGCTTTAATCACTTAACTTCAGCCTCCGTTCAATCATTCTTCCGATGACAGTGAGAACCATGACCATGCACCAGTAAATGAACCCGACAAATAATAAAGGCTCGAAATTCCGGAACAGATCGGAACCTACAACCTGTGCACGGCGCATCAGATCGAGATAGCCGATGGTGGATACGATTGCGGATTCTTTCGTCAAGGTAATGAATTCATTCATAAGGGCAGGCAGTATATTTTTCAAAGCTTGCGGTAAGATGATGTCTTTCATCATCGCACGGTACGGGATGCCAAGAGCCTGTGCCGCTTCCATCTGGCCTTTGTCGACTGCCTGTATACCCGCACGGATGATTTCGGAAATATAGGCGGATGAATTCAAGCCGAAAGCAAGGACAGCGGACGTAAATGCATTGATATCGTAGCCAGTCAATTGAGGAACAGAATAGTAGATAATCATCAATTGCAGGATCAGCGGAGTTCCGCGGAAAATTGATGTATAGGCATCAGCAAACCAGCGGAGAGGCTTTACTGTACCGATTTTGAATAAAGCAAGCACCGTACCCAGAATGGAACCCACTATAATGGAGACGATGACAAATTGGATCGTTGTCCAGATCCCTTTCAGCATGAAGGGTATGTATGGGACTAGTTGAGAAAAATCGAGATTCATAAATGGCCAGCTCATTTCCAGTTAAAGATTTTTGATAAAGGAAGAACCAGAGGAATGGCTTCCTCTGATTCGGGAGTATCTCATTTTTCTTCGCTTAACCATTTGTCCTGCAGTTCTTTCAAAAAGCCGCTTTCTTCCGCTTTTGCGAGTGCTTCATTGACATCATCCACTAACTCGCTTCCTTTCGGGAATGCTGCAGCCATGCCAGGTGAGCTTGTTGTAGGATCGTCAAAAGCTTCTAAATCCTGTTGTTCCAGGTAACCAAGTGCTACTTCCTTATCCATGTATGCGGCTTCGATACGGCCGGAGAGCAGTTCTTGTATCAAAGCACCAGAATCATCCAAAGCTTTCAGTTCGAAATTGACGTTTTCTTCTTCAAGGATTTTGTTCGCGCCTTCTTCCTGGATAGTGCCAAGCTGAACGCCGACTGTCAGCCCTTCGAGATCTTCGAGGCTTTTGACATCAGAACCCGCTGGTACGACGAACATTTCCCCGGAATGATTATACTCTGTGGAGAAATCCACATTTTCACGACGTGAATCCGTTGCGGACATTCCGGCAATAACGATATCCACGCGGTCATTTTGCAAGGCACCAATCAGGCCGTCGAATTTCATATCCGTAATGTTTAGTTCGTAGCCCAGTTCATCTGCTATGTAATGTGCCAAGTCAATATCAAAACCGACGAAATCCCCTTCAGCATTGATGGATTCAAATGGAGGGAATTCAGCTGACGTCCCCATCTCCAGCACTTTCTTCTCTTCCGTATCTGCAGAAGTATCGTCGCCACATGCGCCAAGCAGTAAAGCCGCTGATGTCAATAAACCGATGAACAATGTTTTCTTTTTCATAATTGATTCCTCCAAGTAATTAATTTTTATTCGTTAATATGAATAATAAGGGGTAAAATATGCATTGTAAAGAGTAAATATTCTATTTAGTGAATAATTATGTATTTAGATAATTCTGCATTTTTAAGTGGTTTGCTGTATGATTAGTAATAGAGGGGAGGCTGGGCAATGAAAAAATTGCTGTTGACGGGCTTTGAACCATTTCTGGATTTTTCCGTAAATCCAACGATGAAAGTAGTGGAGGAGTTGGACAATGCTGTTGTTGGCGAGTACCAGGTGATTGGCAGGATACTGCCTGTCGACTTTGCGAAAGCAGGGGGTCAGATAATAGATCTGATTGAGGAAATAGAACCGGACGCAATAGTTTCCCTGGGACTGGCAGCCGGGCGATTCAAGATGACGCCAGAACGGATCGCCCTCAATCTCAAGGATGGCCCCGTGGATAACGAAGGCAATCAGCCTACAGACGAACTGGTCAGAAAGGATGGACCGGCAGGATACTTGTCGACATTGCCCATCCGTAATATGGTCATCCGCATGATTGAAGAGGGATTGCCGGCGGATATATCAAATACAGCAGGTGCATATTTATGCAATAACGTCATGTACGAAGCGCTGCACTACATGGAAATACATAAGAAGGACGTCCCATCCGGTTTTATTCATATGCCTGCTTCACATGAACTGGCAATCGAACATGGCAATGTGCCAAGCTGGCCGCATCGTGATCTGGTAAAAGGCGTGAGGATTTGTTTGGAGGTTTTGGCGGCGGAAGAGGCGTCTGAGTCCAGTTCTGAAAATGCAGTCACCCAGTGATCAAACAAATGAAGGAGGAGCCTAGTGGAGAAAGTTAACATTCATCCCTTGACTCAATTTGCGTTGATCATCAGTTCCATAACGATGGGGGTCTTTTCTTATCAGAATTTCAACGCAGACAATACTGCCTATGGCATCGTATTTATCGTTCTGGCCATCTTGCTGTTAACGATGGTGGTTTACGGATTTGTGCGGAACCGAAAAACTGGTGAGCAGCAGGCTCAGCAAAACTGATGAAAAAAGCAGACAATACACAGGTGTGTTACCTGTCTACTGTCTGCTTTTTGTTATTGGATGATTTCCCAGTCACGCTTCTCTGCCACGTTACGCAGTCGCGGTTCTGGATGGACGGCAACCGGATTGCCGACAAGTTCGAGCACCGGCAGGTCAGAAAAACTGTCACCGTATGCAAAGCTGTTTGACCAATCAATCTGCTGGCCATTCAATGCTTCCTGGATCTTTTCCGTTTTTAATGAACCCTGGATGTGCGTTACAGGTGTCCGGTGATCCAGGATGCCGTTCTTATAATGAATTTCTGTCCCGATGATTTTCTCAATCGGCAACTTTTCTGTGACTGCATGAAGCAGCGGCATGAAGGCACCGGATACGAGCATCACGTACACGTTGTCGGCAACATGCTGGCGAAGCCGTTCAACAACCCGGCTGTTCATATCATCGTGCATCTTATCCGCGATTTCAGCGAAAAACTGTTCCAGTTCCGTCCGGCTGAATGTCTCGAGTGCCATGAGATAGGCCTGCACTGAGCGAGCACGCATTTTTGCTTCCGGATAGATTTTTAATTTGTGGCCAAGATAAGGAGGCATGATTGCGCGATAAAATCGGCGATAGCGCAAACTGTGTTCCGGATGGTTTTTCAGATGTGCCATCATCAATTGGAAAGTTTCTTTCGAATACAGGGTTCCGTCAAAATCAAATATTGCTACTCGCACTCTCATCACTCCGGTTTCATTGAGTCTATATTCTCCATCATAACGGAAACCCGATTCGCCTTCCAGTTCCCGGAAGATGTTTATTGAAATTCAGGGGCAGGGTATAGGACAGAAAGCAGTATTACAGAGACAGGAGGAAAAAGCATGCAAAAGCAGCAGATCACAGTGGGATATATAGAATTGACCGAAGACGAATCAGAAAGTCTTTTTGAAAAGGTGCAAAAAGATAAAGGAATCGAAGGCTATGCCGAACTGCAGGGACTGATGGATGATTTCGACTCACGTATTATCGAACCGCAGGAAGAACCTTTGGCAGAAGTGCTCGGTGAAGTAGCTCCAGCCGAGGAAAGTGACAAAGGCACCCGCTACATCGAAGTATTCAACAAACTCGAAGAGGACTCGCGTTACCGCATCAAAGCATCCAAACAGCATTAATACCTTAAAGGCCGGGCAGATGATGCCCGGTTTTTTTGTGCGGATAAAAAAAAGAACCAGCGAAAATAAATTCATTTCATTCCTTAATATCTAAAAATAGCGCTTGCGCTTTACGTTAACGTCAATGATAAACTGAAACTATCAAAAAAGTCTGACAGGGAGGCGGGAGATGAAAACGATTCGGGAAGCAGCGGAGGAATTCGGCATGACAACACGGACGATCCGCTATTACGAAGAACTTGGCATGCTGAAGCCGGAACGGTTGAAAAACAGGCAGCGGGTTTATTCCAATGCTGAAATCGCAAAACTGAAGCTGATCGACAGAGGAAAAAAATATGGCTTTACACTCGATGAAATTAAAGAGATGGTGCTGTTATTTGATGTGGACCGTTCAGGGAAAAAGCAATTGGAGCGGACAATCGAATATGGAAGGAAACAAATAGGGGTCATGGAAGAGCGGATCGAAGAGTTGGGAGCGATGAAAACAGAAATGGAGTTCCTGCTCGATGAATTTTCAGTAAGGCTAGAAAACTTGAAGGGGATGGGGAAATGAATATTTCGGGATTATTGGAGAGAAATGCGAGGAAGTATCCAAAGTCGGAAGCAGTGGTTGGTATGGGGCAGCGGCTGACTTTCGATGATATGGACCAGACTGTGAATAATGTTGCGCAGGCTCTGCGTAAAAAGGGAATCTCTAAAGGAGATAAAGTGGTGCTGTTCATGCCAAACGTGCCGGAATTCGTTCTCAGCTATTTTGCGGTCCAGCGCTTGGATGCAGTAATTGTGCCGATCAATGCCAAGCTTTCACGAAAAGAAGTCGAATATATCCTTGATCATTCGGATGCAAAGGCTTTGTTTGTTCATGAAATGTTGTTTGAAGCCGTTAAGGGGATGGAATCGAATGGGCTTTTACTGATTAAAACAGGCCAAGCGGCTGAAGGCTGGGCAAGCTTGAGTGAATTTATGGAATTCCATTCTACTGAAAGGATTTCTTCTGATGCGAAAGAAGATGAGCCGTCGACGATACTCTATACATCAGGAACTACTGGACAGCCGAAAGGGGTATTATTCAGCCACCGCAATGTATTAACCGTCGCACAGATGATTTGTGTAGAAATGGAAATGAAACCGGAAAGCCGGCTGCTTCATATGATGCCACTCAGCCATTCAGCACCGCTTCATCTGTTTTTGGCTGCTGGAATGATTGTCGGGGCGAAGCATGTGCTGGTTCCGACGTTCACGCCGGATTTACTGCTGGACACAGTTGAAAAGGAACGGACGACGCATTTCTTCGGTGCACCAGTCGCCTATTTGATGACTGCCAAACATCCAGAAATTGTCGAACGCGATTTATCTTCGATGAAATGGTGGATTTACGGCAGTGCGCCGTTATCTGCAGGGGAAGTGAAATTCGTGCAACAGGCTTTCCGTACGGAAAATCTTGTATGCGTATATGGATTGACGGAAGCAGGGCCGAGCGGGACACTGATGACAGGTCCGGAACATGCAGGTAAGGCGGGAAGCATCGGAAAACGGGCTGCCCTTCATACAGAGCTTCGAATTATAGACGATGCGGGCAATGATGTAAAAACTGGCGAAGTAGGTGAAATCCTGCTGCTCGGTGAAGGAAATATGCTTGGTTATTATAAAAACGATGAAGCCACAAAAGCGGCCTTTACCGGTGATTGGCTGAAAACCGGCGACTTGGCGAAATTCGATGAAGACGGATTTATCTGGATTATTGACCGCAAGAAGGACCTGATCATTTCCGGCGGTGTGAATATTTATCCGAAAGAAATCGAAGAGGTGCTGCTCAGCCATCCGGATATTCATGAAACAGCGGTCATAGGCGTTCCGCACGCGGAATGGGGCGAAACGGTCAAAGCTTATTTTGCCGCATCCCGGGAACTGGCTGCAGAAGAAATAAAATCTTACGTTGCTGAACAATTGGCCGGTTTTAAAGTGCCTAGATTAATCGAGCAAGTAGAGACCTTGCCACGAAACGCATCCGGCAAAATACTGAAACAGCCGTTGCGGGAAAGAGGTGTCTGACATGGTCGTGTTAAAAGGGCAAGCACCGGCGGGTGAACGCAACTTCTACACTAAAGATGAGACATTGAAAAAGATATTGGCGAATTCCTTGCCGGCTGATTTCCAGGCATATGCAGATAGGGAGCTGTCTTCATTCGGCAGGCTGGCCGCCAATGAAATCGATGAGCGCGCACGTCACACGGACCGGGAAGGTGCACCGAAGTTGGAGAAATACGACCGGCTCGGTGAAGATATCTCGCATGTGTGGGTCAATGAAGGATATAAGAAGACAGTCTTGGAAACGTACGCAACAGGCATTGTCGGCTATGTGCATAAGGAGATTCCGGAAATCGGCCGGAAAGGGAATTACGTCTACAGTTTTGCGCAGGGCTATCTGCTGTCGCAGTCAGAACCTGGATTTTATTGTCCAGTGACGTTGACGATGGCGACGGCGTATTTACTGGATCACTTTGCGGATCAGGAAGTGAAGGAGAGATTTTTGCCGCATGTCTGTGCCACAGGAGATGTAGAATTATTTGAAGGCGCAACTTTTCTGACGGAACGCCAAGGAGGGTCGGATGTCGGTGCAAACGAAGTGAAGGCAGTGGAGTCGGAATCGGGATACCGCTTATACGGCGAGAAGTATTTTGCGTCGAATGCCGGCATGGCAGGTGTGGCTATGGTGCTTGCGAGAATAGAAGGCGCTCCCGAAGGTTCGAGGGGCCTGACTTTATTCGCGGTGCCATGGCGCATCGACGGGAAATTGAACGGCATTAAGATCCGGCGCTTGAAAGACAAATTGGGCGTGCGGGCTGTGCCATCGGGCGAAGTTGAATTCGATGGGGCGGAAGCGTTTGTTGTCGGGGACCCGGCGCAGGGGCTGAAGTATATGATGGAGGCTCTGAACTTGTCGCGGATCTGCAATGCGGTGGCGTCCATCGGCATCATGAAACGCGCGCTGGATGAAGCTGGGGAATATGCCGAACGCCGAAATGCCTTCGGCCGCAAGCTGACGGATTTTCCGATGGTGCAGGACAGTTTGATGAAGCTGCGCGCCAAACAGGAATTTGAAACGGCCGCAATTTTTGACTTAATCACGCTTTATGACCAGGTAACAGCCGGTGAAGCTTCGTCCGAAGAGCAGGTATTGAACCGGCTGCTGATTGCAATTCTGAAAAAAGAGTCGGCCGAGCAGGCCATCCATTTCTCACACGAGGCGATTGAGATGCACGGCGGCAACGGCTATATCGAGGATTTCGTGACGTCTCGTCTGCTGCGTGATGCCCAGGTGCTGACGGTTTGGGAAGGGACCGCCAACATCCTTGGGCTTGAATTGATCCGTCTTGTCAATAAATTCAGTGCGCATGAAGTGTTTGGGCGGCATTTAACGGGACGTTTGGATAAGCTGGCGGCGACTGCTGACGTGGAAGTGGTGCGGGGCAAGCTGATGGATTTGCAGGGTGAATTAACTGCTTTTGCCGGTTTTGAACCTGACTTGCAGACGTTTGAAGCGAAAATCTTGATGCAAAAAATGGCGCAGCTGTTTGAAAATGTGGTCGCGTTGGAATGGGCCGAGAAGCATGGCGGCGTTTATGTGCCACTTGCTGAAATTTTCACGGAAATGACGTGGGATACGCGTGAATTGGGCGCTGAAATGAAAACTGTGAAGTATTTTGGATATGTGATGGGTGGATGAATGGAGACTGGCCGCGGAGATGGATTCTGCGGCCGGTTTTTAACGTTTGGGTGAAGGTAGTTTCCAGTTTTATGGATATACTGTCGGAATCACTCAAATACTGTCCGCAGACGAAAAATACTGTCCGTAAATCAAAAATACTGTCTGGGGCAGAAAAATACTGTCCGGAACTAATTTCCCCATAAAAAAGGCGGTCCGCACTCAGCGGACCGCCTTCCAACTAAATTCTATTCTTCGCCATGACCCATGCAGCGTTCGCATTCGTAGACGATCGACTCACGCTGCTCCTGGATTTCTGCTCCACATTCGCGGCATTCTTTCTTAGTGCGTGTCCCGTAAGTTGTCTGCAAGTTTTTCATAATGATCTCCTCCAATAAATTAGTTTAGTTTGTCATACCCTGGCAGTGTCAGAAACTCAGCAAAATCACTTTCCAATGTCAGTTTTGCAAATAACTCTTGGGCAGCGGCATAGTTACCGGAAACATAAACTTCTTCACCGACGGCTTTTTTAATCTTATCGGTTTCTTCATCAAGAAAATCATGGAACAGGCTGACGTTGATCTTACGTCCATCTTCAAGTATTCCTTTTGGATGGCGGATCCACTGCCATACCTGGGAGCGGGAAATTTCAGCGGTCGCTGCGTCTTCCATCAGGTTATTGATGGGAGCGGCGCCGTTGCCGGATAGCCAGGACGCGATGTACTGGATGCCGACAGAGATATTGGAGCGCAAGCCTTCTTCGGTAATCGTACCGTGAGGGACTTCAACGAGCTCCTCAGCGGTGACGTTTACGGCGTCACGCTGTCTGTCGATCTGGTTCGGCGTCGGCATATGTTCATCATATTGTTCTATCGCGACTGCAACCATACCAGGATGCGCGACCCATGTTCCATCGTGGCCGTCCGTCACTTCTCGGCGTTTGTCTTCTGCAACTTTCGCAAAAGCTGCACTGTTGGCAGCATCGTCATCTTTGACTGGGATTTGGGCAGCCATACCGCCCATTGCCGGTGCGCCTCTTCGGTGACAGGTTTTAATGCAGAGTAGAGTATAGGCTCTCATAAATGGTACAGTCATCGTCACTTGGGAGCGGTCCGGGAAAATATAATCCGGATTGCCCCGCATCCGCTTGATGACGGAGAAGATATAATCCCAGCGGCCACAGTTAAGGCCGGCGGAATGGTCACGCAGTTCATACAGGATTTCATCCATTTCAAACGCTGCGAGAATCGTTTCGATCAGCACCGTTGCGCGGATGGAACCGTGCGGAATGCCGAGCTCAGCTTGAGCGAAAACGAAAACATCATTCCACAACCGCGCTTCGAGATGGCTTTCAAGTTTCGGCAAATAGAAGTAAGGGCCGGAGCCGCGGGCAATCAATTCTTTCGCGTTATGGAAGAAATATAATCCGAAATCGACGAGGCTGCCGGAAGCGGCGCGTCCACCGATTTCAATATTCTTCTCCGGCAAATGCCAGCCGCGTGGCCGTACCATCAATACGGCTGTTTCTTCATTTAAAGCATACTTTTTACCCGTTTCAGGAATCTCGAAATCGATTTGACGGCGAACTGCATCGTATAGATTCACTTGGCCGTCGATTACATTGAACCAATTCGGTGCAGTGGCATCTTCCAGATCGGCCATGAACATCTTCGCTCCGGAATTCAAGGCGTTGATGAGCATCTTGCGGTTGGTCGGGCCTGTGATTTCAACGCGTCGGTCTTTCATATCGTCCGGCAGGGGAGCGACCGTCCAGTCGCCGTCCCGGATGTGTTTGGTTTCCGGCAGAAAATCGAGTTTTTTGCCGGAGTTCAATTCTTTCTGGCGCACTTGGCGCCGGTCCAGCAATTCACGCCGGCGCTGGTCGAAATTTTTGTGAAGTTTTTCGACAAATTCCAGCGCTTCCGGCGTCAGGATCTTCTCCATGTCCGGTGTAATGTCGGCAGTGATTTTGATATCCGATTTGGTAATCAAACTACATCACCCTTTCACCGTCTGGAATTGATCTGTTTCAGTCGAACCTTTCATAGCGGTAGTGGAACTTGTTCCACCCGAAATGATTTGAGCAACTTCGTCGAAATAGCCTGTACCGACTTCGCGCTGGTGGCGTGTAGCCGTATAGCCTTTTTCTTCGCTGGCGAATTCAGCCTGCTGCAGTTTCGAGTAAGCCGCCATGCCGTTGTCTTTATAATCATGCGCTAGTTCGAACATGCTGTGGTTGAGTGCATGGAAGCCTGCCAATGTAACGAATTGGAACTTATAGCCCATCTTGCCAAGCTCGACCTGATACTTCGCGATTGTTTCTTCATCCAATTTCGCTTTCCAGTTAAATGAAGGAGAACAGTTATAAGCAAGAAGCTTACCAGGGTATTCAGCATGGATCGCATCCGCGAATGCTTGAGCTTCTTCGAGATTCGGATGCGAAGTTTCACACCATACTAAATCTGCATACGGTGCATAAGCAAGTCCGCGGGCAATCGCCTGGTCGATGCCAGGGTTCGTACGGTAGAAGCCTTCCGGTGTGCGTTCGCCTGTGATGAAACGGTGGTCTGCAGGATCGATGTCGCTTGTGATCAAGTCTGCTGCATCCGCATCTGTTCTGGCGATCAGCAATGTCGGAACCCCAAGTACGTCCGCTGCAAGTCTTGCTGAGATCAGGTTGCGCACTGCATTTTGTGTCGGCTGTAAAACTTTGCCACCGAGATGGCCGCATTTTTTCTCTGAAGCCAATTGATCTTCGAAATGGACGCCGGCTGCACCAGCTTCGATCATCGCTTTCATTAATTCGAAGACATTCAGCGGGCCGCCGAATCCAGCTTCCGCATCAGCAACGACCGGCGCGAACCAGTCGATGCCTTCTGTGCCTTCGACATTGTCGATCTGGTCGGCGCGCTGCAACGCCTGGTTGATTTTCTTAACGACGTTCGGCACTGAATCGACCGGATATAAACTTTGATCCGGATACATCTGGCCTGCCGAGTTGGCATCTGCCGCTACTTGCCATCCGCTTAAGTAAATCGCCTGAAGACCTGCTTTAACCTGCTGTACTGCCTGGTTGCCAGTTAATGCTCCAAGCGCGTTAACAAAATCCATTTCGTGGATGGAACGGAAAAGACGATCAGCACCGCGTTTTGCGAGTGTATATTCAACTTGGACAGAGCCGCGAAGTTTCACTACATCTTCTGCTGAATAAGGGCGGGTAATGCCGTTCCATCTGCTATCCTGTTCCCAATATTTTTTCAATTCTTCAATTTGCTGCTGCTTGCTTACCATCAAACCATTCCCTTCGAATTAAAAATTTTTAATTTAACTGTATTAATACAGTTTATGTTGATGTATATTAATATATAACAGATAATTCCTATTGTCCTGAAATTTGGATGAACAGTTTTATTGGAGGATAAAATGGTCTATTAGCAGACAAACGACTGGAAAGGGGCCGAAGGGATGGAAAAAGAATTAGTGGAACAGATCAGCCAAATCATGGGGGACTGGCTTCCGAAAGCCGCGTCAATCGCTGTAGCAGTAGGGGATTCATATGTATACTTCAAAGCGGGGGAGCTCGATCTGCGGATGCATGCAGGAGATCCGGTGCCTGTCGGAAGTGTGGCGGAACAGACGTTCAAAAAAAGAGGGAAGTTTGAAAAGCTGGTGGAGAACTCGCCACTGGGCTTTCCTTATTACGGTATCGGTTATCCGATGGAGTACGCGGGGCAGGCAGCGGTACTGGTGGTTATGCTGCCGCCTAACCACGTATTGTCGAGAAAGCCACAGCTTCGTTTTTTGACCGGCAAGCTCGAAGACAATTGGCGACCAGTGCCCATTGAGCGTGTGACACATATCGAAAGCAGCCAGAAAAAGACCTGGTTCTATTCCGAAGAAGAAGCTTACAATACAATCCATACATTAAAAGAACTCAGGTATCAATTGCCGGATTATTTTCTGCCGGTCCATCGTTCCTTTATAGTGAACATCAATTATATAGAAGAAATTGCGCGCGACGTATCTTCGAACTATGTTCTCACAATGAAAGACGGCTCGCTGCTGCCCGTCAGCCAAAATTATGCCGGGTCAATCCGGGAACGCCTCGGCTTTTAAAACGGTATTCATTGATTAATTTCCTGACAGCCGGGTAAAGTCCTGTAAAAAGCTTTGGAGTGATCAATTGATGGAAAAAGCGAATTTCATTCATTTTGAAGATGATGGCATGATACCGAACAACGACTCATTGGGTGTGGCAATTTATCCAGGGGCTTTTGAAGACAATCCGGAAAAGATTGAAGAGACGTTTAATAAGAATGGCTGGACGAACAGCTGGACAAATGGGGTATTTGATTACCATCATTACCACAGCAACACACACGAAGCACTGGGCGTGCGCTCCGGCTCGGCTGTTATACTGCTTGGCGGGGAAGACGGACAGGAAATTGAAGTCAAAACAGGCGATGTTGCAGTTTTGCCTGCAGGCACCGGGCACAAAAAATTATCCTCCAGCGACGATTTCCAGATAGTCGGCGCATATCCGGGCGGTGTCAGCCCGAACAAGAAAGTCGGGAATCTGGATGAACGACCGTACGTACTGGAGGATATCCAGAATACCCCTTTACCGCAGAAAGACCCGGTCTATGGCAATGACGGGCCGCTAATAGAGAAGTGGAAATAAAATATCCCCAGCCCATCAAATGATAGGCTGGGGATTTGTTTTTTCTTATAATTGAATTGAAATATACTTTGTCTCCAGGAATGCTTCCAAACCTTCCTGTCCGCCTTCGCGTCCGATGCCGCTTTCTTTCATGCCGCCAAATGGTGCCTGGGCCGCGGATGGCAATCCATCATTCCAGCCGACAATGCCGTAATCGAGATTTTCAGCGATATAGGTTCCACGCGTCATGCTGTCGGTGAAGAAATAGGCAGCCAATCCGAAACGGGTGTCATTGGCCAATTTAACAGCTTCTTCATCTGTTTTGAATGTCATGATCGGTGCAACCGGACCGAACGTTTCTTCATTCATGACCAGCATATCGGAATTCGCGTTCAGCAATACTGTCGGATTATAGAAATAGGAATCGTTTTCTGCTTTGCCGTCGCCGCCGACAAGCACTTTGGCCCCTTTGTCGACTGCATCTTTGACGTGTTCCGCGACTTTTTCATAACCATCCTTATCAACAAGCGGCCCAATCTGCACGCCTTCATCCAGACCGTTGCCGACTTTCAAGTCCGAAGCGGCTTCCTGCAGCTTGCGCGAAAACTCTTCGACAATACTTTCCTGGACATAAATCCGGTTTCCGCAGACACAAGTCTGTCCGGCATTGCGGAACTTGGATGCCACTACGCCTTTTACAGCTTCTTCGATATTTGCATCATCCAGGACAATAATCGGTGCATGCCCGCCCAGTTCAAGAGACAGGTTCAGCATCGTTTCTGAACTTTGTTTCATCAGCTCTTTTCCGATTTCAGTAGAGCCGGTGAATGTCAGTTTGCGGACTGACGGGTGGCTGGTAAATACTTTGCCGATTTTGCTGGCGCTCCCTGTCACCATATTGATGACGCCTTTCGGGAAACCTGCTTCTTCAGCCAATTCATAGATACGCACGGCTGTCAGCGGCGTTAATTTCGCGGGTTTAGCGACAAATGAGCATCCGGCTGCGAGCGCAGGTGCCATTTTTCGTGCCATCATAGCAGCAGGGAAATTCCATGGAGTGATTGATACCACTACGCCGACCGGCTGCTTGATCACTTGGATGCGTTTGCCTTCCTTGCTGGCGGGAACTGTCCGGCCATAAACGCGCTTACCTTCTTCGGCAAACCAGGAAATGAATGCAGCGGAATATTCAATTTCACCGATCGACTCAGCAAGTGGCTTGCCCATTTCCTTTGTCATGATTTCTGCAACTTCCTGTTTGTTTTCCATAAGCAGGTCATGCCATTTCATCAGCAATTCTGACCGGTGATAAGCGGTCGTCTTCGACCATTCGGGAAATGCCGCAGCGGCTGCTTCAATGGCTTGGGTGGCTTCATCTTCACCGCCGTTTGGGACTGTCCCCACCTGTTCGCCTGTTGCAGGGTTCATTACGTTTATGACGCCGTCGCCGGCAGTTGACCATTCACCATTAATATAATGTTTTCCTTCCATTCATATAACCTCCTCGGATATTTTCTACTCCAATCTTATACCCTCTTAGTAGAAATTTTAAGTGCAAAAGGAATAAAAAAGGAAAGGAGTTACCTCAATTTTTTCCTTTTTTCCGCAGAAATGTCTATTTGAAAAGAGAGAGGGTATAAGTAGTAAAGAATGGGAATTTACAAGTCTGTAAGCAGGAGGTTGAAATTGATGAAAGTCAGCGAAAACCATAAAGCAGTGTCTGGACCATTTACAGAACGCAGGATTGAAGAGATATGCCATGACTGTTTTTCGTCAGAGTCTGAACGTATTGCAGAAACAGGAGAAAAATTTGTCAATTACTTTGTGGTAAATGCATCTTCAGACGGTGTATTATTTAAAACAATTAAAGAGATTACGCACGATATAAATATTCCTCATCAATCTTTATCCAAAGTTTTAAAGGTCCTGGAAGATAAAAAAGTCATTTACCGCCGCAATGGAATCATTGGGTTATGGAAAGAATGAGATATTAAAAACTTATTTAAATGATTTTTTTTTAATATTTTAATATAAATATGGATGACTATTGTTTCTTTATGTTACAGAAACTTACCTATTCAATTCTGCAGGGATTATTAAAGTAATTATGCAAAGCTCTACCCTTTACGGGGTAGGGCTTTTTTGCATGGTGCTTTTTGATTGATAAAAGAAGGGTATTAATGCCTAAAAATGTAATATACGTAATATTTGTAATTATTGCAGGAGACTTTATGCTCATAATTCGATAAGTTTATTTCATTTTTATTAATTAAATAGTAGAAGTGCTTAGAGTTATGTGATATAAAGGTACTATAATAATCTGAATTTTTAGATATAAAAGAGCATAAAACTATTTCTTTTTGATAAGGAGGAAATTTTATGGCGGAAAAAGTCATGGTTTTTAATATGCTAAAGAGTCTAAAGAATCATATAAAGTTGATCATAGGAATTGCAATTCTTTCCACGGGTACTATCTGGGCGCTGCTCACTTTTATATTTGCACCAAATTATCAAGCTACAAGCCAACTTTACATAGAGCAGCCAACTGCGGGGCTTCCTGAAGCAGGGCAGATAGAAAAGTCGGCTGATCCGCAGGTTGTAGAGGCTTATAGTGCAATGATCAAGAGCAGTGAAGTTTTGTCGGCAGCTGTCGAGGAAAATGGAATTTCACTGACACCGGCGGAGTTGTTTGAAAAAGTGACAGTTTCAAATGTACCTTCCTCTCATGTCCTGAATATCACTGTAGAGGATAAGAGCAGGAAAGTTGCCGGCGAAATAGCAAATTCACTGGCAAACCTAGCAGTGTCTGAAGGTTGGAAACTTATGAATGTTGATAACCTTGAAATCATCGCTAAAGCTTCCGTAGAAGAGGTGCCGCCTGTACTGGAAGAAAATGGGCTTTATGTTTTGTTGATCGGTGGGATTTTCGGCACTATAGTGGGTATCCTGGTGGCGTTCATAGCAGAATTATTTAATATGCTAATCCGGACCGGTGTCCTCGAACGAAGAAGAAAAAGATCGAGTTTCCAGACAGTGTTTAAGTAATTTAGTTTTGAATGGGGGAACTTTAATGTATGAGCTGGTCTCTGCCAGCCAAACAAACCGCTGGCAGCAAATTTTAGAACTTTTTAATATCACCGATATCTATTATTCATGTGAATACTTCCATAGTGCCCTTAAATTGGACCCGGGGGAAGCGACCCTTTTTTATTTTGTGGATGATACCGGAGAAGGGGAGGTTGCCTATCCCTTCATTAAACGCCAAATCAAAGAAGATGAGTTCTCTTTTTATGATATAACAACTCCATTCGGATACGGAGGCCCTGTGCTGAAAGTTGATGGGGATGGTTATAAACTGGGTGCAAATTTTCTTGCTGGCTTCTCGAATTATTGCCAGGCTGAAAAAATTGTTGCGGAATTTATCCGTTTTCACCCTCTGTTGAACAATGCGGAATTTTTCAAAGACGAGCTGGAGCTCATTCCTGTTTGTGATACCTATACCCTTCCGTTACAAGATTTTTCATCTCAAAATGTTTTCAGGGATAGAGAAGCTGTTTCTGAATATGCCATAAAGAAACTGGGGACTGTTAAGCATATGTTCGACTTTTTGGTTCTGTATTATTCCACCATAAGGCTGAATGAGGAAAAAGACAGCTATTACTTTTTCACCAATGATTATTTTGAATCCCTGGTCAGTGCTCTTGGGCCGAATCTTCAGCTCTTTGGTGCTTATAAAGGCAATAAGCTTCTGGCAGCATATTATGTGCTCACAACGAAAGGCGGGAATATTTACAATCACTTGAGCGGAAAAGCTGAAGGGGCGGAAGTTGGGGGAGCAGAAGAAGTGCTTTTAGAAAAAATAGCGGCGTGGGGAGCTGAAAATAATTATCTTCAATACCACTTGGCGGGCAAGCAAATTGGAGTTTCCGGACAGGCGGAAACAACTGGGGAACCGTCATATGCAACAGCAGCCTCCACTTATTACATTGCTCGATTGGTCCATGACCATGAAGTATACAAAGCATTTCACCCATTAGAAGCAACAGAACTGATAAAACGATACGGCAATGCCTAAATCGATGTTCATGAGAATGTGAATAAATGATTGAAACGATTATCAGGGAGGGATCTACTTGAGGTATCTTCAATATAAAGGGGTAGTGGAACGGGAATATAAAATGTCTCTTAAAAAAATCATGCATCAATTATGTGTAACGGAAAATCTGAATGCAGTAAACGGTGCAAAAAAATTAGGGATTGCCAAGGAAATATTCGTCTATTGGAGACGTTATTTCCGCTTAGAGGAAAGACAGTTGCTTTTTGACCAGACCATCAATGACTTAATGGAGTCGCAGACGGCTTTTAGAGACGAGGCGGACAAAGAGAATGCCGAACCAAATATTGCAATGCCTCCTTCGAATACTATAGATGAGTTGGAGGATGTAGTGGATGCATTAATCGGGTATTATAAACATATCCATTACACAAGCGAAGGTTTATCGCTCCAAACAGCCAAACTGCCTTTATATGAATTCAGCAAAACAGTGATTGTTGATTATAAGAATGGCGAACTTGCCAAAGAAATGCAAAAAGAAAGCTGAAGTAATGGAAATAGTCTAAAGAGGAAAGAAACTTCATGGAGGCTTTTACAAGGAAGGCGATACAAGTAATTCAAAATATACCTTCAGGCAAAGTAATGACCTATGGACAAATTGCTGCGCATGCCGGCAGTCCAAGAGGAGCGAGACAAGTGGCTCGGCTGCTTCACAGTATGAGCGCAAAATACGATCTGCCATGGCACCGTGTGATAAATGCAGCAGGTGAAATTTCGATTCAGGATGATAATCATCGCCAAACCCAGGCAGATCTTCTGCGGGCAGAGGGCGTGGAAATAAAAGCAGCGAGAGTCGATTTAAATCATTACCGTTTTGATCCCGGAAAAGATGCAGATTGAATGTAAGCTGCAGTTCTATTGCGGTATCCAGGACAGGGCGTAAAGGTAAATGTTTTAGTTAAAGGGAATCGAGGGTATAGAAAGCAGAGTATATATCGTAAGAAGTGATTCGAATTAATCTGCTGACAGGAAAGAGGTACCCATTTATGACAAACAGAAAAAAACCTGTAATAGGTATTACCGCACGCGTAGAAAAAGACCAGACATACACACTTGATCCAGTATACGGAAAGGCAATTCTTCAATCAGGAGGACTTCCGTTAATCGTTCCAATTGTTGATAAAGAAGATATACCGTTATTATGTGAACGGCTCGATGGCCTGATTGTCACGGGGGGCGGGGATATTAATCCGACTCTATACGGTGAAGAGCCGCATCCTAGCCTTGGAGCTGTATATCCAGGCAGTGATGAATATGAAAAAGAACTTATTATCGAATTTTTAAAATTGGATAAACCCTTCATGGGAATGTGCCGTGGACTGCAAATGCTGAATGTATCTCTTGGAGGTACTAACTATCAGGATTTAGAAGCTGAATATCAAGGTACATTGTATCAGCATCTTCAACTGGCTATGCGTACTCACCGTACTCATTCAGTTGAGTTGGAAGAAGACAGCCGCCTGTATGACATCATGGGTGAAAAGAAATTCCATGTTAACTCATTCCATCATCAGGGAGTGCGCGATGTCTCTGACAAATTGAGAGTGTCTGCCCGTGCGGCGGATGGACTGGTCGAAGCGTTGGAAAGTGATAACCATCAGTTCGTACTTGGCATCCAATGGCATCCTGAAGAGTTTGCGTTGCAGAATGATCAGGCGTCGATCAACATTTTCGATAGATTTGTTGAGGAATGTCTGGTAGATAAATATCAAAACCAATAATTAAATAAGAGCATAATAATAAAAAAAGCTGCTAAAGGTAGTGACCCCTTAAAGTTAGAGTTTTAGTTTATGCAGCTAATTGGCTGGTATGCGTCCGGTATTGCACCGGGCTCATGCCGGCCAATTTTTGTTTAATGCGTTCGTTGTTGTAGTAGTCTATGTAACGGGCAATCCGC
>NZ_RCWH01000006.1 GCF_003668635.1 Planomicrobium sp. Y74 | reverse complement strand
GATTGCCCGTTACATAGACTACTACAACAACGAACGCATTAAACAAAAATTGGCCGGCATGAGCCCGGTGCAATACCGGACGCATACCAGCCAATTAGCTGCATAAACTAAAACTCTAACTTTAAGGGGTCACTACCTTTGCGGTCTTCTTTCAGGCTCTTTTGATGGTTTATTGCTTTCCAAAGTCTTTCTTTCACCTTATAAAGTTCGCTAATACAGGCATTAGTATTAGGACAAGTACACTTTGGATAAACGTTAAAATAATATCCTTCTTCCAGCTATTGTTCTTGGGATAGCGATTGGCCAGCCTTTGCAGCACAAAAAACAACACCCACCAAGATAGCAGCGTATAAATGGCCGAACTGAAACTGCCATACATTTCACCATACATTCTATAGCTCACCCTCCATTATCTGTCCCTCTTTGATTCGCTGGGCTTCTGCACTCGCATTTGCCCGAACCTGCTTCCTGTCCAGCTTTCCAACGTCTGTATACAGGAGTTCCCTAACAAAAATGATTTCCCGCGGTATCTGGAATCCCGCCAACTGTGTTTGCAGCCAACTCGAAAGCTCCCCTTTCGGCAGGGTTTTATCAGGATAAATCTGTACGAATGCTTTCAGTATCTGGCCGCTGCAGATATCTTCTACTCCAATTACCGCCGCATCTTCTACACATGGATGATTGGTTATGGCACACTCAATTTCCAGCGGATAGATATTATTGCCCGCCGAAATGATCAAATCATCTGTCCGGCCGCACAGGAAATAATAGCCCCTCCGGTCCCGGTAGCCGATATCACCTGTCTGAATCCAACGGCTCGAACTGTTTTTCATCGACCACATATTGCGAATACAGAACTCACCGATATTACCTGGCTCCACTTTTTCCCCTTCTGCTACTATCTGCAACCGCCCTCCGGCAATCACTTTTCCAAGCGTGTTGGAATGGTGTTTCAAATCTTCAGGTGCAGCGATGATATTCAATCCTGCTTCCGAAGTTCCATATAAATTGTATAAAACATCCCCTAGATGATGGTTCACTTCCTCTACCAGAGACGGATTCAGTTTCGCACCACCTGACGCAATGCAGGCAAGAGACTGGAGGTCTTCTATACTGTGTTTCAGCATTTTATGAATCATCAAAGGAACGACTGTGACTACTTCGACTTGATGATGCCGAATCAGATTGCATGCGCTTTTTGCATCAAAACTGTCCTGAATGACCACTTTCTTCCCCAGTGCAAAAAACGCCAGCAGTACTGCAATGCCATAACCATGGTAGATTGGCGTCGCAATAAAAGCGGTGCTGTATTTCGGTAAATGCAGACGGTTCAGCAAAGCCGCGAACGGATGAAGAAAATTGAAAAGGGATGGCCGGTGAATCACTTGTTTCGGTTTTCCAGTGGTACCGCCGGTCAACAACACGACTTTACCGCTGGAGGACGGCGGCAGTTTTTGATTTCCGCCTGGAACCATTCCAGCTAATATACTTACCGATGCTTTATTGTCCTGGTAACTGACGATTTTCGGATTCCGGTAAAGGGATCCTTCAATCACATCGTTAAATTCCTCGTCATAAATCAGGAAGTCGAAATTTTGCTCTTCCACTAGCCGGTTGAATTGCAGCTGGCTCATGGAACTATTCAGCAGGTATAAATCCGCTCCCAAACGTGAAGCAGCAAAAATCCCCTGCACCAAAGAAGCATGATTCCTACAGAAAAAAGCCATTTTCCGGCCTTTCCCAATTTTATAACGTTCTGCCAGATGATAGACAAGATTTTCGCACCGCTCCTGCAGCTGCTGATAACTGAGAGTTTCCCGGCTATCCACCAAAGCTGTTTTTGCGCCTCCCGCTCTTTCAGTCAATGTAAATAACAGCATCAGGTTAACACCGTTTTGCCGGATGGCCGATCCCAGACGAGCAATCTTCGAAGGTGCTAGAAAATCGAGCTGGGACAATATTTTCAGTAAGTTAAACATTGCCTCTCTCACGCTCCTTCACCCTTAACAAGCGCGGGATCACAAACGACAGCGGTACTCTAAAGGCAACAGAAGCCCATTGTCCGAAAATCAGCCACCACGGCTTATAAACTTTCCGTTTCGAATAAAGTGCGCCGCCTATAATTTCAGCCACGTGAACTGGCGACATGGCCGGAGCTTTCCGGTAGGCCGCGGTCGGTTCGATCATGGGCGTCCTCACCAGCGGCAGATAAATCGAGGTGGTGGAAATGTTATTGATTTTCAATTCCGGCTCTGCTGAACGGAACCATGTATCAAAAGCCGTTTTCGATGCCTGATAGGCAGCCCAATATGGAACAGGCAGAAGCAAAGCATTGATGGTGGAAATATTGACGATATGACCGTTCTTTTTCGCAAGCAAGGGAATGAGCGACAGCAGTAATTGCACTGGAGCAAAGTAATTGATCGCCATGGTACGCGTAAAATCATGGTAACGGTCCAATGACTCGGCAATCGGACGGTTGATGGAAATTCCAGCATTGCTGATGACAACATCCAGTCCTTCCGGTAACCCATGGAGAAACGCCAGCACGTCACTTACCTCTTTTTCATTTCGCAAGTCTGCCGAAAACACGGTGACCTGGGCTGAACTCTTTTCAATCTCTTCTTTTATAAGGTTCAGATTTTCTTCACGGCGCGCCACTAAAATCATATGTACAGTCGTATTGGCCAATAGATATGCGACCTCTTTGCCGATGCCCGAACTTGCACCGGTTATTAAAATGGTCTTTCCATCTAATTCGTCTTTCATCCTTGAGAAATTGAATGATGGAGAATGGAAAAGTGTTCGCTCCAGTAAAGTGTAATTATGCATCCAGTCAGCACCTTTTTATGAAATGGAAAATCTATATCAAGAATTTTCCGACTCTTCTTTTTATAAATTTTAACATTTAAACACATTATTGGAATAGGGTTTGTGAGAAGTGGATAGAAAAATTTCAATTAAACGATTACTAAAGCGGAAGTTCTGTCAGCCGGTAGTCCAATTGCATCTCAGCGTACCATTCGTTCAAACCGGTCCACAGCTCTTCACAAAAACGGTAAAGCTTTTCCGCGTCCGGCAACTCGCCTTCCTGCATGAAATCCAGAAGTTCTTTGTAGCCGGAAGGGATCGATTTCATTTCCAGCGACTCTTCAAGCGTCTTTGCTCTCGTGCTGTAATACGTTTTATTGGCGAGCCCAATCAGCTTGGCTGTTTGCCAGAGCAAGTCGCGCGCACCTGTGGAAAGATAATTTAAATTGCCGCCGCTGTAATTATTCCGTATTTTCCCGACGGTTTCGTACGGCTCCCAGATCATAAATTCTTTCATAATATGGTGCCTTGCATCGTCCGAGATTTCCAGCGGAAGATTTTTGACCTGCTCAAACAAATCAGTCGGATCGTGGATTGGAATCACATGAATGAAAGCCCCCGCCTTGATGGCCCAGGAATCATCCACTTCTTCCGCCTCTTTAAGAAAGGTACTCCTGTCGTTTGTGGTTAATTCGATTTTGAATTTATCATAGACGAATTCAAGGGTCTCCATCTTGCTGCCGTCTTTTGTGATGATATGCATCTCGATGTCCGAATACGGCCCGTCTGTCTCGAGTGCGATGGAACCATAGACACCGATGGCAAGAATATCGTCGCCGTGGGCAACGAGCAGCCGATCTTTTAGAGTATTAATCATTTCAAACTTTTCTTTTCTGGTAGTGGGAGCTGGGTACGTGAGCATGGTAGGACCTCCGATTTTCTATGTATATTTAATCTGCTTTTTCTTATCACTTATCATAAGGCGGCATATCGCCTTCTTCCTCCCGAAGGATTGAGCTGCTGCGATCGACCTCATACGACATCATCCACGAATCGTCCACTCTGCCTTTTTGCCATTCTTCCGTAAAGATTACCATATAAGTCTCTTCATCCATTTTTTCGACCGCTGTCGTTCTTTTAACCTGATAACCCTCAATCTCGCCTTGCCATGTGCCCACTTCATCCGGGAACCGGTCGATTGAAGTCCCGCTGCCGCTGGTGGCAAATTCGACTGCCTGCTGAGCTGTATGGGCCGGCAAGGACGGTGAAGCGAAGTGGTAATAACTCCAGAGCAATGCAAAAGCCACACACGGCGTGATGAAAAGTGCTTTGTTTCCTTTATCAAGCTGCCACCTTTTCAGCAGCCATTTATCGATGATTCCAAAAAGCATCGCCACGAGAATCCCTGCGATGATAAAGTTCCAAACAGGGAAGACCAGCCCGATTGCCGACCCAAAAGCACCGAGAATCAATACATATAACCAATCTGCCCGTTCAAACCATTTTCGCTGTAATATCTCGGCGACGAAAGATACGATATTTCCATAGACCAGCACAAAGAACCCGATATAGAAAAAGTATATCAATGTCATGGCGTAGAATTCAGTTCCCTGATAGTAGACCGTTTCATCAGCCATAGTGATATTCCAACTGCACCACGCCACGGAAAATATAAATGGGGCAAGGAATGTGGCCGCCAGTTTTCGTGCAACTCGTCTCGCTCTGCTCTCCCTCATCACCGACTCCTACTTTCTGCAAGCAAGCTCGTCTCACTTCTTTTTTCCTTACCAATAAATACGTTTGAAAAATCTGAAAGTTCCTTCTCTCTAAGTTTAGCTTTCTTTGACCGCTTACATGATAAATTCTTTCATTTTCTGTCCCCCTGTTTTTGATTCACAGCAGCTCTATATCAAATAAAGAGAAGAGGCTTTTTATCAGCCTCTTCTCTTCTGCTCCATTTATAGAAACTATTCCGTTCACTTCAACCATTCCGAAACCGGATCAGAAGACTCGCCGTCCATAGGAACCGTTTCACCAATTTGCGGAGCGATGAGGTCGACTCCCTGTTTCTCTGCGGCTTGTATTGCCCGCTCTATCGGTTCTGTCCAACTGTGACGTGCAAGAGTAAAGCCTCCCCAATGCGTCAGCATCATCTGCTCAGCCTGCAAATCGATACTCGCCTGTACGGATTCTTCCGGGATCATATGGGAATCGGGCCAGCGTTCATCATATTGCGCGCCTTCTATCAAAGCAATGTCAAACGGGCCGTATTGGTCGGCGATTTCCTTGAAATGCGTGTCGTATCCTCCGTCTCCACTGATGTAGAAGCGTGTTTGTTCCCCTAGAATGACCCACCCGCCCCACAGCGTCGAGCCATGGTTCAGGATGCCTCTGCCGGAGAAATGTTTGGCGGGCGTCAATGCGACGGCTAATCCCTCGAATTCCGTTTCATCCCACCAGTTCATTTCTGTAATATCCTCTTCCGCAATATCCCAACCGACCAGATGATTACCGACGCCGTATGGCACAATAAAGTGAGCGACTTTGCTCTTAAGCCTTTTTATGGACTCATAATCCAGATGATCGTAATGGTCATGCGTGATGAAAACCGCATCGATCGGCGGCATTTCTTCTATAAGATACAGTAAATCTTCACTGTAGCGTTTCGGCCCGATAAATGAAACCGGCGAAGCCGTGGGACCCAGCATCGGATCCACAAGAATTTTCTTATTATCGATGCTGAGAATAAATGCTGAATGGCCTAGCCAGGTCAGACTGTCTTCATTACTGTTGATTCTATCCCAATCAATTCCAGCAACAGGCAACTGTTCTGGCGGTCTTCTTTCTTCATCCGTTGATTCTGAATACGGAATTCCGGAAATCCGATCAATGCCGGCATCCACTTCTTCCGATGGCTGAAAGAAGAATTTGCCGTCTGCATAATTATCGAATGTCTCATAAGTTTCTTTTTGTTCCTTGCTCGGATTGCTGCCAAAAGTCGGCGACAGATTGACAAATAAGATAATCCCCGCTGCCAATACAACAATCAGGATCAATAAATATTTCAGGATTTTCTTGATTACTCTCCAGTTCCCCTTAGGTGCGTCTCGATGCTTTTTGAAATTCGACATTTGACCCCTCGCCTTAATGCTTTATTTAAATGATTACTTTAGACTTAATTTCAGTATACCGATATTTTTAAACGACTCCTATAAAGGATGCGTATTATATTCTTCCACTTTCTAGCTCTATTGCCAGAACAATATATGAAAAAGGCTTCGCGAACGCGAAGCCTTCTTTAAGGGATTGGAGTTTTTCGCACGGCGAAAAACATCCGCTGTTGTTCTTGAACTACGGGTGTGAGGGGATACTGGTGGGAAAAGTGATTGCGGGAGGGAATATAGCGGTAAATTTCCATGAAATAGATTTTTTCGGCGAAGAATAGCTGAAATGTGGTATGAAACGGAGGTGGAAATAAGCATCGGGAATTCTATGAGCGGTTATTGGCATTCTATGATCACTTATTTCATTCTATGATCACTTTTCGACGTTCTATGATCACTCGGCCGTTAAAAGGCAGAAAAGCGGTTGGAAAATGCCGATTTGCTTGAAACTGTATGTATTTTTCCAATTCAATCAGTTACGCTTGGATTACTTATTTATCTCTAACTTGAATATAAGGAGGAAAGTTTGTGATTTTCAAGAAGCAAGCGGAATTAGGCGATCGCAATGGGGTCTCCTATTTGAACGGGAAAGTGCAGTTTCAGCGCGTATCTTTAAATGTGTACAGCTATTTGGTTGATGGCGTCCTGATTGATAGCGGCGCGCAGTCGCTGCATAAATTCTTTGAAGCCTTTATTGAGCAGACTGACTTTGATCAGGTTATGCTTACCCATTATCACGAAGATCATACGGGGTGTGCCGCGTATATTGAAAAGAATAAAGATGTGCCAATCTATTTAAATCAAAAAACGATTGCCTCTTGTGCGCAGCCTGCAGACTATCCGCTGTACCGAAAACTTTTCTGGGGGAAAAGGAAGCCGTTTCACGCAGAGGCCATGCCTGAAACTTTCCAATCCCGAACTGCCACATGGGACGTAATCGATACGCCCGGACATGCCCATGACCATAAAGCTTTTTTTAACCGCGATACCGGCCAACTGTTCACGGGTAATTTATTTGTGAGCGAACGCACTAAAGTCGTGCTGACAGAAGAGCATATTCCGGATATCATCAAATCACTGGAAAGGGTATTGAAATACGACTTCCAAGATGTATTTTGCAGCCATGCCGGGTTTGTAGAGAGCGGGCGCAGCGCACTGGAACGTAAAAGGGATAATCTGCTGTCGCTGAAGCAGCAGGTCCAGGAATTACAAAAAGAAGGCGATAGCGCCGAAACTATTCGTAATAAGCTGTTCCCTCAAAAATACCCGATCATCAAATTTTCCAGCGGAGAATGGGATTCCCTGCACATCGTGACCTCAATCATGCGTGAAGCGCAGTAAAATATACTAAGAACATATTTCCAAAGCAAGAGGGAAGGATTCCATCGATGGAATCCTTCCCTTTTACTTCATACATTGATGTTCTATTTAACAGTAATCATTAAATTCACCCTTCAATATCCCACTGCGGATTCCACACTATTTCCCACAGGTGCCCGTCCGGGTCCTGAAAGTGACCTGAATAGCCTCCCCAAAATGTATCATGGGCTGGGTCAGTGATAACAGCACCGGCTTGTTTCGCCTGGTCCATCAATTCGTCGACTTCTTCTTTGCTGCCTACATTGTGACCCAAAGTAAATTCGAAAGAACTGGCGGCCGTTTGAGGCACCTTTGCTTCTTTAGCCAAATCATGGCGGTTCCAGATGGCCAGTTTCAAGCCTGCCTGCAAGTCAAAAAACGCAACGGCACCGTGCTCAAATTCTTTGCCTATGATGCCTTCTGTCGGCAATCCGAGTCCCTCTTTATAGAATTCCAGCGATTTTTCTAAGTCATCTACACCCAACGTAACAACAGTTATTCGCGGTTTCATGAATTGACGATTCCTCCTCTTTAATTCAACTGCAAATTTTTCCGTTGCATATTAACAACACTTTCCAAGTTCTATAGATTAAACCATCCGTACATAATTTATTAAATAAAATTTACGTTTGTTTTTTACTGGCGAAAGCTCTCTTGTCGAATGTTATTTTATATTTATTGGCAAATTTCATAGCGAAAAACTGGGGAATCAAGTTCAACAAACTGACTGTGATCAATAACTGAATAGGATTCAGCGGCGTGAAATACCAGCCCCAGCCATCACTGCCGGCCATGTTGTTTATAAAATAACAGGAAATAATTACAGACAGCATGTTACCGATAATCACCGGAAGTGAATTACTGAAGAGTTTGCTCAAGAAAGCAAGAAGCGAAGTCGCTGCCATCATAAGTAAATAGCCCCGCATTGAACCATCAGCGAAATCTTGGTACATCGAAAAATAAACAAAAGGAAAACAGTACAAACAAATTACTATTAAGCCAACTATAGTTTTCCTCATTTACTTGGCACCAAGCTCTTCCGCCAAGCCAATCAACAGCCCTTCAGCACCCCGAATATAGCAAAGCCGGTACGAATCCTCATACTGAACCACTTCGCCAACGAGCTGAGCACCATGCTTAGTCAGTCTGGCTACCATTTCGTCGATATCTTCAACCGTGAACATGGCGCGCAGGTACCCCAGCGCATTTACAGGGGCGTTCCGGTGGTCCGCTGTCACCGGAGGGGTAAGAAATTGCGAAAGTTCAAGGCGGCTGTGGCCATCCGGCGTAACCATCATTGCAATCTCCACTTGTTGAGATCCCAAGCCGGTTACGCGTCCAGCCCACTCGCCTTCGATGATAGTTCGTCCTTCGAGAAGCAGCCCGATTTCGTCGAAGAAAGCGATGGCCTCATCCAGGGAATCCACCACGATGCCGACATTATCCATTCTCAGTAATTTGTTGTTTTCCATGGTGTTGCCTCCTTTTGAGTAAAAGAACAAAACATGTTCTCTAATAATTCTATGTAAAAGTTTTAAATACCTTCCTGAGAAAAATGCACAATAAAAGAGCTTGGAAATACATCTCCAAGCTCATGACAATTGTAGGTCCCTTACTTAAATCGTTCCATTCAGTCTTCTAAAACATTCCGCTTTCATGATTACTTCGTCCAGCATCCCGACGCGCTTCTGCTTCAGCCATATTCTGGTTCAACGTATTATCTTTTTTATTCATGCTGTATTTACGCTTAGTCAAAACATCCACGACATAACTGATTATAAATATAGCTGCCAGAGTTCCCCAAAATACCCACATCATCCAATGCATAGAGTACACCCCTTTTTATTTTAAGCATCTCTTCCCATCCCCGCCTATAAACTCTATACCCTTTAATACGTTCGCAACTGCAATTAGTTTCAATAATTTTTAAATTCTGAATTTATTTCCATTTGTGCTGAGTGTGGGCAGGCCTACCGATTTTTAAGCAATCAAATCAACGATCCTAATCCCACCACAAAAAGATTTTCTTTGTTTTTTCCAAACTTTTCACCGTTTCTTCTATACTTACCTCATCTTCATCGAATTCGACTGCATCTGGACAAAACACAGTCACTTCTTTTGCCAAAGCCGTAAGTTCGGCTCTAGCCGGCAGTTTCTCAAAAGCTATCTCAACCCAGTCGAAATTGGCGCCGGTAACCGTAAAGGGATTGCGCTGATGCCATTCTTTCAATTTTGCAATCACATCTTCATTGCTGATATCGTAATTATCTCCGTTGGTGTCCAGAATTTTTAATAATTCAAACGGACTGTCCGTCTTAACGATTCCAATAATGCTGTTACTTCGCCGCCCGACATCCGTCTCAGCAATGAATGGCAGATAGCCCAAAGGCTGTATCTCTGCTCGCAACTGATCCACGAGCTGTTCGGCTTCTTCTTGACTGCATTTGAAAGAAATACCGATTGTCACTTCATGATAATTTTCGAGTGGATAAAACTCCATACCGGCGACCTCTTTTATCAGCACCTGAACTTCCTCGTTGAATCCCAGTTCCTGAAGCGTTTCGCCGCTAATCCGTTCTCGCTCTTTTTTCTTAAATAAATTCCCGAATAAGTTCATGTTTTCACCCTTTCATACGACTGAACGGACTTTTTTCTAAATATACTAATCAGCCGGAGGAAAAGCTAGACGATATCAACATCAAAAAAATAAAAGAAATTAAAAAAGAAGCTGTATGCACAGCTCCTCCACTTAATTTATTGAATTTCGTTTTTTTATTTTTTAATTTACCAATCCGCCAGCTTGTGTATATCTGACGTTGAACTCCTGTAAAAACTGATTCGTAACGGCTGCGTCATGGATAAACAGCATATTCTCATCATTGATGTTATTGCCGTTATTACTCCAGTTAGTGGAACCTACTATGACAGTCGGATCACTGTTTGTATCGGCATCGATCAACATAGTTTTACTGTGAAGCTTGCGTGACTCGTTATCTTGGTAAACAGGTGCAGGGTTCGCCCAGCGGGTATTAGGATTATCTGCACTCTCCTGAGAGGCAGTGCGTCCAGTCATATCAACACTTGCAGACCACCATTGATTCCAGAAGCTCTGGTCGAATACACCTTTGATATCAAAGCCCGTCAACGTGCCTTCCATATCATTATAAGAACCTTCCCAGAGATTCTTCAACTCATCGACCAGCCCCTGATCGCTCCAGGCGAATATGGTGAAGTATGTGTTTACATCAGCTGACGTTCTAACAACTTCCCGCATTTTCCCTACAGCATCATCGCCTGCCGAAAAGTAAATTTCAACGATTTTACCATTGACGTTCACTTCGTGCGTCGTATTATCTATTTTCCGCGTATTGAAATTAGCAGCGGCTGTATCAGGAGATAATGCAGAGCTCCCCCACATCTCATTGAATTCAACTTCAAAAATATCAGCCATCGCAGGCCAGTTGATTTCGACCACATGCTGCTGGTTGCCGTCTAAAATTCCTTGTTCCATATTGGTTTCCGTACCGTATAAGCCCGTTACTGTGAAGTTCCAGCTTCCTGTAAATACCCAGCGGTCATCAATTACAGCAAACTTATTATGCATTTGCGTACCAGGGCTGTAATATGCATCTGCACTCTTTTCCTCTGCGTCAACGAACAAATAGCCGGATACGTCACTATTCCCCACAGCAACAGTTACCAGCGGGAAACCTTCCGGTGTGGAAGGCAACCCGAAATCCGTTCTTGCTGCACTGTCCTCCACAGCGAACATCGGAGAATCGGAAAATACATAAATATCATCCGCTGTCCCCACTTCTCCATCCAGTCCCCTTACCAGTTTTTCCACCTGCAGCCTCATCGTTTTGAAGCGTTCCGCGTAATGAGGATCAGATGCGTCCTTAGCGTCCGCGATTACACGCACATCGATGCCTTCCGCCGCTTTGGCAATCAAGGTATCCACAATGCCCGGCAAATTAATTTCATATGTTGCAAAATCGATGCTTGTCGTCGCTTCATTTAAACGGTTAATCAACCTGGTTTCAAGATTCACATTGTAATTTGCTTCATTCCCGGAACTCGCATAAGAAGTATCAGCGCATTTATTAAAGTAAACATTGATGGCACCTTCCGCTTCCGAAACATTGTTCAACTGTTCAGTTCTATCAGTACAGCCTTTCGCTTTAGAATTGACTGCCCGAGGAGTTCCGTTTCCTCCATCATATGTTTTTGCAGAATCAATCCAGTTGGTGGCTTGAGAACCATCCATAAGCGGATCTACCCTCTCCATTGTTGCCTTCGTGGTATTGTCACCTGCATACCAAGCATCTGCGCTGTCTATCAAAGTATCGGAAGCATCCCTCAGTTCAAGGATCTCACCACTATTTTCCATAGACCCTGTATAGATCAAATCAGCAGCAACACCGGGAACTGAACCATCACTGGTTCTTTCCATCAGATAGTAGCCACCCGCTGCAATGGTGCCGGAGAGACTGATGCCCGGGCTGCCATCAGCCGCGTTTAAAGTCCATCCGTTCACATCGATTGCTGAGTTCGTCGTGTTATGCAATTCTATCCACTCGTTATTATAGCTGTAGCTCGTCCCCATCCAAGCTATTTCATTGATGGCTACAGCTTTTGCAGTTGCTGCATGTGCTTCTTGTCCTGTTTCAATAACAGGCGCAATAAAAGAAATGATAAGTGCAAAGATTAATGACAGATGTAACGTGTTTTTCATTTTCCCATCCCCTTTTCCCTTAATGTTTCAAAGGCTTTCAAGCCCTTTTTCATTGTATAACTATTTCGTCAATTAAGTGAGATAAAATTAACAAAAGTTACATTATAATATTTATTTTTTACTGTTTTTTACATATTACCGATGATTTCTATGCAGGATTTATTAGCTTAACTGGAGATTTATAAAAGAGCTGGAGGTTGTAAGTTCTTGGTAACTTGGCTATAGTTACTCAAAAGATACTTTCAGGATTATTGGAGTAAAGGAGGCAAAAGACAGTGGTTAAATTGCGTAAACACTCTTCAGACTACTAATTTGAGGAGGTAGAAGAGATGGGATTCGTATTCAAAGAAGAGAAGCTGATCGAGAAAGATGCGTTAAAGTCGCTTTACGAAGATGTCGAATGGTTCGCTTATACAAAAGATCTGGACCAGTTAGCGGAGGCGCTGACTCAATCGTTATACGTGCTGTCGGCTTGGGATAACGATGAATTGATCGGCTTGGTCCGTGTGGTCGGTGACGGCCTTACCATCATTTATATCCAGGACCTGCTCGTGCTGAACAGCCGGCAGAATCAGGGAATCGCCAGCGAATTAATGCGCGGCGTGCTCGACAGATACCGAGATGTCCGGCAGAAAGTCCTGCTCACGGAAGAATCCACCGACGTCCGTCATTTCTATGAAAAGAGTGGCTTTCAGTCCTGCGACCAGGGGAATCTGGTGGCGTTTGCCAAGCTGGGGTGAGCAGGTAACGACTTCATAAACCAAAAAGCCCGTGCAGATAGCAATCATCTGCACGGGCTTTTGTTTTGGATTGGTTTTTCGCTTTTCGCCTGCGAAAAGCATCCATTTTTTCTTTTGATCTTTGGTTTTTCTTGTTGAGGCAGCGATGAATGCGGATATTGATGAGGAAATGCGCTCTTTCAGCGGCACTTTTTCCATCTGAAAGACGGCGGAATCCGTTTATCCGCGGCTGCGGCTTGTTTATCCGCGGCTGTGAGGGTTTTATCCGCGCCTAGGCGATGTTTATCCGCGCCTAAAGACTATTTATCCGCGGCTAGCGATTTTTCAAAAAAAAAAGAAGGTCATTCTTCCTCTCCGTCAAACTCAAACTCCATCTTCTCCACAAACTGCTCCTCGCCAACCGACTTGATGACGATATCAAAATTCTCGCTGTACGGATGCATGAAAACCTCATACTGGACCCGCCGTTCGTTATGAGAAAACTTCAGGTAATCCAAATCTGTCCCTCTTTCCGTAACATCACGCGAAGTTCTCCTCATTAATTCCGTCTCGCCATCTGTATAGAAGTAAATCTTCAGATCAAACAGCTCCGGATCAATAAAAGCCGCGCTCATCCCCTCGACAATCGTCAATTGATTTTCCGAAGAAATCAAATTCCGCTCCATATAATGAACATCGATCGTGTAGAAATCCAATCCTTCCCGCGCCATCCGCACATCCCGCTCCAAAGCCCCCAAATGATGCGCCGCAGGATGGCAGGCGGTCATTTTAAATCGGTGATGGTCATTTTCATATGTATAGTCGATTGCAGCAAGCTTCCGAATATCCGAACTGACTATATAAGGGTCGGTGTTGAGGCAGTTCATATTTTTCTTGCCAAGCCGTTCCAGCAATTGCTGTGTGAAGTGTGACTTCCCCGCCGCTCCGTGCCCGGATATGCCAATCACAAGCCTATCGTTTTGTGAAGTTATCCAGTTTACGATTGCTTCCATTAACTTTTCCATATGCCCTCCCTTATACTTAGGCGTTGATTTCATTTTGCTTAATCAACACTTGTTATTTACCTGCTGCATCCCTTACACCAGTCACGAAGTCACCTCAAAGCAGTTTCTTAATTGATCGATATCTTCCCAACCGTAAGCTATTTCAGTTAACTTTTTACCTGAGATGCTTAAAGTTTTGCGGTCGACTTCCTTGCCACCCATCTTCTCATAGAAGCCGCGGGATGGATTGTCTTCAAGAACCCAGATGAGCATAGAATGCTGGTCATTTCCCCTTAAATGATCGACTACCCTTTTCATAAGCGACCGGCCAATCCTTTTACCCTGATATTGCGGCAAAACATAGATGGAATACAGCTCGCCCTGCAATTTTGCGTATTTTCCCGTTCTCTCTTTGCCGCCATCCGCAAACCCGATAATTTCGCCATCGTTATTTTCTGCTACGAAGTTATTATTCGCTTTAAGATTTTCTTTCCATAATTGTTCCCGTGCGTCGTAGCTTAATTGGTCCAAATAGGTATCTGGGACAATGTTTCGGTAAGTGGCGATCCAACTGTCCACATGTACGCGGGCGATTCCCTTTGCATCTGCTAAAGTCGCTTTTCTTATTTTCATTTTTTGCTCCTTTTGTTTATTGAATTCATGTAGATCGGTCCTATTTCCTTCCTCTTCGATTTATGCCCAACTCCGGCCCGTTTATTCCCAACTTCCAACGTTTTATTCCCAACTAGCCATTCCGCCATCGTTTACTGCTATATAACAATAAAGAGACAATCCCCTTTTCAGCAATAACTAGCTAAATATCCAATTCGACACCTGGAATAGCACAGTCAGCACCGCTACCTCAATAATCATATGCCGCCTAAACATCTTCTCGCCCTCTTTGTTCTCAAAAAAGCCTTTTAACACTACGAAAATCACCGCAACACAAAAAGTTCCAAAAAGAGCGCCCCAATTAAAATCCATCACATTTCCTGCTTTCAAATGATATTCTTCTACTTGTTAATTTTAAACTATTGATTCGCATAATAAGATGCAGACTCTATAAGCATGACGATCGTTCCCCTCCTCAGTTCAACGGACCCCTTACATCCAATACTTCACCAGTAACAGCATCCATTACAACGGTGGGAATAACATCTTCATAACTTATCGTCACTTCCCATTGCTGTTGATTAAACAGTTCATTAAGGAATCCTTCTTGCTGACGCAACCCCAGTGTAATATTTTCTGTGGGTATCGCACTCAATTCGACTTGAATCGCTTGAACACTGACACCAGTTCCGGAAGGTGGATTCTTCAGATATCCGTATGCCTGGACAATTGCTTGTTCCGTGCTGAGCATAGGTTTTTGATAGTTATAGAAAGCGAAAAGTACTATGGCAATCAATACAGCAGAAACTACTTTTTTCAATTGAATCTCTCCTTTTCAACAGCGGGTAAAATAATTTTATATCATTTGCTTTGTTCACCAATCAATTTTATTGAAAGTTCAATCTATTATACTTTACTCTTCTAAAATTTGGTATATTTGGAATAGAGAAAAAATACCAAATTCCATCGGGAGGCGATTCCATTGAACCAGACAATTGAATGCCGTAAGTTGACGAAAGCTTTTCAGGGGGACGGCGTGGAGACATATGCGCTGAAGGATATTGATGTGACGTTAGAGGAAGGCGATTTTATTTCCATTATTGGCCCGTCCGGTTCCGGCAAGTCGACGCTACTCAGTATTATCGGGACTTTGGATGAGCCGACTTCGGGAGAATTATTGCACAAAGAGCAGGCAGTGCATAAGCTCAACAGCCGGCAGCTGGCGGATTTCCGTTTTGAAAACATCGGCTTCATCTTTCAGCAGTTTCATCTAATTCCGACATTGACGGCTGCAGAAAATATCATGGCGCCGTTATTCGGGCGTAAAGTCAGTTACGACAAGAAACAGCGGGCACAAGATTTGCTCAGGATGGTCGGCCTGCAGGACAAGGCGAATTCGCTTCCTTCACAGCTTTCCGGCGGTCAACAGCAGCGCGTCGCTATCGCCCGCGCGCTTGTGCATGAACCGAAATGGCTGCTGGCGGACGAGCCGACCGGCAATCTCGATTCGGAGACCGGCGAAGTAATTTTTCAGTTGCTGCAGACTCTGAATAACGAGAAAGGATGCGGCGTCCTCTTCGTTACGCATGACCCCACACTCGCTGACCGGGCCAATCGCAAAATCGAAATGCGTGACGGCGAAATCGTCTCGGACACGCAGGTAAGGGAATATGCTTAAATTTATCTGGAATTCCTGGTGGCGCAATAAGGAGCGTTTCCTTCTTTTACTGGTCGGCGTTTTGATCCTGAGTACAGGGCTCAGTTATTTGGTCGGCATTACGCAGGCCAATAACGGGACTGTTGTGGATGAACTGCAAAAGAGGTGGAAGTCTTCTTATCATATTGTTGTGCGTCCGGAAGGCAGCCGCAGTGTCACGGAAGAGCTGAATCTCCTCGAGCCCAATTATTTAAGCGGACTGGAGGGCGGAATTTCGCTTGAACAATATGAACTGATCAAAGCCATGGCGAATGTGGAAATCGCTGCGCCGATTGCGATGATCGGCTCAAACACCAACTACGTAGAACTGGAAGATCCAAATATCACCGAACCGGGTATCTACCGGATGATTATGCACGAGGAAACCAATACTGGCGCCAGCATTCAGGTGGATGAAATGTCCACCTATGTTACCGCTGGAGGTTGGAAACCGGGTGGCACGACCGCCATCGATTACGGTATTTCACCTGGCATTCCGATCTTATCTTATGGAACATCCATCATGATCGCCGGCATCGATCCGGAAGCGGAGGCTGCCATGGCCGGCTTGGATGAAGCCATTGTTGTCAGTGATTTCAGCCGTTATTTCAATGAAAGCGATGTTTCCGCTCCGACCGGCGACGTGTTTGGAGAAGTAACGGAATACAAAGTTCCGGCACTGATCAGCAATCAGGATTTCGTTGATGCCAAACTCACTTACAGCTTCGAAAAGCTGGATATCGCATTCGATACAGACCAGCAAGCAATCGCCGAGGATATCCTGGCAAAAGGCGGTGAGGAATATCTTGATGAATTTGAAGGAACTCCGGTAAAAGAATTCACTTATCAAACAACGGACGTTCACGAAAAATTGATTCAAAAGATTTTAAATCCCTATTTCGAGGGAATTCGCACAGTGCCGGATCAAGCCTGGATTGCTGCAAAGCCTTCGATCGTAAAATATACGCCTGTCACCAGCCCTTTTCCGGAGCGCTGGCCTTATACCTACGAAGTGGAACCATTTGAACTCCCCGAAGATTCACTGTGGGCAACAAAACATATGTACCGCCAGGTCAATCCATACAGCAATGACAGTTCCAACTGGCCAAGGTTGCAGATGGATTTTGTCGGCGTGTTCGACCCGCAAAAGCTGCAGATTTCCAAAGATCCGCTGACAGAACTGCCGATGGAGACCTATTTTCCGGCAAAAGCGCAATGGGTGATGGATTCTGAAAATAATCCGATCAACCCGCCCGCTAGTATGAAGCCAACAAATGACGATTACGGATTTTTGACAAAGCCGCCGCTGGTGCTGACGACACTTGAAGCAGCTGCTCAGGTCTTAGGCGATACACCGATTTCTGCTATTCGTGTAAATGTAAAAGGCGTCGAGATGATGGATGAAGAAAGCGAAGCCTTATTGCAGAAAGTTGCTGCTGAAATTGAGCAGAAAACCGGTTTAATCACCGATATCACGCTTGGCTCTTCTCCTCAGCTTGCCTTGACTCACCTGTCCGGGCTCCCTGAAGAGGAGGCAATTGGCTGGGTGCAACAGCCTTGGATCAAAATCGGTTCATCCATTTCCATTTTCAAAGAAGCGAAAATCGGCATGAGCGGAGTCATCGCCAGCGTGATTTTAGTAGCCATCGTTTATGTATTTGCTTCCAGCATCATCATGTTGTTCGCCCGTAAAAAGGAATTTGCGGTGCTGTTGGCGCTTGGATGGCGCCCTTCCCAATTATCAAAACTGCTGTTCTTGGAAGCGTCGATTCTCGGCAGCCTTGTCGCCTTAATCAGCTGGTTCATTCTCGGTGCGTTTTTCGTGTCGGGCAGTGTCGACACTTCCGCATTCCGCGTCTTCTTGATCGGTGTCAGCGGACTTGCCATCTACTGGCTTGGATCTCTGATTCCAATTGCTTTGATACGCCGAATAAAACCATTTGAATCCATGCGTTCCGGCGAAGTCTCACACCGCGCGAAACGAATCGTGCGGTCGGAATCCGTAATCGGCATGAGTTTTAATAATCTGTTCTCGCAATGGCAGCGAAGTGTACTGTCTGTTTTCGCTATTGCTGTTCCAACCAGCCTTTTCATCTTCTTTCTATTCGTGACGTTCCGCCTGAAAGGGGTGCTTTATGCAACGTGGCTCGGTGAATTCGTCGCACTCGAAGTTGGCACAATGCACTATGTGGCGATGGGCGTCGCTTTATTAATTGCCATATTAACGACGACCGAAATCATGTGGCAGAATGTGTCGGAACGGCAGGCGCAGATCGCTGTACTGAAAGCGACCGGCTGGCAGAACAACAGCGTCCGCTTCCTCGTTTTATGGGAAGGCGTCCTGACCGGCCTGTTGGCAGGTATCATCGGAATGGCAATTTCACTGGTCATCATCTATTCCATGTACGGCCAGCTGCCGACAGAAGAATTCGGGTTCTTGTCTCTTACGTTATTAATCCCGATTGTCACCGGCGTGCTCGGTGCTTTGCTGCCGGCCCAAAAAGCGGCGCGCATCCTGCCGTATCAGGCAATCAATGGCACATTACACAATTCAAAAAAAGTGGAGAAGCAATTCAAATGGGCACTCGGCGCAGCAGGGGCGACTTTGGTCGCCGGCATCTTCTCGCTGTTCCTGCTCACCTTGCCGGAAATCAATAATGAACCAAGCGGCAGCGTTTCTGAAACAGCGACAACCGGAACCGAAGGCGAGTTATTGGCTAAGACACCTGAAAAAGATGAGCCGGAAGAAAGCGAACTCATGGAAGATGTTGCGGGAACCGCTACCGGGGAAATCGCAAAACTTCAAGAAATTGCTTATCGTTCTTATACATTGGGTGACGGGACTAACAATACGGAAGCTTTCAGATTAGGGGAATTGGTGGAGACACCAGCTAGCGTTCAAGTGACAGATCAGGAAAACCGCTTGATTTCCTTTACTGTGACGCTCGATCGTTCGAGTGATACTGAAGCTGGATCCACTATTTACAAGCCGCATGGTTTTAAAATGATGGACGATAATGGAACAGAGTATTCAGTTGTAAATATGGAAGTCACGGAGGGGAAAGAAAATTGGCGACACAAATATAAATTTATCTCACCCAATAAAATGACAGCCATTTTGACTTATGAACTTCCGAAAGATCTCGACCGCGCTGTCTTTGTTGCGAGTGGTGATTTCTACCCAAGCCCGGTCGTTGTGGAAATTCCGCTTGAAGCTGCTGAAAGCGGAACTGTGATAGACGAGTTGAAGGAAAATGCTTACCGCACCTTCGATTTAGGGGATGAAAACTTCGAACAAACATTGGAGTTAACATTCGATCAGCCGGTGGAACCGCCACCAGAGGTTTCTATCTCCAATCCAAACAATCAATTAATATCCATACCAGTAACATTGGAGATGGAAGGTGGAGAAAGTCATTTTACTTATAAACCGCAGGGTTTCATATTAGTTGACCAATCCGGGAATGAGTATTCAAGTATTCATATGGAAGTGATAGAAAAGGGGCCTTGGAAAGGGAAATATAAATTTATCATTCCTGGTAAAACAAGCGTTATCTTAACTTATGAATTGCCGAAGGATGTTGAACAAGTCGTACTTACAGCGTCAAATGCCATACTTCCAGGAATGTTGGTCGTGGACATTCCTCTGCCCGGATTAGATGAAGGTATCACTGGCAACTCAGCTGGTGCCAGTGCCGCCTACAATATCGACCTTGCATTGGATGAACAGGACGTCTTCCAAGTAAGCACAGAGATTGAAGTGACCAATGAATCACAGGATTCGTGGAAAGACATCGGCTTTTATTTCATCCCGAATGCCCTGACTGATGCCAATAAACCTGAATTTATGGAAGACGGGGCTGAAACGGCGATTTCGAGTATCACTGCAGATGGTCAGGAGGTTCCTTTTGAACTGAACGATAATCGCCTTCTATTGAAGTTGGATCAGGAATTGGATCCGGGTGGGATGAAAAAAGTGAAAATCGATTATACCTTGAAGCTTCCGGAAAACGGCATCCGGCTTTCGCAAGTTGAAGATAGTTTCTACTTGGCGCAGTGGTATCCGATGCTCGGCCACTATGAGAATGGATGGAAAATCGAGGATTTTGATATTAAAGGCGAATCCTATCATACCTCTTACGGCAGCTATCAAATCGATTACCAGCTGCCGGCGGAGTATTTAACAGCGAGTTCTGCTCAGGACGGAGAAGTTTTACCAATGGCTTCCGGCACATTGACGGGTGCGAATATAAAAGATTTCTATCTTGCATTTCTGGATCCCGAATCTTGGCACACGGCGACTTCAAGCGTAAACAATACTGCGCTTCGTGTCTTTATTCCAAGCGGTGAACAGGACTTTACAGCGGACATGATGTCTGTGACAGAGGACGCTTTTGGATTTTTTGAAGAAAAGATTGCCGACCACCCTGCCGAAGAACTTGATGTCATCGCAAACAGCGGCGGAATGGAATATCCGAACATCATTGAAGTGAACAGCAGTCCGGAGGATTTTGAACATACACTTGTCCATGAAATTGCGCATCAATGGTTCTATTATTTGGTGGCGAATGACCCTTACACCGATGCATGGCTCGATGAAAGCATAACGGAATGGGTGGCGGCCATGTATATGGTCGATGAAGGTTACCCGAATCCCTTCGAGTTTGCGGAAAACATGGCTACGGCAGGTGCTACTACTCCCTTTATCAACCTGGCGTTGGATGAATTTGAAGAAGGTGAATATTATTCGACCGTTTACGGAAAAACGCCGCTCCTGCTGCAGGAGTATTTCGAAGCGAACGGCGGCTCGGATGTGGCTTTCGGCTTTTTGTCGGAATATGTGAAGCAATTCCGATTCAACTACGTGGACACTGCGAAGTTTGCGGAGTTTTTTGTGGAACAGAATGGTGAAGACAATCGTGAATTTTTGGACAGCTGGCTGGATCTTGAAAAGGAATAAAATATGGAAGGTCGCGCCGTCCGGTTTGCCGGGCGGCGCTTCTTTTTGGTTTGTGCGACCGGGGGTTGGGGTTGATTGGGGTTCGGTGCTTTTTCCGGTCGATTTGGATTTATGCCCAACTTTGTATGAAATACGCCCAACTTCGGTCGATTTACGCTCAACTTTATGCGAAATACGCCCAACTTTGACTCAAATACGCCCAGCTGGCTAATCTGCAGCTAGCGAGTCGATATTTATTGCCAATATCAGCCTCCTGCCGAGTGAAATCGATCCTCTTGCAGCTTCATTTTCGAGCGATTTATATTTACTCCCAACTACACCCCGTTTACTCCCAACTTCTATCAATTTACTCCCAACTTTTCCCGGTTTACTCCCAACTTCCAGCCTTTTACTCCCAACTAGCTATTTCATAGAATTTCCACCGCCCATTTTGATCATCTAAGCAATAAAATCACCATACAAAAAAGAGACGGCTCAAACACGCCGTCCCTTCAGCATTATTGTAAAACCCATCCCACCACAACAATTGAAACAAACAAAATTACCATAAGCCCAACGAAAAGATAACCACCAATCTGAAGCGCTTTCGGCATAGTCTCCAGATTTCTGTAATCTCCTGCCGCGGGGTAACCTTCGATGCTCTGCATGTGCCCTACCGCGTCATTGAATGGCCTTTTTTCGCCGAATATGGCTTGGCCATCGTACTCCCCAGATCCACTGAAGTTGAATTCCGCCCCCGGCTGCAGCTCAACTTTGTCCTCTCCAATAAACAGATAAGCAGACTTCGTGCCCGTTACTTTGATGTGCCCATCCTGAAAGTACGCACCGCTTTCTTCAGGCAAAGCGATGAGCGGCGTATCAAAATCGCTGATATAACTCCTAATCATTTCATCGTTTTCATTTTCATAATGGCACCATACTGCCAGGCCGTCGAGCACATCCAACCCGCTGAAATCGTGTACGCCAACTTTATTTTCATCCAAGTGCGCACTGGTCATTATATTCGAGCCCAGCATGATTGCGCCCGCGCTCCCACCATAAACGACGCCGTCACCTTTTATGTATTCTTCCAATACCTTATCGAAACCGGTACTCCGCATTTCATTCAATAAATGAAACGTATTTCCTCCGCCGATATAGACGGCTGAGAATTGCTGCAGATCATCCACCGATTTCTTATGAAGATCGGTCCACATGACGATTTCGTGAATGCCAAGCGGATTGAAGACATCCCGCATCCACTGAAGGCAATCGGCGTAGGGAATCATGCCGTTCATCGCAATCGGAATATATAAGAGCGGCTTTGCCTGACCGATTTGCCGCTGGAATTCCTCATCAAACTTTTCGGTGTTCTTTCTGTCTCCGCCACCGGATAAAAATAGCTTTCCCATGTCCCCACCCCTTTCACTCATCAAACATAATCAAGAATCTTCAAATCCATTTCATCGATGACACCGAGTTCCCCGCTCCGGTCCCACAATTTCATCTCTGACGTTTCGTCATTCTTTAAAAACGGCTGCAGTTTCGCCGTACTTCCGGCAAAAACAGGATTGTATTTGACGCTGCCATCAGATATGTTCTCTAATTCCAACAATCCTTTAAACTCCAGTTCGCTTATGTATTGACCGGTCTCTTCGTAAAGCTCCCTGATGGCACATTCCTTCTCCGTTTCATCGCCTTCGCGCCTGCCCGCCGGCAACTCCCATTGCTCCCGCCATACGTTGTAAACCATTAGGACCTTATCATCACAGCTGATCACCGCGAAAGACCCGGCTATCGGCGCGTAATCCTTTATTTCTTCTTCCTTTATGACAATAAAGTCAAGAAACCCGAAGCCGTTATTCTTGGTGGTGTTCAAACGCAGCACTCCTTTTAAAATAGCTTATCCCTCACTCAACGCTGCCTTCGCCATATAATAGGCGCTGGCAGTGAAGAGTTGAGTTTGAATTTCATGGTCTCTTATCAAACGGCCAAATTTCTCAAAATCGATTAGCTTTACATCGATCTCTTCTGTTTCATCGAGATGCTGCTCAACAGATTTATAAGCATTCGTTAGCAGAAAAGTTTTTATCTTGTTGTTCTGGGTTGCGGGATTCACCATGAATTCACCGAGCAATATCGGTTTTTCCATAGAAGTGTACCCTGTCTCTTCCTGGATTTCCCGGAGTATGCCTTCTTCATCGGTTTCCCCTTCTTCTATTTTGCCCGCTGGAATTTCAAGATAGAATCCTTGACCTCCCTGCCTGTATTGCTCAACCAGCACGATTTGATTGTCCTTAGTCAGAACGACTGCATTTACCCAATCGATATATTCGTTTACGTAATAGTCATCGATCGTGATGCCGTTGGGCAGTTTGCATGTATCTTTCCTCAAGTTTCCGAATGGCGTTTTATAGAGATATTCGGAATTTGTTGTATACCAAGCTTTCATAATGATTCACCCTTATATCGATTGAGTTGTAGTCTTTTCAACATCTTTTGCATAAAAATCATATACTGTCCTCAAGTTACGCTTGATACCCTGCATTCCCTTCCACTTTTTAAATTCTTCAGGAAGAACAAAGGAAGAAACAAAGTCTTCCGACTCAACGTCTGCTCCGATCGCTCCTCCCGCTGCCTCTTTCAGCATCGTCACATAATCAATCATGGTTTCAACTTTTTCATTCGATCCAATATCTCCATGGCCTGGCAGGAGTACATCAATCTCCATAGCCTTAATTGATTCTAAGATAGTAAGAAATTCCTCAGGATGAAAAATCGGAAGATGCAGGTTGTCGGTGACGATGTCTCCCATAAATGCAGCCTTCTCTTTTGGAACATATAAAAAAGTATCACTTGGTGAATGTCCGCCGCCAAAGCAATATAGTTCAACATGCCGCTCAGTCCCCGAAATGACCAATTTGTTTTCAAAAGTAATCGATGGCAAGGTCAGTTTCATGGATGGAATCTGCTTTAACAGCACTTGCATCTCCAAGTATTGATTAGACAGACTCTGCTTTATGATTTCATCCTGTTCTGATTCAATTTGAAGTATCAAGTTATCCAGGTATTTCTGAGTCTCTTCGAACTCGACATCAACATCACCTATGACATTCTTGTCTTTGATCCACTCCCTGGTCAGTTCGGTAGAGATAATCGGCAGATCCTCAAACACCTGATTGCCAAATACATGATCGCCGTGATAATGGCTGTTCACCAGGTACTTCACTTTTTTGCCAGTCAGTTTTTCAGCCTGCTTTCTCAACTCTTCAGCCGCCACTGGCGTATTAAAGGCATCGAATACCAGCAGTTCCGTTCCCAAATCGACGAAACCGGCGTTGCTCCATGCGCCTGTTCCTGGTTTTGCAATGGCGGCAAATACGCCAGGAGCCATTCTTTTCACTATGAAATAGTCGTTCTGTGTGATGATTTCCATTTTCCAGTCTCCCTTTAGGCTAATGTACCGGAACAGCCAATAAAATCAATTGCCTTTATTCACATAACTCTCCGTCAACGTCAAATACTCCTCAATGGCATCTTTCAACGCTTGCTGCGAAGCATTCCAAAACTCCGGCTTTGTTACATCCGCATCCAGATAAGTATGTGCCAGCTGCTCGACAGTCATTCTGCCTGAATTACGCAGTAATTCGTCGTATTTCTCCTGAAAATCGCCTGTCGCTTCTTTTGCCAAACTGTAAATGCCGTTGCTAAACAAATACCCTATCGTATAGGGTATGTTGAAGAAAGGTTTATCAGCGCTATAAAAGTGGCTGATGTACATCCATTTATAAGGGGCTGATCCTTCAATGATGCCGCCGTAGAAATCACTCTCCACTTCTTTGATCAGGTTATTGATCTCTTCCGCAGTAAGCTGGCCATTCTTTCTTCTTGCATAAAACTCCTGTTCGAATCGGAACATGTTGGGCACGCTTACTACATATTTAAGGCCGTCTTTAATCTTAACTTCCAATAAAGCCAGCTTCTCCTTTTCATCTTCTGTATGTTCGATTGCCGCATCCAATACGAGATTCTCCAGGAAAGTAGAGGCCGATTCCGCGACAGATGTGCCTTTTTGCTGAGCGAAAGCAGGTTCTTCCTGCAAAATGTAATTATGATACGCATGACCGAATTCGTGTGCCAAGGTCACGACATCCTGATAGTTCTCCCGGTACGTCATAAAAATCCGGCTTTCGTTGCTCAATGGCATCGAAGCGCAGAATCCTCCACCTGCTTTATCGGGCCGGTTTTCAGTTTCAATCCAACCTTCTTCAAAAGCACGTTCTGCAAATTGACCCAATTTTTCACTGAACTGATGAAACTGCTTGATGATAATATCTTTAGCTGCTGCGTAGTCTATCTTCTTCTCAGATGCAAAAGTCGGCGTTTCCAGATCGAACCAGCTGACTTCATCCAGTCTCGTCAATGCGACTTTGCGCTGGAAATAGGCTCTATACAGATTCTTATTGTCATCGATTGACTTCATCAATGCCTGAATCGATTCTTCCTGGATCCGATTCTGTTCGACAGCTTCCTTTAAGACGTTGTGCCAACCTCGCTGCTCGTAGACATCCAAGCGAAAACCTGAAATGCGGTTTAATGCGACGGCAAAATCTTCCGCATGATCTGCACAAGTTTCGGCAATTGCTCTTGCCGCCTTTTGGCGATGTGAACGATCTTCTGCGTACATCGCTTCATTCATTGCCTGACCAATTGATACTCCCTGCTCCTCCCCATCGGACCCGATCGGAATTTTCAATTTCGCCAGGAGTTGCTGCTGTTGCTGTTCCCAGGCTTTGATGCCGTTGACCGACAGCACATTGATCAGCCGCTCCATTTCAACCGGCAGCCGGTCCTTTACCGTTTTCCTTCTTTCTTCCAAATAAAAAGAATACGGCTCCACTTCTTCTAGTTCCATAAATCCATTCCAGTGGGCTTCCGAAAAGTTTGCCAACGCTTCATCCAAGTCGATCTGCACCGAATCCAGCTTCGCTTTAATCACAGCACTTTCATCCAGCAACACAACCGCGTCGCTGTCTGTAACATCCTGTGAATAAACGCAAATCACAAAATCGTCAAGTTCATCCCAGCCGCTTCTAGCAAATTGAAACTGATTGATGATTTTGAGGAAAGCGTGTGTATCCACTTCTCCTTTATTCTTTTGAAAGTTATTCAAATCGTTGCTGAGTTTTTCAAGCAACGCCTTTAGCTCCGCGATTAAATTTTTCAATTTGGTTGACTGGCTTCCTCCGGCGTATAACGATTCCAGATCCCAGTTCTGCGTAGTTGTCTGTTCCAATCCAATTCTCCTCTGCCTTCGTTTTTATGAAAATGAAAATAATAATTGCACACCTATATTAAGTTCTCTATTTCCCTGAAAATTCCTTTTCATAATAAATCTTCAACACAAAAAGAGCAGAGCTATGATTGAAATCAGCTCTGCTCCCACTTAAATACCTTTAACTCATTCCACATAATACCCTAAAACTTCCGCTTGGATTTCATCGACTTCTATGACAAGTTGCTGGCTTCTGAACCAATCGTCACCCGTGACATAAACTTCTTCAGTACCTAATGTAAAAGCTTCAATTGATTGGGAGAGAATTTCTTCTATTCCACCACTGTATATTTCATCCGAATTTAAGCCCCTACGATGTGCCCGACCATAAAATGTATCCAACTTTTGATCATCGATGTAAAGCTGTCCATCTTTGACTTCCACTGTTTCACCCGGCAGAGCGACGATCCTTCCTATTGTTCGGCTTTTGCCGTCGAAAAACTCTGCTTCATAGACGATTACGTCCCCTCTGGCCGGCTCTTTTTCCTGATAAGCTGAAGGATCGATTAATAATGGATATTGATAATAATCACCGCTACCGAGGTCCATTCCATCATATTTATAGTCGAAAACTTCCTGTGGCGCCGTATATTCCGTGAAGATTTCAACCTCCTCCACCGTATCCGGATCCGTCAACATTGGCAACTCTTCCGGTGTAGTCGCAGGTACAGCTAGATCCGTATCATTACCGTTAAGATTCAATACGAGAAAAGTGGTAGCCACTATCAGAAGCAACATCATGACTGCGGCATATTTCAAGGCAGCAAAACGGTTCACTGGACGCTCCTCCTTTCTCATATCGCTCAAGATTTTCCGCTTCAGCGGTTCTTTGAAGCGAGGCAATTCGCCGACAAACTCATCCAGGTCGCGTTTGAATTTATTCATCCTGCATCCCCTCCCATTCCTTCAAATCCACTTTCTCACGCAATAAATCCTTTGCCCGCCGCAGTCTCGTTTTGACGGTGTTTTCCGAGCAGTTCAGCAGCTCGCTGATTTCCTTCGATGTGAATTCCTGATAATAGAACAGCAAGATCACTTCCCTGTATTTGATCGGAAGTTCAAGGATTTTATTCGTGAGATTGCTCTGGTTGGTGTGCTGTTCCAACGTCTCCTCAGGAGATTTCCCTGAAGAAATCAAACCGCTGATTGAATTCGAGAATAACGAACGTTTATTTTTCCAGCTGCGTAAATGATCGCGGCATTTATTGACGGTAATTTTCGACAGATAGGTTTTCAGGGAAGCGCGATTTTCGAACTGGGCGGATTTTCGATAATAGCTGATGAACACTTCCTGCATGATGTCTTCGGCCGTCGCCCAGTCCTTCACGTAGAAATAAGCCAGCCGGATCAGGTACTCACCGTGACTGTCCATGATTTTTTTCATTTCTTCATCACTCAGTTTCGTGTATTCATGCACCGGCATACGCCCCCATCCCTTCCTGAACACCCAATAGACGCAAGTTTTCTGATAATAGTTTCGTTTTTTCAAGTATAGGCGAAAAAAGGAAATGTGGTTTGGAAATTTAGTCGACCTTGAAGCTTATGGTTGGTTCCAAGAGGTGATTTTTGTTCAATTCAAACTTGCGATATCCGAAGCTCAGACTGGAAGAAGAATTTATAAAAGGCTGAATGCGAGCGCATTCAGCCTTTTTTATTTTTCTTCTATCATAACCAATTTCATCACAAAGCTTGAAATTGCCGGCTCAGTTTTGGAACATACAGGGACAGGAATACCGAACGTCCGATACTGAATGCGATAAACGACAGCCAAATGCCATGGTTCTCGAGGTGTGGGACAGATAAGTAGAACATTAGAAAATAGAAAAGCAGGGAGACGATCATGGAATTTCTGACAGGCGCTGTTTCAGTGGCACCGGTGAAGGTCCCATAGAAAATGATGCCGATACTGGTGGCTATCGGGAATAACAGAAGCCAGTCGCTGTAGATCATCGCCATTTCCACAACTTCTTCTATCGTAGTAAAAAGCCGAATGACCGATTCACTGAACATCCAGTACATGAGTGTCAGGAATGCCGAGGTGAGGATTGCCCATTGAGCGGAAATCGACAGCGTCCTTTTATACAGATTATAGTCTTTCGCTCCCATCGCTTTCCCGGTCAATATACTGGTGGCATTTGAGAAACCATCAAAGAAATAAGCCATGAGGTAATGGATTTGAAGCAGCACGGCATTTGCTGCCAAAGTTTCTGTGCCAAATGAGGCGCTTTTATAAGTAAAGAGATTGAATACGAGCAACAGGCAAATTGTCCGGATGAATAAATCCTTATTGACCATAAACATTTTCTTCATTGCCGGTAAATCCAAAATCTGCTTCAAAGGAAGAAAGTTCAACGAAATTCCGCCTGCTTTCACGACGACCCACAGTCCGACTGCAAATGCTGTAAATTCGGCAATCAAAGTGGCTGCAGCGACTCCAGAAATTCCCCATGACAGTCCCATCACAAAGACCAGATCCAGTACGATATTCAGAACGTTCATCATGATTTGGATGAATACCGCCCATTTGATCTTGGCCATGCCCATCAGCCAGCCGAGGATTACATAGTTCAACAGTGTAAGTGGCACTCCCCAGATCCGGATGCCGTAGTATTCAGAGGCAAAGGTTTGAACGTCTGCCGCAGGATTCAACAATGCCATTGCACTGTATTCAATCGGTTTTTGCAGCAGGAAAAAGAAAAGGCCCACCGCCAACGCGATGAGGAATGGCCGGATAAAAGACAGTTTTCCTTGTAATTCGTCATTAGCGCCAAAGGCCTGCGCAGCAAAACCCGAAGTGCTGATACGCAGAAATCCGAAAAGCCAATACATCGTATTGAAAATGATGGTACCGATGGCGACTCCGCCGATGTAGGCAGGGTTCGGCAATTGGCCCATGACGGCCGTATCAACGGCTCCCAATAGAGGAGTAGTCACTGTAGAAAGTGTCAGGGGGAGTGCAAGCGCAAGATAAGTTCTATGGTTCATGTAGAAACGCTCCTATTCTTTCATTCAAACAGTGAAATCAATTCTTTTGTATAATCATTGCGCTGTTCCGAGAATATATTCTCCTGACTGAAATGGTCGACGATGCTTCCATCTCTCATCACCATTATCTGCTGGCTCATGGTATTGACCGCTGACAGGTCATGGGAAATGAACAGATAGGAAAGGTCGAGCTCTTCACGGAGTCCAGTCAACAGTTTCAAAATGGAAGCCTGTGAAAGAACATCGAGGCTCGAAGTCGGTTCATCCAAGACGATCAGCGAGGGTTCGAGGCTGATGGCGCGGGCAATTGTCACCCGCTGCTTCTGGCCGCCGCTCAGTTCATGGGGATAGCGGTCTGCCAATGCGTCAGGAAGCTCCACCGCTTCCATCAATTGAGTGACAAACGCTTTCTCATTAGTATAATGAAAATGTTTCAAGCGCGCTTGATTGCCGAATTGCAAATAAGGATCAATCAAAGATTCACGGATTTTCAATTTGGGATTCAAAGATGAAGACGGATTCTGGAGAACTGCTTGCAGGTTTTTCCGATGGGACTTCAATTCACGCTCGTTCAAGTCTTGCAAAGAAACCCCATTGAATTGGATTTCTCCTCCATCAATGTTATCCAATTGGAGAACACAGCGTGCCAAAGTGCTTTTGCCGCAGCCGCTTTCACCGACAAGACCCAAACATTGTTTCTTCTCCAAGGAAAAATTGATGTCTTTCAATACGTTAACACCATTCGAATAGCTTTTAATTACATTCTTTAATTTGAGTAAAGTCATTTGGCCACCTCAAGGATTTTTTCAGTCGCAGGCTTGCGTAGAGGAGAAGAAGCTTCGATCAGAAGTTTTGTGTACGGATGCACCGGGTTGTCGAGAACTTGCCGTTTCTCCCCTTGCTCGACAATCTCCCCTTCTTTCATCACCAGGATACGGTCTGCATGATTTCTTACATGGCGCAGGTCATGCGTGATAAAAAGAATGGCGCAGCCTTTTTCCTGCTGAAGCTTTTCCAGCAATTGCAGCACTTTAAATGAGGTGATGCTGTCAAGTGCAGTGGTTGGTTCGTCCGCAATCAGGATATCCGGCTCGAGCAGGAGCGCGAGTGCGATGGAAACACGCTGAAGCTGGCCGCCACTGAGTTGGAATGGGTAGCGGCTGTAAATTTCCGGCTGAAGTCCGACATCTTTCAATGCTTCCTCCGCTTTTTTCTTTCTGACGTCTTTCGATAACTTCAAATGGGTTTTCAAAAATTCCTGGAAATGGCGGCCGATGGTGTGGAAAGGGGTGAAGGAACCCTGATAATCCTGAAATATATAAGAAATTCGGGTTCCTCGCAATGCACGCATTTTCTTTGGCGGCAATTCCAGCAGATTCATACCCTCATAAGAAACATTTCCGGCAGCCCGCAAATTCGGACCAAGCAATTGACCGATTGCTGACGAAGTCAGGCTTTTACCGCTGCCGCTTTGTCCGACGATTGCGAGCCATTCCCCTTTTAGAATTTGAAATGAAATATCCTTCACGATATCTTTTTGTTTATTCGAGATTGAGAGGCCATTGACGGATACAAGACTCATTATGCCACTTCCTTTTTCACATCAAATTTATCCCGCAGAAAGTCACCCAGCAAATTTGAGAAGAGGACCACTGTCACAATCGCAAGCCCTGGAAAAACCATCAATTCAGGAACCGATTGGAAATAGGGCCGCGCTTCATTGAGCATCGCACCCCATTCAGGTGCCGGCGGCTGTGCTCCCAGTCCGATATAGGACAAAGAAGAAATCAACAGAATGATTTTTCCCAAATCCAGACTTGCAAGCACAAGGACGTGGCCAATCAAATGCGGGAATAAATGCTTCACCATTATTCTGCGTTCACTCAATCCATTAATTTTAGCCATCGTTATGTAATCTTTCTGCCGTTCTACGATAACCGTACTGCGGACCAAACGTGCATAGTTCACCCATTTCACAATGACAATGGCAATCAGCAGATTTTCAATGCCGGCCCCAAGCAGACCGCTTAGAACGATGGCGACGATCGTATCCGGAAAAGAAAGAAAAGCATCTGCAATACGCATGAGGATGCGGTCTACAATGCCTCCTTTAAAACCAGCAAAAATTCCGAATGGAACTCCGATTGCGACCGCCAGCAGCAATGCCAGAAAGCCATAGCCGACGGTCAATTGAGAGCCCAGCAAAATCCGCGTCAGGACATCCCTTCCTAAATGGTCCGTTCCAAGCGGATGCTCGAGACTTGCCGGAAGAAGCCGCTCCTCCAAATTGACAAAAGAGGGGTCATATTTCAGAACCAGAAATGTATAAACTGCAATGCCAGCTATCACCACTAATGCACCGATCAATAAAATCTTTTTAAAGCGCATTCTGTATGAGTTGGATTCACTGGTTTCCATTAACTTCCCCTCTTTTCCTTCAAGCGCAATTCAGGATTCAAATAGCGATAAGACAAATCAACTGCACTGTTTACGATGAATATCAGTATGGCCATAATCAGGATATAACCTTGTATGACTGGATAATCACGGCTCCTGATTGCATCCACAACCATTTTGCCGATGCCGGGATACGCAAAAATCACTTCGATTACCACAACTCCTCCAATCAGGCTCCCCAGGCTTACACCGAAAACCGTAATGACAGGGGGAAGGCTGGAACGGAAGGCATGAGAAAAGAAAATCCGGGATTTCGAAAGCCCTCTAGCCTGCGCTGCCCGGATATACTCATGGCCCAGTGAATCGATCAGGCTGGAGCGCAGCAGGCGGACGTATACACTTGTTATGGCAAGCCCTAATGTAATAGAGGGAAGCACGGCAGAAATAATGCCGTCTCTCCCCATTGTCGGCAGGATGCCGAATCTAACGCCAAAGAGATCGATCATTATCAGGCCCAGCCAAAAGCTTGGAACTGCTGCCCCCAATAACGACACCCAACGGCTTACATGGTCAATCCAGCTGTCTCTGTAAAGTGCAGCAAGCGAGCCGAGTGGAACTGCGATCAAAAGCATTACCAAAAGCGCTCCTGCCGTCAACTCCAATGTCGCCGGCAACCCGCTCCAAAGCATTTCCATAACCGGCTGATTGGTGATATAGGAATTACCAAAATCCATTTTCACAAAATCCGTCAGCCATTGGCCATATTGCACCAAAAGCGGTTCGTTAAAGCCCATTTCCTCGCGCAGCTGTTCCACCTGCTCGTTGGTTACAGAGACATCATCGACTCTTAAGATTGAAAGAACCGGATCTCCTGGTGCCAGCCTTGCAAACAGGAAACTGACGAACGTGATAATCAGCAGAAACACTGCCACTTCTATCAGCCGGCGGCTTAATATCCGAAACACTTACTTCACATCCAATTCATTGGTCAGCATATAGTATTCACTGCGGGAAGTTACCCAATTCTCCACTTTGTCTGAGTTGTACGCAACCAGCGTATTCGGGTGAAGGATAAAGGAATTGTAAACTTGCTCATCCACATAACGCGCAATTTCTTCTGCTATATCAGAGCGCTCCTGCTGGCCGACGGTCATGTTCAATTCATCGATCAATGCCGTCACCTTATCGTCGTCAGCTCCACTGAAGTTTAACGCGCCATCCGGATGATAAGTAGCATTCAAATAATAGCCTGCGTCTCCGCGTGGTGCAGTCAGATTACTGTATGTAGTCAAATCCCAATCCCGGTTTGCTGCCATATATTCTTCCGGAATCTCGATTTGCTGAAGAGTCACTTCAATCCCAAGTTGACCCGCATCCGACTGGAAAACTTGTGCGATCAATGGTAAATCGGCGCGGGCACTGTAAGTCAGCATCGTAAGAGCGAGGGGCTCACCGTCTTTCTCCATGACGCCGTCTATTACTTCATAGCCTGCCGCTTCAAGATATTTCCGGGCACTCTCAAGCCCTGTCTCTTTTTCAGGATAGTCCGGTGCAAATGTAAACGTTGACGGGAAAGGGCCGTTAGCCACTTCCGCATGGCCTTTAAGTATTGTGTCAACGATCGATTCCCGGTCAATCAATGCATCAATCGCTTTTCGGACATTCAAATCCTGCAGCACTTCCCTTTCCAGGTTCATCGTCATCTGATGGACACGGAAAGTTGAAGTCGATTCCACTGTTACACCTTCAATCGCCTCCAATTGCTCCAAACTTTCCACTTCCGGTCTGAAAACGATATCTGCTCCCCCCGATTCAAGTGCAAGTGACCGGGCATTTGCATCTTCATTAAATGAAAACTTTGCCGCTTCCAATTTTGCGGCACCATTCCAGTATTCATCGTAGCGCGTCAAGTCAACAGCCGTTCCCGGTGTAAATGATGAAACTGCAAAAGGCCCGGTTCCGATCGGCTTATTGACGAAATCCGTTTGAGTCACATCAATGATCGAAGTGTTCGGATGAACCAATTCCGAAGGAAATTCAGGGAAAGGCATGGTTGTTTTGACTGTTAATGTATAACCATCTGCCTCGATTGACTCGATGCGCAGGGCATTCTTAATAGCGGCACTGTCTTCCATTGCACGTTCCAGCGAAGCTTTGACTGCTGCTCCGTCCATCGGATTGCCGTTCTGGAAAGTCACATCTTCCCTTAACTTGATCGTCCAGGTTTGACCGTCTTCACTGGTCCAGCCTTCAGCCAGCCATGGTTCGATTTCCAGCGTTTCATCATTCAAATGGATCAAAGTTTCCGTTATTCCCGCTCTTAATGAAACGTAACTCGTGTCTACATTCGGATCCAGTGAACTGGTGGCAAAGTTAAAAAGAAGATTCACTTCTTTCTTTTCCTCTTGCTGGCCGGCTGAATTCGTGTTGCACGCCGATAAAATAAATGCAGCAATTACAGTCAATATTATTAATTTACTCAGTTTGATCATGGAAATCCCTCTTCTCTTTTTGTTTTCAACTTGGATGAAAATAATTTTTAAAAGTAGCAGTGTGCAAAAAGTAACCATTACGATTTATAAAAGTGTAAAAATTTTTGCAACGAGCCGGCATTACCATAGATTGCGGCAGTTCGCAGACTAGTCGAGCCGTTATGTATAAGACAATGTTTAAAACTTTTAATTCAAAATGCAAATAGTAAAAGTTACGATTTACATCATATAATGCTTTTCAGTTTTATGCAATTCTATTTATGCAAAAAAGCGGTTTTTCTCCAAACCAAGCTCCTCTTCCCTAAAAAAGCAAAAAAGGATGAGGCTCTGTTGTGATGAGCCTCATCCTTTTTGATCTGTTCCTTAGCTGACTCTAACTTTCAAACTTAAGCCAAACTCTCTGACTCTTTCTTTTTCTTAATACTGATAACAGCTCCGACTGCGACAATTGCAAGCAATACTCCCCAGAAGATGAGTTTCCATTCTGCCGAGTGGACGAAATCGTATGGCAGGATGCCGAGATTTTTATGTCCCAAAGTCAGGACAGTCAATTTCACGCCGACCCAGCCGACAATGACGAACGCAGTTGTTTCCAGTTGCGGATAGTTCGCCAGCAATTTAACGAATTTATGTGCCGCGAAACGCATGATGACGAGACCGACCAAACCACCGGCAAGCATGACGCCGAACTGGCCGCCGTTGATGCCGCCGATTTCCATTTTGCCCAAGTGAGGCAATGTCATCGCCAATGCTACTGCAGCAAGCATGGAGTCGATGGCGAAAGCGATGTCCGCCAGCTCGACTTTGAAAACGGTCATCCAGAAACCGGAACCTTTTGTTGCTTCAGGCTCATGCGAATGTTCCTTGTGTTTTCGCTGGTCGTAAATGTGCTTGAAGGCGATGAACAACAGGTAAGCCGCACCTAACGCCTGAATCTGCCAAACATCGACCAATAAGGTGATCAGGAACAACGCTGCGAAACGGAACACGAACGCCCCCAGTAATCCGTAGAACAACGCTTTTTTCTGCTGCTCTTTCGGCAAGTGCTTAACCATGACTGCCATAACCACCGCATTGTCTGCGGCAAGTAACCCTTCAAGTGCTACAAGAACCAGCAGCACCCATACATATTCCAATAAAATTGCTTCCATCTTCCAAACCCCCAGCTAATTTTTGCAACAAAAAAGACCCAGCCTAATTAAAGGCAAAGGTCTTGCTAAGCAAAATTAACTGCTATCACAACCGGTGGCTCTTAACCACGTAATGACGACTGTGAAATAGGTTTCCCTATAGCTACTCCCCTTTGACGAATGTCAAAAGTCTATTGAGTTGTAACGTCAGTATAGCACCTTTCACTAAAAAACCATACATTATTCTTGTCTGAATTGTGGCAAATTTAAAATGAACCGCTTTTTTATTGCTGTAAACCATTACGTTCTACTGTATGGTTTGACTCCCGATGTGATAGGATATTCTTAATTTATATTGGAGGTGCGTGCATTGGGAAGGACTTAATGAAAATCGGTGAAGTAGCGAAACTGAGTGGTGTGTCTGTAAGAACCATTGATTATTATACAACTGCGGGTTTATTGGCATTCGAACGCTCTGAAGCCAATTATCGGCTTTACCCGACCAATGTTCTGCACACGCTCGAACGGATTCAGGTATTGAAGAAACAGCGCATGTCGATCGCGGAGATCCGGGAAATTATTTGTGCAGGTGATACTCCGGAAACGGATGAACTTATTGATGAAGTGATCAATGAGTTCGATCAGCTGCAGCAAAAAATCATCCGGCTGGAAAAACAGCTGAAGGATGCACCGTATTATGCGAAGACACAAACGGGCAAAGCACTGGAGAGAAAGATGGCTGCCATCACGGCTCTTTTGGTTTTGCTCCAATAAACCCCGGAGGTGAATCCCTTTTACAGGGATATAAGTGGATATAATTACGATAGTGAATTTAGGATTATTGGTACTATTGCTCGGCCTGACAGCTTTTTTTGTCGGATCAGAGTTTGCGGTGGTCAAAATCAGGATGTCGCGTCTTGATCAGTTGATTGCCGAAGGAAACAAGAAAGCCGTTACGGCGAAAAAAGTCGCCGGCGACCTGGACTATTACCTGTCTGCCTGCCAGCTCGGCATCACGGTGACGGCCCTTGGTCTTGGGGCACTTGGTAAACCGACCGTCGAACGTTTGATGTATCCGGTTTTCGAATTCTTCGATGCATCGGATGCGGTGGCGGCAACGGCTTCCTACGCAATTGCGTTCCTTCTTGTTACGTATCTTCACGTCGTTGTGGGTGAAATGGCCCCAAAAACACTGGCAATCGAATTTGCCGAAAAGATGTCATTATTGCTTGCCCCGCCTCTTTATTGGTTCGGTAAAGTAATGAAACCTTTCATTTGGACATTGAATGGCGCCGCGCGGCTGTTGCTCCGTACATTTGGTGTGCAGCCGGGCCACGAACAGGCCTATTCGGAAGATGAATTGAAAATTGTCATGGCGCAAAGCTTTGAAGGCGGTGCCATCAATGAAACAGAGCTTTCCTATATGGAAAATGTCTTTACGTTCGACGAGCGGGCTGCAAAAGAAATTATGGTTCCGCGGACGGAGCTTGTGACGCTCGATAAAGATATGCCTTTGAAAGAGATTGTTGAGGTTCTCGATGAAAATAATTACACGCGCTACCCGGTCACGGAAGACGGCGACAAAGACCGCATCATCGGTTTTGTCAGCGCCAAAAAGATGCTGCCGCATATTGTTGCGGGACGTCCTTGGGAGCTGCAGAACTTCGTGCGGGAAATGCCCACCATTTTTGAAATGACCGGTTTGCAGGATGCTTTGCTGAAAATGCAGCAGTCCCGCGTCCATATCGCTTTGGTGGCCGATGAATACGGCGGTACTGCCGGTATGCTTACGATGGAAGATATCCTGGAAGAAATCGTTGGTGAAATCCGCGATGAGTTTGATGATGATGAAGTGCCGGATATTAGTCTCGTAAACGATAACGATTACCTGATCAACGGACGTGTGCTGCTGAAAGACCTCGAAGACCGTTTCGGCTTAAGCTTTGAAGAAAGCGAAGATATCGACACGATCGGCGGCTGGGTTCATTATAAACGCGCTGGCGAAGTCCTTACCGGCGATACTGTAACGCAAGGTAAGACTTCATGGACAGTCATGGAAATGGATCACCAGCAGATCAAACAGGTCCTGTTCCATCAGGAAGCTGCAGAAGAATAAAAGCTTATTCATTATTACTCGGAGGTGAATCCCTCTTTAAGAGGGAACCATATTGGACGTACAGATAACCATTAATTTATTGCTCGTCGCGCTGATGATCATCGCGACCGCATTCTTTGTCGGAGCTGAATTTGCCATTTTGAAAGTGCGCATGTCCAGAATCGACCAATTGATTTCAGAAGGAAATAAAAAGGCATTGCGCGCCAAAGAAGTCGCTAATAACCTTGATTATTACCTGTCAGCCTGTCAGCTCGGCATCACCGTAACCGCCTTGATACTCGGGGCGTTAGGGGAGCCGACCGTTGAACGGCTGCTGCATCCTGTATTCGAATATTTTGCACTGTCTGAAGCAGTTGCCACTGCTCTTTCCTATGCAATTGCACTCGGAATTGTGACATTCCTTCATGTTGTCATCGGGGAATTGGCACCGAAAACATTGGCGATCCAATATGCGGAGCGCATGACGTTACTGCTTGCACCGCCGCTTTATTGGTTCGGTAAAATCATGAACCCGTTCATCTGGGTGATGAACGGATCTGCCCGCCTATTGTTGAAAATGTTCAAAGTGGAACCGGCCGGGCATGAGGAAGCCCATTCCGAAGAAGAGTTGAAGCTGATCATGGCTGAAAGTTTCCAAAGCGGTGAGATCAACCAGACAGAATTGACGTATCTTAAAAATATTTTCGCGTTCGATGACCGTATCGTGAAAAACATTATGATTCCGCGCGAACAAATCGGGGCTGTCGACAAAAGCATTTCCGGTGAAGATTTCTTCTCAATCATGGAGGAAGTCGAATTTACGCGCTATCCAGTCATGGAAGGCGGCAATATCGACCGTTTATACGGTTATGTCAACACGAAGGAATTGCTGACAAGCATGGCGGCCGGACGCCAGCCGGAACCCGAGACCTTCGTACACAAAATGCCAAGTTTCACAGAAACCACACCTATCCAGAAAGTGCTGACGAAAATGCAGCAAAACCGGACGCATATGGCAATTGTAACCGGAGCTGACGGCAAAACCACTGCCGGATTAGTGACGATGGAAGACATTCTGGAGGAAATCGTTGGAGAAATCAGCGATGAGTCCATTGATCCGGAACTGGCTTAAGGATTTTTGAAGTTGGTTTTTAAATAAAAGCTAGAATGCTTGCAGGGCGAACCAGGAATTTGGTTCGTCCTGCTTTTTTTGCGGGGGTTTTGTTTTTCGCAGAGCGAAAAACATCCAATTCAGCTCTTTTGAATTTGGATGAGGCGGAGACGGCTGGTTCACTTCTACTGGCGTGTTTCGGGGTGGCGGAAAAATAGCAGAAAAGACAAGAAAGTATTTTCTTGCGCAGAAAAGTTTTTTACCGCGCACAAATCTTCGTTTCCGCGCATAAGCTGCGAGGCGACCAGTAATTTTACTTTATTCACCCGGATAATTTGGTTAAAATCCCAAAAACGGAAGTAAAGAGCATCTCAATCTCTTTCCGCTATCCTCTTCAATTCAATCGCCCGCTCCGCAATAAACCTTGTCATATACTTCTCAAGGAACAGCTTATCCGCAATTTTCCCTAGAACCCCTAGAGGTGACCGGTAAGCAAACCGGTCTTTCATTACCGTGCCGCTCCCTTTTTCAATAAATTCGTGCGTATGCTTAAACGAATGAAAAGCACCTTTCACCATCGTGTCCGTAAACGAATGCGGCTTTTCCATTTTGATAATTTTGCCCGTCAGTTTCTGCTTTACTCCAAGGTGTACAGCTTCCCATGTAACCGAATCCCCTTTTTCCATCAAGCCGCTCGTCACTCCCGCCACAGCCCACTCTTTTGTCTTGCCGGTTGTTTCTGTATGCACATCAACGTTTCTGGCAAGATCGAAGCAAACTTCAACTGGTGCTTCGATGTAGATTTCGTGGTTTATTGTTGGCATATTATGTAAGCTCCTTCCAAATGTAAGTATTCCCTCATCCAATCCTCCCCATCAAAACCGTATTATAATACTTCCCATCCTTTAAAAGCTTGTCTTCCTTAAGGATCCCCTCCACCTCAAAACCACACTTTTCATACAGGAGAATCGCTTTTTTATTGGTCTCAAGGACTTTCAACGTCATTTTTCTAACGTGATTAGCTTCTGCCCAATCGATGGATTCCTTCAATAGGTTCTTTCCTATGCCGTAACCCCAATAAGCTTTTAATACGCCAACCCCGAATTCCACTTGATGAGCTGTTCTTTTGAGTGAATTGCCCTCGCATCTTGAAAACCCGACAATCCGGCCATCCGCTTCAGCCACCAGAAATAAGTTCCTGCTGCTTGCGGCATCTTCTTCGATGATTCGTTTAAAACCCGCTTCATCTATGTATGCCTCACCCGGCTCTCTATCCAGATTTTCGGTTTCGCCGTCTACCTGCAATCTGACTTCGGACAAGCTTTTCGCATCCGCTATTGCTGCTGACCTTATGCAACACTGCAGCTCGTTGACAATAAATTCTTTCTCTTTGACTCTCATTTCATATCCTCCAATTGTTGATTTCATTTCGATTTCTGGCCTTGAATTACAGTTGAAATCACCCAATAGGCTTCGTCTTCCGTCAATTCATCCGTCAGCGCAAACTCGAATGAATACGAACCCTGTTCTCCATTAAAAAAAGCAGTCAAATACTCGTTGTCACCGCTGGTGGTCTTGTGGTAAAGAACAGACTCCCCATTCACAGTTCTAAGTTCATGGCTGCCATCACCGCTATTTATTTCAAATTTATCGAAAGTAATTTTGAATAAGATCGGATCTCCCTCGTAAATACCGTAGATGACTTCCGATCCTGCCGCTTCCTCATGATTCGAAATGAATTCTTCGTTTTTCAATGATCCCTTCTCACGCGAGTACGTTACAAGAAGACTTTTCGAGCTGGCCATTGGTACAGAGATGATTTCCGCAGACGCAATCGGATATTCTTCAAATTCAGGAATATAAATTTCCGCATCAAGCTCCTGCTCTCCCTGTTCTTCAATATTTCCAACTGATTGGGATGCCTCTGACGAACAGCCAGCGAGAATCAGGAATGGCAATAAAAATAATAAGTATGTTTGTTTTTTCAATGGATCGACCTCCGGTTTATTATGAAATCTAACTTAATGTAAAAAGCTATTTTTAAAATTGAAATCTTGCTGCGAAAATTAATTACACTTTAAATTCAAGCTCGAACTCGGGCTTATCTTCATCGTAAGTTAACCGCTCGCTGCCAATCTTCTCATAGAATTCAATAGACTGTTTGCTCGCGTTCCATTGAAGCCAGCTCGCACCGACTGATTCGCACCATTCGGCAGTTGCGTCCATTAGTTTGCGGGCAATCCCGGTTCGTCTATACTCAGGTAAAACATAGAGATCATGAAGCCGACAAATCTTTTTACCAAGCCGCAAGTGGATGTCGTAATCCTGGGCAAGCGCATAACCTATTATCTGTTCTTCATGGATGGCTCCGATGAATAAATAATCGGTATTTTCCACAATATCAATAAATCGCTGATGAAAGCCTTCTTCCTCAACTTTTCCTATTCCCCTTAATAAAATTGCAGCATTTTGAAATTCATCTTTTTGGATTCTGCGTATTTCCATTCTTTGTACCCCTCCTTTTCTCAGCATGCAGCTGCTGCCATTGGTCAAGAAAATGCTACCTTTTTTGCATTTCTATCCGCTCAAGAACCCATCTATTTTATCTCTATCTAAATTAATTCTATAACCTGCTATAAATCCCCTTTGAAACATTCAGACAAGAAAAACACAGCACCGAGAAAGATATTACTTCTCCGGTGCTGTGCTTGTTTGGTTTGCTTCTGACTTTTTCTTTAGTTAATCCATCCCTCAAGCATCTCTTCCGACAGCTCACCTTCATGAACTTCTTCAATCACACCATTTTCACCAACCAGGAACGAAGCCGGCAAATTGCCGACGCTGTACGCTTCTTTAATTGACCCGTCTTGATCGATCATCACGGGAAATGTCAGCTGGTATTGGTCGATGAATTGGCCGGCTATGAAATCGGACTGGCCTAAGTTGATGGAAATCACTTTGAATCCATTATCTTTATACTTGGAGTGCGCGCTTTCCAGTGCCGGCATCTCCCGTTTGCACGGTTCACACCAGGATCCCCAGAAATTGATGAGCGTTTTTCCTTCCAGCTCGTTGGATAAAACGAGCATATCGTCCGCCACAGTCTCACCGGCAAAATTGGGTGCCGGTTTCCCTTTTGAAGTCATGGCCGTTTCCCGTTCTTCTTTCATACTTTCATAAGCTGCGTAAAACACCATCGCTGCCAGCAGTCCCAATACCGAAATTCTGTAGATCATGCGTTTCTTTTTCTTATTCATACGCTATTCGCCTCTGTTCATCTATTTGTAAAATTCTATGGAAATTATGGAAATATCCGTTAACTCTCTTGTGCTAGAATAGCATAGAGGTGTTGACTTTGGAAAATATCACTATCTGGGTCGCGCTGGCAGGCGGATTTCTGGCATTCATATCCCCTTGCTGCCTTCCTTTATACCCTTCTTTCGTTTCTTACATAACCGGCGTTTCCGTAAATGAATTAAAGGAAAATAAACAAGCTTCCTTCAGAAAAAAGGTTTTAATCCATTCAATTTTCTTTTCTCTCGGATTTTCCGTCATTTACTACGTACTCGGCTTTTCACTTAGCACAATCGGCGGCTTGTTCACCAAAAATGAAACACTTATCCAGATGCTCGGCGGAATCTTTCTGGTGTTCATGGGTTTATTTTTAATGGGCATCATCAAGCCTGAATTCATGTTCAAGGAAAAGCGCATAAAACATGAAAAGAAACCGGCCAGTTATTTGAATTCCTTTGTGGTCGGATTCGTCTTCTCGGCCGGCTGGACACCGTGCATCGGACCGATTTTCGGCGCGATCCTCACATACGGCAGCCTGGTTAATCCCGCGCACACGCTTGCGGTCGTCACTGCCTATTCGCTTGGCTTCTGCGTCCCTTTCATCATCATGGCATTCTTCATCGGCAAAACGTGTTTCATCCTGAAATATTCGTCTGCTCTGATGAAATTCGGCGGTGCGATCATCGTTGTGATGGGCGTTATGATTTACTTCGACAAAATGCTTTATTTGAACATCTGGACAGCAGAACTGCAGTATTTCCTCGAGTCATTGCTGACTTGATGGAATGATGGATGGATAAAACCTTTGCGAACGCAAAGGTTCCTTTAAAAGACTGGAGTTTTTCGCGGCTGCGAAAAACATCCGCTCTTGCTTTTTCTCGTTTCGGCGGCTGGATTAGATTGCGAGGTGTTTTACCCCCTAATTTGGTCGTTGGTTTAGTGTTTTTGAAGCTGATGATGTTTAAAAGCTCTCTTCTAATCATAAAGAGTTGGAATATAGCCCAATTTAGCTTAAATTACTGCCAATAAGATGTGAATTTAAATTATGAATTTCCATATTTTGGACTTACCGTCCGCAAATGGGCAAATACTGTCCGGAGTGAGTCAAATACTGTCCGCAAATCAAAAATACTGTCCGGAACTGCTGAAATACTGTCCGCAGGCATTTAACGGGCGAAGTTCGCACTCTTAAGCAATTGACAATCCACCCACTCTTCCCAAAACAAAAGCCCGCCAGTTCCTGGCGGGCTTTCATTTCCATTACTGTGCATCTCCCGGCTCTATCCAGCTGTCCAGAAACTCGCTCTGATCCCCGTCAAAATAATCTTCGAAGAATGTTCTGAAGTCTTCGCTGTCCACCGTTTTAAATTGGAATGCCGCGTAATAATCCGATAAAAATTCCAGCGCTTTTTCGCGGCCGCCGTTGGCATCGAAAAATTCCTTCAGCATCAAGGGCCCTTTGCCATAGACCGTCGAGTAATAAGCGGCCTCTTCAAATTCATCCAGTGGAAGATTGACGTATTTCTCAGGCGGATGGCTGGCCTGGCTCAACGAGGCATCCCGGAAACCGCTGTCCGTATCGCCGTTGCGTTCGCTGATGAACAGTGCCGTGGCGAATTCCGCCACACTCTCATCCAGCCAGGCATCTTCGAACGGATTGTTGGTCGCCAGGAAATAAAACCATTGATGCGCAATCTCATGGATAAGTATGGGTTCCATCGCTTCCCGTTCCGTCGCCACTTCGATGACGTTAGGGTATTCCATATAACCATCGTTTGCAATGATATCCAGTTCACTGAATGGATTATCGCCGATTTCCTTTTCGAAATAGCTGTAAGTTTCCTTTGCCAGCGCAACCGTTTCTTCCAGCAAATCAACATCTGCCGGCATAAACACACGCAGATCGGTGTCCCCTGTTTGCACCGTTCCCGTTTGCCATTCTTCCGGATTCATGAAGGCGATGTAGAAATCCTTGTAATTATCGCCTTCCAGTTCACCCGACGCAGCCGCTTCCAGTTCTCCATCGTCCGCCGAACTGGCTACCAGGTATTCTTCAGGCAATTGGTAGCTGACAGTGTAATTTCCATAGCCGGTGTCGTAGGATTCACCTTTTGGATCGTAGTCTTCAATGTCCCAGCCGTTATCGTAAACGGCGAGCATCGGGTACCAATGCGCGAGATAGAAATTGTTATCTACCTGAGCAAGGCGCATGCCGTCTTCCGGCACTTTGAGGCTGTAGTCGACTGTTACTTCCACAGCGCCGCCTGTTTCAAGCTCGGCAGGCAATTGAAGCATCAATTCATTATTGTCCAATGTGAAGTCGGCCGGCTCCCCGTCGACCAATACATCAAAAAGCTCAATCTCTGCCTGTAGGTCCCGGTAAGAATGAGTCTCTACTGCATTCATGGCATTCGGTACGAGATAGAAGCCAACTTCCTCCCAGGCATCATCGGAATCATTCGTCACTTCGATCACAGACGAAACCGTGAACAGCCCTTCCTCGTCCATTTCAAGATTCAAATCGTAATTGGCATTCGTGCCCTCGGGTTTGCCGTCCGAAACCTGCATTTCGGGTTCACCCGAAAAGAAAGCAATCATTAAAACCACTGTGCTGATCAATGCAATGACGCCAGCTGCCACCCATCCTTTTTTCTTCATAAGCCATCCCCCGTTATAGATTCTTCATTTATTTAAAATAAAATCCCCTTTTTTATCCATTTACAAGTCTATCATCTAAGGGGTGTTTAGGTCATTCGCAGTCCAGTAAATATACAATAAAAAAAGATGTTGACAAAAGGTGGAAACGGGCGTATTTTTTAGCTTATCACATACCTTTTATTCGCTGAATCAGTAATGAGCGGGGGAACCAATTCGGATAGCAGCCGCTATCCTGGGGTGAATCTTACATTTGTAAGAAGGGATACTCTTAGTCCCTAATCCGACAGCTAACCTCGTAAGCGTTGACTCCATTAAGAGAAAGGCCGTAGGTTCGCCCCTAAGACCATTCTATTTAAGATGGTCTTTTTTGTTTGGCCCAAAAAGCCTGACGTTACAAGAAAGTTCACGAATAATAGTTACTGATGTGAAAATCACAGATGAGGAAGTGCACGGCATGAGCAGTGGCAGTAAAAAGAGGGTCAAGATTTCACCTCCTCTTTTGATTTCAGGGAGCTTTTTCGTATTAATTGTAATTGGCACAATTTTATTGAAACTACCTATGGCGACCACCGTCCCGATTTCCTGGACAGACGCATTATTTGTGGCCACTTCTGCCACGACGGTGACGGGTTTGAGCGTGTTCGACCCCGGCACCGTTTTGACCGGCTTTGGAGAAGGCGTTTTGCTGGTGCTGATCCAGTTTGGCGGCATCGGTCTTATGACGTTTGCCGTTGCCATCCTGATGATGTTCAAAAAGAAAATCGGCATCCAGAACCGGCTGTATCTGCAGGAGGCATTTTCCCAAAACACCTTTGGCGGCATTATCCGCCTGGTCAAATACATCCTGTTGTTCGTTTTTTCAATTGAAGCGATCGGCATTGTCCTGTTGACGGCTTACTGGATTCCCGATTACGGCTTAAAAGAATCCCTGCATCTAAGCATATTCCATGTCATATCCGCTTTTAATAACGCCGGTTTCTCGCTGTTTCCTGATAACCTGATGAGTCACCAAACAGATCCGCTGGTACTGTTTCTCTTATCTGCATTGTTCATCGTCGGCGGCATCGGCTTTACCGTTGTGGTCGATCTCTTTCAGAAGAAAACATTCCGGCAATGGTCGCTTCATACCAAATTGATGGTGATCGGGACACTGGTGCTCAATCTGTTTGCAACAATCATCGTTTTTTTCCTGGAACATGATAATCCCGAGACAATCGGCGGCATGTCCTTGTTCGAACAGCTTTTTGCGTCTTATTTTACCGGAGTGACTCCACGTACAGCTGGTTTCAATGTAGTAGATTACAGTGTGATGGAAGATCCAACGCTCCTGTTCACTATGATTCTGATGTTTATCGGAGGCGGCAGCGCTTCTACAGCATCCGGCATCAAGCTGACGACGTTCATCGTTGTCGTGCTTGCAACGGTTTCCTTTCTTCGGTCTGAACGGGAACCTGAGATTTTCGGCCGCTCGATCCGGCTTGAAATTACATTACGTTCGCTGGCCATCACCACCACCAGCGTGCTGACGGTCTGGCTGTTCATCTTTCTGCTGACGATTTCCGAATCACTTCCTTTCCTGCCGCTCGCATTTGAAGTCGTCTCCGCTTTCGGGACAGTCGGCTTATCCATGGGAGTAACAGGGCAGCTGAGTGATCTCGGCGAAGTCATGCTGTGTATCCTGATGTTCATCGGCCGGGTCGGTCCGCTCACCTTGTTCTTTTTATTGCTCAAGAAGAAGAAACAGCATTTCAGATATCCGTATGACCAGGTTTTTACAGGATGACAATAAAACCTAGGGCGATAAATTGACAAAGCGGGACCGCTTGCATAGAATAAGGACAAGCTTTTGTATGATCATGGGAGAAGACGCCGGGAGCGGCGTTGCCTGAGTACAGCCGAGCTGAGCATAGCAGAGTAAATCGACGAACAGGAAAAGTAGCGCACAGCAGCCTCTCAAAGAGAGCCGGTGGCAGGTGGAAACCGGCGGGGCAAATGCGTGAATGGACCTGTGAGAGATGTCCTGAAAATTGAGTAGGGACATCCGTTTTCCCCGCGTTACTGGGGATCAAGTGAAAGCTGCAATAGCTTTAACACGAGGTGGCACCGCGGTCAATCCGTCCTCTGCAAGGAACAGTCCTGTTCTTTGCAGAGGACTTTTTTATTGGCCGGCGCTGCCGAACCGAGACCAGAGGAGATGAGCAGAGATGGAGATCAGAAAAATTGAAGGAGATTTACTGACGCCGATTGCCGTATTTAACCGGCTGAAGGGCCCGAGAAAGTTTTTACTGGAAAGTTCGCTTAAAACATCACTTACCGGCCGTTATTCGTTTATCGGCGCCGATCCGGTTAAGTCTTTTATCGGCGAGAAAGAGCAGCTGATGGAAATCAACCACAGAACCGGCGAAGAAACGGTCCACCAGGGGAAGCCGCTGGAAATATTGAAAAATCTGGTGCCGACCGATCGTGAGTCGATTGAAGGATTGCCGTTTACCGGCGGCGCACTTGGGTATATCGGCTACGATGCCATTACAGCATACGAGCCTGTTGAGGCAGCACGTGTGAACAGCCTGCAAATGCCGGATATCCATTTGCACGATTACCAGACCATTGTGATATTCGACCACGTCAAGCATGACGTAACGATAGTGTCTACTGAAGGCAAAATCGAAGAAGTCGCAGCACAATTACATGATGCAGAACAGCCGGCTGGCTCCGAATCGCAGTCGCCACTTACTTTCCGATCGACAACGGATGCCGACAGTTTCAAACAGAAAGTGAAGTTGGCCAAAAAACATATCGAAAACGGCGATGTGTTCCAAATTGTGTTATCACAGCGACTGTCCGCTGATTACAAAGGAGACTCTTTCAATCTCTACCGGAAATTGCGCAAGCAAAATCCGTCTCCTTATCAGTTCTATATCGATTTCACGGATTATGCTGTGGTCGGGGCGTCGCCTGAGAGTTTATTGACCCTGCGGGGTGGCCATATGGTGACCAATCCGATTGCCGGCACACGAAAACGCGGACGGACCGAAGAGGAAGACGAGCATCTGGCCGCAGATTTGGAGCAAGATGAAAAAGAACGTGCAGAACATCAGATGCTGGTCGATCTCAGCCGCAATGACGTCGGCCGTGTAGCTGCCATCGGTTCGGTGAAAATACCGAAATATATGAAAATCGAACGTTACCAGCATGTCATGCATCTGGTATCGGAAGTCACCGGCGAACTCGGTGGAGATATGCATCCACTCGATGCACTTGTTTCCTGTCTGCCGGCGGGTACGGTATCCGGAGCACCCAAAGTCCGCGCCATGCAATTGATCCAGCAATTCGAAGAAGAACGAAGAGGCGTTTACGGCGGAGCCATCGGTTATCTCGGCAACAACGGCAACCTTGATATGGCGCTCGCCATCCGGACGTTTGTCGTCAAAGACGGCCAGGTTCTTGTACAGGCTGGTGCCGGCATCGTTTACGACTCAATTCCCCAGGCAGAATTTGAAGAGACGTTGCACAAAGCCCGTTCATTGACGGAGGTGTTCGGATGATTCTCCTGATCGATCACTTCGATTCATTTACTTATAATATTTATCAGGCCGTTTCGCTGTTGGGACATGAAGTTGAAGTTGTGCGCTATGGTGTGCTGACGGCTGAGGAAATTCTGGAGCGTGAACCCGAAGCCATCATTCTATCCCCCGGCCCCGGCCATCCCGATGCAGCACCGGAATCAATCCGGCTGATCCAGCTTGCCGGCGACAGGGTTCCCCTGCTCGGAATCTGCCTCGGCCATCAGCTGATCGGTGCTGCTTTCGGCGGAACAATTACGCATGCACCGGTCATCCGCCACGGAAAAGTATCTGCCATTTCGCACGACAATCAAGGCATGTTTTCGGAAATGGCAGCTCCGCTCCCTGCCATGCGCTATCATTCGCTGGTAATCGAGTCGGAATCGCTTCCTTCGTGTCTGGAAGTTCAAGCTGTTTCCGAAGATGACGGCATGATAATGGCTATAAAGCATAATGACTATCCAATTTACGGCATCCAATTTCATCCGGAATCGATTGGGACACCGGATGGGGATAAGTTGATGGAAGGTTTTTTGAGTAAGATATGAAAATAAAAAACGGAATTCCTGCGCCATGTGAATGGGTGGGGATTCCGTTTTTTGGTCGAGACTTATATGCTGCACTATCGACTGCTAGATTTTGTTTCCTTTAACTCCCTCATCTTCTGTAAAAGAAGTTAACTATCCTTCAAATGGCAAAGGCTGTGTTCCATCTATATCCGTAAAATTATATTTTCTTGCAAGTTCAGCCACCATCAATGCTTCTCCAGAGAAATTGGAGACCTCAGAGTCTGTCGCCAATCCCACAACTGCACGTCCTACATAAGCTGTTGTTTCCGTGGTTCCGTCCTTTGGTCCAAAACCAGCATCTCTAACCCGCTCCGTGCGCATCCATCCCGGACAAACAGCAATAGCGGAAATACCGAATTCATTCAATTCCTGTGCCATGCCACGAGTCATTCGATTGATGGCATTCATCGCTAAATCGTAATACAAATTACCTGAAATTCTATTTTTGATAAAGAATGTGATGTTTACAATTAACCCTTTTTGATGCTGCTCCATTAAAGGCACAGCATATCGAGTCGTAAGCAAATAAGCTTGCGGTCCAGCACCCATCATCGCATCCCAATGTTCTGATGACCGTTCCCAAAAATGCCGGCCATCGCCAGCAGGCAGAGAATCTTCGGAGCCACCGAATACACTATTGACTAAGATGTCGATTCGGCCTTGTTCCAGTTCAATTTGCACAAACAAGCTTTTCACATCGTGCTCCCTTGTATGATCACATTGAATAGCGATGCCTTTGCCTCCTCTTGAAGTAACACCTTCGGCAGTTTCCTCAATGGTTTCTGATCGATTATCGGTGGTAGCCCCTTTAACGCTCCGGCCAGTGACATATACCGTTGCTCCTGCGCTGCCCAGTTCGAAGGCTATCCCTCTTCCCGCGCCTCGGGATGCACCAGTCACTACAGCGATCTTCCCTTGTAATGGTTTCACATTCTTCTCCCTCCCTTACCCGCCGCAATTTTAAATTAAGGAAATTATTAAATGGAGTTGTTGCTAAACAGCCAACTATCAAAGTCGATTTTTTATTATCTTGAGTACGAAATCACTTCATACTCTTCTTAACGTCTTCAGGAATCATCACAACAGCAGTTGATAGATCAACCGGTGAAAAATCAGGGTCAATGCATTCCTGCCAGTAAGCCATATGCTTTTCGTCAATCCAGTGAGTCGACGTTTCCACTTCCTGACCGCCCTCGCCCTGGATTGAATACCAATAGAGATACTCACTGCCGTCGAGCGTTTCACGGAAAATTGTCTCGACATACATTTTCTCGCCTTCTAAAGTGACCAAAACGTCTTTCATATTGTCATTCAGGAATGCCAGCCATTCATCTACAACGGCTGACTTTCCATCTTTTACGCGAAACCTGGTTAATTCTACATTCATTTGTGATTCTCCAATCTATTTAGTGACATAATGACTTTCACATTTCTATAATGACCTATCAATAAAAACTGAAATTGAAGAAATAGAACGTTGATACCAACTTACTCCACTTTTAAAATGCTCAAATGATCTGTAGTCGTAATCAGATCAATTTTCTTGTCGTCCTGCTGGTAAATCGGCGTCAGTTCGCCTTTAACTTTCTCCCAATCATTCAACTTCAACGCCCATTGATAACTCCAAGGAATTTCGTTATCACCGGAAGCTTTCGGCCAATCGTAATTCTTTCCGAATTCATTTTCTTCAACGAGTGTGGCGCTTTGCGGCACCGGAAAATCAAGCAACTCCGCGTCTGCTTTGTAACTCGAAATGAGTACGAAAGCTGATATGCCTCCTATCAGAACTAAAAAACTTAACACGATAGGCCATGTGAATTTTTTCATTGATGATTCTCCTTGTGATTTAAATTTTTCTCACCTTAAATGTAACTTCTGTTGTTTCACTAAATATTTAAAATTCTTCTTTCTTCAAATATACAGATTGTGGAAAAATAAAACCAGTTGAGTTCGGAATTTTTATTTTCATCCGACTTAACACTTTTTTACTGCAATTTGTGAAGCTGGAGTACACCTCGAGATGACGCTCTCAATTTTTATTTGCGGTAAAACATGCTTTGTTTGCGATAGCATGTTTTTCAACCAAAACCCAAAAATCCCGCGAAGGAATAGTTTTTCCTCCCGGGATTTATATTGAATTATGATTGAGCACCGCGACCACGAGCTATGTCGTATTCGATTTGTTCAATTTCCTGATTCCAGCCGGTCCGCCTTCAACTACGCCACAGCTTCTCCTTCTGCGGTCATCCATATCATCCCGTTCTCCATCTCCGCTGATACGCTACAATCGTCAGCAGCACGATAAATTCCGAAATCGGTATCGCCAGCCAGGCACCTGTCACCCCAAAGAACACGGGAAGAATGCTGAGCAAAATCAGCAATACTACAATTTCACGGGCTGCAGTAATCCAGGTCGCCATCCGGATTTGACCGGTCGATTGGTAATACGTCATCATAACGAAGTTGGTTCCCATGAATAAATAAGCAATGAAGAACAATTGAATGCCCGGAACAGCCAAATCCATGACGGAATCCGGGAAATCACCAAATACATTTGCGATTGCTGCCGAGAAGAACTGGCCGACGATGAAAAAGGCAGTACCTGCAGCGACGGCTGTTCCGATTGCGAGTTGAAGTGTCTTGTGAATCTTCTCCCTTTCCCCTGCTCCGCTGTAATAACTCACCAATGGTTGAATTGCTGAACCCATACCCAAAAATGCGAGAAGCATCACGCTGTGCACATAGTTAAGAATGGCAAACGCCGAAACACCGGACGTGCCTGCCAGCCGCTCAAATACGTTGTTGTGGGAAATCGTGAAAACTGACATACCAATTTCCGCGAGAAAACTTGGAAAGCCGATAACCAGGATCAGCAACAGTAACTTCCGGCTGAAACGGAACCGGACAAAACGCAGATTGTTGGTCTTTTTGAAAAAATGTGTACTGAGCACAAGCATCCCGATAAAGGCGGCAAGCAAAGTTGCAGCCGCTGCTCCCATGACTCCGAAATCCAGCACAAACAGAAAAATGTAGTTCAGGCCGATATTTAGCAGTGAGGTTGTTACAAGCGATGCCATCGCAAGGTTTGGACTGCCGTCATTTCGCACCATGATGCTCAAAGCATTCTCCATTGTAAAAACGAAACCGAACAGCAGCATCAGATATAAATAATCCGCTACGTATGGATAAGTTTCAGCATTCGCTCCCAGCAGATAAGCCAATTGGGTCCGGAATGGAAATGCGACCAATCCGATAATCAAAGTGACGATAAAAATCGACAGCATCGCATGCGAAAAGACTATTTTTGCTTCTTCCGGCCGCTTGGCTCCCATCAAAGATGAGAAGCGGGTCGCTGCTCCAATGCCGATCCACAATGACATTGCCACAAACAATGTATAAACGGGTATTGCAATACCGACGCCGCCAAGTGCTACGGGACCGAGGCGATTTCCGACCATGATTCCATCAGCTACTATATTGACCGCCATCAGCAGCATGCCGATTGTGGACGGCACCAAATAACGGACAAATGATTTTGTGACTGAATCCGTATCCAGCCGTTGTATTGATTGTATTTTCTTCATATTGAATAACCCTCCTGAAAATCCCTTGTAACGATAAAACTATTTTTGTTTTTATAGTTTTCTGTTGCCGAGAAAAAACTGGCTGCTTCAGCCAGCACATTATCTTTCTTTTATTAACCCATATAATAGTACGTCACTCATTGCTTCCACGCCTTCTTGCATTGAAATGCTTTGGTCATTGAAAAATTTCTGGTCCAGCGTAATATTGATTGCACTCAATATCATTTTCATCAATAAATCCATGTTCTGTTCATTGATGATGCCAGCTTCCATGCCTTCCCGCAATAAATCCTCCAGATCCTCCCAGCGATTCAGCTCCCGATCCACGCGCTGCCATTGTTCCGGATAATATCGTTTCAGCTGCTCCAGAATGCGGAGATCGTAAAACTCGTTATGCTTTGGGATGATTAGAATGACCTGCTGAATTTTTTCCGCCAAAGTGAGGCTCTTATCTTCCCGAATCAGCCGCGCTTCTTCCTCATGCGCTGAAAAAGTCTTATCTATTATTGTCTCCAAGATCTCCAGCTTGGAAGAAAAATTTTCATACAAAGTCCGTTTGCTGATCCCGAGTCTTTTCGCCAAATCGTCCATTGTAAACTTAATACCATTTAGGCGAGTCTCTTCGATAAATCCTTGTATAATCCTGTTTTTCACATTCGAACCCCCCTCTTAAAAAACTAATAATACATTAATAGTTTTATTAGTTCAAGGATTTATTACTATCAATAAACCTTGGAAATAAACTTGAAAGCCATTCGACTTCTACCTTATTTTTGTGTACACTTAATGAGAACATATGTTTTCTTTTTTGAATGCATAAAGGGGGAATCCGGATGAGTAAAAATGTTTTTTTAGAAACGTGGAAGTTGGATAGTCTATTCAAAGGTTTTGGCGATTCATTGGAGCTGCTTGAATTGATGGCCCAGACAAAACTTGGCATTGAGGAATGCACGGAGAGGGTTATTGCGCTGAATTTGTCTACTGGCCAATCCAACGAGAAATTGATCGTTACCATACTCCAGGATGTTGGCTGCATTCAAAACGCAGTATCACAAATAAGTTCGTTTATTGTCTGCCTGCTTGCTGAAAATCCGACAAATCAAAAAGCGATCTCCCTGCAAGGCCAGATTTCCTCAATCAAAGCCGATTATAGTTCTTTGATTCAACGTTTTCAAAAGAAGGTTGCAGAAATGGAACCCTCCTTCTGGAACACACTGATAAATACAGAAAGCTTACAGGATTATCGTTTTATTTTAGAAGAGTGGCGGGAAAATGCGAATTCCAGTTTATCTGTCGAAGAAGAAGCGCTGATTTCCAATCTGATGGTTGATGGTTATCATGCCTGGAATGATTTATATCGATCCATTATTAATAATCTACGGGTTACGGTTGATATTGATGACACAGAACAAGAATTTTCTATTGGTCAGGCAACTAATTTACGGTCACGTACTAATCAGAAAATCCGAAAAAACGCTTTTATTGCTTTAGAAAACACATGGACGAACCAGCAAGAGACGATGGCTAGGATATTGAATCATATTACCGGCTTCCGGCTGCAGGTTGATCAAAAGCGAGGAAAATCCAACAGCCTGGAGCAGCCATTAAAAGATAATCGGATGAGCGAAGCGACTTTGCGAGCCATGTGGCAGGTTGTCGCCCGACATAAACCAGCGTTTGTCGATTACCTGGACCATAAAGCACAGCTGGAAGGACACGACCAAATGCCTTCCTATGATTTTTGGGCACCTTACTCAGAAAAGAAAACATTCATCGATTATCAGAATGGTGTGGAGTTTCTTCTGGTGCAATTCCAGCAATTCGGACCGGAATTGGAAGGCTTCGCTCGGACTGCGTTCGAAAAGGGCTGGGTTGAAGCGGAAAACAGACCTGGAAAATCAGCGATAGCCTTTTGTGCAGGATTTCCGCTGTCGGAGGAATCCCGCGTATTCCTGACATTTGACGGATCAATGACCAGCCTGCTGACATTAGCTCACGAATTAGGACACGCCTTCCATAACGACGCCATGAAATCCGTGGATACTTTGGCACGGAAATATGGCATGAGCACTGCCGAAACCGCTTCTACCTTTGCTGAAATGATTGTCTTGGACGCGGCGATTGAACAAACAGAAGATCGTGATGAAAAGCTTCAACTGCTGGATGAAAAAATAAAGCGAAGCGTCATGAACTTTATGAATCTGCATTCCAGATTTCTTTTCGAAGAAAGACTGTATGAAGCACGTAAACAAGGAATGGTATCAGCAGATCGCCTGAATCGGATGATGGAAGATGCCCTTAATGAAGCCTATGCCGGTTCCATGAGCCACTTGCCTGTTCATTCCTGGATTTCAACGCCTCATTTCTATATCACTTCTTCTCCTTTCTACAATTTCCCTTATACATTCGGCTATCTCTTTGCTGTCAGTATTTATGCCAAAGCCAAGGAACAAGGCAAAGATTTTGAGAAGAATTATTTAGCATTGCTGCGTGATTCCGGAAGCATGACCGTGGAAGATTTGGCAATGAAACATCTTGGGGAAGATATTACGCAGGAGAGTTTTTGGGAAAAAGGAATGACTCTTTGCCTGAAGGATGTGGAGGAGTTTATACAGCTTTCGTCGAAGAGTTTGGTGGGCCAATAAACCGGTGCTTCTGCTGTTTTCAATCGGCACCCTGAAGGTTGGAAAGCAAAAAAATATGCCGTTCTCCAACGGCATATTTTTTTATGGGTTCATTTTATTTTTCGTACCAGAAACTCTTTTCATTCGTTGCTCACCAAAAATTTTCCGGTTTCAACATCAAAAATCTTATATTGAATTTCAAATACATGGTCTTTTGATACTGTTACTTCACAATAATAAGGAATGGCCTGCCCATAGGCATCGAGATCAGGAACGTCGGAAAAAGAAGAATATTCATCTGTATCCACCATATGTAAAGTCGCATCAGCAGAACGGCCGGATGTCGAAATTTCAATCCTGCATTCACCTTCGACTACAACATATTGCTTCAATACCATATATTTAAGGCTGGGAAGAGTCATTGATAGAAGAAGAATTCCTAACAGAAAAATTCCAATCAACTGAATCGACCTCAGAAACCGAAACTCCCTTGTCATGTACATATAGATAAAACCACCCGTTGCTGCTACAGCAAATAGCAATCCTAACGCCAGCAGTAAATAATACAACTTCTCACATCCCCAGTTATATATGAAACTCTTTGCTTATTACGGAAAAGCGACTGTTTGGTTTCATTTTTATAACTACAGGCACTAGTAATATATCTGACAAAGATACTTGAAAATTAATTGCTCACGAACGTTTTAAGAAAAGGTGAACTACTTTAATTTACATAAAAGGTTTTAAAGATACTTGTTATCTACAATTAAACCAAAAAAATACGCATACTCATTTCTTTCACTGCTTCTCCACAATCAATACATACAATGATTTTGAAGGAAATACTTTTTCGACTACACGGAAACCGGCGTCCTTCATTTCCTTTTCCATCCCTGCCAAAGAAATTCTTGGTGCTTTATGGGATGATTCCCCTTTAGGTTCGAGCTCGATGCAGACCAAATGACCGCCATCTTTCAATACATTTTTTATTTGCGTCAACGTTCGATTGAGTGGCTGGATCTCGTGCAATACCAGTGAGGCGATCACCAAATCGATTGATTCATCAGGCACCGGTATATCCGAACCATCTGTGTGAACAGGAATGATGTTTTGAACTTCCGCGTGCAGAGCTTTCGTTTTTATGACCTCCAGCATTTCAGCATCCATATCCAGCGCATATACGTTAGCCGCCACTGCTTTCGCCGCCGGAATGGTAAAGTAACCGGTACCCGCTCCAAAATCCAAAACAGTATCCGTTTCACTAATCGGAATCAGGCTCAATAATTTTTCAGGAGACAAGTCATCTTTTCGTGCGGGATTCTCCAGATAAGATATTTTCCCATGGGACCCGTGCTTACTATGCGAGTTACAATGTTTCTCGTGCATTTCATTTCCTCCTCTTACTGATCTTTTCAGCTGAATTTCTCTTCAATCATTGCGGCATTGATGCTGATGGCGGCCATACTGCCTTCCGCAGCCGCAAAGATTAACTGGGACGCTCCGGCCAATGAGACATCTCCGCAGGCATAAACGCCTTCAATATTCGTCCGTTTCATCGCGTCGCTTTCCACGCCGCCGCGGTCATTGAGTTTGCAGCCGAGCGACGCTGCGATATCCGAAGCCAGCGTCCATTCCGGCGTTATGAATCCGCCTTCCCGCGAAATCGCTCTTCCGTCTTCGAAAAGAATCTCAGCCAACTTGCCGTTGTCCCCGTTTAACGCGCGGATCTTTTCTTCATAAATCTGAATGCCCCTGCTTTCCAGCAGGCTTTTCTCTTCTGAAAGTATTTGCCGTCCATTTGTGCAATAAATTAAATCGTCCGTCCAGTTCGACGCCACTTTCACCATATGCGATGCCGCTTCGTTATCTGAAATGACAGCCAATGCCTTGTCCCGCATTTCCCAGCCATCGCAGAACGGGCAGCTGAACAGGCTTTTTCCGTAAAACTCTTCAACTCGTTTCACATCCGGCAAAATTTCTTTAAAGCCCATTGCCAGAATGATCCGTTTTGCCTGTAATACTGCTCCGTCCTCTGCTTCAAGATGGAACAGCCCATCATCCTTATAGACACGCAAAACCCGTTGTTTCTGAATTTCAACGTCCGGGTACTTCGCCAATTCTTCATGGCCGATCCGTTTGAATTTTTGCGGATCGACGCCATCACGAGTAATAAATCCATGTGATTCCGAGACCACTGCATTGCGCGGTTTATTGTCATCGAACAGGACCGTTTTCCGCCGCGATCTTCCGAGAACGAGCGAAGCATTCAGCCCCGCCGGCCCGCCGCCGATTACAGCACAATCGAATATCATTCCACTCACTCCTTTTAATTTTATTGACTTTGAATCCCAGTCTGTTTCTCTTCCGCCATCCTGACAATATCGATGAGCAGCTTGTTTTCGAGCTCCTGCTTCATATTGTCCTCCGCCTGCCGCATCACATTTTCAATCAGGCAGCCTTCATGATGGATCGAGCATTCGAATAAATTCGTGTCCCCTTCAATCGATTTGATAACATCCAGGAATGAGATTTCCTTTTGCTTGCGTGAGATTTTGTAGCCACCCTTTACGCCCGGCGTCGACTCGATCAGTCCTGATTTCGTCAGCTTCGTCAAAATTTTCGATAGATAGGTAGGTGACAATTTCTGCATCGCAGCCAGCTCCTGGACCCCTACTGGTTCCCCGTTAGACTGGCGCATGATATGAACCATCGTGTGCAAAGCATAGTTCGTCGCATTTGAATATTTCATGATAACCTCCTGTGAGATTTATTCGTAGATATTAAAGACTCTATTTATCTTTAATTGATTTAAAGTTATCACCCTCTCAACAGGAAGTCAACTCACGGGATTTTTTTCTCATAAAAAAGAAGCAGCTCGTCACCAAGCCGCCCTTTCCTATTTAACATCTCACATATCTCCGCTTGAAGCCTATCCGATCTTTTTCCATCGCTTTCTCGATGGTCGCGGCTGCATTCAGGAAACTGCTTTTCTTTCCTTCGCGCTTCATTTCAACGGGACCGATCTGTCGTGCTGTTTCCAGCGCTTCTTCAGTCAAGGGTTTGTACGACACGCCAACCGTTTCGATGAAATTATTCATGGCGGACTTTGTGCGTTCCGGAGCATCGTGAATCGTGTCCTTCACGAGTCCCAGCATTTCAGAAAGTTTGCTTTCCGAAAACTCTTCGTCTTTGCGGCTGCCCAATAGCCAGCAGTAACAGCTCCAGCCGGCCGACATCCGCAGTTCCTCGCCGCTCGCAATCCATTTGTCTGCGACTTCCTGTGCAATATCCGATTCCGACAAAGTAACAGCCACTACATAGTCAGACAGCATAAAGAAATACGCCGAATCCAGCCAGCGGTCGTAGTCCTCTGCCGTCATTGCTTGCGGATCCGCAATGATGCCTGCGAAATACATCGCGTCGTAATTGCCGGTCGCGTATAACTCTTCCGCCAATTCCTGATCTTTTTTAATTTTCTTCGCCATCGGTTTCATGGCACCTGTTGCCACGCCAAAAAGTGGTTCATGAGCACCATTCGAAAGATATTTCTTTTTCATATTTTCTTTACTCAGTGCCACGAGTTCCTGCATTACCGTTTCAAAATCCATTGCTTCACACTTCCTTTCCGTTCCGTTATCACTACTTTACAACAACCGTCACACCTGGAGAGGATATGTAATTTTTGCGGCTTAACTCTTCGACGTCGTCTCTGTAGAATTCACTTTTTCCCTATCTGAGCGCCAGCTCAGAAAGTTCATTACTTCCGCAATCAGAAATCCGCCAAACACCCACGGCAGCAAACCGAAACCTTCCGGATCAGCGAATAGTTTCGCCGCCGCTAATGCCACAATTACACCTGTGAAAAGCATCAGATAATATTTCTTGTTGCTCGATATGTATGAGATCATCCGAATCATTCCTTTCTGGCACCCAACCTTTTAGAATCAGCTTGCTTTTCATTCCGCTAGTATGTGCTTTAATTCTTCTGTCTGATCTGCAGTCAAAATAAAAAAGTCCTGATCTTCATTTCCGGCTAGGCCGTCATTCGAAAGAATAGTGCTGCCATCTTCCTGGTACCAGACGTAACGGCTAATTTCAGAAACACCTTCCTCCGGTATATCCAAAGTGAAGAAAGTATCCGCTAAACTGGATAAATCTGCGGGTTGCTCCACCTCTTTTTCAGTATTTATGATATCTCTCAAATCCGTTATCGATTCTGCAGCCGTGATGTCAGTATGGAACTTTACCCCACTCGTTTCATCCTCTTGAAACGGAGTCCCAATCCTTATCACTTCATTATTTGACGAACAGCCTCCAAGCAAAATGGCAAAAATGGCCGTTGCAATTAACCACTTCAATCGCTTCACGTGACCCGCTCCTTTCGAATTTTACTGCTTTTTAATTTCGCGAAATTTTCTAACTATATTTTACTATATGTTGAAGCTACCACTTAGGAGCGAAATTAAATTGAGAAAAAGCGGATGAGAAACCGGCTAAGGGCGATTCGTTATGCTGACCGTTGATATATTCTCCTGAGCGTTGATATAATTTTTTGAACGTTGATATAATCTCCTGAACGTTGATATAATTTCCTGAACGCCGATATAATTTCCTGAACGCCGATTTACAAGCAATCACGCAAAATCAGCTCTTCGAAAAGACTGTTTCAGCCACCTCCCAGCCTTTATTTTGACTAACCATCTCTCAAAACCCCAATTCAAAAGAAAAACGCATGCTTTTCGCAGGCGAAAAGCGAAAAAAACCGAAAAGCCCGATCAGCCCCTCAGTTTCAAGTCAAAAAATACTCTTCCTTATTATCGATGCGGTACAGCTTCACTTCTCCCCAGGTGTCTGAGCGGCTGATGAAATTATACGATTCAGTCGGCGCAAGCCCTCTTGAAACGCCTTTGATTTTGCCGACGGGCTGCGCCGTTTCTTCGCCAATCCGGCAGGCATAGGCCCATTTCGTATCTTCCAGCACAAAATAGACGAAATCGCCGCGGATGCTGACAGAAAAGGTGCCTTTGTTTAAGAGATCAGGTTCATTATGGATAGTAATCGATTTCGATTCGGGAACGATTTCCACGAGGGGCTTCAGCAACGGCACAAGCCAGATTGCAGAATTCACACCTTTGACGAGCGCCAGTATTTCCAGAATATCAGGCTTGTCCGGCAAATCTGTTTCGTATTTGAAAATCGGCAAACCGTCCCATCCGAATAAAACCAGCTTTTCACTCGGCAGGCCCTTCCTGAATCCTCCGTAATAATAGCTGATCCAGAAGCCTTCGGGTCCCACCACAATGTCTTCGATTGCATCGCCCGCATAAAACGAAGCAATAATTTCACCAGCGAGGTTCAGGACGAAGATGTTTCTTTCAAACCTGCCGCTTCTGCGCTGAACGAGAACAATCCGTTCCTGATCGATCCAGCGGACGAAAGGATTGGGATCGGTAATTGGTGAAGGAATCCATTCACTGTTGATGATGAGCCAGTTTCTTCCCTTTATCGATAAATAGAGTACCAGTCCGTTTTGGTCCTGCCAGTCTGCATCACGAATCGAATATTCCTTGAAACGTGAATCGCCGCTTGAAAAAACCACTTGTTCAATCAGATGAATAGGTGTTTTAAGCATTTTCAGCACATCCTGACTTTTGCTTGGTGCTTATTTTATTCGCTAGAAGACTTTGATAACCCTTGTATACCTTCAATTTCAAAGCACCGAATCGCATACAAGCTTTGCTCCGCCCCATACCTAAAAACTTTCCGTTCCAAACCCATGCCCAATTTCTTCAGCAACCGGCACGAAGCAAGGTTTTCACTTTGCGTTTCCGCCACCACCGCAGGCAGTTCTAAACCATTCAATGCAAAATCGATAATTACTGAAACGGTTTCAGCCGCATAGCCGCTTCCCCACCAATCAGGAAGAAATTGATAGGAAATTTCATAGTCGATTCCATCGTGATGAGGATCCAAGGAAATCAGGCCAATAAATTCTTTTGTACTTTTTCCCCTCACCACCCAGAAATAAGAACCAGATTGAGGATCAAGCATATCTTCCAGAGTTTCTTTTAGAGAATCCGCATCCCGAATGCCGCCAAGATATCGTCTTACCTCCTGGTTTGCAAAAAGCTTAAAAACATCTTCGCAGTCTGATTCCTGAAAAGCCGATAATATACACCTTTCTGTCTTGAACAAACAAAATCCAACTCCTTGCGTTCTGCCAGCGGCAACTCAAGCTGGCTGGTTTTTAATTTTGAAATAATAAAAGATTTGAGCGGGCGGGAGAAAAAGCAACGGAAGGAAATAAACTCTCATCTCGATAAAAATGAGGATGAGGAATATAGGCAAAAACACAAAATAACTGAACAGAATTATTTGGTGCGAGTTCTTTGCCAGCCCAAGCCCGAAAAGCAAAATAGATGGGACAATTAAAAATAACGAGCCAAATCCTAATAAAAAATCGGCGATTGCTGTCATGCGGTTCCACCTTTCCTTTGAAGGAAACTTTAATTACTTTATTATATCTTTAAATAGACAGAAAAATACAAATATAGAGGATGTGGGTTTCTGTCATCTCTGTTTCATCAGGATTTCTGCCTGACCATTTATGTAATCCCTGATTTCCATCAATTGATCTTCACTAAATTCGACTTCAAACTTTTCTCCTTCGTATACCTTTAATGCTTTCCCGGCTATCAATGCGAAATTTCCATGAAAATTCATCACGCCCCATTCACCCGCTTCCTGCTTCGAAGAAATCTTCCCTTCTTTTAAATACCAATAAACCCGAGTCAGATTGAGAATGCTGTAAACCGGGTCCCGAAATATCTTTTGCAGACAATCTTCGTAATCGTCGAGTATGGAAGTGAGATAATCACTTTCCGGAACAGCGGGAAAAACCTCATGAATAGGCTGGCCCTCCAAACAAATACCCCTATGGTTCAAAATCGTAAAATGTGCAGCGAGGTCGATATCAGATTTTCCTTCTGTATCCAGACAGGCAGTCGTACCCCGCTCAGCATCCTGCTCAAATCGCTCCCGCCAATATTCGCTGAAATGAAAATCGTAAGGCGTTGGGAACTTCCATTCTTCCAATTGTGCAAGATTAAGAACACTGACTTCAACTGGATAGGGGTTGCTCGACTGTTCGAGAAAGAAAGCGGCCAGTTTTTTCTTTGTTCCCATCCCGATCGGTGCTTCCGTCACAACCAATAGGTCGATATCGCTCTTGGCCTGGTTAAATCCGCCCATCGCAAGTGAACCATGCAGGTAGACGCCGATAATTGGGGATTCAATTAGTCGGTGTATATCAGCGATTAAGGTATTCAGAAACTCTTTTATCTTTTCTGTAAGAACAATATTTTCATTTCCCATAAACAATCCCCTTTCTTTCTATTAATCACTTTTTTTCTTTTTAATAATCCCTCATACTGGTTATAAAGTGAGATGGCAACTATGCCAATCCAGAAAGATAGGTGAGCTTGATGCACTCTTCAGATGACGTCCACGAACATGCGTTGGAAGATATTTTAAATAAAGCCGAGCTGGACAGCAGCCGGGAAATTAGGGATAAAATCATGGAGACCAACCTGTACTCCGTTTATGTCCTTTCATCGGCAAAATCCGAAAAAGCACCTCATGAAGCTGTACTAATTGAACACCCTCCGGCCAGTGAACCCAAAGCATTCTTACTCCCTGTAAAAATCACTGCCTTGACTACCAAGATGGAAAGAAACCAGAAAATCATGGAAGCTGTCCAGGAACATTTTACAAAGCCTGATTAACTGAATCAAAAGTAGACACTCATCTCCTGAAACCGATACTGAGAAATTAACCGGTTGTTCTTACCAGCCACCCACCAAAATTTTCACAGGATTTATTTCTCTATTATCAAGTTTCCTGAAGCACTCGATGATTTCTGTACTGTCTATTTCCAGCTCAAAGATTTCATTTATATAAGGTGCAGTCTTAGCCGAATCCAAGAACCATTCCATATGCTCTTTATAATCCCATCCATCGCTTGAACCGACAATGCGCAATTCCTTTTCAAAGAATTCCGGCTGCAGCGTGAACGTTCCTTTATTGCCATCCGACAAAACGCATATTTCCTGGTGGCTTTTCACCGCTTTTTGCAAGGTCGCAAAGCCTTCGTTCACGGCTGAGCACTCGATGCCAAAATCATAATAGTCGTGCGGATGATCGTCAGATGAATAAATCGTGCTGACACCGAACGATTTAGCCAGATTCCAACGGTTTGAATCCGGTTCAACCACATCTACATGCTTCACCTTGTAGAATTTTTTCAGGTAATAAACAGAAAGCAAGCCCATCGTCCCCATTCCCGTAACAATGACTTTTGCTTCCTTCGAAGGATTCAGCTTGCGTATACCTTTCGCTGCATCGCAGGATAAAATCGCCATCAGGGCCATTTTAGAATCCATATTTTCTGGAACCTTGAATGCCTGGCCCGCTTTCACTACCCCGAGGTTTTTCTGGCCATAAAACGCGATTGCCTTATCCCCTGTTTTTAGCGATTCCACCGAAGAACCTGTCTGCAGAATCTCCCCGAAACTTTCATAGCCGACTTTTCTCGGATAATCGGGAATCGGGTTGGTCAGATCCTGTTCTTGGAATTGGGGAAGTTCGGCGCCGATGCTGATAGCGGTCGCTATTGTTCTGATCAGCACTTCATCTTCTGCGAGTTCCGGCACTTCGTTTCCGCGCCACTCCATCTCCCTTTTTCCGGTCAGCTCCAAAGAACGCTGAATCATGTCGCCACCTCCAAAGTCATTTATTGCTGATTCTTTTTATGTAATTTAAGCAGCCTAAAGCTTCCCCTTTTACTATATCCAATATTTTCTTCCACCACCATTTATTTTCAGAAAATTTAACGTATAATAAAAGTAACCAAACCTCCTGATAACTCACCCCCAAGGATTTATCGGCTAACCGAAAGGAACATCGACCATGACTATCAGTCCAATTTAACGCTCCCCCGGATTTAAAAATCTTATTCAAAGATTAAATTCTTGGGGGAATACTTATTATGAAACTGAATAGAAATTTCAACTTACTGCTGACAGGGCAGTCTCTGGCCAATATTGGCGATATTCTGTATATCGTCAGCGTTATTTATGTGATTTTCGAATTGACCGGTTCAGCGACCGCGGCCGCATTTGTCCCTTTTACCATTACCGGTTCCATGTTCATTTCGAATACGCTGACACCGCTGCTTATGGAACGATGGAATTTGAAGTGGCTGCTGGCCGGTTCCCAGATGGGCAAAACGGTATTGCTGATTGCTTTGGCTTTCTTTATGCCGCAATTATCTTTAGCCAATTTTGTCATCTTGTTTTTTGTAATCAGCTTGATCGCTCTGCTGGATGGCTGTGCAAATCCGGCTACTCAATCGCTGATTCCGCTTTATGTGAAGAATGAACAATTATTGAAAGCGAACGGCCTGACTGAAACTGTGACGCAATTTATCCAGACAGCCATGTGGTTTGTCGGCAGTTCCCTGCTGATTTGGCTGACGGCGACTGAATTGCTGTGGATTACAGCTGGGCTCTTCTTGTTATCGAGCATTCTGTTAACACGTCTGGAGGCTGTCGCTTTTATTCCTTCCAAACCAAAAGGCAAGTGGCGGCAGATCAGCAAAGGCTGGAAGACCGTAACGAAAACGCCCGTGCTGATACGGATTGCATGGATGGATATTATGGAAACGATCGCCGGCACCGTATGGATTGCCGCCATTCTGTTAGTGTTTGTCAACGATGCACTTCTTGCGGATGAAAAATGGTGGGGGTTCATCAACGGTTCGTTCTTTCTCGGATTGATCGGCGGAAGCCTGTTTTGTCTGAGGTTTTCCGGATGGATTGATCAGCGACTCAGTTCTTTCATTTTCTGGGGAGCTGCTCTCAGCAGTCTGGTTACCATTTTCTTTGGGCTAAATAGTCTGCCGGTGTTGGCGCTGCTCCTTTCATTTTTGGTGGGCGTGTTCAGCCAGATCAAGAATATTCCGCAGCAGACCGTGGTGCAGACCAGCGTCCAGTCGGATCAATTGCCCACCGTCTACACGACACTTGGAGCGATTGGAACCGGCACATTCGGAATCGCTTCGCTGTTGATGGGAATCCTGGCAGATGCGTTCGGTATCCGCAGTGTCTTTATGCTATCAGGTATTTTGCTGGCTTTGGTCAGTTTGGTCGCCTACCAGGGGCGGACTCTGTTATGGAGGACGGCGCAGCAATAATTACAAACTAAAAGGCGGCCGGAATCGATTCCGGCCGCCTTTCTTATTATTATTCTTCCACTATGCCTTCAAGCGCATCCTTCGATTTCACATCTTCCTTTTTGATGATGGACACCGAACCGTCTCCTTCAAGGACGATTGCTTCCACGTTTTCAAAAGAACTCATGCCTTGTTGCCGCACTTTGCCTCTTAAATCCTGTTTTCGGATACGGTTCTTTTGCATCTGTTTTTCATTGAAATTGCCTTCGTAATATAAAAAAACCGGTGAAGCTTTTATGAAATCCGAAAATCTTTTGGATCCTGCAGCCGTTTTCGACACAAGGTATTGCAATAAAGTCAGCATTACCAGCACGGCTGCGCCATCAGCAAAAGAAACTTTATCGCTTGTGATGATGCTCGCTAAAGTCGCACCATACGTAACAGTTATGATGAAATCAAAGATATTCACATTCGTAATAGACCGTTTCCCAGACATGCGCAGCAGGACAATGAGGAAGGGATAAGCTAACGCAGACATAATCATAATGCGCAAAACGCTGTTCCATCCGTCAAACAATAACGTATCCAATATTTGTCCACTCCCTCTCCGTTTGTTTCACAAGGCAGGGCTTCACTCAAAAGTTACCCTTCGGTGTGGGGAATGAAACGGAAAGAAGAAGAACAAAAAGAGAGGATGCGTGTGGCAGCATCCTCTCTCCTTTTTCATCGTTTACTAATCCTTTATTGTAAAATCACTTTCTCAGTTCATCTGAAAGACCGGAATCTTTTCCGTATTGGAACTTGCCGATTTTCTTTTCTGCGGTAGAAAAGAGGACAACCCCTTCCACTTCAGCAATCTCCTCATCTCCACCTTCTTTTTGATAGCCTACCTGCGCTGTGAATGTATATTTATTTGACGCATTTTCAGCTTCTTCGATCGTTGCGCCTTTAAAGTCCAACGCATAATCATTCGAATGGGCAAAACTATGATAAGAAGTGCCACCTGTTCTTATAAAGGTGTCGAGTGCGCTTTCCGTAAAGTATTCACCATATTTCTCTTGTACATAAGCATCGAGTTCTTCATTTACTTCAACACCGTCAATTACCTTTTTATTGTCCGGGTTCCACATTAATGCCATCAGTTCCTCGTCCGGTCCGTTAAATTCCAGTGCCAGCACTTTTTCAATCATTTCCTTATCCGAATCTCCGGCTTCTGTTTGTGAACAGCCTGCAAGAAAAATTCCAGCTAGCAGCGTAACAAAGCTTAATAGGATTAGGATCAGTCTTTTATTCAGCATGGGGTTCACTCCCTTTGATTATTCTACGGCTTCCGTCTGAAATAGTTTCAATATTCCCATATTTATCTATTTATTCGCATTAATCACCTTGAACTCAGCCATTCAACGATGGAATAGAATACACTTAATAACATCGACTTTCGTAAAATGACTTAAAATCAAAGCGCTACTTTTATCCATCTCAATCGTCTAGACCGGTAAGGAGGGGAAAACATGGATGAAGAAGTGGAAAGATTGTTTCTTGCACACAATAAAACGGTTTACCGCTATATATACTGGCTGGTTAAAAACAAGGAGACTGCAGAGGATCTGACGCAGGATACCTTCTATAAGGCATTCAAGAATCTCCATAAGTTTCAAGGGCAGTCTTCCGAGTCGACGTGGCTGCTGAAGATTGCGCGTAATGTGACTTATGACCATTTCCGCAGAAGAGGGTTGATCAGTTTTTTGAAGTGGGACAGTAAAAACGACGTGGATATGTCGTCTTTGAACCCGGAATCTTCAATTCTGCGCAATGAAGATCTTGCCAAATTATATGAGGCATTCGATCATTTGAAGAAAGATTACCGGGACGTACTGATTCTCCGCAAAGTAAACGAATGCTCCATCAAAGAAACCGCCTATATACTGGGCTGGACGGAAGCGAAGGTAAAAGCCAAGGCCGCGCGGGCGTTTGAGGCTTTGAAGCAGGAATATAACCGAAAGGACGGTTTTGTAAATGAGCCAACAAAATGAATTCGATCCCCTTTTCGAAGAAATGAAAAGCGCTGAACTTTCCGATTCCGCAAAACGTGACAGTCTTGCCGGAATACAAAGAAGACTCAGCCGCAAACGGCCGCATTTCATCCCCAGCTTGGTATCTGGAATCGCAGCCGTGGCCGTCATCGCCTTCCTTGTGCTTTTCGCTTCCAACTCTGCGATGTTCGAAAATATTTCCAGCGGCGGTGCTGGTGAGGATCAATTGGTATTTACCGGTTCAAGCGAGAATTGGGAGATTGAGTATGTGGTCTTGTATCAAGAAGGTGAACGGGAAAAAGATGTTGCCACTTTAACTTATATCGGAGAAGGAAACCCACCTGAAACTATTGATTATGAAGTTGGATCTTCGAGCGGGACAAATAATAGTTTGAATGAAGAAAATTCCCTTGTAATAACAAGCCAGGGTGCAGGATTGAAACTTCATGAAAGCCAGGAGAATGGGGCTGTCATCAGCTGGGAAGGCAAATCCGAATCTTTTTTGCTGACTCGTGAAGAGTAAATAGATATCCTTTTATGAGTTATGAAAATGAATGTATTTCAAAAAGGGAGCTTGCCAAGTGCAAGCCCTCTTTTGCATTCACATGGATCTCTTCATTAAACCTGTCGTTAAACCCCGCGTTTTGTTCAACAGCTCATCTATCCCAATGGCTATGTTCGCATTCAACAGCCTAGTACAGGCATTTATGTACTTCTTAATTCAATGCTCCTTTGTTAATTATATCAATTACAACAATTCCCCAATACCAAAAGCTCGCCACAAAAAAGATCGTTCCAAATACCGTGACCATTTTCGGCAATTTTCTGTTTGTGTATATGAGGAACAATCCGATAGAAATATGAATAATAATAAACAAGAAAAGACTAATGATCCTTCGCCTCCTGCCTTCTATTCCTGAGCATCGTATTTGCCCGCAGCTTTTTTTATGCCGATAATTGCAGCATATGTAATGACCATTCCTGATGCGACACCTAATGTAGTTTGGATTGTTGAGTCATCGCCTCCGAATATTAAACGGATTATAAAATACCCCAGAATTGCGCCCAATATTAGACCGGCTAACAATTTTAGATCCTTTTTCATAATAACACCCCTTCCATTTACTGTAACATATCGTGGGGATTGTAACTGAACGACCTTTGCTCCTATGACAACAGCCACTTTGCTAATAAAAATTATTAATGAGAGTGGTTTTTCGCTTTTCGCCTGCGAAAAGCATCCATTTGGATTTTGGGCTTGGCTTAGTTTGATCTGCTGGATTTGGGCGGGAAATTTTTTACTCCCAACTTTGGTCGGTTTACTCCCAACTTTGTTGCTTTTACTCCCAACTTCAGTCGATTTACTCCCAACTTCCCCTTATTTACTCCCAACTCCCTTTTCCCGCGATTCAGTACCTCTTATTTTTATCCAAAATGAATGAAAAATACTATATCCCGCGTAATGTGGATGCCCGAATTTAAGCCGGATTTTTTTATGCCCAACTTTGGTCGAAATATGCCCAACTTCGACTGGTTTATGCCCAACTTTCACCGAAATATGCCCAACTCGCTTTTTCCGCACCCTCCCGACAAGTTCTCACACTAACCCACCCCCAAATAACAAAAAGCGCCCACCGGATCTACCCGGCAGGCGCTTGAAACTTCCATATTTTATTACTTTCGAAATAATCTACTTCCCAAACTTCACTCTCTGCAGACGCAATGAGTTCAGGACAACCGATACGGAACTGAAAGCCATCGCGGCTCCCGCTACCCATGGCGCCAAAAGGCCAATGGCGGCAATCGGGATGCCCACTGTATTGTAGGCGAATGCCCAGAACAGGTTCTGTTTGATGTTGCGCATCGTTTTGCGGCTCATAATGATGGCATCCGCGATGCTGTTCAAATCGCCGCGGATCAGAGTGATGTCCGCCGCTTCCATCGCGACGTCTGTGCCTGTTCCGATGGCCATGCCGATGTCCGCTGTCGCAAGTGCCGGCGCGTCGTTGATGCCGTCACCGACCATCGCCACTTTCTTGCCTTGCTGCTGCAATTTCTTCACTTCATCCGCTTTGCCTTCTGGCAGCACTTCCGAAATTACCGCGTTGACGCCGACTTCTTTGCCGATTGCCTGCGCGGTCCGCTCGTTGTCGCCGGTCATCATGATGACGTGGATCCCCATTTTCTGAAGGCGTGCAATCGCGCCGCGTGAAGTGTCTTTAATCGTATCCGCAACAGCCACCAATCCGGCGTACTGTCCGTTGACAGCAGCGAGCATCGCAGTTTTGCCGTCGCTTTCCATTGATTCCATTTCAGGCAGAACCGCCGATACGTCGATGCCGTATTGTTGCATGAGTTTACGTGTTCCAACCAGAACGCCTTGCCCTGATACTGTTGCTTGAACGCCGTATCCCGGAATCGCTTCGAAATATTGTACCTTTCCAAGTTCGATGCCTTTTTCCTGGATCCCCTGCACAATCGCTTGCGCGAGTGGATGTTCGGATTGTTTCTCGGCTGCGCCAATCAATGACAGAACGTGTTCTTCGTCTTGGCCATCAGCCAGCTTAACATTCGTCAGTACCGGTTTCCCGTGTGTGACAGTACCTGTTTTATCAACAACGACCGTGTCGATGCTTTGAGTTTGCTCCAAATGTTCGCCGCCTTTAAACAGGACACCCATTTCCGCTGACCGGCCGGAGCCCGCCATAATGGAAGTCGGTGTTGCAAGACCGAGCGCACACGGGCAGGCGATGACCAACACCGCAATCAGCACTTCAAGCGCTGGTGTGAAATTGCCCGGGGCAACAAGGAAATACCACACGAGGAACGTAACTAACGCGATTCCGACAACAATCGGAACAAAAATGCCGGAAATCTTATCAGCCATTCGCTGGATCGGCGCTTTTGTTCCCTGCGCGTCTTCCACCACTTTAATGATTTGCGCGAGCGCTGTATCGCGTCCCACTTTCGTCGCTTTCATTTGGATCGAACCATTGCTGTTGATCGTTGAACCATAGAGCAAATCGCCTGCCGCTTTATCGACCGGCAAACTTTCGCCAGTCAGCATGGATTCATCGACTGCCGTGGTTCCTTCCAGCACTTCGCCGTCCACCGGAATCTTTTCACCGGGTTTAACGAAGATGGTGTCGCCAATCGCCACTTCTTCGAGTGGTACTACCGTTTCGACGCCGTCCCGCAGCACGACAGCCGTTTTCGCCTGAAGTCCCATCAGTTTCTTGATCGCTTCGGATGAACGGCCTTTCGCTTTCGCTTCGAATAATTTACCTAATACGATCAAAGTAATCAATACCGCACTGGTTTCAAAATACAGATGCGCCGCATGAGGTGAACCGGCGTGAATAATCGCCTGGTAAACGCTGTAGAAGTAAGCCGCCGATGTACCCATCGCGACCAGCACGTCCATATTGGCACTGCCGTTGCGGAGCGCTTTGTAGGCTCCGACATAGAACTGCTTCCCTATGATGAATTGCACCGGAGTCGCCAGCAGCATTTGAACCCATGGATTCATCAGAATTTCCGGAACGTATAAAAATGAAGTGAAGGAAAAGTGGCCCACCATCGTCCACAGTAAAGGCAGAGATAAAATGGCTGACGCAATGAACTTCCATTTCTGCTCCTGGATGGCTTTTTCACGGTAATCCACTTTTTCCGTTTCTTCCTGGTGCTGATGAGCGCCGTAACCCAGTTTTTCCACTTTCGCGATGATGTCGCCAACCGTCACTTCGGACGGATTGAATTCAATCGTCGCTTTTTCGAGCGCCAGATTGACATTCGCCCCTGTGACACCAACCAGTTTGTTCAACCCTTTTTCAACACGGGTCGAGCAAGCCGCACACGTCATCCCTGTAATATCAAATTCCGCTTTCTGTTTGACAACGCCATAGCCAAGCGCATCGATTTTCTTTTCAAAATCCGCTTCACTTAGCTTGGTGGAGTCATATTGGATTGATGACTTTTCAAGCGCAAGGTTGACGCTCGCCTGTTCGACGCCATCCATTTTGTTCAGCCCTTTTTCGATACGGGTTGCACAGGCAGCACAGGTCATCCCCGTGATTTGAAAGTTCGCTTCTTTGGTTGTTTCTTTAGTTGCTGTCGCCATGATTCTCTCCTCCTCCCTTATACTATATGGGGGTATATTCCACTTAAAAGAGAAGAGTGCTGAGTAAGCACCCTTATACTACGTCGTATCCTTGGTCTTCGATTGTTTCTTTGATTTCACCAAGTGAAGTTTTGCTGTCATCGTAATTTACGGCAACCTGGCCGTTTTCAAGATCCACTTTCACCGTCGAAACGCCTTGAAGTTCGCCTACACTCGATTCAACTGCATTTACGCAATGTGCGCAAGACATACCTTCTACTTTTAATGTTTCATTCATTGTAATTCCTCCTCTAATTCTATTTTCTTAAGCTTAGTATACCTTCTCAGGGTATATCAAGCTTTTTGTTTCCTCTTTTACTTTGTCATCGTCTTCATGACGTCCATGAGCTCGTTGATTGCTTCTTCGCCTTTATTGTCTTTGATGGCTTTTGCCACACAGTGATGTGTATGATCTTCCAATAAAGCCAGCGATACTTTGTTCATGGCCGACTGGATCGCACTCACCTGATGCAGGATGTCCACACAATAGCGGTCGTTCTCAACCATTTGGTGGACGCCGCGAACCTGCCCTTCAATCCGTTTCAACCGGTTCAAAAGCTGCTGTTTGTTTGGCTGCACTGTCGATTTCATTGTAGTTTCCATTTGATCAAACCTCCCGAATCAATATACCCTATACCCGTATATTACTAATATTTTGATAGTTTGTCAAAGCAATTGATTCCGAAGATGTTTGTAAAGTTGAAACAGAACCTTTCTGCTAACTGCCGGTTACAAGCTTTATATCTCCTCCGCTAATTAGTTTTGAAAAGTTCAAAATCGGAATATACAGTGAGGGGGTATATAATGTTCAAAAAAATAAATAGATTCTAAACTCCGCCACACCTAAATAAATTACCTGTGTAAGGTGCTCATGCCTCTTGCTTACTATTTTGAAAATAATTTCAAATTGAATATATTATTTAGCAGGAAATAGAGAAAGTCTTTCCATCCATGGAGAATGTTTTTGAAAGACTTCTCATTTTCTAAGCACTTACCCGCTGTATTCCAACGATTAAAAGCTGTTGCTTTCTCCATTGTTTGGCACAATCAGATTTGAAGACATGCCTTTTTCTTCCGCAAATTTCTTCAAATCTTTTCTTGAAAGATTCCAGTGGTTAACAGCTTCCATGTGTACAGAGATGATTTTTGCATCAGGTGCTGCTTTATGCACTTCGTAGACATCATCTTCTTTCATGACAAGAGAACCGCCTTGAAGGAATTGGTTGTCTCCTGCATTGACCACGATGATTTCGGGATTGTGGGCATCGATCGTTTTCTGCACTTCTCCATACCAAACAGTATCTCCTGCTATATAAAGTGTTTTTTCATCTGTGTGCTTGAAGACAACGCCACATACATGACCGGCCATTTTCAAGATTTCGCCTCTGCCATGTTCGCCTTTTGTTTTGATCAACTGGATACTTTCAAATATAGTATCTTCCTGAAGAACTTCAATATTCGTGAAGCCTGCGCCTTCAATCTCTATTTTGTCTTCATCATTTTGAGTGAACAATTTAATATCTTTCGGCAATGCTTCTTTTGCTGCATCGTCCCAGTGATCCAGGTGTGTGTGAGTGACGATAACAGCATCTATACCAGCGTTGATTTCTTCCACAGAAAGAGGCAGGCTCTCAAGTGGGTTGTTTTGATCTTGTCTGGCTGAATTCGGAAAAGGCGGTAAAGTTCCTTTCTCCGCTAAAAATGGATCAACTAAAAACTTTTTTCCTGCAAAATCTATAATCATGGTAGCATTTCGAATTTGTTGAATGTGCATGGTTCCAGCTCCTTTTTGTTTGATTAACCCCTAGTGTATACTAAAGGCGAGCTATATTAACATGGACTAAATAAGGTCTTTTTGCCGTTTGACTTTATTAACGAAAGGATCTGAATGATATTGGATAACACCGATTTGCACATCCTGGACGAACTTTCGAAAAACAGCCGTATCACAATGAAAGAACTAAGCGAAAAGGTCCATTTGAGCGCCCCTGCCACTTCGGCGCGGGTGGAAAAATTGGAAGCCAATGGAATCATTGAAGGCTATACCATTAGGATCAACCAGGAAAAGATGGGATATGCTGTTCATGCCATCATCAATATCTTTACTGCCAGCACGTATCACCGTCCTTATCTGTCGTTTCTGGAAGAACAGGAACAGTATGTTATCAATAACTATAAAATAAGCGGAGACAGCTGTTATTTACTTGAATGCAAATTCCCATCCCATGAAGTATTAATTGAATTTCTGGATAAATTGGATCTCCATGTGAATTACAAATTATCGATAGTCATCGATAAATAATCCCGTCGAAAGATGAAGATACGATCTAACGCAAAACAAAAAAAGAATCAGGTTAAAACTTAAGAATATCCGTTTTCGGCTGACAATCCTCTCAACGTCTATACCATTGAGAGGATTTGCGTTTACAGTTCAAACGGATTTAAGACTTCAATCTTAATGTCATCGCATTGATGGCGACGATAACCGTCGACACAGACATTAAAACTGCTCCGACTGCAGGAGCCAATGTAATGCCGATTGAAGCTAACACACCTGCAGCCACGGGAATGGCAATAAAGTTATAACCGGCTCCCCAAACGAGGTTCTGTTTCATCTTATTGGTTGTTTTATTGGCCAATTCGATGAAAGATGCAATGTCTCCTGGATCCGATTGTGTCAAAATCACATCAGCAGAATCAATTGCTACCTGTGTTCCCGCTCCAACTGCTACGCCTACGTCTGCCATCGCAAGAGAAGGTGCATCATTTACGCCATCGCCGACCATGATGACAGTTTTCCCTTGGTTTTTCAGTAATTCAACTAAATCATATTTATCTTGCGGCGATTGATTGGCTTTGTATTCAATGCCCAGTTCCTCAGCCACCCCTTGAGCGGCTGTTTCATTGTCGCCCGTAGCCATGATCGCTTTAATATCATATTGCTTCAGTGCTTCTATCAGATTTTTACTCTCTTTCTTCAATTCATCCCCTAATGCGACTGTACCGATAGGTTCTCCATCTTCAACCAATATACTTAGGGTGGCACCTTTTGGAACATCAACCGCCAAATCTTCTCCAAATGCCTTTTGGCTGATCAATTCGTATTTGCGGCCACCAGCGTTTCCTTCCACGCCGGCACCTGATACAATCTCGATCGATTCAAACCGGACAGGCTGAACTCCTTGTTTCTCAGCATAGTGGATAATAGATTGGGCGATTGGGTGGCTGGATCCTCCTTCAATCCCTGCCATATACGCAGCGATTTCATCTTCGGTATATTTGTCCCCCAGCGTTTCCATGCTCAAAACTTTAAATTCTCCAGTAGTTAATGTACCTGTTTTATCCAGTATCATCACATCTGCCTTGTTTGCCAGCTCCAATGCTTCCCGGTCCTTCACCAACAATCCTCTGCTCGCACCCAGACTGGTGCTTCGCGCAATAACCAATGGAATAGCAAGGCCGAGAGCATGCGGACAAGCGATAACCAACGTCGTAACCGTAAAGAGAATCGCTGTTTGGATATCAGCTATATACAGCCAAACGGCAAAGGCGATGACGGCCGCCGCAATAGCGATATAAAACAGCCAGCCGGCGACTTTCTGAGCCGTATTTTCAGCTCTTGAAGGCTGATTTTGAGCCTGGCTGATCAACGTTTGGACTTGAGAAATAAATGACTGTTCGCCTGTTCCCTGCACTTCCAGATACAAGACACCTTCGCCGTTCGTAGAACCACCGATCGCTTTGTCTCCGGCACCTTTTTCAACCGGTTTGGATTCTCCGGTCAATAAGGCTTCATTAATCCGTGAGTTCCCCCGTTTGATGATGCCGTCAGCAGGAACGTTTTCTCCAGCCTGAACACGGACAATGTCCCCAACTTTCAACTCAGCTACCGGACGTGTATCGATCGAATCGTCCTCCAATACCACATGTGCATCTTTCGGCATTAATTCGGCAAGCGATTGTTGCGCGTCTCCTGCTTCCCCGACAGCTTTCATCTCAATCCAGTGTCCAAGCAGCATAATCAGAAGCAAGGAAGCAAATTCAAAGAAAAAGTCCATGACGTGTTCTCCGAGCACATAGCGGGCCGCTACGGCATAAATGCTATAAAAATAAGAAACGGATACCCCTAACGAAATCAGCGCCATCATACCTGGAGCTTTTTGCCTGAATTCTTCTATCGCTCCTTGATAGAAAGGTTTTCCGCCATAAACCAATAAGATGGTCGCCAATACAGCGACTACTATATCCGAGTATGGAAAGCTGAACTGAAAGGGAAGCCTGACGTCCATCATCGGCGACAATAACAAAATGATAATTCCGATGGGCAAGGACTTCAGAAAAATTTTTTTGAAGTTCTCATGGTGATGGTGTGTGTGTTCACCGTGATCATGTTCTGCATGAGCATCGTGACCGCTATGATCGTGGTGAGCATGGGAATCACGTTTTTCAGACGGATTGCTGTCGTCATGAATTCCCTCTTCCACTTGGTCTTCATGATAAGCATGTCTGACATGCTCAGAATGATCCGTCTTGTTGTGATCCACATGTTCGTGGTGATGATTATTTTCATTTTTTCCCATTAATTAAGCCTCCTTAAAAGCTATTTATTGCACAATACCTTTATACCCTACTCCTGTACCCTATCTTAATAGGTGTAATATATTGCATTTTATACTATCTTCATTGTGCCGTTTTTCAGATTGGATTTCCTACTCTTTAATGTCCAGATGAACAGTTATTACATCTACATTGTCCAGGCACACAATTACATGGAATTTCTTCCACAGCCTCTTTTTTCTTCATTTCTATAACTTTTTCTATTTTTTCTATATCCTTGAAACTTAACGTTGCGTTCGATATTAAATTCACTATGGCGTTTCCAACATCCTTATTGCATATGTTCTCAAAAGTTTCATCTAGCGTACTATTGATAAAATCACTTTCATTTATAGCAGAGGAATATAAAAACTTTCTTCCTTCCTCTTCCGTATAAAGAATCCCTTTTTTCACTAAACGCCCGATAAATGTTTTAGTGGTGGCTGGTTTCCACTCTTTTTTTTGTTGCAATACATCAATAATTTCTTTGCTGGTCACTTTATCCTGTGCCCATACAACACGCATAACTTCCCATTCAGCATCAGAAATCTTAGATTCCATTTCTTTGACCATAAATTACTCTCCCCTTTACGTTTACATTTGTAATCTACTTTATGAACGAAGTTTACAACTGTAATCTTAAATTGTCAATCTATTTATACTTATCATGCATTTTTCTAATTGCTCATCTGTTAACACAATAAATAGTCGGAGCTGCTGGCAGATCGTTGTATCACTTGCCGATCGGCATTAGAATGATTTCATCAATAAAAAACTGGCACATCGATTGCTTTGGGAGCGCTCGATGTGCCAGGTTATTTTCATGTATCTATTGTATCTATATAGTTTAATCACTCCATATACCGGTGTTTCCGCAGGGAGTGCAAATTCGCAATTTCCTGTGAAAGTTTCTCGCCGATATTCGTTTCTCTGACCTTTTGGCGTTCCAGTTCCTTATCCACCAGCCGCTTCACTGAAAGGACATCGGTTTCATTGCTCAGCACTTCTTCTTTTGAATTGAACTTTTGATGGGCCACAAGCTGCATGCCATAGGAATTGTACAGCAGCGTATAGCCGGCAATGCCTGTTGTCGATTGATAGGCTTTGGAGAAACCGCCGTCGATGACAATCATCTTGCCGTTGGCTTTGATCGGATTCTCACCGTCGATTTCCTTCACAGGTGTATGGCCGTTGATGATGCGGCCATGTTCGGGATCGAGATCAAATTCAGCGAGCATCTTGCCGCACATTTCCTCATCTTCCCGCAAATAATAATAAGGATTTTTACGTTCCTTATGCGTTTCTTTTTCTTTAATGAAGTAACGTTCAAACGTCGTCATTTCCCGTTTGCCGAATAACGATGAATTCTCGCCGGTCCATAGGTACCACACCATGTCAGTCGCAAAGTCATCCGTTTCGTCAGGGTTAGCGAAAGCATGGCGGAGATAATGTTCAAAGACGTCCAGCAAGTCACGGCCTGCGTAGCTTTTGCCTTCGATTTCCATCTTCTTCATGTCGCCGTTTTCCTCCAGCGGGATGCAGCCGTGGATCAGCAGATTGCCATTGTACTGCAAATAAAGGCTGCCTTTTTTCATCAGGAAGTTCATATGACGCGCAAGTTTCTCGGAATGCTGGATCGAAAACAGCAATTTGTCCATCACTTGCTGCTCTTCTTCCAGCAAACGGTCCGGCTGTTCCGGATCAATCGTCGCGAAGCAGGTGTTTTCGAGCGCATAGGTTATGCCGTGGATTGTCGCCGTCTTGTTCACGTAATCGACTTTCTCGAGCAGCAGCCGGTCTTCCATTTCAAAGCACTGACGGCGTTTGATGATCGGACTTTCCAGTTTGAATTGGATCATCGAAATCGCCTGATGGATCTTAGTGATTTGCAGCTGTTCCTGCTCCGTCAGCGTTTCATCTGAAATCCGCTTCGGCCGGAAAACCGGGTTGTCGTCGTAATATTTCTCCGCAAGGTTCAATAGCGGACGAAGATTGATGCCGTAAACGTCTTCGATAATGTCCAGGTTATTGTAACGGGCACAAATCCGGATGATATTCGCCAGGCACACTTTCGAGCCGGCAAACGCTCCAATCCATAACGCGTCATGATTGCCCCATTGAATATCAACGGAATGGTAATTGATCAACGTATCAACGATTTTATGCGGGTCCGGCCCACGGTCGTAAATGTCGCCGACCACATGCAGATGGTCGACCACCAGGCGCTGCGTCGTATAAGCGAGCCCGATGATCAGCTTATCTGCCTGTCCAAGCGCAATGACCTGATCAACCATTTTGGCGTAATAATCTTTTTTATTCGTGAACTCATCCGTCTTGTACAGCAATTCTTCGATAATGTAGACGAATTGCTTCGGCAAAGCTTTACGCAATTTCGAGCGGGTGTATTTTGACGAAGCATACGCCACCAGCTTCAGCATACGCTCGAAGATTTCTATGTACCATTCCCGCAGCTCATGTTTACTGCTGAAATTGCTTTTGATCAATTGCAGTTTCTCTTCCGGATAATAAACCAGCGTGGCAAATTCGTTCAATTCCTTTTCCTGCAACTCATCCTTGAAAAGGTCTCTGATTTTCACTTTTACGTTCCCGGAACCGTTGCGCAGCACATGCTGGAATGCCTGATACTCGCCGTGCAAATCGCTGACAAAATGCTCTGTACCTTTCGGCAGATCCAGGATCGCTTCAAGATTGATGATTTCAGTCGCCACTTTTTCTTCGCTGTCGTATTTTTGCGCCAATAAATCCAGATATTTTGAATCCACCATTGGTATATCCCCTTTCGAAATCCGTCTGCTATTTATAATTATGAAAAGTCTGTCCTATCTCAGAGCTGGCAATCAATAAAAGAAAGTTTCTCTATCTCCAGTCTATAGCAGTTGGCGGGAAGGCTCTAGTATAAAGTGCACCCTTAGCCTTGACTGACAAAACATATTTCCTATAGGGTTAAAGATAGAGAAATCGAAAAGTTCTGCCAAAGAACCATTGTTAATGAGGAGGAAATCCATAAATGCAGGAAACGAAAAGAGTATCCACTCACGATTCATTGAAGGCGGTCTCTTATAAACTGTTTGAAGTGATCAGCGATGAGCTGGATGTGAATACCGCTTATGTGGCGCAACAAGGTTCGAAGGCTATGAAAGTGATCAGTTCGTTCAATAAAGACCATTTCATCGTTCCGGAAGGCTTTCAGGTCACTTACGATGGATCGCATTGCCGCCTGATCATCCAAAATGATGAGGGAGTAATGCATACAAATAATCTGGGTTCGTTCAATTTAACGAAAGACATGGAAGTGACCAAACAACTGGAAGTCAAAGGCTACCTCGGAGTGACATTACGCGACTACTACGGGAATATTTTCGGCACTTTATGCGTCATGGACAAGGAAGAAAAAGATTTTACTGATAAAGACATTCATTTTTTAAAAAATATGGCCGAGGTGTTGTCCTATATCATTCATCTGGACAACACGATTGCTGATATCGATTTGCTCAGTGTACCAATCATTCCGATAAAAAAAGGGCTTTCAATACTTTCGCTGCAAGGTAATATCAACGAGGAACGCTCACAAAAGATTTTGGAAGATACCCTCAGTTATGCGGCAAAAAACAGCAGTGAATCTTTCATTATCGATTTATCTCAGATTGTCCTGCTGGAAAACCGTTTTCCGGATGTGTTGAGGAACCTGGTGCTCGGCTTGAATATCATGGGCATTAAAGTCATGATGACCGGACTGCCGCCGTGGCTTGTCAAAATGCAGGAAGTCCGCGACCACCTGACTGACCTCCAAACGGAATATGTCATGGATATTGAATCAGCGTTGAATAAAATAGGATACACCTTAGAAAAGTAAGAATAATAAAAAAATATATAAAATTATCTTAAAAAGCAAAAATAGAGCCTTTTTATTTTACTTTATCTAACATCCTGGTTATTATGTACTTGTAAGATAAAAATACACTTTTTTACAGCAACCCAATCCATTATAAAAGACAGGACAGAACCTTTCTGTACTGTCCTCATATTAATCAGGTCGAGTATTCCAGACAATAGAGCTGGCAATAACGCCAAAAAGAATGTTCCATTCTTTTTGGCGTTTTTTATTTATCTCAGCCCTCAGAAGATAAATAATCCAAATTCCGATCGTGATAATCACTGAATAAACCTATCAAAATCGGGAGGCTTTACGAATGCTGGTTAAATATAAAAAATCAAACAATAAAGTTGCCATGGGGTTACTGTCTTTTACAGCAATGCAACATAAAGTTGATACTTTGCAAATGACCATACAGAAATATGAAGAAGATCCAAATTGGCAATTGTATCTTTGGAAAGAAAATGATGACTTCATCGGTTTAATCGGGGTTGAACTGAACGAATATACATTTACTGTTCATCATGCCTCCGTTATTCCTTCTTATCGAAATGAAGGCATCGGCCATAAGATGGTGGATAAAATCCAGCAGTTGCATGAGCCGCTTGCAATGTGTTCTTCATATCAGATGAAAGATTTCCTCGGCAAATGCTGGAGATCGTTCCATCCGATTTAAAGACCGTTCAAACAATCAGATTTTAGTCACGGAAATTTGCCCTGAGAGGAAAGAAGCAATATGACAAACATAGAAGCAGCGCTAAAGTCAGAAGTTCAAAAAGTAGGAAGTCTTTTTCATGCAGAAACTGATTATCAATCCGGAAAAGTTATTGTTAAGAAAAACAGAACCTTGGAAATTTCTATGTACAACAATTGCTTTATCTGCACACTTGATCACGATATTTCATTTGAAGATTTTTCAGCCACAGGAACAGCTTTCAATAAAGCGGAAATAATGCTTCTTCCTGAAGAATATCCAGCGTTCACCTATGCTTTAAGTAATCACCCTATTCCTTTCCCTTCCCATTTCCGCCAATGGCTAAATGTAAATCCGCATCTTATCAGTGTTTGTTTGGAGACGACTGAATCTCCTGGACACTTTGCAGATCGTCTTGCAACAGCGTTGCAAATTCTTGAAGAGTAAGTGATAAAAATAACTTAATATCTATAATATGGAAATATTACAATTTTATTACAGTTCTTCTTCTTTTGATTTATTCCCGGTTAAACGGGAAACAGTACTAATGTAAGAAAATACGATTTTGGGAGGAATTGAACATGGCAAACCGAAAAGATGATAACAAAATGAGCCGCGAAGAAGCAGGACGCAAAGGCGGAGAAGCTACTTCACAAAATCATGATCAAAATTTCTACGAAGAGATTGGCCAAAAAGGTGGAGAAACTACTTCTCAGAACCATGACCAAGAGTTTTACGAAGAAATCGGTCAAAAAGGCGGAGAAGCTACATCTGAAAGCCACGACAAGGAATTCTACGAAGAAATCGGATCTAAAGGCGGAGAAGCTACTTCTCAGAACCATGACCAAGACTTTTACAAAGAAATCGGTCAAAAAGGCGGAGAAGCTACTTCTGAAAGCCATGGCAAGGAATTCTATGAAGAAATTGGTCAAAAAGGCGGAGAAAACAGTCACAGTGGCGGCAATAACAACAGCGGCAACAATTCCGGTGACGGTAAGATGAGCCGTGAAGAAGCCGGCCGCAAAGGTGGAGAAAACAGCTCCCGCGGAAATTCATAAATACACCTAACAGAAAAGAAAAAACGAGCCTCGGATAGCCACATTTTTTAGTGTGCTGTCCGGGGCTCATTCCATTTTGCAAAATTGTTTCTTTTTTACATACTTCCACGTTCATAACAGGGATTAACAGCCAACTGGCACACCAATCATCACCAGGCCGGATTGTTCCCCTTGTTCTTCAAAGTCCAACGTCAAGCTCTCTGCAGCATCTTTCGCTTCCGGTGCAATGGCCATCCGGATTCCGTTGATATCGGTCATTTCATCCGCTGCTTCCGGCGCATCCAATGACAGGCCGATTTGCGGTCCGCAGCAACCTGCTACAGCATAGATGCGCAAGCTTTCTGCATTCTGTTTTTCCAGAATCGACTCGATATATTGTTTTGCTTCATTGGTAATCATCATTGGTCTCATCTCTCCTTTTGTTGGTTAAAGTCAATAAAATACTGGAATTTTATAAGCTGAATTCCTTCAATTGTTCATAACCGATTTTCTCTTCATGCAGCCATGGAATGACTGCACATTTAGACGCCAATTCATTGTTCACTTCAGCGATCCATTTTGTTTCCGAACTGGCGCGTCCTCGGAGGACAGGGTCTGTCGTATCCGTGGCAGCCAGGCTTTGGTTGATGACCCACCATTTCGGGTCGATGCCGGCGCGCTTCAAATCCTCCTGAAGGCGGGCAGCTTCAAGAACCGGTGTCGCTTCAGCCAACGTGACGATGACGACGCCGGTTTCTTCCGGATTGCGCAAACGCGGCAGAAGCTTTTTGACATTTTCCGGCACGTCGCCTGTCGAACGGCTCATCTCTTTGTGATAGGCTTCCGTTGAATCCAGCAACAGGAGTGTGTGGCCTGTCGGCGCTGTATCAATTACAACGATTTCGTTCTCTGACTTTTCCACGACCGCGGCAAATGCCTGAAACAGCGCAATTTCTTCGGTACATGGCGATTCCAGATCTTCCTGCAAATAAGCCAGCTCTTCTTCCGTCAAATCGCTTCCCGCATTTTCAAGAACCGCTTTCTTATATCGCTCCACCTCAATCTCTGGGTTGATGCTGCTGATAGACAAACTGTCCTGCGCATCACTCCCCTGGAATGTATATGCCAGGTGCGCCGCCGGATCGGTCGTCGTCAAATGGACACGATGGCCTTTTTCGGACAAGCCGACCGCAATGGCAGAAGCAATCGACGTTTTGCCGACTCCGCCTTTGCCCATTGTAAAAATGACGCGTGTATTTTTTTCGGAAAAATCGTCGATAAGCTGATGCAAACCTGGCAGTTCATCCATCTTCACCACTGGTTCCTCTATGACTGATGCTGAAACAGCTGAGGAACTGAATAGATAGCGGAGATTCCCGATGCCTGTCAGCGAATACGAAACGAATGGCAATGAATACGCCATTATCTGCTTTAAAGCTTGAGGTGTTTTATTCAAAGCGGCTCGCTGGCGAGTATAGAATGCGGTGGACACTCTGTCTTCTGCCCGGTGTGTCTGCAACAGCCCATTGATGATGAGCAATTGGTTATCGATGCCGATCGCTTTCAATTCTGCAGAAGCACGGTCCGCTTCAAGCAAGGATGAATTATCGGGACGGGCGACCAATAACAATGTTGTTTTCTCACGATCAGCCAGTGATGCAACGGCCTTGCCATACATCTCTTTTTTTCCTTCCAGACCCGCAAGCGGTCCCAGGCAGGAAGCGCCATGTGTACTTTCTTCCAAAAACCCGCTCCATGCCGTCGGCAATTGCAAAAGGCGAAGCGTGTGGCCGGTCGGTGCCGTATCAAATAAAACATGATCGTATTGATCAAGAATTTTTTCATCAGCCAATAGATGCGAAAACTCATCGAATGCCGCAATCTCCACAGTGCAGGCACCAGATAATTGCTCTTCCATCGTCGCCAGCACAGCGTCCGGCAATTTCCCGCGGTAAGGACCCACTACATTTTCCTTATAGATGCGAGCCGATTCTTCCGGATCGATATTGCAGGCGTACAAGTTAGGAACTGCAGAAATCGCTCTTGGCTCATTTGTCAGCTCCACTTCCAGCACATCCTGCAAATTGGAGGCGGGATCGGTACTGACAAGCAGCACTTTTTTCCCCTGGTCAGCAAGTGCAACCGCAGTTGCGCAGGCCGTCGATGTTTTGCCGACACCGCCTTTACCGGTAAAAAACAGGAACGGCGTCAATTGCATTTTTTTCGGATTGAACAATGAATGCATCAAATTCTCTCCTTTATTTGCCAAACTCTACTGATACGCGAACCCGCGGCTTTTCCTGCAATTCAGAAGGCGCGGTGCCGAACCATTCAGCCAATTCCTCATTTGTCGGATAGTGGGCTGTTTTAACAATTTCACCATCAAGCAGGACGAGCGGCAGCGCATCCGGCCCTCCATCTGCCAATGCCTGATTCACTGTTTGATTTTCCACAAACGCACTCGGATCATTGCTGAGGTTAAAACGTTCAATTTGAAAGCCTTTTTTCTCCAGTGAGTAAACGGCAGAAGCAATGCGTGTCAGTTCCGGGTCGACGACAGGTCCGCAGACGCCCGTGGAGCAGCACATTGCAGGATCATAGATTTCTACTTTTTTCATTTTGTTTCCTCCTCTATTCGGAACTTCTTACTTGCCTGTTTCAGCGAACTCGCGGATGCGTGCTCCGATTTCATCACGAACATCCTGGAATACCGTCCATTTCTCTTCTTCCGTGCCTTCCGCTTTTGCCGGATCAGTAAAGCCCCAGTGATCGCGTTTGACATGAGGCGGTGTCATTGGGCATTTATCGGCAGCGTCTCCGCATAAAGTCACGACGAAATCTGCATTATTCAAGATTTCGGTATCGATGATATCCGAAGTCTGCTCCGAAATGTCGATATCCACTTCGTTCATCGCCTTTACCGCATTCGGGTTCAAGCCGTGTGCTTCAATTCCAGCGCTCAATACTTGCCATTCGTCGCCAAGAATCTTTTTCCCCCAGCCTTCCGCCATCTGGCTGCGGCATGAATTTCCTGTGCATAGAAAGTACAATGTTTTTTTTGTCATATTAAAAACTCCTCATTATTTTAGATTTTTGCCGTGCCACTTCTTTAATTACAGCTGATGCGCAGTCCCTGTTTCTCCAGGTCTTTTAGCCGCTCGTCCTGGCTCGGGATGAATTCCAGGATATGCAAGACCATCTCGTACGTCTCGCTGTCTTTATTCAATGAATAAAAAATCCACTGGCCGCGCCGTTGCTCTTTCACCAACCCGACATCGCGCAATTTCCGCAGATGCTGGCTGATGGCCGACTGGCTGATCTGAAAGATTTCCACGAATTCGCATACGCAGCAATCATTCTTTTCCAGCAGCTTCATCATGGCAAGCCTTGTTTTATCGCCCAATAACTTAAGGACCATGCCGGCTTTCTCGATTTCGACTTCTTTGACTGTTGCTTCCATCTTCTGTTTCACCTCGTTCGTTACAGGTTTATTTTTTATATAGATGGCTATTATTACCGAAACTAAAAACAGCATATCAGTATATGCTTATATGTTCAAGTCGCTATTCGAAGGATGAGTCTATGGCAATAGAAAAAAGCCGCTCGTCTATATGCGGCCATTCCATTAATCTTCTTTCGTCTATAATTGTTCTGCAAATGATCGATAGACTTCATTGAACCGCTCCGCTTCCTCTAAAAATGGGTAATGATTGCTGTCATCGAAAATTGCCAGAGTGGAGCCCGGTATCAACTCTTTCATTTCCACCGAGTATTCGAGCGGGCATTGCACATCATGTCTTCCGCACATGATTAAAGTCGGTGTAGTAATCAACCCCAGTTTTCTGGTGACATCAAACACATGCAGTTCCCTGCTGAAGAAGTTGAGCCGCACAGCTGACAGTTCTTTTCTGATATCTTTCGCAAAACAGTCATCGTAATTTTCCGGATTCGCTAATGAGAGTTTAGTGCGCTGTATTTTTAAACTGTTCTTTTCCTCTGCCGACAAACCGGGTTGTTTGAGGCTTTCCATCAGCTCTTGCATCTTTTCAAACTGAGGATGTTGTTCATTATAGATACAGTCCGTTGAAAACGTCATATACTCCCTGGCCGCTGCGCCCACGATTACATTAAAGCTGAGCTTTTCAGAAAAATAAATGCCATATACAACTCCCAGCATGCCGCCAGTCGAATGCCCGGCAAAGCCCCATTTATCAAATCCCAATGCTTCGCGGATCGCTTCCAGGTCAAGCACCGTTTCAAGCAGACTGAGTTGATAGGGATGAACGGCTTTAGCGGAATTTCCCGCCTCTCTCAAATTGATCAGAAACACTTGATTTGTCTTCGTAAAAGCATCTGCAAAGGAATCTCCGGTTTCATTGAACTCGGAATAATGGTGAGTGACGCATAAAGGGGGGCCTTCACCTTTTGTAAAGATTTCGAATTCGCCGCGGGCGGTTTTGATTATGTTTTGGTTCCATTTCATAAAAACGCTCCCTTTTTATGTCCATGTTTCATCCAATTTATCGGAGTAGAATTCGATCGCTCTTTTATAAGCTGCAATCTCTTTATCAGCAGAAGTTTCACTTAAGCATTTTAACAGGATTTCCATTGCTGCCTGGTGCTCTTTTAAGTTATGAAGCGTCATTGCATAAAAGGTTTTCATCGCATTATTAGCTGGAAATAAATCTATGCCTTTCAAAAAGGTTTCTTGCGATTCCTGATACCTTCCCAAAGTTCTGTATGTACTCCCCAAGCCCACTAAAGCACCTTCCAATGCTTCATCCTCCAGCCCCAGACTTATCGCTTTTTCATAATACGGAACTGCTTTCCATTCTTCTCCCAACAAGTCAAAGCTCCATGCACATTGATAATTGAGTCGGGGGTCTTCCGGATATTCTGTTACCAATTCCAAAATCAGTCCGTTTGACCTTTCGTGCTGGCCGCTTTTCCTCAATTCAATTGCTTCAATTAATTTTTGATTCATCACTCTTCACCAATCTTTCATAATATATCCATTTTAACATTCATCAAAAAACTGAAAGAGATTTAATTATTCAATATTTATTGAATACTACTTTCAATTAATATAGAATTAAAAGAAAATCAGCTATAAGGAGGACTTCTTTTTGAAAATACTAAATTCCACTTCACTATCAGAAACAATTGATTTAAACGTAGAACAATCGCCTGTCTGGGAGTTGATCCTGGGGATTGCCGGCTTTACACACGAACAGCTTCGCCATACTTTCGAGTTGGACGAAGAATGGAAAGCCGCCCAGGAAACGATGCCGGTTTCATTGACTGAATTGCTGAAGAGGATTGAAGAAACGAATCTTTGGTACGGCATGCTGCTATTGCAAAATGAATTTGCGGCGGTTTCTGTTCAGGATTTTTCGAATCAGCTTACAGAAGCTTCTTCAACGGCTCTCTATAGCTGTCTTCTTCCTTATTACGATCGACGGCAGGAAGCCTTGAAAAAAGAATTGGCAGCAGCTCCGGAACAAACCGAGCTGTGGGAGCAATATGCAGGACTCTTTCAAGATCATGATTATTTAGAAGGGTATATTCATGAGATCCATCAGCTCTCTCAAACTGAAATAACCGAATTGATAACAAAGGTGCTCGAAGAATGGGAGAAATGGATTACGACCAAAGAAGACTGGAACAAATGGCTGCAGGCTCTTTCGTTTGAACAGAAACAGCATCGCCATCTGGACGCCACTGCCCCGGAAGCTGAAATCCAACGAGTCACTGGTGGTGTCGACTATTTGCCGGAACCTTCAATTTGGACCGTGAAACTCGTTCCTCAGGTATCCTACCGCCCTTGGGTGCTGACAATTCGCACTGCTGACACTAAACTGTTCTTTTACCCGCTGAAAGAAGAGTATCTGCTCGAACCTGGAGTTCCTTCCAAAGAACTGGTCAGCGGCCACAAGGCTTTAGGCGATGAACTGCGGTTGAAATTACTGTTCCAGCTTCAGAAAAGCCCTTTATCATTGCAGGAATTAAGCGTCCAGTTCAATATTTCAAAAACGACGCTCCATCATCAGCTCGCCTTATTGAAAGCCGCGAAATTCATCAGCGCTGACAAAGGTGTCTATTCCATAAACTCCGGAAAACTCGAAGATTTCTCAAGCCAGCTGACCCGTTATTTGGAAATCAGGGAATGAGAAAGTATTCGAAGTCGTTCAGATCGCTATGGGCCGGTGAAGTCGTTTCGGAATTCGGCGGCGCTGCCGGGGCAATCGTCAACGGTTTGCTGTTATATGAATTGACGGGTTCGAGAGAGTGGATGGGCATTCTATGGCTCGTCTATTTCCTCCCTTCTTTGGTGCTGCAAGGCGTCAGTTCACCTTTTCTCAATCACGTCGTCAAAGAAAAGATGCTAAAAAACATTCAATTGATCCGGGCAGGCGCCTATTTACTGCCTCTCATCGGATTTATCATCGGGACGGATACAGGAACCATCATTGGTTTGGTGATTCTGCAATGCACGTTAGGGTTGCTGCAGCCGATTTTTGCCAGTCTGTCATTTTCGCTGTTGCCTGAAATCTGTAAAGAGGAAGAATTAGCCGATGCCAATGGATTGCTGGACGCCACTCTCCGCTTGATGAGTTTTCTGGCACCCGGTGTCACGGCGCTCTTATTAATCGTGCTGCCGATGCACTGGCTCCATGGCCTATCGGCATTGCTGTTCTTCATCAGTTTCCTGGCACTTTCCCGCCTGCCGCAAACCGGCAAGCAAAAGGTTGCCGCCTGGACGAAAAAATTCTGGTGGTCTGAAATGAAGGAAGGTTATCGTAGTTTTTTCAGTTATCCGGAACTGCTGCGCCTGACTCTCCTGTCATCTACTGTGCAATTCGCTGTGGGTGCCACGCTGGTCTTGAGCATTCCTTTTATTCGTGGAGTGTTGGAAGGGGAAGCGTGGGAATACGGGGTTTTCAAAGGGGCATTTCCCATCGGTTATGTATTTGGTATGCTGCTGCTCACCAAATTGCCGAAAAGCCCACAGACTATGTACATCGGTTTGATTGGCGGCGGCCTGTCGTTTATGCTGCTGTTTTTCGTCCACTCCGTTCCATTTGCCTGGCTTTGTGAACTGATGGGAGGCATTCTGTTTCCGCTATTTAACGCCCAAAGCGCGGCGATTTTCCAGCGCGAAGCACCGCGAGACCGGCTTGCGCAATTGAGTGCCGTCCGTCTGCTGTTCCTTCGTGCTACCATGCCGCTTGGCATCCTGTTCGCTTCTTTGCCATTCTTAAGTTTGAATATCCGCTTAGTTTATGTCGGAATCGGTGCCGTGATTGTGCTGCCAGGGATTTATTATTTAATGATTTCGGTGCAGGAAAAGAGGAACTTGATTGCAGATAGACAAAAGGTGTGAAAGAATTTTGGTTAAATTTTCTTTTGATGAAAACGATTTTCGGCTCTAAAGACGAAATCACCTGAACCATCCAGTTAGTGGGAATTCCACAAAGATTTGCTCAATAAAATAGCTGTGACCTCTCTGCTAAGAAGAAATCACATCTATCTACTTCTTTAACTGTTCACTTTTCGTGTTATTACTTCAATCGTATGAATAAGCTTCACGGCTTCTTCTTTTCAGGCAGCAATATATAAATAATCAGCACTGCTTGAACCAATATAAGACAAGAGATGAAGATACGTGAGAAGAAACCAGCTTGAATCTGCAGTATTATATCAATTACTGCGTATATAATGGCCGCAATTGCAAGAAGCATAACGAGCAACACTTTCTTTTCCTCACTTATTTTCACCACTGGTACTCCGCCCCTACACTAACGATACGTCAACCTTCTCAATCAAGTCTTTGAACGCCGGTCTTTTATTGCCATCGCGGCCGATAATTTCCTCTGCCGTCACCAATGAATTCAAAACCGCTTCTTCCGTCGCTTCGCCTATCGCCCGAAAAGCGGTGTCCATATCTTCTTCGTGGAGTTGCGGAATTGCCAGAAGCTGTTCCGGTTTGTCATGTGGTACGCGGGTAGCGGTCGAGAAGCCAATGACGATTTCTCCGCTGCCGTTGGTGATGATGGAACCGGTTCTGGACAGGCCTGTAACTGCCCTTTTTAGTATCCGGTTTAATTGGCGTTCGGATACCGGCAAATCGGTTGCGACGATAATCATGACGGAGCCTTTATCTTCCTCCTTATAGGATTCGAGAAGAGCCTCCTTCAATTCCTCTCCGACCGCTTTGCCCTGGACAAGCAGATCGCTGAGAATACCGAAATTCGACAGCACGAGTACGCCGATTGTATAGTTGCCGTGGCTCATTTCCATGATCCGCGATGCGGAACCGATTCCGCCTTTCAGTGAATAGCACAGCATACCGGTTCCCGCCCCGACCGCTCCTTCTGTGAAATCAGTTGAAGTATTTTGGAGAGCCTCGAGAACATGTTCCCGCTTCACGAACTTCGCGCGGATATCATTTAGGAACATGTCATTGCATTCGCCGATAACCGCGTTCACCGTTCCGGTCGTGCGGCCGATTTCAGGGTTCTGCTCCAGCATGTAATCGACCAGCGTATCGGCAGCTGTTCCGACAGCCAGCGTATTCGTCAAAAGAATCGGCGTCTCCAATGTACCGAGTTCCTTCATTTGAATCGTCCCCATCGTTTTGCCGAAACCGTTGATGACATGGCTCGAAGCTATCAGTTTCTCTTTGAAGATGTTCCCTTGATGCGGCAGGATGGCTGTTACACCTGTTTGGCTGCTCCCTTCGCTGAGCGTCACATGCCCGACTGTTACACCTTCGACATCGGTGATAGCGTTGCGCGGCCCCGGTTGGAGCCGTCCAATCATCACTCCATAATCGCGTATCCGTTTTTGATTGAACATGTTATCGGCTCCTTTGAGTTTAAGTCCTTACAATTCAGCTGCTTCTATGCAAATAGCACGTTACACTTTTACCTCGCTGCAAATCAAATCCAAAATATCTTCCTTCGTCATTTCTTCCGTCAACATCTTTTCACCCGCTATGCCGAGACAATCTTTTGGCCGCCACCACGCTCTCAATGATTCTTCCCCAAATGCATCAGCAAGCGGACGCGACTGATGGCGTTCGATTGTCTTTTCGAAAGGCAAATCGAAATAATACACATCGGCATTGCCCTCATAGAAACGGATCAAATCCATCAGCATTTCCCCATAGCGTTCTTTCACTAAAATTCCTTCCAGAATAACAAACTCACATTTTCCTTTGCCGTACTCGGTGATCTGCCGGATGAGCTCCAGCGATAGATTTCCTTTCCTGTCGCGGACGCTCAGCATGTCCCGCCGCACAACATCCTGCGATACCAAAAGCGTGCCGTCCCCAAAATGGTCCTGCAGGCTTTTGGCTATCGTGGTTTTGCCGCTTCCGGAGTTTCCCCGTAAGATAATTAGCTTAGTTTCGATTGGAATCAGACCTTTCTTCCGAAAAAATTTTACCCGTTCAAACGCTTGGAATAAATTATCGGCGCATCTATTATGCCGCCCTTTTCTTCGATCAGTTTAATCAATGCAATTTCGGTTACTTTTCCATGCAAAGTTTGCTGTCTCTCCAAGCAAAAATTAAAAGCCTGTGACAGTTTTTCATTGCTTACCTTATTTGCCAAGGTACAGTGCGGAATCCATTCCCCCGGTAAATAGTATGTATTGGCCGTGCTGTTGAAATCACGAAAATGTTTATGATGATGTGTATGAAAATCCGACAGCTCTTTTGTCAATGTCGGTGACAAGAACAGAGTTTTATAATTGAGGAAAGTACCAATCGCATTGAATGTTATGTCAAAACTGCGTCTGCCTGTATAGAACTCATCCATCAAACGAATAAATTCATGTTCAGCCAATTCCGAGTAGCTGCCCAGCGTAAGATGCGGTCTGCCATCTTTTATTTCTTCCCCGTAAAAGGATATATTGTTGTCGCTCAGCCCTTTCCAAATTTCTTCAATCCGCTGTTCCGTTTTCTCATCGAATAAGGCGACTACCCAGTACATGATTTCCCTCCTCTTTAAAATTCTGTTCTACTTGATCCACTGCTCCTTCAACTGGACTTTTTTATTCGCGGCATCCATTTTGATGGTTCGCCCGAGCGGCATTGTCAGCATCGGATGCGTATGGGCGCAGTCGAAGTCGGCGAGAATTGGAATATCCGACTCACCCAGCACTTCCAGCAGAATTTCGTATGGTTGCCGTCCGGTTCCTTCATCATCAAATAGTTCGTGCTTACCCAAGAGAATTCCAGCTGCCCGGTCAAAAACGCCATTCAGTTTTAATAAGTTAAAGTTCTTTTCGACTGTGGATGCCGTTTTCATGGAATCTTCCAAGAATAGGATATCGCCATTTTCGATCGCTGGCATATAAGGGCTTCCCCAAAATCCGGTCATCGTATTCAAGTTCCCGCCCATCAATCTGCCGGTCGCATCTCCTTCATTCACACAAAGCCAATTATTCTTCCTCTGTTCCTTCTCTTGAGTTTTCACTTCCCAATTCACCGGTTCGTCCGACCAATAAGGCGGCATTGGAACATCAAAAGGAAGTTTTTGCTCTTCGATTAATATCTTTGAGAAGTAATCATATGTATGGTCGACAAACGGCTCGTGTTCACCGAATGAAGGCACCAGGGCCGGCCCGTAAAACGTCGGGACTCCAGTCTTTGCGTAGATGGCCAGCAATACCGCTGTCGCATCGGAATAGCCGATCATGATTTTGGGATTCTTCGCAAATGCTTCGTAATCTATGTATGGCAGGAGCGCATTCGAGTTCGTGCCGCCAATTGTCGACATGATGCATTTAATCTCCGGATTTCTGATGAGCTCGTTCAACTCTTCAGCCCGTTCCTGAATCGTGCCCGAACGGTAAAAATCGCGTTTTCCGGTCAGGCTGCCTTCAATAATTTCAAAGCCTTTCGCTTCCAAAAAACTTTTTGCACGATCGTGACGTACGGGGGATGAATGCGTGATAGGGGAAGAAGGCGAATAAATGCCGATTTTGTCTCCCTTTTTTAAACGGTTTAATAAGGTCATGATTGAAGTAACTCCTTCTTCTATTATTTTGCGAGCATTGCTTAATTCTCTATATTTCCACCAATTCTTTCGCCATTCTCCTTTGCAGCAGTTCATCAATCACCCAAAAAATCATTGCGCAGATAACCGGAAGGATCCACAATTCACCTATCAGCAGCATGCCAAATCCAAAATGGACAAATCCTGCCGCCGCCATGCGGTGAGGGTAACGTGCTGATAACCAATCCGATAACAGTGAAACCGGCAGCCCGTAAACAAGAAAATAAAAAAGTGTAATGGAAAAAACGAGTATACTATATCCAAACGAGTCTCCAGATTCGATAAAGATATTAAATTTTGTTAAATCTCCAGACAGCAGCGCTGGTGCAAATAGCATCAGGATTGTAAACAAGACTGTCCCACTCACTGCGGCTATGAACTTTCTCCACATCCGCTCTTTCGTGAATAAATCATTGCCAAATGGCAGAAAAAAGAACAGCATGGCGGATATAAAGATCATTTTTAGGTATGTGGGCGTTTCTGACACCATGACCAGAAATGAAAAAATCGAGAATGCCGCGATTTTGAAAAACAGATGTTTCATTTGAATTCTCCTTTTTTCTTTAATCATACCTTATTAATTCCCTTTTACTGGCTATAAATTTAAAATAATCTCATTATTCTGTTCAACAAAGGACTGATCTTTATGAAACATGCATTAGTGATCGGCGGCACCGGCATGCTTGCCCAGGCTTCTGTCTGGTTATCGCAAAATGGGTACCGCGTTTCGATGATTGGCCGCAATCCCGAAAAGATGCAGCGGCTGATTGAAAAGAACCCGGAAGGAATAATTCCGGTTTCAGTCGATTACAAGGCCACCGAAAAACTAGCTGAGCAGTTATCCCATATTCAGCAAAAAAATGGTCCGATTCAATTGGTGCTTGCCTGGATCCACTCGGATGGGCCAGACGTGATTCCCTGTTTAATCGACTCTCTGCCGCGTGACTCGGAATGGAAATTATTCCATGTCAACGGCAGCAGTTCTAACCTCGAAGAAATAAAAGCCCGGGTTTCGGTACCAGCACATGTCCGTTACCATCAAATCCAGCTTGGATTCCACTTGGAAAACGGCACATCCCGCTGGCTGACACATGATGAGATTTCGGCTGGCGTCATAGAAGCGATGCGGGATGGGAAAGCGCAATATATTGTTGGGACGCTTAGTCCATGGGAGAGACGACCTTAAGATCTGAATTGAAAAACATTCGCCCCGGCGAATGTTCTTCGGATGGTTTCCGCCAAGCGGAAACCATCCGATCATTCTGTGTTTTTTTGCGTTATTCTATGATATTAAGCGATATTTGAGCGCGGGATACAGTTGAACTTCCAGTTATTTGGATATACTTTCCGAAACTCCTCAAATACTTTCTATTTCACCCTAAATACTTTCCAAATTGGCTGAAATACTTTCTATTCTACTTTCTGATTCCAAAATGTAAAAAAAGGACCCTTGAGAAAGGTCCTTTAAATTAATGTCATATATTCTTACCTAAATCCGTTTCCCCATCGCAATAGATGATGGCTGATACCCCAATTTCTCATAAACTCTTTGGGCACCAGGATTATTGCCGAAGACATTCAATCCCATTGAAGTGACGCCGGCACTTTTCACAGTTGCCTCTAATTCTTTCAGCACCAGGCTGGCGAATCCCCTTTTTCTGAACGCTTCATGAATGAGGACGTGGTAGATATAGGCTTTATTGCTTTCAGTTTGGATATTGTACCAAATCACGCCGACATTCTGTTCGTCTGCCAGCGAATAAATATTGCAGATGTACTGATCAGCTGAGTCCTGCTTGTCCGGAAATAAAGTCTCCATTACATTCTTCGATTCTTCCAAAGCCTTTTCCACTGGAATCATAAAATTGTCGGATAAGTCTTTTGCGTAATCCGGGATAAAATATTCCATGTATTGATCAAATTCTTCCTCGTTCATTTTCTGCAGCTTAGTTTTCACGATTCCACTCTCCAATAAAAGTCATCTTATTTATATTCTTTCATACTTTCTTTTTATTTGCTGAAGCGATTTTTTTAAATCCGGTTGCAGGCAATTGCCTTGGCACCCGAACTCTTTGTAACGTTTATTCGATGAATGGGGAGGGGAATTAAAAAGGAAATAGAAACTTAGGGGGTAAAAAATGGGATACTATATCCAAGTTGAGAAAGGCGTTAAAATTTACGTTGAAGATATTGGTTCGGGGCAGCCTGTCGTCTTATTGCATGGTTGGCCGCTCAACAGCAAATTTTATGAATACCAAGTAAGTGATCTCGCATCAAATGGTTTCCGTTTTATCGGCATTAACCTGCGCGGCTATGGTAACTCGGACAAGCCGTGGAGCGGCTATGATTACGACACAGCAGCCAGTGATATAAAGGCTGTCGTCGATCATCTGGGACTTAAAAAATTTGTTCTCGGCGGTCATTCAATGGGTGGCGCCATTGCCATTCGCTACCTTACTAAATATGGTCAGGAAAATGTCGATAAACTATGGCTGATGGCTCCGGCAGCTCCTTTGTTCACCCAACGGGAAGATTTCAAAATCGGTATGAAGCCCATAGAAATGGATGCTCTCATTAAAGTAATCAAGATGGATAGGCCAGCATTCCTGGCTCAACTTTCCAATATGTTCTTTAAACAGAAAAAATCACCGCAGTTCACTCATTGGTTCGAGCAGGTAGGCCTTAGAGCCGGCGCTCACTCGACTATCAATTCAGGCATCGCCCTGCGCGACGAAGATTTGCGGGATGAACTATCGACCCTCACTGTTCCTACAGCAATTTTTCATGGCAAGAAGGATAAAATCTGCTCATACAAATTAGGGGAATACCTTGAAAAGGAAATCCCTAATTCCGTTCTGGTGCCTTTCAAACACAGCGGACACGGCTTAATCCGCGATGAGCCTGAAAAATTCAACACAGAGATGATCCGTTTCCTGAAAAGTTCTGGTGTAAAATCACGAAAAAACCAGCAAGTTACAGGCCGATAAGGGCAGGAGCTACAGTCAGCGCCTCCCCTTATTGGTCTGTAAAACCTCAGATTTCCCTCGAGTACCGCAGCGATATCTGCTCTTCTCCAGTACCGGTCTTTTCTGTTTTCTTCCCTTGAAGCTGAAACCCTCTCGCTTCGTAAAACGGGATGCCCCGATGATTCTCTTCCTGAACGGAAACCCATTGTTCCGTCGAGCCTTGCTCTTTCTGCAATTCGGTCAGCGATTCAAGCAACAGTCTTCCGATTCCTTGGTAGCGGTAAGTTTCATCTACATACAGCATGAATACCTCACTCACGCCAGGGCTGGTTATCCCGCCGCCTATCACTCCCGCTACGTCAGAGTCGATCAAGGCCACATGTGTATAGTATCCGGCTTCCATATCGCTGCGGATGCGCTCGTGGTTATACCAGAAAGCTATATTTCGTTCCTGATACTCTTCACTTAATTTCCCCTCAACGGTTTGCTTCCACCCGGCCGAGCAAATCGCAGAAATAGCTTCTATGTGATTTTTAGTTGGTTTAATAACAGATACATCCATGTTCTTCTCTCCTATTTTGTATGGAGCGTCTCAAAACGCTCGCAGACGAGCTGCATCGATTCCGAGTATTCGAGCCCCAGTTTCCCCAATTCGCTTTTGAAAAAATTCTCGTGTGCGTTCCACCAGAATTCGTAATCTCCTTCGCCTTCTGCCAAGGCAAATTCCACCGGCACTTCGTTCATCGGCATCATCGAAACTTCAGTCACGCGGATGATGGCAACCGGCTCCTCTTTCGCATCAAGCACGATGTTGTATTGGCCAACATGCGGCAAAGGCTCATTTTCAATTTCATAATAAACATGGGCAGAACAAGTAGCCGTTTTCTTGCCTTCGACGACCAGGTCCGCCAGCCAGGCCGCTTCCGCTCCAAATTGAAATGCTTCCACTTTTTCCGGCTTCGGTTGCCCCTGTTTTGCCCAATAATCATTCCAGAATTTTTCTGTCTGTTCATTCATCAATAAAACCTCATTTTCTAATTCAAATTGTATTGCTGCAGCGATGAACCATTTTCAAAAATTCATAAACGCTGCCATTAGTGGCTTGTTGGAACCGTTCCGTTTCTTTGAAGCCCATCTTTTCATATACTTTAATTGCACGCTTGTTGAAAGCAGCTACGGATAAGGTTATTTTACGGGGATTGTAGGTGGTTGTTGCAAATTCCATACCAGCCTTCAGGAATTCGCTCCCTCTTCCATTACCGGTCAAATCCGGTTTCATTCCCAGTCCGATATCGACCGTATCGTCAGCCGTTTGAGTAAAGCTGTAGAACCCGATGACTTCCCCGTTTTGAATTACGCTGAAATATGTATTATTCCGTTCCTCCGGATTCAGGAATTCCGCTAAATCTTCCGGATCCGCGTCCATATCGTAAAAGGAATACTCCCCGCTGTAACGCCAACAGGCAGCGATTTCTTCTGCCTGCTGCTGTGTCATTGTTTGAAAAGAGTAGTCCATTGCTGTTTCACCTCCAGATTCGATTTAATTAAGAAGTAAGATAAAAAATAGATTATGCATCACATAAAATGTTATGAGAAAAGAGGAATTTCTATGATTTTTATTCAAATGTCAGGGTTTCCAGGGTCCGGAAAGTCAGCGCTTTCCCGTGAAATCGCACAACAGTTTGGCGCAGTTATTGTGGACCACGATGTCGTCAAATCTTCTTTGATGGAGTCGATCGAGGACGCGCCGATCGATTCAAAGCTTGCCGGCAAGATCGCCTATAACATCGATTGGTCGCTGGTCGAATTCCATCTCTCACAGGGATTCCATGTCATCTTGGACAGTCCGTGCTTGTACAATGAACTTGTCGAAAAAGGAATTTTCTTGTGCGAAAAATATAATGCTACTTATAAGTATGTGGAATGCTATTTGGACGACATGAACGAAATCAACCGGAGATTAAAGACGCGCAACCGGATGGTTAGTCAAATCGGAGAAGTCCTTTCGCCGGAAGCTTTCACTTACACAATCGCCAACAGCAAAAAGCCTGTCGGATATGAAATCCTGACCATCAATACCGACCAACCTCTAGAAGCGTATTTGCAGGAAGTCATCAATTATTTAAAGACCTAAATGCAAAAGAAAGTCTTTATTCGCATAAAAGAGGCGGTACTGGCAATAAAATACGTGGAATTGAGCAAGAAACAAGTATATTTCTGAAGTGCTGCAATTCTATGAGCGGTATTTTGCATTCTATGATCACTTATGGTGTTCTATAATCACTCATTGAGTTCTATGATCACTTATTTCATTCTATGATCACTCAGCGGATTCTATGATCACTCAGCTGTTTTTCACCCCGAATAACTCTGCATACTCTTCATTTCAAGAGCGGCACAGTGATTACTTATTGTCCATAAACGACGAAGGTTCCAATTCTTCACTTTCAATAACGATTGCGGTCAGTCCGTTTTCCGACTTGGTTTCATGCCATTCGCCTTTTACCCAGAACACAGCGTCTCCAGGCACAACGGTAAAATATTCGTCATTCTCCCCGCGAACAGACCCTTCACCAGTTACAATCAGCAACAACTGCGGAACAACTGCCTGGTGGTATCCGACGATGCCGCCTTCTTCCAAATAAATGTAGCCTATGTTGGCCGCTTTATCTGTCTGAATTACGCGGGACATAATAAAATCGGAACCGAATTTCGATATTTTTTTACCGCTGCTCTTATCAAATTTATAAATCTCCATTATGTACCTCTTTCTAATTGCACTTATTTTTTATTCACTAAGCTGATTTATGAAAACAGCTTTACCTTTTCTTCACAAAATAACTCTTCCGGCTCGGCAATTCCAGACAATTCAGCTGCCCCCCGTAAACTGCGCCACCATCTATACCGATGATGTTATTGCTTCCGAAAAAAACAGCATCGTTTCCATCGCCTCGCAACACATGTGCCGGAGTGTGGCCGAATACAACCGTTTTTTCGCCTTCGTAGGCTTCATAAAATTCTTCACGTATCCATATCAGTACATAAGGATTGGTCTTTTGAACCTGTTTGCCGGGCTGAACACCCGCATGCACAAAAATAGTATCTTCTGTTTCATGGAAAAAGCTTAGTTCCTTAATAAAGGCGACATGCTCCAAAAAGCTGTCTGTGGTCGGCAGCTCAGCATCTTTGATTGACGGATTGTAGCTCTGCAAAGTGGGAATGGCACCGTTTCTCACCCATCTCTCCAGGGCAGCGGGTTCACCGTTTGCCGCAGCCAGCATCATCGCGTCATGGTTGCCGCTCAACACAATTGCACCGCCTTTTTTCAACTCGATTACCCGCTCCAGCACGCCTTTTGAATCCGGACCGCGGTCCACATAATCTCCCAGTAAAATCAGCTGGTCTTCGGCAGCATCATACCCCGCTTTTTGCAGCAGCTCCTCAAAAAGTTCAAGCTCTCCGTGAATGTCACTGATCACCAAAGTTCTGTTCATGAAAAACACACTCCCTCACTATACCTTCTTGATTGCCAGAAACCGATTTCCTTTATTTAAAGTGACTCTGTTCTCTTTGCAAGAATTCCTTTCACAAATGCTTCCTTAAAATCCGTGTATTCTTTTATACCTTTAGCAGCATTTTTCAAGTACGCAAATTTAATCTCCTGATATTGAGTTCTCGCTTCCACATTTGAGTTCAGATAATCTCTAAAATAAATTACGTTATTCCAAAGTTCTCCACGATATTCAACCAGATGGATGAAATGGGTCTTTTCCTGATACGTATCATCCGTAAACTTTGCCAGCACGATTTCGCCTGGCCGCTCCACTTTCAACCGAAGGAAACCTGTTTCATGAAACGCCTGCAGCAACTCTTGATCCACTTGACCCAAGTCATTAACTCCAGCGACTAAATCCAGGATCGGCTTTGCAGCCATTCCTTTAATCGCCGTGCTGCCAATATGTTCTATACGTTTTTCATCAAGCCCAGTATTTTCAATCAGCTCTTTTTGCACGCGAATAAATTCTTCATGCCATTTGGGCGTATAGTCCACTACCCTTACTTCGTCCTGTTTAAGGCCCAGTTTCATAAAACTCCCCCTCTACAACAATCAATCCAACGCTTTCAAAAAATAACTGCGCTCTTCATCTTTCCAGTCCACTCCATAGCCCATCTTCTTATAAAATTCAATCGCGCTATGCCACTCGTTGTTTGTCTCTAAGACCAGCTCTCTATATCCCAGCTGCCTTGCTGTTTCCTCCAGCTTTCGCAGCATCGATTCGGCCAGGCCGCCGCGTCTATGGGACTGCTTCACCGACATCCGCTGGATTCTTCCGGCAGTTGCGCCTTCTTTGGTTAATGCTCCTGTGCAGACGACTTTATTGTCCTGGAGACCGACCAGGAATATGCCGCCATTCCGGCTGTAGTTTTGGATGATATTCCTTAGATCCGGATTGAAGGAATGATCCAAAAAACCGAACCTCTCTTCCAGCCCGTCGAGGATCAATTGCCTCGCCGCCTCTTCATATTGCTCGGTTACAGGCAGGATTTGTATCGATTGCTGAAGATTGTTAATGTTCATTTCTCCATTCCTCCAAATTCCCCTTTATTCGTATAACATTGAAAAACTCCAAACAGCTTAACACGGACGCTAAACCAGCACTTCGTTGTCAGCTTCTTCTTCCTGGTAGAATTCAGCCCTTTGCGGTTTGAAAACAAAGCATGAAAAGACAAAGGCCGAGAGCAGCATAATCACCGCAAGCGCTATAATCGTAATTCGCAGGGAAATAGCATCCGCCAAAATACCGGTTCCGAGGATGAAAATCACCTGTAAGCCACTTTGAAGCAATTGAAAAACGCTGGTGACTCGTCCCATCAGTGAAACCGGAATATTGTTTTGATAAAACGTGGAGATACCGGCATTCATGAATACATTGAAAAAACCTAAAATCAGAAATCCTATCGTGATGGACAGGAATGACCAGGAAAATGCGTAAATGACATAGCCTACCGCCGTCATCAATACTCCCAGCACAATCATCATTCTCAGGGAAATTTTAGAGGAAAAGACAGAAAGCAGAATGCCGCCGCTCACCGACCCGATTCCAGTGATACTAATCAACAGGCTGTAATCCACTTCTGACAGTCCGATCACCCGCTGTGTAAAAACTACTTCCTGGGCATCCATGGCGAACGAGAAAATCATGACTAAAATAAAGCCGAGATAAATAAATGCTATGTATTTGTTTTTGGCGATGAATTGATTAACTGCTATAAAGTCGCTCTTTACCTGGGAAAAGGTCAGCGAAGGAATTTTCTCCCGGTCTATTTCTTCCTTCTCGGGCAGCCTCATAAGCAGGGCGGCGGCAATCACAAAGAATACCGCGTTGATCCAGAGCGTCATGTGAATGGAGCTTAGCAAAATCAATGTACCGCCAATGGCAGGACCAATGATAAAAGCGCCGGAAGAAGTAACGGAACGGATGGAATTGAATCTTTTTCTTTTCATTTTTGGTACAAGCATTGTCGTGTAGGTTACGGAAGAAGGTCCGAAAAAAGATTTGGCAACACTGAGGCACACCAAAATCATGTAAATCCCGACGATGTTTGGCGCAAATGGAAGCAATGCGATAAATCCCGCCCGCAACAGATATGTTGCAATAATCACTCCTTTTTTGCTGCGGTAATCGATAAAACTCCCAGTCCAGAACTTCGTTAAGATATTGACGATTGGCCCTATAATCCAAAGGCCTGCCACAGCTGCAGCGGAGCCGGTCATTTGGTAAACGATGATATTGATGGCGACCAGATAGATGAAATCGCCAATGCCGGCAATTCCAAGTGAAGTCAGCAATACCGCCGGATCTTTCCATTCTTTTAATCTTTCATTCAATCTGAATCCACCTCACTGAACACCTTCTCGAAATACACCTTTTACAAAAAACTTATTATTAATAATATTAACATTAATTTCCATCAGTATAAAAAGAACTTTTATAGTTGTTCTTTACTCAACGTACATAAAAGAAGGAAAAAAATTCCTGAATCCCGAATTACTTCAATAGCAAGCAGTCACGTAAATACAGCCAACAGAGGAGGAAGTAGAATATGACAGAGAAATTCCACAAAGTTCAGGAGGTATTGGATACTTACAAATCAGCCATCTACGACCAGGATGCTGACAAATTTCTCACGATCTACAATCCGGATATCCACATTTTCGACAGTTGGAATAATTGGGAGAGCAAAGGGATTGCGGCTTGGAAAGAGAATGTTGCGGAATGGTTCAATGGATTAGGCAAGGAAAATATTTTACTCAAAGTGGATTTTGATGATGTCGTAATCGAAGAAGATGAAAAAGCGGCATTCGTGCATTGCGCAGTAACCTTTGCTGCCCACGATGAAGATTCGGATGAGACACTGCGGCAAATGACTAACCGGTTCACTTTCGGCTTAAAAAAGGAAAGCGAGTCCTGGAGCATCGTCCATGAGCATTCATCGCTGCCTATCGACATGGATACCGGAAAAGGGATTTTCAACTCGAAATAAAACCAAAAGGGATTGCCGCGGCAATCCCTTTTTCCTTTTCCATAATTCCATCATAAGTACTTCTATCGTGAGAATCCTTATAAATACATTTTCAGGGTAAAAACCCAAAGGAGCAAAATTTTTTTGCGCAAAAGAATTGAATTTAAAAAATTCCGAAAAAAACATTTGCGCCTTTTTCTACACCATGGCAAAATAAGTGAAAAGGCTTTCATAATCCACACTAAGGAGATGTATCATGAAAAAGCAACAGGCAATAGAAATACCTTTTTTGATGGCTTTAATTCCATTAGTAGTTATGATTGCTGTTATGGCAGTCACAATCATCAAATTTGAAGGAAGTCCGCATGTTCCTTTATTAATTGGTGCAGCAATCGCAGCCGCTATCGGTTTACGTTATGGATATAAATGGGATGTGATTGAAGAAGGCGCTTATAAGGGAATCCGCATGGCGTTGCCGGCTATTGTGATTATTATTCTGGTCGGTTTGATCATTGGATCGTGGATTGGCGGAGGTATTGTCGCTACCATGATTTATTACGGACTGAAAATCATTACACCGTCGTTGTTCCTGGTAACGATTTGTATTATTTGTGCAATTGTCACGTTGGCAATCGGCAGCTCCTGGTCCACAATGGGAACTATAGGCGTTGCCGGTATGGGAATTGGCGTGAGTATGGGAATCCCGGCAGCAATGGTGGCTGGCGCTGTCATTTCCGGGGCTTATTTCGGTGATAAAATGTCCCCGCTTTCCGATACAACGAATTTAGCCGCCGGAATCACTGGAACAGATTTGTTTGCACATATAAAGCACATGATTTATACCACAGTTCCTGGTCTTATTATTGCTTTAATTGTTTACTTTATCCTTGGCCGGCAGTTCTCCGGAGTGGCAGTTGATACAGGAAACATCAGCAGTATTCTATTAGCATTGGAAAGCAATTTCATTATATCTCCATGGTTATTGCTGGTGCCGCTTGCAGTCGTTATAATGGTAGCCAAGAAAGTTCCTGCCTTGCCAGCTCTTGCTATCGGTGTGTTGTTGGGCTGGCTGTGCCATGTATTTATCCAGGGCGGCAGTGTAGCAGACGCTGTCAATACACTCCATGATGGATTTGCCATTACCAGCGGAAACGATATGGTCGACAACCTGTTTAACCGTGGCGGAATCGATTCGATGATGTACACCGTCTCCTTAACGATTGTGGCTATGATATTCGGCGGGATCATGGAACAAGCCGGAATGCTTCAAGCAATAGTAAAGCAAATCTTAAAGGCGGCAAAAACAGCCGGCAGCCTTATCGCAGCCACAGTTTTTTCTGCATTTTTTACAAACACTACAGCATCTGAACAGTACATATCGATTCTTCTTCCAGGAAGAATGTATGCTAAAGCTTTCAGAGACAAAAAATTGCATTCGAAAAACTTATCCCGGGCATTGGAAGACGGTGGAACAGTCACTTCACCTTTAGTTCCTTGGAATACATGCGGTGTTTTTATATTCGCGACACTGGGAGTTGGGGCATTTGCCTACGCCCCTTATGCCGTTTTGAACTATACCATTCCGATCATTTCAATCGTCATGGCGTACCTCGGTTTGAAAGTCGAATTCTTAACAGATGAAGAAATAAAAGCGCTGGAAGAAAAAGAAGCAAGACTAACGGAGGAAACTGGGGAAACCGAACCTTCAGGGTCTCTGCTGACATGATTCTCACAAAACATCAAGCTTACCAAGGCTTGATGTTTTTTCATTCTTCTTTAAGCTTTCGTAAACATGACACAACACTTTATGAACGTTTCTTAACTTGCATATATGATTACAAGCGCTTTTATAATTTATTAGAAAAAGGAACCTTACTTACTCCACATCCAACGCAACCACATAACTCGCCTGCCCCTGCTCCCAATGCGCAAAGACTTCGAAAAGCGTCGGACCTTCGTGCTTGGACAGATCGAATGCAATGGGATATGCAGTGCGGTTGCCCGCTTCGTCCCAAACAAACAGTTGATAGGACAGCGGCGGTTCGCCGAACTCCAGCGTGACATCTGCCTGAGGCTCGACTTTCCGTGCGTTGTCCCTGCTTATCATTTCGTGCGGCGAATCTGATGACGCCTCGACCCCGACCATCGATTCCTCTTCCGAATCGTAATAACTCCAGCTGTATACTCCCCGGAATGTCCGGATGGTGTCGTCACCGATTTTCAGTTCAAGAGCCGGTGGTGTTCGGGATTGTGAATGGATTGGCTCCGACTGATCGGCTTGATCCCCTGTTTGCTTGTCAGCAGTTCCGCAGCCATAAAGCAGGATCGCCGCGAGAATAAACGCCACAATAATATTAAACTTCTCCCCCATTCTGTCATCCCCTTTACACCAGTAGTCGACTCACCAGCTCAAAAAGTTTCAGCCCACCGCCCACGTTCAATCTCCATAAGCCATTTCCGCTCTCCATCGATTTTCTTTATCTTTTGAAAGCCGCATTTTTCGTAGCAGCGGATGGCCCGCGGATTGGTCAATTCAGGATCGACCGTGACAGCTTCCGCTCCTCTTTCATTAAAAATAAAGCTTAGAAACTCAGTCACCATTCGTGTGCCGTAACCTTTGCCGAAAAGTTCCGGTTCACCGATAAACTGATCGATGCCGTAAATAGTTTCTTCTATAGAATAGCCGTAGCTCCTATAATCTTCATCCATTAACCGGTAGCATTGCATAAACGCGAACGGCTTGCCTGCTGTTTCGGTGATATAGGGTTCCACTGCAACGGTGCCGTCAATTCGAGGGCCATATTTTTCATGAATTTGTCTGGCACTCGGCGGGGCGTCCGGATCTCCGAAAAATTCAAGGACTTCTTTCGTATGAAGCCATTTTGACATCAATTCGAAATCGCCATGGCTCATTCTGCGTATTTTCAATTTCCCTTCCCCCTCTACAGAACCAACCTCAGTGCCCGGCTTACCATTTCATAGTTGTCATCTATTCCAGCCCGCTCGCTCAATGTTTTATTGAGCCGGGTGAATTCCGCCGATATGCCCTCCAGCGCCGTCAATATACTGCCTGGATTACGGCCCGCTTCCCAACTGGCCAAGCGCTGCAGCTGGTCTTCACTCAGGCGGCTTCTCGAGCCTTCGATTTTTGACCAAACCTGATAGGGACTGTCGAGATGCCGATTCATCTCCATATACCAGCCGTATGCCATGAGCCAGCGGACGCTGTCGAGATTGGCAAGCGCGTAATAGGGTTCGCCCCTCATGCCCGCGCGGTAGGTTTCATGGATGAACGCCAGCACCTTCGTTCGCCAGAATTCCACTTCCGCAGGCGTGATTTTATAGACGGCCTCTTCCGACAGCTTACGGACCGGCTCGAGAATGCCCTGCGGATCATAAAGGATCTTCATGTCTTTCATCCAAATTGAAGGCGTGATCTCGTTGGCGGTGTGGTACCAGGAATCGACTTTGACAAAGCAGTCGAAATGGCTGACAATCACGGGCGACACCGCAATTCCTTCATAGAACAGCACATTGCCCCACTTTCCTGCACGCCCGAACTTATCTGCAATAAAACCTTCTAGCTTCTCGGGTTTCACGAGGGTATGAAGGTCAATATCCGAGTAGCTGTCCGCATTCCCTTTGGCAAGGGAGCCGGCCAGATAAATAGCAAGCACATCGGGGTCCTGCTCGAGATCATTCCGAATCCGGTTCAGCAATTGGCCCCTGACTTCAGGTAATTGACTGTCACGCTGCAAATGTTTTTCTTCTTTTGTCATCTCTTTCTCCTCCTGTTGCTTCAGTCTATATCCATATCATTCCATTCGATTTATATAGAAGCAACATTTTTTGGCACAAAAGAAGGAGATTTACAGATAAAAGAAGAAGAAATAGAAAAAGCCGCCCTTTTCAGGACAGCTTCGGCATTTCTTCTATTAACCATCAATCCAGCCGGGTTCATCAGCGCTCGTTTTTTCGTCTGATTTATTGTCATTGGATTTCTTGTTGTTTTTGCTTGTGTACGGCTTAAAGCTTTTGGCTTTATTGGATCCCGCTTTCCAGCGATTCCAGCCTTTTTTGCCAGTTCCCTGGCCGGTGCCGCTTTTTTTCTTTTCTTTTGCCATTTCCATCACTCCATTACTACCTTGCATTATAGCACGGGGGACGCCCATTTGGCACACCCTCCAGCCCATGCGGCGCAAGAAATTTCGGATGATTCCTCCACTACTCCTTAGAATCATTATCCTCAGATAAGTTTTAACCCGATATTTTTTTAGAGTATAAATCTGTCCCACCCTTTTTTTATTACTGTTTTATTTCAATAAAACACAGGAAGATTTACCCGCTATTTTTACCGCCTTCCTTTAGCAGCTCAGTCAATTGAATTTATTCTACCGGGATTCCTATCCGCTTTCAATTTGCTCAGCTGAAATCATTTATCTGGAATAAAGCGGCAAACCCTTACTATTACTGTCTTAGCTGAAGTGATTTATCAGATTTTTCACCAATTTAATGAAGATGAGCAACTTTTGGCACAAGGTTTTCTGATTTTATATTACACAAGAACAGAATTATGCCTTCTTGCCTATAAAAATTACCAAAGTGGCGCTGAAAATGATATACAACTGTAATATAAATTAGGTTTAGAGCTGTTATACTGAACTTGCTGCAATTACAAGCATCATAATTTTATCCAACAAAACTATTTGACAGTATATATAGAAACGATAGAAAGAGACCGGAAATTCGAAAGGGGAAAAACAACTTGAACTTGAAGTCGAAATGGATGTTGTCTGGAGTTTCATCATTACTAGCTATCTCACTTTTATTGCCAACTGCCGATATCAATGCCAATACGTTAAACAAGCTTGAACAGCAACAACAGGAAGCTGAGCAGAAAAAAGCAGAATTGAACTCAGGCATCAAGGAAAAAGATAAAGAAATCAAAGTTACGAAGTCAACATTGGAAACAATCCTTGGGAAAATTCAGGAATTGAACAATAAAGTCGAGGAAACTGAAGGCAAGATCAACAGTGTCCAAGCCGATATCGATACAACTAAAGCTGAAATCGAAGAATTGAGAGCTTCAATTGAAGAATTGAAGATCAAAATCGAAGAACGCACTGCATTGCTGCAGGAACGCGCACGCGCAATCCAGTTGAGCGGCGGATCCGTTGACTACATCGACGTCCTTCTTGGCGCCAATAGCTTTGTTGATTTTATCGACCGTTTCTCTGCAGTCAGCACATTGATCGATGCTGACCGCGAAATCATGCGTGAACAGGCAGCGGATAAAGAATTGCTGGCAGAACAGAAAGCTTCTGTCGAATCAAAACTTGCACAGCAGGAAGCTCGCAATGCTGAACTGAAAAGCCTGAAATCTGATTTGGACAGCCAGAAAAAACAGCAGGGAGTACTTGCTGAAGAGCTGAAAGCAGAACAAAAACGCCTTGAAAGCGAAAAAGGCGAAATGACTGAAGAATACGCCGACGTTATTGAAGTCAGCGCAGAATTGGAAAACCAAATCGTGGCAGAACAAGCTCGTCTTGCTGAATTGGCACGCAAAGCTGAAGAAGAGCGGCAGGCTAAGTTAGCAGCTGAGCGCGCTGCAGCTGAAAAAGCAGCGGCAGAACGTGCAGCGGCTGAAAAAGCGGCAGCCGAGAAAGCAGCAGCAGAACGTGCGGCCGCTGATAAAGCAGCCGAAGAGCGCGCAGCAGCAGAACGCGCTGCAGCGAGAAACGAAGCTGAGCGCCAGGCAGCAAACGAACGCGAAGCAGCAGCGAAACGCGAGTCAGCTGCAAAAGAAAAAGTTAGCGCACCTGCACCAGTTGTTTCAGCACCTGCAGAAGCAGTAAGCTCAGGATTTATCCGTCCGGCAGCCGGCCGTATTTCATCACCATTCGGCTACCGTACAATCTTCGGAGCAAGAGAGTTCCATTACGGTATTGATATCGCTAATGGTACTGGAACAACAATCAGCGCAGCAGCTTCGGGTTATGTAACGTATGCAGGATCAATGGGATCTTACGGTAATGTCGTTATGATGACGCATTCTATCAACGGCAAAACACATGCTACAGTTTACGCTCACTTGAATTCAATTTCTGTTGGGCAAGGCCAATACGTTGCTCAAGGCGGCCGTATCGGCGCAATGGGCAGCACAGGACGCTCAAGCGGTCCTCACCTTCACTTTGAAGTACACGTAGGCCCATGGAATGGCTCGCGCACAAACGCAGTCAACCCAATGAATTACATCAACTAATATAGAAGAGCAAGCACCTTTGGGTGTTTGCTCTTTTTTTATTTGGATGAGGGATTTTGGATGGAAAAAGGCTTCGCGGACGCGAAGCCTTCCTTTAAGGGATTGGAGTTTTTCGCGAGGCGAAAAACATCCGCTGTTGTTCTTGGGTTTTGGGTGTGGCGGATCTGGAATTTTAGAGTATCTGAAATTCAGAGCACATATAATTAGTGAAAATACCGTAAAATTAGCACTGCGCACATATTTTCCTGCCACCGCACATAAAACTTCATTTCCGCACACAAATCCTGTTCTGCGCACACAAATGTCCCTCTCCGCACATAAAATCGGCTCACCGCACATAACTGCCAAGATGCAGCAAGAATCCTCATCCCTCAGGTTATTCTTCTATAAAAACCCGTATCTTTTGCCCGAATTTCCGTTTAAAAACAAAGCCACACACCAAAAAACCAGCTGTCCGCAGACAGCTGGCTCTTTAACTCCACTATTCCTCTTTATTCCTCATCAGAAACGCTTGTTTCGACCAGTATTGCTGTGAAGAGAATGAAAATCAGCATCAGGGAAATGACCATTGTGAACATAATTATTCAACTCCTACCAAGTTTTGAATCCTTCTGAACCAGGTGGTGCGTGCATGATCATGGAAGAAAGCGGAATCGCGTAGGCGATGATGATCAGGGCAAAAGCGATGCCGATCCAGATCCACCAGTTTTCAAGCCATTTTGGTGTATGCGTCTTGTCGCTTTCAGCCATCGGGAACTCGACCTGGTCTTCCACTTTCAATGCTTTCGGTGACAGGAACATCGACATGGCAACGATGTAGATTAGTATCATAGCGGACAGGAACAGGATGCTGCCCCCTACTGCCATTGTTACGTGGCTTGTCAGAATGCCGTCGAACCATTCCATTGCGCTCGGATGGTTATTGTAATTCGAGAATGCAGTCCGGCGCGGTGCACCGAGCAAACCGAGAATGTGCTGGGCAGTCGACATCAGCAGCATGCCGATCGACCAGGTGATGATTTGGACAAACGCTAATATCTGCATTGATTTAGTGAATTTGCGGCCCGTCAGATATGGGATGAGCCAGAAAGTGAGACCCATGAATGTCATCGCGACCGGTGTGCCGACCGTGATATGGAAGTGGCCGACAATCCAAAGCGTGTTATGGACAACTTCGTTCAATTGGAAGCTTGCGTTGATGATACCGCCCGCTCCGCCGGGAATGAAGAATGCCATCGCGATGAAGATGGATGTGAAGCGAACGTCTTTCCAAGGTAATTTCTTGAACCAGCCGAACAGGCCGGTTGCGCCTTTTTTGCGTCCTGAGATTTCAAAGTTCGCGAACATTGTGAAGGCTGTCATAAGTGATGGAATGATGACCATGAACGTTAAGACGACCTGCAGGAATTTCCAGAAGTTCGAGATGCCCGGTTCTGTTAATTGATGGTGGAAACCGACCGGAATCGAGAACAGGATGAACAGTACAAACGCCAGACGGGCTAACGAGTCACTGAATACTTTGACACCCAGGATTTTCGGTACAATGACATACCAGGCGATGTATGCCGGCAGCAGCCAGAAATACACAAGCGGGTGGCCGAAAAACCAGAACAATGAACGGCTTAATTCAACATTGATTGTATCTGTCCAGCCGAAAGCCCACGGAATGTATTGGAACAATACGGTTGCAACAACACCCAGACAAGCGATCAGCCAAAGTATGATGGTTGTGATTGTCATGAATGCGAATAACGGGCTCAATTCGCCTTTATTGTTCTTGCGCCAAACGCGGTAATGGCCGATCAACGCGAAACTTGAAATCCATGTGCCGACTACGAATAGCGCAAGGCCGACGTAGTACCAGCCGCTTGCCATAAGCGGGGCGTAGAAAGTGTACAGAACCGATGCTTCACCAGCGACGATCATGGCAGTCGCCAGTACGGTACCGAGCAGCGTTACCCAAAAACCGATCCATGAAACGAGTCTTACTTTCGGCCCGAATGTCCCAATGCTCTTGCTCATGCCGGTAACGAAGAATGCGAAGATGAAGAAAGTTGTATAAATAAGTGCGAGTAGCACACCGTGTGCCGTTAGAATTTGATAATAATCAAGCCATGCAGGCAGTTGAAGTTTGTCGTTTCGGATAAATACTTGCAGCAGCCCCATCAGTGTCCCAATCAGGAAGGCGATGTAGGCAACGCCGATATACCATAGTGCCAATTTACGATCTTGCAGAGCAATCATGCTTAGTACACCTCAATTTCTGTAAACATAAAATGGTGGCCCGTTCCACAGTATTCATTGCAGAGAATCAAATACTTGCCGGGCTTTTCGAAAGTGTAGGCACGAGTTGTAATCTGTCCCGGAACGACCATCATGTTCACTTTTGTGTCGTCGATTGTGAAACTGTGGACGACGTCCTTGCTTGTCACTTTAAAAATGATTTCTTTTCCTGCCGGCACCCGGAGTTCCGGCGCCGTGTAACCGAAAGCCATGGCGACAATCGCCACCTGGTAAGTATCGTCATCAATCTGTGTCACACCCGGATTATCAAAAGGCGCAGTTTGATCGACTTTTTCCGGGTCTATTGTGTCCATCCCGCCTGATGGATGATGGTCGTGGGAAAATGCTGTAACGCCAACAATACTTAAGAATACAATTAAAGATATAATTCCAAAAATCAGCCAAACCTTTTCAAACTTATGCAAATGCATTAAAATTTCCTCCCTCTGCTTCTATCTCTATCTGCCCAAATACATCATATAAACAACAACCCACATCACGACGATGATGACACCCACAACCATTACGCTGGCCAGTGTCCCCCGTAGATCCAATCCATCATGTTCATTATTTTTGCTCATTTATTTTCACCTCTTACGTCATTCGTTCTATATTGTCAGCTTATGCTTTTCCGCTCCGAGGCATTGTGATAAATATCACACCTGGACAGTTTTTTAATGAAGCTGTCAAATTTCGGACAAAAAATTGGAGATGAATGCGCAGCATCCGGCCGATGTACCTGAACGCACGCAATTTGCTTTTTATCGCACGCATTTTGATTTAATCGCTCGCAAGGTTCCCTTTATCGCACGCATCCTGTTTTAATCGCACGCAAACGATATCATTCCTCATTTTCCGCAAAAAAAAGAAGCCTCCCCGTTTCGGTTCAGCTTCTTAATCGATTTTGCATAAATATATCGGACATTCTTCACAATTGATTTCGTCTTTCAGTCTTGGGATCTGGTGGATGATAAGTTTGCCGTCTTTCATCGAAACGACTCCATCTTTTCTCAGATCGCTCAACATCCGGTTCACCACTTCGCGCGTCATGCCGCAGAAATTGGCCAGCTCCTGGTTGGTCAACACCATATTGATGAGGACACCGTCCGGATGGCTTTCGCCATAGCTGTTGCTGAGTCGGATCAGGGTCGAGTACAATGCACCTTTTTTGCCGTGCAGCAAAAGATCGCGGAATTTCGTCTGGGTCTTTTGCTGGTCGATTCCCGTCCAGCGCATAAATGCCATGGCCAATTGCTGATCCCGCTGCAAAGCCTCTTCCAAATCTTCAATCGTAATCTTGAGGCATTCGGTATCTTCGACCGCTTTGGCATCCAGCCGGTACTTGGAGGGCCCGGAAAATACCGTAATTTCTTCGACCATCTGATTTTCTCCGCAAATCTTAAGAGTCAACTCGCGGCCTTCAGGTGTCACTTTCCCGATTTGGACTTTCCCGGATTTCACCAGGTAAATCCCTCTGATTGGATCGCCTTCCCGGAACAGGTAGCTGCCTTTGGTATATTTCCTGCTGGTGTGGCGGATAGCACCGCCATCCAACAGGGCTTCATGTATGTCAATTTCAGTATGGCGCTTAGTCAAATTGCTCCAACTTTCCTTCGATTATCTTAGATTAAGAATATCATAATAACAGTTTTTTGACGCAAAATTTCCTTATTTATTTCCTATTAAAATATAACCTTCAGCTTTATCTTTTGTTAACTATTTATCATGAAAAGAAGGAAGATTGAATCAGTGTAGAGAATTTGTTATTGACTAGAGATTTAAGGAGGAGATTGTGATGACTCTAAAATATTCTCACATACTGGTAGCCTTGGATGGCTCACGACAAGCCGAATGGGCATATAAAAAAGCGGTTGGCATCGCTTTGCGCAATAATGCTGTGCTGAATTTGGTCAATATTATCGACAATCGTTCTTTTGGCATGGTCGAAGCGTATGACAAAAATAGTGCGAAACGCGCGAAAATTGAAGCCCGGGATCTTTTAGAAAAGCATAAGCAAGAAGCTGAAGCGGCAGGCGTTAAAACCGTAAATGTTATTGTCGAATATGGTGTCGTCAAATCTGTCATACCGAAGGAAATAGCTGAAAGGACCGGTGCCGACTTAATCATCTGCGGAGCCACCGGCCTGACTGGTGCTGAGCGCATCATCATGGGCAGCATCTCACAGAGCATTGTCCGCCATGCAAAATGCGACGTGCTCGTTGTCCGTACAGAAGATGAAGCCGGGATGGAAGAGCCGGAAAATGAATAGGGTTTTTCCTTTTGCAAACCGGTTCCTGAATTAAAGGAGTCGGTTTGACTATGTAAAAATTTTAATATGACTTAAGACTCTATTTCTTATACTTATGTTTACTTGGACAGCAAAGTTGGCAATAGAAGTATAGAACAGAAAACCAATAGTGTTTCTGCTTACTTTGCCTATTCACGTTTAGCATATATTGAACTCAATAACAGCGAACTTCGGACAGGATGACACAGACTATTGTGCTGTTGACAACGCCGGGAAGGATCATTGGATTCTTTTGGGCGTTTTTTAGCGACTTTAAATGGATAAAATTGTAAAGGAGTGGACAATATGAATCAATTAAAAGAAACAGCAATCGAAGTAGCTTCCCTTTTGGACGCAGAAGTCGAAGTTACTGGCGAAACTTGCCTTGTTAAAAAGAAAAGACGATTGAATATCCATACCGACCAAAATAATTTTTCCTGTATGTTGGAGTTAGATATTTCCTTTAAAAAATTGAAAGATAATGGCCATGCCATGAATATAGCGGAAATTCTTTTATTGCCTGAAGAATTGCCGGCATTCACAGCTGCCTGGTCCAGTTTCTATAGACCACTGCCAGTCAATTTCAAGCAGCGCTGCGAGACAAATCCGAATATCGTCTGCTTGCACCTCGAATCAATGGAATGCCCGAAAGACTTTGCTGCTCGCCTGTCAGCTGCTCTGCAGGCGCTGGAGCCGCTTGAATCCATCAGCTAAGAAAGGAAGACCGGTTATGACCTATATTGTCGATCACACAAAAAAATTCATCCATGAACTGACTTATCAGGAAAAACGCTGCGGCATTGAACAAACGCCAGCTGACCATAGAGAGCTTACCGATTCTGCACCGTATATTTATACCTTGGAAAAGGAAAAAATGTACGCGAAATGCCCATACTGTCATGAAGTACCGTTGATAATTGATTGATTCTCCGTAGTGCCCCTTCATTAAAAAAATCCGGATTCCTTTTACAGGAGTCCGGATTTTATCGATTTTTAGGCTTTGCCGCCGTATAATTGCTGAAGTTCTTCTTCTTTCATCGTGAAACGGTGTTCTTCAGCCGGAAATGCGCCAGACTTTACTTCATCTACATAAGCGCTCAAGCCATTTTTCATGACTTCGCCTGCTTCCGCGTAAGAGCGGACAAATTTCGGAAGATGATGTGAACCGTATTTGACCGTGTCGTGGTAAACGAGCACCTGTCCGTCAGTTTCACTGCCGGCACCAATGCCGATGACCGGAATCGATACGGCTTCTGTCACCTCTTTGGCCAATTGATACGGAATGCATTCCAGCACCAGCATAAACGCGCCGGCCGCTTCGCAGGCCTTTGCGTCTTCAATCAGCTTTTTGGCAGCGCCAGCAGTCTTCCCTTGGACTTTAAAGCCACCCAGCACCCCGGCCGTCTGCGGCAATAAACCAAGATGCGCTACAACTGGAATGCCCGTGCGCGTCAGCAATCTGGTGACGTCAGTCACTTCATCCGCTCCCTCAAGCTTCAGCGCCTCCGCGCCTGTCTCCTGGAAAATACGGACGGCTGTCTGCAATGTGCGGTCGATGTCTCCATGGAATGAAGCGAATGGCATATCGACCACCAAAAAAGTGTCCTGCGCGCCGCGGCGGGCCGCTTTGCCGTGATGAACCATATCTTCGACCGTCACTTTAACTGTTGAGTCATAGCCGAGAACGACCATCCCGAGGGAATCTCCGACCAGGATGATATCCATGCCGGCTTCTTCTGCGATTTTAGCGGACGGGTAATCGTACGCTGTCAGCATGGCTATTTTCTCGCCTTCTTTTTTCATTTTCGTAAATGTAGCTGTGTTCTTCATTATTTCTCTCTCCTTTTCAGGGAGAAAACCGGACATAAAAAGCCTTCTGTTCCAAAATTGGACAGAAGGACAGGATTTTCATCAGCTGGTTTCCTCCGTCCCTGTCATTGATTGATCAAGGCAGAATGTAATTATGGACTAGCGATTGTTGTGTCGGTGCAGTTCCCTTTGGATACCGCCCTCATTCACACTATAGCAGAAGCTGCAATAGTCTGACAATATTCCCCGCTTTATGTGAGAATGAAATCTTTCCGAAACCCCTTTTCTTTACAAGCAGATATACTTAAAAATTTTCTTATACCCTGTATAGTATATAATAGCTGCTATTTTTGGAGGTTCTTATGGCTATCATCAGTAAATTAACCATCATCTTAATCATCGCTATCAGTTTTGCCCTTGCTTTCCTGACTTTCTACTTGATGAGTAATCTGACGAAAGAACAGCGAAAACAGCAAATCAATGAAATCACTTCGCAGCTGGTCAACTTCATGCTGTTTCTGTGGCTCGCGAAAATCCTTTTGAATTTGCCTTTATTTGTCCAGGATCCGCTTGCAGTTCTCGCTTATCCGAGCAATTCGGAAGCTTTTTATCTGGCGGCGATTTTTACCGGTATCCTTGTCCACGTTAAAACTAAACAGGGAAAAATAGAGGGTGGCCGTCTGGCGCATACATTTCTGCAGATATTTTTGGCTGCTTCATTTGTTTACGAATTCATCCAGATGACTTGGCGTGAAAATCCTTTTTCACTGCCTTACCTCGTCGTCTTTGGTCTATTATTGGCATTATTCCATGTTCTGCAAGGGCGGATGAATCCGCTGAATCAAGTCAGCATCGTGCTCGCGGCAGCGGCTGCCGGTTTTTTTACTATCAACTTCATGCTGCCGTACCTTTCAATTTTCGGATATATCGTGGAACCTTGGTTCCTGGCACTGTTTCTTGCCGCATGTTTTAGGCTTCTTATCAATGGCCCTTCAGTTCAACCTGAATCCGAATCAAATTAAAATTTTGGAGGCATCTTCATGAAAAAAGCTTTATTCTTCACCATAATTGGCGCCATGCTGGCATGGGCCATTTACGATTTCACCGTGTCCGGCAATGAATCCGCGAACGAGCAAAATGAGACTGCTTCTTCCGTTACTTCCACCGAATCGGCTGACGTGGGACTCGCTGTCGGCCAGACTGCCCCCGATTTCACGCTCGAAACACTGGACGGTGAACAAGCAAGGCTTTCTGATTTCCGCGGCAAACCCATCTTCGTCAATTTCTGGGCTACCTGGTGTCCGCCATGCCGCGCCGAAATGCCGGATATGCAAAAAATTTACGATAACGAAGATATCGAAATTCTGGCCATCAACTTGACTGACACGGAAAAAAGCGAAGATAGTGTGGCATCTTTTGTTGAAGAGATGGCTTTAACTTTCCCGGTTCTAATGGATCGGGAAGGTGAGATTTCTTCAGCTTATAACGTAAAGGCTTACCCAACGTCATACATGGTAGATGTCGAAGGGAAAATCAGCTTTATCACTTACGGAGCTATGAATTATAATGTAATGTTGCAGGAATATGAGAAAATGAAATAAGTTTTGGCGGAGGAATATTTCCCGGGAAATAGTTTGGGTTATGGAATACTCCGCTTAGATAATCAGAGATAAAAGGAGTTATTTTTATGTTTGCAGTAAATGTAGAAGGTGCCATTCATCGAAATGGCAAATGGCTGTTAATCCGGCGAAGCGAAAAAGAGGAACATGCCGGCGGCAGCCTGTCACTGGTCGGCGGCCAATGTGATATCGAAGGCTTTTCTTCTGATATCCTTGAAAGAACCCTGGAACGGGAAATCTTCGAAGAAGTCGGCTGTGAAGTTTCTGACCTTAAATATGTAAACAGCTCTTCGTTTGTGACAGATTCAGGAGTGAACGTCATCGACATCGTCTTCATATGCCGTCACCGGACTGGCGAGCCTTTTGCCAAAAGTGTTGATGAAGTTGATGAGGTTTTATGGATGACCACTGATGAAATCCTTGTCCATAAGGAGCTGCCCGATTATCTGAAAGTGAATATCAGCCTGGCGGATAAAATGCTCTGAGCAATTACATCCATTAGGGAGAATGGTGAACTGGGTGTATCCTGGTGTAATGGATTCTCTTAATAATGCCGCAAAAAGACGAAGCCACAGTCCCGGCTTCGTCTTTTTTCATAACTCTTCACATGTCTTCAGCAATTTTCCGCCACTCGTCTTCCAGTATCCCCATTTCCCAAAGGCTCCAATAATCATCGCCAAACTTTTGGTGATCGCGCCTCAAACCTTCTTTTTGGAAACCGGCTTTTTCATAGCAGGCGATGGCGGCTCTATTAAAATCAAAGACTCCCAGCGTGACACGGTGCAACTTGAGATCATCAAAAGCGATTTTCAGCACTTGCTGGATCATTTGGCAGCAAAGCCCTTTGCCTTTTGTGTTCGGATCGCCTAAGATGACACGTCCAATCCGTGCCGATCGATTGTTCCGGTCAATGCGGGACAAGGATACATGACCGACCAGCTTTTTAGTTTCGTCGTCGATCACACTATAAATATAAGAAGATGAATCCTTCTTATTCGCGTCTTTCATATATTCTTTCAATTGAAATTCATTCAACGGGAAGACGAAGCTCGGTCCCGCCCATTGGAGCATGAACTCCGGCGTCTCCACCCAGTCGATCAAGTGTTTGAAATCAGCCTGTTCGAAATAGCGTAACGTAATCATTGAAGTCCACTTCCTCTTCAGTAGTTTCAGCTCTTTACTGATACTCTACCCTATCCCGCAAAGCCCTAAAATCGATTTCTCAAGTTTCTTCACATTTTAAAATTTGCTGCCTTTTCTTTTCTGTTTCTTTCTTCCAGGTATTCATCAAGCGCTGATTTTTTTGGCTTCTTGCCAGTTATGATTTTATGGATATCATCCAGCAACATAAGCCCTCTTATCAAGACACCTAATACAATCCCGAAAGCCAGCAGACCGCCGACAAAAGCTCCGAAAAACAATAATAAATAGCCAAGAATCGTGCTTAGCAGTATAGCCGTGAACAACTTCATTCCAATTCCCCCAGTATCTCTCTTTCCCTAACACTACACTTACGTTATGGTTACCATTTCAACGATGTTTCATTTCCCGTTTCAGCATCCGAATCTGTCCACGGTGGCTGATTTCGTCTTCGAGCACATGAAACCACAGGTAATAATTATTATAGGCGACGCCGTTCGGCCAGGTATTTTCTTCGAACAGCCAGGCTTCATCCTTCGACTTCAGTTGTTTCAATGTCTCCTTACGGACTTCCGCCAATTCCTCGAGGTAGTATTCCAGCGGCTGGTCCTTGATATCACGCCGTCCCTCGTCCCCGAGACCGAGCGCAGAACCCCAATACGCCATTTCCTCTTCGGTAAAATCGCGTTCCTCGAACGATATCACCTGATGCACTTTTTCTATTGCGGCGATATGCATCAGCAGCGCGCCGATTGAGTTGCTGTGCCGCGTCTCTAAATGATCCAGTTGCTGTTGATTCAATCCCCCGATTTCCCAAAGCGTAACGGCTCGTGCGTGTACAAGCATCGAGACCAGTTCGCCGATTTTATCCGGATAGCCTTTCGGCGCTTTGATGACATAATCGATCATCTAACTCAGCTCCTTTTTGTAATACACCAATGTTGCCTGTTCATTAATCTTTTGTATCTTGCCAGTCCGCTGATATCCAAGCTTTTCATACAAATGGCAGTTCCCCTTTTCTTCAGCGAGCGTCGACAGTTCCCATACCTTGTCGTCGGCAAATCTCTCTTCCGCCATCAACATGGCTGTTTGTGCGATGCCCTTCCCTTGATGGGCTGTTCCAATAAAAACAGGACTGATCCACAAACTGCCATTTGTTTCTTTGCGCACTACATGAAGGGCACCGACCAGTTCTTTATCGGCCAAAATCATATAGTAATGGCTGTTCGTATGTTTTATTCGGCTGACGGTTTTTTCCAGTGGCTCTGTAGCCGGGCTTGTGCCGTAATCCCTGTATTTTTTCAGCAAGGGTGCAAACGCCGCCAATTGTAGTTCGTGGATGGCTGCGGCGTCTGATTCTGTTGCCTCCTGCAATGTGATTCTCATCTGTCCCGCCTCATTTGTTTTAGTCTTTTTCCACCATCGTCAAAAACGCGGCAAAGTCCGTCTTGAATTCTGCTTCCTTTTTGAACCCGAACTTTTCGTAAAGTCGGATAGCGCGTTTATTGAATGTGGCCACAGTCAGCCGCAGCGGCTTATCGGGTTGCTGTCCGAGAATTTCCCGCTTTATATAAGCGAAAAATTCGCTTCCCAGCCCAAGCCCAGTCTCGGCCGGTTTCATGCCAAGCCCGAAGTCGATATAGCCCGCCGGATAAACGCCTGATATTCTGCCGGCAGGCACCTGCGCGGAATTGCCGGTGCAATAAAATCCGAAAAGCTCTCTTTCTTCGTTGCGGACTGCCCGGTATGTACCATCGAGAATTTCACTCATCGATTCGTCGTTTACAGTATTGTTGTAGAAGTCGTAGGGATAGGAATAACGCCAGTTCAAGATTTCCGTGGCGACTTCTTCGGTCATTGGTTCGGATGTGAATTTCATTTTGCACCTTCTTTTATCTTGTTTCTTTATTTCCCAGATAATCTGTCACCAGCTCTTCCTCATTCCCTGGCGAGACGAAATACGCTTTTGCATCAGGCCGAGAACTGACAACTCTCTTTATTTCCCCGTCAACATAGTGAATGGCGGCTCCGTCGTCTGCGGCGATTCCCGGCTGCAGGATGGCATCGTCCACTAATTTCCGATACGTCGGCCTTCTTTCAGCCTCGCCGTCGTAATGCGGACAATTGCTGCCACTTAGGAAGCCCAGCGCTTTTAATGGCTCGAGCTTATCCCCGTAGGAATCCGTCACACCTTCCTCGAACCAGCAGATTGAACCCGCGCTGATGCCGGCCAATACAATTCCCTGGTCCAGCGCCTTGCGGAAAATTTCATCCAACCCCCACTCTCTCCATAAGACCAGCAGGTTTTTCGTGTTCCCGCCGCCCACATAGATAATGTCCTTCTCCAGCACATATCTTTCCAGATCTCTAACCGGCGGTTTGAATAAAGAAAGATGGCTCGGCTCACAATTTTCTTCATTGAAGAACTTGTAGAAATTCTGGATCATGCTTTCAGCGTCGCCGCTTGCCGTTCCAACGTAGCAGATTTTGGGTCTATCTTTTCCTGCCTGCTTGAGTATATAGCGGTCCAATAAAGGATTTTCCGGTTCCATCAGGAAACCGCCTCCGCCCATGGCGATAATTTGTTTCATAAAGTTTCGCTCCTTCGTTTTCAGTTGGCTTTTCTTCAGGATTTTTGTGGGTTGGGCGTATTTTGGTGGAAGTTGGGCATATTTCGGCTAAAGTTGGGCGTATTCCTGGAATTGCCGATTTCAAAAACTGCAGCTTCAGATTAAAGTCTATTTCGCTGTCACTTCGATTTTTCTTGTATCCAGGCCGAGACGCTCTTTTAATTCTTCCGTAATTTCGACGCTTACGTATTCGCCGCTCTTTAGATCGTCGTAAATATAAAGGCCGGCAGTAACGATTGTGCCGTCCAGCCCTGAAAGTTCCGAGGGTTCCGGCTGCATACTGACAATATGATCCATGTAATCCCCGCTAATCTTCGCCGCTTCAAATTGCTCGTAGGGCAAGACAAGGTAAGGCGGCTGTCGCTGCGCTAACGTTATTTCAACGTCCCCCGCAGCTGTTTCCACTTTGCCGTCAGCGTCCACTGGCTGGTCACCGACTCTTAATTCATATTCCCAGAGATCTTGGGCGAATTCCCCTTTTTCTTCTTCACTCATTTGATTGATCAACCCTTTGGCCAGGCTGAGATAATATTCGGTTTCGTCAGCGCTAGTTTTGGCTTCAATACTCAATTCGAGCTCTTCCAACGCTCCTTGCAACTCTTCTTTCTCTTGCTGCAATTCAGTTATCTCCGCCTCCTGTTCTTTCAGCAGTTTCGCGGATGCTTCCGCTTCTTTATTGTTTTCCGCCGCTGTCTCTTCGCTGCATCCCGACAGCAATAAACCAGCACTCAATAACAAAGCTCCCATTTTAAGATTATTCACTTAATCCCTCTTCTCAACCTGAATTTTTATCTTTACGTGATTTCTTCTAGCAATACTTATTTATAGTAAAATTTTACTATTCCCCTCTGTCTATTACAATGAAATTCGGAACATTTTGACTTGCTTGAAATTACACACCCCTATTTACTGACAGATGAGGTAAAATGGATTTATTAAAGAGTTGATTCCAATTGCTGATTCTAAAAATGTTTTTAGGAGGAATGCGGGTGGATGTAGATACGGTTTTGAACTTATATATTTTCTTTCTTGCCGCTGCAGCTGTCCTGTGTATGGTGATTGCCTGGTTTATCACTAGAATTTCCGAGAATCTTTTGATCGGTTTTATCAGCATTTTCATCGCCAGCCTACTCAGTCTGATGCTGATTTTCGGCTGGTTCCAGTCCATGACCATGGATGCCGCGGAAGAAAATATACATTGGATCTTCAGCTACGGTCTGGTGCTTCTCCTTTATCCGATCTATCTGTTCATGAATTGGTTCATTTTAAAAAGAGCCCGGCGCTTCCGAGCAGAAGATTAGCAATTTCCCGGTTAAGAGGCCGGGATTTTTTTATGGAAATAAATTTTTTGATTTCAAATGAACTTTTCCGGCGTTGCCGTGTCTAATGTGTAACTGGAAAGAAACGAGGTGTTGGCTGTGGACGATATTGAAGTTGCCCGAAAAGCGATAAAAGGTGACGAAGAAGCTTTTGTCACATTGATGCAAATACATAAAGAAGCCTTGCTGCAGACGGCTTTGGCTTTCCTGAAAAATGAGCATGACGCGCTCGAAGCCCTGCAAGAAACCACTTACCGGGCATTCAAAAAAATCGGTTCCTTAAAAGAACCGGCCTATGCCAAGACTTGGCTGATCCGCATTACAATCAATTACTGCCAGGATCAATTAAAGAAAGACAAACGTTACGTGAGAGATGGAAAGTCAGCTGATTCTGCAGTATTGGATGACCTAACTCAACTTGAATTGCAGGAAGCCTTGAGCACTTTGACAGCCGGCGAACAGCAACTGATTTATATGAAGTATTTCCAAGACGTCAAAATCAAAGATATTGCAGCTCTCGAGAAGATTCCTGAAGGCACTGTGAAATCACGGCTTCACAAAACATTGCGGACATTGCGCAGCCATTTTGAAGGCAAAGGAGAGATGGACCATGTATGAAAAAGAGGAACAGAAATTGACTGATTTCAAAGATCGCCTTGAACAGGTCCCTCTGCCTTTGGAAGCTGCGGATGGCGCAATCCTGCAGGGGCTGGAACGGGCGAAACGCGAAAAGCTGCAGACGCGTGCCAAGCGGAAGCGGACGCTTTGGAGTTTGGCGGCGGCGGCGTTACTCATTTTAACGTTAGCCACTACGATTCGCGTGTCCCCCGCTTTTGCCAATGCGGTTGCGTCGATTCCAGGAATGGAGAAATTTGTTGAACTGATTCAAAACGATAAAGGGTTACAAGCTGTATTTGAAAACGAATATTACCAGCCTATCGGCGAGTCACAGACGGTTGGAAATGCGACACTGACAGTTGATGGAGTTATTTTGGATGAGTCGGGGATGAATATTTTTTATACAATTGAGTCGGCTGTTGAGATGGATGATATCGTAATCGAAGCGCCGGTATTGGAGAATGAACAGGAAGTTCCTCCTGCCAGTATTTCATATAATCATCCGATCACTCAGGAAGATTCGCCAAAAATTTATTCCGATATATTGGAGTTCACTTTCCAAGATCCTGTAAAATTTAAAGACCTCAACTTTACACTTGGATTGCAAGTAAAGTTGGATGGCAATAAATTCGATTTCTCTGTACCGTTTACAATACCGGAAAATGTAAAACCGAGTATCGTTTACGAAATGAAAGAAGAAGTTGAAGTAAAAGGACAGAAGTTTACAGTAGAAGAAGTAACTGTTCATCCGCTTCGAGTTGGAATCCGTCTTTCCTTCGATCCGGATAACACGAAGAAAATTCTCCAATTTGAAGACATACGATTAGAGGATGAAAACGGCGAGGTATGGAGTTCCATTGCTAACGGCGTCTCTGCCCGGGGTGATATTGAAGACGGAGAAATTATTTATTTCATTCAAAGTAATTATTTTGAAAATCCGAAAGAGCTTTATCTGCGCATCAATAAGATGCAGGCAGTGGATGTTGAAGACTCCTATTTCCTTGTAGACACTGATAAGAATGTATTAGTCCATAGTCCGAAAGATGGCAGACTTGAGCTTATCGATTCGAGTCGAACCGGATTTCAAATGAATTTAAAAATGAAGACAGACCAGGAACTCCATTATGGAATCGACAGAAAAATTTCTGACGCTAACGGCGAACCGATGGATACTCAGCACACTGGAATATCCACACCACATGACGGTGTGCAGTCGATCGACTTTGGTTTTACTGACAACGGCTACACCAACCCAGTAAGAGTTGATCTATTCGCCTACCCCAACTACATCAACGGAGACGTTAAAATTGAACTGAAAAAATGACAAGCGTACACTAAAGGGCAGGAACCTTCTTGAGGTTCTTGCCTGTTTTATTTAAATAAAAGGCTATTTGAATTCAGCAACTGGAAACGGAGTGGATGGATTATGGGCAAAACGGCTATCATCACCGGTGCCAGCAGCGGCATCGGGCAAGCTGCAGCAAAAGAGTTGGCGAACAAAGGATTTTCCGTCATGCTGGCGGCGCGGCGCGAAGAACGCCTTGTGGAATTGAAAAAGGAAATCGAAGACGCCGGCGGACGCGCTGCCTATAAAGTGACGGACGTCACGTCAGCCGAAGAAATGAAAGCATTGGCCGAGGCTGCAATTGAGCAGTTCGGACAAATCGATGTCATGCTCAATAACGCTGGCTTGATGCCTTTATCGTTCATGAATAAATTGAAGATTGATGAATGGGACCGCATGGTCGACGTCAACATCAAAGGTGTGCTTTACGGCATCGCGGCTGTGCTCCCGCATATGGAAGAACGCAAAGAAGGCCACATCATCAATGTTTCGTCTGTGGCGGGACATGATATCACTCCGGGGAGCGCGGTTTACAGCGGAACTAAATTTGCCGTGCGCGCGGTTACGGAAGGATTGCGCCAGGAACTGGATCCGGCGATGAACATCCGCGCGACGATCATATCACCTGGCGCCGTCACGACTGAACTGGTGGAAACTATTACGGACGAAGATATTTTGTCGGCCTTTTCGAGCGGCCCTTCAATGGAATTCTTGCAGGCGGAAGATATCGCCCGCGCCATCGCCTATGCGGTTGAGCAGCCAGCGCATGTCGATGTGAATGAAATTTTGATCCGTCCAAGACAACAGAAATAAACTTTTATGAGATAGCCCTCTGGAATTTTGAATTCCAGGGGGCTTTTTTGCGGAACGCGCATAAGTGACAGCTAATCGCGCATAAGATTTTTTAATCGCCCACATTTTTTTCTAATCGCCCATAACCTCGTCTAATCGCACGCATGTCGGGGTTATTCGCACGCAAATCGTTTTAATCGCACGCAAACTGGTCCTAATCGCACGCATCTCGCTCTAATCGCACGCCAATCCACCTCCACTCCACAAAACTCCTCCCGAAACCCACACATCCCCTCTCCAAAACCCCCTAAAAACAAAAAAGGAAGATTTTCGCTGAGCGAAAAGCCTCCTATTCCAATTCCAAAATTACATTTCAAACGTAGTTTGCGGTTTGCGCACTAAGCACATGATGCCGGCAATCAGATAGAATATACCTGCAATGACACCGAGACCCGTTGTTGTAATCGAGATGATGATTGCAGTCGCGATGAAGATGATTCCCGCAACTACCGGTTTTTTATTGCCTTTCAGCAAGACCATTGCAACGATGCCAAGAACAATTGCGACTATGGCTGATATAAGCACTATCCACCCGCCTGCACTAAGCATATCCATCGCCGTTTCAAATTCTTCCATTGAGAAATCGGTCGTCGGATCGCCTGTGCCAGTTGTCATTTCACTCTCAATCAAATCTCTATTGTTCTGCATCCAGAGCATGAAGCCTCCAATTGCCGCCATAAATGCATAACCCAACGCTCCAATAATTCCTAATACGATTTCTGCTGTACGTTTCATTTTTTATTCCTCCTAATTTTTCATTCAAAGTTAATACTTAATTCCCTGCTACATCCCGTTTCGTAAAGGCTGCCCATGCTGCGCCCATGAAGATGGCGAAGTAGACCAGCAGCACGATGATTGAGAAGGTCATCGACATGGCGGGAATCGTCGGTTCCATACCGTTTGTGTATTGTGCCAGGTTCGTGTTGGCGAACAGGATGAATTTCGACCATTCGTATTGCGACAGGAACGCAACAATTGTATTCCCCGCCATCATCAGGAAGATCGCCAGGCCGATTGCCATGCCGCTGCTTCTGAAAATAGCGGAAATCATGAAGGCGAAAGTCGCCATCATTACCAAAGTCACGATGCTGAAGCCGTAAGATTTCACAATTTCACCCAGCACATCATTGTGTGCATAGCCTGGCATCATGTCCTGCACGACCATCGGATTCAAGCCGTTCAGCCCGAATAATAATACCCCGACGAGCCAAGAAGACAGCAACAAGAACACGAGCAACGTCAGAGCGAAAATCAATACCGACACGTACTTTGAAAACAAAATCTTCGTCCGCGAAATTGGCCGGATCAGCAATAACTTAATGGTGCCCCATTTAAACTCATTGGAAATAATGCCAGCTGCCACGATAATCGTGAACAGACTGATGACCGAAGTGAGGAAACTGTTTTCAAGCACATATTCCCAGCCGTCATAAGGCTGCGGCTTGATATTGTTTTCGAGATGGTAACTGTTTTCGGCAATAATCATGTCATTCATGAAGCCGCCAAATTCTTCGTCCTGCATTTCAGCAGTCAGCTGTGCATTTTCTTCCTGCAATTCCGTCTGCCAATCGTCGCCGTATTCCTTGAAATCCGAATCGGTTCCGAAAAACTTCGTAATAAGCCCGCCGCCGATGGCAATCACAAGGAGGACCGCAAACATGACCCATGTCGCTTTTTTCGCATATAATTTGATCTGTTCATTCCAGATCAGCTTCATGAAATTACTCAATGCTATTCTCTCCAATCAGGTCAAAGAATTTATCTTCCAGCGTCGCCTGCAGGACACGTACTCCGTAAATGCTGATGCCTTGTTCCATCAAGTTTTTCAGGATTTGTGGGATCTCTTCACGTTTGACCGACATGGAAAGTTCCTTGCTGCCCATCCCTACTGCATTCGGAAGATGGGTATCGAGATATGTCTTGGCCGTTTCCATCGGCTCGACTTCGATATAGACTTCTTTCAGTGCTTCTTCGTTTTCAACGGTCCGCACTTCTTCGATGGCAATCAATTCACCGTTCTTGATGACGCCGATCCGGTCGCACATCAATTCGATTTCCGTCAATAAATGGCTGGAAACGATAACTGCCACATTTTCTTTTTCCGCAAGATTTCGTATGTATTTCCGGATTTCACGAATTCCTGATGGGTCCAGTCCATTTGTCGGCTCATCCAATATCAAAATTGACGGCCCGTGCAATAAAGCCTGTGCGATTCCGAGGCGCTGGCGCATACCAAGTGAATAACGTCCCGCTTTTTCGTGTATCGCTTTTTCCAGTCCGACAAGAGACACCACTTCTTTGATCCGTTCATCTGTTACGCCTTCGACCATCCGCGCATATTGCTTCAGGTTCTTCCAGCCGCTCAGGAATGGATACATCTCCGGATTTTCCACGATAGCGCCGACATGCTGGATCGCCCCTTTAAAATCCGTTTTGATGCTTTTTCCTTCAATCAGGACGTCGCCTTCCGTGATGTCAATCAATCCAACCATCATCCGGATGGTTGTCGTCTTCCCCGCTCCGTTCGGCCCTAAAAATCCGAACACTTCACCTGCTCTGATTTCAAAATCCAATCCTTTGATAATCGGCTTATTGCCAATTGTCTTTTTTAAATTCACCAATTGCATTGCCGGCTTCGACATGATGTGCACCTCCGTGTTTTACTTTCCACTCTCTTCTACGAACCAACAGGAAGAAAGTTCCCAAAAATGGTAATTTCCAAAAATAAAACTAGGGGAGAATCTCTTCTCCCTTAAAATTAAATCTTTCACAAAATATTGCCATGTTTAATTTATCGGAAATTAAAAAAGAAGCTTTTCGCTGAGCGAAAAGCTTCTTTATAAAACATTATCAATTTCCTTGCTGTTTTAGTAAGGGCTGGATACATTTACGTTAAAGCTCGTATTAGCCCCGCTGTATAACCCTACATAAATATATTTCGTACCTCCCGGCACAACACCGGATTCATTCGCTGCCGAAGTGGCAATATTGCCGATAACGTTGAATTCTGCATCATAGAAGAATACATCAATATCGTGTCCGCTTTCGCTTGTTCCAGCTATAGAGATGTTGTGAATACCGTCTGCATATTGCTCGGGCAGCGTCACTACGTAACCGTCAACGCCTTGGGAAGCAGGTTCAGGATTCTGAGTCGTCACAAACTCATTTTGTGTGACCGCAAGAGTTGCACCGTCAACTCCCGCCAGAACACCAACTCCGGTACCAGCATTGCCGACCTGGATCGTTCCGGATGCGGTGAATGCTTCTTCCGGTTCTAATTCCAACGGCGTTATTTTTGCCTTGTCACCTGTAAATGCCTGCAACTCTGCCAATTGGATATATCCCTGTGCGTCGTCTTGAGCCGACTTGGCAATGAACTTCAACTGAGTCGCTTGTGCTGGTGTATCCAACACATACTCCTGGTAGTCAAGATCAGGTGTTGCCGGGCGCGGCTTGCCTGCTGTGAAATTATCTTCCAGAATCGTTGTCCAATTTTGGCCATCAACTGATGCCTGGACAGCAAAATCTTTCAAAGTGGCAAAGCGTGCTTTGGCTACATCTTTCATCGCACTGATATGAAGCTGCGATATAGAGAGCGGTTTATCTCCTGCTAAATCCACAATAAATTCAGAACCGGTGAAACCTCCCTCTTTTTGCTCAGATGCATAAACACTTGCTTCTGTGTCATCTATTGCCAGTTTAATCGGATTGCTTGCAGAAGCATCAGAAACACTCGCAATCGATGCTCCATTAAATGAAGAAGCTACGTTAGGTGATAGTTTCAAGTTCCAGCGTTCTTTGCTGCCGGCTGTAATCTTAACATCTTCCAAAGTCCGTGAGCCATATCCTCTTGCCTGGATTGTGATATCGTACGTTCCTTCGACCATATCGAGAGCAAATCCGCCTTTGTCTGTAGTCTGCACTACTGGCGATGTACGGGCTTCGTATTGTCCAATGAAAATCCTAACTCCTTCGATCGGCTTATTCGTCTGTTCATTGACCACACGGCCAAGCAACTGTCCATTATGTTCAGCATCCGGATGATTAAATGCCGGTTGCGGATCTGTATCGTCCCCGCCTGCTGAATAGGCATCATCTCCGAGGCCACGCTGAGAAAACGCGGTCCATAATGTATCACGATACTTCCCGTCATAGCGTTCAAGATCCGAGGTGATAATGGCCGTGCGCATATCTTCCATAGAAGGGTCCGGCACCGAAATTGGCATAGCATCCAGCACTAATTGTTCGGCCACTCTTTCTCCTTCTTCTTTTCCATAATTCTGGATAAGCGCTTCTCTGACATGCCACAGTATCGCTGCCCAGATATCACCATCGGCATGGACTTCAGGCCCGATAATGTCGTAACCGATATCACCGTAATTTAAAGGTGCTTCAGCCAATGACCAGCTGCGGATTCCCCGTTCATCGTTGTCAGTCACGTAAGCTCCAACGACCGGTTCCTCCTGCAATCCATTTTTGATCAGATAATGCATTCCGAACCAATCTCCCCAGCCTTCACCCATCGATCCAGATTGGTGGCTGCCCAGTGCTTCTCCACCGGCTACCAGTCGGTTGGATAAAGCATGGGAATATTCATGATAAATGATTCCAGCATCGTAGTCGCCATCTGCGTAAGCCCCTTCAAAGGCTCCGGCTATCGGTTCCCAAAGGAACATACCGCTCCAAGCGGCGATTCCGTCAGGCAATGTCAGCATATAGGCGTTATCACGACCCGTATATGTCGGTTCCCCACCCGTCACAGCGCCTGCTTGTACCAGTCCTAAAATGGGGTCACCTCCAAGTCCTCCTTTGCCACTATTGTTGGCTTGAAGATTACCTGCCGGCTCGGTCCAACCCAGGTTATAGAAATAATCATGGAATAAGTTATGATGATAAAACAAATTTGCAGTCGCACTATTTACGTCTTCTGCATAGGAAGGCGGAACAATGGCACCTTTACTTTCCTGCCACGCATTCAGGAATGGGTAATTGAACTGGCCCAATGGGCTGACTGGCCGGATCAAAGTGTCTGCCGGCACCAGGAAGTTGCTCCAGTTGGCATATGCACTCGCATTATTTCCGAAAGTTGTAACACCAAGATCGTTCGTTGGAAGCAGCCAGCCATTTGGAGAAGCTTCCCGGTCACCTTTAAAGGATTTATTGACTTGATTTCCTCCTGCAGGGGCACCAGGGTAGTTTTCAAAAATTAAGCCTTCTGGATCTAAGTGATCGACTAATGAGCGTTTATACAAAGTTTTTCCGTTTTCCGCATCGACAACAACTTCGAAAGCTTTATCTAATTCCTCAATGAACAAGACACGATAAGCTGGGCGGATTTCTCCATTCGAAAAGAAAGCGGCTTGTTTTACCCGCTGCTCAGTCGGAAAGACGTCCAGACCATCATAAACTTTCCAGCCTTTTTCGTCTTTTAATGCTGTTGGTGAATATACAAGATCTGGAGTTAAAGACCGGACAACTGAACTCAGCGCATCTTCCGGAGACAGACTGAACTCACCGGCAAACTCTCCTGTTGGTCCAGCATTGCTTGCTACCGATAGAATCTTTCCTTCTTCATTAACTGCAACTATAATGCGGCCTCCGAAAACGGATTCGATTCCATTTACAGTCTGCTGGAAAGTTACTGGAGACAAGTTAGTGCCTTCTACTTTGTAGTTACGAATTACTGTGAGATTCTGAATATCCTCTGCTGTAAGGCTGAACAGCGCTTTGTTTTCCACCAGCCAGTCCCGGGCAATCGATTCAGCATCTCCTGTTCGGGCTTCTGAAATGTATCCTTCAGATTTAGTAATGCTGGCCGGTGTGCCAAATAAGTGATTCCATTCAATTTTCAGCCCTTCACCTGCATCGGTTATAAGCTGTTGAGCGGCTTCCAGCTGCTGAGTGGTCGGCAGTATAGATGGCAAGGAATTTCGCGTGTCTACTGCAGTTTCTTCCAAATGAGCGTGCAAGTCTTGACCCGTAGGAGAGTTTACTGCGACAGCAGTTCCGGCAGATACACCTAAAACTTGAGAGGCAATTAAAACTGAGCTGAGCAGGGCTAAACTTTTTTTCTTGGGCATGTTTTAAACTCCTTTGATTTCTGATTTTTTTAAATATTTGTTACATTAATTTAAACAGCAATTATTATTACCGTCTATTCACCTAAAGAACAGGATGTATACTACTTAAAGCTTAGATATCATCTACTGCTTAAGCATTATCGAAGTTGTTGCCGTATACCCGGCTGTTATTAAAGCCGACAAAAAAAGACCTTTTGCGCTAGTAAAGTCGCAAAGGGTCTTTTCTTGTTCTTATATAAAATTTTTTTGATGCGGCAGTCACCGCGCACCTTGAAAACCAATTCACGCTTTGTGCAGCGGCCGTTTATTTTCCGGTTTTTTGATCCAATGGCGCAAGCCTTTTCCGGCATACGGTTCATCGTTGTAACGAGGGATGATATGGAAGTGGCTGTGCAGAATCGACTGGTTCGACGCTTCGCCGACATTCCAGCCGAGAGTGAAGCCATCAGGCGAATGCTTTTGCTTCAGATATTCCTGCACCTGCTGCATAAGGTCGTAAGTATCGTTCCACTCTTCCTTCGTCAGTTCAAATGTATTCGCGCGGTGGTTCTTCGGAATGATGATGCCGGACCCTTCCAACACGCCTTGGTGACGATCATGCTGTAAAAAGTAGCATGTGTCGTTTTCAAAGACGACGTGCTGCGCTGAATCGTCTGCAAAATTGCAGTATGGGCAATCCTCTTTAAAACTCATCGATTTTCCCCCTATCGTTTTTTCAATGAAGCACTCGCCTGGCCGCCGTGGAAAATGCGCAGGATGAAATCACGCTCCGGCACCTGCAATTTATCGTATGCTTCGAGGAATGCTTTATTGTCGTAAGTGGCCGATTTTATTTCCACTTCAAAGCCTTCATCTTGCGCTTCGATGATGGCGTACGGTGCTTCCGGTTTATCGTTGCATCCGAGCGCACCAGGGTTCAGGTAAATCGTATGATCATTGTGGAAGAAATGTTGCGGATGGTGATGGCCGAAGCAAATCAGGCTTTCATCGTGGCCGCTGAACATTTTTTCTGCGCTGTCAAGATTCGGCTCGACAATCTGTGAAAACGGATCTTCGCTGATCGGCACTTCCGTTTTGCGTTTTTCCATATGATAATGCGTGAATAGCACGCGGTGGCCGCTGAATTCTTCACGGATGACACGCGGCAATTTCTCGAGCTTCGCAATAAAACCTTTGTTCATACCATCGGCAATCCATTGATGATGAGCGAGAACGTGGAGATGGCTTCTTGGATATTCGCGGCCTGCTGCCAGCGCCAGCACGGCTTCGTCGTGATTGCCGGTAATCATAGATACATCATTCCGGCCGAACAGGATACCCAGAACCTCATTCGTTTCGTGGCCGATCCCAATCATATCACCTAGACAATAAATATGGCTGACATCACCGAAAGCATCGATTTCAGCAAGCACTGCTTCCAAAGCGCGGGCGTTGCCGTGGACATCTGTTATCACTGCAAATTTCATGGCTGGATTCCTCCATTTTTCATTTCTTCACTGCTGTTACGAAACTTCCGTGTTTGATTTCGACAGAATAATAACACCGCCGCAATGCGATACCGGATGAAATTCGCTGCTGCAAATGTGGCTGATCGCTCTTTCAAATTCATCGTAAGCAAAATAGAACTCGTCTTCGTCCCAATACTTGATGCTTTCCAATCGGCATTTGGCCAGATCTTCGCGCGTGCGGAATGCGATATCGCCAATATAAATCTTACCCTCCGGCTTCAAACGCGCCAGCAAAGTCTCTATAAATACTGTTTTCTCTGCATCCGTCAAATGGTGCAGCGCATAGGTGCTGATGATTGTATCGTAGTGGCTTGTGGCAATCGGTTCCGGCAGGCCATTAGTGATATCCGCTTGCAGGAGCCGCGCTTTCGGCATCTTCTGCTGTGCGATGACAATCATTTCTTCCGAAAAATCGATGCCATCGATGTGGTGGCCGTGTTCGCATAGTTTCGCCGCCAATACTCCTGTACCAAAACCGATGTCGAGCACATTCGATTGTTCTTTCTGCATCGCTTCATTGAATATCCCTTTCAATATTTCCTTATACCCCGCAAACGGGTACTCATTGTTTTCTTCGCTCAATTGAACGGTGCGGTCGTAATCGTTTGCCCATAAATCAAAGCCTTGCTTATTTAACATATATGTATTCCTCCGTTAATCTCGATTACCTAAATTTTAACATAAGTCAGTTGATGACAGTTATCTGCACAATTCAGACACAACTCAAAAAAATTTCCTTCTCACCAAAAAGGTACTCTTCCCGTTGCGTCGAAACAATTAATAGAACCCTAAGAGAGAAAGGTGCGGCTGCGATGGAAACCTGGTACGGTGCTGCTGGAATTTGCATAAACAAATCATCCCAATTGTTGATGGTTCTGGAAGGTGTAACTGCAGAAACTCAAAAATGGTCCATTCCCACGGGCGGCCTCGAAAAAGGAGAAACTTTCGAGCAATGCGTGCTCCGGGAAATCGAAGAAGAAACCGGTTATACCGCTGAAATTTTAGCGGAAATCAAAGTAAAGAAAGGCGTATACGAACATCTCAACATTGCCTATGAAGTCCATTATTTTGCCGTTGAAATTACCGGCGGCGAAGCTAAAATACAGGATCCCGACGAATTGATCGTTGATATCGCCTGGAAACCGGCTGAGGAATTGCGTGTGTTGCCACTTTCCTATCCGGAAGACCGCGAAGAATTACTGGGATTTTTGGCGGCACCGGAAACGCTGGTTGAAACACATTCTACATAACTATAGAAAGATATGCGGGTGATTTTGCACCCGCATATTTCCCCTCACAATCCTCATCTATCTTTTTCCAGCCACTCCTCAGCGGATTCCAGAAACCCTTTTTCTCCCCAGTCTAGTAACGCCTTCAGTTCACCCAACTGTTCAACCTTGCTTTGAAAGAAATTATTTCCCAAGAAATATGCGAGACGTTCATAGCCGAAACGCTTGCCGCCGTTGATAGAAAACCATTCCCTGAATAATTCCGTTGAATCGAGTGTCCGGTAATCTTCCGCAAATGCCCGTTTTATTTCAGCGGTATTTTGGTCAGCAAAATCCAGCCATTCGCTGCCATCGCCGTTGAACGAATAATATACGGCAGGATCCAAACCAATTGCAGTTTTTCTGGAGAAATGCGTGGCTGCGCCTTCCTGATACATCCAGGTCAACGGGTAGGTCCAGTTGACCCTGCTCCAGTCGATGCCGGCCCTGTCAGAAATGATGTGATGCGCCGCATGGCCAAATTCATGCGCAGCGATAACGCGCAGATGGTCCGGTTCCGGCGACAGTTTTTCAAGCGCGAAGCTGATATTCGGGATAAACGCCCGGTATGTATAAGCATTTGAGCCAAATCCCCCGACAAGCAGACTCACATCAATCGGGAACTCGATGCCATAAAGCCGATCATACACTTTAGCCGTTTCTTCTATTAAAGCAGGAAGCCTCCACCGGGCCGCTTCGATTCCTTCCATCACTTCGGGGTATTTGCGGATCGACTGCTGATGGCGGTCCTCTGTGTCCTTGCAGTGAAACGCGAAATACTCAGCGAAAATTTCGGGATATTCTTTATAGTAATTCCTTAAAAATACCGTCGTTCCATCGTAATTCTTTAAAAAATAACCTGCAGTGTCGACGATTTTCACCATTTGATCGCCCCGCCCTGTCCTATAATTTTCTGATCGATTCCTTCAGCGCATCCTCCTGCACGCCGTCCCACCGCTTATGTACTTCAAATGTGCCTTCTTCGAAAAACAATGGAAAGCGCTCACGGAACCACCCTTGCATCGGCAACTCCAGCGCTTCTGCCACCGGCACCCATTTCAACTTTCCTTCCGGCGGATTTTCCAGCAGCTCGCCTTCGAACCCCACTGCTATATAATTGAAAACCATATACCGCGAATTCTCACTGAGGTTGGTGAATTCATCCAACCCCTTATAAATCAGTTTAGTAACGGTCAATCCCGTTTCTTCTTTTACTTCACGGATTGCACTATCCGCAATCGACTCCGGATAATCCACTTTCCCACCGGCACCGATATATCCCGGAAACCCTTTTTCCGGCGGCCGCTCAATCAGCAGCACCTTATCGCCGTCGAGCACGAGACACATCGTCATCAAGGTTATTTTTGTATCCTCACCCATTGCCATTCACCTTCAGTGCTTTCCACTCCGGCTCAAGCATTGAAAAAATCAGCGCGTCGTGCGATGTTCCCCGCTGGAATAAATAACCGCGCAATACCCCTTCTTGTTTAAAACCAAGCTTTGTCAGCATGCTGTTCGAAGCATCGTTTGCGGGATACGTGACAGCCCCCATCCGGTAGAGGCCCAATTCTTCGAACGAATAACGAAGCACTTCAAGCACCGCTTCTTTGGCCAGTCCCCTGCGCCAGAAATCCGGATGCAATTCATAGCCGATCTCCGATTTCTTTGCGCTTGGATTTAAATTATTCAGCCCGATTGTGCCGATAAATTCGCCGGTCTCTTTCAATTCCAGCCCCCAGCGGTAACTGCGCTGCGCTTCGAATCCGACTTGAAACGCCGACACCATTTTTTCCGCAATATGGCGGTCTTGAATACTGTTCATACCGTAATACTCAGTTACTTCATCTTTCGATAAAATGCCGAAAAGCGCATCGATGTGCTCCGTTCCTATTTGAACGAGGCGTAGCCTTGCTGTTTCCAATACCGGAAATTTCATTTCCATTCCTCCTTGTGGATTGCATATACGTATGCGACTCTGCCGGATATCAGACTCTTCTTCTCCAATTTCATGCCGCAATTTTCAGCAACCCGCTGCGATGCTTTATTGTCCGGATGGATCAGTGACACGGTACGTTCTTTGCCTAGCTCATCAAATGCGTAATCCCGCAATGTCTTTGCCGCTTCTGTCGCGTAGCCCCTAGACCAATAATCCTTTGCAATCCAATAGCCGATTTCCCATTCATCGGCACCATCCACTTTTTGCGGGACGATTCCGGCATGGCCGACAGGCTCCCCGTCGCTTTTCCGCTCCAGCAATAATAGCCCCGTTTTCGGGTCATCCTTATAGCCCTGATAAACCCAGTAAAGAAAACGCAGCGCTCCGTCTTTATCCCGCGTCTCTCCGTTTCCGACATACTTCACCATTTCCGGATCCGCTGCCATTCCGTGCAAAAACGGAAAATCCGCATCCACATAACGGCGAAAAACTAAACGTTCAGACTCGATTCTCATGTCACCCCCCCCTTACGCCTGCTCTTTTGCTGTTATGACTTCCACCTTCGGCCATTTCTGCTTCCAGTTTTTCGACTCAAGCCGCTGACAATAAATATTGATCAATCGCCCATCTTTTTCAAAAGCTGGTGCCGGATAAACTTTCATGCCAATTAAATCTTCCAACCCATGAGGTGCAGTCAATTTCAGCTCATCCTGCTCATCCAGCTTCACACCTAAAGCAGTCGCCGTTTCCGGAAATTGTGAAATGGCATCGACCGAGGACCGGTAAGGCGGCAGATCGTTGATTTCGTGCATTCTTGCCTGATTTTTAACGGACCAAGGCAAACCGGGCATTAGTCGGTTTAAGTGATGTTCATGTTCTTTCTCCCGTTCTTCATCCAAATCATTCTTATCGTAATAAATGACGTCGATATCGCCCAACGGGGTTCTTTCCGTATAACCATGCAGACAATCCCATACTTTGGAACGAACAAATCCGGCGCATACCCACCAATCCGGCAATTGCAGCTTCTCGGCTGAACGCAGCACTTCCATCATCCAGTCGTCTTCTTCAATCCCTTTTAGAATGTCGTCTCTATTTTTCATCCAGCATCTCCCGCTTCGCCAATTGTCCCACTTCTTTATTCGTCTTCCGGATTGATAATCGCCATGACGACGTGATCCTGCCATCTGCCATTGATCTGCACATTTTTGCGGGCAAGCCCTTCCCGCTCGAAACCCGCCTTTTCAAGCGCACGGATTGACGGCGCATTATGTGGCATGACGCCGGCTTCAACCCGGTGCAGCCCAAGTTCCTGAAAAGCGTAATCCACAGCCAGCCGGATCGCTTCCGTCGCGTAGCCTCTGCCATTGAATTTCTTATCGACGACATAACCGATCATGCTGCTTTGCAGCGGTCCGCGAAAAATTCGGAAAAGGTTGATAGTGCCCACTAATTGGCTGGTATCGTTCTCCACAATCGCAAAATTGTATTCCCGGCCCGCTTCGCGGTTCTCCGTACTTTGTTCAATCACTTCTTTTTGCATCAATAAAGTATAAAAGTCTTCGCCAGTATTGACGGAGAATTCTTTGAAGAACTCTTTATTGTCCAGTTCCATCTGCAACTTAGCTTGCGCGTCTTTCAGCGTCAAAAAACGGATATGAACTTTTTCTCCCCGCATCTTACCGTCTCCTCTTACTGATCAATTCGGACAAAATCGTGCTAAAAAACAAAAAGATGTTTCACGTGAAACATTATTATTTATTGTCCGGTCACTAGTTTCCAACGTCTGACTCCATAGATTTCCACTTTTCTTCTATTCCTCATAAGTTTTCCGGAATCCATAAAAAGCACGAAACTTTTTCGCTTCGTAATAAGATCTGGACGTAGTGCTGGCGAGCAGTTCCATCCGCGTTTCGGGATATAAGTCATGGACATACTGCATTAACTTCCCGCCAATTCCACTGCCGCGCCTGCTTTTCTCTATAATTAATTCGCAGACATAAAGCGTCACGGCTCCGTCCGTCAACGCACGGAGACAGCCGATCAATTGGCCATCCTGTTCCGCCACTACGGCCAGATTCGAACCTTGCCATGCCGCTTTCGTCTGCTGATGTTTCGCCACCAGATTACTCCAGCCTTCCTGTTCATTCAATTGATGAATCGCCGGAAAATCCGTTTCTTCATATGGACGGATTATGAGCTCTTGTTGTTCTTGCATACCGTGATTCCTGCCTTTCATAATTTACCTTCTTTAATCCAGCTTCGAATTTGAAAACTGCCGGCGACCGTTACGAGGCCTAGCAATAACGCAAACACAATATAGACGACAAATTGTTTTATTTCCTGCAGCCCTTCAGCATTTATGACAATGAAAACCATCAAGCCGATCAGCATAAAGTACATCAGCACATTCGGCAAGATCCACCCCAGTCGCATCGCTTTATTTTTCATAAAATTCATCCTTTGCTTAGAATAAAGGAATGTCCGGGAACATGAAGCCCGCGAAACTTAGAATAAGCAGGATGATTAAAGGGAATTCCAGTAGCGTGAAGATGTATTCCCTCGGATTCTCTGCATATTTCCGTTCCATATATGCCTTGTAGAGAGTGACGATCAATGCCGCAATGACAGAGGCATAGATTGGATAAAGCGCCCCATGTTCATACCCATAAATGAAGGCAGCAACCATTCCCACTGTCCCGGCTATATTCAAATAGAACTCCACTTTCTCATGTCTGGCATTAACATAATTCGCTTTGAATATATTCCGTTTCTCGACACCCAAAACTTTTTTCAGGAAGAGATTGACGAGAAACAGGATTGCAACCATTCCCAATAGAAATAAAACAAATTTCCACTCAAAGTCCAGAGGCAGCCATGTACGGGAATAGTCCGGATGATCATCAAACATTCAATTCTTCCTCAACTTCCGGCTTGGATCTGAGCAATAACACAAACGACAGCAAGCAAACCATCAGCAAGCCGAGGCCTAAAAGAATTCCTCCCAGGACTAGAAATTGGTTGATGCCGGCTTCGTAAATCATATTATACTGAGCTGTATCCATGCTGTTAAATTGGCGAGTCAACTCAGCAGCCGCAACGGACTGTCCCCTAGATCCGCTATTAAGAATCATCAGCAAGCCGATAATGGTGCTGATCCCTGAAACTGCATAAGTAAAAGTAAGATAATTTTTATTCACCCAACCATCCTTCCATCGAGTTTATGAATGTTCTTAGTTTTAACGGCTGTATTCACCCGCTGCCCGTCCAGCCACTCTGCCGGAAAACAGGCAGCCGCCGAGGAAAGTTCCTTCAAGCGAACGGTAGCCGTGTACACCGCCGCCGCCAAAACCGGCGACTTCTCCTGCAGCATATAAACCCCGAATCGGCTGGCCGGCGTCACCCAGTACGCGCGCGGACAAGTCTGTCTGCAGGCCGCCGAGCGTTTTGCGGCTGACGATATTCAGGCGCACTGCGATGAGGGGACCGTTTTTCGGATCCAATATTTTATGAGGTGATGCGACACGGATTAAACGGTCGCCTCTGTAATTCCGGGCTCCACGCATCGCCGTCACCTGCAGGTCTTTCGTAAATGTATTGTCCAGCTGGCGGTCACGCGCAACGATTTGCCGTTCGATTTCATTCAGATCCAGCAGATTTTCGCCGGTCAGCTTATTCATACCGGCCACAAGGTCAGGCAGATTATCCGCGACAATAAAATCTTCGCCTTTATCCATGAAAGCCTGAACCGGCGCCGTTGCACCTTTTTTCACTCGTGACAGCACCTGTGGAATGCTTTTGCCGGTTAAATCAGGATTCTGCTCCGAACCGGACAGCGCAAATTCCTTTTCGATAATTTTTTGTGTGAGAATAAACCAGGAATAGCTGTAGCCCGTTTTTTGAATGGTTTCGAGTGTCCCCAGCGTATCGAAGCCTGGGAAATTCGGCGCCGGGAAGCGTTTGCCGGTCGCGTCAAACCACAGCGAAGATGGTCCCGGAAGAATGCGGATGCCGTGGCGGCTCCATACCGGGCTCCAGTTTTTGATGCCTTCTGTGTAATGCCACATGCGGTCACGGTTAACGAGTCGGCCGCCCACCTGTTCCGTAATGGCGAGCATCCGGCCGTCGACATGTTCCGGCACACCGGATAACATCTCCTGCGGTGCTTCGCCGAGCCGCTCCGGCCAATTTTTGCGGATCAACTCGTGATTGCCGCCGATGCCGCCGCTCGTGACGACCACGGCTTTAGCGTTGTATGTAAAGTCTCCGATTTTATTGCGCGAACTCACTTCTCCCCTTGCTGCGTCGCTTGGTTCCAGAATCGATCCATGGATACCCGTGACCGCAGCGCCTTCTGTCAGCAAGCCGTCCACTTGATGGCGCGGACGATATTCGACGAGGCCGTTTTTCATGTGCTCCCGGACGCGGCGTTCGAATGGCGCAACAATTCCCGGACCTGTGCCCCACACGATATGGAAACGCGGCACCGAATTGCCGTGACCTTCCGCGAGGTATCCGCCTCGCTCCGCCCAGCCGACTACAGGGAAAAATTTAACGCCCATTTTTGCAAGCCATTCCCGTTTTTCACCGGCCGCAAAATCGACATACGCTTTCGCCCACTTCAATCCCCAATAATCTTCATCGCCGGTTCGGTCAAAGCCTGCCGCTCCCAGCCAGTCCTGCCAGGCGAGCTCTTTTGAATCCTTGATTCCCATGCGCCGCTGTTCAGGCGAGTTGATCAGGAATAATCCCCCAAATGACCACCAAGCCTGTCCGCCGAAAGACGCTTCCGGTTCCTGATCCACCAATAACACTTTCCTGCCGGCATTCGCCAACTCCGCTGTTGCCGTCAATCCTGCCAATCCAGCACCCACTACGATCACATCAAACTCCATCCGCGCTTCCCCCTTGACGATGCTGTTTCTGCTAATATCGTATCATTTTCAGCTGGTAAATTATAGTTAATAATTTTTGTTTTCTGACAATGGAGGCGTTGGTAACATGGAAATATTAGCCAATATTATTTTACAAAGAAGCTATATTGGTTTCATTAAGGAGAATTTCTGCTAAATGCACGCAAGTTGCTCTTAATCGCACGCATTTCGATTTAATCGCACGCAAACCGGTCTTAACCGCACGCAAATAATTTTAATCGCTCGCAAATCCTGCATATCAGGAATCCAGAGATTTATTAAACTATTAAAAGAAAATATTTCCAACTAACCACTCTACTTTCTTTCTAAAATAAAATCCCCAATATGAAAAAACCTTTGTTATCGCAAAAGCTTCGGTGATAAGTAAAATAATTTTATCCAAACTTTTTATAGTCTTAGTAGTTTCTAATTTTATTGGTGAGAATTCTGCGGAACGCCCATAAAGCACTCAGGAACGCCCACAAAATTTTTTAATCGCCCACAAATTCGTTTGGCTAAGAATTTTATCGCATTCCAAAAAATTAAAAGAAAATATTTCCAGCATTTTCTATACGTTCACCACTTCATTTTCAAAACCACAGCCCTCAGTTTGAAAAAACCCTCGCTACCGCGAAGGTTTCCAAAACACCGGAAGTTTTCCGCCATGCGAAAAACTTCCACTCTCTTTTTTTATCCATATACAACTTTTCACTATATAAATTGCCCCATAAAAAAATCCGACACCCCATCTAACCGGGGCACCGGATTTTATTCGCATCAGCCCAGGTGTTTACGCTGGAAGTCGGCGATGCTTGCGTATTCGTCTGTTAACAGGCGTGACAGCCGGATGAAAATCGGCAGCAGTTCCTTGTAGATTTCGGTGCAGACCGGGTCCGGTTCGTGGGTATGCGTGTGGCCGATCATGTCGCCGACGATGCTGAAGTCGTCGATTTCACCGAGCGCATACATACCGAGAACGACGGCGCCGAGGCACGAACTTTCAAAGCTTTCGGGAACGGTGACGGGCTGACCGAAGACATCGGCCATCAGCTGGCGCCACATTTCTGAACGGGCAAAGCCGCCGGATGCTTTGATCAATTTCGGTTCGCCGGTCAATTCCTCGACCGCGAGCAGAACAGTATACAGATTGTAGACGATGCCTTCGAGCACGGCACGAATCATATGCTGCTTTTCGTGATGGATGCTCAGGCCGAAAAACGAGCCGCGGGCATTGGAATCCCAAAGCGGCGCACGTTCACCCGTCAAATAGGGATGAAACAGCAGGCCATCCGAACCCGGATTAACGGTTGAAGCGATGCGCGTCAACACGTCGTACGGATCGATGCACAGGCGTTTAGCCGTTTCGACTTCCGCAGCCGCAAATTCGTCGCGCAGCCAACGGAGAATGATGCCGCCGTTATTGACGGCTCCCCCGATGACCCAATGGTCGGCGGTAAGCGCGTAACAGAATGTCCGCCCTTTTGGATCAGTTTTCGGCACCGGAGAAACGGTGCGCACGGCTCCGCTCGTACCAATCGTTACAGCAACAACACCCGGGTCGATGGCACCGACGCCAAGGTTCGCGAGTACACCGTCGCTTGCGCCGATGATGAACGGCACGTCTTTTGGAATCCCCATGAATGCGGCATATTCAGTCGCTAACCCGCTCATCTGTTGCGTCGTCGGCACCGGTTTCGGCAACTGGCCGGCACTGATTCCAGCAACTTCAAGCGCGCCGCTGTCCCAATCGAGATTCTCGAGATTGAACAGGCCGGTCGCTGAAGCGATGGAATGGTCGACGACATATTCGCCGAATAATTTATGGAACACGAAGCTCTTGATGTCTGCGAACATCGCCGTTTGACTGAAAATCTCCGGCTTATCTTCTTTCAGCCAGACGATTTTGGATAACGGCGACATGGCATGGATCGGCGTGCCGGTGCGCAGGTAAATCGAATGTCCGTCCATTTCTTCTTTAATGCGGGTGGCGTGTTTGGAAGCGCGCGAATCCGCCCAGGTGATACTTTCAGTCAATAATTGATCCTCTGCGCCGACCGCAATCAGGCTGTGCATCGCCGAACTGAATGATACCAATTTCAGCGTTGCCGGATCGATGGCGCTTTTGCGGATTGTTTCCCGTACTGTGCCGAGAACTGCTCGGAAAATTTCTTCCGGATCCTGTTCCGCCGTCAGCGGCGTAGGGGTGTGCAACGGATAGAAAATTGTCTCCGTCGCCAGGACCTGCCCCGCTTTATTGAACAGAACGGCTTTGGTCGAAGTCGTCCCGATGTCCACTCCAAGATAATGTGATGGTTCAGCCATTGGAACCCTCCTCTTCTGATACTCAAATTATACGCGAATAAAATCTGGGTTGCCGGTCTAACTGTTTTGAAATATAAAGGTTAAGACAATAAATCAAGTAGCCGATATTCCGCAAAACAGCTTCGAAGGCATTACCTAAGCTTTGGCATAGTCATTGCTCCTGCATCGCTGCGCTGCTTCGTCGCAAAGAGTTGCCCTCGCAAGCGTCGGTCAACTCTTCGCTGTTTTGCTCCATATCTCTAGAGATTTCTCTCAGCGCCGGCGCGCCTATGGAGCAGGCGAAGGCCGACGGAGCAATAAGACGAGTGCTCTTCTCGGCTTATTGCGGGAGCTAAGGTGCGCCATACAAAGATGGCGCCTCCTTTGCGACGAGCTGTGCGCAGGAGCATAATCTCTGCACTGTCCTAAGCGACGAAGCGGAATTTTAAACTGATACTTTAATTCAGCTTATATATTCTTTATTTCTTCACGACTGCGTGTCCGCCAAATTCGTTGCGCAGTGCCGCGACGACTTTGCCGGTGAAGGTATCGTCTTCCTGTGAGCGGTGACGCATCATCAATGACATGGTGATGACCGGTGCCGGCACTTTCAAGTCGAGTGCCGTTTCAACCGTCCACTGGCCTTCGCCCGATGAATTCATGACCCCTCTGATTCCGTCGAGATTAGCGTCTTTAGAAAATGCGTTTTGTGTGAGACCCATCAAGTAAGAGCTGATGATGGAACCGTTGTCCCAAACGCCAGCCACTTCTTCGTAGTTGTAGTCAAACTGGCTCTTGCTGAGGATGTCGAAACCTTCCGCAATCGCCTGCATCATACCGTATTCGATGCCGTTATGGATCATTTTCAAGAAATGGCCGCTGCCGGCTTTGCCTGTGTAAAGGTAGCCGTTTTCAACGGAGATATCTTTGAATACCTGTTCGATATCCTTGAATTTCTCTTCGTCTCCGCCAATCATCGAACAGATGCCGTGGCGCGCGCCTTCTGTGCCGCCGCTTGTCCCGCAATCAAAGAAGTAAATTCCGTGCTCCTGCAGCATTGCTGCACGGCGCAAAGTATCTTTGTAATTCGAGTTGCCACCATCGATCAGTGTATCGCCTTTTTCGAGTAAAGGCAGTAATTCGCCGATCACTGTTTCTGTGATTTCGCCCGCCGGCACCATCAGCCAGATTGTGCGCGGTGCTTTCAGACTGCTTACCATTTCTTCTATAGAAGAAACCCGCTTGAAGCTATCCTCTTCAAACTTTGCAAAATTATCGTACCCAACCACTTGATGTCCGTGATCCGCTAAATTCAACGCCAAATTCAAGCCCATTTTTCCTAGTCCAATCAAACCAATTTCCATTTTAATCGCCCCTTTGGGAATTTTTTTCCGTAGTGGTTTTATTATATCAAATTTTTTTCCTTACACAAGGGAAGTGTAGTATAATGTCAGTACGAAACGTGTCAGAAATGAGGAATTGACTTATGAAAGAACAAAAGTTTGCACAGGCGGCCATCCGCGGCAACTATTCGCAGTTCAGCGACAAAGAAAAAAAAATCGCTGATTTCGTATTGAATGATCCGCGCAACATCATCCATTTGACGATCAACCAAATAGCAGACGAATTAAACATCGCGGAGTCCACCATCTTCCGTTTCTGCCAGCGCATCGGCTTTAAAGGTTTCCAGGCCTTTAAAATCTCCCTGGCTTCCGAAGTGGTGACGCCGCTGAAAGATATCCACGAGCAGATTGAAGAAGGCGACGAAGTCAAAACGGTCGCTGAAAAAGTTTTCCGCTCCAATATCAAAACGCTGGAAGCGACGTTGCAGATTGTGGACGGCGAAACAATCGAACAAGCCGTCACGACCATCATGAATGCCCGCAAAGTGGAATTTTTCGGCAATGGCGGCTCTGCCAGCGTTGCGATGGATGGTTACCATAAATTCATCCGTCTCGGCTTGCCGGTGGCCATGAATCTCGATGCCCATGTCCAAGTGATGTCCGCATCCCAGATGAATGAACAGGATGCCGCGATTGTCATTTCCCATTCCGGCTCGACGACCGATATTTTGGATGTGTTACGTGTCCTGAAAAACAAAGGCGTCACCATCATTTGCCTGACGAATTTTGCGAAATCGCCGTTGACCAAGGAATCGGATATTTGCCTGTACACGGTCTCCGAAGAAACCGATTTCCGGTCGGAAGCGTTGTCTTCCCGCATTGCCCAGCTAAGTTTGATCGATGCGCTTTATACAAACCTGATGATTGCGCGCAGCGATGCCGGCAAACAGTCGCTTCAGGATATGCGCGAAGCAATGTCGCATAAACGTTTATAGGAAAACAGACCTGCCACTGGATGGCGGGTCTGTTTTTAATTTTGCGATCATACGGCGGTTTCGCTCTGTATTTTATTCGCAGCAAGCTGCCCCTTGCTGACATAAATGGATAAACCGATGCTGACGCCGAGTATCAGCAAAGAACCGGTGATAATTACCGGTCGGATGGCCAGCAGTTCGGCAGCCACTGCAAAGCAGAGCGTCAGCAGGATGACGAAAATCGCTTCAGCCATGCCGTAGATGCTGCCGATCCGGCCCATCATGGCGACGGGAATGTTTTCCTGATAGAAGGTTTGGAAACCGGTATTGGCGAATGCCAATGCAAACGCGAGGACAAAGAATCCGATCGCGGCGCCTGTAAAATCACCTGAAAAAGCATAGATCAGATAACCGGCTGAGACGATAATCGCACCCCCTCCCATCAAGAAAGAAACTGTCAGCCGATTTCCGAGTACAGCGGCGACGAGCGAGCCGGCCGCGATTCCGGCACCGGCGATACTGACAAGGAAGCCATATTGCTGTTCACTTAAGCCGAGCACCAGAATCGAAAAAGAAGCTTCAAGTGAATCGAGCGCAGTCGCCAGCACCGTTACTGCACTGAAAGTCAGATAGACTGCTGCAATGTATCGGTTCCTGCGGCTGAAAGCGAGCACCGCGATCAGATCGCTGCGAATCAGTTTCAAGTTTATTGGCTCTTCGTCGCTGCCGGTTTTATTGCCATCGAGATTCGGCAGAATGACGGTCAGCATAGCCGCAAGAAATAAAGCCGTTGCGTTGGTATAGAGAGCGAAATCTGCACTTCCGACGGCGAGCAGAGTGCCGGCGACAGCAGGTCCCAGAAGAAAAGCGCCGGAACCGACAAGGCTCCGAAAAGCGTTAAAGCGCTGACGCTGAGCAGGTTTCAGCAGCAAGGTCACATAAGCCATCGACGTCGGCGCGAACATGGAGCCGGCGATGCCGAGCACAAAAACAGCGGCGTAGATGAAGGCCAGTGAATCGAACAGCGGCAGCAACAGAATGAGCGCTGCGCGTGCCAGGTCTAGCAGGATCAGTAGCTTGCGCTTATTCAGCCGATCAATCAGGCTGCCTGCCCACATGTTCGTGAAAACCGCGGCGAGCGGCACCGTCATATAGAGGCCGGCCACCGCCAACGCCGAATTATCCGCCATCGACAGCACTTTGAGATTCAAGGCGATGAGGTAAATCCATGCCCCGATATTCGAAATGCCGACTGCCGCCAATAAAATCAGCGGATCTTTCCAATCATGTAACCTCTTCATCCATTTCCACTCCCCCGCCCGGATTCGGCATAATAAAAAACCGCCTCCAAGACATTTCGTCTTGGAGGCGGTTCGGGTTCGCGGTGCCACTCCAGTTCACTGGCATGTCGCCATGCCAGTCTCATTAAGTACGGCAGGATGCACCTGCTTATACTTTTGCCCGGTAACAGGAGCTCCTGTCACGCCACCCCCAGTTACTGGTTCCGACGCGCTGCTCAGAGCTTTGTTTCAGCCGTCCGCCTTTCCCCTTTTCCAGCTGCCAGGGGTCTCTTGTGAAAGGTTGGGATCTGCCTACTCTTCTCTTCTTCGCATTTGGTTTTCAATAGGATAACATTGGGCACTAATAGTGTATAGGGTAAATTTTTGATTATAGAACCATCCTTTTGAGCAACGGCTTTGACAGCTGCCGGCCCTTCATCTACTGTAATGGTTAATTCCAAGTAATTTCGTACGGATTAAATTATATTTCAATAATTTTTGAAGGAGGCAGTATATGAAAGCCCTTTGGAGAACTTATATCGATACATCTTTAGTTGTTAAAATCACCATCGCCTTGATCCTCGGTGTCGTGGTCGGGCTGCTGTTCGGCGAAGACGCTGCGGTGCTTGCACCGCTCGGAGATCTGCTGCTGAATTTATTGACCTTCCTGATCATCCCGCTGATCCTGTTCACCTTGATGGTCGGCGTCAACCAGAGCCGGCTTGGTGACCTTGGACGCATGGGCGGAAAGGTATTTCTCTATTATGTTTTAAGTTCGGCGTTCGCCATCATGGTCGGATTGACCGTCGCAAGCCTATTCCAGCCGGGCACCGGTATGTCGCTGCCTGCCGGTGAAACTTTCGAAGCACCGGAAAATCCCGGCGTCATCAGTGTGCTGTTGAATATCGTGCCATCGAACATCTTTACCGCTTTCACTGAAATGAATCTGCTCGGCATCATTTTCACCGCTTTCGCATTCGGATTGGCAATCGCCTATATGCGCGGCTCTTCGGAATTCGGAGAGCTCGGGGAACACCTTTATAAAACCGTCAATGGTTTAAATGAAGCGACGATCGTCGTCCTGAAGGTGATTCTGCAATATGTGCCGATCGGCGTTTTCGCCATCATGGCCGAAGTGGTCGGCAACCAGGGTCTTGATACATTGCTGTCACTCGGTGAAATGGTGCTTGTGCTGTATGCGGCCATCGCCGTGCAGATTGTGCTTTACACTCTTCTTTTGATTTTGATGAAAATAAAACCGGGAACATTCTTCCGCTATGCGCGGACACCGATGCTGACGGCGTTCGTTACGCAAAGCAGCTCCGGCACTCTGCCGCTGACACTGGAAGCGGCACGCGGTCTCGGTTTGTCGAAAAGCTTGTATGGTTTCAGCCTGCCTCTCGGCGCAACCATCAATATGGACGGAGCCGCCATCAGAATCGCTGTTTCCGCCGCTTTTGCCGCCAATTTGACCGGCAATCCATTGTCCTTGCCGGATATGCTGATGGTGGTGCTCGTCGGTACGCTTGCCTCTGTCGGAACAGCCGGCGTGCCAGGTGCCGGCATCGTCATGATCGCCACTGTCTTCGCACAGCTCGGGCTGCCGATGGAAGCTGTTGCGCTGTTGACCGCGATTGATGCACTTGTCGGCATGGGCGCAACGATGCTGAATGTAACCGGTGATCTTGTCGGAACGACCGTAATCGATAAAACCGAAAAGAAAAGGCAGTCTGCAAAAGCGTAACGCAGCTGCCGCCTGATGTGACGCCCGTTTTTTTATTGGAACAGCGGGTATATTAGAAGACAAGTTATTTACGATTGGGAGGTGTTCATCCGATGAAAAATCTGGCATCCGCCAGTACTTTGCATAACGCCGTGGAAATGCCCTGGTTTGGCCTCGGCGTGTCAGGGCTGAAGGACGGCGACGAAACCGCCAATTGCGTGCGGACAGCAATCGTCAATGGTTACCGGAGCATTGATACCGCCGCAATGTATGGCAATGAAGCCGGTGTCGGCCGGGGAGTTCGCGAAGCGCTCGAGGAAACCGGACTGTCCCGAGAAGATGTCTTTATCACATCGAAAGTGTGGAACTCAGATCTTGGTTACGATTCTGCACTTGCCGCATACGAAGCGAGTTTGGAAAAGCTGGGTCTCGATTACCTCGATTTATATTTAATCCATTGGCCGGTGGAAGGAAAATACAAAGACACATGGCGCGCGCTTGAAAAACTGTATCAAGACGGACGCGTCAGAGCGATCGGTGTATGCAACTTCCATATTCACCATCTGGAGAATGTATTGAAGGACGTGGATATCGTGCCGATGGTCAATCAAGTCGAGTACCATCCGCTCCTGACGCAGGAAGAACTTCATCAATTCTGCAAAGCACGCAATATCCAATTGGAAGCCTGGTCGCCGCTCATGCAAGGCAAGCTGCTCGACCATCCCGTCCTCGAGGAAATTGCGATGAAAACCGAGAAAACCCCGGCACAGGTCATCTTGCGCTGGGATCTTCAAAACGGCGTCATCACCATTCCGAAATCTTCAAAAGAACCGCGCATTATCCAGAATGCCCAAATATTCGATTTCGAATTGACCGACGATGACATGGAACGCATTTCCGCGCTGAATGAAAACCGGCGTGTCGGTCCGGACCCGGATAATTTTGATTTTTGATTGTATGATGTGAAAAGCCATCTTTCTTGCACCGTTTGCCGGTGAGAAAGATGGCTTTTTTATGTTGGGGTGCGGGTTGAACCGTTTGGAGTGCGGCTTGGCTCATTTGGGGTGCGGCTATTCGTCTGCGAGGTGCGGTTATCTTCATTTGAGGTGCGGTCGGCAATTTTTCAAGGACCATATATGAAAAAATGAATAATAATATGAAATATTTTACAATACTTTATTTTTAGTTGCGCGATTTCGCAGTTTAGTTGCGGTTAACCCTAATTTAGTTGCGGTTGCAGCCAATTTAGTTGCGGTTAGAAAATATTCAAAGACATTTTCGTTTTTATTCCATAGTGCTCAGCCCAAATTATCCCTCAACAAATACAAACCCGTAAACAGCAAAATCGCATAAGTCACATACCGGAAAGTGCGCTGATCGATTCGGTGAAACAGCCGCTGACCGAGATACAGGCCGAGCAGCACAATTGGGATGGCCATCGCGCTGGAGATCCAGACGGTCCTCTGAGTGCCGGTAAAAATAATTTGCAGCACCAGGCTGACCGAATAAATGAACAGGTAAAACGCGAGCGTTGTTCCCCGAAGCTTTTCCTTTAGGGTATCGGTACCTAAAAAATACAGCAGCAGCGGTGGCCCCGGCATGCCGATGCTGGTCGTCAGGCTTCCCGATAAGCCGCCGAAAAGGAAATCGCGGCCATTTGTACGCCGAATGCGCAGGGATAAAATCAGCAAAACCGTCAACAGCAGAATTACTAAACTGATGCCGAGTTTCAACTTCTGCATATCGGCAAAAACAAAAACAGCGATGCCAATCGGCATGCCTGTGATACCGCCGATAATTAGCCTTTTCAAAATACCGAAATCGATGTCGTTTCGTATTTTTGTGATCAGCGCTGACGAAATGATGAGCGACAGCACAAGGTTTATTTGGATGGCGTCACTGACGCCGAAAAGAAGCAGCAGAAAAGGTGTCGCCAGAATCGAGAATCCGAAACCGGTGCTGGTCTGAAGCATGGACGCCGTCAGGATAATCGCGATGAACAAAAGGACTTCCACAAGAGCACCCGCCTTACAATTAGATTGACAGCGATTTTACCACACGCCTAACGCGAATAAAATTCGTCCTTCAGCACCGCGTACATTGCCAGATCAACAAACTCTCCTTTGATGATCATGTGCTTGCGCAATACCCCTTCCCGAATCATGCCAAGTTTTTCGGCGACGTGCTGTGATTGTTTATTATCCAGCATGATCGGCGCTTCGACTTTAATGAGGTCCATTTTCTTGAAGCCGAAATCGATCAACGTCTCAGCGGCTTCAAGCATCAGCCCCTGCCCCCAATAATGATGGGACAGCGTATAGCCCACTTCCGCGCGTTGCCGCCTCTGCAGCCAGCTGACGAAATCGATGGTGCCGATCATCTTGTTTTCACCCTTCAACTCGATGGCCCAAGTCAGCTTTTTATTGTCTTCATAGCCTTTCCGGATAAAATCGATAAACTCTCTCGTATCGTCAGTCGTTTGATGCGCCTGCCAGGGCATGAAACGGGATACCGCAGGTTCGGATGCGTACTCGAACATATCCTCGGCATCCGCCAGTTCAAGCTTCCGCAATAATAAGCGCTCACTTTCAATGGTCGGCAATTGGCTGTAGATTATTGGCGTTTCATTCATATGTATTCCTCCCTGTTCGATTTTGGTGAGTGCGCAAATGGAGCAATTGCGTTATTCTGAAATTAGAAATATCGGCAAAGGAGTTGGATGGGATGACCACAATCGGCATCGTCAGACATGGCATTACAGAATGGAATCTGCTCGGGATTGCGCAGGGCAACAGCAATATCCCGCTGAATAAAACCGGCAGGGAGCAAGCAATCGCGTTATCCGAACGGCTGGCAGCCGAAGAGGATTGGGACCTTATCATCGCCAGCGATTTGGAGCGCGCCAAGGAAACCGCTGAAATCATCGGCGCAAAACTCGATCTGCCCATCAGCCATTTTGATACGCGCCTGCGCGAAATGAACGGCGGCGAAATCGAAGGCACGACGGAAGAGCAACGCGTGGCAAAATGGGGTACTGACTGGCGCTCGCTCGACCTCGGAATGGAGACGCGTGAAGCGGTGGCAGAACGCGCAACCGCTGCCCTGCAGGATATTATAAAAAATTATCCCGGCAAACGGGTACTTGTCGTCAGCCACGGCGGCTTGATTGGGTTGACGCTTAGATCATTATTGCCCGAGCAATTCAAAAAGACCCTGCTCGACAATACATCGATCACAATCCTGAAAAATTTTGAAGGAGCGTGGCAATGTCCGCTTTATAACTGCACGCGTCATTTGGAAGGCAAAGTCTTCGCACAATAAAATCGTTCTCGGCCTGGGTATTTTTCGCCCAGGCTTTTTATATTGAATCCGATTTTCCGGTAGAAACCGACAGCATCTACATCTGTTTCTGCAGAAATTTCCTGAATACCATGGAGCTTGATGATGTCTTCAATCATCCGTGATCCGATTCCGCTGCCGCGATAATCATCGACAACTGCAATATGACGAATTTCACAACACGATGCGTCTTTCAATTCGATGCCGATAAACGCTGCTTCTTCCATCAAATACAAATAACGGTTTGGATTTTTAACATACTGAGCATATTCCGCTTCTACCCGCTCCTTCGCCATTGCAAAAGCCATCAATTCCTTGAGCCGCGGACTAGGCTTGGCTGCCGTCGCTTTATTCAACACCCCAACTATCCTCTTTCGTAACAGTTTGCTGATTGCTGGCATATAGCGGCTTTTCTGCAACTTCCACTGTCCAGGTGACGAGCGTGACACTGTCGCGCACACCTTGTTGCTGCACTGTTTCGAGCAACGTCTGGATGCCTGCTTCTTCATTTATTCCATCAAATTGTCCATAGATATTTACCGGATCCGCGTAAGGTTCGCCCGGGCATTCTGTGAGGCCGTCTGTCGCCAACTGGACTCGGTTGTGCCCTTGCCGGAGTTCACGCAAGCCGCTGCTGAAACTCGGCACCGCCTGGGCAAAGCTGTTATTGCGTCCGATCCACTCGTAAAAATGACGCTGGTTCAGCTGGTATTGTCCCATTGCCGCAAGTTCAGGATGAAACAGATAGAGCAGACAGTCGCCGACTGAAAACCAATACAGGTGCTTGCCTTTGCGAATGGCGATCAAACAGGCAGTTTCGCCTTGTATCTCCCGGCACGTCGCCAGGAAATCCTTTTGCCGGAATATCCGCAGCAGCAATGCCTCGAGGCTCTGAAAAAATTCAAAACTGACGTCCATCGATAAGAACGACCTGATCTCTTCTTGATGCGCGAGGAATTGCTCCATGACCACTTCTGCACTTTCTGCCGTGTCATGGGCATCCATAATCATCGCCAATTCCCAGTCCTCTTCCGGATTCGCCCATGCCAGACAGGCATCTTCGTTCTTCGTCTGCCCTGCCGCCGAATTGCCGCCGAATCGACCGATTGTCATCTTCTGCATCTTCCACAAATCCGGCTGATCCACAAAATGCTCCTCGCTGCCTACCCAGTCAAACTCCTCCATCAACCCCACATCCTCTTTATAATATTCTTACAATTATAGAACATCTGTCAGCGGCTGGAAAACTTTTTCGGGATTTATTTTAATAAAACCGGTGAGGGTGGGGCGGTTTTGGGGTTGGGGTGCGGCTTGGTGCGTTTGGGGTGCGGCTATTCGTCTGCGAGGTGCGGAAATTGCCTTTTGAGGTGCGGTTATCTCATATTGAGGTGCGATCAGCAATTATTCAGCGCTAAAATATGAAAAGCGAACATTTATTTGAAGTATTTTACACATTTTTTATTCTAGTTGCGCGATTTCACAATTTAGTTGCGGTTCTCGGTCATTTAGTTGCGGTTACACTTAATTTAGTTGCGGTCACCAAAAATCCAACCCCCTGATTTGAAAAAACCGCCACTCTCGCGGCGGTTTCCTTAAAGAACTGGAGTTTTTCGCACAGCGAAAAACATCCGCTCCACGCTTTTGAACTAGACTCCACCTGCAAAGAAAAAGAGACAGCCACACCGGCCGCCTCTCTTAACTCATCAGCTGTTTAACCAATTCTTTATTGCGTTTCTTGAAGATTTCATTGTGCGAAGAGACCATGGCGATTTTATTCGCATCGGGTTGGATATAGCTTTTCGCCTGGTTGACGGCGTTGGCTGCGTCTTGGAATGTGCCGGCGATCAGATTTAGTTTACCGGGATGCTGGAGGATATCGCCCGCGGCAAAGAGGCCATCGACCGATGATTCGCTTTTCGGCGTTCCCGCAATATAGTAATCGTCCGCAATCTCGATATCCAAAGGACTGTTGCCGAGCAAGCTGATGTCTCGCTCGTAGCCGTGATTGATGATGACTTCATCTATAGGGAGCAATATTTTCTCACCATTAATCTTATTAGTCAATTCGACGAGCTCAATGGCATCTCGGCTATCAGAGGCAATCAAGCGGCTGATGGATGTATTCAGATAACAGACCGCCGAACTCCCAAGCAATTGGCTGACCTGGGCTTCGTGCCCCGCGAGCGATTCTTTCCGGTAGCTGACGAACACTTTGTCGGCAATCGGTTCAAGCTCATTGGCCCAGTCAATCGCTGAGTTGCCGCCTCCTGAAATGAGAACGGTCTTTCCTTTGAAACGCTCGAGCGATTTGACGGTGTAATTCAGATTGGATACTTCAAAACGTTCGGCTCCTTCGATTTCCAGTTTTTGCGGATTGAGAATGCCCCCGCCGACTGCCACGATCACCGTCTTCGACAAATGGATTTGGCCGGAGGAACCTTCCAGGCTGAACAAGCCGTCTTCCCGTTTCTCAATGCTCTCGATTTTCTCATTGAGAATGACTTCCGGATTGAATGTCAGTCCCTGCGCCACCAATTGGTCAATCAGCTTAGCGCCCGGCATCGGCGGCTGGCCTCCCACATCCCAGATCATTTTCTCGGGATAGACGTGAATTTTCCCGCCAAGCCGCGGCTGGAATTCAATGATTTTCGTTTTCATTTCCCGGAGGCCACTGTAAAAAGCTGAATACAGCCCTGCTGGACCTCCCCCGATAATGGTGACGTCAAAAACTTCTATTTCATTCATTCAGAATCATCCTCTTCTTTTTAAGATTCCCGTTGACAACAATATGCTTTCGCCTTATAGTATTGATTGTACTGAAAATGATAATCATTATCAATGAATTTCTCACGCAGTTTCACAAGGAGGTTGAAAGTTATGGTTCGTCTGTTCGCTGAGCATCTGGATATCAGCTACGGAGACCGTGCGATTGTAAAAGATTTATCGCTGTCCATTCCCGACAAGAAAATAACGACCATCATCGGATCGAATGGCTGCGGCAAATCCACTTTACTGAAAGCCTTGACACGCGTTATTCCCCATCAGTCAGGCAGCATCGTGCTCGACGGCGCTGATATCGCCAAAGAAAACACAAAGAAGCTCGCCCGGAAGATCGCCATATTGCCGCAGACTCCGGAAAATGCACCAGGCCTGACAGTCGGCGAATTGGTGTCCTACGGCCGCTTCCCTTATCAAAAAGGGTTTGGGCGCCTGTCCGCCGAGGACCATGACATTATCAACTGGGCACTCGATGTGACCGGCACGCAATTTTTTAAATATCATCCAGTGGACGCATTATCGGGTGGCCAGCGCCAGCGGGTCTGGATCGCCATGGCGCTTGCCCAGGAAACCGAAATGATTTTCCTCGATGAGCCGACTACATATCTCGATATGGCGCATCAGCTGGAAATTCTCGAACTTCTGCAGAAGCTGAATGAAGAGCAGGAACGCACCATCGTCATGGTATTACATGATTTAAATCAGGCCGCACGTTTCGCCGACCACCTGATTGCCATGAAAAATGGAGAAATTATCAAAGCCGGCGCCTGCCACGAAGTCATCACTGCAGATGTATTGAAAACAGTATTTCGAATCGACGCTGAAATTGGAATGGACCCAAGAACGCAGAAACCGATTTGCATTACCTATAACTTAATCAAAGGAGCATAACCATAATGAAAAAATTAACATTCCTGCTGGTTTTATTGGCTGCTTTATTCCTTGCAGCATGCAACTCAGAGTCAACGGACGAAAAAGATGAAGCTTCGGCGGAATCGAAGCCGGAAACCATTACATATGAATCAGAAACAGGACCGATTGAAGTCCCTGCAGATCCGCAGCGTGTGGTTGTATTGTCGACTTATGCAGGGAACGTCATGGCGCTTGATGTACCAATGGTCGGGGTGGATTCATGGTCGAAAATGAATCCACGTTTCGAAACGCAATTGACGGACGTTGAAGAAGTTGCTGAAGATGACCTCGAGAAAATTATCGAGTTGGATCCGGATTTAATCATCGGTTCGTCCACCATGAAAAATATTGATAAGCTGAACGAAATCGCACCGACAGTTACATTTACTTACAATAATGTGGATTACCTGACGCAGCATCTTGAAATCGGAAAAGCAGTGAATAAAGAAGAAGAAGCTCAAGCCTGGATTGATGATTTTAAAGAGCGCGCGCAAACTGCGGGCGAAGAAATCCGTGCAGAAATCGGTGAGGACGCAACTGTGTCGGTCATCGAGAACTTCGATAAGCAAATTTACGTGTTCGGCGACAGCTGGGGCCGCGGAACGGAAATCCTTTATCAGGAAATGAAATTGAAAATGCCGGAGAAAGTGGAAGAAATGGCATTGAAAGACGGTTATTACGCTTTGTCACAGGAAGTATTGCCTGAATACATGGGCGACTACGTAATCTTCAGCAAAGACTCCGAACAGGACAATTCGTTCCAGGAAACAGATGTCTACAAAAATACGGAAGCTGTGAAAAACGGCCATGTCTTTGAAGCGAACGCCAAGGAATTCTATTTCAACGATCCTCTTTCACTGGATCATCAATTGGAATTCTTCAAAGAGAATTTCTTGAAATAATAAAAAAGAAAAGGAATTCCTGAATCCTCGGGAATTCCTTTTTATCCTTAACAGAAATGATGATGCCTTATGCCGACAAAATTTAATTTCTTCGCCAAGCTGCTCGCGGCGGTTGCCGTTTTCGTGCTGACATTTACAGCTGCCATCGCTTTTGGCGCAGCCGATATCAGCTTAAATGATATCCGGCTTGCCCTTTTTTCAAACGCTTCAAATGATGCCATTTCAGTAATCCGTGAAATCCGTCTGCCGCGGGAACTGGCGGCTGTTCTGGTTGGTGCGGCGCTGGCTGTATCCGGCGCCATTATGCAGGGAATGACACGCAATCCATTAGCGGATCCCGGACTTCTTGGATTGACTGCCGGTGCCAATGCAGCGCTTGCAGTAACGCTCGCCATGATTCCCGCTGCCAACTATTTCGGCATCATGGTCGCCTGTTTCATCGGCGCAGCTGTCGGCGGTGCTTTGGTATTCGGACTTGGCTCAATGAAAAAAGGCGGCTTCTCACCTTTTCGGATCGTGCTGGCAGGTGCAGCCATTTCCGCTTTCCTTATGGCTGTGGCAGAAGGCATCGGCTTGTATTTTAAAATTTCTAAAGACATCTCCATGTGGACGGCCGGCGGCTTGATCGGCACAACATGGGGTCAGCTGCAGACGATCACACCGTTCATCCTTATTGCGATGGTGGTTGCGCTGCTGCTGTCACGCCAATTATCCATACTTAGTTTAAGCGAAGAAGCGGCAATCGGCCTCGGCCAAAACACCAACCGCACAAAAGTATTGCTGTTTGTCGTCATCACTGCTTTAGCGGGCGCCGCTGTAGCCCTTGCCGGAAACATGGCTTTTGTCGGCTTGCTCGTGCCGCATATCGTGCGCGTTATCGTCGGAGTCGACTACCGGCACATCATCCCGATGTCCGCTGTAGCAGGCGCGATTTTCATGCTGTTTGCCGATTTGCTCGGGAGAACGATCAACACACCTTTCGAAACGCCGGTGGCTGCAATCGTCGCCATGCTCGGCTTGCCGTTCTTCCTGATTATCGTCCGTAAAGGAGGCCGCGCGTTCACATGATCCAGGCAGCTTTGATTAAAAAACAGCGTTTCTTCTTTTTCACGTTGCTCGGGTTGATTTTGGCGACAGCCATCATCAGCATCGGTGCAGGTTACTCATCCATGGGTTACGACCGTATTTTTGCCGCGCTCATCGGCCAGGGCACATTCAAGGAAAATTTCGTCCTGTTCTCCATCCGTATGCCGCGCATCCTGATTACGATGCTTGCCGGTATGGCGCTGGCTTTGTCTGGTGCCATTCTGCAAAGCATTACGCGCAATGACCTGGCAGACCCAGGCATCATCGGAATCAATTCCGGTGCCGGCGCCGCAATCGCTTTATTCTTTTTGTTCGTGCCTGTTGACGCGGGTTCATTCGTTTACCTATTGCCATTGGTCGCTTTTGGTGGCGCATTATTGACGGCAATCTTGATCTACCTCTTCTCTTATCAAAGGGAGACGGGGCTTCAGCCAATCCGGCTGATTCTGACAGGAATCGGCTTTTCGATGGCGCTGTCCGGAGTCATGATTGTGCTGATTTCATCCGCTGAACGCGAAAAAGTGGATTTCATCGCCAATTGGCTGGCGGGCAATATCTGGGGCACCGACTGGCCGTTCATCCTAGCGTTGCTGCCGTGGTTACTGGTACTCATTCCGTTTGTCCTTTATAAAGCCAATCGCTTGAATATGCTTGGGCTCAGCGAACTGGTCTCGGTCGGTTTAGGCGTTTCCGTCGAAAAAGAACGCATCACGATGCTATTGGCTGCGGTCGCTTTGGCCGCTTCGGCTGTGTCCGTTACGGGCGGCATCGCATTCATCGGCCTGATGGCGCCGCATATCGCGAAAGCATTGGTCGGTCCGCGCCATCAATTATTCTTGCCGCTCGCCATTTTGATCGGCGGCTGGCTGCTGTTGCTGGCGGATACCATCGGCCGCAACCTGCTGGAGCCATCCGGCATTCCAGCTGGTGTCATGGCTGCATTGATCGGCGCGCCTTATTTTATTTATTTGCTGATGAAGAAATGAAAATGAAGATGAGGAAAACGCAGTCAGCTGAAACAAGCTGACTGCGTTTTTGGGTTTGGGGTGCGGGTTGAAGCTTTTGGGGTGCGGCTTGATTGGCTTGGGGTGCGGGTTGAACCGTTTGGGGTGCGGCTTGATCGATTTGAGGTGCGGTCATCAATTATTCAACGCTAAAGTATAGTGAAGTGAACATTAACTTGAAATATTTTGCATATTTTTTATATTAGTTGCGCGATTTCCCAATTTAGTTGCGCTCACCCAAAATCCAATCCCAAATTTGAAAAAGCCGCCACTTACGCGGCGACTTCCTAAAAGATTGGAGTTTTTCGCACAGCGAAAAACATACGCTCCCGATTTTGAATTTTGCATAACCCGATATAAAAGGAAAAGTTTGCACCGCTTTCCAACATGAATTCCAGACAATTAATTCCTAAGTCAATCCGGTCGCTTCAGCGAGAACATTTCACCTAATTTAGCGTAGTTCGTTCCCGCCAGACGGCTGACCGGCTTCAAAATTTCTGCATTGATGCGCCCGTTTTCATAAATCGCTTCATCGACATGTATCCGGACGATCCTGCCGATCAGCAGATCTGTGTTAGGCAAGTCGACTGCCTGGTCAAGGACGCATTCAAAACGGACTTTCGATTGGGCAACAGCCGGCACATCGATTTCCTCGCTGTCGATTAACGTCAGCTTGGTGACATCGATCTCGCTTTCATTGGGCGGCAGCGATGCCGCGGTTTCATTGACTTCGAAGACATTTTCTTCATCGACAATGTGAACGACGAATTCCTTGCTGGACAGCACATTGCGCGCCGTGTCTTTTTTGTCGTCGCCCTTGCGCTGAACGGAAACGGACAGCATCGGCGGATTCGACGACACGATATTGAAATAACTGAAAGGGGCCGCATTGACGACTCCTTCTTCGGATTTGCTTGTGACAAAAGCAATCGGCCTCGGTATGATCGTGCCCACCAGCAATTTATAATTTTCGCGTTCTGTCTGTTGATAAGGATCAAAGCTCAGCACAGCCACCACTCCTTTTCGTTCAGTTTACCCGAAACGTTTTTTATTGCCGCAGGAAATGCTCATTCTAAGCTGGAACTGTCGCAATTCCTTGAGGATCTTTTGCCGGCTTGCCGAAATAATAGCCCTGGAACAACTGATAGCCCTGCAGCTTCAGCCAGTCGAAATCCTCTTTCGTTTCGACGCCTTCCGCCAACGGAACCGATCCGACTTCGAGCGCTTTCTCCAGGAAGCGCAGCGCTGTCTTCTGTTTGTCCACGTCTTCTGCCACGCCCTGTACGTATTGCATATCGAGTTTCATATAATGCGGCTTCAAATCCGCCAGCAATTCGATGGTGCTGTAGCCTTCGCCCACATCATCCAGCGCGTATTGGAAACCTTTCTTCTTATAGAAAGCAAGAATTTCCCGCAAATGATCGACATCATCCACTTTTTCAGTTTCCACCACTTCAAACACTAATTGCCGTGGATCAACACCCAATTCATTGGCCAAATTTGTCGTCTACCGCAGGCAGAACTCAGGCGAATAAATCGACGTCGGGATGAAATTAATAAAAGCCTTCACATCTTTTAAAACAGCGGCATGACGTACAGCGGCCATCCGGCAAACCCGGTCGAGCGCATAGAGCCTGCTGCGTGCTTTGGCAGCCGGGAAGATTTCATTCGGGTAAATGACTGTGCCGTCCTCATTGTGGAAACGCGCCAACATCTCGTACGCGAAAATTTCTCCGTCTGCTGTGACGATCGGCTGGTAATGGCAGACCAGTAATTCCTTGCGGATAACGTCATCAATCCATTCCGTATTGAAAACCTGATCCATCTCTTCAATCTTGTTCCATTCGCCTTTATCAATCCGAAACGACACTTTTGCCGGTTCCATATGATGCAAGCAGAAATCGAGGAATTCCTTCGCACCGCGTTCGCTCAAAAGCAATCTATTTTCTTTCTTTGTGGTTTCCATGTCACGGCGTGCAAGATGGCTGACGACTTTGTCCATCAGAGAAAGATTCGCTTCGCCTTCGAGCTTGATATCAAACTTCAGTTCAGCGACTGAACAATTATTGCATTCCACTGGCCACACTCCTTTTGTACTATCCATTTCAGATTACCTTAAAATGGTTAATAAATCTTAATTAATATTAAATTTAGGAAGTAATTTTTTTAAACAAAATTTTCTTCTGCATTTCCTGGCATTTTCCTTACCATCTATCCAGACAATAAAAACAGACGGAGAAAAAGGACTTCTTTTTCTCCGTCTGTTTTATAGCAGGAATTAAATCCAAGTATCGTTATCAGCTGTTAACTCTGTTTTAATATCACCAGTGTTTACAGTACCCCTTGGCTCTACTAGCATTATATGGCACTCTTGCTCAGCAAAAGGTTTATGTTCAGTCCCTTTTGGCACTGTAAACATTTCTCCTTGGGAAATTTTAACTTGGCCGTCGCGAAAATCAATAAACATCTCACCATCGAGAACGATAAATACTTCGTCGGTACCTTGATGATCGTGCCACTCAAAGTGGCCTTCTATCTTGACGAGTTTAAATTGGTAATCGTTCATTTCCGCAATGACTTTCGGTGACCAATGTTCATTGAATTTAGAAAGTTTCTCACTGAGATTAATAGCTTGGTATTTAATGGTAACCCCACCTTTTTTGTATTTTATATACCTTATTATTGATTCCGCTCCAGTTATAATTATCAGTCTTCATCAAATTCTTTGAGAACAATACGGTTCGTTCATCAACCAAATTTCCCCTGTATAGAGAGGTATGTAGTTCGATTAGCAGCAAATGGATTATCACTTCGGTGCTTTGGACAAAACCCCTACCCAGATGACCAAGCGAAGTGCTGAACGAACTCGGTCATTTAGCCAAGGCTTGAACGACTACTGCTGCCCCTTCAATTGTAAAATGAAATATTCCCACTTAATCCAAAAAGGTATTTCCAATTAGGCAAATACGCTATACTATTGCTAATCTCAATAAGGAGTGATTTTTTTGTCCGGAATTTTTATTACAGGCACCAGTACCAACGTTGGAAAAACAATTATTACCACTTGTCTTACATATGCATTTCGAAAACGAAATTTAGATGCAGTTCCTTATAAACCAGTGCAATGTGGAGCAATTATAGAAGGGGAAGAATGGTTGGCTCCTGATGTAGAACTTTACCGGAAAGTTTATAATCCACAAGAAAATGAACAACTGAATTCTTTTTTGTATGAACCTCGTTTTTCTCCTCACTTTGCTGCACAATTAGCCGGTAACCCTATTAATCCAGAAGTAATTAAAAGGGATTATCAAGTATTACAGGAGAGCCATGAATTAATACTCGTTGAAGGGGCCGGGGGACTGGCTGTTCCTTTGATTGATGAGCTGTATGGAACACCGGAGCTAATTAAAGATTTGAACATACCAATCGTAATTGTCACCCAAGCTAACGTTGGGACACTGAACGCTACATCAATGACTGCTCACTATGCCCAAAGTAAGGGTCTTAATATAAAAGGTATTATTATAAACGGTTATCCGGAAAATCCATCTGAAGGTGTGAAAGACAACCTGACAATGATTGAGAAAACAACCAGCATACCAGTCATTGGAATTGTTCCACATTTTGATAATGTGGAAGCTCGGATAGGTGAAAAGGAAGTATTGGAAGAACTGATAAAAGAAATAGACTTGAATAAACTATTGGACTAAGCCCTTCATCTGATTATTCAATCATGACGGGGTCTGTTTTAGAAATCGCTAATATATCTATATAAGTGACTCAAGAAGAAAACAGAATAATTGGAAGCAATTAGAAAGAATATATTCTGAAGATATCTATCAACAAAAATAAGGATTCATAAAAACCCCCTTTTACAGACGACAAGGGAGAGAAGATGCTGATCTTTTCTCCCTCTATATTTAAGCAGCTTCTGTTAATCTTTTATACGTAAACTGGATTTTCATTTTAAAGATTCCTGCTTACTTTTATATTTGCTTAATATTTCTTTTGGAATATGGCAATAATCATTTGGCCATCTATCTAATCTATCCTGATGTTCTTCTGCACTTCTCACATAGTTTGTAAGAGGCATTACTTCTATAACTATACGGTCATAATCGTTTCTCCCGCTAAGAAAAGCCTGCACCTCTTTTAAGTGTTCGGGCTCTTCACTATACACTCCTGTTTTATATTTCTCGCCAATATCCTGTCCTTGTTTATTCAAACTGTATGGATCTATGATTTCAAGGAAGTAACCCATTAATTCTCTGAGTGTTACAACTGTTGGATCAAACGCTGTTTTTACACATTCGGCATAGCCATCGTAATCACCCTCAAGTGTATGACTTGCTCCATTAGCTCTTCCCGCTTCCGTAAACGCAACTCCAGGTAAAGTTTTTAAATAAGCCTGCACTCCCCATAAACATCCACCTGCGAAATATACTATTTCCATATTGTCCCCCTTTGTATTAATTCCAAGTATATAAAAGGACAGAATGCAGACATTGAGTCTGCTGCATATTAATTATAACATTCCCATTTATTAAAATTGTATTTGTGTTTCTGAATCATTCAAAAGTTACCATATGATTGCCGACACTTAGCTCGCTTTAAAAAACAGCAGATATATAAGCGTCTACAAACGCATCAAAACTCGTTACGAACGCCCTTTTAATTCCAGGAAGATTTACAAACAAAAATTACTCACGTTTTCGCAAACTTATTCTTCGCATACACATACGTAACCGCGAGCGCCGCAACCAATACCGCCCCTTTGATGATATCGAACGCGTAATACGGCAGGTTCTGGATCGTCAGCCCGTTCAGCAGGATGCCGATGACGGCTGCACCGAAGAATGTGCCGAGCGCATTCGGCTTGCCGGCACCGAGCACCGAATAGCCGACAAACACAGCCGCGACCGCTTCCATCAAAAGCGGTGCGCCGGCGTCAATCTGGCCGGAACCGACGCGTGCCGTAAACAGGATACCCGCCATCGAAGCGAAGACGCCGGAAATGATGTACGCCGAAGTTTTCACTCGTTTCACGTTGACGCCTGATAAGGTGGCCGCCTCCGCATTGCCGCCGGTCATATAAAGAATGCGGCCCCAGCGCGTATGATTCAAAATCACATACGCTGCCAGCACCATGACGACCATAATCCACACCGGCACCGGAAGGCCGAGCATCTGGCCCTGGCCGATCCATAGAAACGCTTCGGACAATTGGCCGGGAGCCGTGCCGCCGGAAGTCAGCGGCATATTATTATAGATTGAATAACCTTCCGTATACGTGCGGTGAAGCCCTGCCACGATATACATCATGCTGAGCGTCGCGAGGAGATCGGGAATGCCGATGACCGTAATGAGGAAGCTGTTGACGAGCCCGACCGCCACACCGATCAGCAGCGGCAACAGGAGCACGAGCCACAGCGGCATGTCATACCACACCATTAAAGATGCCGTCACGACGGTCGACAGGGACATCGTCGAGCCTACGGACAAGTCAAAGCCATCTACGACGAGCGTAAATGTGACGCCGAGCGCCAATAGCGTGACAATCGAAATCGACCGGAGAATATCCGAGAAGTTGCCGTAGCTGAAGAATGCGTCGCTGATGCTGCTGAAATATAGGATGATAGCAATCAGCAGGATGATGGCACCGTATTTAAACAGAAATTGGACTGCGTTCTCTTTCAATGAGTTTTTCGGTTTGGTTAAGCTCTTCTTTTCCACCGCTTGCATAAAGTAATATCCTTTCCTGGGTCGCTTCTTGACGTGATAATTCCTTCACGATCTGACCATCGTACATTACCAGAACCCGATCGGAGATGCTGATCGCTTCGTGGATTTCACTGGAGAAATAAAGGCAGCCTTTGCCGCTTCCCGCCAGTTCCCGGATCAATTTGAAAATATCCACTTTCGCTCCGATGTCGACGCCTTTTGTCGGTTCATCGAATAAATACAACAGCGAGTCGAGGCTCATCCATTTGCCGATGGCCACTTTCTGTTGATTGCCACCACTAAGATGGACAAGCGGTGTTTCCGTATTGCCCGTTTTAATCTTCAATTTACCGATGATGTCTTCGGCAAATTTATTTTCAGCTGATTTATTCATGAACAGCTTTGTCGAGAATTTCCGGAGGTTCGGGAACGAGGCATTGGCCCTAAGCGTTTCGTGGACAAATAATCCTTCTTTCCGGCGTTCTTCTGGAATCAATGTCATCCCGGCCCGGATTGCATCTTCCGGATGCTTGATGCGGGTTTGTTTCCCGGCAATTTCCACCGAACCGCTGACGGAATTCGCTGCTCCGAACAGCGCTTTTGCGAGTTCCGTTTTGCCTGCCCCGACGAGTCCGACAATGCCGACGATTTCACCGGCTTTTACTGAAAATGAAATATCCTTCAGCTTTTCACTGTCAGATAATCCCCTAACTTCAAGCACATTGTCGCCAGTCGGATGCGTCTGGTATTCCAGTTCATGGCTGAGCGCTTCGCCCAGCATCGCTTCGATGATCCCTTCAGAATCAGACTCTGCCGTGACGAAAGTGTTGACCCATTTTCCTTCTCGCATCACGGTGATCCGGTCGCTGATTTCAAAAACTTCCGGCAGCCGGTGGGAAATGAAGACACAGCCGACGCCTTCGCTGCTGAGTTTCTGAATAACCGAAAACAGTTTATCCGATTCCGTCAATGACAAAGGCGCTGTGGGTTCATCGAAGATGATGATCTTTGCCGAATGCACCAACGCCCGGGCAATCAGCACCAGCTGTTTTTCCGCCAAAGTGAGCGTGCCCGCTTTTCGGGTGACGGAAATTTCTTCCGACTGCAATTGGACCAGCGCTTCTCTCGCCTGCTTGTTGATCTTCTGCTTCGACAACAGAAAACTGCCGCCTGCCGCAAAACTGTCCATCAGGATATTTTCCGCCACCGTCAGTTCCGCAACAATGGCCGTATCGACTTCCTGGTAAACGCAATAAATACCGTGTTCTTTTGCTTGTTTCGGTGAACGCAGAGAGATGATTTCACCGTTCAGCCTGATTTCGCCGCTGTCCTGGCCGTAAACCCCTGAAAGGATCTTGATCATAGTGCTTTTCCCCGCTCCATTGACGCCGAGCAAAGCGTGGACTTCACCTTTTTCGAGTGCTAACTGGCCGTTCTCCAACGCCGTTACATTGCCGAATCGCTTGCCGATTGCCTGCATATTCAGTAATTCTGCCATCTCTGCAATCCTCCTTTCGCCGAAAGGAGCCGTCCAATTCCGAGGACGGCTCCACTCCTTTATTGTCCTTCCAATTCACGAAGGTCGTCGGTATAGCCTTGCTCGCTCGCTCCCCATCCTTCGATATGCTCGCTCAACGTTTCAGTTGTCACCGTTTCATCCGGAAGCTGTCCGGCATCGATGAATACCGGCTCCAGCACAACTTTCTCCTCCGGCTGTTCACCGTTGATCAATTGGTAAGCGTAACGCACCTGGATGCGCCCGATATCTGTCGGATCGACCGCTGCCGAAGCTACCCACGGACTGCCGTCTTTTTGGATCATCTGCAAATCTTCATCGCTCATATCGATGCTGTAAACTTTGATATCTGTACGTCCCGCCTGCTCGATTGCGCGGACAGCGCCTTTTGCAAACTCATCCCAAGCCGCCCAGACTGCAGTGATGTCACCTTCGTTCGGATATTGCTTCAGGATCGCTTCCATTTGCGCTTGTGTATCAAGCGCTGTATTTTGAGTGGCAGAACCGAAAGCCGCCACTTCTTTAATGCCCGGGTTGTCTTTCAAAAATTGCTCATAAGCGATTTGGCGGCGTTCCATTGGCGCAAAGCCGGCCGTCCAGATTTTTACGATATTTGCTTCGCCGTCGTGGTCTTCAGCCAGTTTTGTTAAAGTCTGTTCCGCCATTAGCTGGTCTCCCTGCTCAAGCGACACCACGCCTTCCACGTCAACTCCTGCGTCAAACGCCACAACCGGTATCCCTTTTTCCACCGCTTTTTCGACGCCTTGGTTCAACGCCTCTTTCGTTCCGTGGTCAATCAGGATTGCATCTGATCCCTGATTGATGGCTGCGTCCAGATTGGATGCCATTTTCGCCAGGTCTCCTTCAGAGTTGAAGACAATAACTTTGCCGCCGAAATTCTTAACCTGTTCTTCGACTCCAGCTATGTATTGCGCCGAAAACGTTCCCAGATTTTGCTGTAAAATCAATGCCACTTCCTTGCCCGCCAGCGGATGTTCCGATGCTTCCGATTTTTTGTCCGAATCCGTTTCCGCTTCCGTGACCGTTTCGCCTTTCGGCTGGCAGGCCGCCAATAAAATACTGACGAACAATAAAGCCGCGATAAGTAAAAATGATTGTTTTTTCATGAATTTTCTCCTTTTCCTGAAACTGCTGCCAGCAGTTCCGGTATATTTCTTTCGTAATCGGGATGAATAATGCCTTTTTCCGTGATGATTGCTGTAATGTACTGCGCCGGTGTCACATCAAATGCGGGGTTATAAACTTTCGTACCATTCGGCGCTACCTGCTGCCCGGCAATATGCGTGATTTCCTTAGCTGAACGCTCTTCGATCGGGATATTTTTGCCGTTTGGAATCTGCAGATCGAAAGTTGATACAGGTGCTGCCACATAGAATGGAATTTTGTATGCAGCGGCCAGAATCGCCAGGTTGAAGGTACCGATTTTATTGGCTGTATCGCCGTTTGCCGCAATGCGGTCAGCCCCGACGATGATTGCTTCGATGCCTTTCGCACCGATTGTGTGCGCCGCCATGCTGTCGGTAATCAGCGTCACATCAACACCGGATTGCTGCAGCTCCCACACCGTCAGGCGCGACCCCTGAAATACCGGACGCGTTTCGCAGGCAAAGACTTCGAACTCACGGCCCAATTCCTTGCCGAGATGAAACGGCGCGAGCGCTGTGCCGTATTTCGCTGTCGCAATGGAGCCCGCGTTGCAGATTGTCATGACTTTTGAGCTACCTTCCAATAACTCAAGCGCATAACCGCCGATCGTCCGGCACGCTTCCTCGTCTTCCTTATGAATACGTTTCGCTTCTGCTAAGATTTCCGCTTTTGCCGCTGCAACCGTTTTTGCCGATTGGACGGTTTGCTGCAGCCGGCCGATCGCCCAAGCCAGATTGACTGCCGTCGGACGTGAAGATGCCAGGTAAACCGCGTCTTTTTTTACGAAATGATGGAATACTTCCAGTGTTTCTGTGTCGTGCTTTTGGGCGGCCAGCGCCAAACCGTAAGCCGCTGTTATGCCAATCGCAGGTGCGCCGCGGACTTTCATCGTAATAATCGCATCGTAAACATCTTCGATTGTGTTCAGCGCGATATATTCCGTTTCATGCGGAAGTTTTTGTTGATCGAGAATGATCAATTGGTTGTTGATCCATTGGATCGATAATGGGATTGCCATGCTTTACAGCTCCTTCAAAAGCTCTGTCACATCTTGTATTGATGTAAGTTCACTGCGTTTTAAGATTAATGTCTCCCCGATGCGGAGAGCCTGCTTTTTAGATTCGATGCGCTGTTCTGTATCCTCAATGCCGTCCAGGTCTTTGACATGTGCCAGACCAATGGTGCGGCGGATCAATTCACAGCCTGCAAATCCGAGCGTGTCCTTGAAAATCTTGTCGAGAACGGATTCGCGGTAACCCGGAACCTTCTTGAAATCTTCAATGCCTTCATTTTCCCAAAGCTCCGTGAAGCGCATTTCGAACACCTGCCACGTGTTTTCGATGTGGGCGACGATTGTGCCGCGGCCATCGGCGGTGCGTGTAATGCCTTGTGCAATCAGATTGGCAATAAACAAGCCAACATCAAAGCCGATCGGTCCGTAAAAAGCGAATTCCGGATCGATGACCTTGGTTTCATTGTCATCAGCGAAAATACTGCCGGTATGCAGGTCGCCGTGAAGCAATGCCTCCGCTTCCGTCAAGAAGCTGCGTTTCAATTTTGCCGCTTCGAGTTTCAAGCGGTCATTATGCCAGATGGCTTCAACGGTTTCCCGAAGTTCCGGTTCGAAGTCATTTGTCTCATGGTCGAAAAATGGATCAGTGAAAATCAAATCTTCCGAGATCTTGCAAAGCTCCGGATTTGAAAATTCAGCAACCAGCCGCTTCTTTTCAAATGGATGCAGCGCAAAATCGGAAGTATGGAATAAAGTCTGTGCCAGATATTCCCCGATATCGGATGAAAGCTTCGGATAGCTCTTCCCTTGGATCAAACCTTCCCGGGCAATCGTCAAATGGGATAGATCCTCCATGATCGTATACGCCAATTCTTCATCGGTGCCATACACTTCCGGCACGAGGCCAGTCGCATATTCACCGTGCTTGCGTAAGGCTGCAGCTTCAATCGCCGCACGCTTCAATGTGAGCGGCCAGCTCTCGCCCACCACTTTGGCATAAGGCAGCGCCTGCTTGATGATAATTCCTTTGCCGCTTGACCGGTCGCTTACCCGGTACACATAATTCAAATTGCCGTCGCCGATCTCCTGGCATTCAAAATCTGTTCCTGCCGGGAAATGTGCCGCCGCCAAACCGATGGCCTCTGCTTCTGTCAATGCGTGATATGTAGATACTGCTGTAGTTGTCATGGTCATCTTCCTCCTGAATTCAATTATAGAAAAGCGGAAGCGCCCGTTTAGCTCTGACAGGCATAAGGCAGACCAGCGGAGTGGCGTTTTTTGCCGCACAGCTGGGTTGACTTATGTCCCGAAGAGCTGGGCCGCTGAAGTCTGGACAGTTATTCGCTATTTCAAAGACGTTCCAAAATTCGAATACTGATACTTTTTTTGAGCAATAAAAAACGCCTCTTTCCGTTAAGAAAGAGGCGCAGAATTAAGAGGTTCCATGCCTCTTATCTTCCAGAAAGTAAATATCTGGTGGAATTAGCACCGTGCCTTGCGGGATGTTCATCCCGGCGCATAAAGCGCCCCTTCTCACGAAGGTATTACGGTCGGTTGCTGGGCGTCATAGGGCCAATGTCCCTCTGCCTGCTCTTGATAAGAGTACTAAGTTTTATATGCGGTTTTTGTTATGAGATGAATCCTATCACGGTTCAGAATAGACTGTCAACATGAATTTTTGAATTATTTTTTAATTGTAAAATGGGTAATCGTTCCGACTCGCGGGCTCTTTATGTAAGAGCCGCTATTTTGATGTACTGGATTTTTTGTAAGTTATCGGATCGTAGAGGGCGTTGCTGGCTGCTTTTGCAATTCCCAGCTCACTCCAATGAAAAAATAAGCCCCTTTAAGCGGAAGCTTTTCACTGCACGAAGAATTCCAGGGTTTGAAAGGAGCCTTCGCTGACGGCGAAGGCTTTTCCATTCCCGCTCTTTTGTTTTTGGGGCGGTTTTGTCAGGGCTTTTTGAAGTTGGATCTGGTTTCAGTGGTGATTTCGTCTGTTTTACTGTGAAAATGGTTGTCGATTGATGGGATTGGCGATTTCTGATGACAAATTCGGGCAAAATTCGCGATTTCGGATAAGATTTGCCTCGACGGGCTGTTGATTTTTCATTTTCAAGCAAGCTGAATTTCCAAATTAAGGATATACTGTCCGGAACAGCCGAAATACTTTCCAAATTGATCAAAATACTTTCCAAAACAACCACTTTACTTTCCAAATTTAGGATTTACTGTCCGCATTCTCAAAATACTGTCCGCAAAACGAAAATACTGTCCGGATCGGTCTGTTTACTGTCCGGAGCCCTTTGCGCCGCCCAATCCAAACCCCTGATTGCCTACAGTTTGCTGCGCAAACTGCCTGGGTCCGTGAGCGGCGAGCCACCCACTCCCATCTATGCAGTTTTACCAATGGCATCTCTGTCAAAAAACTTTCTCACAATTCCCTGTTGACAGAATTCTCCGCACATGGAATAATCAGAATTACTTTATTGCCACAACCAACCGAATATCAATTCTTATTTAGAGCAGGTGGAGGGACAAGCCCTACGAAGCCCGGCAACCGGTCCAGCAATGGACACGGTGCTAATTCTTGCAGCCAGAAATGAATGGCTGAGAAATAAGAAGTCGTTAACGCCCTTAACCTCTTCTTATTTGAAGAGGTTTTTTTATTTGAAATAAAGGAGTGTCACATATGAGCAGACTGACAGCGAGCTATCAGGTATACGGCAAAGCGGGGTCATTTGAAAAGAAGGCGGAAGGCATCGCGCTTGGACTCACGATCGGATCGTGGACCGACTTGCCGCTTCTCGAGCAGGAGCAATTGAAAAAACATAAAGGCCATGTGGTGTCAGTGGAGGAATTTCCACAAAGCCCTCACCCCCTCAAGCCCGATGCAATAAAAGCGCATATCAAAGTTTCCTATCCAAGCGCGAATTTCTCAGCGGACCTGCCGGCAATTTTGACCACCGTTTTCGGCAAATTGTCGCTCGACGGTGAAGTCAGATTATTGGATCTCGATTTTGAAGAAGGTCTATTGAAACAATTTCCTGGACCGCGCTTTGGCATCGACGGCATCCGCGGGTTGCTCGACGTCCACGGCCGTCCGCTCGTCATGAGCATCTTCAAAGGCGTGATCGGCCGGGACATCGATTATTTAACGGCGCAGCTCAGACAGCAGGCACTCGGCGGCGTCGATTTGGTTAAAGACGATGAAATCCTATTCGACAATCCGCTGACACCTTTTGAACAGCGCATCACGTCGGCGAAGCAAGTATTGCACGAAGTTTATAGCGAAACCGGTCACCGGACTCTTTACGCGGTGAATCTCTCGGGCCGTACATCGCAACTGCGCGATAAAGCGAGGCGCGCCCGCGAACTCGGCGCCGATGCATTACTTTTCAATGTTCACGCGTACGGGCTCGATGTGCTGCAGGAACTCGCAGAAGATGATGAAATCGCTCTGCCGCTCATGGCTCATCCGGCGTTCAGCGGCGCATTCACTTCTTCTCCGATCTACGGCGTCGCTGCGCCGCTTGCGCTCGGTAAGCTTACACGCTTCGCCGGCGCTGACTTCTCGCTGTTTCCCTCTCCTTACGGCAGTGTTGCCATGGAGAAGGCAGCTGCACTGGCACTTGGTGAACAGTTAACAAATGAAAGCCTGTTGAAACCGGCATTCCCGGTTCCTTCCGCCGGCATTCATCCGGGACTCGTGCCGTTACTCATCAACGATTTCGGAATCAACAGCATCATTAACGCAGGCGGCGGCGTCCACGGACATCCGGACGGCGCAGCAGGCGGCGGAAAAGCATTCCGCCAGGCGGTCGATGCCGTCCTGCAGAATCAAACCTTGGAAAACGCCAGTGAACAGCAGCCAGAATTAAAAACAGCTTTGGAATTATGGGGGTAATCATGAAAAAGCCAATCATCTTTTGTGATTTTGATGGCACAATCACAACCAACGATAATTTAATCGCCATCATGAAGCATTTCAATCCACCGGGCTGGGAACCAATCAAAGACGAGATTCTCGCTCAAACCATCTCCATACGTGAAGGTGTCAAAAAGATGTTTTCTTTATTGCCATCATCCAAAAAGGACGAAGTCATCGCCTACGTGCTCGAGCAGGCAGAGATCCGGGAAGGCTTTGCAGATTTCGTCGCCTATACGAGACAGCACAATATTCCGCTCTATATCGTCAGCGGCGGCATCGACTTTTTCGTTTACCCGCTGCTCGAACCGTTCGGACCGTTTGCCGGCATTTATTGCAACGAAGCCGATTTCTCAGGCGACACTATCCGCATCGATTTCCCGCACGGCTGCGACGAACAATGCGCAAGCCAAGGCTGCGGCTGCTGCAAGCCGTCGATTATCCGGAAGCTGCTTGCAGACGGCGGAACGAGCATTGTCATCGGCGACTCAATCACCGACCTGCAGGCAGCAAAATATGCCGACTTGGTCATTGCCCGCGATTTCCTGATTGAAAAATGCGAAGAACTGAACATCCCTTATGAGCCTTTTGAGAATTTCGGGGACGTTACGGAAATCATCGATTCGAAATTGGGTGTACGGTCATGACGGCAGAACAGACATTGACGAAGTTACAGGAAAAATGGAATGAGCTGGCGGACGTCAAGGACGTGCTTGCCGGACGCGACTGGTTCATGGGCACAAGCGGCAATCTCGCCATCAAAGTAAGCGATGCCCCTCTCCAGTTCCTGGTCACAGCAAGCGGCAAGGATAAATACAAACGGACCGATGAGGATTTCCTCCTCGTCGATGCGGCAGGCGAGCCGGTCGAAGCCACTCACCTTAAGCCTTCCGCCGAAACTTTGCTGCACAGCGCCATCTACAATAAAACTGGTGCAGGCTGCAGCCTCCATGTCCACACCGTTGCCAATAACGTCCTGTCCGAACATTATGGACGCGGCGGCAAAATCGATTTCAAAGGACAGGAGCTCATCAAAGCATTCGGCTTATGGGATGAAGATGCCGTGCTGTCCATACCCATTATCGCCAATCACGCTCATATTCCGCGGCTGGCGGAAGATTTCGAAGAACACCTGACGGCCGATAAAGGCGCCGTGCTGATCCGCAACCACGGCATCACCGTATGGGGCAAAGACGCTTTTGAAGCGAAGAAATTATTGGAGGCCAGCGAGTTTTTATTTCAATATCAATTGGCCCTTTTACAAATAAAATAAACCAAACCAGAGAGGAAGATTATTAATGGCAATCATCAAAATTCAAGGTACAGACGAAACGATTGAAGCGCAAAACGAAGTCGCAGCATTTTTGGAACAGCAGGAAGTTGTTTATGAACACTGGGATATCAATAAATTACCGGAACCGCTCCGTGAAAAATTCGATTTGAGCGATGACGAAAAAGAGCAGATTCTGCAAGCATTCAAAGCGGAAATCGACGATATCTCCGAGCGTCGCAACTACAAAGCGGCTGACGTCATTTCCCTTTCCGACTCGAATCCGAAACTGGATGAATTATTGAAGAACTTCCAGCGCAAACACATCCATACCGATGACGAAGTGCGCTATATCGTCAGCGGCCACGGTGTTTTCATCATCCAAGGCAAGGATGAGCGCTTTTTCGAAGTCCACCTGACGCCTGGCGATTTGATTTCCGTACCGGAAAACATCACGCATTACTTCACCCTCGCCGATGACCGTAAAGTGGTCGCTGTGCGCATCTTCGTTACGACTGAAGGATGGGTGCCGGTTTATCAGGAAGAAAGCGTGGAGAGCTGAAATCAGTCTGTCATTCGCAGTAAATGAAAATAGAACCCCGGAGAAGAAGCGTATCGCTTCCGTTCTCCGGGATTTTTTTGTATAAAAAAGCTTTTCATCACCGGTGTTTTGGGGGATAGTGTAACAAATGAACACGCCGCGCATTCGCTTTTCGGACACGGCTGGCGTTCTGTTGATTCAAGGAGAGATTCTGATGGCATTATTAATGACCGATAACGAAATTACACTGGCCATTGTCCAGTCACTGAAAGAAGGGAGAATCCTGGAGTTCCAGGAAGTCATGGATGAGCTGCAGCCTTATGATATGGCGCAGCATTACCTCCGCATCCCGGATAAGCACCGCACCAAATTCCTTCTATATTTAACGACGGAACAATTGACGGAATTGATGGATGAGCTGGACAGCGAGGAACAGATGGAAATCCTGCAGAAACTGGGCGTTGAAAAATCCAAGAAAGTCCTCGACCGGATGGATAACGATGACCTGGCTTCGCTGCTCGCTGATATCGAGCCCCATCGAGCCGATGAATTGCTGGCGAATATGAATAGCGATGAATCGACGATTGTCAAAAATCTGATGAATTACCCGCCTGAAACGGCCGGCCGGATCATGAATGACCGCTACGTCTGGATTCCCAGCCATTACACCATCCGGGAAGCCATCGACAAGATAAAGCATTTCATTCATTATGCCGAATTTCTGAACTACCTATACGTGGTCGATGAAGATAAACGCCTCGAAGGGGTTGTATCCTATAAGGATCTGCTTCTCGGTGAGCTGGATGAAGAAATCAGGAATGTCATGTACAGCCGCGTTGTAAAAGCGGACGTAATGACGGACCAGGAAGAAGTCGCCAATCTGATTAGCCGCTACGATTTCGTCTCGCTGCCGATTGTGGAAGATGACAACCGGCTGGTCGGTGTTGTGACCGTCGATGACGTAATCGATGTCGTGATGCAGGAAGCCAATGAGGATATTGAGAAACTATCCGCTTCCGGTAAATCGATCGATTTCAAAACAAAACCAATCGTCGCCGCTTACCGTCGTCTGCCGTGGCTTGTCCTGCTGCTGTTTATCGGCTTGCTGTCCGGCGGCATCATCAGCCGCTTCGAGGCGACGCTTGAAACGGTCGTCGCGCTGACTTTCTTCATGCCGATGATTGCGGGCATGACCGGCAACACCGGCACCCAGTCGCTGGCAGTGGTCGTCCGCGGCCTCGTGTCGCAAAAACCGAATTTCCGCCAAAGCATCAAATTGATTGTACGGGAGTTATGGGTCGGCATCATCATCGGTATAATTTGCGCCGTGCTGATCACAGGTATCGCTTATTTCTGGCAAGGCAGCCTCGTGCTCGGCTTTGTCGTCGGCAGCTCGCTGCTCCTGACGCTGATCATCGGAACTATGGCAGGCACCATCATTCCTTTAATTCTATTCAAATTAGACATCGATCCCGCCGTCGCATCGGGGCCGCTGATCACGACAATAAATGATATTTTATCGCTGCTGATTTATTTCGGCATTGCCACTGTTTTCATCACGCAATTGATGTAAAAAGTTTCACCAGTTCTATTCCCTTTATTCCTATTAAGTTACTTGGTATAATGAGTAAAAGAGTAAAGGGGACAGATTATGACGATTCCAAAACCGCTTGTCCAAATAAATCAGAGTTTTATCGTATTATCCGTTATTGCCGCGCTGATCTTTTCACCAGCTATCCTCTTGCTGCCGTTTGCAGTGGGTGTCTATACATTGATTACGAAGAAAAATCCGGTCATCATGGCCGCCAGACCGCTTTTGAAGAAGCCGGCCAATGAATATATTCAGGAAGACCGTGACCAGCAATTGTTCAATCAATGGATTGCGACTGTCTGCCTCGGGTTATCGCTGGTATTCTTCTCCGCCGGAATCACGTCAGCCGCTTATTTCTTCAGCATCATGGTCATGGCAGCAGCCGGCATTGCGTTGATGGGCTATTGCATCGGTTGTACCATCCGCTACCGTTTGATGATGATGAAGCACAACCGCACACGGACGAATTAAATACTGGACGCCTCATTGAAAGTGAAAATTTTTCAATGAGGCGTTTTTATATGCCTTAATTTCAATTTACAGTTTCATAATTCCGAAATTTCGCTATACTGGAAATAATAGGGGGAGTTGCTGGTGAAATTGGTCAAAGGATTTATCGAAGGATATAAAGGTTACGCTGTTCAATACCTGCTCATCCGGCAGGAAGAAGTTTCGGATCGTCTCGCTGTAATGCTGCCGGGCGCCGGGTATACGAACCAGGCACCGCTGTTCCATTACGCGACGGATATCTATCTGCAAAAAGGCTACGATGTTTTAAATGTGAATTACCGTTACAACGATGAATTTTACGATGACTTCACAACGGAAGAATTGAGCGAAGCCGTTCGTTTTGATGTGGCAAAAATCATCGATCAAGTGCTGGCCGAAGCTGCGTATGAAGATTTCTGCCTGATCGGCAAATCCTTCGGCACCATCGCGATGGCATCCGAATTGCAGCGTCCGCTATTCCGGGATGCAAACGCCATCTGGCTGACGCCGCTCATTAAACGGCCGGATGTTTTTGACGCGATGCATACCTTTCCGAACCGGGCACTCAGTTTTATTGGCGATGAAGATCCGGGTTACATTCCAGAACGCTGGAATCAATTAGAAACGAATCCGCAGATGACGCTGCGATTGGTGCCTGGCACCGAACACAGTCTGGAGATTCCGGGAAAGACCCTAGCTTCCATCGACATTATGAAAGACATCATGGACGAAATCGAGAAATTCTAAAAGGAGGACAATACTGATGACTATAACAACTGTCCAGAAAATCAATCAAATCGGCGTGCCTGTAAAAGATATTACGCGGGCGATTGAATTTTACAAAGAACAATTGGGCCTGTCCCTCCTGTTTAATACAGATACGATGGCATTCTTCGACTGCGATGGCTTGCGCCTGATGTTGAGCCTGCCGGAAAAAGAGCAATTCGCCCATGCCAGTTCGGTCATTTATTTCGAAGTCGAAGATATTGGCCGCAGCTATACAGACTTTCAAGCGCGCGGCGTCGAGTTCAGCGGCTCTCCCCATTGTGTCGTCAAAAATGGTCCCGCTGAAACGTGGATGGCGTTCTTTGAAGACACCGAAGGAAATACGCACGCTCTGACGAGTGATAAGATTTCTTTATAGAATGAAAGGAAGTCCGGACGGCCGCAGCCGTCTCGGTATTTTCAAGTGTTAGATGGAAAAACATTCGCAGAAAATCATGTTGCACCCAACCAGTCTCCGACAAATTACCCTGACTTACAAGAACTTATACTAGAACAAAAAAAGAATGTCCATTTCCTGGACATTCTTTTTTATATAAAACCAGTAATTCCACCATATGCAAGCGCCAGCAGAATGACAAAAGCCGGATGCATTTTTTTTACTTCCAGCAAAAAATAACTCACTCCTGCAATCGCCAATGTCTCGATGATGCCTGAACTTTCAGCTGACTCCGTGAAAAATTGAAGTGCCATAACTCCGAGTAATACTGCGATCACCGGTCGTACCAATTTAGTGATGTTTTTCACTTTCGGCGAATCTTTATACTTCAGCAGCGTGACCATCAGGCCAATCATCAGCACAAGTGATGGACCGACAGCAGCGAGCAATGCGACGGCTGCCCCCAGTACTCCACCTTCCGCATAACCGATATAACCGGCCATTTTTGTAGCAATCGGTCCTGGGAGCGCATTGCCTATTGCAAGCACTTCACCAAACTCCTGCGTTGTCATCCAACCATAACGGTCCACGACTTCAGCTTCAACTAATGGAATTGATGCTGGTCCACCGCCATAACCAAGAATTCCAGGAATGAAAAACGCGAGAAATAACTGCCAGAATATCACTACTTCTCGCCCCCTTTTTTAGATGAAAAAAAGACAATACTGAGTACGATTAGAATTAAAAATGCGGGATGCAGATTGAGTCCTTCCATCAGTACAGCCGCGAGAACAGTCAGAATAACCGCCCGCATCCACCCGAGCGACTGCCCGGATTTTTTCAGAAAGTCCCATGTCAGTACGGCCAGCATGACTCCGACAACCGGTACAACGGCAGCCGACATGCTGCTGACCCAAGGTAGATCTTTATATGCCTGGAGCGTGCCAAGCAGCAGAATCATCAAGATTACTGTGGGCAAAACAGTTGCGACCAATGCATTTATACTGCCAGGTATACCTCCAAGCCGGTATCCGATATAGCCTGCCATTTTCGTTGCAATCGGCCCCGGCATCGTATTGGCTAGAGCCAGTGTATCTCCAAAATCGTCATTTGACATCCATCGGTATTTTTTTACGACTTCCTGATGGAAAAGCGGAATTGATGAAGGTCCTCCTCCAAATCCAAGCATACCCACGCGGAAAAAGGCGGCAAATAAATCTGCGTGCAGCTTTAGAGATAAAGGTTCGCGCTTTCTGATTTCCGGTTTATCCTGACCGGTTACCACACGGCCACGGCTCCATCGGTCCGGGATTCTGTGCCGCCTGCCAGAACGCCTGTTTCTGAATTTCGCCAAATAATCTGGCCGCGTCCGAAGGCACCGCCATCAGCCATTACCTGAAGGTCATGTCCTTTTCGGATCAGTGACTGTGCAAGGTAGTTCGGAAAATGGGCTTCCACCACAACTTTCTTTCCGCCCATCCATTGCCAGCGTGGTGCATCAAGCGCCGCCTGAGGGTTCAATAAATAATCGATTGTATTCGTCACAATCTGGAAATGACCCTGCGGCTGCATATAGCCGCCCATGACACCAAATGGTCCAACAGCTTTTCCATTTTTCGTCAAGAAGCCCGGGATAATTGTATGGAATGTCCTTTTGCCCGGTTTTAGTACATTCGGGTGATCTTCATCCAATTTGAAATCCGCTCCCCGGTTCTGCAGTCCGATGCCTGTCCCCGGAATAACTATGCCTGATCCGAAGCCCATATAATTGCTTTGGATATAGGAAATCATATTCCCTTCCTCATCCGCAGCAGACAGGTAAACCGTGCCGCCTTTCGGAAGTTCATATGGCTTAGGCTCGCATGCCGTCTCTGTTACAGTCGCTGCCCGTTCCTTGGCATAACCTTCCGATAATAAATGTTCTGTCTTCACCGGCATGGCTTCCGGTTCGGTAATGAATGCCTGTCCGTCCGTAAATGCAAGTTTCATCGCTTCAATTTGTTCATGTAATGTCTCAGCAGATTGCCAGACCGGTTTCTGTAGTTCTTTAAAAATATTCAGCGCCATCAACGCCACCATTCCCTGGCCATTCGGCGGGATTTCCCAGACATCGTAACCGCGGTAGTTTGCTGATACCGGCTCTACCCATTCCGGCTGGAACGAAGACAGATCCTCTTTCCGTAAAAAGCCGTCATGTTTCTGCATAAACGCATCGATCTGATCTGCAAGTGATCCTTCGTAGAATGAGCGTGCATTTGTTTCTCCAATATCCCGGAGTGTCGCTGCATGGCCCGGTGAAGACCATATTTCACCGATTTCAGGTGCACGTCCATTTGGTGCAAAAGTGTCAAACCAGGCCTGATACTCTTCGGAAGTGAAAGTTTCCTTGAATTTGCTGTAAGCAAGTTTCCAGTACTTGCCGAGAATCGGTGTGAGCGGATAACCTTCTTCTGCATATCGGATGGCCGGTTTTAAAGACTCCGACAGCGGCAATTTCCCGAATTTATCAGCCAGTTCCGCCCAGGCAGCCGGTACGCCGGGCACTGTTACCGGAATCATACCATGAATAGGCATCTTTTCATGTCCGCGCTCTTTGACTGCTTCCACAGATATGCCCTTCGGTGAAGGACCGGAACTATTGAGTCCATGCAGTTTATCCTTGACCCACACCAATGCGAAAGCGTCACCTCCAATTCCATTGGAAGTTGGTTCTACAACTGTAAGCGCAGCAGCTGCGGCTATTGCAGCATCGATGGCATTACCGCCTTTTTGCATCACTTCTATCCCCGCCTGCGCTGCAAGCGGCTGTGATGTCGCCACCATTCCTTTTTTTCCAAACACTGTATTCCGCTGCGATGCAAACGGATGATTCAAATAATCCATGACTTCTCCTCCTGTTCAATATAAAAGCCGGGTGCAGGGTTGAAGCCCCGCATCCGGCCTATGATTCATGCAAAGTGACAGGCGGCAAAATGGTTTGGTTCATGTTCCACCCATGCCGGTTTATCTGTCACGCAAACTTCCTGCGCAAGCGGGCAGCGCGTATGAAACGGACAGCCGGACGGAGGATTGGCCGGGTTCGGCATATCTCCCGTCAGGCGGACCCGCTCTTTTCTTCCATGCACACTGGGCCGCGGAATTGCGGATAGTAAGGCTTGGGTATACGGATGAAGCGGATTTTTGAAAATATCATCCACTGTTCCCATCTCCACTGCGTTACCTAGATACATTACAAGCACCCGGTCACAGAAGTAACGGACAACTCCCAAATCGTGTGAAATAAAAAGATAGGATAGATTATATTTTTCCTGTAGCGACTTCAGTAACTTTAACACTTGAGCCTGAACTGACACATCAAGTGCAGATACTGCTTCGTCACAAATAATAAACTGAGGATTCAAGGCAATTGCGCGGGCAATGCCAATCCGCTGCCGTTGCCCGCCTGAAAATTCATGAGGATAGCGGTCATAGCTTTCCGGTTTCAGCCCCACTTCTTTTAACAAATCCAGAACAGCCGATTTCCTTTCACCCGCTCCTAGTTTTGTATGCATTCTGAACACTTCATCCAGTGCATGCCCCACTCGTTGTCTCGGATTCAAAGAAGCGTAAGGATCCTGGAAGATCATTTGCATTTCCTTAACGAATTTCTTCTTCTCTTTTTTCTTCAAATCCTGGATTTCCTGGTCGTTGAATTTAATTTTCCCTTCTGTCAGTTCCTCCAACCCAAGAATTGTCCGGCCGAGGGTGGATTTTCCACATCCAGATTCTCCGACAACTCCAAGACTTTCACCTGCATATACTTTTAAGGAGATGGATTCTACCGCTTTTACGTTGCCCTGAACTCTCTTCAGGATACCGCCTTTGATCGGAAAGTACTTTTTGACATCATTCAATTCTAATAGAACGTTAGACGTTGATGGCTGCTTTTCGGTCACTTTCATCGGTATCCACCTCCTCCTCTTCATTCAGCCAGCATTTTGCCGTATGGCCTTTGGCATCGACAAAATGGGGTGGCACATCCGTCAGACATTTATCCATTGCGAATTTACAACGCGGATGGAATTTACAGCCGGATATTTTTTCATTCAGGCCGGGCATGCTTCCTGGAATTGCTTCCAACTCAAACGACGGGTCGTCAACATTCGGCACTGAATTTAAAAGCCCCTTTGTGTAGGGATGTTTCGGATTGTCGAAAATTTCTTCGGCCGTTCCTTCTTCAATTTTCTCTCCGGCATACATAACCATTACACGATCTGCCACTTCTGCTACAACACCCATATCGTGAGTAATCAGTAGCACACCCATTTCCAATTCCGCTTTTAAGTCATTAATTAAATCAAGAATTTGTGCCTGAATCGTTACATCAAGTGCTGTCGTTGGCTCATCGGCAATAAGCAGACTCGGGTGGCATGCGAGAGCGATGGCAATCATCACCCGTTGCCGCATTCCCCCACTCAATTCATGTGGATACTGTTTCAGTCGTTTTTCGGGATTCGGAATACCGACTTGGTTCAGCAGTTCCACTGCTTTCACGGTCGCTTCCCGTTTCGATACACTGCGATGCAGCAAAAGCGGTTCTCGCAGCTGATAGCCGATAGTCAGAACCGGATTGAGTGCAGTCATCGGCTCTTGAAATATCATGGAAATCCTATTGCCACGCAATTTCCGCATTTGTTCATGTGATAAATTTTGCAATGGTTTGTCCTCAAGGAGAACTTCCCCGCTTTCAATGAAACCGTTCTGGGGCAGCAAACCGATTACTGAAAGAGAAGTAACACTCTTCCCGCTCCCAGATTCTCCGACGATGCAGAGAGTCTCTCCTTTCCTTACTTCAAAAGAGACATCCTTTACGGCCTGCAGTGTTCCATCGGCTGTCCGAAATGACGTTACCAGGTTTTTCACTTCAAGTAATGTCTCCTGCATAATTTTCCCTACTCTCTTGTTACGTTTTCTAAGGACCACTGACCATTAGGATCGAGTTTAAGACCTTTGACATTGTCTGCAGTTGCAGCAGTTACCACACCGTGGTTCATGACGACAGCAACATTTTCATCCAATAACAGTTTATTCGCTTCTACCAAATACTGTCGGCGCTCCTCTTGATCGACTGTCGTACGGGAAGCGTCTACAAGTTCATCAAATTCAGGATTGCTGTATGCAGAACGGTTGGATGCACCTACGTTATCCGTATGGAAGTTCGGGTACAGCAATTCTGATCCATCGCCCGTTACGTTCGACCAGCCGAGGAATGTTACGTCATATTTCCCTGCACTTGTAGCATCAAGGAACGTTCCCCACTCCATCGTTTCAATTTCAACGTTAAACCCTGCTTCAGTCAATTGTGCCTGTGCGATTTCTGCCATTTGCATATAATTATCACGGTTGGCTACGAGCATTTTGATCGGCTCTTCGCCAAATCCGTTTTCTTCAACAAGCTGTTGAGCAAGATCGGGATCATAGTCTTGTCCTGCATCGTCAGCTTCTTCCGTATAGCCGAATAATTTCGGTCCAATAATACTGTCACTTCTGACACCGAGTCCGTTTAGGTTCTCAACGAACACATCCCGATTCATCGCTGCTGCCATTGCTTTCCGTAGTTCCGGATCTTGGAAGCGTTCCTTTTCAAAGTTAAACAGCATATAGTATACAGGTGTTCCCGGCTGTTCAGTAACTTCAACATTTTCCAGTGAACGGATGCGGTCGATTTGATCAGACGGCAACCCATCAAGGAATGAAACTTCTCCGGCCTGAAGCATCGAGATTGCAGTTGAGACTTCTGGAACTACTCGCAACGTTACTTTGTCCAGTTCAGGTGCTCCGTCCCAATAATTTCCGAAGTCTTCAAGTACAACCGATTCACCTGGCGTCCAGCTGACAAACTGGAACGGACCCGTACCGACTGGATCCTGCATCAAATCCTGTGCCTGATCGGCAGTTGGGCTTACAATTGAAGCATTTGTATGGGACAGTGCTGCAAGCATTGGTCCATATGGATATTTTGTTTTGATTTCAACTGTCTTTTCGTCAATGACATTCACACTTTCAACCGGTTCCAAAAGGGATGCACGGGGCGCGGCAGTTGCCGGATCGCGCAATTTATCAAATGTATACTTTACTGCTTCTGCATTGAACGGAGTTCCATCATGGAACTCGATCCCTTCTTTCAACTCGATTACCCAAGTCAGATCATCCGGTGTTTCATATGATTCAGCCAATTTCGGCTCAATTTCCATTGTTTCAGGATTTCTCACAAACAATGTTTCATATACTTGTGAAATGACATTCGATGATACAGAATCGTTTGTCAGGATGGGTGATAGACCAACTGCATCACTTGTAGCCGCGTATATAATTTCCTGGTCGGTGTCTGTTGCTGCTTCCCCGTCTATTCCTTTGTCACCTTCAGTTACTACATCTTCCGGAATCGTGCTGCCTCCGCATGCCGCTAAAATCAGTACAAGTGCAAAAGCGAGTAAAACTAACCAGTGTTTGTTGTGCTTTGTCATAAAAAATTCCTCCGCTTCCAGATTGTTATTTATTGTTCTAAATTCATGTTCGGGTCGAGTGCATCTCGAAGCCCATCCCCAAGTACATTAAAGGCAAAAACCGTCAGCATAATTGCGATTCCCGGCACAATGGTCAAATGCGGCGCCGACCACATAAAATCCTGACCCTGGGAAATCATCGCTCCCCATTCAGGCGTCGGTGGCTGAGCCCCAAGGCCGAGAAAGCTGAGCGCAGCAGTTGAAAGAATTGCTGTAGCCATTCGCATAGTTGCAAAAACGATGATCGGTGCTGTGATATTCGGCAAAATATGTTTTACCATGATTCTTAAATCTGAAGCTCCCATCGAACGCATTGCCATTATATATTCTTTCTCTTTTACCGAAAGAACAGAGCCGCGTACGATTCGGGCACATGTCGGAATCGACCATATACTGATTGCGATCGCCACATTGATGAGGCTAGTTCCCAAAATTGCAATGATCAGCATTGCAAGCAAGATACCCGGGAATGAAAACAGCAAATCTACAATCCGCATGATCGGTGAATCAAGTTTTCTGTAATAGCCACCTAACAGACCGAGTGTTATGCCCCCAATCAACCCGAGTGTTACGGCTACGACTCCGACAACAAGAGAAATGCGAGCGCCATACACAATCCGGCTCCAAACATCCCTTCCATAATTATCTGTGCCAAGCCAATGACCATCACTGAAAACCGGCAATTCGCTGTTGGCAAGGTCTTGTTCTATTGGATCATATGCCGTGATGAACGGAGCAAAAATTGCCAGGAGGACTTGGAGTATAACTATGATTAAGCCGACTATCGCCAGTTTATTGGTAAACAGCCGTTTGAGTGTCGTAACATAATATTTCTCGCGTTTTTTCGGTTTTAATTCTGCCTCGGTTGGTACGACTGTAGTCATTGATGGCTCCCCTCCTTTTAATCAAAACTAATGCGCGGATCGATGTAAGTGTAAATAATATCAACAATCAAATTTACGAATACAAACAGTGCGGCAACCAGCAATACAGACCCTTGCACCATCGGAAAATCACGGGCGGCAATGGCATCGATCATCAGTCTCCCAACACCGTTTATCGCAAACACTTTTTCCGTAATAATTGTGCCACCCAGCAGGAAGCCGAAATTCAAGCCAATAACTGTAATAATTGGAATCATGGCGTTTTTTAGCGTATGAATCCAAATGACACTGCTCTCCTTTACGCCTTTCGCTCTGGCGGTCCGGACATAATCGGCCTGGATCACTTCTAACATTGAAGAGCGGGCCATCCGGGCAATTATGGCAGCTGAAGCGGTACCAAGAGTTATTGCCGGTAAAATCAGCTCTTTTATACCATCGAGTGTATACCAAGGATTGGACATTCCGCCGACCGGCAGCCATTGAAGATTAACCGAAAAAATCAGAATGAGAACTGCGCCGAGCCAAAAGTTCGGAATTGAGATGCCCGCAAGCGCAAAAGTCGTCGCTGACACATCCAGAAGCGAATTTTGTCTCAAGGCTGAAACGAGTCCTGTAATAATTCCGATTATGACAGCGACAATCATACTGGCTATTGCCAATTTCAGCGTATTCGGAAACCGGACCAGAATGGCATCCCACACAGGCTGACTTGTCTGATAGGAGTAGCCTAAGTCCCCTTGTACAGCGTTGGATACATACCTGCCATACTGGACAAGAAACGGATCGTTCAGTCCAAGGTTATCTCTGATCGCTTCTACATCCGATTCACTGGCAGTAGGTCCTCCAATAATCGCAGCCGGATCACCCGGAGCAATATACATAGATGCAAACACCAAGAAAGATATTCCAAGCAGCAAAAATGCTAATTGAAAAAATCGTCTAACCACTAAAGCAACCATTCTTATTCCACCTCCAAATTCATTTGTTAATCATTTTTAAAAATTTGATTAACAAAAGTAAAATAGTTGAATTGTTAGAAAGTATAAATCATTTAAACATAAAAATCTATAAGAATTTTCAAAAAAGTACATTTTCCCTATTTTTTATAAGCAAATGATTTATTTTACACGGTATTAACTTTCTTTTTGATTTCAAATACCCCCTTTAACCTCCAAATAGTAATCGGACCAGAAACCGCTTTCATTTCTGCTTTTGCCCATAAAAAAACCGCTGGCAGTTTATATGCTGCCAGCAGTTTTTATAGTTTTAATCCGTTTCTGCTCTTAAATCGCCGGAGCAAGATATGACTCTCAACGCGGGTAATTCCTTCTAAAGCGTAAAGTTCTTCATTGATAAACTTTTCAAGCGACGTAAAATCATCCACCAACACGTGCATATGAAGCGTAGAAGGACCGGTCATCTGATAACAGCTTGCCACTTGCGGATTATCTGCAAGTGCTTGTGCCACTTCCACTAATGATGCCGGTTCGCAGTCAACTTCAAAAAAACCTGAAACGCCTTTGCCGATTTTTTCACTGTTGATCACGACTGTAAATCGCTCGATAACTCCCTCTTCTGTAAGTTGATGCACCCGTTCCCTTACAGCTACCCGGGATAAGTTAAGTTCTTTTCCTATATCGACATACGATGTTCGGCCATTCTGAGTCAGCAGTTCTAGAATCTTTTTATCTGTTTCATCGATTTTCATTTCGATACCCACCCGCTTTTGCTTATTTTCTATACAGTATACTCCATGAACTTCCGTTTTGAAAGAAAATCATTTAAATTTCAGACATAGTGATTATTATTGGTGTTCTCCTAAACAAAAAGTAAGTAAATATCTCTTTTTAAAATGTCTGGTTTTGAACAATAGTAACGGTGTTAAGCTAATTTATGAAATCACCCACTTTAAATGGGATGTTCCTATTATATACTCGCTTCCGCTTTGGAAGTTTCTTTCACATCCTCCGCTTTCCAATTCTCCGGAAACGTCTTGCGCCATCCGATGACCACTGCCACAATCAGCAGCACCAAATAGACGTAAATGCCATAGTCGATTGCCCTGGCGATAAAATGGACGCCGAGGAACGCACCGATGATCAACGTCATCATGATCATCCGGGCAGTGCCGGGATCCTGTGCGAACTCGAATGACCTCGTGTACGGAAAGTCTTCATCTTTCATTACTCTATAGGTAATCAGTGATTGCAGAATGGCGCTCAGAAACACAACGCCAAGGTCCGGCAGGATGCGTGCCGAAAAGATGAATATATAGGCAACGCCGACCACCACAAATATAGGAAGATACAGTTTGGCGAGAAACGCTTTAATTGCCGTGCTGAAAGCCGCAGATTCACGCTCAATCGGAGCTGCCCTGAAAATCCAGCCGCCTTTGTAGCTGCCCGAGAATTTCAGCATGAAGATTGTTCCCGGAATCATGATATTGCAGAAATAGATGAACAAAAACATATTGCCTTCTGAAATATCGGCGAGGCTGCGAATCCGCAATTCATTGAATATGAATAAAAACGGGAAAATCACAGACATTGCGAGATTCGGAAAAGCTTTCAGCTTAAACTCTCTTTCCTTTTTCATCATCAACGCTGAAAATCGGAAAAAACCACGTTCTTCCTTACTGCGGCACAGCAGCTTCGCCCAGAATTCGTCGAGTAAATGCCTGCCTGGTTTACGGCTTTTCGTATCGCTCAGCATTTTCTCGAGATTGCGTTCAAATGAAGGCATCAACCGGCTGTAGACAAAAATCGCGACAATCGGCACCAGAATCGCAAGTGCAGTAAACGCAATCATGTATCCAGCCGTATTGCCGTTCAGTATCATCTCAAACGGCGCACCGTACCAAATCGGAGGAATCAGGAAATGCCACCAGCTGAACGAGTAAGTTATATCGATATTGGTGAATTCAAATGCACGAATGAGCACCTGGTAACCGACTATGAGTCCCACTGAAAGCAGGATTTGGACATAATTGATGATGTCTTTCAAGCGCTCTCCGTCGAAGTAGCGCAGCACAAACAGGTAAAGCAGCGACGTCAGTACGACAACCAATAACATCGCCAATATTATTTCTCCCAGGAAAATTAGAGAGAATAGAGGTCCGTGCCGGTACAAACCTACGAACAACGGCAAGGCCACAAAAGCGCCGGTTACAAAGCTCATATAAATCAGGATATGAATCGTCTTCGCAACCGTAATCGTCTTTTTATCGACCGGTTTCGTCTGCAGCACATTCTTATCACGGACATCCAGCAGGACCGATGTGAAATCAGCGATCATTGAAGTCATCAGGATAAACAGAATCATGCCGAACATGATACTCATCTGGAAAATGTAATTTTCCCCGATAAACAGAAACGGTAGCAACAGTAAACCGTAAATGCCATAAATCCACAATGATTTCAGGAATTGATTGCCTTCCTTTTTCTTGCCCATTTCATTGAAAACCGTCGGCACCCGCCGCTCGTCCATTGTCAGTTTAATCCGCAAAATCAGCATCATGACTTCGTAATCGACGCCGAACCGGCGGAACAGCCCCTTGAACAATGCGACGAATTTGAGTGATTTAAACTCCCGCATCGTCATGGTCCCCTCTTACGACGGAAACGAAATGCGCCGCTTTTTCACGATGCTCGGTAAAGCCGGTCAATTGGTTGAAGATTCCCGATAACGACCCTTCTTCGCTCTGTTCCTGCAATTCCTCGAAACTGCCATCCGCCACGACTTTACCGTTCACCAGCAGAACGATGCGATTGCTGATCTTTTCGACCAGGTCCATGATATGCGACGAATAAAAGATGGTCTTTCCTTCTTTCGCCAGCTGCGACAGGATTTCCTGGATGACCATCATGCTGTTGGCATCAAGACCGCTCAGCGGCTCATCCCAAAACAGCAGGTCCGGATTATGCAGGAGACTCGAAATGATCAGCACTTTCTGCTTCATCCCTTTTGAAAAAGAAGACAGGCGCGCATGGCGGACATCGATCAAATCAAACTGCTGCAGCAGGCTTTCCGCTTTTCCTTGGGCAAACGCCTGATCCAAACCATAAAGTTCTCCGATAAAGACGAGATATTCCATCGCTGTCAGGTTGTCATAGGTCTCCGCATTTTCCGGCACGTAACCGATGCGGCGTTTATAGGACGGGTCGCCATTTGAAATGTCCTGGCCGAAAATCACAACTTTCCCTTTATAATCCTCGATCAGGCCGAGCATGATTTTTACAGTCGTGCTTTTGCCGGCACCGTTCGGACCGATATAGCCGATAATCTGCCCTTTTGACACTTCCAGATTGATGCCGTTCAGCACCTGTTTTCCCCCGTAGCTCATCGTCAGATCCTGTATGGATAGAATTGATTCCTTTGCTGAATCCATCTGAACACCTCATTGATTTTATGTAATACATTAATTTTAACATTGAATTGGTTGAAATTGGGAGTCCATTTGGGATAAATAAAAACAGCTGCCGAATAGGATTCGACAGCTTTAAGGGTATATTTTCCATTTTTATTTAATTCGCATTCACTTTATGATCCAGGCGTTTTACGAGGAATAAATAGGCAAGCAGCGCCAGCAGACACATAGTGAATATAATTAGACCTAATGGTACGGCGGTTTCTTCTCCGGCAACACCGACCAAAGGCGCAGCGATTGCACCGAGAATGAATGGCAGAAGTCCGAGCAATGCAGAAGCACTGCCTGCCACGCGGCTTTGCTCTTCCATCGCCAGCGTGAAGGAAGCGGTGCCGACGACTCCGATTGCCGTGACAAAGAAGAAGATCGGGATGACGACAGCCCAAAGCGGTCCTTCAACCAACACGACAGCGAGCAGGACGGCGCCTGCAACAGTTGCCGTATACAGCGCGACTTCAAGGAATTTCTTCTCCGACCACACATGGCTGAAACGGCCGACGGCATAACTGCCGAAAATCAGGCCGATGCCGTTCATTCCGAATAGGATACTGAAGACCTGCGGCGAAACGCCGTAAATGTTCTGGTAGATAAATGGCGTTCCGGCCACATAGGCAAAGACGCCGCCGATCAATAGCCCCTGCGCCAATGCATAACCGGTAAACTTCCGATTTTTGATGATGATGCTGAAATTGCTGAAGGTTTCCGTCAGATTGCCCGGCACCCTTTTTTCCGGCGGCAAGGTTTCTTCAAGGCGCCAAGCGCTCACGAATAAAAGAATGAGACCCAGCAAACTGAGAATCAGGAAGATCCCTTTCCAATCGGCAAACAGGAGAACCGTACTCCCCACTGATGGAGCGAGCAGCGGCACGAGGTTATTGACGACCATCAGCAAAGCAAACAGGCGGGTCAATTCCGATCCGCTGCTGACATCCCGCACTATTGCCCGGGAAATAACGAGCCCCGCAGAAGCCGCAAAGCCTTGCACGAAGCGCAATCCGATGAATATGTATATGTTCGGAGCAAAGATACAGGCGACCGAAGCGATGGCATAAGCTATCAAAAAAATGATCAACGGCTTTTTACGGCCAAGTGAATCACTGAGCGGCCCCGTCACCAATTGACCGAATGCAAGCCCAAGCAAACAGGCGGTCAAGCTGAGCTGCACTGCCGATGCATTGGTATGATATACATCTGCCAGAGTCGGAAACGCCGGCAGATACATATCGATGGTAAAAGGAATCATGGCTGTTAACGCGCCTAAAAGTATGACGAAACGTGATCGTTTCATCCCGGCTAGATTTTTCATTCGTATGGTACCTTCTTTCAAATATATTTATTCTTAACAAATTTCCTGAAAAGAAAATAGCTGTTTTTTAGCCTACCACAGAACAAGTCAGACTTCCCTTTTTTTGGCTTCTCGGACCTTTAAATTTTCTTTGCCGAGAAATTAAAAGAAGATATTTCCATTTCACGGCGATATTTTTGCTGAACGCCGATATAATTTTTTAATCGCGCGCAAATTCCGATGCCCAGGATAATTAGCGTCGGATAAATAATCAAGCAATTATTTCCAGAAATTTCACCTCCTACATCCTGTGCACCAGCAACTAAAAAAGCCTCTGCATCCGCAAAGGCTTCCTGGATTGAACTGCAATTTTCCTCAAAATACCCGCGCAAAAAGAATTTGCGCAATCAGCAGAACGGTGACCGCACGCAGCAGCGGCTTCACAAAATTCGGATTGAGCTTTTCGGCAATTCTCACGCCTGCCTGTGCTCCGGTAACCGATCCGGCCATAAGCGCGAGCGTCAACGGCCAGATGATATGGCCCGCAAGCGTATATGTGACCGCGGCTCCAAGACAGCTGGAAAACGTAGCGAGCCGCACAAAACCGACAGCACGGATATAGGCGATATCAAGGTAACTGAACAGGAACAGCATCAGCGTCCCCTGACCGGGACCGAAAAGACCATCGTACATTCCGATACCGAATAACCCGCCCGCACTTTTCGGTTTGAATATCAGCCGGCTTTCGCCCACAAACCCTTTCTTGCCGATAAAAGAAGTGAAGAATGCAGCGATTAAAAGGAAACTCACCAGTATATACATTTGTTCTTCAGGTATCGACGAAGCGATAAAACCACCTGCCACACCGCCCAGTAAGCTGACCGGCACGATCCAATAGGACTCTTTCAGCGATATTTTCTTTTTGCGGATCAGGTAATAAAAACTCGAAAATGAACTGACCGTATTTGAGACTTTATTGGCACCGATTGCTGAATGGACGGGCAATCCGAGCAGCAGCATTGCCGGCAGGCTGATCAGTCCGCCGCCTCCGGCCAGGGTGCCCAGAGTCGTGGCAATCACGCCGAGAAAGAACATAAATATGAAATCCATCCCTGTCACCTCTTTTCACCCTTACTATAATCCTTTCGACCACTTAAATAAATTCAATAGTTATTATGAAAAATGATAAGCAAAACTTATGTATACTTCCTGTTATTCACCGCCTATAAAAAAGAAGCCTCCAAATCGAATTACAATTCGGGGGCTTCCTGAGTCGTTATTTTTTCAATACTTTTAAAGAAGCAGCTAATTTTTTTGCAAACTCTTCCGGCTTTTCGACTGACTGAACATGAAGATACATAATCGCCGGTTCCGCATAAAGCCAATGGTTATGCAATGCACTGATGGTAAGGTCATTCTCTCCAAGTGCACGAGTAAAGTCAGGAACTTCCTCCGGCAGCAGCACAATTTCCGCGTGATTCAAGGCAGTGCCGTCGTCTTCAAGTGCTTCAAAATGAATTTCCATGGTTAACTCACTTTTGAATGGCCTTCCTTGAACAGTTACGTCCAAATCGCGCGGTTTTGGTGCTTCCACAATGCCTTTGTCGGACTCCGCTTCCGCTTCTACCCCTAGAATGTCTCCGAACCGCTTGGCTGTTTCCTCAAGTTTACTCATGAATGATCGACTCCTTCCCGTTTTGCCTGGCATTGTAGGAGATATAGCGTTTCAGGTGAAACTACCGCTGCGCTGCCGGAAAACCTCTGTTTTCTGTGCGCAGCAGCATGGACAATCGCCAGGTTTCAGTGGATAAGTTTCTACTCTTATATAAATAGCCTCAAAAGGGATTCTTAAACGTAACTATAACCGAGGTGTTAATGAACATTCCCTTCGACGTATATAACTACGCTGCATTAATTGCGCTGGAATATCAGGAATTCTCAACCCTTCAAAATAATAAATAAAAAAAGGCTGCTGATGAAAGTCATTCACACAACTTCCATCAGCAGCCTATTCATTATTTCGTTTGTCCATTGCCTCTGATAATATATTTCGTTGACGTCAAAGCCGGCAAGCCCATCGGTCCGCGTGCATGAAGTTTTTGGGTGCTGATGCCGATTTCAGCGCCAAAGCCAAACTCGAAGCCATCGGTAAAGCGGGTTGAAGCATTATGATAAACCGCAGCTGCATCGATTTCATTGAAGAATTGTTCAACATTCGCCGCTTCCGTTGAAATGATGGCTTCTGAATGTTTCGTGCCATACTGATTGATATGCTTAACAGCCTCGTCGACCGTTTCAACAACTTTAATGGCAACTTCAAAGCCCAAGTATTCCGTAGCCCAATCTTCGTCTGTGGCCGGCGCAACTGCTGAAGAAACTCCTTGTACGGCGCTATCGCCATGGATCTTCACATTCTCGCCCTGTAAAGCATCCACAAGATCAGCCAGGTGAGCTTCGGCCCACTCTTTCTGCACAAGAATCGTTTCGCACGAATTGCAGACAGAAGGGCGCTGCGTCTTCGCGTTGATCGCAATATCAATTGCCATCTTCACGTCCGCTGTTTGGTCGATAAAGATATGGCAATTCCCCGCTCCTGTTTCCAAAACGGGTACTGTGGCATTTTGCACGACGGTTTGGATAAGCTTCGCTCCGCCGCGCGGAATCAAAACATCCAGATAGTCGTTCAATTTGAACATTTGCGACGCCGTTTCCCGGCGTGTATCTTCCAGCAATTGAACCGATTCAACCGGCAAATTGGTTTTTTCCAGCGCACGGCGAATTACCTGGACAATCGCTTTATTGGAGTTGATAGCTGTTGAACTGCCGCGCAGTACAATCGCATTTCCTGTTTTCAGGCACAGGCTCGAGGCATCAACTGTTACATTAGGGCGCGCTTCGTAGATCATGCCGACGACACCGATCGGTACGCGGATTTTTGTCATCGCCAGTCCATTGGGCTGCTCCCATTTTTCGAGGGTTTCTCCGATGGGGTCGTTTAATTGGGTTAATTGGATAAGTGCATCAGCCATATCTTTTAAGCGGGCTGCATCCAGTTTCAGGCGATCCACCAGTGAATCGTTCATCCCTGCCTGTTGCCCGGCCGTTATGTCTTTTGCATTTTCGTTTAAAATGAAGTCCTGCTCCTCCAGCAATTGAGCTGAAATAGCTTGCAAAGCCTCATTTTTATCTTTTGTCGTCGCTTTCGCCAATTGGAAAGCGGCCTCTTTTGCTTTTTGTGCTTTTAGGATCAATTCAGTCTCTGTAACTTTTTCTTCTTGTAGAAGTTCAGTCATCCTCTGTCTCCTTTCAATTTATGCATTTACTAGTACTTTAGGTTCCACCAATTTGCCAATGTAAGTTCCATCGCCTTTTCCTTCAAAAATATCGACCAGTTTGCCACTGCCTTCTCCTGAACCGATAAAGACCTGCACGTCTGAGGCCAATGCTGTTTTAGCAGCTACCACTTTCGATTTCATTCCGCCGGTACCGACGTTTGAAGAACCTTCCGCCGAAGCGGCATTTTCCATTTCTTCATGGACTTCTGTAAGGAATGTATACTTTTCAGCGGTTGGGTCGGTATTCGGGTTGCCGCTGTAGATGCCATTGATATCAGTCAAAATTATCAGGAAGTCCGCGTGCACCAGTTTGCTGACTAACGCCGATAGCATATCATTGTCTCCAAAAGTCAGTTCTTTTACTGCAACCGAGTCATTCTCATTGATGATTGGCATTACATCCCGCTCCAATAAATTCGAGATTGTATCATTAGCATTTTTATATAAGTCCTTGGTCAACAGCAACTGTGCGGCGATAATACCGTGCTTTTTGCATTCATCCCCATACGCCTGCAGCAACAGTCCCTGTCCGACAGCTGCAGCCGATTGTTTATCGACAACTGCATCCGGACGCGATAAATAGCCAATGCTCTTAAATCCTGCGGCTACCGCTCCTGATGAGATTAAAATGACTTCATGGCCCAGGTTTTTCAGACGGGCCAATGCTTCAACATGTTCGCGCAGTTTGCTGATCGATAACTTCCCGTTCGAATCTGTCAACGAACTGCTGCCTATTTTCACGACTATTCTTTTCTTCTCCACTTACTATCATCTCCTAATTTTAAATAAAAATTTTTTCCTCTTCTTGAAGAGAGAAAAACTTCGGACCCATGGCATGTTTTCCAATTGAAGATTGTGCTCAATCATACGATCAGACTATACGCTGTTACGATTTTTTATTTAACTTAATAGACCGAATTAACACTGTGAAAAAGAGTTTTATAATTTAAAAACAAAATGATGAGCGTATAATCCTGCATGGATTCTAAAACCGCCAAAAGGGTTTTCTCTCTGAATCCAGCATCTTCTCACCAGCGCTTCGCCTCGTTCGGTATTGTTTAAATATTCCTATTAGCAGAAATTTAAACAAAGAATAAGTAGCAATGTTAACATACATTAAGGATATTTCCAAATCCCCCCCAGTTCTCAATGTGCTTTTATAGCTTCCAAAGCCTTGCTGATGTAAGTGCCGTCCCCTTTTCCAATAAGTACTTTAAAAAGTTTCTCCTGCCCGTTCCCGGACCCGATAAATACATCCGCGCCAAAAGAAAGAGCTGTTCCTGCAGCCTTCACTTTTGACTTCATGCCGCCTGTCCCGACTTCAGAATCAGATCCGGAAACTGCATTCATCAGCTCTTCGCTTATTTCCGTCAGAAAATCGTATTTTTTAGCAGCAGGGTTTTTATTCGGGTTCTGTCCATACACCCCATTAACGTCGGTTAAGATCATCAGGAAATCCGCTTTTATCAATCCACTTACAAGCGCAGAGAGCATATCGTTATCGCCAAAGCTTAAATCTTCGGCGGAAACAGAATCGTTTTCATTGATCACCGGCAAGACCTCATGCTCTAAAAGTTCAATAATTGTCTCACGGGCATTCACATAATGATCTTTTGTCAACAAGAGTTGCGCCGCCAGAATGCCATGTTTCTTGAATTCTTCTACGTAAGCCTGCAATAAAAGACTTTGGCCCACTGCCGCCGCAGACTGGCGTCCAATGCGGTGGACAGGGCGCGATAAGTAACCGAGCCCTGTACATCCGGCTGCCACTGCTCCTGATGACACTAGCACGACTTCATGTCCCAGTTTTTTTAAATATGCGAGTGCATCCACATGGTCCTGCAATTTGTCGATGCACAATCCGTTTTTTTGATGTGTCAGTGAACTGCTGCCGATTTTTACCACAATCCGTTTCTTTTCCAAACTCTTACCACCCAGTCTTTCCCTCCTGCTTGGAGACTAGCTTGCAATTTTTATTATTATGCACTTATATGAATTTTTAGTCAATAATAATTAATATTAATACTTATAAATAAATTATTTATGCATAAAATTGCATATACTGCAGTTTTAAATCATAAAAAACGAGTTTAAAGCATAAAAAAAAGACCATTCAGCGAATGATCTCCATGAAATGTGTCAGTATTTTGGCAGTCAATCCCCATATCACTTTGTCTTCGTAGATATAGAAATATTCATCGACCTGTCGGGTGCGCCAGTTATAATTTTCCCCTCCGGCAATGAGGTCGTAAGGGAAACTTTCTTCCGGCTGGATATCAAAATTCACGCGGTAGACCTTTGGATCTTTTTCGAGGAAAAATGATAAAGGCACCGTGAACAGACTGTCCACTTCCGGTGGGTTCGGCCGAAATTCAACATCCGGATCAATGATTCCCGCAAAGCTGTAAACAATCATGCCAAACGGCGAAACGATATAGTCCAAAGGAAAAACATCGGAAATCTGATGGCGTTCAATTCCCAGCTCTTCCATGGTTTCGCGGATTGCTGTATCTTTTTCTGAATCATCCTGTTTGTCGATTCTCCCACCAGGAAAGCAAATGTCTCCCGGCTGGCTTCTCATTTGATGGGAACGGACTTCGAAGAGGATATGGACTTCGCCGTCTTTTTCGATCATCGGCAGGAGAATTGCAAATTTCGAGAAATCCTTATTGCCCAGCACTTCGGGAATACGGTCTTTCACTTTAGACACTAAACTTTTCGGATCCATATCTTCACCTCCGTTTCCTTTCCTTCTATTTTAGCAAACCATCCGGTTAAATGCTTTCCTGGCAATTAAATGGATACACGAAACGATATTCCGCAAAACAGCTCCGCTTGCCAAAAACCTCGTGCTCCTGCATCGCTGCGCTAGCTTCGTCGCAAAGCGCCGGTCGAAGAATCTTCGACCACGCTTGGCTCGCGCTGAGCTAACTCGGGCTTGGAACCCTTCGCCCGAGTGGATCTCAGCACTTCGCTTAGTCCCCTGGGCGTCTTCGCTGTTTTGCTCCATATCTATAGAAATCCCTCTCGAAGCTGAAGTGATGTCATAAATGAATTTGTCCTTCTATTAACGACTCTCCATCAAATCATCAACAGTTCCCGAATATCATCTTCCGTCATCGCCGCCAGCGGTTCCTGGCCGGATTGGATGACTTCGTCGATAAGGTTCTTCTTCTTCTCCTGTAATTCGGTGATTTTTTCTTCTATGGTTCCTTTAGCGACCATCCGAATCACCTGTACGGTGTGCTGCTGCCCCATACGATGCGCCCGGCTCGCTGCCTGCTGTTCGACTGCCGGATTCCACCAGAGGTCGTAGAGGATGACCGTATCGGCTCCTGTCAGGTTCAGCCCGGTTCCTCCTGCTTTCAAGGAAATAAGGAACAGGTCGCCTTCACCTTCGTTGAAGCGGCTGCACATTTCAACGCGTTCCTGCGGCGGAGTCTGGCCATCAAGATAGAAATATGGCCACCCTTCCCGCGTCAGCCGGTTGCCGATCAATTGCAGCATTTGCGTAAACTGGGAAAACACCAATACACGACGCCCCGCCATCCGGCTGCTTTCAACGATTTCCATCAATTGATCGAATTTCGCCGAACCGCCCTGATAATCTTCAACGAACAGCGAAGGATGGCAGCATAACTGGCGAAGACGCGTCAGCCCGGCCAGTATTTTAATGCGGTTTTTCTGCAGGCTGTCTTTATTGAGATGCTTGAGCGCTTCCTGTTTAAGTTCTGCAAGATACGCGGCATAATATTTTTTCTGCGCCGGATACAGCTCGGAAAATTGCAGGGTTTCAACTTTGTCCGGCAATTCCTTCAGCACATCCTGTTTGACGCGCCGCAGGATGAACGGACGGACGCGTTTGGCGATGCTTGTGCGACGCATTTCAGCGAAACGCATGCGATTCGGCAGCAATTCCGGGAATACGACATGGAAAATCGACCATAATTCGTCCAGTGAATTTTCAATCGGTGTCCCGGTCAGTGCAAAGCGGTAATCCGCTTCAATCGCTTTGACCGCTTTCGCCGTTTGGGTCACCGGATTTTTGAAAGCCTGCGCTTCGTCCAAGAACAGCGTATGGAACGTTTTGCCTTTGTATAAAGCGCCGTCCATACGCAGCGACGGATAGGACGTGATAAGGACATCCGCCTCTCTGTTGTCAGCAAACCGTTTCGTTCTCCGGGTTTTATTGCCGTCAATAATTACAGCTTTGATATCAGGAGTGAATTTCGTGAATTCTTCGAGCCAATTATAGGTCAGCGATGAAGGCGCGACGATCAGCACCGGAGCTTTTCGCCGACGGATTTCAGTCAGTTCCGACTGGATGAACGCGATGCTCTGCAAAGTTTTGCCGAGCCCCATATCGTCCGCGAGAATGCCGCCAAAACGGTATTTCGCCAATGCCTTCAGCCAGTTGAAACCGGCTTTCTGGTAATCGCGCAATATCCCTGTCAGCGGTTCCGGAATTTCAAAGCCAACTTCTTCAGGATTGCTGAGATTCTGCAGCAGCTTCGCAAAATCCGCGCCGGGATCGAGCAATTCGCCTTCCTCGAGCGACGCCACCAGCTGCAGTCCCTGAATCAGCGGCAGCCGGATTTCGTCGCCGAACCACTGCTCTTCATTGCCAAGTTCAAGCATCAAGTCATTCAGCGCAATAAATTCGGGCGTCTCCAAAGACAATAACGTACCGTTAGGGATGCGGTAGTATTTCCGCTTTTCCTTCAAAGCAGCGAGCACCAATCGGATTTCTGCTTCTGGAATCTCGCCCGGCTCCAGTTTGAACGCCAGCCAATCTGTCCGTTCCTTCACTTCCACTTGCACTTTCGGACCCAGGTAATTTTTCTGCACGCGCATTTTCACGGCTGTCGTGGCATACACCTGCATCAATTCTTCCAGCTGCGGAATGGTGTGGAACAGAAAATCATATTCCGCTTCTTCGTCCTGCATGTAAAAACCGCCGTCTGTCTGGGTGAAGAGGCTGTTCTTCATGAGCTCCATGATCCGCTCTTCTTTGCCGCGCTGGCGTCGGACGCCTGGCAGATGGCGGATTTCGTCTTCCGCTTCTTCACATGGATTAATGACCAATTGGCCGTAATGGAATTCCACCCCAGCAAGCAGCCGGTTGCGGATCCGGTCAAGATATAATTTTGCCGATAACGGTGTTTCTTCCAGCCGACCGGTAACAGCGGCCGCCATATGTACTTCTCCGAGACGCTCCAGTCCCGGAATGACGCTTTCCATGAAATAATCGCCTTGAGCCGGTGTTATTTCAAGCTCAGCCGAACCTTCCATCAACTCTTTCAATTCTTCCAATCGCCTGCAGTCGTCCGGCGGCAATTTCACGAACGCCCCACCGCTGATGGCGATTCCGTACGATTTCATGACCGTGATTTGTTCGAGCCCTTCCGCTGTCAGCAAATAACCTGCATTACCGGCCGCTTCAAAACGGAATATCAACGGCAAATCGATGTCAAAACGCAGGCCTCTGTAAATCCGCCCTTTATGTCCAATATTGACTGACGGGATTTCCGCGAGCAATTTCACAAGCGTATCCCAAGCAGAAGCAGGAATAACGATGCGGCCGCGGCCAGTCACCGTGCCGTTGATCTTCATTAATTCACGCAGCAGCGCGTCCGTTTCCGTCGTAAAACTGAAGGCCTCCCGTGAATAAGTCAAATCCGGAGAAATCGGATAGCTCACGCCTTGGTCGACAGCCTGCAGGAACGCCCCCGCGTTGCGGATCGGCACCGCTCCGTCCATTCCGGCGCTGAGTTTAGCCGAGAAGAAACGCTCGCCGTCTTCCGCTTCCGCTGAATGCAGCAACAAGCTGATTTCCAATACCGGACGGTCATCAAAATGCAGCTGCTTTTTGCTTGGACGCATATTTTTGTCGCCGAATAACTCCATCAAGCGCTGCGTTTTTTGAAGCTCCTGCTGCTGCACTTCATTGATTGCCAAAAGCGTTGCGGCAATATGCTGGCAATAGGTGCTGACAAAGCCGACAGGCGGACAGCTGCAGGAAGCGAGGAGTGTTCCATCTTGCTCTTCCTTGACCGACACTTCAAAAATACCGTTTGCCTGGACTTCCGCTTTGACGACGGAAGTATTTTCACTTAGCGGCTCCAATGCCACTTTGCCCGCGTCAAAATAAGCCTTGCCTTTTCGGTAAGCAGCCATGCCGCATAATTTTTTTATCCGATAATCGTTCAATAATGTATTCATGGAATGACCCTTTCCCGCGCATGCTTGCATTTACTCTCCATTATCGCTAATAAAACCGGTTTGATACAATCGAACTGATGGCCCATAAAAGAAAACACCGCTCCCGCCCAAAGGCGAAGCGGCAAGTAGGCATCAGATAATATAGTTATAGCTGCGGTTATGCTGAATTTGGTTTTTGCCGTTCCCCTTCGCATCGTAAAGGTACGCATCAGCTTTTTTGAAAAACTCACTTTTTGACAAGCCGGGATAGTGATTTTGCAGCCCGGCACTGATAGTGACTCTTCTGCCGGCGATTTCAGGATGTTTAAGTTTAGCGATTCCTTTGCGTATTTCCTCCAGAAGCTTCAGCGTTTCGTCAAAAGTCTTTTCTGTAAAGATGACGGCAAACTCTTCACCGCCATAACGCGCCACAATATCATGCGCACCTGCTTTTTCCAAAATGGCTTCTGCGACATGCTTCAGCACCGAATCGCCTGTGCTATGGCCGAAATTATCATTGATGCTTTTAAAATTATCTATATCCAAGACTGCCAGTTGAAGCTGCATTCCCGACCCTTCCGCCTGCTGGACCAGTGTATCCAAATAGTTCTGGAAGGTTTTGTGATTATAGAGGCCCGTGAGTGCATCCGTCTTCGACAGCCGTTCCATGACCCGGTTCTGTATCAGCAAATCTTCTTCCTTTTCCGCCGCATGCCGCAATGTCGAAAGCACTTCGGTTCCTCTTTCAATGACTGCGAGATAAACGATAAAACCGGCTACCAGAATAAACAGATACGCAAAATATTCATAAGGCGTCATTGCTGTTCGACTGTCTTCGCTGATAAGGTAAATAACCAGAAGCGCCACAAAATTTGTCAGGAAACTGATAGTCAATTTGAATTTTTTCAAATAGATCAAAGAAATCGCCATCGGCAAAAGCAAAGTCATCTGCAGTCCCGGCAGCCCAGGATTGGCAAGAATCATGACAACTGCGAGAAGGGTCCCGGCGAAAAAGAGGATATATGGATTGAATATCTTTAATACCCTGACCATGAACCAGCAAATGAGAATAATTGCGATGATGAAGCTGGTAGGCCAAATCATGCGCAGCGATATATATTCTTCTATGTAATAGGAATAATAGTAGAACGTGACAATCAGTCCGACCAATTGGCCCCCGATTGCAACTATGGCCAACAAGCCATAAAAATAAAGAATTTTTTTCGCCCAATATTCATAATCCAAACCGATCTGGTTCGCCTTTTCCACCTAGCTCCCTCTTCTCTCCCAATACTTTTTCTTCCCTTTATTCTCATTCTATCAGGAACCGACGGGAATAATATACTAATATCAAGATATTATTCATTGTAATTTCGCTTAAACTTACCATTTTTCCTCTGAAAATTATCACCTCCCTCTTAAGACCCCAATTTTCTCGCATTTCGGTACCATAAAGCCTATACTTGATGGAACGCAAAACTTAAAAACTGTCAAAAGAGGAGTGCTTCTGATGGAAGAAAGTGTAGATTTCACTAATGATATTGCCAGCTTTGCCAGTCGTTTCATTGAAGAGCATTTTGGTGAAAGCCCCGATTCCCTTCATGTGTACCATAAACCTCCTTTCACCCTTATCCATCTCCACGGCTTTTTGATGCCGTCCGAAAAACTTTTACTGCAAAAGAATAACGCATCTCATGTGCTTGAAACCCGCGATATATTGATGCAAACCATCAAAACTGATTTTATAGAAGAATTAAAGAAGATTACCGGTAACGAAACAGTTAAATTCTACGCAGACTGGAATCTGGAAAAAGAGACCGGCATGCTGCTCGCCATTTCTGGACAAGAAGCTGTATCAGCTGATTTCGAGTGGCCACCTGAAGTAGATTCAGAATCGGTCAATGAGATTATAAAGCTTAATAGCCAAAGGACACAAAAACTGCCAGATCAAATCAATTATTTCTGGCTGACCGATACTTTGCTGGTAATTGAACGCCATGGCATTATGATCGATATCGAAAAACAATTAATAGCCAATGGGATTACGGAAGAGTTGCGCTTAGCGAAACGGCCGTTGGAGCACCAAATTATAAAATTGTTTAATATCCAAGCTTCTTTGAAAAGGGCAATTACCGATTTATTTGTCGACTGGGATTTTGAAGCAGACAAAGGATATATGATTCTATTGATGGAAAAAGACAGCTGAACTGCTTTACAGCTTGTCGGATGCAGGTTCTTGGTCCCCGTAAGCCATCCAGGGAAACCTATTAGGAAAAGGGGAAAACGTCATGTCTAAAGAAAAAACGATCCAATCTGAAATTGGCGGCTATATCTCGACGCTTCTCCGCAAGCATTTTGGAAAAGGGCCGACTTCTGTCTTTGTAACGGTAAAAAAACCTTATATCGTCATCCATTTTCGCGGGTTCGTCGCGCCAATGGAAGCCGTCCTGCTAAAACAGAAAGAATGGAAGCGCGTACTGAAAACCAGGGATTTGCTGATCAATGAACTCAAAGAAGATATAGCGAAGAACCTTTGGCGCATTGCAGAAATGGATATACAGGAATTTTATGCTGACTGGAATCTCGAATTGGAAACCGGATTGCTGGTCGGTGTCCTGAAGGATGAAACCGACGAAGATAATTTCCACTGGCCAGACCATATCGATAAAGAGGCGTTTGAACAAAAAATTGAAGATGCCAGTGAAAGAGCAGAAAAAAAGCCAAGTTCCATCAAAAGTTATTGGCTGAATGACCGTCCTTTGTTGGTTAAAAGAACAGATATTTTAGTTGGCATTGAAAATGCTTTGATTGCAGAGGGATATGCTGAAATCCTTAAACTTGCCAAGCGTCCTTTGGAACGCCGTCTGCTGCTCGAAACACAGCCGGAAAAGGAACTGGGCCGGCAGATTACCGAAGTGTTTCTTGATTGGAATTTTTCCGAAGACATTGGCTACATCGTCTTTATGCTGGAACCCTTGAATAACACAACTAATTGACACTGCTCGCCTGCCGCGTGGCGGGTTTTTTATTGGAGTAAAGTAAAACCACTTGATAGAAGGTGGGAAATATTACAAGTACTTTACAAAATGGAGAGAAGTGTTTGAGTTAGTGTTAACCGGGAAGAACACTTACTGTAACACCCAATATACTTTAAGGAGGAGTTAGAAATGGCAGACAAAAACAACGGCAACAAGATGAGTCGTGAAGAGGCAGGTCGCCTTGGAGGAGAAGCAACATCCAACAGCCATGGACAAGAATTCTACGAAGAAATTGGGGAAAAAGGTGGAGAAGCCACTTCACAGAACCACGATAAAGGGTTCTATGAAGATATTGGCCAAAAAGGTGGAGAAGCCACTTCCCAAAACCAAGGCAGCGAGTTCTATGAAGAAATCGGTTCCAAAGGTGGAGAGAACAGCAATAGTGGCGGAAACAACTCCGGAGGCAATAATTCCGGGGGCAACAAGATGAGCCGCGAAGAAGCCGGCCGCAAAGGCGGAAAAAACAGCCACAGCGGAGGCAACAATTCGTAAGCGCTTATTGTGTAACAGGGAAAAGGAGGGCAATTTGCCCTCCTTTTCTTATGGGTTTTTCTATACAATGAAAATCAGCTCTTATATAGTAGAAGCAGGTGATGATATGAAAACAAAACTCTATGTCAATTCGGCAAATTTTACAGCCGGTCTTACCATGAAGGATGCTGACGAATTCGAACTCAATAATATGGCGCTCCATGCCTGTGAAGATCCTTCGCTGATTGTGGAAAACCGCCGAAAACTGGCAGATTTCCTCGGCCTCACTTTGAACGACTTTGTATGCGCCAACCAGACACACAGCGCTAACTTCTACCGTGTCGAGGCTGACGACATAGGACGCGGTTCCACTGATACCGAGCATGCTGTTGAGGACACCGATGCACTCTACAGCTATGAAATTGACGTTCTTCTATGCACATTCGCAGCCGATTGCGTGTCGGTACTTTTATACAATGAAACCAAAGGACTCATCGGAGCCGTACATTCCGGCTGGCAAGGCACTATCAAAGAAGTGACGTTAAAGCTTTTCGAACACTTGAAGCAAGAGGAAGACTGCAATCCGGAAGATTTCCACGTCCAGATTGGTGCTGCGTTGAGCCAGGAAAAATTTGAAGTGGACGAAGATGTTTATTTGAAATTCAAAGCACTCGGCTATGCTGACGAATTCATGTACCATAACGCGGAAACCGGCAAATACCATATCGATAACCAGATGACCGTCAAAAAACAATGTGAACTGGCGGGAATTCCTGCGGGCAATATTTCAATCGATCAGACATGTACGTATATGAACCCCGAAGGATTTTCCTATCGTGAAGACAAAAAAAGCGGCCGGCATATGGGCTTTATCGTTCGAAGAGCTTAAGCGATATACCGCTAAAGCTCTTTTTTAGTGCATTTTTTGCTGGAACGCCCGTATCAGTGTGCTAATCGCCCAGAAAAAATTTTAATCGCCCGCATTTTATTTTAATCGCCCGCAAAAATTTTTAATCGCCCGCAAGATTTCAACTAAACACCAAAAAGGCTTGAGAGCCAATAACTTAACTCCCAAGCCTTCCCACGATTAATCCTTATTTCACTCTTCAGGAGGCTCATCCGGCCCTGCCGCTTCACCCGGCCGAGGGGAATCAGCTGCTCCATAAGTATGTCCTGTTTCCGGATCGATCAAAATGGCCTGAACATCGCCCACTCGGGTATCTGCCGTCACTTCCTTATAGCTTCTGTCCAACTCATAACCGAGTTCCGTCAATTTCTCCATCGCTTCGTCATTAATGCCGTCTTCCCATTGGATTTTCAAGTCCGGTGTAATGTAAATTCGCGGTTCCTGGATCGCTTCCTTCAAATCCATTTTGTACTCAATAACATTTAATAACACCTGAAGAACGGATGCGACAATCGTTGTCGCGCCTGGCGAGCCAAGTGTAAAGAATGGCTTGCCTTCATGGAAAACGATGGTCGGCGCTTTGGAGCTGATGGCGTATTTCTTTGCATTCGGTTCATTTTTCGTTCCAGGTTCAGGATTAAAATCGGTCAAATCATTATTCATTAGAAATCCATAGCCTGGCACCATAATACCCGAACCGAAAATCCGCTCAATCGACGATGTGCAGGCCGCTATATTTCCCCATCGGTCAACCGCTGTGAAATGCGTTGTTTCCATTCCTTCCTCGGAATGCACACCATGCAGTTTATTGGTGGAATCCCTCTCCTCGTAATCCCACGGATTGCCTTCTTTCACCTTTTTCAGGCGTTCATCAAAGCTGATCCGGTTTCTGCGCTCTTCTATATATTTCGGATGGAAAAGCCCTTCCATCGGAATATCAATAAATTCCGGATCACCCATATACGCTTCTTTGTCTGCTAAAGTCAGCCGCATGACTTCGCTTAAAAGATGATATTTTTCCCAGGAATGGGGATGATATTTCTCAATTTCAAAAGGCTCCAGTATTTTCAGCATTTGCGCAATGGTGAAACCACCGACATTCGGAGGCGGCGGAAAGGCAAGATCCAGTTCTTTGTACGTACTCCAAAGCGGCTCTCGAATAGCCACTTTATAATTCTGCATATCTTCTTTTGTCATCAGGCCGCCATGGCTTTCAATTGTTTCAAGCATGGCATCCGCAATTTCGCCTTCATAAACGGCGTTAAAGCCCTGCTCTTTTATAATTTTCAAGGTTTTCGCCAAATCAGGCTGACGGATTTTGTCTCCCTCTTTCAACGGCTTGCCGTTTGGCATGAAGACTTTCTTCGTCTCTTCACCCATTCTGTCTTTAAACTGCTCAATCGTTCTTTCCCATAACGAATTTACCTCATATTCATTTTCAGCCAGCTCGATGGCAGGCTCCACCAGCCGTTCCAGCGGCATCGATCCATATCTTTCATGCGCTTCGCTCATCACCTTCATGATGCCCGGCACTCCTACAGCCTTGGAACTGGTGGAACGTTCATCAAAAGGCACCGCTTCGCCTTCTTCATTGACGAAAAGTTCCGGCGTTACTTCAGAAGGTGCTTGGCTATGGCCATCGATGATGATTGTTTTCTTGCTTTCATTGTCATAATGAATCAGGAAACCGCCCGCTGCGATACCGGTATTCATCCCTTCGACTATAGACAGCGCAAATTGGATGGCGATAATGGCGTCAATCGCATTGCCGCCGTCTTCCAGTACCTGCTCCCCAATTTCTGTTGCTTCTTTTATCGCACTTGCCGCCATGCCATATTTCGCAGCGGCCGTTTCATCCTGCGAAACATGCTTATGCGCTTTCTGATTCTGTATAATTTTCTGCAGATCCATCGCTCTTCACCTCTTTTGTGACAGTTAATCCCTCACATATTTTATATACATATTTGCCACCTGTTTACCCGATTCCTTCCATTTTAAATTCAACTTTTCATTACAATAAAAAAACGGCTAAGACCTGGAAAGGTCCCGCCGGCTCGTTAGTATTACATCCGTTCAATACAATAATTCCTTCGCTTTCGTTTTCTCCAATCTGTATACCAGCACTACACCCAATATCGCGCCGCTGATACTCGATACAAGAAACGGCGGCATGAAGAATAGCGCTGCGGTTTCAGTGCCCATCAACAATTTGGCATACGGCACCGCTATCAATGATGCGATGATGCCGGTACCGACGATTTCGCCCGCTGCCGCAAAACCAATGCGGCCGGACATTTTGTACAATAAACCGGCAAGCAATGCGCCGATCATGCCTCCCGGAAACGCCAATAGCGATCCTGTGCCTGTCAGCACCCGCACGACACCGGTCACAAAGGCTATCGTTACGGCAGGGATTGGTCCGAAAAGCACAGCCGCTATGACATTAATGGCGTGCTGAATCGGATAGGCGCGTGCTATTCCTGCCGGAAACGATACAAACGCCGATCCTGCGACCGCCAGTGCCACGAACATTGACATTACGACAAGCTTTTTTGTCTTCATATCAATACCCCTTTATATGAATTTTTGAAATGCGCGATTTGCAAAGCGATATCATCAGCCCCTGACAGCGCCGAAATGACTGCCACACCAGTAGCTCCCGCCTGCCAGACAGCTGGGGCATTTTGCGGTGAGATTCCACCAATTCCGAAGACTGGTATGTGCGGAAATTGGCCGGTGACTTCTTCGATGCCGACTGTACCTGCCGGACGTTTGGCATCTGCTTTCGACCGCGTGCCGTATACAGGACCCATGCCAAGGTAATCCGCACCGGCATCGATGGCAATCCTTGCTTCTTCGAGTGAATGCACGGAAACACCCAGCATTTTTTCCTTGCCGATCAGCGCCCGCGCCTGCCCGCAATCCATGTCTTCCTGTCCGATATGAATACCATCAGCACCGACTGCTAACGCCAAGTCGACATCATCATTGATTAAGAAAGGAATTTGATATTGGGTACATAATTCCTGGCACTTTTCCGCAAACTCCAGCAAGTCTTGTCCCATCAAAGCGCCCGTTCCTTTTTCACGAAGCTGGAAATGGGTGATGCCTCCCTTTAAAGCTTCCTCCAATACCGATAAAGGGTCTTTCCCTGAAGCATTCTGCGTTCCCATGATGAAATAAACAGAGGGTTTATTGAACAAATTGCACATCCCCTTCCGTTGCAAATTGGCGGAAAGCGGCGTGGTTGGTCGGACCGTGCCCTGCACCGATATGCAATTGATGCGCAAGAGCCGCCTGGATGAACCGTTTTGCCGTCACCATAGCTTCAGGCAATGTCTGCCCTTTTGCCAATTCAGCGGTCAAAGCGGCTGAAAATGTACAGCCGGTGCCGTGCGTCTGCTGCGTATGGATGCGCGCAGAACGGAGCACAAATGATTCACCGTTCTTCTCGAGACAATAATCTTCGGCAAACAGCGGATTGTTGGCATGTCCTCCTTTGATGACGACGGCTTTCGCTCCAAAAGCGAGAATTTTTTCTGCCGCTCCTTTCCGGTCTGCTGCGTTATGGATTTCCATGCCGCTCAGCATTTCCGCTTCCGGGATATTCGGTGTGATGACCCCCGCCAATGGCAATAATAATGTCCGCATCGCCTCGAGTGCTTCTTCCTGCAGCAAAGTTGCGCCGCCTTTTGCAATCATCACCGGATCCACGACAAGATTACGCCAGCCGTGTCTTTCGATTCCCGCTGCCGTTTCAGCGATGATTTCAGCGTCGAAGAGCATTCCCGTCTTCACGGCCGCAATGGCAAAATCCGCTCCGATTGCATCAATCTGTGCTTTCACCGCTCCAGCAGGCATGGGATAGACCCCATGCACGCCGCATGTATTCTGCGCCGTTACCGCTGTAATGGCCGATGTACCGAAAACGCCAAGCTCCTGGAAAGTCTTGATATCGGCCTGTATGCCCGCTCCTCCGCCGGAATCCGAGCCGGCAATCGTCAATACCTGCTTGATCGCTGCCACAGTACATCCACTCCTTCCCCTTTTTCAAAGTCGAAGCCGTTTTCTTCAATTTCCATGCCGAATAAAACATCCAGGAATGTGTCGCGGAAACTGCCGGGTCCTTCCGAAGATGCCGCTGCTTTTTCACCGGCCGCCCCGTTAAACTTGAGAGCTTCAATCGTCGCAGTTGTTGGATTGTCAGGAGACACTGCCGTGAAAGCGGCTGTTACAGCGCTGAGCAGGCAACCCATTCCGGTTACCGAACTCATCATACGGTCGCCGCCTGTAATTTTCTCCACCCGCGAACCATCGGCCACAATATCAGTTTCACCTGTCACTGCAACAACCAAGCTGTATTCTTTTGCCACTCGGGTCGCCAGTTCCTCCAGATCGATATTGCCCGAACCGGCATCGACGCCTTTGGATGTCCATTCCACACCACCGATTGCGGCAAGTTCACCCGCGTTGCAGCGCAGCACCTGGACATCGATTTCCGTTAAAATCTTCTGAACGGCTTCTTTCCGAAAAGCGGTCGCTCCTGCTCCCACCGGGTCTAAAATCACTGGGATGTTCTGTTTATTCGCCTGTTTCCCGGCGAGCATCATACTGTTCAACGTGTCTTTATTCAAGGTTCCGATATTTAATGACAATGCGCGCGAAATGGCGACCAGTTCTTCCACTTCCTCTTGTGCCTCGCCCATGATCGGAGAAGCGCCGATTGCGAGCAGGCCGTTCGCCTGAAAGTTCGATACGACGTGATTGGTGATACAATGGATGATTGGGTTTTCACTGCGGATTTTATTGACCATATCCCACACCTGCCTTAACTTGCGCCGGCAATTCCCATGTCTCCAGCGTCCAGGCCTGCTGCCAGAAATTCCATTCGTAATAACTGCTGCGACGAAAACGGTCCTTCAATTCCTGCCGCCGCTCAGAAGGCAGCCCTTCCGCCAAACGATCCATCCGTTCGATTTGCTCCTGTACCAGTTCCCCAAACCATTCCGAACCGTAAGTCTCGATCCACCGGTCGTAAATCGGGTGTCCCGGCTCGGCATCTTTTAAGCACTCTCCAATTTCATAATAAAGCCAGTAGCATGGCAGAATCGTCGCGACCACATCCGCCAAATCCCCTTCCATCGCGCGGTACATATGCGACACATAAGCATATGCACTCGGCGAAGGTTCGAATTTTTTCCAGTCTTCCTCCGTTACCCCGAGCATGCCCATGAATGATTCATGAAGCGCCATTTCCGCCGCGCACGTCTGCTCCGAATGATGCGCAAAGCTTTTCGTCGTGGCGAGGTCCGGTGCCTTGAGTGCACCGACCGCCTGCATCTTCGCAAAATTAGTCAGATAATAAGCGTCCTGCATCACGTAATAGCGGAATATCTCCACTGGCAAACTGCCATCCGCAATCCCTTTCACAAACGGATGATCAAAACTCGCCTGCCATAACCCCTCACACTCTTGTCGTACTTCCTGTGTAAATTTCATCTTCTCCATCCCCTTTCAGGCAAAATAAAATACCGCTTTCCAGTAAAGGAAAGCGGCAATCATATACGCAAAGGAATAGAGAAATCCGGCATACGCTCGCCCACTTCCCTCCGCTGGTATGATCCAGATCAGGTTCAAAGGGTCCGAGCGATGCTCGTCTCAGCCGGTAACCGGCTCCCCCAGTGGTGCATGTATTTAGTTGTTCCACCAAAGATTAGCACATAGTCAGAAAAATCACAAATATATTTTTGAATGATGTGCAACCCACTTACGAATATCATTCACAAACCTTATCAACTCGTCAGAACAAAAAGGAAGCTTTTCGCTCATCACTTTTTTGCAAATAAATTATGTGAATTTGAATAAGTAATTTAGGTAACTTAACGGAGTTAAACTACTTCTTCATCAATTTTATTTGTTCGCTTAAATTACATTTTGCGAACATATAGAAATACATTTACGATAGGAGGTTCCTAAACATGGCCATGACACCCGAAGAACTACAAATCCTCCAACGAATCGAAAATCAACTGAAAAACATGCCTTTTTATGTTGTCGAGTATGTCCGATCAAAAAAGCGAGCCGGTCTTTCAGCCGATACATTGCTGCAGTATTTATACAGGTACCAACACTTTTTTCAGTGGCTGCTTCGTGAAAATCTGACTGAATCATCGGAAGTCGCTTCTATCCCCTACTCGGTATTGGCGGAGCTAAGGAAACAAGATGTCGAACTCTATATTGAATATTTGCAGGAAGAGTCCATTCCTCACGAGAAGGAAGCAGTAAAAAGGCGTGGTCCTGCAGTCGTCACCCTTTCCGTCAATGCCTTGAAATCTCTTTTCAATTACCTGACAAGGGAAACGGAAAATGAGGATGGAGAATCGTATTTCTATCGGAATGTAATGAGCAAAATCGTGCTACATACCAAAAAAGAGACGGCCAGTAGACGTGCTCAAAAGATCAGTTCCGTTATTTTGAACGAACATGAAATCAATGACTTTCTGCAGTTTGTGGAGATGGAGTACGAAGCGACCTTGCAAAATGCACTTGCACGTCAGCGTTTCAGCCGGGATAAGGAAAGGGATCTGGCTGTCCTCTCCCTCTTCCTCGGAAGCGGTATCCGCCTCGGTGAAATGGCCCGTCTCCTTGTAAAGAAAATTAACCTGAAGAAGCAGCTGATTGATATCAAACGAAAAGGCGCCAAAGAGGATACCGTACGGATCATGGATCAAGCCACTCAGCACCTGAAAGCCTACTTGGACATTCGGGAAAGCCGCTATGCCGGGGCGAAAGAGGTGCCTTTTCTGTTTGTGACGCTTTATGGAGGCACAACACGTCCTCTCTCCCGTCGTGCAATTGAGAACCTGGTGACAAAATACACCGCTGCATTTGCACAAGGAGAAGGTATGAGCCCCATAAGCTTCGCCATAGTTTTGCGGCCGATTTCATTCGTAACGGTGGCAGTATTGTCCTGCTTCGAGATCAATTAGGTCACAGTAATATCGAAACAACATCCTTATACACAAACCTGTCTAATAAAGACAACGAGCAAGTTCTCACACGTATGGCAGCCAATCGCACTCAACGAAACAAAACAGAGGAAGACAACAGACATTAAAAGAAAGGAGCCACGCTGATTACTGTGGCCCCTTCCTCTGATTTTTTCTTATTCCTCATCGTTTATTCCTGCTTATCAAACAACTAAGAAAGTCAGCCCTCACTTATTTTGGATATTCACAAAGCTCAATTAACGTTCCCTCAGTTGATGCAGGATTGATGTAAATGAGTCTTCTGCCCCGCGAGTTTATACGTAGAGTGTCCTCTAGAAAACGTACTCCATTTTTACGAGCTTCCTGTATGGCTTCATCCAAATCGTCAACTCGATATGCAAGATGATGAACTCCTTTTCCTCGTTGCTTTATAAATCTAGCCATCGGAGAATTCTTGTTGGTTGGTTCCAGTAATTCGACAATTTTATCATTGGTTCCAACAACAGCAACGTGTACTTCCACACCAGTCGTATCACTTGTATAACGGTCTTTTAATGAATAGTTTAATACATTCAGATAAAAGGGTAGCGCCTCATCAATACTTCTAACAGCAATTCCGACGTGATCTAAAAGATGGTCCAAAACAATTCCTCCTTTGATATTTCCACTTCATTGTAACTGACTCTTGGAAAAGCCACTAGCATCAGGTAGTGGTCCTCTTTTTGTAATAAGTGAAGCTGAAATTAAAGAACCTAGGAATCTTTTATACTAAGATTCCTAGGTTCTTTGATTCATATAAAATGTTTATGACAGCTTCCGATAACCTCTTGATATGTAAACTATTTTTAAGTTAGAGGAAGAGATTTTCACTTCTCCACATAACGAAATGTTTCCCAATTTCCTTTTTTTACTACTGATCGGTATTCTTGAGCCCCATCCTTATGTTCGAGCAGGCGATTTAGTTTCTCAGAACTCATGTTGTAATGCCTTTTATCCATGGTTCCTGCACTACGTATAGTAGGATGCTCCAAAATTGGTGTTAGGTCCCCATCAACTACTTTTGTATCTACAAATCGAAAATCAATGAGTTGCGGGAAATGTTTTAAGAAGCCTAGGTTCGGCAATTCTGCACAAGAGTTCAAACAAAGAACTCGAAGGTTCTTCAACGAAAGAAGTTCATCGCTCATCTCAAATTTCTTTGATTGGTTAATATGCAGGTGTTCCAATGTCGATGCTAAGTTGGATATTCCATGATCACTAGCCAACTTGGTACAGTAATGAAGCTCCAGGCGTTTTAGGGCAGGAAATTTCTCGGCACCCAAAAAGTCATGCTGGTTAGACCAGTTCAGTTCAAGGTACAAAAGTTTATCTATATAGGGAAGCTCTTCAAAGTTCTGAAGCTTGCTTTTGTAATGCCACAGCGTCAGATATTCTATCTCCGACAAAGATTCGATTTCCAACTTTTTCTCTTTTAAATTTATATAGGCCTTTAATTCAGCAGGAATATCTTCAAACCATATCGAATTATTCTTCCAATTATCCAATTTATTGCTCCTTCTCCCTCCGTAACCCCCCTCAAAACTTTAAATAAGATGGGTGAAATCGAAGACGTGGTTTTTACTAATTTTAACATGGCGGGAATAATTAATTTTATGGAGTATAACTTTGTATAAGAATTTGTTTTTCAGAGCGTTCGTAAAAGTACACTTCTTCGAATAAAAAGAGGAGGAACTTTAAATGAAGTTCCTCCTTTCAATATGTTTTGATAAATACTATGCCCTTTATATACCGGCTCTAAAGCCTTACCTTATAAGCTTTTGAATGTATCATTTTTTCTAGCAAGTTCAACTATTTTTCGTCTTCTTATTAAGTCAATGGAATAAAGGTTTTGAATGTAACTTACTTACACATAAGTTACATTCAATCTTCATCAAAATCTTCCAACTCTTCTTGAGTGGTGACGATGAAGTCTTTCAAAGTAAGGGCTAGTTCTTCTGTTTCGTCGGTTTCATGGAGCCATAAATAAATTGGGTCCGCAGCTTTTCCGTCTTCTACTTTCAGGCATAAGTAATCACCAGTTCCATCTTCAGCAATCGCAATCAGATTTTCAGAAATCTCTCCATCCAAAACTTCCTCATTTTGTCTAACCACGTCATCCCATGTTTTTTTCATATTCTTAGGGTCTTTGATGGGAAATAGAGTCCACTCTCCAACTTCAGGGCCATTGGCCAATTTAAACAATTGAACATACTGATCCGGGAAACGAATATTTAACTTTTGTTCCGTTTCTCTTATCGCTGGCTCCTCTACACCCTTTTTATTTGTCTCCAATAACTTAATAATCTCTTGCATAATTTAACCTCCATTCTTTAATCTAAATGCCAATTTGAATGTAACTTAATTGCTAATAAGTTACATTCAAAAATTTAAAAAACTCAATCAATCAGCTATATTTACTGATTGACTGAGTTCAAGAAATACTCCTGGCAATTTTAGCTCTTTATTTTTCAAAAAGTTGTTCTAAAAGACGTGGAATGCCATATACGGGGGCATCGATCTTTTGAAGATAAATGCCAATGGCTGCAACGACGACAATTACCAGGATGGAAACAGTCAATTGGATGGTTTCTCGAGACACTAGGCTTACTCCTTAAAGTTACTGTAATCGGATAAAAAGAATTGAATGAATATATTAAGACTAGTAATAGAATACCACCAAAAATTGGTAAGTAAATACTGTTTTTACTGTTGCTCGAACATTTTTTAAACTAGCTAATTTTCCTGATTTTGAATGTAACTTAATTCACAAAAAGTTACATTCACTTATAGATAAACCAACTGATGCTAAATAAGTCTTATTTTGATTCTGAATTTGTTTATGATCTTTTTGATTTAGATCCTATGAATAATTTTCCAACAAATACAATCAGTATAATGCTAATAAGTGTAATCCATTTTATTTCTCCAAAGAGAATAGGGAGCAAAATAACTGATACTACAAATGTTAATAATGCCACTGTAAGTGCATCTTTTAAGCGCTTATCCATTAAGATTCCCCCCCTTCATTAATATCACAATATATTTGGAACTGAATGTAACTTAACTGCACATAAGATACATTCAATTCCTGATTTTATAGCTCTTTCTGAAGCACCTTAAAAATTCAAATATTAATTATTTATAGGCGTACTTGCTGATTTTAGTTTTTTCCTTTGTTGATAGATTTCAATAAGGCTAATAAATAAAATCATCCATAAAATAGGACTTCCTAGAGAAATTCCGACCTTTGAAACCCCTCCAAACATCGTGAAAATGACAATCAATAATAACAGGTAGCACGTTGATGTGAGTTGCCAGACCAAGGTTTCTTTTGAGTCATTTATTTTCAACCTACTATAGAAAATGCTTACTGAGACTAAAATTAACATGATTAAAAGTACCAATATTTTCGGAATAACTGAATGGGCAAACAAATTGGAGAAAAAATCATAAGTCAGCAAAACAGTCATGATTATTTGTATAAGGACAATTATATAAATACTTTCTTTTCTCATATCGACACCCCTTTTTATTAGTTTACGTAAAATTTAACAAATAGTTTCGTCTGTATCCAACTAACTTTATCGATTTTTTGTTACCGATATACCAAATAAAACTAGTTGCCATTAAAAATAACGAAATACTCTGCTTAATAAATTATTAATTCAATTGTATTCTTTGTTAATAGATAACTCCCACTATAAAATATTTTTAAAAGTACACCTATATATACGAAAAGAGAGTGAAGATGCGGTTCGATCAGCCACCTCTTCCCTCCCTTAATATTTAAGCATCTTCTGATAATCGGTCATATGTTAACTAACAATTTTGTCTGCGTTCTATAAAGAAAAATAGCAATTTAGAGCATAACTTTATTCATTTTTATTCGCCATTAGGAAAGAAGTTCTTCAAATCTCTTCGGTTTAGTACGGTCAACCTGTTGGCTAAAAAAGTACTCAAAGCGTGTCATCAAGTATTCATGTAATACGGAAATGAAACCGCAAATGCCCCTTTCTTGTTGTCTGATTAGCGGATGATAACAATGCCACAACATTTCGAAACAGGATTTCCCAGTTTATTCCCTAAAATTAAGGTATACTTACAATAAAGAATGTAATAGGGATGCCAGTATCAATCAGGAGGGGAAGCCGATTGAAAAAATTATTGCTTATGATTATTTGGTTAAGTTTACTGCTGACAGGCTGCAATGGTGCAGAATCGATCGAAGAAGCTTTTGATCAAGAAATGAATGAGCTGGATTATGAGATAATTGAAGTCGTAGAAGAAGATGAAGAAAGTTTTGTCATACACACCCTGCTCCCTGAAGATGGAGAATCACCAGTCAGCATTGCTTATCTCAAGAAAAGTGATCAAGAGTGGCAGTATATTGCCGGCACTAACTGTGAAGATGAGTTGGAATGGGGGCCGGTGGGAACCGAAAAGTACTTATGGTGCGGGCTCATCACAGATTCATCAGTAGAAGAGATTTTTGTCGACAGAGAAGCGGCTGAAATAGTGGATATCAGCGAAACCCTTCGAGTATGGTACAGTTTGTCTAGTTTATCTGGCGAGCAATCTGATATGAAGATCTGGGCAGTGATGACAGATGGAACTGAAGAATGGTTGGAAGACATGTAGTAATTGATGGATTTATTCAATGATTACTAGAAATTCAAGAGAAAGCTGAAATCGCCATCCGTAGATGGCTTTTTTTGCAGGTTAATCAATAATTATGAATCGAACTGCTGATTAAGTGACAACCTCAGATTTCTCCTCCCTCTTCACATACCATTCGTAAAAGTCCGCTTTCTTGAAAAAATTGGTGGGGATGCAGCAAAAGATTAGGCTACTAGTCAATCTTCTTTCTCTTACGTGAACTGGTAACCTAAAAGTAAAATGAAAAAAGGACTCCTGTAAATTTACAGGAATCCTTTTTAATTTGAAGGCGTAGAATCGCCCGATAATGGTTCAATATATATTAGATTCCACGAATTACTTTCTTCCGTTTCTGCAGTGATTACATATTGCTCCCTTGGAATTATCAAATTCCAGATAGAAGGATTGTCCATAAAAATCCGTTCCGCTTCTTCTTCTGTTTGTTCGTTTGGATTATATGCTTGAATCCAATAAACTTCTTCAGCTTCATCGTAACCTTTTTCAGAGACAATCATTGTGGCTGCTTTAGATAAGCTCTCTTCATCATTACAAGAAACCAGCAGTACACTTACTAAAATTAAAATAAAGAGAAAGGAAATTGAAAATGGACTTTTCATCTAATCACATCCGTTTCTAATGAATTAAGAGGAATATAGAGCAAACAAGCTTCATATAATTTAATTATTCATTAACCAGTTCTAAATATCAAATTAGATAAGTTAAATTTTAAAAACTACATTCTTACGCATAGTCGGTTCAATCGTTTCAGTCTGTCGTTGATCGACATCCTTTAAGAAGGTCCGAACCGCCAAGATAAACTTTTATACATTGCCAAAGACTACATTTTTAGAATGCCGTAAACAATATAACCGTTCGTAAAAGTACACTTTTACGAACGCTTTGAAAATAGCCGAAAATGGTCGAAAAGAGCGTTCGTAAACATATCAACTGACTTTACGAACGTTCACTAGTTTTCAGACACTTTTACGAACACTTTTCAGACAGTATTAAGGGGGAAATCCCAGCGTTTTCGCCCATAAAAAAACACCCCGCCAAAAGGCGGGGTGTATCGATATTTGCGGCGTCCAAGCCACGCTCCACAACGTGTTCCTCTAAGGAATGCTTGTCCGTCTTACGCAAATGAGCTCATCGCGTCTCTAACAATAAGGCTTAACAGACAATAAGTCAATGCATTTCGCTCACTGCGACGCATATTCGGCCACCATGACCTTATAAAGCACATGCCTTTTCAACGGGCTGCCTTCTTCCAGTTTCGGGTGGTCGAATTCCCCTGCTTTTTTCATACCGATCCGCTGCATGACCGTTTCGGAAGGATGATTGAGAGTCGCTGTAAATGAAAGAATTTTGTTCAAACCCAAAACGCCGAATGCATAATTCAGACAGGCTTTCGCCCCTTCTGTGGCATAACCCTGTTTCCAGAATTTATTGTCCAGCCGCCAGCCGATTTCAACGGCGCCTTGGAAACCGGCGTCAAAGCCGACTTCAAGCAATCCGATAAAGCCGATGAACGCCCGGTCTTCCTTGCGTTCGGCTACCCAGATTCCAAAGCCTTTTTCCTCTGTATGCTGCTCGAATCGCTCTATCAGCTTATCCGATTCAGCTTGCGTCAGCGTGTTCGGAAAATACTCCATCACCTGCGGATTTGCATTCATGCGGGCAAACGCTCCCTTATCGTCAGCCTTCCATCTCCGAAAACTGAGCCGTTCTGATTCGAAAATATACCGGCCGTCCATCATGTTGCCGCAGCCGCAGCTGCTTCATCCGCCTTCACACAGTCAATTGCCACGACAAGCGCAATAAGAAGATGCTCCATCTCTTCGTCGATCACTTTGACCTCGTAAGTGTCGCCCCAAGTCAGCCATTGCTTGCTGACGGAACCGACGACGTTACCGTGCTGCAGCACCTCAAAATTCATATCCCACCAATTGCCCCGAACTTCGACCCCTTCAGCATTAATCGTGTATTTCGCTTTGAAAAAAGTGAATTCCTTTTTGATCGTTAATGCTTCACGGCCGTCCACTTCTACGAAAAACTTCGGCAACAGGCTGAATACTTTTTTGGTGATCAACGCTATTTCCTTACGAGTGGGATCCATGATTGTAAATGTCTTCGGAATTTGCAGGAAGCTGCCTTCAACGTAATAGACATCCTGCTGTTCCTTGTCCTTCACCGTAAATTTGCCGCTTAGACTGAACACTTTCTGCTTCATATAAAGCTGTCTCATTGCCATTCCCCCTTTGCTTCAGCATAGCCTTTTTCAATCCTTTTTATCAATAGGGAATCGTGTAAAGAAAATCGACCCTTCAGGTCCGGTTTCTATTTCAATCTTGGCGTTATGCCGCGCCGCCACAGCGTAGCAGATACCAAGCCCCAAGCCGGTTCCCTCATCTTTTGTTGTGTAGAAAGGCGTTCCGATTTTCTCGATAATTTCAGAATGTATGCCGCTGCCCTGGTCCTGTACTGCCAGAACCACACAATTGTCATTCTCCACGTACGTCCCGATTGTCAGGGCCCGTCCTTCTTCCATCGCTTCAAGGCCGTTGCGGTACAAATTAATGATCAATTGACGAATCTCGTTATGGTTCAATAACAAATCTGGAATCTCCTGAGTGTAAATCTCGAGATGTTTATTCTGATTGAATGTATCTACTTTTATCAATGGTGAGATGTCATTGATGATAGTGTTCAAATTCATCATTTTCATGTCTGAAGTCCGTGTATTGCCGACTGACAGGAATTCAGTGATGATTGCATTTGCGCGGTCCAGTTCATCAATCATCAAATTGAAATGTTCAGCATGCGGCGCCAATAATTCATCCGTTTTCAATAATTGAAGGAAACCTCTGACCGTCGTCATCGGATTGCGGATTTCATGGCTGATACCCGCTGCCATCTGGCCGATCAAATCCAGGTTCGCCAATCTCTTCAACTCTTTTTCATATTTTTTCTTTTCCTTAACATTCTTCAGCATGCAGCAAATGCCATCATCAAAAGGATAAGCCGTTACTTCATACCAATAATCTTCCTCTTCGGATATAGTCTCAAAACGCACCGTGACCCGTTCGTGCATCGCACGGTGAAATTCCGTATAAATTACCGTATCCACGATTTCCGGAAAAACTTCCCAGATATTTTTGCCCATCACATCTTCTGCTCTTCTTCCTCCAGGCAGAAAATGATGCTGATTCACATAAACATATTCCCATTCTTTATTCAGCGCGAAAAACCCGTCGGTAATACTCTCGACGACACTGTTGACCCGCTTGTTTGCAGCGTATAGTGCACTTGTCCGTTCTTCGACCATCATTTCCAATTGGTCCATATACAATAAATTCGAGAATACCGGCGCAGTCGCGTCCACAATTGATTGCGCCAATAGAATCTGCGGATCTTTAATATAATCCTTCCGCTCCAACGGGCTTATCGCCGAAATAACTCCCTGCACTTTCCCCATCGAAACCAGCGGAAACAGCAGCAAATCCATATCGTCAGCCATCACTAAACGCATCCGCTTCCGGAGTGAAACCGCATCGTTCAGCAAGTCCGTATAGTTTGCCAGCGAGCCGCGCTGTTTCAGGCTTTCATTCCATTCCGCTTCCGTCTTTTCGCCTGCCTTATAGAATGTTATCTGCTTACCGCCTTGGACCAAAGAAGGCTTTACAATATGCGCAGCAAAATCACAGCCGGCAGCCGTTTTTTCCAAATAGGCAAAGCAGATTTTCAAGCTTTCCCGAATCGTTGAACACAGCGACAGCTCTTGAGTAAGATCCAACAGCAATTGCTTTTCTTCAAGCAATTTTTCTTTCTGGGAAAGGGATTTCGCGTTTTGAATCGCGACGGCCGCCATGTTTACGTAAGCTTCGACGCTTTCAATCTCCGACTGCGTTAAGTTCATCGGCGTGCCGTAATCGAACAGGAAGACGAGCCCGAATAATTCCTCGTTAAAAGATATCGGCAACGCCAGCAACGACTTAATCCGAAAAGCTTCAACCGATCTTGGGTCCGGCCGGCTGTCGGTTGCTGTGTCCCGTATATAAATAGTTTTCCGGGTCTCGATCACTTCCGCTGCGAGAGGATCTGTGGCCGGGTCAATTACCTGCGATTGCAAAGTCATTCCATTCATCAGCTCCGGTTTCCCCGCAAACCCACGGTAAGTTCCGTCCCCTTGGGGCAAATAGATTCCGACCGAATTACATCTGACAATTTCTTCTGAAATGGCCGTTGTCACCTGCTGCAGCAATTCTTTCAGCTCCAGCTTCACATTGATGATTTGCGTGATTTTTGCAAGCCTCGAATATCGCGACTGTTCGTTTTCCATACAAGTATTCTCCAATCTATCTTAGGCAAACTATAATGGCATGCTCTAATTTTATCTCCATAACTGACACTGGTTCAGTTGCTTCCTACATTTTACCAAAAAGAACTCGCTGATACGCGTGTCAATGTGACTTATTAATCTGACCACTAAGAATTAATCTAAATTGGCACTTTTAACTGGGTCAACGCTTTGCTATTCTTAGCAGGAATGCAAGACAGATAAGAGAATCCAAGAAAGAAGGTAAAATTCATGCAAAAAACAAATGCACCAACAACCGTTTCCAGTAAAAGCACATTCGACCTGATCCTCACGTCGATGGCTATTGCGTTAGTATTCGTAGCTACATTATTATTGAACATACGTTTGCCGATTGCTGCAAACGGTGGACTCGTCCACCTCGGAACAGCGATGCTGTTCATCATCGCCATGTTATTCGGCCCTAAAAAAGCGGCTCTGGCCGGCGCTTTCGGGATGGGATTATTCGATTTGGTATCCGGCTGGACAGCGTGGGCACCGATTTCATTTATTGCACGTGGCCTGCAGGGCTACATCGTCGGCCAAATCGCCTGGTCTGCGAGCCGCATGGGCGGCAGCAAAACATTCAACATCATCGGAGCCATTGCATCGGTACCGGTCATGCTTGCCGTGTATTACATCGGTGAAGCCATCATCTTCAGCAACTTGATCATTCCAGCCGCTTCAATCCCGGGCAACCTGGTCCAAAACGTTGTCGGCATCATCGTCGCTATTCCGGTGGTTATCGCATTGAAGAAAGTGCCGTTCTTTAAGAGAGGTTTCCAAAAATAAATTAATAAAGGAGAAAGCTTCTAAAATTGAAGCTTTCTCCTTTTTATATATAAAAAATTATTACTTATTCTATCCAATGTAATGACAAATGATCTGGTAAAATGCAACGCCGAACCCTAGGATACAGGCTTTTGAACTTTGGTGTGGGAATTTGAAAGCTTGATCAACCTTTACAGACTGCGTAAATTTACTAAATCCAACACATAATTGGTACTGCGCACATAAATTCTATTCACCGCACACAAATCCCATTCTCCGCACATAAAACCAAAAAAGAGAAAGCCCCACCCGGGACTTCCTCTTTCATTCATCTATTTAAGCTTTTTCTTTAACAGACTTCGCTCCTGCTCCGACTGTTTCGTTCGTATCAACTTCAGTATTGTTTAAACCAAGCGCTTTGTCGGTCATTTCATGGATTTCCTTGAACAATTCAGGGTTGTCCACTAACGATACGCCATAAGATGGCACCATTTCACGGATTTTCGGCTCCCAAGCTTCTTTTTGTTCCGGGAAGCATTTGTTGAAAATTTCGAGCATTGCATGCACTGCTGTAGAAGCACCCGGAGATGCGCCAAGAAGTGCGGCAATCGAACCGTCTTCAGCTGTTACGATTTCCGTACCGAACTGAAGTGTTCCTTTACCTTTATCGTCTGTGTCTTTGATGACCTGGACGCGCTGGCCGGCTACGACTACGTCCCAGTCTTCAAGTTTTGCGTTCGGGATGAACTCGCGCAATTCTTCGACGCGTTTTTCATCTGACAGCATAACCTGCTGGACGAGGTATTTCGTCAAGCCCATTTCTTTTGCTCCAGCTGCAAGCATTGTCAGGACGTTGTTCGGTTTAACTGATCCGATCAAATCCATGTTCGATCCTGTTTTCAGGAACTTCGGCGAGAAGCCTGCAAATGGTCCGAACAGCAATGATTTTTTATTGTCGATATAACGCGTGTCCAAATGTGGCACGGACATCGGCGGTGCGCCGACTTTCGCTTTACCGTAAACTTTACCGTGGTGTTGATTGACGAGTTCAGGTTTGTTGCAGACAAGGAACAAGCCGCTTACCGGGAATCCGCCGATTTGCTTGGATTCCGGAATACCTGTTTTCTGCAATAAAGGCAAGCTTCCGCCGCCGCCGCCGATAAAGACGAATTTTGATGTATGGTATTCGATTTTGTCATTTTTCACATCGTGGACTTTGACTTCCCACGTGCCGTCGCTCAAACGTTTGATGTTTTTGACGGTATGCTCATAATTCACCTCGACATTTTCCTGCTCCAGATGTTCGAACAGCATTTCAGTCAATGCGCCGAAGTTAACATCCGTTCCAGTGTCGATTTTCGTTGCCGCGATCGGCTCCGTTGTCGTACGGCCTTCCATAATCAATGGGAACCATTCTTTCAGTTTTTCAGGAGAATCCGAAAATTCCATGCCATTGAACAATGGAACCTGCGTCAACGCTTCAAAACGGTTTTTCAGGAATCGCACATTGTCTTCGCCCTGCACCATACTCATATGAGGAATCGGCATGATGAAGTCCTGTGGGTTGCTGATGCGTTTTTTATTTACAAGGAACGACCAGAACTGTCTGGAAAGGTGGAACTGTTCATTGATTTTGATCGCTTTATCAATCTCGATCGAGCCGTCCGCTTTTTCCGGCGTGTAGTTCAATTCGCATAACGCAGCATGTCCTGTACCTGCATTATTCCACTCATTGGAGCTTTCCGCTCCCGCTTTTTCGAGCTTCTCAAATACTTTGATTTCCCAGTCCGGTGACAGCTCTTTCAACATTGAACCCAATGTCGCGCTCATCACGCCGGCTCCGATTAAGATAACGTCTGTTTTCTTTGGTACACTGCTCATTATACCCTTCCTTATCCCATATATTTGCAAAAAAATGCCGGCCATCCTGCCTCATTCGTGCTCAAGCCAGTCTTTCCGGAAGTCATCTCTTTGCCTCAGTTTTTCGTAAAATCTATCGCCACTTGCCATAAAGTAAATAGTTCTACTTCTAAATGATAATTATATACCATTTCCAGGCTGCAATAAAGAAAAGCTACCTATTTTGTAGGGTATGAACGTAAAATTCTTTAGCTATATAAGTTGGACTAATAATTTTTAATAAACGATACTCCGCAAAACAGCTTCGAAAACATTAGCCGAGGCTCATGAGGCTAAGTCTTTGCGACGAAGCAGCGCAGCGATGCAGGAGCACGGTTGCTAGACAATTTAGCAGAAGGAGATATAGTCTGTGCTGTTTTGCTCCATATCTATTGAAATCCCTCTAGCACAAGGTTGATGTGAAAAATGCTACTTCTTTAATTCAACTAATATAGCTCAATAAATCTTTTAATTTCCTATGAAGGTAATGCAAATTGGCACAAGAATAAAACCACAACGCAAAAACCCGCTATTCCAATATATCCGGACTGCGGGCTTTTACGAACTGTAAGAAAGCTCAATCGTTATTCATGAAATTCTGCTTCTCCAAATAATTGAGCACTTTCTGTGAAAAGCCGGTATGCGATTCTTTCGTATACTTCGCCATCGTATATACCTGTGCCAGATTTTTCACACCCAGCTCTTCCACCATTTCTTTCAGGCGGGGAATATCCATATATCGGTTCCACCCTTTTTCGTTCCGTTCCTCATAGATCTTCAGAATATCGTCATCTGCGTAATCCTGATACTGCTCGTAATGGACGATTCCCTGCAGTGGCAAGCGGTCACGCGGCGCCGGATCTTCTGCAGGATATCCAAGCGAAAAGCCGACAATCGGCACAACATTTTCCGGCAAATTCAATAATTCGCCAATCTGGTCGCAGTTAGCCAGTGTCGATCCCATATAGCAAATCCCCAGTCCCCGGTTCTCCGCTGCAAGCGCGCAATTCTGCGATGCCAAAGTTGCATCAATGGCGCCAATCATAAGGCTCATAAAATTATCGAAATGAACCGGCGCGTCATTGAGCACCAGCCATTTTCTCATCCGGTTGAAATCCGCGCAAAACGTCACCAGCACCGGTGCATCCACCACCATCGACTGCTCCATATGTGCTTCGTATAATTTTTCGCGCAGCTCTTTATCTTTCGTCACCACAATCGAATAGGTCTGCATATTGCCGCTTGAAGAAGCCCGTATGCCGGCCTCCAGTATTTCATTCAGCAATTCCTGGCTAACTTCGCGGTTTTCATATTCGCGTATCGATTTATGATTATGTATTACATCTGTTAATTCCAAAATCACCACTCCTTATAAAAACTATATCATTAATATGAATGTTCCGAAAAATTACATGCTAAAGAATGGACTTGGCAACAGCCAAATCCATATTCTTTCCTTTGAGGTTATTATCGAATCCAGCTCTCTACTATTTACGTGCCCAGGCAGTAATTGCTGCAATATCTTCCGGACTGGTTTTGCAGCAGCCTCCAATAATCTGTGCCCCGGCTTCATGCCAACGCTGGGTATTAGCGGAAAAAGGCGTCAAAGAAGACTCTTCACTCCATGTTTTACTCGTCGCATCGTACTCCTCACCAGAGTTGGGATAAACAATTACCGGTTTAGAAGATTGACTTTTTACTTCTTTGATCAATGATTCTATGTACTGCGGCGCTGAACAATTGATGCCGATTGCAGCTGCTTGCTCTACTCCATCCAGCCATTTTGCGCAATCGGAAATTCTTTGACCCTCACTTATGTGAGAACCATCTTTTGCGCTAAAACTGAACCAGGCATAAACCTCCGGAAATTCCTTTAATACTTTTGCAATTGCTTTAGCTTCTGCGAGACATGGAATGGTTTCACAAGCTAAAATATCTGCACCAGCTTCTACCAATACCCGGATTCTTTCTTTATGGAAGGCAATTAATTCATCTTCACTTACAGCGTAATCGCCGCGATATTCGGAGCCATCTGAAAGAAAAGCGCCGTAGGGTCCAACAGAGGCCGCGATTAATGGTTTCGGTCTATTCGACTTATCTTCCAGTTCCGTCCAGAATTCGTCACGAACTTCTGCAGCAATTTGGACAGACATCTGGATTAAGCCGATTGCTTCTTCTTCAGTCAACCCTCTGTCTTTATAACCTTTGATAGTTGCCTGATAACTGGCAGTAATAGCACAATCTGCGCCGGCCTGAAAATAATCCAGATGCACCTTCTTGATCATTTCAGGGTTTTCCAATAATATCTTTGCAGACCATAAACCATCATTCAAATCACATCCATAATTCTCAAGCTCTGTAGCCATTGCGCCATCAAGAATCATGAGAGGAAAGTTGCTCATTATTTGTTCTATCGGATTCACTCTAAATCATCCTTCCCATATCCAGGTTCTTTCCACACCTTTTAATTGTTTCTTGTTGCTTTACTTAAAAATTGCTTTGTTCTTTCCATTTTAGGATGATTAAACATTTGTTCAGCTGTTCCTTCTTCAACGATAATACCGTCCTCCATGAAAACTACACGATCAGAAATTTCCCGTGCAAAGTTAAGTTCATGTGTCACGATAAACATCGTCTTGCCTGTATCAGCTACCGCTCTGATTGTTGCCAAAACTTCATCAACCAGTTCCGGATCGAGGGAAGATGTCGGTTCATCAAACAATAGAACTTCCGGATTGAGGGCAAGAGCCCGGGCAATTCCCACGCGTTGCTGTTGTCCACCAGATAATTGGGCTGGATAATGGTTTAACCGGTTCGTCAATCCCACTTTTTCGAGGATTTCCAAACTTGTCTTTTTCGCTTCATCCTTCTTAATATGCTTCACATTTGTTAGACCGATCATCACATTTTGCAGTACTGTGAGATTCTTGAATAAATTATATTGTTGGAAGACCATTCCGGTCGAAGTCCGGAGTGAAAAAATATCTGCTTTACTTGCTGACGAGGCATCCACTCTTTTATCACTGATTTCAACGATTCCGCTTGTAGGCTCCTCCAGGAAATTGATGCAGCGCAAAAGTGTTGATTTACCTGAGCCGCTTGGCCCTAAAATAGAAACAACCTCGCCTTTGTTGACGTTAACATTAATACCTTTCAGCACATGCTGGCTGTCATAATATTTATGTATATTTTCCAATTTGATCATGAAGCAATCCCTCTTTCGTATCTGCGAGCCCGTTTCTCTATTTTCACCAATAACCTCTCTACAACAATGCAAAGGATCCAGTAGACAATGGATACGGCAATATATACTTCAAAGAACGCCAGCCCACGGGAACCGAGAATTTTAGCCTGTCCCATGATGTCAACCACACCAATAATGAAAACAAGGGCGGTGTCCTTGATCGTAGTGATAAACATATTCCCCAGGTTCGGTATTGCTACTGCCAAAGCCTGCGGAAAAATGATTTTAAGCATCATTTGCGCAGGAGTCATACCGATTGCTTTTGCAGCTTCAAATTGTCCGCGGTCAACCGATTCAATGGCAGACCTGATTGTTTCGGATAGGTAAGCTCCCAGATTAATTGAAAATGCCAATAACGCATACACTTCAGGCGCTATACTGTTGACGTCTGCAGATTGAAGCCATCCATATTCAATCTGCAGAAAGTAAATAACTTTAGGGATTCCATAAAACACGAGATAGAGTTGAACCAATAACGGAGTTCCTCTGATAAAAGATACATAGATAGAAGAAATTACTCTCAGAACGGGAACTCTATAGATTTTAATCAATGCTGTAATAACCCCGATAACCAAACTCAAAATCAATGAACCCACCGCTATCCCTATAGTAATGGGAAGCCTTGAAATGATAGCAGGAAAGCTTTCTATTAAAAATTGTATATCCAGTAAATTTTCCATTTCAACTTTCCTTCCACAAACTTATTCAGGTATATATACTCCGCCAGTCCACTTTTCAGATAATTCAGCTAAAGTACCGTCTTCCTTAAGCTCTTTCAAAATAGGGTCGATCAACGCTTGCAATTCTTCGCCCTGCTCTCCTTTTTTCAATACAATTCCCATGTCATCCTGAACGATGGCTTGTCCTACAATTTCTACATCCAAAGAATGCTTTTCCAAAACTGTGTTCATCATAATCGGATCATTTACATAGGCATCCAGACGTCCAGTTTGTACATCCTGTAAGATTTCAAAAGGATTTCCGCTTTCACTGTATTTCAAATCGATCGCCTGTTCCGCTGTTTCGTTATACTCCTCCAATAACAAAGTATAGGAGTCTCCCGCTAAAGCACCGACCTTCTTACCTTCCAAATCTTCTATTGTTTGGATGTCTGCTCTTCCTGCTTTCACAGCAATCACCGTTTCGGCTGCAAAATAAGACTCTTCAGTAAATAAGTATTTTTCCTGGCGTTCAGGTGTGATTGCTACTTGATCCGCTATCGCCTGAATTTTATTTGATTCCAGTGCAAGAAACATACTATCCCAAGGAAAAGCAACAACCTCAAATGCATATCCATCCAATTTTTCATCGATCGCTTTTATAACTTCCACGTCAAATCCTGTCAGTTCGTTGTTATCATCTGCAAAGGCAAAAGGTGGATAATCGTTTTGAGTCCCTACTGTAATCACTTGATCGTCAGATGCTTCTGTGGCGCTTGTTGCTTCCTTCGACGAACACCCACTTAACACACCAGCCACTCCAATTGATAAACACAAAGATACAAGTAAATAATTTTTTCTTTTCATTTTTATGAACTCCTTTTTTAATAAAGTCAGTATGTAATTCCAATTCCAAAAAGTTTGCTTAACTATGTCCCTTTTCTACACAAAAAAGCCCCTTTCAGTCAGAAAGAGGCTCGATTTAAATCTAACTCTTATCTCTCAGAATGAAACATTCTGCAGGATTTAGCACCTTTCATAAAAATGATGGTTGCTGGACGTCACAGGGCCTGTCCCTCAGTCTCTCTTGATAAGTTATTTAATTTTTTACGTAGTTAAGATACTATTTTAAATTGTTATTTCTGTCAAATACATTTTTTCTTCCGCATTATAATATCTTTTGAAAATTGACAAGGTTACAAATTTTAAATACCATCTAATAATACTTTCAATGCTTTTATCGGTAGCCACTCTACTTTTGACACAATTACCTGAACAAAATAATGATAAATAAATACTTACACGTGTAAAATGGCTTGAAAATAATCCCCATTTACAAGAAGAGCGGAGCGAATTACAAATGACCACAGAATCTATTTATGATGTAGCAATTATTGGTGCCGGCACAATGGGAATGGCCGCCGGGGCATTTTTAGCCCAACAAGATGCAAAAACTCTATTGATCGACGCCTTCGATCCACCTCATATGAAAGGAAGCCATCACGGCGATACCCGTCTGATCCGGCATGCATACGGCGAAGGCCTCCAATACGTTACGTTGGTAAAACGCGCGCAACAATTATGGGAAGAGCTTGAAAAGCAGACCGGCTATAAAATATTCGAAAAAACCGGCATCCTTGGATTTGGTCCAGGAGATTCTACTTTTCTTGCAGAAACAATGGTTTCTGCCCAAAAATACGATTTGCCGCTGGAGATATTGAATGGCGCTGACATTAAAGAGAGATGGCCCGGTTTTTCTGTGCCCGACAATTTTATCGGGTGCTTTGAATCCCAATCAGGTATTATATACAGCGAAAACGCAATTCGCGCTTATAAAGAAACAGCTATTAAAAACGGCGCAACACTTGTTACTAATACTGCTGTTCAGCACATTAATCCCAATGACGAACATGGCGTAAAGATTATTACTGAACATACGGCATTTTATGCGAAAAAAGTAATCGTCACTGCCGGTGCATGGGCAGCAAAACTGCTGCCGGATCTGGACCTTCCTATACAGCCCACCAGGAAAACTGTCGGATGGTTTGAATCACCTGCAGAACTATATGATGCAGCCCACTTTCCATCGTTTTATGTAGAAGACCATGGCAAAAAGTATTACGGTTTTCCTGACTTGAACGGTGACGGTCTTAAAATCGGAAGATCAGATGGTGGACACGCCATTGACCCCAACATGCAAACGCAGAACTTCGGACATTACAAAACGGATGAAGGTGAGTTAAGGTCGGCACTTGAAGCCTATATGCCCCGCGCAAATGGCAAACTCAATCAAGGCAAAACTTGTTTATACACCATATCAAGCGACAATGACTTCATCATAGATTTCCATCCAGACAATAACCGCGTCATTTTTGCCTGCGGTTTTTCTGGACATGGTTTCAAGTTCGGAAGTGTCATGGGCGAAGTGTTGAGCCAAATGGCTTTGGATGGACAAAGTCAGTTTGATATTTCCATCTTTTCTCTTGAAAGGTTTAGGACAAAATAGTTAAGCATGTAAAAGAGAAGACATCACAAGAAACGCTGGTTTCTCTTCAGGCTGTCGAGAAACCAGCAACTTCTACACTATAAACAAACTGATACGTATATTTGATATTTTGAAAGTGATTGGAGATATGGAACAAAACAGCGAAGACGCCCAAGGGACCAAGCGAAGTGCAACGAGCACGAGTTAGCTCAGCACGAGCCCCAAGGCAAGCGGAGCTGTTTTGCGGAATATCGGTTTCCTATTTTTCTTTCTCAACAAGCAAAAGAGCAGACAGCGTTTTTTGCGCTGTCTGCTCTTTTGAGTTTATCCCTTATGGCAATATCGCAAATGATCGCACGGGAAATCCTGATGCATTTTCGGCTTTCGGGACGATATTGAAAATGACCGCTCCTTTAGCCGGCACCTGGTCGAGGTTCGCAAGCAGCTCGACTTGATAAGTATCCTGATCGAGCACGTAATACTCCCCGAGCAATGCTCCATTTTTCCGGTAGTCGCTGGCGGAATCGGTATCGAAGGTTTCGTGTCCGATCGCCTGCACTTTTCTTTCTTCAAAAAGGAATTTCAGCGCTTCTACTGACCAACCTGGTGCATGGCTAACACCTTCTTCATCTTTATTATCAAATGCTTTTTTATCCGGCCAGCGCTTGCTCCAGTCTGTTCGCAGCGCGACAAATGTTCCTTCCTCGATTGTTCCGTATTCCGCTTCGAATTGTTCGATGTCCGCAACTCCTAACGTAAAATCATGGTTTTCTTGCGCTTCCGTCGATTTATCGATCACTACAAGCGGCAAGACCAATTCCTTCAACTCCAGTTCATGGAGGTAGCGGGTATCACGCACAAAATGGATGGGCGCATCAAGATGGGTCCCATATTGCCCGGGAAAAGTGAAGCGCTGGGCAAAAAATCCGTCATCATGTGTAAATAAAGTCTTGAATTCTGCATCTTCGAACGCCGAAAAATGCGGCGATTCCGGTCCGAATGCATGAGTCAGGTCAACCCAGCTCTTTTCTTTCAGCAATTTGATGGCTTCGATGGTTTCCAGTGTTTTGGTGGTCATGTAAAATTCCTCCTTGGGGATCATGGATAGAGGGCAATAAAAAAACCTCTTCCTGGATAAAGAAGAGGGTTTGGCAGTATAAAGTCAAATTTCTCTTCTCATCTTCAAGCTGTAGCGCTATTGGATTTAGCACAGTACTTTGCAGTCTGTTGCTGAGGCTTCAAAGGGCCAAATCCCTCCACCTCTCTTGATAAGAAAGTCGTTATTCAATTGGTTATTCATTATCCTACAATTTGTAGTTTGAAAAGTCAATTAAATTTAAAGCATTTTCCTTTTCATTGCAAACCGGTGCTCACTCATTTTGATTCGGACTTCATGACAATAAATTTGTTGGAAGTCTTTATCGAAAACCCGCCAGTCGAATCGGCTAGCCAACTTGAAATCAAAGGCATTGGCAATATCAAAGGAACTATCGACTATTTAAATGACAGCTTGGCAAGAATTTCATTGCAATAACCAGAAAAAGCCTTCATCAACTGGAGATTTCAGCAATGCAGGCTTTTTAATTCCCACTTCTTTAATTCTTTTTCTCTTTGCGCTCCGACCAAAGAATATAGCCCAGCCAAATCAGCGTAATCCCCATTGGAACTGCCAGAATCCGGTCGAATGGATGCGGAATAACTGCTGCAGTGAGAGTCGCAATAGCACTTATGGCCAGCAGCACACCCGAAAAACGCGGCAGGACGCGAGCACGAAAGATCGCCACGCCAAGCACAAGCCCGCCCAAAATATACATGGCGCCTGCCAGCGGCACCAGCACCGGCAGGTAACCAAGGTCAACACTGCTTGCAAAACCTCCGAAAATCCCAAGGAACCCTTCAACGAATTCCGGCGCACTGGAAGTTAAAACCGGAAGAACGAGCGCTTCAATAAAACTGAACACAAGTGTAGCCAACCAAAACAGACTGAAAGTGAGATAACCTAGCAACCCGGGCCAGCCGCTTTCTTTCACCTGTGCGGCATAAATCCCTGTAATACCTAATACGTTGAAAATCGCCATTACACTTGTCAGGGCAGCGACGATCACCCATGAATCCGTACCGACTGAAGCCAATTGATCCGGCGGATGGACTACTTGTATCGCTATGAACAATACACCTGCCATTGCCCCGAACAATCCTGAGAAACGAATGAGCAGTGCCGGCGTTATTCGCTTTTTGCTTTTTTCGGCCTGATATACATTTTGCATGTTCTTTCCTCCATTCATTAATTTAAAATCCCTTTCACCTTCAGAACAGCAGAAGTGCTATAATTACCTGAAAATACAGATAAATAAGGAGGTGGATTCTGAGTGGATCATCATGAAGTCGTGGAGCGCGCTTTATTGCATATTGAAGACAATCTGCAGCAGCCCCTGTCATTGGATGCGGTAGCGGGAAATTTGAATATGTCCAAATTTTATTTTCACCGTTTGTTCTCAGCTATGATGGGCTGTTCCTTAAATGATTACACGCTGGCGAGAAGGCTCAATGCTTCGCTCCCGCTGATCCAAAACAATGACGGCTCACTGACAGACATTGCCTACCAATTGAATTTCGGTACGCAGTCTTCGTTTACTCGGGCTTTCAAACGACGATATGGCATAGCGCCAAGTATGTTGAAGACAGGAGGCGCCTCGATTGTCCCTGAACCTTTGCCCGCGGTAGTGAGAAGGTCCATCAAGAACATCAATGGAGATGTCGTCGCAGATTTCAGTCTGACGGAAATCGAAATGATCCGACTCAGTGGCATCGCTTTCGAAGTCGATTTGAAAACCGAAGCTTACAAAACCGAGATTCGTGCTCATGCTCAAATGCTGTTGAACCGGATTGATGAAACGGTGAACGGCCCCTGCTACGTCATCTATTCCAATTGCCAACCGGATTCCACCCGCTTTAAAGTGCTGTTCGGCATCCCGCATGAACTGAAGATTGATGAACCTTTCTACTTTACTGTCGATGTCCCGCCACTTTTCTGTGCCAGGTTCAAGTATTCCGGGGATCTGCTGGATATCGGCGATGTACTGAAAACGGATTACGCCAGATTCTTAAAGATTTCAAAGCAGGAAACGGAAGAAACAGACATTGAACTAATCCAGGTTTTTGCCGATGTGCACAACCTTGAAACGGATTACCATATTTTCGCCCCTATTAAAAAATTGCCCATTGATCTGGCCACTTGAATTTTCGCTTTAAGCAACATCGCCGCTCCTTTCTAAGGTTAACTCCAATGTAACTGCGGCTACATTTCTTTACTATCCAAATCTTGCTGTAATAATAAAGAAATGCGACAGCGAAGAGATGCAGGAGCAGCCTTTGACCCGAGGAGCTGGGCGGCTGGAGTCTGGACAATAGAAAAGCACCTCATCGGGTGCTTTTTTTCCTTTGTTCACTAATTTTTATGGCCAGTCAGCTTTCATTCGTACCATTTTAATTATACCGATCATTCCGACTTTACTTACCGGAAGTGTCACCGTATTATATATCTAATAGATATGTATCTTTTAGATAGGATGAGCCAATTGAAAAAATATAATCATACAACATATGCGATATTAGGAATATTGACGACTGAATGCAGGTCTGGCTATGCAATCAAGCAATTGATTGATCAAAGCCTGAATCATTTTTGGAAAATCAGTTACGGCCAGATTTATCCGACCCTGAAGTTACTTGTCGAAGAGGACTTGGCAACCGTCACTACTCTGTCACCCGAGTTGAAGCCGGGCAAAAATGAATATCACCTGACTTCAAAAGGTAAAGAAGTTCTGAAAAAGTGGCTGGAAGAACCGATAGAACAAGTACCGGTTGAGCGAAATGAAATCTTGCTGAAACTGTTTTTTGGACGCCATCAGTCCAAGGAAAAAACGGTATTCCAACTGGAGGAATATAAACAGAAGTTGGAAAGCCGTTACGCTACTTATGCAAGCATCGAACACTTTATTACGAGTAACAAGGCAAAGGGGGAAGATACAAAGTACTGGCTGTTTACGCTGGATTATGGAAAACGGGTAACAGAAGCTGCAATTGACTGGTGCATTTTCACTCTTGAACAGTTGGAGAAAGAGGAGGAATAGAAATGGCCAATAAAGTTTATCCCGGACGCTTCACAACCGAGAACAATGAGGACATCGTCGTCTTCCTTATCGGCATGCGCATCAACAACCGGCTCGCCGTTCGCAAATGGCTGCCTGTATTCAACGCTATGCCCGGAATGATTAAGGAGCTCTACACAAATAAAGACGAATTAGGCTTTTTGTCCATGGAAAGCTATTTTGGACTCAGAACTACTGTCATGATCCAATATTGGCGCTCCACCGAAGACTTGCTGGCTTACGCAAAAAACGATAAGCATTTGACAGCCTGGAAAAACTTCAACAAAAAAGTGGGCAGTAATGATGCGGTCGGGATTTATCATGAAACCTATGAATTGAAAGCCGGGAATTACGAATCGATTTACGGAAATATGCCTCTTTACGGATTAGGAAAAGCGTTGGAGCATGTGCCGATTACCAAAGAACGCATTTCGGCACAAAAGCGGCTCCGAAAGGAAAATGTAAAGGCGGCCAATACCTAGAAACAGAAAAACCTCATTTAGACCTGTTGCGGTTCTCCGCAGCCAGGTTAAATGAGGTTTATTTCGTGATTCTTCTTTCTCCTACTCCAATTCCTCTTCCGCAATCAGCTTGAACCCTTCGATGATTGTGTCTTCTTCCACTTCGATCAGCAAACACCGCTTGCCGTTGTAATTGACTTCTTTGACGTAACGTAAGTCTTGTGGGCTGATCTTGATGTCTGCGACTTTCGTGCTGATTTTAATCGATTTTGAAGCGTAGCTTGGCACAATGTGGCTGGCTTTCATCTCGTAATTGCGGTCTTCTACGACCTGCTGGAATGCCCGTTCCACTTTTTCTGTACTCAAATCCTTCACGCCACTCGCCTTCAGCACACGTTCCATTTCTTTCGCATCCAGCACAGGCGCCTCTTCGTCTTCGTCGTCGTACTCCTCATCGACCACCAGCATGGCATTGATTTCGTCGTAGACGTTAGCCAGCGTTTTTGAATTCACTTCGTCGCCAATGACGGCTTTAACGATTTCCTCGAACACTGCTTTGTCTTCCTCAGCCGTGACGATTTCATCTCCGTTCAATACATTTTCGATAAACTGGAAATCTGGTTTATTCGCCTTGCTCGCTGCATACAGCACACGGTGGATATCCGCCGCATTGTCCGTAAAACTCGGGAACAGGAATCCGCCGATCGGCGAAGTCAATTTGATGACCGGATCCGTCACCAGATTCGATTTGAATTCCTTCTCAACGAAATCGAACACCAGCGAACTTTTCGGAAGCTCAGTCGTGTTCATGCTGCACAGGATGAACGGCGTCGTAAACACTTCATCGCGCATATCGATTTCCGTTTCATCCGCTTCGCGCTTCGTCGTCTTAAAATAAGTCCCGCGAATGAAAGTAACCACCATGTCCTTTTCATACTGTTTGTCCTGCACCATCTTCAAAGCAAGCTGCTGCATATTCTCAAGCCATTCAGCCTTGTCATCCGCCTCAAGTCCTTCATAGAGAAGATGCTGCGTGTGGTCCGTCTGTCCCTCTTCCTGTGGCTGGAACTTCACTTCAAACAGCTTCTGATCCAGCTTTCCGCCCAATACCTTTTTGAAGTTAGCAAGAAACAGTTCCTGCTGCTCTCGGTCCAATAAAGAAAATGAGCGGCTCTCTTCATGAAAAATTTCACTGCTTTCCTTTTGGATATATACATTATAAATTTCAGCGATTTTGAGTAAATCCGTATCCAGCTTAAACCGTTTGCGGATATCGGCTATGTCTTTCTTGTTCATCTCTAATTCCAACTCCCTGGCTAGTAAAATCCGTGTTGCGTACAAAAAAAGAGCATCCAAAGCTGAATCAGCTTTTGGTGCTCTTACATTATAACAAGATTTGGAGCGAAGAAAGGGCCGCTCTTAAAAGTCAGTTTTCTAATATCAATAGAGAAGCCAATTTATGCCTGGAACATTTTCCTGAACGGAGCCACCGCTGATAAAGATTCATTTTAAAAGGACCTCCATCATTTGATGGAGGTCCTTCACTTCATTTTATTCATTTAGGGAACTAGGAAAAGCACAGCTTTTAAATAGTCACTTCTTTTTCTATCGTCCCAGTATCATTAAATGTTTTTATATTGAGCTTCTTCATGATCTTGGAAGTTAATGTACCTGATAACATTGCTCCATTTACGTTTAATGCTGTACGGCCCATATCAATCAATGGCTCTACAGAAATAAGCAGACCCGCTAAAGCTACAGGCAGACCCATGGAAGAAAGTACGATCAACGCTGCAAAAGTTGCACCGCCGCCAACTCCGGCAATACCAAACGAGGTTATTCCAACAATCAGAACCAATTGAGCGATGAACATAGGAGTGAATGGATCGATTCCCTGCGATGGAGCAATCATAACAGCCAACATCGCTGGGTAGATTCCCGCACATCCATTTTGACCGATGGTTGCCCCGAATGAGGCAGACATATTGGCACTGCCCTGATCTACTCCAAGGCTATTTTTCTGCGTTTGAATATTAAGCGGAATCGTTCCTGCGCTCGAACGTGACGTAAAGGCGAAGCCGAGCACTGGCAGGACTTTCCGAAGGAATGTTAAAGGATTGAGTCCAAACAAGCCGATTACGATTAAATGTATAATAAACATCGCTAGTAAGGCAACATAGGAAGCCCCTACAAATTTACCTAATTCCAGAATTCCTCCGACATTCGTGCTTGCAACTGTGTTTGCCATCAACGCTAAAATACCATATGGCGTCAACCGAAGGATCAGTGTAACGATCCGCATTACAATCGCATAAATGGCATTCATCCAATTAATAAAAACCTGTGCCTGCTCTTCTTGTTTTCTGCGGACTCCAAGAACAGCAACCCCGACAATAATTGAAAAAATGACTATTGCGATTGTGGAAGTGGCACGGGCACCTGTCATGTCCAAAAATGGATTCGACGGGATAAAACTTAAGATTTGCTGCGGTATCGTCAAATCTTCAACCGTACCTAATCTTTCTTCCAAAGCGATGCCCCGATCACTTTCCGCTTGTCCGGCCTGGATTTGTCCAGCATCCAAGTTAAAGACTGATGCGGCAGCAATACCGACAAGTGCTGCTGCCATTGCGGTTGCCACCAAGATACCGATGATCCATGCTGACATTTTCCCTAAATCAGAAGACTTATCCAGATTGATAATCGACTGAATGATCGACACCATAATAAGCGGGATTACAATCATCATCAATAGGCTTACATAACCTCTGCCGACAATATTAAACCAGTCAGTCGTGGTGCTGACTACCGCTGATTCCGGCTGATAAGCCATCTGCAAAAATGTCCCCAGCAATATACCAAGAACTAGCCCGGTAAGTACACGTTTACTGAAAGAAACATGTTTTTTCTGCATGTAAAATAAAATACCGATAAGTGCGAGCATAATTAAAACATTCAATAAAACAAACAAAATATCCACCTGTATCCACTCTCCTTCACTTGTAATGTAATTAATCGAAACGCACACACTTTAACGCTTTAATCCGACTAATCCACTCAGAATAGTTTACTTCTTTATTTTATTTGTGTCAAAGTCATGTATAAAATTTTTTCATAAATTTGTAAAATTCATATCGGCAATTTTCTGCACCTGAAAATTGAATTTCACAGCAGAAAAATCGGTGCTATTTTCCGGCAGACTTCTTCCTATTGATTGAAATCTAAAGAAAAAACCACTCTGCAAAAAAAGAGCATCTAAAGCTGTTCTTCAGCTTCAAATGCTCTCCTATTATAAAAATAACTGGCATGAATAACAGTATGTAAACAGTGTACACATTTATAAAGCGACCTGTTTACCTTCTCCTTGCATGTAACTGGCGATGGAGCAGACGGACTTGTTCTGCCAATTCAGGGACCGGGCCATCGATTACCGGATCTTTTATTACATCTTCAATGGCCAAATTCCGGACAGGTGACGGCGCAGCACCCAAATCGCTCAACCAGCCGCTCAATTGTTCCGATGAACTTGCGTAAACGATCCTGCCCAAGCCGACCCAGCCGTGAGCCGCCGCACACATCGGGCAATGTTCGCCAGACGTATAAACTGTCGCCTTGCTTCGTTCTTCAGGAGACAGGTTATTGGCCGCCCACCTGGCAATCGCAAATTCGGGATGCTGCGTATGGTCGCCTCCCGCCACATGGTTATGGTCTTCAAAAAGCACTTCCCCATCTGCTGAAACCAGCATGGATCCGAACGGCTCGTCCCCTTTCTCCAACGCCGTTTCCGCCAATTCCACACAACGCTCTAAATGCTTCAAGTCGGTTTCGGTGATCATTTTTGGTCCTCCCTTGTGTACTATAGATTTATTTCACTGTACTATCTATCAGAGCTTTGTAAGCAGAGCTCAATTCACTCCATACATCGAACATATTTCCATCTAAATCGTGAAAAACAAAATTCCTTCCTGTATGTCCTCTATCTTCATTGCCGCCAACTTTTATTCCTTTTCGCTCAAACCGTTCGTGCAGCTCTTTTAATCTATCAACACCGTTTACTTCAAATGTAATCGGAAATCTTTGATTCAGGTGAATATCATAAAAATAATTGTGCTCGTTTTCTTTCGCCTTTACCAAGAAAAAGCTGGTGCCAGCAAAGTTTAACATCGCCTTCTCCTTATCTTTATAAGATATCTGTACACCCAGATTACCGATGTACCAACTGCTGGAAGCCTCAATATTCTGTACCGGAATATACACTGTACCAACTCTGATTAACGCTGCACTCAAAACTAATCCCCCCATCGTTAGATCAATATTAAATTATTTCTATTCGCTTGCAGTATATCCTTTAAATTTTGGCACAAAAATACTTAGAACGATTGTTAATCACCATTCTAAGCAGCTTTTGATTTCATATATAGTTGAGAACGAGTTCGACTGATTATCTTTAATTCAAACCCAGCGTTTAGAGGTAATCAAACAGTCTTTTCCTGTTCAATATACTCCTTCAATCTCAGCAAATGATTCTCATCTTCTTTTTTTAAGATTTTTTCGAAAAAAGGCCTGATAAAAGCATTTTTCAATCCTTTTGATCTTATTGAGCCAGTGAAATCAATAGTCGTTCCATTCTCATTGCCCAGGAACTGATACTGATATATCACTGTCATACCGCCACTCTCACTTTTCACCGTATACTTTTGATTTGGAATAAATTCAATGACATGAAGGACGGTCATTATTTCATTGGCCCTTACATTTCTGGTTTCCTTAACTTGGGTTCCTACCTGCAGAGGACCTTCTGTTAGCTTTTCAGCTTTTATTACATTTTCCATAATCATCGGAGCCTGTTCAAAATCCGTTGTGATTTTAAATACGGTTTCAATTGGTGCATCAATATAAACGGTCTCGCTAAAAGCCATGTTGCTCACTCCTTCTCTGACTAAAGAATAGCATATGTAAAAAAAGAGCAGCCAGTGCTGTTACGCAGCTTCTGGTGCTCCTTCAGTATAACAATGATTGATTGTGCGCAATGGCAACCCAGGGGTTCCAGTTAAGTCAGGTCATTCACTATAAACTCATTTCAATGGACTGTGAAATCCATGAAGATTCGAGTCTTCATACAGCACCTATATCCGGTCAAACTCATCCGGATCTGCAAACATACGCTGATCCTTATTAAGGGCATTGATTTTGTCCATATCTTCCGGGGAAAGCTCAAAATCGAACACATCCCCATTTTCAGCAATACGATGCGGTTTTACTGACTTTGGAATCGTCACTACTCCCGTTTGCATATCCCAGCGGATAATAATTTGGGCAGTGGATTTATTATACTTCGCCGCGATCTCAGCCAAAACCGGATCATCAAGCAATCCTCCCTGCATTAATGGAGACCACGCTTCGAGCTGAATTTTGTGCGCTTTACAGAAAGCATGCAATTCCTGTTGATTAAACCGGGGATGATATTCCACTTGATTGACCATCGGCGTTATTTCAGCATCTGCAATAATTTCTTCAAGATGATGAACCTTAAAGTTACTCACCCCAATAGCCCGGACACGTCCGTCCTTATAAAGCTTCTCAAGCGCTTTCCAGGTTTCCAGCGATTTCCCTTGAGAAGGAAGCGGCCAATGAATTAAATAAAGATCCAGATAGTCTAAGCCCAGTTTCTTCATACTTGCATCAAAAGCAGCAAGGGTCTCTTCATAGCCATGATCGGCGTTCCAAACTTTTGTCGTAATGAATAATTCTTCTCGGGGTACACCGGATTCAGCGAGCGCTTTGCCAACTCCTTCTTCATTGCCATAGATGGCTGCCGTATCAATACTTCTGTAGCCGGCTTCAAGCGCGGCTTTTACTGAATTCCCCACTTCTTCCCCGTCCTCGACCTTAAAGACACCCAGGCCCAGCCAAGGCATTTTCACACCATTATGTAAGGTGGTTGTACTCTGAATATGATTCAACATACTGATCACTCCTTTTATAAAATTTCAATACATGACCTTACAGGCTTACATAGTTTCTCCATTTATGAACAGGTTGCCAATTCAGCAGTTTCTTCGCCTTTTCGCTGTTTAATAACGGCTCAAAGCCTGTCAGTTCTTTTCGGAAGTCTTTTACATCCGGATAGCAAGTTTCCATCAATTGTTTGCTCTCGATATCCATACTTGTTTCATCAGCTCCGATATTAAGGGCGACGGAACCGAGTCCATCAGCCTCAACAGCCAATCGATAAGCCGCCGCCGCATCGCGAGTATCAATATAACTCCATAAAATCGTTTTTCGCTGCTCAGGGTCATGGATGAAACCAGGGAAATTCTGATACATTTCAGGCGCAATGACATTTCCCAATCTGAAGGACACCACCTGCATACCCGTTCTGCGATGAATCATATCAGCCGTGTTTTCATTTACTATCTTGGATAAACCGTAACTTTCCTCAGGCAGTCGCGGATGATCCTCATCTATCGGTACATATTGCGGTTGCAGATCCTGCTTGGAAAAGCAAATACCATATGACGACTCACTTGATGAGATTACCGCCTTTTTAATTCCTAAACTCCCTGCAGCTTCTAAAATGTTATAAGTGGACATGACATTATTCTGGAAAGTCACTTCGTTTGGATGTGAGTATGCAACCGGAATCGCCGCCAGATGGACAACTCCATCCGCTCCAGCCAGTACACCATATACTTCACCCAGATTCGTTAAATCGGTTATGACTGTTCTGCAAAGAACTTCTTTGGGATGCTTGATGTCTGCATTGACCACTTCATAACCATGGTCTAAAAATTCTTTTATAACCTCTCGGCCAAGCAGGCCACTTCCGCCTGTTACAACTATCTTTTTCAATCTAACCCCTCCATTTTCTGATCCATAACATAAGATATTCTATATTTCTTGAATCGCGCAGATAAAATTTTTTTCTCACTTCACTTTGTTCACACCTCGAACTAAGTATACGAATAAGTTTCTTTATTTTCAAATAATTTATATGGGTGAATCTTACCTCTCATAGCTTTTAAAAATTTTATCCAATGAATGAAGCTTACTTTGTTTCTCCATATCTCTTTAGAAGGCGGGAGTAATAGCAAAAGACGATTCCTGAATTTATTTGGAATCGTCTTTTGCTATTTGCTATCTAGGGTGTGGTCCTTCATTTATAATTTGCATTCAAAAGTTTAAAAGAAGGATTCTAATACCTTAATCTTTATTGACTAATAATCATTTGAGCTACCTTTATAGTTTGCAGCTCCTTTTGAATATTATTTATTGATGTAACAGTGTCTATGGATTGTAAAGCTAATTCATCAGGTAAATTTTCAAGCTTCTCTTGAGAAGCTGCTAAGTCCTTTTTAAAATCTTTTTTTATATCTGTATCAATTTCAGCAATCTCTTTATTGTCTTTCCAAAACTGAACTGCATCCAGTGTGTTTTTCCCCGTTTCCTGTATGGAATTATATAAGGATTTTGCGCTATTTACTGTCACCAAAACACTTGAAGATAGCTCAAAAACTTCACGGGCTTCTATTGTAATATTTTTTAAATCTTCAATCTGATAAATCAAGGTTGAATTTATCTGCGTATTAGCTCTAAATGAGGTTTAATTCAACTTATTCTGCTCTAAAACAAAAAGAGCTCAGTCAGGTGACTAAGCTCTTTTGCGAGATTGCGTTACTATATAAGTCTACCAGCTCTTCACAGAACTAATATGTCCTTGCTTAATTCGATTTTAAGCCGAACAAGGACACCGCAAGTTCACAATAATCATAGCTTAATTAATATTGATAATCAATATCCTTCTTTTAACAATGTTTTCCTCAATTACAGCAGATTCTATCCTTAGCTACGTTTCATCAATTCTATTACATGATTTGCAAATTCATTAAAATCGTATCCGTGTTTACTTATAATTATTTTTTGGTCCCTGATCCATCATAACCTCCACCATATTTGAAGATCCCATCTTAAGTTTAGGTCTATATTCCGAGTTCGGCTTACTGTACAGCTCTATTGGACTGATAATCACACCGTCTTCCGTATTTTGAAGAATTCCGGGCACACAAGTATAAATTCTGTCATTATTATTTGCATTTTTGGAGGAGATGGTAACGGAAGTCCCGTTGTGATTATCTATACTCATGGATACCTTGTATCTGTAGAATGAGCCTGTTCCATTTGACTGAGCAGAATAAACCACAGGAACCACTGCGAGAATATCATTCGTCAATCTTATTTTAATTATCTCTTTCTTAATTGAGCCACTGTTTCGCCCAACATCCCCCATATGTTCCACTGCGCCGTTGCCAAACCGGCTGAGAGGTGGGGTTCCCGTCGCCCCAAACATAGCAACATCCACTTGCTTGCCGTTCTTTGTGTAGACTAAAGCATATATATCGTAGTCTGTCCCAGTCTTCCAGGATACTGTAGCTGTAATCTCCGGCGTTTTATCAATTATAATCGGCTTTTGACCTTTATCGAGATTTATCTTGCCTTTTACTTTTTCAAGATTTATCGATGAAAATGCATTCTGGCTGCTTTTATTTTTAGATTCCGTGGAGAGTTTCACAGGCTCTTTTGGCTCTGAAGGCTTTATCGACTCCACCGGATCAACTTCCACTCCATAATTCTTACATAGCCCTTCAAGACCGGAATCAAATCCACGCCAGATTGATTTGGCCTTTGTTTGGCCATTCCTCAAGTATAATTCCAAAACTACTATTCCATTTTCCTTTGAGAAGTTAGCGGGAGTTAACTGGATACTACTATCACCGCTGCGTATCTCTGCCTTTAAGTTTTTTACATTTGAAAAACCCGTGTTATTATCCTCCGTAAGCGTAACAGCTATTTTAGTAATACCTGGTGGGACTTTACTCAGATCAAAATCAATCTTATGTACTTTTGTATTCCCCACTTTCGCAGAAGGTCTAAGAGTGGCTGCTCCAGAAGAGCTCTCTGGCTGATTATAAAAGATAATTCCATTGTCTCCCTGTACCTTTTCCAGATCAGTTAAAAGGAAAGCCGTTAGGGAAATATCTATTGCATCTGAAATTTCGTAGCTCACCGTAACCTCACCTTTTGGAGAATTCAAAGCGGTGTTTGCTCCCATTTGAAGCAGTTGATTCATTTAAACCACGCCTTCCTCATTTATGGATTAACTAGGTATTGCAAAGTTTCTTTTTAATGTTAATTCTCTTTCATTGTAACAAAAATTTACATTTCGATGGAATATATCTATTTGTATTCAGCAACCAAACTTCAATAAAAAGAAGCATTAAATTTCTTTAATGCTTCTTTTTTGCTTCCTTATTTTTAAAATTCTTCATTACTTATGACAAGTTTCTCCGTAATGAGTATAAGCGAAGTGTTTTCGGAGATGAATGACGTAGTTTTAAATAAGACGATTACGATTGAAAGCTGACTAAATCGTATTCATGAAGTGTACGCCGGCGATCCTGAAAGTTTAAAGGATTTCACGAAGCAGTATAGGATTATTTTATCTATTAAACATAGAGAGGTTTATTTCCTGTCTGGTGAATTAAAGTTATTTTTTACAGTCTTTCGCAAGTAGCGCTTGATTAATTCAATTAAGCAAAAAGGTGCCGTCTTCTCATTAAAAGAAGAATGAACCTTTCTAGTAAACTCTATAAATGAAAAACACCTGCCTCAGACTTCTATGTAAGAAGAAAAAGGCAGGTGTTTTCAAAAATCTAATTGTAATACAGGTTCTCAGTTGGATATACCGGATCATTGGTGATGTCGATTCCAAGCTTCTTAAAGGTTTGTTCGTTTTCTCTATTCAATATAACCGTAGAATGCGCTTGGGTGTCTCTTAAATTTGGCAATTGCTTATAAGCCAATTCAGAAGTAGGATTGGTGACCGCACTGATTGCCAGTGCAATCAGCACTTCATTGGCGCTTAATGTCGGGACGCGGCTATTCAAGTCATCGGTTTTCAAACGTTGAATCGTTTGTAAAATCATCGGCGACAACAAATCGATTTCATCGGAAATATTGGTCAATTTCTTCAACCCATTCAGAATCGCGGCTGCCGAAGCATCCATCAACGTTGTCGTTCGACCGGTGATCATCTCTCCATTCGGCAGCTCCATCGCAATTACGGCTTGTAAATTCGTACTGTCAAGTTGCGCTTGGATTGCTTTCGCATAATTACGGGCCGGCAATACAGGTGCCCGGTCCTCTTTTTTTAAACCGGTCTCTTCGAGAATCACTTGCATGTGGCGTACACTGTCTTCATCGGCAAGCCCTTTTTTAAAATCGTTCTCTACGACGAAACTGCGCCGAATGATTTCCTGCTTGGCAGCTTCCTGGACAACGCTATCATCCGTGATGCCCGATTTCAGACGATTAACCCCCATATCAGTCGGTGAGTTGTAAACAGACGCTTTGCCGGTAATCCTTTCGATGATCCGTTTGATGACAGGAAACGTCTCAATATCACGATTGTAATTGACCGCTACTTTTTCATATGCTTCATAGTGATAATTATCAATCATATTTACATCTTTTAAATCGACGGTAGCCGCTTCATAAGCGATGTTTACCGGGTGCTTTAACGGTAAGTTCCAAACTGGAAAAGTCTCAAACTTGGCATAGCCGACTTCATTTCCCAGTTTATTCTCATGGTACATTTGGTTAAGGCAGGTGGCAAGCTTTCCGCTGCCCGGGCCAGGAGCCGTTACTACCACGATTGGCTTTGTCGTTTTAATATAAGGATTCGTCGCAAATCCTTCTTCCCCAAGGACCGCGTCCACGTTTGTCGGATAACCTTCGATTTCGCGATGAATACAGACGCTAATTCCGCTTCTCTCAAGCTTTGTCATAAATACTTTGACTGTTGGTTGCCCTCGATAACGCGTGATCAACACACTGTTGACAGAAATGCCATATGCCCGATATTCATCGATTAAGCGCAAGACATCTTGATCATAAGTGATGCCGTAATCTTCACGGACTTTGTTTCGTTCGATGTCTCCAGCGTACACACAAATGATGATTTCCGCATTTTCTTTTAGCGTGTGCAATAGTTTGATTTTGGCATCTTCATCAAATCCAGGCAAAACACGCTTGGCATGTTTGTCGCCTATCAATTTTCCGCCAAATTCCAAGTAAAGTTTATCGTACTGCTGCACCCGTTCCAGGATGTAGGCTGATTGTTCCTGCAAATATTTCTCCGAATCAAATCCAATTTTTTTCATTAATTTCAGTCCCGCCTTCTATGCTTCAAGCTTTCTCTTAACCCAGTATATAAAAACGCCTTAAGAGAAAATCCCAAATAAAAATCTATCCTTTATCATTATAAATTTTTGAAAAAAAAAGTAAATCGGTCCAATTGCTTCATTGATTGGGTTAACTTAATAAGCGCAGTGGTCTTGCCATGGATGTACTCGACTAAAATAACGGAATTAAGACCAATGTTTAGCAAATCCAAACGACAAAAAACCTGCTTCCTTTGGATGGGTTTCAATAGCTGAATTAATTTGATCTATCGGTGTAAAGAAAACATTAGAATTTGGTTTAATAACTGTATTTTCTTTAGCATTTGGACAAAACAGCATAAGTTAGAGGTTATTTAATAGTATAAACCTCATTTACTTATGGTACGGTTCACCCTTCATAATCCTAAACGCCCGGTACACCTGCTCCACCAATATCAACTTCATCAATTGATGCGGGAACGTCATCTTGGAGAACGACAGCTTCTCATCCGCCCGCTTCAATACCTCGTCATGCAGACCGAGCGATCCGCCGATGACGAAGACGATTTTGCTGCGTCCATAAGTCATCAGGGATTCCAGGTCTTTCGCCAGCCCTTCCGACGTTTTCATCTTGCCGTCGATTGCCAATGCGATGACATAGGCGTCGGCCGGGATTTTTGCGAGGATCCGGTCGCCTTCCTTCTTTTTGACGATTTCCATGTCCGCGTCGCTCAATTGCTCCGGCGCTTTTTCGTCCGCTACTTCGATTTCGCTTATTTTGCTGTAGCTACCCAGCCGCTTCGTATATTCTTCAATGCCTGATTTCAAGTATTTCTCTTTCAGTTTTCCTACAGTGATAATTGAGATATTCACAAGATATCCCCCTTTACAGTAAATTTACAAACAAGTTATCCACCAATGTTATACACATATCCACAGGCTTTTCTACATGTTGTGGCAAATTAAGAACTGGCCACAAGATACAAAGCGGACTCTTCACAGTACTCGCATTTTGTGGATAACTTTTCATCTTCTGATAATTCTGTTAGGATAGGATAACTTTCTGTCTTTGCGACAAACACATCCAAGCCATGTTCCACGTGGGTTTTGCAGCATTTAATCTCCATAATTTTCATTCCTTTCGATTTCCGAATATTCCACACAGTTATGCACAATTCATTCACTTTTATCCACAAGTCATTGTAACAGAAGAAAGCGTTTACGTATAATCATGTTTTCTTCCTTCTGTGGATAGTTGCTGTTTCTCATTTCGCATGAAAGTTATCCACATATCATTTTTATGCTTTTCCGAACGATACAACTGTATTCTATGATTTTACTTAACAAATTTTACAATAATGTTACAAAGCAAAAGAAGAGAAAGAAACAATTTCAATAAAAAACCGCAGAGCTCATCAGCTCTACGGTTAATCTTATACTATTGGAGGTTCTGCACCCATCGCAGCCCATTCTTCTTTAGCCGGTCCATAGAGCCCCGGCACTTTCAATCCAGCCTGGCGCATCAATACGGTCATCTGTGCCCGGTGATGCACTTGATGCAGCAGCAGCACTTTCAAAAGAGTGGCCACCGTCCATGTTTCACCGTACAGATCGTGTTCTTCATCCAGTGTTTCGTCTGTCCAGTTTTCTTTCATTGCCGTAATCATCGATTGGTTGGTGAATCTATAGGCTTCCGCAATTTCTTCTGCCGTATCGGGTACCGGCTTGCTGAAATCCGCTCCTGAAAATTGAAGACCCGTAAGCGAAACCATTTCCTCCAGAGTTGTTGCCAGATGCCAGCCCAGACGTCCGAGACTGCGGTAGCCTTCTGTAAACTCCTGATGCAGCGATTCATCCGTCAATGACTCGAGTACCTGCTGTGTCCCTTTGGCTTCATCTCTCCAGACTTCATAAAAATCATCCATCGATCTGAACATTTCCATCCTCCGTTCTTCTATTTCTGCTCTCTATTAATTTCGCCTGAAACTCCATTTTTCCTGCATACAAAAAGCCGGAGATTTCTCTCCGGCTCATTCTTTTAAGAAAAGAAAGTATTCACTTCTATAACTTGATAATACTTTAAAGAGCGATATACCTTGTCCAGACTCCAGCGCCCAGATTCTAATGTCATAAGCCACTCTGGCTATGTGGCAAAAACACGCCGCTTCGCCAGACCGTCTTATGCCCGTCGAATCTACACGGTCGCTTACGCTTTTCTTTATTATTGCAATGAAGAATTGTCCACGAGCTCAAATTCAAACTCCAATAGTTCACCGTCACGATATGCTTTCACCTGCAGCGTTTCGCCGATTTCCTTTTCTTCGTAAAGATGTTTACGCAGTGCAATACTGCCGTCAATCGGTTCGCCGTCCATTTCGACGATGACGTCAAACTCCTGCAGACCGGCTTCAGCAGCTCCGGAATCCGGAATCACCGAATTGACCACGACACCGGCCGTAACGTCAGCAGGCAAGTTCAGTGTGTCTTCACGGTACATCTGCGGCACTTCGTTCAGATCCATCAAAGTGATGCCCATGGCCGGACGGACCATCTGCCCTTCCGATTCCAATGTTTCGATAATTGGGATGGCTGTATTGATCGGAATGGCAAAGCCGATGCCTTCTGCAGTTGCCGCATTGATCTTCATCGAATTGATGCCGATCAGCTGGCCACTGATATTGATCAGTGCACCACCGCTGTTTCCAGGATTGATGGCCGCATCTGTTTGGAGCACATCAACCTGCCAGTCGATTACGTTATCTCCATCGATGTCGACAGGGACTGCCCGGTCCTTACCGGACACAACGCCGGTCGTTACCGAGCCATAAAAATCAAGACCAAGCGGATTACCGATGGCAATAACCGTTTCTCCTTGTTTCAGAACATCCGAATCACCGAATTCCACGGTTTCTTCTATTCCTTCACCGTCCATGCTGAGGACAGCCAAATCTGTCCAGACATCGCTGCCGACAAGGGTCGCCGCTTTTTTAGCACCGTCCGGCATCGTTACTTCAATATCCGTGGCTCCAGTTACAACGTGATGATTGGTCACGACGAACGCGGTGCCGTCTTCATTTTTATAAATAACGCCTGAGCCTGTGCCCACTTCCTGGCTTGGAGATTCGGAAAAGAAATCCGATCCTGCCTGCAGATTCGTAATGCCGACAACAGTATCAGTAGCAATTTCCACAGCATCTGTGATGTCATTCGTTACTTCGACTGAACGCTGCTCCGTCTGTCCTTCTTCGCTGGTTTCAACAGTTTCAGTTTGGTTTTGTGACGTTGTCTGTGCGCTGTTGCCCGGCATTAAATCCGGACGCGAATAAAACAGCAGCCAGATCAGCAAAGCGCCAACCAGCACACCGCCCAATCCCGCCAAAAATGTGCGTCCCCGGTTCGAACGCCGTCTTCCATTAGGTGTCTGATCGTAATACCCCATCTGCTCCATCCTCTCAGAAAACTTCTTTCCCTAATTTTATGAATAGAATTCTGACAATGCAAGCTTGAGCACTCTTTAAAAGAGGATATGAAAAAAAGTTGCAGCGTTCTGTGCTTCATTCTAGTTTTGTTTAAATCTTAGGTTTTACTTCCTTACTAAGAGCTATTTTTAAAGAAAGTCTTCTGAGATATGGAGCAAAACAGCGAAGACTCCCAAGGGAGTAGAACCGGAGTTGGTTTCCAACTCCGGTTCGAGCGAAGTGATGAGATCCACTCGGATGAAGTGCAACGAATCCGAGTTAGCTCAGTGCGAGCCCCCAGGAAAGCGGAGCTGTTTTGCGGAATATCGGTTTTCATTTTTTATTTCTTCACAAGCATTCTTTACTCAACAAAAAAACCGGAAGCTCATCAGCTTCCGGTCCACTACTCTTACACATTCACCAATTTCGTCGGCACATTCGCGTCCGTATCCAGCAGGTCAACATACTCGCCAACGATGATGCCTTTGGTCTGCAGTGTCTGCTCTACGCTCATGCGCGCCAAATCCTTCATATTATTATCTTTGCTCAAATGCGACAGATAAATTTTAGTCGGCTTTTCAGCCATCACTTCGCTCATTGCAACTGCCGCATCTTCATTGGAAACGTGGCCGACGTCACTCAATATACGGCGTTTGACCGACCATGGATAACGGCCCATCTGCAGCATGCCGACGTCATGGTTGCTTTCAAACACATAAGCGTCGGATGCCTGGATGATGCCTTTCATCTTGTCGCTGACATAGCCGGTGTCCGTGATCAGCGTCAGCTTGCGTCCATTTTCATGGAACACATAAAACATAGGGTCGGCGGCGTCATGGGATACCGCAAATGACTGGATGTCCAATGAACCGAAAGTTTTCACACTATCCATATCAAAATGGAAACGCTGTTCAACCGGAATGGCACCGACCAGATTTTCCATCGCCAGCCACGTTTTGGCATTGGCGTAAATCGGTACTTTATGTTTGCGGGCCACTATTCCGAGCCCTTTAATATGGTCGCTATGTTCATGAGTGACAAGAATGCCGTCCAAGTCACTCATTTTTTTGCCGATGGAAGCGAATAATTCTTCCATTTTTCGGCCACTCAGACCCGCATCCACCAGAAATGAATGCTGGTCATTTTCTATATAGATGGCATTGCCGCTCGAGCCGCTTGCCAATACACTAAAACGCATAGTAAAAACTCCTTATTGAGAACCTTCTTCTTCCGGCTTGTTAAATTCAATGACCCCATCCTTGATGGCATTTACAAAATAATCCGCTGTCGTCCCGTCTTCAAGTTCCACGCTAACTCGCCACGTTGGCAGGAACATCCGTGTATCATCAGAAACGGCAACGTATACAGAGTAGCCAAGCGTCACTGAAGTGATTTCGGAATTCTGCTGCAATGTCCCTTTTCCATAAAGAGTTTCGATTGCTCTTTTAGGTGGGATAAGATCTTTGTTTTGGGCATTTTTCACAAGGTCCGTAAAGATGGTCTGTTCGTAGCGAACTGCTTCCCCTTCATCATTCCAGAGGAGCGTCACTTTTCCGCTATCACTATGATACAACGTTTTCCCATTGATTACCTGATAGAAGATTGCCTTGTTTTCTTCTTCAATAACATCCCATAACACATAGTCTCCACCTTTATAGACATTCGCAGCTAGAAAAGCTTCAAGGCTTTCCTTGTTTTTTTCGTCTCCAATGCGGATAGGTTCATTGAATGCCACATTCAGCAGGTATCTATCTTCTACTGCAACCCGGGTGTCTTTAACCAGCACATCATCTTTGGTGAACACTTTCCGGGTACCGCTGATATATGACTCCTCACCCGGTTCTGTTTCTAAATCATCCGGATAAGTGATTTTATCGCCGGCCAGCCGGTCGTCCACCGCTGATTCTGTGAGAACGGAAAAATTTTCGGCTTCTGTGTAACTTTCCAAATACAGGGTGTACAAAAAGATATTTAAAATGGAAAAGACGATGATGAAAATCGACTTTGTTCTACTCCAATCCAAATGGTCCTCCCCCTAACACTTCAGTCGTTAACTTCAGCCATGTGTTGTTTAATTTGAAGTACCAATTCGGCTCGACAATCATCAGCCGGTCCGGTTCGTTCGAGTTTCGGGTCAGTTCATAGCCTGGCATAATTTCTTTTACCTGTGCTCTTTCTTCTTCACTCAAACGCGACAAGGCAGCAAGAACCGCTGAACCCGATGCCTGATCCTTCGTCACTGTCCTGCCTGTGGGTTCCAATATATATATCGGCCGGTCGTAGCGGAAGACATCCTCTTCCCCTTCAGCCGTTCCCCACTGCATTTCTATAGCAGTCGATACAGTAGAACCGAATACCGGAAGATTATTTATGAATAACCGGTAGTCAATTTCCTGGTTGATCGGCTCCATGCCAAAATAATAATAATCGTTTGTCCAACCACCATGGTCGTTGATATATTTTGTAGTATTGAAAACAAGCTCCGATGGAATCGCAGGATCGGTGGTTTCCGCTTTGGACTGAACAAATTCAAACCCTTTAACGGCTTCTGACCTTTCCAGAAAGGCACCGGCCTTATCCGTATAGCCGCCATCGGGAAGACTGTCCACCGTTCCGTCAAAGAGCCTGTCCGCATATACTTCCATTGGCGTTTCTTCATATAAATAGACATAACTCGAGGTATCAACCGGTTCCTCCGGTACATAGATCGGCAAAGTGCCAATCGATTCATCGGTTATATAAAGCGGATATTCTTCAGCAGGCACAATAAAACTTTCTTCAAAGTTTCCAAAATCACTTAGCTGAACAGTGCCTTCGTAGATGCGTCCAGAGTCCGAATTAACGAAATAAACGGCAAGAGCTCCGTTCGAAGAACTTTCCCAGTTCACAACCACCCGGTTAAAAGTTGCTTCCGGCACATTGGTGTCGGAAACATTCATCATCGCATCGAATACCGGAAATGGCACAGCACCCGGATAGTATATAACCGCGCGTGCCGGATCATGCATAATGTCTTTCATCTCGTTGACTGTCGCTTCGTCAGACAGTAAGGTCAAATCACTTATATCCCATTGGTTCATCGACTTTAAAAATGAGTCGATTTGGTCTTTATTGACTGTCCCATTAACACTTTCTTCGCCATGGATAAGAATTTTCAACGGTCTGACTACCTGCTCGATTTTTTTCGTTTCGACAATCGCCGATTCGAGTGAAGGTGCCGGATCATCAATCGCATCCAAAGTCTTCGGCGTAAAATTCCAGATTGTAAACGTCAAGCCAAGACTGAGAAATACAAGCAAGAACAAGACGATCGACTTTATTTGTTCGATATATTTCATTCCCACTCACCTCCGTCATCTGTTTCAAATGGAAGCGTGAAGAAAATCGTTGTCCCTTTGCCATAATCGCTTTCCGCCCAAATGGTGCCGCCGTGGACATTGATAACTTCCTTGGAAATCGCCAGTCCCAGTCCGGTACCGCCCATTTCCCTTGAACGCGCCCGGTCGACACGGTAGAAACGATCGAATATCTTATCGAGATTTTCTTTCGGAATTCCCATGCCCTGGTCGCTGATTTTCGTTTGCAGCAGGCCATCCACTTCTTTTACCTGGAATGAAACCTTGCCACCGTCAGGTGAATATTTCAGTGCATTGGAAATGATATTATCGAAGACTTGCGTCATCTTGTCCGTATCGATTTCCACAAAATAAGGAGTTTTAGGCATATCGCGTTCAAATATCACATTCTGTGATTTCGACATCTCAAACCGGTCAATGATGCGGTTAAAGAACACTTTGAAATCAACCATTTCCTTAATGAGTTCGGTTTCGCCCGAATCCATTTTCGACAGCTTCAGCAAGTCATTTACCAAACGGATCATGCGCTCTGTTTCTGTCTGTGTCACATTAAGGAAACGCGGAGCCAAATCATTGTCCTGCCATGCGCCTTCAGCAAGCGCCTCAAGATAACTGCGCATCGTTGTAAGCGGCGTACGCAGTTCATGTGATACGTTCGCCACGAATTCACGCCGTTCCATATCGATTTTTTCCTGCTCTGTATTATCATGCAATACAGCGATCAAGCCGTTCACAAATCCGGTCTCTTTTTGGATTACCGAGAAATTTGTCCGCAGCAAAGCACTCTGTTCATAATTACCAAAATCGAGAGTGATTGCATCTTTCATATGGATCAAATCTTCGAATGTATATTCACTTTCGAGTCCAAGAACTGTAGTAATTGGACGGTTCATCACCGTTTCACGTGAAACATTCAACAGGCGCAATGCCGGATCGTTAATCAGGATGATTCTTCCCCTGCGGTCCGTCGATAATACCCCATCCGTCATATTCGCCAGAATGGAAGCCAGTTTTCGGCGTTCACTTTCTGTCGATTGCTGGGATTCCTGCAATCTGTTCGTCAAATGGTTGAATGCCTTTGCCAATTGCCCGATTTCATCGTCGCCGTAAACCCGGACTTTACGTGAGAAATTGCCTTTTGCCATGGCTTGGGCGTGTTTCCGCATATCCGAAATCGGTTTGGAAATAGTTTGTGCCACCAGAATTCCAAGAACCGCTGTAATTAGCAGGGACAAAGCCGTCCCTCCGGCTAAAATCGAGTTGATTTCGTCCATTTGATCATAGACATTTTCCACTTTTGCCTCTATATACAGCGTTCCGAGCAGTTCGCCCCCAACCGTCATAATCGGCTGAGTAGCGACCCACACCCGGCGTTCAGTGTCTCTGTTTATTTTTATCTGCTGTTTAGGTTCACCGCTCAGGATTGTTTCCCTTACCAGTTCATCCGCAGATCGCTGTCCGATCAATGGCTGCTTTTCGATGGCTGAAGAGCCGATGATGCGGTACTGTGAATTCACGACGCGAATTTCAGAAATATCATCGGATTTAAAGCCGTTCAATACTGAACGGAGGCTTTGTTCCACTGTCAAATCGTCATCTGTCCGGTTCCTGATCATCTCTTCCCGCACACTGAACTCAATGATTTCAATCCGGTCGTTAAGAGATTCTTCAAAGCTGGTAATCAACGATTGTTCCAATTGCTGTACAAAATAAAGGCCGATAATCTGCATTGCCAATAGGATCAGCAGAATATAAATCAGCACGATCTTCACATGAATTGATTTAAAAAAAGTCACTTTCTGCATTCAGTCTACTCCTGTTCAGGATTTCGCAAATAATACCCTACTCCGCGGCGTGTAACAATCCATGCCGGATGGCTCGGGTTATCTTCAATTTTTTCACGCAGGCGGCGAATGGTTACATCCACTGTGCGTACATCTCCAAAATAATCATAGCCCCATACTGTCTGGAGCAAATGCTCACGCGTCATGACCTGGCCGATATGCTTACCGAGGTAATGCAGCAATTCGAATTCGCGGTGCGTCAATTCAATCGTTTCGTCGCGTTTAAGAACCAGGTAGGCATCCGGCTGGATTGTCAGGGCACCCACTTGGATATCGTTTGAATTCGGTCCGGCCTCTTCAGAAGGAACGATATTCTGGCGGCGAAGGTTGGCTTTCACGCGTGCCACCAATTCCCGCGTTGAAAACGGTTTTGTCACGTAATCATCCGCGCCCAATTCCAAGCCGAGCACTTTGTCGATTTCCGAGTCTTTCGCTGTCAGCATGATAATCGGAAAATCATACTTCTTGCGTACTTCGCGGCATACTTCCATGCCATCGCGGTTCGGCAGCATGATATCCAGAAGCATCAAATCTGGTTTTACTTCCTCCGCTAATTTGATCGCTTCATCTCCGTCATAGGCACAGACGACATTGAACCCTTCTTTTTTCAGATTAAATTGCAGAATATCTGCAATCGGCTTTTCATCGTCCACTACCAAAATCGTCTTATTCATCAATGATCTCCCCTTTTTTGAATAGAAATTCCCATCCTGATCGTAAACTTTTCTACCTTAACTTTATCACTGTTCAGGCGGTTTAGCATCTCTCATTCATTACACGATATTTCCCGGGAAATAATTGATTGTTTTTTGGCGGAATAGCCTGTTAATTTACCGAAACTGCTGGTCGTTTAAAAGCAAATATAATGCCAGCGAAGCAGAAATAGCATTTCCTTTTCACTGGCATCCAGATTGGGCATCAAAATTCGCATGGGAAATCTCGATAGTCTCTCCATATATTTATTGTTTTACATAACTCAAAGGATCCTTGGTTGTTCCGTTCTTGGAAATCTCAAAATGCAGATGGATTCCAGTGGAACGGCCAGTAGTTCCCATTACACCGATTTTGGTTCCCTGCGGCACTTTATCGCCGACTTGGACGTCGATTGTTTTAAGATGCGCATAAATCGTTTCATAGCCGTTCCCGTGGTCGATGATGACGCGATTGCCGAATGTGCCGTCTGCACCTGCCGCTTTTACGACACCGTGATCCGCGGCCAGAATATCAAAGCCTTCAGGCTGGGCAATATCGATGCCTTTATGCTCTCTGCCCCAACGCGGTCCTTTTTTGCTTGAGATATAGCCGCCCTGAGCCGGCCACACAAATTTGCCGGTTCCGACTGACGGTAATGCCTTAGCGACTTTCAAGACCAATTCATTTTGTTTAAGCGATTTTCCGGTAAAAAGTATTTTATCTTCTTTCTCGACTGTTTCAGAGTTGCTTTTGCTCATTGTCGCTGCCGATGCAGGATTCGTATTCAAACCTGCCACCAAACATACGGATGCTACTATTTTAATAAGATTCGAGCCGCTGATATTTAAGCCCTTTATAGAAAAGTCTCTCATTCTGCACTCACAATCCCTTCTTCTGCTTGTTCATTAAATTTCCAATTAAAATCAAACCTCAATCACTTTATCACAATTCTATATTAAAATAACAGGAATATGCTTTGGTTAATAAAATTGCATTAATCCTTCCGGTTTATTACTTTAATGGAGAATTTTTATTTTCTGATTTTTAAATTTGGGTTTATTTCTATTTTTATTTTTCCCTAAGTGGATATAAAAGGACTTTAATAGGCTTTTTTGTCATGTTTCTGCAGCATTCTAGATGTAGAAATATTAACTTTTTATTGACATAACAAAAAAAGAGCCGGACACAAGTGTCCGGCTTCTTGCTATTCTTTTGTCTCGGTGTCACCCAGCTCTTCGGGTCATAAGCCGGTCAGAGCTAAACGGGTGCCGTCGCTTTTCGGTGTCCAGACTCCGGCGACCCAGCTCTTCGGGTCATAAGCCACTTTGGCTGTGCGGCTGAAAAGACGCCGCTTCGCCAAATCGTCTTATGCCTGTCAGAGCTAAACGGGTGCCGTCGCTTTTCGGTGTGTCCAGACTCCCGCGGCCCAGTCCCTCGAGTCGCTTCGGTCTTGGCCGCAATGGCAAAGAACGCCATTACTTCCAAGACCTCCAGCGCTTGTCGGGCCTTAACGGGCGCGGTCGCTTTTCTATATTATCTCCAAACACTAGTCACAATATTCGTCTGGTTGCGGTCAGGTCCCACAGAGAAGATGGAAATTTGGACGCCTGTCAATTGCGCGATGCGCTCCAGGTAATGGCGCGCGTTTTCCGGCAATTCGCCAAGCGATTTGCAGTTCGTTACATCTTCCGTCCAACCTGGAAGTTCCTCATAAACCGGCTCACAATCAGCCAGCATGCGAAGGTTCGCTGGATATTCCGTGATCAATTCGCCTTTGTAGCGGTATGCTGTACAGATCTTCACTGTTTCAAGCCCTGTTAAAACGTCAATTGAGTTGACCGTTAAGTCTGTCAATCCGCTGACACGTCTTGCATGACGCACGACAACGCTGTCGAACCAGCCGATGCGGCGCGGCCGGCCTGTCGTTGTGCCGTATTCCTTGCCGACTTCGCGGATCTGTTGGCCCACTTCATCGAATAATTCCGTCGGGAAAGGTCCGTCGCCCACTCTTGAAGTATAGGCTTTGCAGACACCGATGACATGGGAAATCGTAGTTGGTCCAACGCCCGCTCCGATGGTCACACCACCGGCAACCGGGTTGGATGACGTAACGAATGGGTAAGTCCCCTGGTCAATATCGAGCATGACTCCCTGGGCACCTTCAAATAAGACACGGCGTCCTTCGTCAAACGCATCATTCAATACTTTAGAAGTATCCGTTACGTATTTGGCGATTTCCTGGCCGTATTGATAATATTCTTCCATGATTTCCTCAACAGTAAATCCTTCTGTTTCATAGAATTTCTCGAACAGGCGGTTTTTCTCTTTCAAGTTCATGCGAAGTTTTTCTTCGAATACGACATGATCCAACAGGTCGGCCATACGGATTCCGACACGTGCTGCTTTGTCCATATACGCAGGCCCGATGCCTTTTCCTGTTGTGCCGATTTTATTGGCGCCTCGGCGCGCTTCTTCCACTTCGTCCTGCTTGATATGATAAGGCAGAAGAACGTGCGCACGGTTGGAAATGCGCAGATTTTCGGTAGTCACTCCACGATCGTGAAGACCCTTCAATTCTTTTACCAATGCTTTTGGATCCACAACCATGCCGTTGCCGATTACTGAAATTTTATCTTTATAGAAGATCCCTGATGGAATCAAATGCAATTTATACGTTTCTCCGCCAAAAATAATTGTGTGCCCAGCGTTATTTCCGCCCTGATAGCGTGCAATCACTTCTGCGTGCTCGGATAGAAAATCCGTGATTTTCCCTTTTCCTTCGTCTCCCCATTGCGTTCCTACTACTACGACTGATGTCATTGTCCGCACCTCCGTCAGGCTTGCGCCCTTGTTTCAAACAGGGTTAATTGTATCAATGAAAAGGGCTTTAGTCAATCAAAAATCAAAGAAAACACGAACGTAAATGTGTTTCCACATTTAAACGTTCGTGTTTAGAAGTCTCCGCCGGATTCGTGCTGACTCCAGTCGATGGTGACGAATTTATTGTATTCCTTCACAAATGCCAGCTTCACCGTACCGGTCGGACCGTTACGCTGTTTGGCAATAATAATCTCGATCATGTTCTGATCTTCTGTTTCTTTATCGTAATAATCTTCGCGGTACAGGAACGATACAATATCGGCATCCTGCTCAATACTTCCCGATTCACGAAGATCCGACATCATCGGGCGCTTGTCCTGTCGTTGCTCTACTCCACGGGACAGCTGCGACAATGCGATTACCGGAACTTCAAGTTCACGGGCAAGGCCTTTCAAAGACCGGGAAATATCCGATACTTCCTGCTGGCGGTTTTCACCGGATTTACCCGGTCCCTGGATCAACTGAAGATAATCGATCATGATCATGCCGAGGCCGTATTCCTGTTTCAGGCGGCGGCATTTCGCACGGATATCATTTACCCGGATGCCCGGCGTATCATCGATGAAAATTCCAGCATTCGATAAACTGCCCATCGCCATCGTCAGCTTGCGCCAGTCTTCATTCTGCAAAGCACCGGTACGCAGCACCTGCGCATCGATATTGCCTTCCGCACAAAGCATACGCATGACGAGCTGTTCCGCCCCCATCTCCAGACTGAAGATGGCTACGTTCTCGTCTGTTTTGGTTGCGACGTTCTGTGCCACGTTCAATGCAAAAGCCGTTTTACCGACAGAAGGCCGTGCAGCTACGATAATCAAGTCGTTTCGTTGAAACCCTGCCGTTACCTTATCGAGGTCGCGGAAGCCTGTAGGAATCCCTGTGACGTCTCCTTTGCGTGTATGCAGCAATTCAATATTGTCATACGTTTTCACAAGTACGTCTTTGATGTGGATGAAATCCCCAGCGTTCTTACGGCTGGATACTTCCATCATTTTCTTTTCTGCTTCAGCAAGCAATGCTTCCACTTCGTCCTCGCGTGTAAAGCCGTCTTCCACAATGGAAGTGGCCACACGGATCAGGCGGCGCAGCAATGCTTTTTCTTCCACGATATGGGCGTAATGGCCGACGTTCGCCGCAGTCGGAACCGCATTGGCGATTTCCGTCAGATACGACAGCCCACCGACATCTTCCAATTCCTTTTTAGCGGAAAGTTCTTCAGTGACAGTCACCACGTCGATCGCTTTCCCGCGGTCCGACAAATTGATCATCGTCTGGAAAATTTTCTGGTGCGCAATGCGATAGAAATCTTCCGGCATGACTATTTCCGCAACCGAAATCAGGGACTGGGGTTCTAAGAAGATGGCACCAAGAACCGATTGCTCGGCTTCCTGGTTATGCGGAGGGACTCGATCCATTATTTCGTTCATCGGTCCATCCCCTTACGCTTCTTCTGTTACATGGACTTTGAGCGTTGCTGTTACATCCTGATGCAATTTTACCGGAACATTCGTATAGCCAAGTGCACGGATAGCGTCATCCAATTCCATTTTGCGCTTATCCAGTTTGACACCATGGGCTTTTTCAAGCTCCTTGGCAATCTGTTTGGTTGTAATCGAACCGAATAGACGGCCGCCTTCACCCGATTTTGCTTTCAGCTCGATTGTTAGGTTTTCCAATTCTTCTTTCAATTTCTGTGCTTCTGCCAGTTCCTGGGCAGATTCTTTTTCTTCTTTCTTCTTTTGGCCGGCCAATTGGCTGATTGCTGCCTGATCGGCTTCTTTTGCCAGGTTGTTTTTCAACAGGAAGTTATGTGCGTAGCCATCCGCCACGTTTTTGATATCGCCTTTTTTGCCTTTTCCTTTTACGTCTTTCAAGAATATAACTTTCATTCGATTTGCTCCCCCTCGTAAATTTCTGATATGGTTTCTTTTAATTTTTCAATTGCTTCATCAATTGTCGCATCCGGCATTTGTGTCGCCGCATTCGTTAAGTGGCCGCCGCCTCCGAGATTTTCCATGATCACCTGGACATTCACTTCTCCAAGCGATCGGGCCGAAATGCCGACACCGCCTTCACTCCGTTCCGCTATGACAAACGATGCGTTGACGTCTTTCATCGTCAGCAGAATGTCAGCAGTCTGCGCTATCAAAACCGGGCTGTAGATCCGGTCCGGCTGGCCATGGGCAATCGCGATGCCATTGCCCACAAATTCCACGGTTTCCACGATTCTGGCGCGCTCAAGATACGTATCCATGTCTTCTTTCAATAAACGCTGTACAAGCACCGTATCTGCGCCATTGGCACGAAGATAGGATGCCGCCTCAAATGTCCGGGCGCCTGTGCGCAGCGTGAAGCTTTTTGTATCTACAATAATTCCGGCTAGCATCGCTGTCGCTTCAAGCATCGACAGCTTTTCATGCTTCGGTTGATATTCAATCAGTTCCGTCACCAATTCGGCTGTGGAAGATGCATATGGTTCCATATAAACAAGCATTGTATTGGTGATGAATTCTTCGCCTCGGCGGTGGTGGTCGATCAAGACGACCCGTTCCATCCGCTGAAGCAGCCGTTCTTCTATCACCATTGACGGTTTATGGGTATCCACTACAACGAGCAGGGAATTATCCGTCATATCAGCAAGCGCCTCTTCCGGCGTGATAAACTGCTCGAAAAGATCGGCGTCACTTTCAATTTCCTCCATCAGCCGGCTGACACTGCGGTCGTATTCATCAAAATCGAGCACGATGCTTGCTTTGACTTTATTCATCGCCGCCATTTTGGCGACACCGACAGCCGCGCCGATGGAATCCATATCCGGCATCTTATGGCCCATGATAAAGACCTGGTCGCTGTCCTGGATCAAATCACGCAAAGCGTGAGAGATGACCCGTGCGCGTACCCGCGTACGTTTTTCGACCGGATTGGTTTTCCCGCCGTAAAATTTCACTTTTCCACTTGGATGCTTGATTGCCACTTGGTCGCCGCCGCGGCCGAGGACAAGATCGAGCCCCGATTGCGCCATGCTGCCAAGTTCAACGAGCGATGCAGAACCGGCGCCCACCCCGATACTCAAGGTAAGAGCCAGATTATCTTTCGCCGTCACTTCCCGTATATCGTCCAGAATGGCAAACTTAGAAGTTTCCAGCTGCTTCAGGATTGATTCATTGAATACTGCCATGAAACGGTCTGACGAAACCCGTTTGACGAATATGCCATGAGTCGCTCCCCAATCATTGACCAGTGAAGTGACCAGGCTGTTCAGGTTACTGCGTGTCTGGTCATCCATTCCCTGCGCCAATTCATCGTAATTATCGATAAACAGGATTCCGATAACTGTCCGGTCCGCATAATACAGCGATTCGATTTCCACTTGCTCCGTTATATCGAACAAATAGAACAAGCGGTCATCCGATTTATAGTAGACACGGTATTTACGATCGCCGAGCGTAACCGTCAAATCCCTGATTTCTTCCGACTTCACCAAGGTATGGAAATCATCCGACAGGCTATAGATCGACTCGCCGATCAATGTATCGTATTCAAGTACTGAGCTGATATAGGGATTCGCCCATTCAATCTTAAATTCTTCATCTGCCAATAAAATACCGATTGGCATTTCGAGCAAAGCCTCTTCCCCGACTTTTTTCATCCGGTAAGAAAGGGTCTCTATATGTTTTTCGGTTGCTTCATATGTCCTTTTTTCAATCAGCCACGTAAATGCAAAAGCGGCAGCGAAAAGAAAAAAGAATATACCCGCAATCAATTCCGATACAAACGCAATCAGAATTGAAGCGACCAGCCCCAGTATCAGCAATGCCAATAACGGGTACCTCAACTTCCTTTTCCTAAAAAAAGCCGACATTCATTTCAGCTCCTTATTTTCCTTTAAAATCATGTGCCTTTTTGACCCAGCCCCGGATATCGAATCCGAGGTCCACGATTCCAACGATTATTGTAAATGCCTGCAGCGGGAACGCGAAAACAGTAACGATTGCTTTAACCCAAGTCGGCCAGCCTTCCTGCTGGATATAGAAATGGTAGAAAGCGATCCCTTGCAGGAATAAAAGCATCTGTAAAATAACCATAGCGTTAGCGAACGCCAAAAAGACAATAGTCCCCGGTTCAAAATCTGACAGCAACGAAATAAGTAATACGATTAAATAATACCATAATACAGATTTCGGCAATTTCATATCAGCAAATGGCGGGAATTTCGGAACCGCTGTGCCAAGCCGCTTCAAAATCGGCAAATTGATCAGGAGATGAATCCAGACAATTACAAATACCGATAAAATGATCAGAGCCGGCAATGTCGTCTCAAAGGTTGTCAGCATGGTGCTGACAGACTCATTATATTGTTCCATTTGCTCTTCAGTGCCGCCCAGCCGTTCCATCCAGTTGCTTCCTGTCTTCAAAGTAGCTTTGGAAGCGGTGATGTACTCTTCAATGACATTGATGCCAAACAGCCAGATCATTGCCACATATTGCACCATCATGGATACAAGCCAGACAATGGAAGAGCCTATAAACATATACAATTTGCTTTTCCCGTAATAGATCGACAAGCCGATCATCAAGCCGAATGGAATGTACAGAAGCGCCACCGGCACTGCGAAAATTCCACCGATGATCAGGCTCAGCAACAACGTTGCCAGTGAAAACAGCAATGACGGTTTCCATGGATATTTTGCGCTGTACCAGGCTATCGGCAATGCCAGGAAAAACAATGTTGCCAAACTAATAATAGGAACGTATACAGTGATAGCCATCAGTACTGTAAACACTGCCGCCATCAATGCCCCGTTCGTAATTTGCCTTGTTCGTTGATTTTGCATGAAGCTGTATTTCCCCTTCTTTCGGGTTTATTTCATCCTTATAATTGTAACACGATTGAAAGTCGGGAACAAAAAACGGATATGGCGGCTCAAAGAACGTTTTCGCCTTGAAAATCGCATCTTTTTCCTCTTCAGCGGCTTGCTTGCTGTCCACATTCCGCTTTGCCGACCGCGATTTCCACTTTATCCGCGGCTAAGCTCTTTTTATCCGCGGCAGCCGGCTGTTTATCCGCGGCAAAAGATGATTTATCCGCGCCAAAACGTCATTTATCCGCGCCAGCCCTTTTCACCCTCCAGGCAAAATAAAAAAAGACCGGTTTCCCGGTCTTTTCTACAGTAATTATCTTTCTTCCGCAACAAACGGAATAAGTGCCATGATACGAGCGCGTTTGATAGCGATTGTCAACTTACGTTGCCATTTAGCGCTTGTGCCTGTAACACGACGTGGCAAGATTTTTCCTCTTTCAGAAATGAATTTCTTCAATAGGTCAGTATCTTTATAGTCGATGTGCGTGATGTTGTTTGACGTAAAATAACAAACCTTTTTACGCTTTTTGCCTCCGCGACGTGGTGCCATATCGAATTACCTCCTTTTTGTTAAGATTTTAAGCCCTCTGGCCAGTCGTTCTTAGAACGGCAAATCGTCATCCGATACTTCGATCGGGCCGCTGCCGCTTGAGAATGGATCCTGGTCTACACGGGTATGATTGTTTTGCTGACTTGTCGGTTGGTTCTGCTGATAGGATGATGGCTGTTGCCCTTGTGAACGGTCTGAACCGGCTCCGGCGTTCCGCGGTTCAAGGAATTGAACGCTGTCTGCCACCACTTCAGTCGTATATACACGTTTTCCATCCTGTCCCTCGTAGCTGCCTGTCTGGATGCGTCCTTCAACACCTGCCAAACTTCCTTTTTTAAGGAAATTCGCTGTGTTTTCAGCTTGTTTGCGCCAAACAGTACAGTTGATAAAATCCGCTTCCTTTTCACCTTGCGCATTGGAGAATGTACGATTTACAGCAAGTGTAAAACGTGCAACCGCCGCACCGCTTGGTGTGTAGCGAAGATCTGGATCTTTTGTAAGCCTTCCGACTAAAACAACTCGGTTAATCATCAGAATTCAACCTCCTTTAAGTCAAAGATATTTACAGTTCCATATGCTGCTTACGCGTCTTTGCGTACAGCGATATGGCGAATAATGTCTTCGTTAATGTTCGCAAGACGTGTAAATTCGTTGATAGCTTCAGATCCAGCGTTAGCTTTTACGATCTGGTAGAAACCTTCACGCAAATCGTTGATCTCGTAAGCTAAACGACGTTTACCCCACTCTTTCGACTCGATGATTTCAGCACCGTTAGAAGTAAGGACTTCGTTAAAACGCTCAACTAGCGCTTTTTTCGCTTCCTCTTCAATTGAAGGCTGAATAATGTACATTAGTTCATACTCTCTCATCGTATTGTCACCTCCTTATGGACTTGGGCCCTACTGATTCCAGCGGGCAAGGAGCAAGCAATTAAAAATATTACTCACATCACTGTATTGTATCATAATTCGATGACAGCTGCAACTGTCATTTCCACTTTGAAATCGGCTATACTTTCCTTAGAAGCTGTGTTTTATATGCATTGAATGTCTGTCTTCAAAGAAGACCAATTTCCACGCGAATTAAAATCCTTGCAGCCGACTTTCACATCATAAGGAAGTGAATTGATGAAACCATCCTCCGTAATCGACTTGAAACTCGAAGAAATCGCTCCAAAAATGCTTTGGATCAATGTCCTGCTGGTGATTGCTTTTGCAGCCGCCTATCATTTTTTAGTCGAATCTTTAGCATTCGGATTTTCTCTCCGAGGCATCGCTTATTTCATAATTGGCTATATTGTACTGATTATTTTGCATGAATTATTCCACTTGATTGGATTCATCATCTTCGGGAGAGTTCCGCTCTCATCCCTAACCTATGGCTTGGAACTTTCGAAAGGCTATGCATACGCCACGACCAGTTCGCCGCTTCAAAACAAAAAAATGCGCCAAGTGCTGCTGCTACCCTTCTGGACGACCGCAGTAATCCCGACCGTCATCGGCTTCTGGATACAGGATCAGGTTCTTGTGCTGCTCGGTGCGATGCTCGCAGCCGGTGCTGCTGGAGATTTTTTCATGTACCGGGAATTGCGCAAAGAAAAAGACGAAGCCTGGATCCTTGATGATCCGTCCGAGCCCCGTCTTCATGTATATGATGAGTATCCAAATCCCGAAGAATAGCTGCGTCTTAGACGTGCTGGTTCTTTGGGATTTTTGATTTTTAGTGTCGCTTTTCTAGTGTCCAGACTCCGGCGACCCAGCTCCTCGGGTCATAAGCCAGCCCAGCTGCGCGGCGGAACGCCACTTCGCTACTCCGTCTTATGCCTTTCAGAGCTAAGCGGGTGCCGTCGCTTTTCTAGTGTCCAGACTCCAACGGCCAACTCCTCGAGTCGTAAGTCAACCCAGCTGCCGTGGCAAAGAACGCCACTCTGCTGGTCTGCCTTACGCTTGTCGGAGCTGAACGGCCGTTTCCGCTTTTCTAGTGTCCAGACTCCAACGGCCAACTCCTCGAGTCGTAAGTCAACCCAGCTGCCGTGGCAAAAAATACCATTAGGGTCAACTTTTTGTGACCCCTGCTCCTGCATCGCTGCGCTGCTTCGTCGCAAAGAGTCGGCCGAACTACATTCGTCCAACTCTTAGCTGAACGGCCGTTTCCGCTTTTCTTACACGTAGGCAATTTCCCAGATACCACTCGAAATCTTCGTTTTCAAAAGGCTTTTGTCTTTTGCCAGGTAAACTGTAGCTTCCAGAACTTCGCCGTTGACTTCAACAGGAATTACCGATTTTTCGTAAAGATCGGTTACTTCATCCCCTGTGCAATCCTCCAGAAAATCAAGTGCCGGCCACAGCACTTCCGGAATTTCATAAACTTCGCCGTGGATTTGATCTGTTCCTTCCAGGCTCATCGCCGGATAGCCAAAACCTGTATCATAAAGTGAACCTGCAGCAACCGCCTGCTCAGCTTTCAAAGATGCTTCTTCCAAATAGAAATGGTATTTTCCACCTGTCTTTAAAGTTCCGTATACAAATAACAACATGTTTTTTCCCTCCTAAAATAAAACCGGATGCAAATAGGCATCCGGTTTGGTTTATTATTCCTGACTCGGTATGTCGCCCTAGTTATTTTGAATTGTATCCATGGCAACATCCAGCGTCTTACACATTAAATCTAAACAACATAACGTCGCCGTCTTTGACAAGGTATTCCTTGCCTTCCTGGCGAACTTTCCCTGCTTCTTTTGCGGCAGCCATTGAACCGGCTTCCACTAAATCTTCATACGCCACTGTTTCTGCACGAATAAAACCGCGTTCGAAATCGGAGTGGATGATACCGGCACATTGCGGTGCTTTCATTCCTTTTTTGAATGTCCAGGCACGGACTTCCTGCACGCCGGCAGTAAAGTATGTAGCCAGGCCAAGCAAACTGTACGATGCTTTGACCAATTGATCCAAGCCCGATTCTTCAATGCCAAGTTCTTCAAGGAACATTTCTTTTTCCTCATCTTCAAGTTCGGCCATTTCTTCCTCGATTTTCGCACAGACAACAATGACATCCGAATTATCTTCAGCTGCATATTCACGTACTTTCTGTACATACGGATTACTGTCAGCTTCTGCAATTTCATCTTCAGACACATTGGCAACATAAAGCATAGGCTTTAACGTCAATAAATTCAAGCTTTTTGCAATGCGCATTTCATCTTCTGTGAAATCAATGGACCGCGCAAGCTTTCCGTCTTCAAATGCTTCACGCAATTTGAAAAGAACCGGCTCTTCAGCAACAGCTTCCTTGTCTTTTTGTTTCACAAGTTTCGCTGCGCGTGCAATTCTCTTTTCGATGCTTTCCATATCAGCCAAGATCAATTCAAGGTTGATAACTTCGATATCAGAAACCGGATCTACATTTCCTGACACGTGCGTAATGTTGTCATCTGCAAAACAGCGTACAACCTGGCAGATGGCATCCACTTCACGGATGTGAGAAAGGAATTTATTTCCAAGACCTTCCCCTTTGCTGGCTCCTTTTACGATGCCGGCAATATCGGTAAATTCAAAAGCGGTCGGTATGGTTTTCTTTGGTACGACTAATTCAGTCAGTTTGTCCAAGCGCTCATCCGGCACTTCTACAATCCCGACGTTTGGATCTATTGTACAGAACGGGTAGTTTGCTGCTTCCGCGCCTGCTTTTGTTATGGCGTTAAATAATGTGGATTTCCCAACGTTTGGTAATCCTACAATCCCTGCAGTTAATGCCAAAGGATTCACGACCTTTCTTCTTTGAAAAACGATTTATTTTTATACAGCCATTCTATTATAGGAACAGAACACTAAAATGTCCATTAATCATTCCGCTTCTGTTTCTGCCTTCACAAGGACCTTTTTCATTTTTTTATTGAATTCAACTCGCGGAATCATGACACTGTGCTGGCATCCTTCACATTTTATGCGGATATCGGCGCCCATCCGGATTATCTTCCAGGCGTTTGCGCCGCAAGGGTGCCCTTTCTTCATTTCGACGACATCATTCAAACCGAATTCCTTCATTTCCATCGCCCATTCTCCTTCCATATCAACCGACACTAAAAATTCGATTTCTTCAATCTTCACTTCTTGGCAATTGCCGCTGAATTCGAAGCTTCGGGTGAACGCTGCATCATCACCATACGAGGATAAGGAATTTCAACTCCGCGTTTATCAAGGAATTCCTTCAAATCGCGGCGCATGCTTCTGGCGATTGCAAAATGCTGCATCGGCAGCGTTTCCGCAGTAATGCGCATAACCACTTCAGTTGTCGTCAAATTCTGTACACCCAGCAGCTCAGCCGGTTTGATGATCTGTTCGTAGCGGTCCTGCAAAGTTTCAAGAAACTCTACGATGAGATTTTCCACTTTTGCAATATCCGATTCGTAGGAAATATTGACGTCCACTACAGCAATCGAATTATGAATGGAAAAGTTGACGACATCTGTGACATTGCCATTTGGGAAGATAAATAACTCCCCTGTCCACGCCTTCACTTTTGTAGTCCGCAAACCTATTTCTTCAACGGTTCCCTCGGCTTGGCCGATACGCACATAATCTCCTACCGAAAACTGGTCTTCGAAAATGATGAAGAATCCGGTTATGATATCCCGCACTAAGTTCTGTGCACCGAAACCGATTGCCAGACCCAATACACCGGCACCGGCGATCAATCCGGTGATGTCTATTGTAAATGCGGACAACACTGCGATTATGGCAACGAAATAGACAACATACGCTACCACATTTTCAAGTAACTTCGATAAAGTTTGCTGACGCCGCTCATTATACTTCAACGGACCACGAATTCTAACGGAAAATGTTTTCCGTATGATTAATCTAGTTACCACAACTATGATATAAGCTGCAAGTACAATGAAAATCACTTTTAGAAAAATAACACCAAGACCCAGCCACATTTTCTCGTCAGTCAGCATTTCGATAGCCGCTTGATAAAGACTCTCCAAAGATAATTCTGCTCCATTCTCTAGACCCATTCTTGTTTCACTTCCTTAAGGCATTAAATTGAATTGATAAATCACCGTGACTGCCAATGCAACAACTAAAATACCTGGCAATAAATTCGCCACTCTAATTTTCGTAATGCCCATCAAGTTCAAACCGATTGCAACAATCATCACTCCACCGGTAGCTGACATTTCAGCGATAAACAGATCCAGTGCCGCTTCCGGAATGATCAAACTGATTTGCGTCGCAAAAAGCGCAATCAAACCCTGGTATACAAAAACTGGTGCAGCGGACAACATTACGCCTATGCCAAGCGTCGATGCTAAAATAATCGACGTAAATCCATCAATGATCCCCTTGGAAATCAGAACTCCGTGCTCATTGCTCAGACCACTTTCCAACGCTCCAATGACGCCCATCGCCCCAATGACAAATATCAAAGTAGCGGTAACAAATCCTTGAGCGATACTCCCTTTACTTTCTTTCGCGCCAAGCTTCACTTCAATCCAGTGGCCGAATCGATTCAGTTTCTGATCAAGATCTGCCCATTCCCCGAGAACTGTTCCCAGTACGAGGCTGATAATGACAATCACAAAATTCTGGCTTCCGAATCCCATTTGCAAGCCCAGCACAACTACCGCAAGCCCAATGGCATACATTACTGTCTCTTTCATCTTTTCAGGGATATTCCGGAGAGCTCTGCCGATAAGGGTTCCCGCAATTATTAATGCCGCATTTATCAAAGTTCCCAAGAGAACCATTTATCCAGCTCCTTCCCCCACTCTATAAACACAGCATTTAATTTCACGCTGTATCGCCTCAGCACATAAACAGAACCTATTCCCCACAGATGGAGAATAGGCACGTCTCGTTAATTCAAAAGTTCCAAAATACGTTCCAGATCTTCTTCTGAGAAAAATTCGATTTCAATTTTCCCTTTGTTCTTGTTTTTCTTGATTTGCACATTCGTACCGAAACGATCGCGAAGCTCAGATTGTTTTTCTTCTATAAAGATATCTTTCTTTTTCTCAATTGTTTCACGTGGAACATCTTCATTCATGCGCTGTACCAGATTCTCAAGCTGGCGGACATTCAAATTGTCTTTGACAACTTTTTCCGCTATTTCTGGAATACTCTTCTTGGAACGAAGCCCGAGCAGCGTCCGTCCATGCCCCATCGACAATTTCTTATCTGAGATCAGTTGGCGGACATCTTTTGGCAAGGCCAATAAACGGACATGGTTCGCAATATGAGGACGACTTTTCCCTAAACGAAACGCGAGTTGTTCCTGGGTCAGATTTAACGCTTCCATTAACTTCTGGTAAGCTTCGGCCTCTTCAATCGGTGTTAAGTCTTCCCGTTGAAGATTTTCTAATATAGCAAGTTCCATCATTTGCTGGTCTGTCAGCTCTTTAACAATTGCTGGAATTTCATCCAATTTTGATAGTTTGGCAGCCCGGAAACGACGCTCACCAACCACCAATTCGAAATGTTTTCCTGCTTTTCTTACTACAACCGGCTGCAGGATGCCGTGTTCTTTAATCGATTCCGCCAGTTCGTTTAATGCGGCATCGTCAAAAATTTTACGCGGTTGGTATGGATTCGCTTTTATATCAGAAATGCTGATTTGACTAACCGTTTCATTTTTCGTTAAATTTTCACCTGGAAACAACGCGTTGATGCCTTTGCCTAATCCTTTAGCCATTACGGATCACTTCCCTCGCCAATTCTAAATACATTTCCGCGCCTTTTGATTTTGCATCATAGATGATAATCGGTTCGCCATGGCTCGGTGCTTCGCTTAGGCGCACATTCCGGGGAATGATGGTCCGATAAACTTTATCCTGGAAATATTTTTTCACTTCTTCGATAACCTGGATACCCAGATTTGTGCGTGCATCGAGCATGGTCAATAACACACCATCAATTTGTAAGTCGTGGTTCAAATGCTTTTGGACCAGTCGAATAGTGCTCAATAACTGGCTAAGCCCCTCAAGCGCATAGTATTCACATTGCACTGGAATAATAATCGCGTCTGAAGCAGTAAGGGAGTTGATCGTCAGCAAGCCGAGTGAAGGCGGGCAGTCAATGATTATGTAATCGTACATCTCTTTGACCTCTTCAAGCGCATTTTTTAAACGTACTTCCCGCGACATCGTGGACACCAATTCTATTTCTGCACCCGCCAGAGATATGGTAGCCGGTACAACATGAAGATTTTCAACTTTTGTTTCCATGATTGTATCTTTTATGTCGACGTCATCGATCATAACTTCATAAATGCATTGGTCGACGTCTCCTTTATTGACGCCTACTCCGCTGGTTGCGTTCCCTTGCGGATCTATATCTATTAAAAGAACTTTTTTGCCTAAATATGCAAGGCAGGCACTCAAGTTCACTGAAGATGTTGTTTTTCCTACGCCGCCTTTCTGATTGGCGATCGCAATTGTTCTACCCACACCTGCACCAACTTTCTTTATTCTCTTCTCATTTTTAACGGGAAACAGAGCTCGCGCTTTTGTTTCCTCCCCGTCACCCTATTGTATCAAAATAATTCTACAGTAGGATTACAAAGCTATTAAAAAAAGCCTTTCCCTCGCAGGAAAGAGCTTTTATGATTTTTTCTTCGGTATTTTTACTGTTATTTGGTAATAATCATCATGCTCTTCTTCTTCCGAAGAAACATCAATACCGCTTTTGGTCACCATCGTCAGTGACTGCTTGATCGTATTCATCGCAATCCTCACATCACGGCTGAACGCTTTGCGTTTCGGTTTCGCTTTTTTCGGTTCAATCGACAGATGGTTTTTTACTTTTAACTCAAGTTGCTTAACATTCAGATTCTGCTCAACAGTTTCATTAAAGAACTTCAGCTGTACAGCAGGATCTTTCAATTGCAGCAGCACTCTCGCATGGCGTTCCGTTATTACCCGGTCCAATAAAGCCTGCTGGAGTTCTTCAGGCAATTTCAGCAACCGCAGTTTATTGGACACAGTAGACTGCCCTTTGCCCAAACGCTGAGCTAAAGCTTCCTGCGTAATATCATGGATTTCCAGGAGATTTTGATACGCATTGGCTTCCTCAATAGATGTCAGCTCTTCGCGTTGCAGGTTCTCTATTAAAGCAATGGACGCTGTTTCTTTGTCGTTCAATTGACGGACGATAGCCGGCACTTCTTCCCAGCCCAAAGATTTCATTGCCCGATAACGCCGTTCCCCTGCAATGATTTCATAATTATCATCTTCATCCACACGGACGACAATCGGTTGGATGACCCCGTGCATATGAATGGTCCGTGCCAGTTCTTCGATCTTTTCTTCATCAAAGATTGTTCTCGGCTGGAACTTATTCGCAATTACTTTATCAATCGGCAGTTTGACAACTTCTTCAGAAGCTTCACTCACCGGTTTATCAACAACTTCTGTCTCTTCTTTATCTCCGCCCCCGAAGAAACGTGAAAAAGGACTTTTCATCCTCAAGCACCACCTTTTTAAAGCTCACTTGTACACAATTCGCTGTTTCTGATCCAATACCTGCTTTTGCCAATGTTTCACGTGAAACATTGATTTTCGCCTTTTCAGGAAATAGGCGATTTATTTGGTACGCCCGGTTTTCTCGGGTACTTTTTCGGTGTTTCCTTAAACTTACGGAATACCTGCAGATAACGCTCGCTTTCTTCTATCGGCAAGGTGAAAGCATATACGTTTTCCTGTTTAACTCCAAGTTTATCAAGCGCCGGTTTAGCGTCTTTTAACTCATCAGGTGCAGAAGCTGCTTTCATTGCTGCAAATATACCGCCATTTTTCACAAGCGGCACACATAACTCCGCTAATACGGACAATCTTGCAACAGCTCTGGCAGTCACAAGGTCATATTTTGCGCGGTGCAGGGATTGGCCAAAATCTTCAGCACGGGCATGGACAAATTCGACATTATCCAATTCCAATTTCTCGCTTAAATGATTAAGGAAATTTATGCGTTTATTCAATGAATCCACTATCGTCACCTCGATATGAGGAAAACAGATCTTCAACGGAATGCTTGGAAATCCGGCTCCCGCTCCCACGTCACAAACTTTCAGCGGCTTAGTGAAATCCAAGTAAAAAGCGGCTGTTATGGAGTCGTAAAAATGCTTTAAATAAACAGATGGCTGATCAGTAATGGCAGTCAAATTCATCTTTTCGTTCCATTCAACCAATTCTTGATAGTAGGTGCTGAACTGTTGAAGCTGCCGGTCGTTCAGTTCAATTCCTTTTTCACTGAGGGCGTCTTTAAATTGCTGTTCATTCAATTCGCTTCTTCCTCCCTCTTTTTGTTCAAATTTCACGTACTTGTCTCAATATGTAAAAAGGGCTGGTATATCCCAGCCCTTTTAATCGGCTTTTGTTTAATTATTAGTTAAAGGTCCAAAAGCTATTATTTTCTCTAAATAGATTACACCGAAACTTTAGCAATTCTTCCTTGTTCAATATACACCAAAAGAATCGAAATGTCAGCAGGATTTACGCCTGAAATTCGGGAAGCCTGTGCGATGGAAAGAGGTCTGACTTCTGAAAGTTTACCTCTGGCTTCTGTCGCAATTCCAGAAATCGCATGGTAATCGATGTCTTCCGGAATCTTTTTGTTTTCCATTTTTTTGAGTTTATCCACTTGCTGCAAGGATTTTTCAATATAGCCTTCATACTTCACTTGGATTTCAACTTGCTCTTTGATTTCATCGCTGAGTTCAATGTCAGACTCTGTGAGTTTAGAAATCATATCGTATGTCATTTCCGGGCGTTTCAATAGATCTGCACCGCGGATTCCGTCTTTCAGCTCGCTGCCTCCAGCATCACGAATGGCTGCCTGAGTTTCTTCATTCGGTTTGATCATGACTTTACGCAAACGTGCGATTTCATCTTCAATCAGCTGTTTTTTCAGGGTAAAGCGCTCATAGCGTGCATCGTCGATCATACCGATTTTATGGCCCAGTTCAGTCAAACGCATGTCTGCATTGTCATGGCGGAGCAATAGACGGTATTCAGCGCGCGATGTTAAAAGACGGTAAGGTTCGCTCGTCCCTTTTGTTACAAGGTCATCGATGAGGACACCGATATAGGCATCGGAACGGCTGAGAATCACTTCTTCTTTGCCGAGCACTTTCGCTGCTGCGTTGATGCCGGCCATCAATCCTTGTCCTGCCGCTTCCTCGTAGCCGGAAGTTCCATTGATCTGGCCAGCTGTATAGAGATTTACAATTTGTTTTGATTCGAGTGTCGGCCACAATTGTGTCGGTACGATTGCATCGTATTCGATGGCATAGCCGGCACGCATCATATCAGCTTTTTCAAGCCCTGGAATTGATTCCAGAAGCTTGCGCTGAACGTGTTCAGGAAGGCTTGTAGACAGCCCCTGTACATAGACTTCACTTGTATTGCGGCCTTCCGGCTCAAGGAAAATCTGGTGTCTCGGCTTGTCGGCGAAACGGACGATTTTGTCTTCGATGGATGGGCAATAACGCGGCCCTGTACCTTTTGCCATACCCGAATACATCGGTGACAAGTGAAGATTATCATCGATGATCTGGTGTGTTTCGGCAGTCGTATACGTCAGCCAGCAAGGCAATTGATCAAGAATAAATTCTTTTGTTTCGAAACTGAAAGCGCGCGGCTCGTCATCGCCGGGCTGGATTTCCGTTTTCGAGTAATCAATGCTTTTGCTGTTGACGCGCGGAGGTGTACCGGTTTTGAAACGCACAGTTTCAAAGCCAAGCTCCTCCAAATGTTCAGCCAGTTTGATTGATGGCTGCTGGTTGTTCGGCCCGCTTGAATAGCGAAGATCGCCGATGATGATTTCACCGCGCAGGAAGGTCCCAGTCGTGATGACCACTGAATTGGCGCGGTAAATGCCGCCAGCCTGCGTAATCAACCCTTTGACTGTGCCGTCTTCAACAATCAGCTTTTCAACCACTCCCTGGTGAAGGGCAAGATTTTCTTCGTCTTCCATCAGGCGTTTCATTTCCTGCTGGTAAAGCACTTTATCAGCTTGGGCGCGTAACGCACGCACAGCTGGTCCTTTTGCCGTATTCAACATTCTCATCTGAATGTGTGTTTTGTCGATAACGCGTCCCATGGCTCCGCCAAGTGCGTCAATTTCGCGTACAACTATCCCTTTCGCCGGTCCACCGATGGACGGGTTACATGGCATAAACGCGATCATATCCAAATTCATCGTCAAGGCTAGCGTTTTCGCTCCCATGCGGGCAGATGCGAGTGCTGCTTCAGCACCTGCGTGTCCCGCTCCTACAACGATTACATCGAACGTGCCTGCTTCAAATTGTGGCATGTCCGTTCATTCCCTTCAAATTTTATTTCCCTAGGCAAAACTGCGAGAATAATTGGTTAAGTAGGCCGTCATCCGCTGTATCGCCGATGATTTCCCCTAGTATTTCCCAAGTGCGTGTAACATCTATTTGGATCATATCGACCGGCACGTCCATTTCCGCGGCTGCTATAGCGTCCGAGATTGTTTGGTGCGCCTGGTGCAGCAATGAAATATGGCGTGCGTTCGAAACGTATGTCATATCCCCTGCTTCGATTTCCCCTTCGAAAAACAGGTCAGCAATCGCCTGTTCAAGCTGGTCGATTCCTTCTTCTTCTATTAAAGAGGTCGTCACCATCAATTTATCGCCCGCAAGTCTCTGCAATTGCTCCATATCGATTTTACGGGGCAAATCGGTTTTATTGACGACGACAATGTAATTCATTCCTTTGACCGCTTCAAACAATAAAGCATCTTCTTCGGTCAATTCTTCAGCATAATTCAGCACATAAAGGATCAGATCCGCTTCCTTCAGCACTTTGCGTGAACGTTCCACACCGATGCGTTCGACAATATCCTCGGTTTCCCGGATTCCTGCCGTATCGACCAAACGAAGCGGTACACCGCGCACATTCACATATTCCTCTATTATATCACGGGTCGTCCCCGCAATTTCAGTAACGATGGCTTTATTTTCCTGGACCAGGCTGTTCAGCAGCGAAGATTTCCCGACATTCGGCCGCCCCACAATTACCGTGGAAAGCCCCTCCCGCAGAATCTTGCCCTGGGAAGAAGTCTGGAGCAGCTTATCGATCTCTGCCTGCACCCATTTCGCCTTTTCAAGCATCATTGGACGCGTCATTTCTTCGACATCATCGTACTCCGGATAATCGATATTGACTTCCATCTGCGCAATCGACTCAAGAAGCGCCTGGCGCAGCGTGCCAATCAGTTTCGACAGCCGCCCTTCCATTTGCCCGAGCGCCACATCCATGGCCCGATCCGTTTTCGCGCGAATCAAATCCATGACAGCTTCCGCCTGTGACAAATCGATCCGTCCATTCAGGAATGCGCGTTTCGTAAATTCACCGGGCTCCGCGAGGCGTGCCCCTGCGCGCAGTACAAGCTGCAGCACACGGTTTACCGAAACGATTCCGCCGTGGCAATTAATTTCAATAACGTCTTCACGTGTAAAAGTTTTCGGCCCTTTCATGAAAGACACCATTACTTCTTCCACTACTTCCTCTGTCCACGGATTTTCGAGATGGCCGTAATGGATGGTATGCGTGGCTTGGTCAGCCAAATTTTTGCCGCTTGGTGCGCGGAACAGACGGTCGGCAATCGAAATCGCTTCAGGTCCGCTCAAACGGACAATGGCGATGGCCCCTTCGCCGCTGGGTGTCGATATCGCAGCAATCGTATCGAACTCCATGATGTATCCTCCTCTATGTGCAGAAAAATCAAATGCCGGGCCAGAAAAATTATCCACACCCGCCACTTTATCTTTTCATCTATAAAAATTATTGTTTGCTCTTTAAAAAAGTTGTCCACATGTGGACAACCCGGAAAAGTACATGACTTTCTAACATATTACAATAGCATAAATTCCCTTGAACCGAAAGACAGAGAACTTGGTTTACCCGAATTATTTCCCTTGTTATTTCGATTATTTCGCTATGCATTCAAATGTATTTTTACTCATTCAATCGAATTGGCACACTTCCGGTCCTCTTCTCCCTCTTTTTTCTCCTAGAACATCCTGAAATTTTGGCAATAAAAAAGCAGCCCACTCATGAAAGTGGACTGCTTTTATTTAACGCAACGGTTCAATAACCAGATAACGGTTCGGATCTTTTCCTTCTGAATAGGTATCGATATCAAGCCGTCTCGACAAAGCCTGGTGAATCACTTTGCGTTCGTAGGACGGCATCGGTTCGAACTGCACGCGGCTTCCGGTGCGGATCGCTTTGTCAGCCATCCGGTCTGCCAGCTGTTCCAGTGTTTCCTGGCGGCGTTCCCGGTAGTTTTCTGCGTCCAACTCGACCATTATAAACCCTTTGGCGTGTTTATTGGCCACTAATTGCGCCAATTGCTGAAGCGAATTCAAGGTATGCCCTCTTTTTCCGATCAGCATCGCCACTTTTTCGCTTTCCAGATAAAAACTGGCTTGCTTACCTTTTACAGTGTGGCTGATCGACAAATCATCGATGCCCATTTCTTTCGCCACAGACTGCAAGTATTTCTTGGTTTCTTCAATCGCCTGGTCATTTGAAGGACGGGATTTTTCCTGCGCGTCGGCAGTTACTTCCTCTTCTCCCTCTTTTTCAACAGTTTTTTCGCCAAGATCTTCATTTACTGCAGGAATTTCAGATTCAACTTCACTTTTCGGCATTTCGGGCTCCGGCTTGTTCACCGTCACTTCTACTTCCGCCTGTTTCGCGCCAAATCCGAAAAATCCTTTTTTCTCTTCCTGTATTACGTTGATGTTCACTTCTTCGCGTGTAACTTGGAGTTTTTCTAATGCTGCAGATATCGCGTTTTCAACAGTTGTACCCGTCTGCGTAATCTGTTTCACTTTTTAGCCCCTCCTGCTTTCGTTTTAACAGGTTGTTGCACTTCTTTCTTTTCCCATGGACGGTAAATGAACATATTTTGAATGATTGAAATGATGTTCCCGATTACCCAATAAAGCGTTAAAGCTGACGGTAAAATAATACCGAATCCGATAATCATGAACGGCATGAAATACATCATGACTTTCATTTGCGGATTGTCCATCGCAGGACCCGTACGCAATACGACAAATTGCATCAAACCGGCAATAACCGCCAAAATAATGCTTGGTTCTGCAAGCGGAAAGATAAAGAACGCTCCCAGATTAATCTCTGGTGTGCTGTTCATCCGGCTGATCGCGTGGTAAAAACCGATAAGGACCGGCATTTGGACCAGCACTGGCAGACAGCCCGCCATCGGGTTGACGCCTCTTTCCTGGAACATTGCCATCATTTCTTTTTGGTATTTCTGCTGTGTTACAGCATCTTTTGATTTGTATTTCTCTTTAAGCTTTGCAAGTTCCGGCTGGATTTCCTGCATGCGCTTCGAACTTTTCGTCTGTTTGATCATCAACGGCAGCATCACCAATCGGATGATGATTGTTACTGCAATGATCCCGAATGCATAAGTTCCCAACAGATCTGCAAAATAGGTAATGGCTGATACTAATGGCCAAACTATAAATTCATTCCAGAATCCTTCGCTGTCACTGCTGATTGGCTGGTCAAATTCTGTACAGCCGGACAACAGCAAGGCAACGCCTATCAGCGCGATAATCAATAAATTACGCTTATTCAAGCTTCTTCCCCCAAACTGATTCTATATTGCTTCTATAGTAACATTCCCTTTGGTGCGCTTTCTACTTCTTTGGCAAAGCGCGGGCAATTTTTAAAACATGCTGCAAACTTTTCTTGCTTTCATGAAAATCCATTTTGGCCGCCTGTTGCCGGGCGATGATAACATAATCCGCATTGGGCGCCAGCTCATCCTTCATTTCGAGGAAAGCCTGCCTGATATAACGCTTGATGCGGTTCCTTGTCACTGCGTTGCCGACTTTCTTGCTGACCGATAAGCCGATCCTGAATTCAGGCTGATCGCTTTTCAGTACATAAACAATGAATTGGCGATTAGCAAACGACTTTCCTTGCTTGAAAACCCTCTGGAATTCTTTGTCCTTCTTGATCCGTTGATGCTTATTCATATTTTCACCTGCTTATTGAGCTGTATATAAGGAAGTGCGGTTTTGGAGACTGAACGGCCGCTTCCGCTTTTCTGTGTCCAGACTCCGGCGACCCAGCTCTTCGGGTCATAAGCCAGCCCAGCTGCGCGATCAGGATCGCTTCGCTGTTCCTTCTTATGCCTTTCAGAGCTTAACGGGTGCCGCTGCTTTTCTATTGTCCAGACTCCAACGGCCAACTCCTCGAGTCGTAAGCCACTCTGGCTATGCGGCTGAAAACACGCCGCTTCGCCAGATCGTAAAAAACCTTACTGCTCCTGCATCGCTGCGCTAGCTTCGTCGCAAAGATATGTCCCAAATTACATTTGGTCCATCTCTTGCTTGTCGGAGCTGGGCGGCCGTTTCCGCTTTTCTAAAAAAAAAAGACCACTGATGCGGTCAGTGGACTTAAGCTGATAGTACTTTTCTTCCTTTACGGCGGCGTGCTGCGATAACGCGGCGTCCGTTCTTTGTGCTCATACGTGCTCTGAAGCCGTGTACTTTGCTGTGTTTACGTTTATTTGGTTGATATGTGCGCAATGTCATATATGACACCTCCTGAAATGAGAGTTATCGATTTATCTTTATTTATCTTAAAGACAGTCTCGACTATTATAATGGCTGTTCCTATCAAATGTCAATATCTTATTCTGGGTCCCGTTATTCTTTGATAATAATGTTATCCACACCCTTAAAATATTTTTCCGGATTTGCTGTGCAGTATTTTTTTCGGTAAAATAATTATCCACACCGCTTATCTACAAGTTCCGCACATGCAAACCCCATGTGGATAGCTTCATTGTGCATTAATTGCTTTGTGTGGATAAGTTCAAGAACTTCTTGTATTGTCTATTCTTTTTTGGTAACATTAACTTGTTTTCACTTGTTGATAATTTTTATACCAAAATACTTATCCACAAACTGTGGGTAAGATGTGGATAGTTATTCACCCCCCTGTTTACGAATGTTATCCACAGCCTGTGGCTTTGTGTATGATATACTTAAAAAATATTTTACATATAAAGGAGAAACGCTATTGGAACACTTAGACGAAATTTGGTCGAGTGTCTTAGCCCAAGTTGAAACAAAAATCTCCAAACCCAGTTTTGAAACATGGTTAAAATCAACAAAACTTCTATCTTATCAGGGTGATACCGTCACGATATCCGCTCCTAATTCATTTGCACGCGACTGGTTGGAAAACCATTACGTCCATTTGATTACAGGAATCCTTTCGGATCTGACAGGTGATGATCTGCTGATAAAATTTGTTGTGCCCAAAGATCAGGACATGGATGATTTTCAGCTTCCAGCGCCCCGCGTTAAGCCGGGCCAGAATGATCAGCAGGAGTTTTTGCCGGGAATGCTGAACCCCAAATACACTTTTGATACCTTTGTAATTGGATCAGGCAACCGTTTCGCGCATGCTGCATCTCTTGCAGTAGCCGAAGCTCCCGCAAAAGCATATAATCCGCTGTTTATCTACGGGGGCGTAGGACTTGGCAAGACCCACCTCATGCACGCAATCGGACATTATGTCCTTGAACACAACCCGAATGCCAAAGTGGTTTATTTGTCATCAGAAAAATTCACCAACGAATTCATCAACTCAATCCGGGATAACCAAACCGTCGATTTCCGCAATAAATACCGGAGTGTCGATATTCTTTTGATTGATGATATTCAGTTTTTGGCTGGAAAAGAGCAGACGCAGGAAGAATTTTTCCATACCTTTAATACGCTGCATGAAGAATCCAAGCAGATCATCATCTCCAGTGACCGGCCGCCTAAAGAGATCCCTACACTTGAAGACCGCTTGCGGTCGCGTTTTGAGTGGGGATTGATTACGGATATTACACCGCCTGACCTGGAAACACGGATCGCCATCCTCCGCAAAAAAGCGAAAGCGGATGGCCTCGATATTCCGAATGATGTCATGACGTACATCGCCAATTCCATCGATTCGAATATCCGGGAACTGGAAGGCGCTTTGATTCGTGTTGTGGCTTATTCTTCATTGATCAACCGCGATATGAGCGCTGATCTGGCAGCGGAAGCGCTGAAGGATATCATGCCGAACGCGAAACCGAAAGTCATTACGATACTCGATATCCAGCATGCTGTCGGTGACCAATTCAATATTAAAATTGAAGATTTCAAGACGAAACGCCGCACGAAAGACATCGCTTATCCGAGACAGGTGGCCATGTATCTTTCCCGCGAACTGACCGATTTTTCATTGCCTAAAATCGGTGAGGAATTCGGAGGGCGCGACCATACGACGGTCATTCATGCCCACGAAAAAATCTCAACGATGCTGAAAGACAATCAGCAGCTTCAACAGGATGTAAAAGATATCAAAAAAGCGCTCACCAACTAAAAAAGAGCTGTGGATAAGCCCTCAAATAATGCAGAGGCTTGCGCACAGCTTATCTACATGTGGATAACCCGCTATAATTCAGTAAAAAGGGGTTATCCACATATTCACAGGCCCTACTACTATTATTACTTTAAAAGCTTTAAACAAAATATATATATAAGCGAGGTTCGAGAATGAAATTCGAGATAATGCGTGAACGATTAGTTGAAGGTTTAAACGATGTAATGAAAGCAGTCAGTTCAAAAACAACGATTCCGATTTTAACGGGGATCAAAATGGACGTTTCTTCAGAAGGAATGAGATTGACAGGAAGTGATTCAGATATCACGATCCAGACTTTTATCCCAGCTGAAGAAGACGGCGAACAGATCATTCGGGTCGCACAGGGAGGAAGCATTGTTCTCCAAGCGAAAGTTTTCGGGGAAATTATCCGTAAATTGCCGACAAGTGACGTGGAAATCGAAATCACAGGCAATTTCCAGACCCACATTCGTTCAGGTAAATCCGAGTTCCATCTAATAGGACTGGATGCAATGGATTATCCACAATTGCCGGAAATTCAGGACGACCGCCTGTTCACAATCCCGGCAGATCTATTGAAGACAATCAACCGTGAAACTGTTTTTGCAGTATCGAGTTCTGAAACCCGTCCGGTTCTTACTGGCGTCCATTGGGAAGTCAAAGATGGGGAACTGGTTTGCGTTGCTACCGACAGCCACCGTCTTGCCCGCCGTAAAACGAAATTGGAAACTCTTCCGGAAGGCGAATACAGTGTCGTCATTCCAGGTAAGAGTCTGAATGAGCTGAATAAAATCCTTGATGACAATTCCGAGCCGGTTGAAATTGTCATGACGAACCAGCAGGTATTGTTCAAATCGAAGCATATTCTTTTCTTCTCAAGATTATTGGAAGGGAATTACCCGGATACTTCACGTTTGATCCCGGCCGAATACAAAACGAACGTCACAGTAAATGGGCGTTCATTGCTTCAGGCAATTGACCGAGCTTCTTTATTGGCACGCGAAGAACGCAATAATGTAGTTCGCTTCTCAGCATCAGAAGGGAGCGACGTCGAAGTCTCTTCCAATTCACCTGAAGTCGGTAAAGTGGAAGAGCAACTTCAGGCGCAAAAAATAGAAGGGGAAGATCTGAAAATCTCCTTCAGTGCGAAATTCATGATGGATGCATTAAAAGCAATCGACGGCCAGGATGTGGTCATTCAATTCACAGGTGCGATGCGCCCATTTGTTTTGAAATCGGCACTGGATGATTCGATTCTTCAGCTTATTCTTCCTGTCCGGACATATTAAACACACAGCAACACCTCAGGATAGCCCATACAGGCTATCCTTTTTTACTTCTGGGGGTATTTAGGGTAAAATAAAGGGATAGACTACGAATTGAAGGATGAGTGCATTTTGAGAGAAATCGGTATTGAGACAGAATTTATTACATTGGGTCAATTATTGAAAATGACAGATACGATCAGTTCTGGTGGAATGGCGAAATGGTTCCTGAGCGAACACGAAGTTTTCGTCAATGGCGAAGCGGAAAACCGCAGAGGCAAAAAGCTGCGTCCGGAAGACACCGTATCCATTCCAGAAGTGGGGGAATTCCGTATCGTTATCGCCGAAGGCATGAGCTTCGATGCGGATTGACCGTATCGAGCTCCTGAATTACCGCAACTATGAAAAGCTGGAGCTGGAGTTCTCTCCCGAGATCAACGTTTTTATAGGAGAAAACGCACAAGGCAAAACAAATATCATGGAAGCACTCTATGTTCTGTCGATGGCTAAATCCCACCGTTCCTCAAACGATAAGGAATTAATACGCTGGGATGCGGAATATGGTAAAATAAAGGCTGATGTTTACCGCAAATACGGCAAATTGCCGCTTGAAATCACCTTATCCAAAAAAGGCAAAACAGCGAAAGTCAATCATCTCGAACAGCGGAGGCTGAGCGATTATATCGGGCAATTGAATGTGGTGATGTTCGCACCGGAGGATCTGCATCTTGTCAAAGGCAGCCCGCAGGTACGCCGCCGCTTCATCGATATGGAAATCGGCCAGATATCTCCTGTTTATTTGCATGATCTTTTGACTTACCAGAAATTATTGAAGCAACGGAATCATATATTGAAGCAGCATTACGGCAAGCAATCGATCAATGATGTCATGTTCGACGTTTATACAGATCAATTTATAGAAGCAGCGGTAAAAATTATCCGTAAAAGATTTCATTTCATGGAATTGCTTCAGAAGTGGGCGGCACCGATTCATCAAGGGATTTCAAGGGGACTCGAGCAATTGGAGATTCGCTATCAGCCAATCAGCGGTTTGGATCCCGATTGGACGCCGGAAGAAATGGCGTCTTTTTTACAGAAAAAGCTGCTGGAAGTGAGAAAAAGGGAAATAGACCGAGGAGTGACACTTGTCGGACCGCACCGGGATGAACTTCAATTTATCGTTAATGGCTATGATGTCCAGACTTACGGCTCGCAGGGCCAACAGCGGACAACCGCCCTATCATTGAAATTGGCTGAAATCGAGCTGATCAAACAGGAAGTGGGAGAGCCTCCGGTTTTATTGCTGGACGATGTGTTATCGGAATTGGATGATTACCGTCAGTCCCATTTGCTGAATACGATACGCGGTTCGGTCCAAACCTTTGTGACTACGACCAGTGTAGACGGCATCCAGCATGAAACGATTCAAAGTGCACGCCTCTTCGAAGTAACAAAAGGCACTGTTAAAGAGTAGACAGGCAGTTAGACTAAATCCGAATAGCTGAAAGTCGGGCCGTCATCAGGCATGTAATGTAAATGGCGGCGTTTTTGTGCGGTCAGCGATGTTAAGCGGAAAAGCAGATAATAGCAGTTATGGCTTGCCACGGGAAATAGAAATGTTGTAGGAAGAGCAGGTGAATGGAATGGCTATGGAAGAAAACGAACTTCAGCAATCATATGGCGCCAATCAAATCCAGGTGTTGGAAGGATTGGAAGCTGTCCGTAAAAGACCAGGTATGTATATCGGTTCGACAGGCTCAAGAGGGCTTCACCATTTAGTGTGGGAAATCGTCGATAACAGTATCGATGAAGCACTTGCCGGTCATTGTGACCAGATCAAAGTAACAATCGAAAAAGACAACTGGATCCGCGTCGAAGACAATGGGCGTGGAATCCCTGTTGATATGCAGGAAAAAATGGGGCGTCCAGCTGTCGAAGTCATCATGACCGTGCTTCATGCCGGCGGTAAATTCGGCGGTGGCGGATATAAAGTATCCGGCGGCCTGCACGGCGTTGGGGCTTCAGTTGTAAACGCTTTGTCAGAAGTTACAGAGGTCTTTGTAAACCGCGATTCCAAGCGCCATTATATTAAATTCGAGCGCGGAGCGGTAACGGAAGAATTGAATGTCATCGGTGAATCCGATCATACAGGGACAACTATCCGCTTCAAAGCAGACGGCGACATCTTCAAGGAAACGACTGTTTATGAATATGATATCCTTGATCATCGCCTGCGCGAGCTTGCTTATTTGAACCGTGGTTTGAAAATCGTGGTTGCTGATGAGCGCGAAGGCGAAGAAAAAGAGAAAGTTTATCATTTCGAGGGTGGGATCAAGTCCTACGTCGAACATTTAAATAAAACAAAAGATCCGATCCATGAAGAAGCGATTTTTGTGGAAGCTGAAAAAGAAGGCATCAATGTAGAAGTCGCCATGCAATATAACGCGGGCTATGCAGCCAATATTTTCTCTTTTGCCAATAATATCAATACCCATGAAGGCGGAACGCACGAATCCGGTTTTAAAACTGCTTTGACACGGGTCATCAATGATTACGGCCGCAAAAACGGCATGCTCAAAGATGCCGATCCGAATTTAACAGGCGATGATGTTCGTGAAGGATTGACGGCAATCATTTCTGTTAAACACCCGGATCCTCAATTTGAAGGGCAGACAAAAACAAAACTGGGCAATACGGAAGTCAGCACAATCGTCAATAACCTGTTTTCCGGTGGATTTGAACGATTCATGCTTGAAAATCCTGCAACGGCGCGCAAAATCGTCGAAAAAGGAATCATGGCTTCCCACGCCCGTATGGCTGCTAAAAAAGCGCGCGAGTTTACACGCCGCAAATCGGTCCTTGAAGTTTCGAGTTTGCCGGGTAAATTGGCGGATTGCTCATCCCGCGATCCGAAAATCAGTGAAATCTATATCGTTGAGGGTGACTCAGCTGGAGGATCTGCTAAATCAGGACGGGACCGCCATTTCCAGGCGATTCTGCCATTGCGCGGTAAAATCCTGAATGTGGAAAAAGCCCGTCTCGACAAAATATTATCAAATGCAGAGATTCGTAACATCATCACTGCTCTGGGAACAGGAATCGGAGAAGAATTCAATCTTCAAAAAGCCCGTTACCATAAAGTGGTCATCATGACGGATGCCGATGTTGATGGTGCGCATATCCGTACTTTATTGCTGACGTTCTTCTTCCGTTATATGCGTCCGTTGATTGAAGCCGGCTATATTTATATTGCACAGCCGCCTTTATTCCAGATCAAACAAGGCAAGCATGTTGAATATGTTTATACGGATGCCCAATTGAAAGAAGCGCTGGCGAATCTTTCAAGCAATCCAAAACCAAATGTCCAACGTTATAAAGGACTTGGCGAGATGAATGCCACACAGCTTTGGGATACGACAATGGATCCGGATGTCCGCACTTTGCTGCAAGTGACATTAAATGATGCCATGATGGCGGACGAGACCTTCCATATTCTTATGGGAGACGACGTGGAACCGCGCCGTAACTTCATAGAAGAAAATGCCCGTTATGTTAAAAACTTGGATGTTTAAGGTGATACAGGCGAGAGGAGGCTGCGGAAATGGCGGAAAGGCCTAGCAGTGGAGTAGAAGAAATAAATATAAGCACGGAGATGCGTACGTCGTTTTTGGATTATGCGATGAGTGTAATCGTATCCCGCGCCTTGCCGGATGTTCGTGACGGATTGAAACCGGTCCATCGACGCATCCTATATGCAATGCATGATCTCGGAATCACTTCCGATAAAGCCTATAAAAAATCCGCACGTATCGTCGGGGATGTAATCGGTAAATACCACCCCCATGGTGACAGCGCGGTTTATGAAACAATGGTTCGTATGGCGCAGGATTTCAGTTACCGTTATATGCTGGTTGACGGACACGGAAACTTCGGTTCTGTCGACGGCGATGCAGCAGCTGCAATGCGTTATACTGAGTCAAGAATGTCCAAAATCGCAATGGAATTATTGCGTGATCTGAATAAAAATACGATTGATTATCGAGAAAACTATGATGGACAGGAAAAGGAACCAGTCGTCCTTCCAGCGCGTTTTCCGAATTTATTGGTCAACGGAACTTCGGGTATTGCGGTTGGTATGGCTACAAATATTCCACCGCATAACCTGGGTGAAACCATCGACGCTGTTTTGGCGTTGGCGGAAAACCCGGCTATCACTACAGAAGAATTACTTGAATACGTTCCAGGCCCTGATTTCCCGACTGGCGGGATTATCCTGGGCCGGAGCGGGATCCGCCGTGCTTATGAAACAGGAAAAGGCTCTGTTCTCATTCGTTCAGTAGTAGAAATTGAGACGAAACCGAATGGCCGTGAGACAATTCTCATCCATGAATTGCCTTACCAAGTCAATAAAGCGCGTCTGATCGAAAAAATTGCCGAATTGGTGCGTGACAAGAAAATCGACGGCATCACAGATCTTCGTGATGAATCCGACCGTAACGGTATGCGTGTTGTCATTGAAGTCCGTCGTGACGCAAGTGCCAATGTTCTATTGAATAATTTGTATAAACAGACAGCAATGCAGACGAGCTTCGGCATCAATATGCTGGCTTTAGTAGATGGCCACCCGAAAGTTCTTAGTCTGCGAGATGTATTATTCCATTACCTGGAGCACCAGAAAGTCGTCATCCGCCGACGCACTCAGTTTGATTTGCAAAAAGCGGAAGACCGTGCACATATTCTGGAAGGATTGCGCATCGCATTGGACCACATCGATGCAATCATTGCATTGATCCGTGGATCGCAGACAACAGAAGAAGCACGCAACGGCTTAATGAACGACTTTAATCTTTCTGAGCGCCAATCACAGGCTATTCTCGATATGCGCCTCCAGCGCCTGACTGGTCTGGAACGCGATAAAATCGAAGATGAGTATCAGGGATTGGTAAAAACTATCGAAGAACTGCGCGAAATTCTGGCGAACGAGTACCGGATCATTGAAATTATCCGCGAAGAAATGACAGAAATCAAAGAGCGCTTCGGTGATGAAAGAAGAACTGAAATCACTACAGGCGGTACTGAAATGTTCGAGGATGAAGACTTGATCCCACGTGAAGATTCAGTTCTTACACTGACTCATAACGGTTATATCAAACGTTTGCCTGCGAACACGTACCGCAGCCAGAAACGTGGAGGACGCGGCGTTCAGGGGATGGGGACAAACGAGGACGATTTTGTTGAACATCTCCTATATACCTCTACCCATGATACAATCTTGTTCTTTACGAGCAAAGGGAAAGTCTATCGCAAAAAAGGCTACCAAATTCCTGAATACGGCCGTACTGCAAAAGGCTTGCCATTAGTCAATCTGCTCGAAATCGGCAAAGACGAAAAAGTCACTGCTGTAATCCGTGTAGAAGAATTCAAGGAAGACGCCTTCTTCTTCTTTACAACACGTGACGGAATCAGCAAGCGGACTCCAGTGACTAACTATGCTAATATCCGTCAAAATGGTTTGATTGCCATCGGTCTTCGCGAAGAAGATGAATTGATTTCAGTCAAACTTACTGATGGAACAAAAGAAATGGTTATCGGCACACGCAACGGAGCATTAATCCGTTTCCCTGAAACTGATATCCGTAGCATGGGCCGTACGGCAAGCGGAGTCCGTGGCATCCGTCTCCGTGAAGGCGATAAAGTGGTCGGTATGGAAATTCTGGATCCTGAAGATAATGTGCTGGTCATTACAGAAAATGGCTACGGCAAACAAACGAAGGAATCCGAATACCGCGTTCAGTCCCGTGGAGGAATGGGAATCAAAACGTGCCAGATTACTGATAAGAATGGACCGCTTGTTGCAGTCCGGACTGTTAACGGCACAGAAGATATCATGCTGATTACGATCAACGGCGTGCTGATAAGAATGGACGTTAATGATATTTCTACAACTGGAAGAAGCACACAAGGCGTTCGCTTGATCCGTTTAAGCGAGGATGAAATTGTGGCGACAGTTGCAAAAGTGAAGAAAGATATCGATTTGCCGGAAACAGATGAAGATGGCAGCGATGAACTCCTTATAGAAGAAAGTGCCGGAGCAGACGTTTACGCGGAAGACGAAATTGTAGCGGACGATGCAGTAGACGGCGTTGAAGAAGTACCAGAAGAAGACGAGGAATAAATTTTAAGGACCTGCAGACAAATTCTGCGGGTTCTTTTTTTGGCGTTTTTTATTGACGCAATTATTTTACAATTAAGCGGAAAAATAATCTCTGAAAACAAATCATCCAAATCAGAAGTTTTTTTAGGTTTTGTGTTGACGCAGTTGAGCTGGCGTGGTATATTAATCAAGTCGCCAATGAGCGCGACGTTATAATTTGAACCTTGAAAACTGAACAGCAAAACGTCAACAGAAATGTTTGGAGCGCTTGGCGCGACAAACAATTATGCGATGGCCGCGCAAGCGGTCGGAGCAAACTTACTGATCAGCACTTGTGCAGATCAAAGCGAATCGCGCTGTCTTCGGACAGGCGATGCGCCAGCAAGGATTTGAGCAATCAAAACCTCTATAATGGAGAGTTTGATCCTGGCTCAGGACGAACGCTGGCGGCGTGCCTAA
>NZ_RCWH01000005.1 GCF_003668635.1 Planomicrobium sp. Y74 | reverse complement strand
TTCTGGGCTAACAGGTCATAGCCCAAAGAACCTTCCAAGTACTCCTTTACCATCCGCAGTTTGAAAACCTCACTATATTTCGCCATATAAAAACACCCCAAATGTTAGATTTGAACTCTAACTTTTGGGGTGCACCACCCTACCGGAAAGGCTTTTGTTTTATTTATTTAATTATTTATTTTCAATCGATGCTCTGACAAATTCACGGAACAATGGCTGCGGACGGTTCGGGCGTGAGATGAATTCCGGGTGGAATTGGCAAGCCACGAACCAAGGGTGATCAGCAATTTCGATTATTTCAACCAGGCGGCCATCCGGGCTTGTACCAGAGAAGACGAAACCGGCTGCTTCGAATTGCTCGCGGAATTCGTTGTTGAACTCGTAGCGGTGACGATGGCGTTCGTACACTAACGATTCGCCGTAAGCTTCATACGCTTTTGTACCTTCCTGCAATTTCGCAGGTTGAAGTCCGAGGCGTAAAGTGCCGCCCAGATCTTCGATATCTTTTTGCTCCGGCAGTAAATCGATGACCGGATACGAAGTTTTCGGGTTCAATTCTGAAGAATGGGCATCTTCCATTCCCATCAGGCTGCGTGCGAATTCAACGGATGCCAGCTGCATCCCTAAGCAAATACCGAAGAATGGCACTTTGTTTTCACGTGCATATTTCGTTGCGACGATCTTGCCTTCCACTCCGCGGTCCCCGAAACCACCTGGAACCAGGATGCCGTCACAATTGCTCAATTTCTCTTCAACGTTTTCGGCATTAACGTGTTCGGCATTAATCCAATCAACTTCGATATCCGAATCAAAAGCAAAACCTGCGTGTTTCAATGATTCCACAACTGAAATGTAAGCATCCTGCAATTCGACATATTTACCGACAAGACCGATACGGACTGTTTTCTTCAGTGATTTCACTTTTTCCACAAGCCCAGTCCATTCCGCCATATCCGCTTCAGGCGCTTCGATGCCGAAATGGTCAAGAACGATCTGGTCCATGTTCTGCTCCTGCAAACGAAGCGGCATTTCATATATCACATCAACGTCACGTGATTCGATAACTTCTTCCGCTTTAATGTCACAGAATAATGCAATCTTATCTTTCATATCCTGCGGCACCGGATGTTCAGTACGGACAACGATCAAGTTAGGCTGAATACCCAAGCTGCGCAATTCCTTGACGCTGTGCTGGGTCGGTTTTGTTTTCATTTCTTTTGCTGCACCAAGGTACGGGATCAATGTACAGTGGATGTACATAACTTCCTCGCGACCAAGATCTGATTTCATCTGGCGAATCGCTTCCAGGAATGGCAGAGACTCGATATCCCCTACTGTTCCCCCGATTTCCGTGATGACGACGTCCGCTTTTGCCGTTTTCGCTGCACGCAGCAGACGATCTTTGATTTCATTGGTGATGTGGGGAATTACTTGGACTGTTCCGCCAAGATAATCGCCGCGGCGTTCTTTTTGGATAACTGTCGAATAGACTTTCCCCGTCGTCACATTCGAATATTTGTTCAAGTTGATGTCGATGAAACGCTCGTAATGGCCAAGATCCAAATCCGTTTCCGCACCGTCATCCGTTACGAAAACTTCTCCGTGCTGATAAGGGCTCATCGTGCCCGGGTCAATGTTGATGTATGGATCGAATTTCTGGATTGTGACGTTCAATCCTCTGTTTTTCAATAATCGCCCAAGTGAAGCAGCGGTGATGCCTTTTCCGAGTGACGATACTACACCGCCGGTTACGAAAATATACTTTGTCATGCTTGTTTCCTCCTCGATTTTAGAAGCGAATTCCTGATTCAACTAATAATTAGCATTTATACACCGCTTCGGCGCTTTGGACAGTGCGAAGATTATGCTCCTGCGCACTGCGCGTCGCAAAGGAGGGCCACCTTCGTATGGCACTCCTTAGCTCCCACAATAAGCCGAGAAGAACACTCGTCTTATTGCTCCGCTCAGTCCTGAGCCGCGCCGGCGCTGGAGAAATCTTAAGAGATATGGAGCAAAACAGCGAAGAGTCGGCCGAAGCCTGCAAGGTCGACTCTTTGCGACGAAGCTAGCGCAGCGATGCAGGAGCATGGGTTTAAGTTAGTGCAGGACCATCATGTTGAAATAAAAATCACGTGCTCCTGTCTCTGCACCGCTACGCTAGCTTCGAGACACAAAAAACGTTGCAGTGCTTTGTACTTCGTCGCAAAGACTTGAACTCGCGAGCTTCGTTCAAGTCTTCGAAGCTCTTTTGCGTAATATCGGCTACAACAGATTATTAGTTGAACTTTTATAGCCCGGGAAAAAATAAAAAGCGCCCCTCCTGCTGCGTGCAGAGGGAGCGCATAAACTGTACGAATCATTTCTCCTGTTTTTAAGGAGCCCAGTAAAATCTTATCCAGTCCTGCGATTAAAGTCAAGGTAAAAAAATGTTCTGATTACTTCAACTCTTCGTCTTCTTCTTCATCTTCTTCGTCTTCTTCATCAATGATGTTGCCATCGATGTCTTCGACTAGTACGTCAACATCCTCTTCATCCTCGTCTTCGTCAGTTTCCGCATCGAAATCGATTACTTCCACTTCGTCGCCGAGTTTAGGAGTTACATCCTCGTCATCTTCTTCATCTTCGTCAAAATCATCGAAGTCGAGTTCATCTTCCATTTCAAGGTCCATGTCTTCGAATTCTTCATCGTCCGCAACTTTCGCTTTCTTCTTGCGGGCTTTTACAGTCGGTGCAGATTCTTCTTCGATCTGTTCAACCGGATACCACTCACGAAGACCCCAACGGTTTTCACCCAGGATCAGGAAGCGCCCATCAATGTTCATGTCTGTATAGAATTGCACAAGGCGGGCTTTCATATCTTCTCTTGAAAGGCCCAACAAGTTTTCAATTTCCTCGACGATTTCAGGATATGTTTTTGTTTCATGGGTTTCAGCCAGTAATGCGTATGTTAAGTCTACAAACGACTCTTCGATTAGTTCTTCTCTGGATAATTCACGTAATTTCAATTACCGCACGTCCCTTCTTCTCTCTTAACTTAATTCATTATATACAAAGTATCTTCAGTCCGCTACCGTGACTTGTTTTTTCTTTTCCCCAATTCCTTCCACCCATAATAAAACAGGTACAGCGACAGGATGATTAACGGAATGGAACCCAGTGCTCTATTGTACAGGAAAACGATCAATATGATACACACAATTACGATCAGGTAATTTACATACTTCGGCATAGTTAATCATCCTTTATGGCCCACTTGCAATTTCTTCTATTATAACTGAGTTTCCTGAATATATCGAATAGCTTAGCAGATAATCCGGAGAGCCATTTTATAGATTGTCCAAATGTTATCCGCGTGTAAATTTTTGCTGAACGCACGTAAAATTTTTTAATTGCGCGTAAATCTGTTTAATCGCGCATAAAATTTTTTAATCGCCTACAAATCATTTTAATCGCCCATATTTTTTTCTAATCGCCCATAACTTCCAAAACTCATCGAATCCAAGCACGAAAAACCCGTCTGCAAAGTATGCAAACGGGTTTTCACTAAAAATCTTACATATTCCGGCGATATTGGCCGCCGACTTCGTATAAGGCAGTCGTGATTTGCCCAAGGCTTGCCACTTTTACAGTTTCCATCAATTCTTCAAAGATGTTGCCGCCGGTTTTAGCGACCTGTTTCAAGCGTTCAAGCGCTTCATCCGAATTATTGCGATCCTGGAAGGCACGCAATTTCTCGATCTGTGCTTCTTTTTCCTCTTTAGTGGCGCGGGCGATTTCCATCGCGTTAATGTCATCGTCCGATTGCGGATTCGGGTTCAGATACGTATTGACTCCGATAATCGGCAATTCGCCTGTGTGTTTCTTCATTTCGTAATGCATGGATTCTTCCTGGATCTTGCCGCGCTGGTATTGTGTTTCCATTGCGCCAAGTACGCCGCCGCGGTCATTGATGCGGTCGAATTCCTGCAATACCGCTTCTTCAACAAGTTGCGTCATTTCTTCGATAATGAATGCGCCCTGCAGCGGGTTTTCGTTTTTCGACAAGCCGTGCTCTTTCGTGATAATCATTTGGATCGCCATAGCGCGGCGAACAGATTCCTCAGTCGGAGTCGTGATGGCTTCATCGTAAGCATTTGTATGAAGCGAGTTGCAGTTATCCTGCAGCGCCATCAATGCCTGCAGCGTCGTGCGGATATCGTTGAAGTCGATTTCCTGTGCGTGCAGGCTACGGCCTGAAGTCTGAACGTGATATTTCAGTTTCTGGCTGCGTTCATTGGCACCGTATTTATCGCGCATCACTACTGCCCAGATTCTTCTTGCCACGCGTCCGATAACCGTGTATTCCGGATCCAGGCCGTTCGAGAAGAAGAACGACAAGTTCGGTGCAAAGTCATCGATGTTCATGCCGCGGCTTAAATAATATTCCACATAAGTGAAGCCGTTCGACAGTGTGAAAGCGAGTTGAGAAATCGGATTCGCTCCCGCTTCTGCAATGTGGTATCCCGAAATCGATACAGAATAGTAATTGCGCACTTTATGGTCGATAAAGTATTGCTGGATATCGCCCATCATGCGCAAAGCGAATTCAGTTGAGAAGATACACGTATTCTGTCCTTGGTCTTCTTTCAGGATATCCGCCTGGACCGTTCCGCGGACCACTTGCAATGTTCCTTCACGGACTTCCGTAAATTCTTCGACTGTTAATGTGCGGCCGAGTTCTTCTTCGCGTTTCTTGACTTGCTGGTCGATCGCCGTGTTCATGAACATCGCAAGGATGATTGGCGCCGGTCCATTGATTGTCATCGAAACGGAAGTCGACGGTGCGCATAAGTCAAAGCCGTCATATAATTTTTTCATATCTTCAAGGGTACAGATGGATACACCCGACTCGCCGACTTTTCCGTAGATATCAGGGCGGTGGTCCGGATCTTCGCCGTAAAGTGTTACGGAATCGAATGCCGTCGACAGACGTTTCGCATCATCGTCTTTCGACAGGTAATGGAAGCGGCGGTTTGTGCGTTCCGGTGTTCCTTCGCCCGCGAATTGGCGTTTCGGATCTTCTCCAGCCCGTTTGAACGGGAATACGCCTGCCGTGTAAGGGAATGAACCCGGCACGTTTTCAGCGTAAACCCAGCTGAGGATTTCTCCGTAATCAACGAATTTCGGCAACACGACTCTCGGAATTTTCAGGCCCGACAAGCTTTCCGTGCGTAAAATCGTACGGATTTCCTTGTTGCGGACAGTCGTCACGAATTCGTCGCCTGTATAGGCTTCTTTTAAAGCCGACCAGTTTTCAAGGATGCGTTTCGACTCATTTGTCAGTTGATCGCGAACACCGTCAGCAAGAGACTCCAGCGAATTAACCAATGCATCGTCCGGTGAATTTTTCTTCACTTCTTCGATGGCGCCTTCCAATTGGAACAGACGGCGGGCAAATGCTGCCTGTTCTTTTGACTTGGCATGGTAGCCGCGCACTGTATCCGTCAATTCACGTAAATAATAACGGCGGTCATTCGGGATGATCAGATTTTCTTTTTGGGTTTTCGCGAATTGTTCATAATCCGTTTCCCAGTCAGTTCCACATTTTTCATTGACTGTTGCAACCAATGCTGCAAATAGGGAGTTCGTCCCTTTGTCATTGAATTGGCTGGCAATTGTTCCATAAACCGGCATTTTATCCAAGTCTTCTTCAAAACGCATATGGCTGCGCTGGTATTGCTTTTGAACTTGGCGAAGTGCATCTTCCGAACCTTTACGCTCGAATTTATTGATGACAATCAAGTCTGCATAATCGATCATATCGATTTTTTCAAGTTGGGAAGGAGCTCCGAACTCACTTGTCATCACGTACATGGAGACATCCGAGAAGTTGGCGATTTCAGCATCGCCCTGGCCGATTCCGCTTGTTTCCACGACGATCAGGTCGAAGCCGGCAGCTTTGATCACGTCGAGTACATCACCAAGAGCAGCGGACAATTCCGTGCGTGAACCACGGGTTGCAAGACTTCTCATGAAGACGCGTTTGTTGAAAATGGCGTTCATACGGATACGGTCACCCAGGAGTGCCCCACCCGTTTTTTGTTTTGTGGGGTCGATTGACAGGATTGCGATATTTTTGCCGGGCAATTCAGTGAGGAAGCGGCGGATCAATTCATCCGTTAAAGAGCTTTTCCCCGCTCCGCCTGTTCCGGTGATGCCGAGGACTGGTGTATTCTTTGATGCTTTTTTAACTGTTTCCATCAATTCGGCCGTATCACCGCCGCGGGTATGCGCTTCTTCTGCGGCGGTGATCAAATTAGCAACTGTTACCGGATTTTCTGGAGACAGGTTATCCAAAGTAAGACCTTTTTTGACAGTCGAGAAATCACATTCTTCCACGATCTCCGTAATCATTCCCTGCAAGCCTTTTTTACGGCCGTCTTCAGGAGAGAAGATGCGGGCAATGCCGTAATCATGAAGCTCCATGATTTCACGCGGCAGAATAACCCCTCCGCCTCCGCCATAAATGCGGATATGACCTGCGCCTTTTTCCGCCAAAAGATCATGCATGTATTTAAAGTATTCGACGTGACCGCCCTGATAAGAAGAAATGGCGATGCCCTGAACATCTTCCTGGATTGCAGCATTAACAACTTCTTCAACAGAACGGTTATGTCCAAGATGGATCACTTCCACTCCTGTCGACTGAAGGATACGGCGCATGATATTAATCGAAGCGTCGTGTCCGTCAAACAACGCGGAAGCCGTCACAAAACGGATATGATTTTTCGGCTGGTACGTTTTTGATTCCTGGATTGTAGCCATTTATTAGTAGCCCCCTGATATCGAGATTTTTTCTCCTGCCATCCCCTGCAGAAGGAACTTCGTTTGCATTGCGATAAATTCTTGTATCGTGAAATCGCGCAGAGCCCAGCGGCGGAATGCCCACATCTGGCCCTGAACGAATAAATGATGGGACGCCAAAACGATTTCCTTCGGCGTCAGATCCACCTGCCCGCGTTCGGCGCATTCAGTCAATAGGCGCTCGAAAAGGGAGACCATTTCCGTTTCCTTTTTCAGCACGTATTGTAAAGCGTCTTTCGGCAATGATTTCGATTCCTGGTACATGACGACAAATTCATCCTGCATATCATCGATCAATCCGTAATAATGCTCGAGTGCAGTAATCAGCACTTCCCATGAGCCGTTTTCCATATCGATCGTTGCAAGGCGTGAATGCACTTCATCATAAATCGAGTCACAGACCAGATAAAGCACATCTTCTTTTGTGCGGATGTATTCATATAAAGTGCCGATGCTGAAGCCTGCTGCTTTGGCGATTTCTCTAGTAGTCGTGCGGTGAAAGCCTTTTTCTTTAAAAAGCGTGACAGCGCCGCGGATCATTTGCGCTCGGCGCTTTTCGATCAGGCTTTCATCTTTTACGGAAGACTGTATTGCACGCTTTTCATTCATAGGCCTGCCTCCGATTATTTTGTGACCATACGGGAAATGACCAAACGCTGGATTTCCTGTGTGCCTTCATAGATTTGGGTGATTTTCGCGTCGCGCATGAAGCGTTCGACCGGATAATCTTTCGTGTAGCCGTAGCCGCCGAATACCTGCACAGCTTCAACTGTAACTTTCATCGCTGTATCCCCAGCCATCAATTTAGCCATAGCCGATTCTTTGCTGTAAGAGTATTTATTCGACTCAAGCCAAGCAGCCTGGTAAGTCAACAGGCGTGAAGCTTCGATTGAAGTCGCCATATCCGCCAGTTTGAATGAAATCCCCTGGTTCGCAGCAATCGGTTTGCCGAATTGTTCGCGCTCTTTCGCATAATCGATTGCAGCGTCCATTGCGCCTTGTGCGATGCCGACTGCTTGTGCAGCAATGCCGTTACGTCCGCCATCAAGTGTCTGCATAGCGATTTTAAAGCCCTGGCCAATTTCGCCGAGCATATTTTCTTTCGGTACGCGGCAATTATCGAAAATGATTTCCGTTGTAGGGCTTGAACGGATTCCCAGTTTCTTTTCTTTTTTGCCGACAGAGAATCCTTCGAAGTCTTTTTCTACGATAAACGCAGTGGTCCCTTTTTGTTTTGAAGTCGGATCAGTCACAGCAAAGACGATATAAATGTCTGCGATTCCGCCGTTTGTGATGAAAATTTTCGAACCGTTAAGGATGTAGTGGTCGCCGTCTTCTTTGGCAGACGTTTTCATGCCGCCCGCATCTGAACCTGAAGCCGGTTCAGTTAGACCATAAGCGCCAATTTTTGTACCTTCCGCCATCGGACGAAGATATTTCTGTTTCTGCTCTTCTGTTCCGAATGTGTATACCGGCCATCCCGCAAGTGAAGTATGCGCTGAAAGTGTTACGCCTGTTGATGCACAAACTCGTGACAATTCTTCAACTGCGATACAATACGCCAGGTAATCGGAACCGATTCCGCCGTATTCTTCCGGCCAAGGAATCCCAGTCAGGCCAAGTTCAGCCATCTTGTCGAAAATTTCCCGGTCAAAGCGTTCTTCTTCATCGCGCTCTTCTGCTGTCGGCGCCACTTCTTTGTTTGCAAAATCGCGCACCATTTTACGGATCATTTCATGTTCTTCGCTTAACTTAAAATTCATTTTCATTGTCCCCCTGCTATTTTAATAATTGCTTGCTGATAACGATTCGTTGAATTTCACTCGTGCCTTCGTAGATTTCCGTCACTTTCGCGTCGCGGAACAAACGCTCCACCGGATAATCTTTTGTATAGCCGTAGCCGCCGTATACCTGAATTGCTTCAATGGCAATATCCATGGCAGCTTTTGATGCGAATAACTTCGCCATCGACGCTTCTTTATTGCAGTTCTTGCCTTCAGAATAAAGACTGGCAGCGTTATAGACGAGAAGTTTTGCCGCCTCAACCTGCGTAGCCATGTCTGCAAGTTTAAACGCAATACCTTGCTGCTGGGCAATCGGTTTACCGAATTGCTCACGTTCTTTAGCATAGGCAACTGAATACTCGTAGGCAGCTTCGGCAATACCCAACGCCTGAGCGGCGATGCCGATACGGCCGACATTCAAGTTAGCCATGGCAATGCTGAAGCCTTTGTTTTCCTTGCCCAGAAGATTTTCAGCCGGAACTCTCATATTGTCGAACGTAAGCTGCACAGTTCTTGAACCGTGCATTCCCATTTTCTTCTCATCTTTGCCGATGATCAGGCCCGGAAAATCTTTTTCGACAATAAAAGCGGAGATGCCGCGCGAGCCGGCTTCCGGTTTCGTGGAAGCGAAGACGATATAAGTATCCGCCTCGCCGCCATTCGTGATGAACACTTTTGAACCGTTCAACACATACTCGTCGCCGTCACGGACAGCCCTTGTCTTCAAACTTCCTGCGTCAGAACCGGCAGCCGGTTCTGTCAGGCAGAACGCACCGAGGTATTCGCCGCTTGCAAGTTTTGGCACATATTTGGCAATCTGCTCTTCCGTCCCAAAATGCAGAATCGGATTTGTTCCGACAGAAGTGTGGACGGAAAGAATAACGCCGATGACACCGCTTGCTTTCGATAATTCATGGATAGCTGTGATATATGAAGTGAAATCCATTTCCGAGCCGCCGTATTTTTCTGGAGCTGTAATGCCCATCAAGCCAAGACCAGCCATTTTGTTCAAAATTTCCCGTGGAAATTCGCCTTCTTCCATCTTTTCGATAAAAGGCGTAATTTCTTCTTTAGCAAAATCGCGCACCATATTGCGCATCATTATTTGTTCATCTGTAAAATGTAGATCCACTGCGGGTTCCCCCTCGATTAATTGTATTCGTAGAATCCGCGTCCTGTTTTTTTGCCAAGCCAACCGGCTTTCACGTACTGGCGCAATAATGGGCTTGGTCGGTATTTGCTGTCGCCAAAGCCTTCATGAAGAACTTCCATGATGTAAAGGCATGTGTCGAGTCCGATAAAATCAGCCAGCTCGAGCGGGCCCATCGGATGGTTCATGCCCATTTTCATAATGCTGTCGATCGCTTCTTTCGTCGCGACGCCTTCCTGAAGCGTAAATACCGCTTCATTGATCATCGGCATCAGGATACGGTTTGAAACGAAACCAGGAAAGTCATTGCATTCCACTGGTGTTTTCGACAAATTCAATGTCATTTCTTCAATTGTTTTATAAACTTCATCCGTCGTCGCAAGTCCGCGGATGATTTCTACCAATTTCATGACCGGCACGGGGTTCATAAAGTGCATGCCGATAACCTGCTCCGGACGGTTCGTTGCAGCAGCAATTTCCGTGATTGGCAATGAAGAAGTGTTAGTCGCCAGAATCGCGTGTTTCGGGGCCACTTCATCAATCGTTTTGAAAATGCTGTGCTTGATTTCCATGTTTTCAACTGCCGCTTCAATGACGATATCGACGTCATGTGCGTCTTTTAAATCAAGTGAAGACGTAATGCGTCCAAGAACAGCCGTTTTTTCATCTTCCGTCATACGACCCTTTTCCACATTGCGGGAAAGGTTTTTCGTGATATTCGCAATTCCGCGCTCATATGCTTCCTGTTTCATATCGTTCAACTTCACATTAAATCCAGCTTGCGCGCAGACTTGCGCGATGCCGGAGCCCATTTGGCCGGCTCCGATCACCATTACGTTTTGAATTGCCATTCTTATTTTGCCTCCTTAGGAACTTCGATCATGATTGCATCGCCTTGTCCGCCGCCTGAGCAGATCGCTGCGATACCGATTCCGCCGCCACGGCGTTTCAGTTCATATGCAAGAGTCAGGATGATGCGTGTTCCGCTTGCGCCAATCGGATGCCCAAGTGCTACAGATCCACCATTGACGTTCACTTTTTCAGCGTCAAGACCGGCGATTTTCGAACTCGCCAGTGCTACAGCTGCGAATGCTTCATTGATTTCGAATAAGTCGATTTCATCCAAAGATTTACCTGTTTTCTTCAGCAGCTCGTTAATGACAAGACCAGGTGTTTCCGGGAAACGGTGCGGTTCAACGGCCACTTCCGTGTGAGAAAGTACGTAAGCTAATGGCGTTTTACCATCTTTTTGCGCGCGTTCTTCACTCATCATAATTAATGCAGCCGCTCCGTCATTGATTCCTGGTGCATTTCCGGCAGTGATCGTGCCGTCTTTGCCGAATGCCGGTTTCAATTTTGCAAGCGAATCGGCAGTCGTGCCTTCACGCGGCGCTTCGTCCACTTCCACTTTAATCGGATCGCCTTTACGCTGCTTCACTTCGACCGGAGTGATTTCTTCAGCGAACATATCTTTTGCTTTGATGGCGCGTTCATGTGAACGGACAGACCATTCATCCTGTTTTTCACGCGTCAAGCCGTGCTCTTCTGCCGTCGAGTTTCCATATGTGCCCATGTGCACTTTTTCTGGATGGAATGAACATGACAATCCGTCATGAACCATTCCGTCGATCATTTGAGCATCCCCCATGCGTAAGCCCCATCGTGCTTTCGGCAAGTAGTAAGGCGCATTGGACATGGATTCCATCCCGCCCGCTACGATCACTTCTTCGTCACCGAGTCTGATGATCTGATCGGCCATCGTTACTGAACGAAGACCTGATGCACAAACTTTGTTGATTGTTTCCGATTTAACGTTATATGGAATGCCGGCTTTATAAGCGGCCTGTCTTGAAGGAATCTGACCTTGACCAGCCTGCAAAACGTTGCCCATGATCACTTCCTGCACATCTTCCGGCTGAATTTTTGCACGGTTCATTGCTTCTTTGATTGCTGCAGCGCCCAGGTCACTGGCTGTCAATGAACTCAGACCGCCTCCGAATTTCCCGAATGCTGTTCTTGCGCCATCAATGATAACTGTTTTTGCCATGATAAATTCTCCTCCCATTTTGTAAACGTTTTCAAATGAAATAAAAAAAATTTGGATACTGCTTTTTTCTCGGAATCGACGATAAATGGTAAAAAATCGACGATAAACTCATGAAAATCGGCGATAAACCTTTAAAAATCGACGATAAATACCGGAATTGCTGATAAATACTCAATGCCTTACTAGCTTCGTAGGGTTGCCGTTTCCAGAATTGAAGACAGGTAATACTTGCCTCTGCTTCGCTTCACTAGCTTCTTTAACAATGACTTCTATAAATGGTTCCACTAAATACTTGCCTCTGCATCGCTACGCTAGCTTCGAGGCAAACGATATAGGCGGATGATGTCCGCCTATATCGTTGACTGAACGCTCGCTCGACAAGTTCTCGTGAAAAAAGGGAGCTTTTACACTCCCTCCTCTTATCTTTCATATTATAGAATTATCTGGCTTTTAGCAATGTTTATCCCGTTTTAATGGTCAGTAAGGCTCCCACTTTGTCAAGCGGAAGCTCAACTGACCCTAAAAACCCGAATGGATCAACTAACATTCAGCGGAAAAATAGACTCCGCTGAATGAAGTTTCTCTTTATTGCACGATAGTCTCTTCCGGCATCGGAGTTTCATTGCCGAAGATTGCCATTTCAAGCAGTTCGGACACATCATAAGTGCCTACAGTTTCTTCAACTTCTTTCGCTTTCGTTCCATCTGACAGCATTGTCAGGCAGTACGGACAGCCGGAAGAAATCATTGTAGGGTTAACTTCGAGTGCCTGCTCGGTACGCGCAACGTTGACGCGGTGTCCAGCATCTTCTTCCATCCACATCAATCCGCCACCGGCGCCACAGCACATTCCATCCTGGCGGTTACGGACCATTTCAACAAGTTCAACGCCTTCGATCGATTTCAGAATCTCACGCGGTGCGTCATAGACATCGTTGTAGCGGCCAAGGTAGCAGGAATCATGGAACGTAATTTTTTCATGTACCGGATATTGCGGTTTCAGCTTGCCTTCCTGCAATAGTTCGAACAGCATTTCGGTATGGTGGTAGACTTCAGCCTGGAAGCCGAAATCAGGATACTCGTTTTTGAAGATATTGTAGGCGTGCGGATCGATTGTAACAATTTTCTTAATATCCGCTTTTTCAAACTCTTTGATATTCGCTGTCGCAAGTTCCTGGAATAGGAATTCGTTCCCTAGGCGTCGCGGTGTATCTCCGGAGTTCTTCTCTTTATTGCCGAGAATTGCGAATTTCACTCCCGCTTCATTCATCAGACGAGCAAATGACAGAGCGATTTTTTGAGAGCGGCTGTCGAATGAACCCATTGAACCAACCCAGAACAGGAATTCGAATTCTTCTCCAGCTTTGTTCATTTCTTTTACAGTCGGGATATGAACGTCTTCACGGGCATCTCTCCAGTTTTCTTTATCTTTACGGTTAAGGCCCCATGGATTCCCCTGCTTCTCGATGTTTGTCATCGCGCGCTGAGCATCTTTATCCATTCTTCCTTCAGTCATAACAAGGTAACGGCGAAGGTCGATGATTTTATCGACGTGCTCGTTCATTACGGGACATTGGTCTTCACAGTTACGGCAAGTCGTACATGCCCAAATTTCTTCTTCTGTGATAACGTCTCCGATAAGGCTTGGGCTGTAAAGATCATCGATGCTTACGCCTTCAGCGCCAGCAGCCATAGCCAACTGGTTTCCTTGCGTATTGCCGAATGCCATTGCAGGCACCCAAGGTTTTTTCTGGGTCATTACTGCACCAGTGTTTGTTAAATTATCACGAAGTTTTGTAATAAGATCCATCGGCGACAGCATTTTTCCTGTACCGGTTGCTGGACACATATTCGTGCATCGTCCACATTCCACGCAAGCGTAGAAGTCGATCATCTGCGCCTGGTTGAAGTCTGTGATTTTTCCGACACCAAATGAAGGCATAGCGTCCGGATCATTTTCATCCGCTTCTTCCATCTCTTCAAAGTTGATCGGTTTCAAACGGCCGACGTGATCAACACGGTGGAACCAAGTATTGACCGGTCCGAAGATCAAGTGAGCGTGTTTTGATTGTGGAACATAAACAAGGAATGTTAACAGGAACAATAGATGTGCCCACCACATAATATAGAAGATCGTTGCTGCAGCTGTTTCCGGAAGGCCTGCAAAAACCATAGCGAATACAGATGCTACAGGCTCCGTCCAAGCTGTCGGGTGATCCTGCCAAACCATTCCGGCACCATTACCGACTAGAACTGTAACCATCAAACCGCCGATAAAAATAAGCACAAGCCCGGATTTCCAACCACGTTTCAAACGAACCAATTTTTCAATATAGCGTCTGTAGAATGCCCACACCACGGCAACCAGAATTGTTAACGTTACAATTTCCTGGAAAAACGTAAATGCAGGGTACAGCGGTCCAAGCGGTAAATGCGAGCCTGGTGACAAGCCTTTGATAATAAAATCGATGGCGCTTGCCTGCACCAACAGGAATCCGTAGAAGAACATGACGTGAATTGTTCCACTTTTCTTATCCTTCAATAATTTTTTTTGACCAAAAACGTTGACCATGACTTTGCGGACACGTTCATTGAAATTGTCCTCAAACTCTACTTTTTTCCCAAGCTGGATGTAATCGTAGCGTGACTTCAGCAAATAAACGAATAGATAAACTGCATATATCGTCACAGCCAGGAACAAGATCCAGTTAGCAATGAGCAATGGCTCCATTGAGATTCCCCCTTAAAATATATTCCAAAAAATCCTTATTCAAAGTTTACGTGAACTCCCATCGATTGTCGATGCTTACTTCTATATTAAAATATGAATGAGCATTCAGTCAATAGTTCTATTGAAAGGGTTTTCATTTTTCGCTTTAATTAATATTATTCTTCTTCTTTTCATTCCACGGGTTAGAGATGAATATCACTAATTTATACTTTATAGACTTCTATAAAATAAAAAGGCATCGCCGACAGCGATGCCTTTCAGTCAATAAAAGATAATGGAAAAAGAGGTTCAACTTTATACTTTTTCAACAACTCATTTTTTTCATGACTGACGCCAATCAGAACAGCTGTTGAAGGGCCGCCGGAAGCTTGAAGATCCAGCCCTGCTATCGGTGTAACAGGCTTGCCCGCCATCGCTTCTATTTCAGCCTCAATTCCTTTGGACCCAACCGGCCAAAGGGCCTCGATGATTTCTTCTTTTAACAACTGGTTTAATAGTTTCATATCCGCAACATCACCAGGCTTGTCCATTACATCTCTGCCTGTCAGCGGCAATCCATAAACAAACCACGTTAAGTTTATATAGCTGACTTCTCTGCTTTTCTTTCCGAGAATTGTTACCGAAATACCAGATTGAAGTGTGCTTATGTTTGTTTCGGAACTTCCTTTAATCGGAATCGGCTGCAATCCGGCTTCTCGAAAAAGTTCTTCAATGCCAGAAACATATTCGTCCCATTGTCCCGCTCCGCTGAAATTATGGAGTAATAACGCCAGCGGTTCACTGCCGGCCGCCCATTGTTCCAGCAATGCCACTCTTGCTGAAAATTTTGCCACAATGCGGTCCGGCGATTTGATTTCGTCAAATTCTTTTTCGCCAATAGCTGCAGAATTATCAGTTGTCACGACGAGGTCATCAATGATCAGTTCATGTCGCATGGAATGACCTCGCCGAAGTTCTCTTTATGATAGCCGGCATAACGATGGCCGCTGCTGCTGCATTAACAGATGCTGCAAACACCAGTGCCGGCACGGATGTATAAAAAAATGCAGGCGACAGCAAAAAATAAAAAGGTATAGCTGCAATAACACCATTGCCGAAAATGAATGCCACCCACTTAATCCAGTTTTTATTTCCTTTATGCAATTTCGCAAATAACCAGACAATTGCTCCCATTTCCAAAGCAATGACGAAATGAAATGGCCCAAGAGGCATGCCGCCAAAGAGCGCTGACAGTAAGTGGCCGAAAATCGCGATCGTGCCAGCCAGTGGAGCAGAAAAAAACAACACGGCTATCAACGCTGGCATCGTATCGAGTGCAATCGAAGCTATACCGAGCGGAATTTTTATCATACCGCCAACTGCTGATAAGCCGATGAATAAAGCAGCCAGCACCAATTTTTTTGTCTCCATTATTATTCCTCCGATTTTTTGCCTCGTCCGCCGCCTTTAAAAACTTTAGCGCTTCTGACATATTCATTATCAGGCACATCAATTCTTGAATTTGCTACACGAGCAGCTGCAAAAAGGTAATCAGATAGGCGATTTAAATAACGCTGTACGACAGATGGGAACTCTTCGCCGGACTTCGTCAATGTCACCGTCTGACGTTCAGCACGGCGTGTAATTGTACGGGCGATATGGAGAGTTGCTGCTGCAGGTGAACCGCCTGGCAGGATAAAGCGTTCCAGCAATGGTGGTTCTTCCACCAACTCATCTATTCTTTTTTCCAAGATTTCCACTGGGGTTTCCGTCATTTTGTATTGAGGATTTTTACGTACATCGGCTAAATCGCCTCCGCAATCAAACAACTCATTTTGGATGGCTTCAAGATCTTCCAAAAGGTCGGCAAATTTTGATGGATCCAGTTCAGTCATTGCTTTTCCAATAAATGAGTTTACTTCATCAATCGTACCGTATGCTTCTATCCGTGGTGCATCTTTATCTGCGCGTGCTCCGATCAGACTCGTCTGCCCTTTGTCACCTGTTTTTGTATAGATTTTCACAATGATCCGCCCCTTTTATAATTTGTGGAATGCCATACCAAATCCGCGTTATTAATTGTGCTTCAGCGAAAAGATGTTGGTAGATCCTCCCGATAACATCCCGCAATTCCCGTTCAACGGGATCAATCGGCACAATGCCCCGGTTCATATCGGTTAAAATCCATATCTGTTCCGAACTGCCAGCTTGTTGGCTGACTTCTTTCACTTGCTGCATGATATTTTCTTCTGGTACCTCATTTTGCAATTGCAGCTGGACCCACTTTTCAAAACCTGCAATGACAATCCGTTCGCTGATACTCTCCGGACATTGTCCTTCATACCAGGACCATTCTTCCACTTTCAGTTGCTGTTTCACAAATTGCCTTTTGCCATTAAAGGCTCCACCGAATACGATTTGCATCTGGCTCCCTCCCCGAACGCCTTCCGATTTTCCCATATAAGTGTGTGGCAATCCCCGTGCAGCGCAATTTGTTCATGGAACGCCTGCTTTTTTGCGCGTGCCAGCAGATATCGCAATGGACCCCCGTGCATGAGAATGGTAAATTCATTGCCTTCCGGCAGATTTTGCAATGCTTCTTCAACCCGCTTTATCAATTTGCTGAAACTTTCACCATCAGGAGGAGTATTCAAAAACGGATCATCAATCCAGTCCCGGTAGCTCTGAATATGCTTTAACTCATTATAGGTTTTCATTTCCCACTGCCCAAAATTGCATTCCCTAAAGTCCGGGTCCGCCACATATTCCGCATTCGGAAACAATATCGATGCGGTTTGTCTGCAACGAAGCAAATCACTTCCCCATACAGTTCTGCTCTTCTTGTCAGCCACCGCTTTGAACGGAAGAACAGACTCATCTGTCCAGCCAATATATTGCTTTTTTATATTTCCGGCAGTCGGTGCATGGCGGATCAGCTGAAGACTAAAATCATTATCCATAATAATAACTCAATTCCTTCCACGTATGCTCCGAACAAATCTCCTGTGACTCCTGCAAAGTTTTTATTGCACCATAGGCGGTAAAGAAAAGTGGCGATAAGAAATGCAACGAGTAGCGCAATCCCATTCTGCCACCCTGCCAAAATAATAATTGCTGCAGCCACAATAACTATCCATGCCAAGGCAAACGCTGTAATCATGGATAAGTTCGCTTTTTTACGAAAAAAGGCAGCAAGACCAGAATTTTTGGAAGAGGAAGTCAAAGTGAAAAGAAGCAGAAGACCGATTCGTGAAATGACTGGTATTAGTAAAAATATCCAAACAGACACTGAAAGAACCGCTTCAGAAATAATGATGATTTTTCCTATTACCGTTAAAATTAATGCAATTGTCCCGAATGCCCCAATGCGCGGGTCTCCCATTATCTCCAGACGCCTTTCTTTTTCCTGATAGGAAAAATAGGCATCTGCTGTGTCCGCCAATCCATCCATGTGAAGACCGCCAGTCATGGCAATACTAAGCAGCGTTATTAAAAAACCGATCAATAAAGAGCTGGCATCAGTCGCATCCCGCAGCAAAAAAGCTGAAGTTGCCAATACACCACCCATCAACATGCCAATCACTGGCAGCTGAATATACATAGCTGTCACATGCTGCCTCTCCATAGGCAAATTTTTTCTGATGGGAAAAACAGAGAAAAACTGCAATGCCAGCAGCAGTCCTGTTCCTATTTGCTTAGCCATTGCAAGTTCCTCCCTACTTTCTTTTAAATGCTATTCCATTTTCCATCTCAAATGCCTGATCTGCTTCCTGCACCAGCCACATGTGAATTTTGCCTAGCCATTTCATATATTGTTCATCACGCATAAAGTCGTCCAGTATCTCGTTGGAAACTACTACCATGAATTCTATTTTGCTTAAAATCTGCACTAATGTCTTCTGCATATTTTCCCACTTCATTTCCATACAGCCATTTTGTTCAGCACAAATTTCCCCCTTATCCCAGCCTTCATATAATTCATTGGCCAACCAGGTTGTTACACAATCCCATAACACAGCATCCCCGGTTTTCAGTAAAGGCAACACTCGTTCGAACTGTTTAGCCTGCTCAATCGTATGCCATCCATCCAGTTTCCGATCACTGCGATGCCTCTCTATGCGCTCCCTCATCTCGGCATCATCTGCCCGGCCGCTTGCCAGATAAATTTTTCTTTGCGCTTCGAACTGCCGAACCAATGATTCAGCGAAGGCACTTTTTCCGCTTCGAACTCCACCGCTGATAAAAATCAACTTTGCGCGAGCCATACGGAAACCTCCTCCCTAAGCCGGCCCATCGCGGTATCCGACTTCATGCCGATTCGGAACCAACAGCCGTCCATTCCCTTAAATGAGTATGTATGACGCAATACAATGCCTTTTTTTAGCATATCTTCAAAAAACAAATCCGCATTTTTGCCCTCCGGCAGGCTGAATGAAAGGAAATTAGCCTGGGAATCGGAAAAGCGGCAGTTTTTTTCTGTGAAAAATTGTATCATCTTGGTCCTTTCCTTATTGGCAGCCAACCGAATAGTTTTGCGGTAGTCTTCCAATGGAAAACAACCGGCCCCGATCGTTGCAGACAATGCATTGACATTCCAATGAGCCGCTCCTTCGGTTAACTCACTGATTGTTTGCGGCGCAGCCATTACATATCCCAGCCTTAAACCGGCAATTGCATACATCTTTGTCATCGAACGCACAATTATCACTTGAGAATATGAAGAAAGGTATTCAGTAAACGATGCTTCCTCACCAATAAAATCGATAAAAGCTTCATCTATAACTAATTCACAACCTGCAGCACAGCAAGAATCCGCGATTTCTTTCAGTTTTTCTACTGTCAATAATATTCCGGTAGGATTATGCGGATTGCAAATATATACAGCTGCACTGTTATCCAACTCCGCTTTGACTGCGTCCATATTCACTTGCCAATCACTTTTAGAAGATAATTGAATTTCGCTGATAACTGCATTTTCTGCTTCCAGAGTTTGGCGATATTCAGAAAAAGCAGGTTCTAATAAGATCACCCGTTTACCGCGGTACCGCCTGGCAAGCCATGTGAAAATTTCGGCAGCGCCATTTGCTGCAGCTATTTGGTCTTTCTCTATTTGGTGATAAGCAGCCGCTGCTGTTCGAAATGGTTCCGCGTGCGTATCGGGATACGCATTCAGCAAGGAAAAAAATTCGGACCAATTTTCCTTTATAAATGGAGGCGGACCGAAAGGGTGAATGTTTTCACTGAAGTCCAGGAAATTTTCAGGAGGCTCTATACCTGACTGACTATAGAGGCGCAGGGGATTTGCACCATGATTAGGCAAATTCAATGATTACTCCTCCCATCGCAAATAAAATAAAAAAAGCCCATGTTGCAATCTGCATATGGGTCACTGTTTCCCTGATATGGCTTGCTTCAAGACTGTAAACCGGGTGGCCCATATAAGCGCGGAATGAGGATACGCCTCCATAGGAATTTTCGCCGCCTAGCCTGATTCCCAACTGTACCGCGGTAGCCGCTTCCAGCCAGCCGCTATTAGGACTCGGATGTGCCGGAGCATACTGGATCCACTCTTTCAAACGGGCCACGAGTGAGAGATTTCTTTTATTCCGGGTAAGCATTAGGATCAAAAACCCTGTAATTCGGCTAGGTATAAAATTCAGCAAATCATCCAAGCGGGCCGAAGCAAATCCGAACTTCCGAAACTGCTCATTTTTATACCCCACTATTGAGTCGCATGTATTGACAGCTTTATACATCCATAGACCAGGGGCACCCAACAGAAAAGCCCAAAATAAAGGAGCTGTAACCCCATCACTGGTATTTTCCGATACAGTTTCAACTACACCGCGGGTAATTTCGCTTTCATCCAATTGAACTGTATCCCGGCCCACAATCCAAGAAAGTTTTTGACGGGCTTCATCGAGGTTTTTATTCAGCAGAGGCTTATAAACGTCCTCAGCTGCAACTTGCAGACTCTTTTGCGCCAAGCCAGATGCGATTAATATCGCCTCTACTGCAATTCCAAAAAACGGATGGACCGAGTAAGCCACAAATACTGCACTATAGACAGTAACAAAAACAATGGCAATCAGAGATCCCACTAATAGAAAACCGTTCCGAAAAGCATGTGGCTCTTTGTTGGATAATTCGACTGCTTTATAAATATACTTTCCGATCCAGCGAACCGGATGCGGCCAATGCGTCGGATCTCCAATCAAACGATCGAGCATCAAACCAATACCAATCGCGAGTATATGGTGTATCATGCCTTCTTTGCCTCCCGATAAATTTTAATCCCTTCTACAGTGCATTCGAAAACGCCGCGACCGATCAATTTACCGATTTCTGTAATAGGACCGGCATAAGGCAAATATTCCCCTTGCTGCGTTGATGCCACTAAACAACTGTCTGTTGAAGTGCCTGTAGCGATTGTACCAGTTAATGGATCTAGGACCTGTTCCTGTTGCAGGGCTTTGGTTTTCGCTTCCGTCGCTGTAATCATAGCTTGGATAAAAGCTTCTTCCGATAACGTCCCATTGACCATTATCCACGTATTGATCGTTCCTACATGCATTGTCCGTTCAACTGCTTTTGAAACATCGACTCCGTTGCCGATACCAGCTGTAACAGCAATTACGACGGTACCGAATGGGCCCTCATATTCTTTTACTACGGCATGCTCGGTTTGCACCGCTGTCATCATGCCTACCGTGTCCGTCGATTTCAATTCATTCTTTTCAATAAAACTTTTCATTTCCTCAAGGCTGTTATCAATGTTGTAAGCAGCATCGACATGGCGGTTCATGAAATTCCGGAACCAGCCAGAACCTGGATTAACGACTGCAGACGATACAGTTTTCAGTGGCAACCTGCTTCTGTAAAGAACCATTTGGGATGAAACCAAAAAATCTTGTGCCCTGACTTGAGCCGATGAAATATCTCTTTTCACATTCGGCAATAGGGTTATTTGGGGCTTCGGCAATTCAGGATGCGGATGATTGCTTACTCTGGTTCTGTAAACAGCTTCCACGTCATGCTCCCTGACTACTTCGTGCGGTTCACCGATACGATAAATACACCCTTTATCCAACAGCAATAATTTGTCGCAGTACATTGCAGCCAGATTGATATCGTGAAAAATCGAAACAATTGTCAACTCTTTTTCAATAGCTTGTTTTTTTATGGTATCAAGCAATTCTTTTTGATGATTGATATCCAGATGATTAGTGGGTTCGTCGAGCAGTAAAATCGAGGCATTTTGTGCAAGAGCTTGAGCTACAAAGACTCGTTGCTGTTCACCACCCGATAATTGATCGATTTGACTCGTTTCGTAATGGCTGATATCCATTAGACGCATCGCTTCAATGACCGATTGTTCATCCTCTTTGGACCAGCTGGAAAACCACCCGCTTTGATGCGGATATCTTCCAAGCGAAACTGTTTCACGTACAGAATGCGAAAAAGCATGGACATGAAGTTGAGGCAGAACCGCCATTGTTCTGGCGAGTTCTTTGGGCGGAAAATCGGCAATCTGTTTTCCATCTACCGTAATCATTCCTTCTCTGACTGGCAGTACTCCGCTTATGAGTTTCATAAGTGTCGATTTCCCACTGCCATTCGGACCCAATATTCCGAGCATTTCCCCTTTTTCCACCTCGAAAGAAACATCTTCAATGATTTTTTTATCTCCATAGCCGCCCGATAAATTTTTGATTTTAAGCATTCATTGAACCCCCCTTGCGTTGGCGGAAAAAAATATAAGCAAACACAGGTGCACCTATAAACGAGGTAATAACCCCAATCGGCAGCTCTGTTGGAGAAATAATCGTTCTCGCTACAAGGTCACAGATGATTAATAACGCTGCTCCATTGATAAATGATAAAGGCAGTAAATGGCGATGATCAGATCCCCAAACAAGACGTGTCATATGTGGCACTACTAATCCGATAAACCCGATTGTACCAGAAACTGCAACTGCTGCACCAGTAAGCACCGATCCACCAATCAGTATCAATAACTTTCTTTTTTTCACATCCACACCCAAATGTTGTGCACGCTCTTCACCGAATAGCATAGCATTCAATTCGCGCCGGTTCAGCCATAGTACAAATGAGCCGATCACAATAAAAGGCAGAGCCATCTGTACGTATGGCCAGCCACGCATCGATACACTTCCGAGGAGCCAACCGATAATCTGCCTCAGTTCCTCGCCCGTCAAAGCAATCATCAACGAAATTATAGAACCAAGAAATGAACTGAAGATGATTCCGGTCAAGATGACTGTCTCCATTTTCATCGAACGATCGACCAATTTAGCAAATCCCATAACCATGAACATGGTCAGTAATGCGCCGACCATGCTCATGACCGGTAATGTGAAAGGTCCGAGAAAAGGGAGCGAAATGCCGAAAAAAAGTGTCATCACGGCGCCAACAGAGGCACCGGAAGACACTCCTAAAGTGTAAGGATCGGCTAACGGATTTTTCAACAGACCCTGGAATGCAGCCCCCGCTATTGCAAGAGCTGCACCAACAAGACCTGCCAGAACCACACGCGGCATACGGATATTCCAAAGGATATTGGCTGCCGCTGCATCTGATGCAGGATTCCATAATACGACAGGTGAAATTGACACAGTGCCGATCGTTACACCCAGCATGATCGCTCCGCTTAACAGCAGCAGGGAAACGATATATGCCAGTAAATTTTTACTCACTGAAGACCTCGGGATAAACTGCGCGCGCCAACTCAAGCAGACCTTCTGTTAAACGAGGGCCGGGGCGAGTAACTGCATCAGAATCAACGCTGTAAACAGCATCTTCTTCGACTGCGGTAACTTCCGCAAAGCCGCTTCTGGTTTTGATCATTTCTTCAGCATTTTCAATGTATCCGCCTTCTGTAGTCACAATGACCTCAGGATCGGCTGCAACAATAGCTTCAGGATCCATGCTGACCCAACCTTCCTGATCGCCTGCTACATTTTCAGCATTGATAGTTTGGAGCATCTCATGCATGAAGGTTCCCGAACCAGTCGTATATATTTCCGGGTCACTTCCAACTTCCACAAAAACAGATTTGGTTTCTTCTATATTACTTGCCTTTTCCGTGATTTCTTCTACCTGCACTTCCATTCTCTCTACTAGTGCATTTGCTTCATCAGTAGCTCCTGTAGCCTGGCCAATTACAGTGATTGTGTCATAGACTTCCTCAAAACTTTCTGCATTGTCGACAACAAATACAGTGAGTCCTGCTTCAGTAAGCTGATCCAATCCTTCAGTTCCAGCGCCAAGTCCCGACTCGTGAGCAAAGACAACATCCGGTTCCAGACTGATTATTTTTTCTACGTTGAATTCCATGCCACCGATTTTTTCTACATCAGCTGTTTCTTCCGGGTAATTATCAAAATCGGAGACGCCTACTATCTTTTCGCCTAATCCCAATTCATACGCTATCTCTGTATTGGAAGGAATCATGGAAACGATTGCCTGCGGCTCTTCCTCAATCACGACTTCTTCACCAGTAGCATCCACCAATGTTACAGGAAATTCCGCTTCCGCTACTTCCTCAGGCGGTTCTGCCGGTGTTTCGATTTGCTGTTCTTCGTTCGCCGCGTCTTCTCCGCCGCATCCTGCAAGCAGCACTGCTGCGAGTCCTGCACTCATACCGAATTTCCAAAATTTCTTCATGTTGTATTCCTCCAATGTGTTTGTTTGCGGTTCAACACCGAATCAGCGGAGGGGGTACCGCTGATTCGGTGTTGAACCGGCTTTTCGAGCTAAACGGGCGCTTCCGCTTTTCTAGTGTCCAGTCTCCAGCGGCCCAGCTCTTCGGGTCATAAGCCACTCTGGCTGTGCGGCTGAAAAGACGCCACTTCGCCAGCTCGTCTTATGCCTTTCAGAGCTAAACAGGCGCTTCCGCTTTTCTACATAAAAAGACCTCCCACAAAAAACTGCGGGAGGTCTGAAAGGACGCCATAAAAAGACATGCGCATCCAGCCTGTCCTCGCAAGCTTATGGGTGTTTCATAAAGGCAGGTCTCCTGGCTCATGATCATCGCATTCTGCACCTTCCCGAAACATTGTTCCAGTGGCATTTTACAGATAGCTCTCACTTACAGTGGCGGGACCGCGCCGGAATCGAACCGGCTTCCCTTTTAACTCATGTTCTTAGACATAAGCACCTTTATGATTGATATAAAATTTACTTCTCTATTTCATTATACAGAAGTTTTGTGAAATGTCGCTTACATTTTTTCCGGCGCAGATACACCGACAGTTTTTAATGCGTTTGCAAGCGTCGTTTTAACCGCCGTGATCAATGCAAGACGTGCACGGGTCATTTCTTCATTCGAAGTATCAAGCACTTTATTGGCGTTATAGAAACTGTGGAATTGCGAAGCCAATTCCTGAATATACGTTGTCACACGGTGAGGAGCGCGCTGTTTTGCAGCATCCGCGATGACTTGCGGGAAATCACCGACTTTCTTCAAAACATCAATTTCCTTTTCATCTGCCAATAAATCCAGGTTGTCAGTTGACGCCGTATAACCCTGTTCCTCTGCCTGGCGCAAAATCGAAGAGATGCGGGCATGGCCATATTGCGCATAGTAAACCGGGTTTTCATTGGACTGTGAAACTGCCAGATCCAAGTCGAAGTCCATATGCGAATCGCCTGAACGCATCGCGAAGAAATAACGCACAGCATCAAGTCCGACAAGTTCGACCAATTCACGCATCGTTACCGCTTTGCCGGTACGCTTGCTCATCTTCATCTTCTCGCCGTCTTTATATAATTGAACCATTTGGATGATGCTCACTTCAAGCGTTTCGCGATCATAGCCAAGAGCTTCGATTGCTGCTTTCATCCGCGGAATATAACCGTGGTGGTCAGCTCCCCAAATATTGATCAATTTGCCGAAGCCACGGGAAATTTTATCTTCGTGGTAAGCGATATCCGGCATCAGATACGTGTAAGATCCGTCATTCTTGATCAGTACGCGGTCTTTATCGTCGCCGAAAGTCGTCGAACGGAACCAGGTTGCGCCGCCTTCTTCGTAAATATGGCCGTTGTCGCGCAGTTTTTGCAAAGCTAAGTCAATTTTCCCATTTTCATATAGTGAAGTTTCCGAGAACCAGACGTCAAACTCGACGCGGAAATCAGCCAAATCTTTCTGAAGCTTCGCCAGTTCCACTTCAAGTCCGTGCTTGCGGAATTCCGCATAGCGCTCTTCGTGGGTCATGTTCAGGAATTTATCGCCGTGTTCAGCAACAAGGCCTTTGGCAATGTCGATGATATCCTGGCCGCGGTAGCCGTCTTCAGGCATACTCTCGCCTTTGCCGAGCTCTTCAAAATAACGCCCTTCAATGGACAAGGCCAGGTTATTGATTTGATTGCCGGCATCATTGATATAGTATTCACGGGATACATCATAGCCTGCAAAGTCCAGCACGTTGCAGAGTGAATCGCCGACTGACGAACCGCGTGCGTGGCCGAGGTGTAGATCTCCTGTAGGATTAGCAGATACGAACTCGACCTGGATTTTTTCGCCTGCGCCGGAATTGGTGCGGCCGTAATTCTCCTGTTGATCCAGAACCGTTTTTACAACGTCCAGAAGATAATCTTTTTTGATTGTGATGTTAATGAAACCTGGGCCCGCAATTTCGATTTTCTCGATGTTTGCAGATTCTTTATCAACGTTGGAAACAATCGCTTCCGCAATAACTTTCGGCGCTTTTCTTGCTGTGCGTGTCAATTGCATTGCGATATTCGTAGCGTAATCGCCATTGGCTTTATCTTTTGGCGATTCCAGGTGGACATCCACCGGTTCTGTCGTCAATTCCGCCTTTTCTACGGCTTCCGCTATCGCAAGTTTAATGGCGTGCTGGACTTTTTCAACTGCATTCATTTTGTAGCCTCCATAAATTGAATTTCCATTTCATACTCTCCGGCATAATCAGCGCCGAACGTTAAATCATACCGGACTTTAAAATGAGTTCCGCTAACAGATAACTCATGGGCGGTCGTCGTCAGCATAAAAGAACCCTGCGCGTTTGTCAGGTTTCCTGTCTGCTCTTTATGCAATAAAAACGGTAACCTCATCTTAAGGCCGCCGCTTCTCATAATTACCGCTTCTTCTTCATTGAATTTCACAATGGTCCGAATCTCAAGCTCATCCTGCTGCTCCCGGTATTGAAGGTATTGGCGGTTGTTTTTTTCCGTCAATGTCCCGTGGGATTGCAGTTTCATCACTTGCTCTTCCATATCCGGCTGGCGGATGGTCGTCGTCAGTTTGATATTCACTGATTTTTCCACAGTTGCCGCCTCCCCGTTCAATAATAACCTTTATATTATAGCCCGAGTCCGCAGGATTTTTCAATTAAGTTTCTATTTCGACACCGACAGGAAAAGAGCGGAGCAGCTGTCTGTCCCATGGAATGGGTTTCAGACAACTGCCCGGAAGATACAACCATTAAGTTAATGCGCCTCATCATCCTGTTCTTTTTGATTGAGGCCAAGTTTCGCGATCAACGGTTTTATTGTCAGACCCTGAACGATCAAGGAAAACAGCACTACGGAAAATGTCAGCAGCAACAGTGTGTCCCTGCCTTCGAAACTTGTCGGAAGGCTAAGTGCCAGTGCAATCGACAAACTTCCCTTTAGCCCTCCCCAGTTCACAAGGATTCTTTCCTTTCTGCTCAAGCTTTTCGCCGGCATGGTACTGAGGAAAATGGCAATAATCCGCGCTCCGATTACGATCAAGATTGCGTACAAGATGATATTCCATTGACCCATAAAGTCGATATTACGTATTTCCAGACCGACAATCAGGAAGATGAGTGAGTTGGCGATCAATGTTATGACATCCCAAAAAGAATTGATGTTCCTTTCAGTCGTCGCAGACATCCCGATTTTTCCGCCGTAATCCCCGAAGACGAATCCACCGGCAACGACTGCAATAACACCAGAGACATGAAGATGTTCTGCAATAAAATAACTGCCGAAGAACAGCAGTGCCGAGATGGCGATTTCAAATGGATAATCGTCGTAAAAGCGAATGATTTGTGAAAAGAGAAAACCGAGGATGACACCGACCAGAACTCCACCTATGGCAAACCGTAAAAACAGCCACACCCCGCTGCCTATGCCTGCCCAGCCCATTTCTATATAAGTCAGCAGATAAATGGACGAGATTTGGAACAGGACTATCGCAATTCCGTCATTGAAGAGGGATTCGCCTTCCATGATGGTCGACAGCTTTTGTGAAACTCCGGCAGATTTGAATATGGAGAGTACGCTAATCGGATCTGTCGCACTCATCAATGCGGCAAACGTAAAGGCTACGGCAATCGGCATGCCAATCAGAAAATGTGCTGAGAAGCCGATAATGATGAACGACAGAAAAGTTCCTCCGAGAGCCATGCCAATCACTGTGTTTTTCTGTTGATATAAATGATGGAACGGAAGCTTGAGCGTCGCATCCCCCAAAAGAATCGGCAGGAACAAGGAAATGATGATGACCTGGAACACTTCCGATTGGGTGATGAATTCTTCCGCATGGTCAATCAGCGGAAATGGCAGGTTGATCACGCCCAGCAATAAGCCGACCAGCACAAGCGCAATCGTGTCCGGCTGGTTGATCTTCTTGGCAATGCCCACGACCGCGATTGCAATCGCCAATAATATGAGAATTTGAATAAAGACTTCATTAAATTCATGCATATTGCTCTCCCCTTTTAGCTTGTTAGGTAACCATTTCTCTAAATAGACAGGAATAAACATAAATTACGTCTTCTTTTTTGGAGGAATGGGGAGGATTTTGTGTTTTATCTGTGGCTGGAGGCTGTTTATCCGCGCCTAACGTTGATTTATCCGCGGCTAGATTCAACTTATCGGCGGCAAAAGAGTTTTTATCCGCGCCTAGACAGTACTTATCCGCGGCAGCCCAAAATTGCACACAAAAAAGGCGGTCCGGAAATTTTTCCGGACCGCCTTTCTATAGGATTGCTTTTCTATTGTCCAGACTCCGACGGCCCAGCTCTTCGGGTCATAAGTCAGCCCAGCTGCGCGGTCAAGACCGCTACGCTGTTCTGCCTAACCCCTTATTGCTCCTGCATCGCTGCGCTAGCTTCGTCGCAAAGAGATGTCCCAAATTACATTTGGTCCATCTCTTGCTTGTCGGAGCTATGCGCCCGTTTTCGCTTTTCTTTACTTCACCCAACCCAGAATCATTTCACGAATCAGCTTGCTCGCTGTATTCGCCGTCTGGTCGGAATGGTCGTATACGGGTGCCAGTTCGACCAGGTCGAAGCCGACAACATTAACGCCGGATGCAGCAATGGCGTGGATGGATGCCAACAGCTCGCGCGACGTGATGCCGCCAGCGTCGACAGTCCCTGTGCCTGGCGCATGCGCCGGATCCAATACGTCCATGTCGATCGTCACGTAGACATTGCGCCCTTCAAGCGTCGGCAATACTTCTTTCAAAGGCTCGAGAACTTCGAATTTCGAAATGTGCATACCCTGTTCTTTTGCCCATTCGAATTCTTCTTTCATTCCGGAACGGATGCCGAATGAATAAACGTTTGTCGGTCCGATGTGGTCCGCGATTTTGCGGATCGGCGTCGAATGCGAATATTCTTCGCCTTCATAGTTTTCACGTAGGTCCGTATGCGCGTCGAAATGAATGATTGCCAAGTCGTCGTATTTGCTGGCGACAGCTTTCATCACCGGCAATGACACCAAATGCTCACCGCCCATGCCCATCGGAATCTTGTCATCCTTCAGTAAGGTATGAACATAAGTTTCAATTTCCAGCAACGATTTTTCCGGATTGCCGAATGGCAACGGAATATCGCCTGCATCGAAAAACTTCACGTCTTCCAGTTCGCGGTCAAGGTACGGGCTGTATTCTTCCAGGCCGATTGATACTTCACGGATTTTATTCGGGCCGAAACGGGAACCGGGACGGTAGCTTACCGTCCAGTCCATCGGCATGCCGTATAGAACCGCTTTTGACTCTTCATAATTCGGATGGCTTTTAATGAATACTTTGCCTGAATAAGTTTCGTCGAATCTCATATTTTATTCGCCTGCCAAATCTTTCACGAATTTAGGGAGCGCAAATGCCGCGTTGTGCAGCTCCTCCGTGTAGTATTTTGTTTCGATATCATGGAAACGCTCAGCCGGCACAGTCAACGGATCGTACTTTTTCGAACCGATCGTGAATGCCCACAGACCGCTCGGATATGTTGGAATGTTTGCCAAATACAGTTTCGTAATCGGGAAAATTTCCCGCACGTCACTTTGAACCTGCTTGATCAAATCGCCTTTGAACCAAGGGTTGTCAGATTGAGCGACAAAAATGCCGTCTTCTTTTAACGCTTTTGAAATACCGGCATAAAATCCTTTGGAGAATAAATTCACAGCCGGCCCAACCGGTTCAGTTGAATCAACCATGATAACGTCGTATTCGTTATCTGATTCCGCGATGTGCATGAAGCCGTCTCCAACAATCACTTCCACGCGCGCATCTTCAAGGCCGGATGCAATCGATGGCAGGAATTTCTTCGAGTACTCGATCACTTTGCCGTCGATATCGACCAGCGTCGCTTTTTTAACAGAAGGGTGCTTCAGGATTTCACGGATAACTCCGCCGTCGCCGCCGCCTACAACCAGTACATTTTCCGGGTTAGGATGCGTAAACAAGGGCACGTGCGCCACCATTTCATGATAAACAAATTCGTCTTTTTCCGAAGTCATGACCATGCCGTCAAGGAACAGCATATTGCCCCATTCAGCTGTTTCTGCCATTTCCAAATATTGAAAATCCGTCTGCTCCGTGTGAAGCGTTTTGTTGATCTTCATTGTAATACCGAAATTCTCAGTCTGCTTTTCTGTGTACCAGAATCCTGCCATCTATAATCAAACTCCTTTATCTCTTATAGTAATCACTTAAAAAAGTATAAGTGTTTTGGACGAAAGTGCAATAGAATTTTTCCCACAGTCTCCTTTACCCGCCTAGCACAATATTATTCTTTAAATTAAAAAGGCTTTCTGCACAGAGAATTTTTCCCTGCACAGAAAACCTTTTTAATCCTGTTTGGCGAAGAAAGTGACATGAGGCATTGGGCTTGGGTTTACTCACAATCACTCACGGCACTTGCTTGCCGACAGGTGTCCTAGCTTTCTATTTAAAAGCTGTATCCCTAGTGTACTTCCTTTTCCCTGCAACTTCAACTGCCTGTTATACCCATTTTCAAAAGTCATATTTTGTTCAAAAATAATAAAAAAATACGGTCGACAGCAAAAAAACGACTTTTCATTTCAGTAAATCTGTGACCTGCCAACACAGCGAAACATTATATCAGTCAAGTGATAGTAGAGAGAAACACTCTTTTTATAACACCGATTGCCTTAGATAGAATCAACATGAAAAAGAGCTCCAGCCGTTATCCGGCTGAAACTCTTTCTAACTCGGCTTAAACATCCAGTTCGTTGTGCAGCTGTTCGGAACTCCGCTCCCACATTTCAGGGTTGTGGCTTCGCAAATACTCAGCGAGCACGCGTTTAGATGGCGCGTCCATGTTATCGACCAAAATTCTGCGTTTCATCGATTTATCCATACGGTTGACGTGGTCGGCCAATATTTTATAGCCGCGGCGTTTTTCACGGTTCACTACCATCTCACAGGCTGTTACCCCTGCGTAATAAGGACCTTCCGGGTTGAAATCGATGGTAATCCAGACTAGCCAGTAATCCTTGCCGCCTTCCGAATCCTCTCGATTCGTTGTGAATTTGATGCCCTTCTCCACCTGACTGCGGGCGTGCATGGCACCGATATCGATAAATGCTTCCTGTTCGGCAACATCGATAAACAGCGGTGAGACGTTTTCCAGCGAAAGAGATCCGATGCCGTAGCCTTTATGGCCGTCGGTTGGATCGTCTTTTATAATGGTGAATCCTACTTTTTGTTTTGGTTTTTCATTGTTCGACATGTGTACATTCCCTCCATTCTGCTATGATAAGGCTAACCCAAAGAAAAGGAGCTGTGTCCATTATGCCATACGTAACTGTTAAAATGCTCGAAGGACGAACGGAAGACCAGAAACGCGCACTTGTCGAGAAAGTCACGGAAGCTGTTTCCGAAACAACCGGTGCACCTGTCGAGAACGTTGTCGTTTTCATCGAAGACATGAAGAAAACCGATTACGGCACGAAGGGGAAACTTTTTTCTGATCAGTAAAGAAAAGCGACTGTGCCCGTTCAGCTCTGTGCTCCTGCATCGCTGCGCTAGCTTCGTCGCAAAGCCTTGACCTCGCAGGCGTCGGTCAAGCCTTGGCCGCCGGAGTCTGGACACTAAGAAAAGCGACTCCACCCCAGCTTCCTTCAAGGAAGCTTTTTATTTTGCAAAACTTACTGCTTCAATTCTTCTATAAAAGCAAATGCCTCCGCAATTTCTTCTTCTGTAAAATTAAGCTTCCCTTTGACGCTGTGGAGTTTCGCAATCTGCTCATCCTGCTCCAAATCATCAAAGAACAGCAATGTCGCCGTCAATTCCAGAAATCTGGCGCTTTTACCATTTAGCTGGATGGCATGTTCACTGTTTTCGAACACCGGCTTGCCAAGCGCATTTCTGAATTCCAGCCCTTCATCCGTCACCGTGTAGCGGTATTGGACGTAGGAACTTTTATCTTCTTTCTGCTCGAGAATAAAACCCATATCACAAAGTTCTTCAATGCGCGCAGTCAGTTCTTCCGAATACGGTCCATAAATATGAAATTCGTATTTTTCTTGAAACGGCACACCGATTTTCTTCAATATGTATATCATCTTCTGCAATTTCTTGCGTCCGGTTACACCTTCCGCCGTGGAGATGAAATCCACTATTTTTGCGTGTTCCTGGAGCAATCAAACCCCTCCTTCTCTTAGTAACTCAAGTATTTGCTGTTTTATTTCCTTCTTTTTGCCATCAATCAATAATTCCGCAGGGAAATATAATTTATAGTCAGTGCGCCGTTTGCCGGAAATCCCATCAACAATCTGGGACAGGCGTGACAATTCCTTGATGTCGCCAGTCGGCATCAGAAGATGTATCGGCAGGCGTTCCTCTTCCTCGCCTGGCCGGTAAAAGTCATAAGGCAGATCGGATGTCGAATCATCTATCAAATAATATTCCGGATCGATGCCGGCTTTTTGGAATAACTGCGCCAGTTCGCCAAGTTTTTTATAGTCTTTTCCAGGATCGAAATCGACATACTGGAACAGACGGCGGTTGACGAAACGATCGCAAAGATCTGAAAGAATCGGATCGCGTTCTGTAATCCATAGCTGGAAATAGGTCATCAGCACACCTTCATCCAGTGCCAGATAATCTTTCAGCGTAAAAGATTGATCGAAAAAGGCAAAAAAATGTGTCGGCGGCTGCTCGAATTTATAACCATGGCCGCTCAAATATTTGGCGCGCTGAAGAATCTTCCGAAGAATCACTTCGGCACTGCGCGCTACCGGATGGAAATAAACCTGCCAATACATTTGGTAACGGCTCATGATGTAATCTTCAACCGCATGCATGCCGCTCGATTTGATGACAACTTGGTCTTCAAACGGCCGCATGACCCGGAGAATCCGTTCCATATCAAAATGGCCGTAGGAAACCCCTGTATAATAGGCATCCCGTTGCAAATAATCCATCCGGTCTGCATCGATCTGGCTGGATATCAAGGAAACCACTTGTTTATTGGCATAGGTTTTGCCGATCACTTCCGCCACTTTCTTCGGAAAATCCGGCGCAACTTTCTTCAGGATGCTGTTCACTTCCGTATCACCCTGCAGGATTTCACGCGTGAAATCCTCATGGTCGACATTGAATACTTTCTCAAATGAATGCGAAAACGGGCCGTGGCCCAGATCGTGCAATAAGGCTGCACAAAGAACGACGAGACGTTCACTTTCATCCCATTCCGGACGGCCGTGGAATATATCATCAAGTATGCGGCGCACAATTTCGTAAACGCCAAGCGAATGGCTGAAACGGCTGTGCTCCGCTCCATGAAACACCAGATATGATGTGCCAAGCTGTTTGATGCGGCGCATACGCTGAAATTCCCGGGCATTGATCAAATCCCAAATGACTTGGTCGCGTACGTGGATATACCGGTGAACCGGATCTTTAAAAACTTTCTCTTCCGCTAATTTCTGATTTGCATAATCCACACACGCACCTCCAGATTTTTCTTTTTATTCTTCAGTTTACATCAGTCTGCTTCAGCCATTCAAGTGGTGCTCAGCATTTTAGCATTGCGCTCCACGACACGTCCGAGGTAATAGCCGTAGCGCTCGGTTTCTTCCGGCTGGAGCGGCTTCAGCTCCGGTTTTTCGAGCAGGTTATATAAGTCGACCACCACTTCTGCCACAGTGATGTTGCGACCAATCAGTTCACTGAGTGAAGCCATCGTTTCAGGCTGGATGGAAGGATAAGCGAATTTCGTTTTTTCTCCTTTTAATCCCGTTTCATAAAAATCGCGAATCAGTTCCGCGCGCTCAGAGCCGCTGCCTTCGACGCAAAGATATACTTGTACGGCAATGCCTTTGCGGATGCGGCGCTGCGAAATTCCTGCGAATTTCCGGCCACCGATGCTGAGGTCGTATGAACCAGGACAATAGGAGCCGACAATTTCATAGGCTTCAATTTCCGCTTCCGGGAACAGCAGCCTTACAAGATCGAGCATCATTTCGTAACCTTCCGGAATATCAATGGAGCTTTCCTTTTCCGACAATACGACAGAGATATTCAATACACCTTCGTCGAGAACCACGGCGAGGCCGCCTGAATTCCGGACAATCGGATTGTATCCGCGCTCTTTCAGCAATTCGATTCCTTCATTGATATGAGGCAGCCGGTGGTCCTGGATACCGAGTACGACCGTATCGTCGTGGACCCATGTCCGTATTGCCGGAACGCTTGCACCCGAGCCGACCAATTCACATAATAAATCATCCGCCGCAAATGATTCGAGTGCGGATCTATTTTTTGCGCTCAGGGACTGGTCCCAGAAACGCCATTCTTTTTGATCAGTAAATGACGACATGATTTTTCTCCTCTTCAAAGCTATCGCTTGTCTTCATTTTACCCTACAGCGTGTCTTGTGAAAAGGAACGATGGTCATGTCAAATTGGTGACAGGCACTTCTTTTGAAGGAACTTGAGTGATGGGTATGATAAACTGGTTTTGAGAGATTTTTTGATTAAAAGGAGTGTTTTACAGATGAATGAAGCAGCAATCACTTTAGACGGCTGGTACGTCCTCCACGATTTCCGTTCGATGGACTGGGTATCATGGAAAATGCTTGAAGACGAAGAACGCCAATTCGCAATCGACGAATATCAGGCATTCATGGACAAAGTAAACCAGGCCGATGAAAATAAAACCGGTGCACACGCATTGTATTCAATTATTGGCCAAAAAGCTGACTTGATGCTGATGCTATTGCGCGAAACTATGGACGAATTGCGTGAACTTGAAACGGAATACAATAAGCTGACATTGGTCGCTTACACGGTTCCGACTTACTCTTACGTATCTGTAGTGGAACTTTCCAACTATCTTGCAGGTAAATCAGAAGAAGATCCATACCAGAACCCGCATGTCCGCGCGCGTCTGTATCCGGAGCTTCAGCGTTCGCAGTACATCTGCTTCTACCCGATGGACAAGCGCCGCGACGGCAACGACAACTGGTACATGCTGCCGATGGACGAGCGCAAAGATTTGATGCTGTCACACGGCAAAATCGGCCGCAGCTACGCAGGCAAAGTAAAACAGATCATTTCCGGCTCTGTCGGCTTTGATGATTACGAATGGGGCGTAACCTTGTTCGCAGATGACGTTCTGCAGTTTAAAAAACTGATCTATGAAATGCGTTTTGACGAAGTCAGCGCGCGTTACGCTGAATTCGGTTCGTTCTACGTCGGCACTCGCCTTGATAAAGAAAGAATCGTTAAGTTTTTGGAAGTTTAAGTTGATCGATGAAGAAAGCCGCCTTTTGGGCGGCTTTTTTTAGTGGGAATTAATATTGAGATGTTGTTGGAGTATTTGAGCATGCAACTACTGGAAATAAAATACATAATTATTATCATAACCACAGATTTTTCTTCAAGCGCAACTAAATAGGTTCTAACCGCAACTAAATTGGTTTTAACCGCAACTAATTGTCTTCTGACCGCACCTCAGAAGCATATTTCCGCACCTCACATTTTACGACATAATATTTTGGATTTTATTGGATAATTCAGCGCCTGAATCAGTGGCTTCTAAAGCCCCTTTCCACTTAACCGCCAAATTCCACTCTCTCTATTTCCAATTTTCTGGATATACTGTCCGGAAACGATCAAATACTGTCCGGAACCATTGAAATACTGTCCGGAAATTAAAAATACTGTCCGGAATCCCACGTTTACTGTCCGCAGCAATCCTGACCCAACCCCAGCCCCTAATTGCCTGCAGTTTGCCCCCGCAAACTACCTCGATCCGTGAGCGCTGCGCCGCTCACTGCCAACTGTCATTTTTCTGCCATATTCAATTCGCTATTTTCAGACAACTTAAGGGTATACTAAAAGAAAAACGGGGTGTTTCTATGTTAGTGATGCGCCAGACTAATTATGCTAAATGGGCTTTAGCTTTGCTGATGCTTGTGCTGATCAGCAATTTCCTGCTTTACCGTTCTCCATTATCCACCATGGTCATACCTGAAGAAACGTTTCTCGTGGTCTCCGGATCTCTACTGGACCTCGCGCTGGTCGCGCCTTTGCTGGTTCTTGCCGCTTTTCGCCTGACCATCAAACAATTCATCGCCTTTGTGGCGGGCGGTTTCATCTTCGCGCGCCTGCTGATTCCCAAGTATTATTTCGAACCTTTCGAAGTGTTTTTCTATGTTGGCCTTGGCTTGGAAGCACTGATTTTATTTGCGGAACTTGCCTTGATCGGCCTGTTGGTCTGGCACATCCCGAAAATCAGGCAGTCGATGAAGCAACAGGCAGGCAGCCCGTTATTCACGCTAATGCCCACTGTTTATGAACGAATAAAACCGAATCCGCTAATCACGGTTATCTTATCGGAGGCGCTCGCGTTCTACTACGCTTTATTCGCCTGGAAAAAGAAGCCAGAAGAAGGCGCCACAACAATTTCGCTCCATAAAAACACAAGCGTCATCGCGTTTAATATCATGCTGATCCATGCCATTGTCATTGAAACGATCGGCATCCATTGGTGGCTTCATGAGAAATCACCGGTTTTGTCCATCATCCTGCTGGTCCTGAATATTTATAGTGTTATTTATTTCATCGGTGAAATTCAGGCAATCCGCTTAAATCCGCTGTCAATAAAAGAGGGGCGTTTCAATGTATCGCTGGGTTTGGGCAAAAGAATGAGTGTGCCTTTGGATTCCATCCAGGATGTACGATGGGGGGCAAAAGCTGATAAGGATGTGCTCGCATTTGTCGCACAGGATCTCGAGGAACCAGAACCGCAGGTCATCATTGATTTCAAAACGCCGCAGCAGGCAGTATTATTCTTCGGGAGAAGCAAAGACGTCCCGCAAATCGGCTTGAAAGTGGACGATCCGGAGAAATTAAAGAATTTATTGAAGGAAAATGGAATTCCTTCTTAAAACAGGCTTAATAGGGATTTCCTTTTCCCCTAATTAAATGGATAAACCTTCAGCTTTCATTTCCCATCAAAAAAGCTGTCCGCAACGAACCCGCGGACAGCTTTTCCAATTCTTATAATGCTTTCATAGCAGCAATGATCAGCATGATCCAGCCGGCGATGAATGCTAGGCCACCGATTGGCGTGATGGCACCCAGAATGCTGATGCCGGTCAAACTCAACACGTACAGACTTCCCGAGAAAATGATGATACCCGCAAGCATCAAGTAACCTGCCCAGCTCAGCGATCCCAGTGGCCCGATTAAAGTTGTACTCATCAATACCGCTACGACCATCAGTCCAATTGAGTGAAACATCTGATACTGGACGGCAGTTTGCCATGTATCCAAATATTTATCAGCGACGCGGCCTTCCAGCATATGCGCGCCGAACGCACCGAACGCCACGCTTAGTAATGCGTTGACAGCTCCGGCAATCAAGAAAAATTTCATGCTCTATTCCTCATTCCCATTAAAATTCAAAAAGTGAATCACCGTTCGCTCCGTCTTCTTCCAGTTTCTTTTCAGACAGTACAGGCTGCGGCGCGGGGGATGCTGACAACGGAATCGCGCGCGGCGCCGGGGCAGCGGGCTGCTGGTCATCATTTTCAAGCAACAAGTCGCATAGCGCACGGATTGCCGCCACAGATTCGCGCACCTTTGCGGAATCGCCTGAACGGGCTTGACGCGCATGCTTTTCAATTTCAGTAATGACACGTTCCTGTCCAATCGCCATTTTAAATCCCCCTTCCTTTTTCATATCGTCCTTTATTTTAACACGCTGACCTTGAGCACGTCAGTCCAAACAGAAATCAATCGGCTCTTCGCCGCGCTTTTGTAACAGGCTGTTCACTTTTGAAAAAGGCTTGCTGCCGAAAAAACCTTTTCTGGCACTGAACGGGCTCGGATGTGGCGCTTCGATGACATCATGGCGCTCCAAATCGATAAGCCCTTTTTTCGTTTGGGCCGGTTTGCCCCATAAAACGAAAATTACCGGTTCCTTGCGGGCTGATAATTTGCGGATCACTTCATCCGTGAATTTTTCCCAGCCTTTCCCCCGGTGGGAATTGGCGTCCCCTTTCCGAACAGTTAAAACGGTGTTCAGCATCATGACGCCCTGATCGGCCCATTTGGTCAAAGTGCCGTCAGAAGGCTGTTCGCAGCCAATGTCATCGTTCAGTTCCTTGAAAATATTGCGAAGACTCGGCGGAATCCTGACGCCGGGTTTGACAGAAAAGCTCAAACCATGCGCCTGTCCTTGGCCGTGGTAGGGGTCCTGTCCAAGAATGACGACTTTCACATCCTCGAAAGCCGTATGCTCAAAGGCCGACCAGATTTCATCTTGCGGTGGATAAACTGTTTCATTGGCATACTGTTCTTTCAAAAACTCACGAAGTTCTGTGTAATAAGGTTTATCAAATTCCTCCCCAACTACATTCTGCCAGTCGTTGGATAAGATTTTCTTTGCCATAATCATCACTCCTTAGTTTTCAAACTCTACTGTTACATCATAGTCAACCAATTGGAACATTTCTTCAACCGAACGGGCTGCATTCGTTTCCGCCAGCTCCAACACGCCTTGGCCGCGGGTTTCCTCAAGCATCATCTGCTTCGCTTCTTCAGCCAATTCATAGGCTTCAGGGAAATCTCTCCCGCCGCTTAACAGACCTTCATTCGTATAAATCTCCACTTTATCCATGAACAATTCCGGACCGCCGAGGAAATCTGCATTCGGCAATGTAAGTGTCGCTGTTTTCGCTTCTTCGTCCACTTCAATATCATCTTCTGTGATTTCCGAGAAATCGATACCGGCGCGAACAGAGCCAGGGATCACGACAAGCAGCTCCCGTTTCGTACCAGGGATATCCAACCCGATATCCTTCCCGAATATTTGATTGTCTTCCCGTTTGATGATGACTTTCGAATAGGCTTCTGCTGTTGATAATTCATTGAGATCCTGCATTCTTTCGAGGAAAGCGCTTTTGCTTTCGGTCGCTGTGCTGCCCTGTTGGATCATCCACCAGGTACCGAGCGGCAATGCAATCAACAGAAGTAACGCTACGATGATCAATACAAGAAATGAATTGCGGAAAACGCCCATCATCACTTTCATCGATTTCCAGAATCCCGATTCCTCTGTTCCTTTTTTGCCTTTCATTTCTTCGAGCAAGCGCTCCATTTCCGTAATTTTCGGATCCTTTGCCAATTGACATCCCTCTTTCTATTTTTTTCAGCTGATTGTCGTGTTACGATAATTCTATAAAAGGAGCGATGCCCATGGCTGACTGGCTTGATAAAATCAAAACCGTTTCTTCAACTAAAGGTGAAACTGCTCCCGAAAGCGCCAAAAGCGCAGGTGTCGGCTGTCTTGCTGCTGTTATTGCAATTGCTACCATTCTAACATTCCTGATAGCATTTGGTCTTTTCAGAAACGACAACTGGATCATGGGCACCTTTGCTTTATTGTTCGCAGTTATCGGCGCGCTTACTTCAGTGCTGCTGTTATGGCCGCAAAAGCCCAATAGATTGTAAATGCAGGGCTTTTTGTTAAAATGAAACATAGCAAACATTCTATCTATTAAAGGGGTAATATATATGTCACTCAAAAAGACCTTAACAATTGCAGGATCCGATACATCCGGCGGTGCCGGCATTCAAGCGGACCTCAAAACTTTTCAGGAACACGGAACATACGGTATGAACGCTTTGACGGTCATTGTAACTATGGACCCGAATAATAATTGGAGCCACGGGGTCCACCCGATTCCGGTTGATACGCTGAAATCACAAATGGAAACTGCCTTTTCCACTGGCATTGATGCATTAAAGACAGGTATGCTGCCAACAGCTGAAATCATTCAGACCGCGGGCGAAGCGATTGCCGCTTCCGGCATCAAAGATGTTGTGATCGATCCCGTTATGGCATGCAAAGGCGAAGCGGAAGTGATGTTCCCTGAAAATGTCGATGCCATGATCAAGTATTTATTGCCACACGCAAAAGTCGTTACACCGAACCTTGTCGAAGCTGGAGAATTGTCTCGCCTTGGCCGTATAAGTACGGTTGAAGAAATGCAGGCAGCTGCTGAAAAGATCCATGCAAGCGGTGCAAAATTCGTTGTCGTAAAAGGCGGCAAACAATTGAAGCATGAAAAAGCGGCAGACTTGCTGTTCGACGGCGAGAAGCATTATTTGCTGACAGCACCGAAAACAGATACGAACTACAACCACGGCGCAGGCTGTACATTCGCTGCCGCCATCACAGCCAACATCGCAAACGGCCAATCGGTAAAAGATGCCGTATTGAACGCTAAAATTTTCGTATCAGCTGCCATCGAACACGGCTGGAAGCTGAACGAATATGTTGGCCCGGTTATGCATGGCGCTGCCAATAAATTTCCGAAAACAGAAGTTGAAGTATTGGAATTGTAATTTCCGGATTCTTCAATAGAAAAGGAGGACGCTGAAAATGCGTCCTCCTTTTCTTATTCCTTCAGTTCTTTTTTCATAAACACCTGTGAAATATTCTTTTCAAATCCTCTATCCTGCAAGACCTTATAGGTTACAGCATTTGCAGACACAGGCACATTGACCGCTGTCCGGCTGATTGCACCTGCGAAATTCCCAAAGACTCTATTCAAAAGTGTATTTGTAATTTCTTCCCGCTCCTCTTCATCCGGTGCAGTTTCGCATTGATACAGTATAGTGCGGGAATGATTTCCTTCCTCATCGTTCAATTTCCTGAAAAACGCATATCCTGACGGCTGCCCTTCTCCATCCCTGGCGATCAAGCCTTCGCCGTCCCGGACACTTTGCCATTGGATCTGCCACGGAAAATCTCCCCGATAAAATGGCAGCTGCCCGATTTCTTCCGGATCAGCTTTTCGCAGGCTATATTTTTCAGACGCATCATTCGACTCTCCTTCAACCGCCCCGTCCAATTTCATGAAATGAAGTTCATCCACAATTTTATAGCCCAGTTTTTTATATAATTCGATTGCTTTTTCATTGCTTGAAATCGCTTCAAGAGTCGCCACTTCAACACCCTGTTCTTTCAGGATTTCGAGCGTTTTTTCCATTAACTGCTTACCGACGCCTTTTTTGCGCCAGGACACGGCAACCCCCGTGCCACCGTTCCAACCAACTTTTCTGCCGGCCGATTCCCGTATTCCGTTCAGCACAAGGCCCACCGGTTCCTCGCCGTCGAACGCCACGACGGACAAGTCTCCTGAAAGGCCCTCTTGAGCCATTCTCTTTTCAAAAGCTTCCGGTGTTGTCGTCATATCAAAATGATAGCCCTCGAATCCTTTATTCCAAGCTTCCACCCCTTGTTCAACCGTACATTCCGACAACCTTCTTATTTCAACCATCTTCATTTCCCCTTTGTTTCAAGTGTTTGCAGGTTAATTAATTCTTTCTAAGCGCCATGTTTTCCTGCAGAAATTTCGTCATTCTTCATGCATCTATATATTTCACCAATAATAAACAAAACCCTCGCTAGTCGTGAGGGTTTTGTTTTGTTCGATTTTCATCCTATTCTTCCGCTTTCACCATTTCCTGCTCTTTAATCCGCACCAAATTATGCCGAAGCTGCTCGCGGTTCCATTCGACTAAAGGTTCTTCAACTTTCGCTTTCCGCAGTTTTTTGACTTTCGGATTTTTCGAACGCAGATAGCCTTCCATCATCAGCGACACCGCGAAAATAGTCAGGCCGATAAACAGGACTGGCGCAAGCGGGAGCCACGGGGCGCTTTGGAGATACCGGAAAGTTGAGCCGAATAATCCAGCCCATTCATAGGATATGGACATCGGCGGATCTCCGAACATTGGGTCGTAACTGACCTTGGTGCCTCCGAGAAACAGTTTCAAAAGACCAAGATGGGCGAAAACGATGAATGTTTCCATCACCTGCTGGCCGTACAGTACGGCAATTTTTTCACGCATCTGTGGATACAGATGCTGACGGATAATCCGTAAGCGGCCTGCGCCAAGTGTTTTTGCCGCAAGTATATATTCCTTGTCAAGCAACAATGCCGCTTCATTGGCAATCAATATTGCGACAATCGGGACCGTCAACAGCGCCATGATGACAACCTGTATGCCGATCCGTTCCCAGATAGTATTTGTGAAGCCTTCCGGCGGCATCCATAAGACAGGTGTCAAAACAAAGGCAGCAAACAAGGTTAATGGAATATAGTGCATCGAATCCGCAAGACTCGAAATCCATTTGCGGTGTTTATCCAAATAGGTGCCGAGAATATAGCCAAGCGGCACAGCAATCAGCATACGCACAGCCCCTACCGCCAAAGCGGCAAGGATTGTATACTTCGCGCCAAGCATGAGCTTGCCGAGAAGATCATAGCCGAATTCATCTGAACCCAGCGGAAATTGCCAGTTCGGCGAAATCGGCGCACCTTCTACCGCACGTCCACCTTCCATGATGTAATAAATCTGGCGCGGAACATTTCCCCAAATCCATTCATAAACGAAGCTGCCTACAAGGAAGAAGGCGATAATGCTGAGACCGATGACAAAATAAGGCTGTTTCCACATTTACACCGCCCCCTTTCCGCGCATCCGGCGCACAAAATACCATTCGCCATAGCTATACAAGAAGAACATCGGCAAGAAGAAACTGAATACAGCAACCAGGAAACCGGCAGGATACATATTATCACGAAGAAACAGCATGATGCCCGGTAAATTGAACATCAGCTCCAGAATGAACAGATTCGACAGCATAAACCACATCGTCTTTTTAGATTGGAAAAAGACACTGATGACGGCATTTCGGAACATGTGAACCAAAACGATATAGACTTTTGAGAAGCCCAATGCCCGTGCAAGATCCACATACATCTGCCGCTCTTCTTCCTGGAAAGTCAGCATCGCCAACCGGTATAACTGGATGGTCGGCAGAATTGCGAGACACAGCACCGGCAGCCAGTAAATCCGGTCGTCTCCTACTGCAGCTATTTTGGAAACCAGAATTCCTGTCTGCTTAAAGAACAGAACGACTGCCAGCTGAGCCAGCATGATGATCAAGAGATCAGGAATTGACTCCAGAAAATAGAGGGCCATTTGGACTCTTTCACGCGATTTTTCGGAAAGAAGCATCGTAACAACGGTCAGAACCAGTGAAACCACCACTGCGGCCAGCAAAGCCAAAAACAGAATCTGCAATGAGTAGGTTATGTATTCCAGAACATTTGGAAATAATGGCATCGGCCTTTGCGCACGGTAATTGAAAAAGGCGATTTCATGGATTGGCCAAAGTTCCTGTAAAGTTGTCTGAATGGATTCGAAATAGATATTCCATCTCCATTCCCCCTGTAACCAGCCGGCTATCAGAATCGGCAAACTGCTGGCAAGAATAATCCCTGCGATGGCAATAAAAAATCTCAGCAATAATTTCATGTTCCCCATCCTCTTTATTGGAAAATTCTCTCTTTCATTATTCTACCATTATTTTGGAAGCCGTAGAGCTAACTAATCGCAATCTCGCTATTTTTTCCATATACTTAAAAGATACGGATTGTTTGAGGAGGGTTTTATTGTGGAATTAGTCGAAGTAAAAAAATTGCAGGTCCAATTGGATGCGTTCGCCGGAAAAGATGTATATCTTCACCTGGAAACCACGAATGGATCCTACGCCAGCCATTTTAATGAAGCATTTTTCAATGCCGGAGCTTTTATCCGCAATGTCGTCATTAATTATGAGCTCGGCAAAGTAGTCGGGGACAGCCCGCACCGCGTCGGTTTGAAATTGCCGCATGGCTGGGTTTATGCACAAGGCATCACCCATTACGAAATGGACGACCAGGGACGCCTGCTTCTCGCAGGGCATGACGGAACAGGAAAATTGGCGGTGGCGCTGCAAATCAGCGAAACACCATTCAGTTATTAAGGGGGAATAGAAATGACGATACCAAAAGAACGACATGTATTGGTGGTGTTCCCTCACCCGGATGATGAAGCGTTCGGTGTGTCCGGAACAATGACTACACATATTAAACAGGGTTCGCCGGTTACATATGCCTGCCTGACTCTTGGTGAAATGGGCCGGAATTTAGGAAACCCACCGTTTGCGACACGGGAATCTCTCCCGGAAATCCGCAAGAAAGAATTGAAAGCCTCCGCTGAAGCTATCGGTCTGACCGATCTTCGCATGATGGGGCTGCGCGATAAAACTATTGAATTCGAAGATGATGAAAAAATGGTCGGCATGATGACAGATCTTATTGAGGAATTGAATCCTTCTTTAATCATCACATTCTATCCGAAATTCGCCGTCCATCCCGACCACGAAGCGACAGCACGTGCTGTGGTCCGGGCTGTCCGCCGGAAGGAAGATCGCCCGAAATTGCATTGTGTGGCATTTGCCAATAACACACTCGAAGTTCTTGGCAACCCGGACATCGTCTATGACATCACACCAGTCAGAGACCATAAGATGGCGTCCATGAAAGCGCACATTTCCCAAACAGCTTGGATGCTGGAGGAAATGGAACATAAATTGGCGCAGGGGGACACCGAAACGGAAAACTGGCTCACGAAAGAGCGATTCTATAATTACCGTTGGAAAGACGATTTTGAAACAACTTTCTAAGTAATTTGCACCCTTATTTTCTTAATTGAAAATAAGGGTGTTTTTTCTGGCGTTTCTGCAATAGTATGGAATTATAAGTTTATTAAATCTTAACAAGCAGAATAGCTGTGTCCAGACTTCAGCGCCCAGCCCCTCGAGTCGCTTCGGATTCGCCATTCCTGGCAAAAAACGCCATGAACGTCAAATCCTCCAGCGTTTGTCGGGGCTAAATGGGCGCTTGCGCTTTTCTATTGTTTTCAGATAAAATAAACAATGTTACTGAAAGCGTTCTCGGGGGAAGAATGCTGTATAATCAGTAGTTATAATGTGTTTTTATGCACAAAGAAAAGGGGAAAGTTCATGAAAAAGTTTTCAACGTCAACATGGCTCTTATTTCTTATCCCATCATTACTTGGTATCCTGCTGTTCTTGGTTCCGATTCCAATTACCGATGCTGATGGCATAACGGTATGGATGGTCACCATTGCCGTACTGGCTAACTGGCTGGCAGATAACATCGCATCATTCGTACCTTGGATCATGCTCGTTATTTTGTCGATTGCAGCCCTCGGATCATTGGTATACATAGCCAAAAAACCGAATAAAGACGAGAATGTACCGTTCTTCGACAAACTTTTCAACGTAAGTTTGTTTTGGACTATTACACGCGTCGTTGCAGCTATCTTCGCTTTCATGGTCTTGTTCCAAGTAGGACCTGAAGCAGTCTGGAATGAAAATACAGGAGGACTTCTACTTTCCGGAGACGGTTTATTGTCATTCCTGTTCACGATCTTCCTGTTTGCTGGTCTTCTGTTACCGCTGTTAATGAATTTCGGCCTACTGGAATTCTTCGGTTCCATGATGGTGAAAATTATGCGTCCTTTGTTCCGGCTCCCTGGCCGCTCATCAATCGATGCTCTTGCTTCTTGGGTTGGAGATGGTACGATCGGCGTCCTCTTAACGAGCAAGCAATATGAGGACAATCGATATACACAACGCGAAGCAGCTATTATCGGAACAACTTTCTCCGTTGTATCGATCACTTTCGCAATTGTTGTAATTGGTGAAATCGGTCTGGCAAGTTACTTCCTTCCATATTACGCTACAGTTATTCTTGCAGGTATCATTCTTGCATTGATTATGCCGCGCATCTATCCGTTATCCCGTAAACCGACGACATTCATCGACGGTTCTGAGCAGGAATCCCAAACAGAAGATGTCCCTAAAGGCTATAACGTGGTTTCACACGGTATGGAAAAAGCGCTTGAAAAAGCAAATCGCAACCGCTCAGTCAGCAATTTCTTCAAAGATGGATTTAAAAACGTGCTCGATATGTGGATTGGCGTTGCCCCAGTAGTTATGGCATTCGGAACAATCGCTTTGATCCTTGCTGAATATACACAACTGTTCGTCATACTTGGCGCACCATTTGTCCCTTATCTGAACTTGCTCGGCATTCCTGAGGCAGCAGATGCGGCACAATTGATGGTTGTTGGATTCGCAGATATGTTCCTCCCGGCTATTCTTGGCTCAGGCATCGAATCTGAATTGACACGTTTTGTCGTAGCGACACTGTCTGTCACTCAGTTAATCTACTTGTCTGAAGTAGGCGGAATCTTGCTTGGTTCTAAAATCCCGGTCAATATTCTTGATTTGATCGTCATTTTCCTTCTTCGCACAGTTATCGCATTGCCGATCATTGCCGGAGTTGCTCATCTACTATTCTAATAAAACAAGAAAATGCCATCCGCGGTTGCGGATGGCATTTTCTTGTTTTGTCGCTTTTCGTGCTTACGCATTTTGAAGTTTTGACTTTAACTTCTCCAGCATATCTGCAGTCATTGCATCAAGATCGTAGGCTGTCTTGAAGCCCCATTCTTTTTTCGCAGCTGATGCATCGATGCTGTCCGGCCAGCTGGCTGCAATTGCCTGGCGTGCTGGATCCACATCATAATTCATTTGGAAATCAGGAATGTGCTTGCGGATTGAAGCTGCAATCTGTTCGGGTTCGAAACTCATAGCCGTCACGTTGAACGCATTGCGGTGCTCGAGTTTTGCAGGGTCAGCTTCCATCAAATCGACAATCGCCTGAAGCGCATCCGGCATATACATCATATCCATGTAGGTGCCTTTATCGATATAGGAAGTGTAGCTGCCTTGTTCCAGAGCTTTGTAGTAAATATCGACCGCGTAATCAGTCGTGCCCCCGCCTGGCTGAGCCACGTAAGAGATGAGACCAGGGAAACGGACGCCGCGTGTATCGACGCCAAATTTTTGGTAATAATAATCACACAGCAATTCGCCTGCGACTTTATTGACACCGTACATGGTCGTCGGGCGCTGCAATGTATCCTGGGGTGTATCCATTTTCGGAGTGGATGGACCAAATGCTCCGATAGAACTTGGCGTAAAGAATTGCATGCCGAGTTCACGCGACGCTTCCAGTGCATTGATGAGCCCACCCATATTCAAATTCCAGGCAAGCAACGGTTTCTCTTCTGCTGTAGCCGATAATAACGCCGCCATGTGCATCATCGTATCTGCGCCGAAATCCTTGGCCAGGTCGTGCATTTTTTGTGCATCCGTTACATCCAGGATTTCAAAAGGGCCGCTGGTGTCATTTGACGGGCGGATGTCCGTCGCCAAAACATTTTCAGCACCGTAAATATCACGCAATTTCCCTGTCAATTCCGATCCAATCTGCCCCAGTGCACCAGTGATCATAATTCGTTTCATTTTATAAGCTCCTCTCGAATAAAACATATGTCCTTTGTGAAAACACATATATTCCATTATAAACATTGATATAACAGTCTTTGCTCTACCGTCATTATAAATTGTTCTTTTAAAAAACACAACGACTTTGGAAGTGCCCCGGAACGAATGTTTTTGATATACTGATAGAAAGCCTTTATGGCATATGTTGCAGATCAAGTCATATTTTTTCAGTGGAGGTGGACTATGAGATTCCTGCGATTGTTATTGCTGTTTCTTATTGGAATGAGCGTGACCGGATTTCTACTGTCCATCGATACACCACGCTGGCTCGTGTTTACCATCGTCATCATCATTTATCTGACAGCAATGGTGCTGCCGGGGGTCTATGTCACTTATTTCTCCAATTCACTTCGCCAAATTGAACGTTATATATACCGCAATCGGCATAAAGCCATTTTCGCTTTTCCTTATGCGCTTGGACACGGAAACGACCAGGATGTTGAAAGATCCATCGAACGAATTCTACTCATACATAAACAGCCGGTGATGCAATCGATTTACCGGACCTTGCTTTCGATATACCGAGGACAGCCTGGCATTGCAGCCCAGCACGCAGCAGGAATTGACCGCGAACCGATGCGCAGTTATTACCTCGCCCATATCGCGGCATCTTCTGGGGAATTCCAGCGTGCAGCAGAGCTTAACAGCCAGATTAATGAGCCTTGGATGAACCATTCGATCGATGCGCTCATTGCTTTCGAAAACAATGATGCCAATTTTCATTCGCATGTGGACAACAGTGTGAAAGCAGCACGCGGCATCCAAAAATATACATTGGAAAAAAGCTTTAATCGGATGAAGAAGCCTTTGCTATAAACTAAGAAAAGCGGAAGCGCCCGTTTAGCCCCGACAAGCAATAGATGGCTCAAAGGTAAATTGAGCCATCTTTTTTCGACAAAGCGCGCAGCGATGCAGGAGCAGCGTTAAATACTTATAAATTATATGGCGTTCTTTGCCATTGACGGCGAGGCTGAAGCGACTCGAGGGGCTGGGCGCTGGAGTCTGGACTAAAGAAAAGCGGAAGCGCCTGCTAAGCTCTGAAAGGCGTAAGACGAATCAGCGAAGTGGCGTTCTATGCCACGCAGCTGGAGTGGCTTATGACCCGAAGAGCTAGGCGCTGGAGTCTGGACAGCACAAAACATTTTATAAGAGCCTTCAGATTATAAAAATTATATTTTTTTACCATCAAAAAAGTCGCCCCACCGGAAATTCCGGCGGGGCGATTTTCATTATTTAATGATGTTAAGCTCTTTACCAACTTTTTCGTAGATGGCAATTGCGTCATCAAGCATTTCTTTTGTGTGGGCAGCAGTCGGCATGTTGCGTACGCGGCCAGTGCCTTTTGGAACTGTCGGGAAGACGATGGATTTCGCGTAAACGCCTTCTTCGAATAGGCGTTTCGAGAACTCCTGTGTCGTTTTTTCTTCGCCAATGATACATGGTGTAATCGGTGTTTCAGATTCTCCGATATCAAAGCCGAGGTCCTTCAAGCCTTTTTTCAGGTAATCGCCATTTTCCCATAGCTTGTCATGCAACTCGGTTGAATCCATGATCATCTGAAGTGCCGCAGTAATTGCCGAAACGTCACCTGGTGTCACTGCAGTCGAGAACAAGAATGGACGTGAACGGACTTTCAGCCAGTCGATCAGGTTTTGTTTCCCGGCTACATAACCACCTACAACTCCGACAGCTTTCGATAGAGTACCCATTTGCATGTCAACTTCTTTTTCAAGGCCGAAATGCTTCACAGTTCCTTTTCCTTTACCGGTAACACCTGAACCGTGTGCATCATCTACATACGTAATCAAGTCGAATTCTTTTGCAATTTCAACGATTTCCGGAAGTTTCGCAATATCGCCGTCCATTGAGAAAACGCCGTCTGTAATAACCATTACTTTATTGTATTGGCCGGATTCGGTCGCTTCTTTTGCTTTAGCGCGGAGATCTTCCATATCCGAGTGTTTATAGGCAATGATTTTCGCTTTGGACAAGCGGCAGCCATCGATGATCGAAGCATGGTTCAGTTGATCCGACAAAATCGCATCATTTTTATCCATGACACCTGATATGGCAGCCATGTTGCAGTTGAAGCCTGATTGATAGGAAATCGCAGCTTCTGTTCCTTTGAATTCAGCCAGTTTTTCCTCCAATTTCACGTGAAGGTCCAATGTACCGTTGATAGTACGGACAGCCCCTGCTCCAACGCCATATTTGTCGATTGCATCTTTCGCGACTTTTTTCAAATCTTCGTTTGTTGCCAAGCCAAGATAGTTGTTTGATGACAGGTTGATAAGGTCTTTTCCGCGAACCTGGATAATCGGTCCGTTCGGTCCTTCAACTGGGTCGATTTCATTATATAAGCCTTGCTCTTTAAGTTCGTTAAGATTCTCGTTAAGGAAAGCATCCAGTTTTTTCGACAATATAATCTTCCTTTCATATACCTGAATTCTTCTACCTTCTTATCATAACGCAATTTTGCCCAAAAGAAAAAGCGGACCGCAGTCCGCTTTTAATCAGTTTTTGCTTTTTCCGTTGTTCTTGCCTTTTCCTATGTTCGGGTTATCCACTTTGTATTGAACTTCATAAGTGAACTCCTGGGCTTCTTTTTGACCTTCTTCAGCTGCATAAGAAGTAATCATTTTCACATTGCCTTCACGAAGTACATTTCGAAGATCCAAAGCATCTTCTTCTGTTACGTTGAATGGATCAACATGGAAGACATGCTGTTTGCCGTTTTTCTTCGTTTGGATGAATGTCGTTGTGAAATCGACATATTGACCTTTCAATTGGCCAAGTGACTGGAATGCTTCTGTTGAAGATCCATCAGCAGAGAAATCTCCAAGCTGAACATTTTTGATGAACCAGCCTGCATCATTGTATCCCCAGTCCGTCAAGTTGCGGAATGAAACCAATACATCTTGTCCGGCATAAGCTGAAAGGTCGAATGTCTCAGTTGACCAGTTCAATTTATGCCCAGTGAATCCTGGAACACTTTCTTTAATCTTCGGGTAGCCTTCTTCAACTACGTCAGTGCGAGTGTTTTCATTTTCAAGTGAAGTCCATGTTTCGCCGTTATCCGTTGAAACTTGAACCACTCCGTAATCCCATTGTTCTTCGATGTCATAATAATGATCGAAAGTAAGAGTCGGGTTGTCCGCTGGAACAGTTGCTCCGAAGATTAACGCCTGATCAGCTTCGTCGCCGTTGTTCGCATGCAGGACCTGCTCAGACGCATCCAATGGATTTGCTACTGTGCTCCATTGCAATGGAAGGAAGTCTACGCCGTCAAATTCAAGGCCTCGTACATCTTTTCCAAAGTCGAATTCTTTAAAGTCGCCGCCCCATGCCGGGACACCTTCTTTTTCAAATGTTAATGCTTTTTCAAAGTCGACAGTTTTTCCGCGTACGCCATCACCAACTGGCAGTTCACGCAGGTCGATGCTGTCGATATTATAGTCGCTGCTTACATCAGAGTTATCCAATGTCAATGCAGTCATGAAGTTCTGATAGACTTCAGTGAATGTTTTATTGGTACCGTAATCCTGAAGCGTTTTGTTGACGCTTGCCATCCCTTGGCTTTCGCCGTCAGTTGCTAGTTCACGGATGAACTCCTGGCCGAATTTGTCATACATATAAAGTGTGAACAAGTAAACTTGTCCGTAATCCGCGATAGTTTCAGGACCAGTTGCTGCTGTTCCGTGCTCATCCCAGTTTACAAGTGAGTTTTCCGGGTGATCCAGATAGAAGTTGATCGACCCTTCTCCGTGTCCATATCCTCCAAGATATTCAGAGAACGTTGACATCCCTTCGTTCAGCCAAGTTTCTTCAGAGCCGTCGTTATCAGCCTGAATCAAATGCTGAAGTTCATGGATTGTTGTACCGAAGAAGGTGGATTCAAGACGGGTTTCCCATGAATTCGTATCGATAGTGATGATGTTGCGGTCTGTGTAATTTTCAAGTGTCTGCCAGAAGAAACCTGCTACGAAGAAAGGATACGAAGGATTGTTCCAGCCTTCATCCTGCACGTTGTCAACAAGCATGATTACTTTGTCAGAACCTTCATAATAACCTTCAGGAAGTCCGACCAGTCCTGGAAGCGGAGATTTTGATCCGTCCAAGGAGTCCGGAGTGCCGAAGAAATCAGTTGCTACCGGATAGATGTTGCTGTCAAACTCATCACGCAGTTTATCGACCTGAGCCTGCGTTACGACATCAGCGGGTTTCGGATTGTTTGGTCCGTATGCCAAGTCGTTGGCTACCCAGATTTCCACGTTGTCTCCGATGCTGCGAAGAGTGAATTCCTTAAACTTCAAATTGCGGTTCAGAAAAAGTTTAGTTCCATGATCTTCAGTGAAAGTACCTTCGGATGCACTTTCGCCATCTCCAGCAGTTTCATCATTCAAAGCACCAGCTTGCGCTTTGATCTTAGCTTCTGCTTCTTTTTGGAACTCAGCATCCTGCGAAAGTTCGTTCAAGCTTTGGTCGATATCAATTCTGTCGCCATAACGTGCCTCGTTCCAATCAGACGATGATGGCAATGTTTCTGTTGGAGCCGCCAAGACCGCCGGCGCCATAAGTGATAACGTTAAAGCACTTACTGATAATATTGAAACCCACTTGCTTTTAATCATTCGTTTTTCCCCTTCCAGATTTATCAGAATTTTATTACTTATTAAAATCTTAACATTTCTTATAAATCAGAAGAATAGGGTAAATAGATTATTTCGGAATGCGAATCTTTAGGCAGAAAGACTTGTTTTATTTTCCATCCCTACCTAAAACTTACCTGACTTCCGTTAAATAAATAAAATAAAAAAACCGCCATATAGGCGGTTTTCCCTTTATTCGATATATCTTTTGTTAATTTAATGCTTGCTCAAGATCTTCGATTAAATCTTCTACGTCTTCAATGCCGACAGAAATCCGCACCAAGCCTTCAACAATGCCAAGTTCTCCCCGGCGTTCTACTGGAATCGAGGCATGCGTCATCTGCGCAGGCACCGAGATCAGGCTTTCAACGGCTCCAAGGCTTTCCGCCAGAGTGAAGTATTTCAACTTCGCCAAGAGCTCGCCCGCTTTTTCCTTGCTGCCTACATCAAATGAAATCATGCCGCCAAATCCGGTCGCCTGTTTTTTCATTAATTCGTGGCCAGTATGTTCCGGGAGACCGGGATAGATGACAGTTCCGACAGCGTCATGGCCTTTCAGGAATTCCGCGATTTTCTGTGCGTTGCTTCCCGTTTCTTCCATGCGGATACCAAGTGTTTTCAACCCGCGCATCAATAGCCACGAATCCTGCGGCCCTAAAATTGCGCCAACCGAGTTCTGGACAAAATGCAGTTCAGAAGCAAGTTCTTCTGAGTTCACTACGACAAGGCCTGCTACAACATCGCTGTGCCCGCCAATATATTTTGTGGCGCTGTGCAGCACGATATCCGCTCCGAGTTTGATCGGGCTTTGCAGATAAGGCGTCATGAACGTGTTGTCGACGATCGTCAGGAGATTCTTTGTTTTTGCGAATTTCGCCACCGCTTCAATATCCGTCACTTTCAGTAATGGGTTCGTGGGAGTCTCAATGAAAATCGCTTTCGTGTTTTCTTTTACTGCCGCTTCCACTTCTTCAAGATTGCCTGTATCCACAAAAGTGAATTCCAATCCGAAGCGGTTCAGTACTTTATTCATGACACGGTAAGTGCCGCCGTAAACATCATCTGTAAGGATGACATGGTCGCCAGCCGAGAACAGCATCATGACAGATGAAATGGCCGCCATACCTGAACCAAATGCAAACCCGGCATGTCCGTATTCGACGTCCGCGATCAACTCTTCAAGCGCATGGCGCGTCGGGTTGCCTGTACGTGAATATTCATAGCCTTTGAATTTGCCGACAGCTTCCTGTTTATACGTACTTACCTGGTAAATTGGCGTTGAAACGGCACCTGTAGCTTCGTCTCCAAAAATGCCGCCGTGAATCAATCTTGTTTTGGATCTCATCAATTTTCCTCCTCGAAGGTTCTGTTATAAATATCCTGGCTCATATAACGTTCGCTGGAATCAGCAAAAACAGTGACGATATGGCTGCCGGGTTCAGCGGCTTCGGCTTCTCTTAGCGCTGCAACAAATGCCGCGCCCGATGAACTGCCAACCAATAGACCTTCCCGTTTCGCCAATTCCTTGAAAGCGGCGAAAGCTTCCCGGTCGGTAATCGTATGGATCGCTTCGAATAATGAAGTATCCATATAATCCGGTAAAAACTCCATGCCGATGCCTTCCGTCAAATGCGGTCCGGATTCACCGCCGTTCAAAATGGATCCCTCCGGTTCCACAATCACGGTTTTAATATCCGCATTTTGCGACTTCAAATAACGGGATGTTCCCATAAATGTGCCGCCGGAACCCGCTCCTGCGACAAACACATCAATTTTACCATCGAGTGCTTCCCACAATTCCGGTCCGAGCGTCCGGACATATGTTTCCGGGTTTGCGGGATTTGAGAACTGGGACGGTGAAAAAGCCTGCTCGTCTTTTGCGAGCTGCTGCGCTTTTTCAATCGCGCCTTTCATTCCTTTTTCAGTCGGTGTATTGATGACTTCTGCGCCAAGTGCACGCATCAGCCCTTGTTTTTCCTGGCTGAATTTCTCAGGAACGACGAACTTAACTTTATAGCCTTTGCCGATTGCGGCAATAGCAAGGCCGATGCCTGTGTTTCCGGCAGTCGGCTCAATCATTGTGCCGCCGGGCTTCAATACGCCACGGCGTTCGGCATCTTCTATTAAAGAAACACCCAGGCGGTCTTTAACGCTTCCGCCTGGATTAAAATACTCAAGTTTAGCGAAAATCCTGCAATTGTTCGGAATGTCCATATTCGTCAATTCCAAAAGCGGTGTCTCACCGATCAATTGCTGGATGCCGGTAGCATATTTCATAGCCATTCTCCTCAGACAGTTTCTTCAGCGAACACCTGGTGCCACTCGTCTTTTTTCGCCAGCATTTCACGGGCCAATTCTTTCGCGCCCTCTAAGCTGTGGCTTGCTGCCCAACCGCATTGCACTTCATTGCATGCTGGAACTTCATCTGCTTCAATTACATCTTTCAACGTATTTTCGATGATGCGAAGTACATCGTCGTAATCATCGTGGTTGATCAATGAAAGATAATAGCCTGTTTGGCATCCCATTGGCCCGATGTCGATGATTTGGTCAGAGTGATTGCGGCTGTGTTCCGCCATCATATGCTCCAATGAATGAAGGCCTGGCATTTCCATATACTCTTTGTTCGGCTGCTTGAAACGGATGTCGTATTTGCGGATTGTATCTCCGTTCGCTCCCGTTTTCTCTCCTGCAAGACGCACGTAAGGTGCTGCAACTTTTGTATGGTCGAGGTTAAAACTTTCAACGTTCATTTTTTTCAATGGAATCGTCTCCTTTTGATCTGATTAGATTTGAATCAATAAGCTTTTGCAATCGATATTCCGCAAAACAGCTGCGCTTTCCTGGCTGCTTGCGACGAGCTGTGCGCAGGAGCATAATCTTTGCCCTTCCCGAAGCGCCGAAGCGGCTTTCGAATGTTAGTTGTTTGTTGTTTTTAAATATTATTACTTTTTGATGGCGTCAATCAGCCAGACATAATTGTTCAGCTGAGTGAACTCTGCCGTGAATCCTGCCTGTTCAATAAGCTCTTTCATCACAGGCAAAGTCGTGTAATATTCACGGTTTAAATCTTCTACAAGGTTATCATGACCGCGTGACTTTTCAAAGTTAATCACTTCCTGCTGCGCTTCTTTTGACTCGAATAACGTATCGGCAAATACCACACGGCCGCCTGTCGGCAGAAGTTCCGCATACAATTTGAACGCCTCGGCTTTTTCAGCATCCGTCAAATGGTGGAATGCATATGAACTGACCAATGACATCGGCTGCAACGACAGATCGAATTCCAAAAAGTCTCCATCTATTATTGCTGCATCCTTCAATTTCTCTTTTGTCACTTCGCGCATTGCCGCATTCGGCTCGATGCCGGCAACTTCATATCCCTTGGCAAGCAGTTTTTCAGTCAGGTTGCCTGTTCCAACACCAAATTCAATCACTGGACTTATTGCCGCATCGGCAACAGCCTGCAGTATTTCTTCATATTTAAAGAATACATCTCTGTATTCCGCATCATTTCCACCAACTGAGTCATCATAGGTGTGAACCCATTCATCAAATATTGTTACGAACTCTCGTCCCATACTTTTGCCCCTTTTTCGGCTTTATTGTACATAAAACCAATAGTTTTACTCGGCTTTATTTATAACATAAAGAAGCGCCGGTTTCAAACTTTCAAAACCGGCGGAACTTCATCTTTTTTTTCAATAATTTTTTTCAACAAAGCTTCAGCTTGCGGCAAGGTGAATTGAACGATTCTGCCGGTCAAAAGAGCTACGGCGATCGTGCCAATGCCGACAGGACCGCCAAGTGCCCAGCCGATCAATGCAGCGGTGATCTCGATTCCTGCGCGCACAACTGTGACGCTCAAACCGGTTTTCTGCATCAGCACCAGCATCAGGCTGTCCCTTGGGCCCGCACCGATTTTCGGTGCTACGTAGATTCCCACGCCAAAGCCGGAAACGATGATACCGCCGATCAGAATCAACACCTGAGCTGTGATAGAAGGGATATCAGGAATCAAGAAGTAATATATGTCGATGAATACACCGATAAGAATCATATTGAGGAAAGTGCCGATTTGCGGCAGCCTCCGCTGCGAGATAGTGGATATGATGATCAATATAAATGCGACGAGAATCGACCAGGTGCCGATTGTCAGTCCGAAATTCATGAACAATCCGACGTGCAGCACATCCCATGGGCCGATTCCGAGTTTATTGGCCTTGATAATCATCGTAAATCCCAGTGCCAGTATAATCAATCCGCTGAGAAAGAACAGCCAGCGGTAAAACAACGTTCTCATCATTAAGCCCCTTCTTTCACTGAGTGTTCACCACTTTTTCCTGCTTAAGAAAAATCCACCCATATAATGCAATGGGTGGAAATCCGGATTAATCGTCCCGTGCTGTCAGTTCTGCATACTGTCCTTTAGTGACTGCCAGCAAGTTGCCGGGATCCAATTTAATCTGCATGCCGATTTTCCCGGCTGAGACGATGATCTCATTCTGCTTTTCCGCCTGCTGGGCAATAAACGTGGGAAACGGCTTTTTCATGCCGACCGGCGAACAACCGCCCTTCACATAACCGGTCAGTGCCTGTATGTCTTTTACCGGCGCCATTTCGACCCTCTTTTCACCCGCGGCCTTTGCGGCTGCCTTTAAATCCAGCTCATCGGCTACCGGAATCACAAACACGTAATGCTGTTTGGAAGACCCTGCAGTTACGAGCGTCTTATAGACCACTTCTTCCGGATGGCCGATTTTAGCAGCTACCGATACTCCGTCCACAAGGCCATCTTCAATTTCATAATGAATGATGTCATAAGACATATTTTCTTTATCCAGGATTCTTGCAGCGTTGGTTTTAGCGATCTTTTTTCCCATGGCGGCGCTCCTTGTCTGGAAACTATAATCATGACATCAGCTTACCACCATTTTCGAAATATTTCTAATCGTTCTGATTCATTAATTTTTTCAGCGCTTCCGCCATCGCATTATTTTGCGGCGGCTCATCTTGCTGCTTCAAGTATTTATTGACGTCTTTTTTGGTCGCCTTCGACTGGCCGGATTTTTTGCGTTTCTCAAATGCCGACAGTTTCTCGCGGTGTCCGCATTTGCAGATGAAAATCTTGCCGTCGCCTTCACCCTGCATCTCCAGTTTCTTATGGCAATTCGGGCAGCGCGCGTTAGTCAGCATTGCCACTTGTTTCTTGTATCCGCATTCGCGGTCCTGGCAGACATTCATCTTGCCGCGTTTGCCGTTGACTTCAAGGAGCGGCTTGCCGCAATCCGGGCACATTTTGCCGGTGACATTGTCATGCTTGAATTTCTTGTCGCTCTTTTTAATATCCGACACCGATTTCTCGGCAAAACGGATCATTTCCTGCATGAATTCATTCTTTTTCATCTGTCCCTTGGCGATTTTCGTCAGCTGCCGCTCCCAGTCAGCTGTCAGTTTCGGCGATTTCAGATCTTCCGGCACCAATTCCAGCAATTGGCGCCCTTTGGACGTGATCGTCAAATCCTTGCCTTTTTTCTCAACCAGGAACGTATTGAACAATTTATCGATGACATCAGCACGGGTCGCTACTGTACCCAGCCCGCCTGTTTCGCCAAGTGTCCGGATCAACTCTTTCGATTCGCCGGCCATGAACTGCGCCGGATTTTCCATCGCCCCGAGCAGCGTTCCTTCATTGAAGAAAGCGGGCGGCTTGGTTTTGCCTTCTGTCAGGGAGATGCCTTTGATCTTCAGCGTCTGCCCTTTTTCAAATTTCGGCAGGGTCGTATCTTTGTCTTCATCGTCATCCAAATAGATGCGTTTCCAGCCTTCATTGCGCACCGTATTGCCTTTTGCCTGGAACGTTTCGCCGCTGGCAGTCAGTTTAACCGTCGTCTGGTCGTACTCATATTGCGGATAGAATACCGCCAGGAAGCGCTTGACGATCATATCGTATAATTTATGCTCATTCGCCGACAACTCATGCAGCGGCGGAGCCTCCTCAGTCGGGATAATCGCGTGGTGATCGGATACTTTGGCATCATCAATTACGCCTTTTTGGGCCGCCACCGGCGATTTCAGAATCGTTGCGGCAAGTGTGCGGTATGGTCCCGTCTGCACCGCTTTGATGCGGTCTTTCAGCGTATCTTTCATATCGGACGTTAGATGCTTCGAATCCGTCCGCGGATACGTGACGATTTTATAGCGCTCATATAGATTCTGCAGCGTGCCCAGCGTCTCTTTTGCCGACCAGCCGTAGCGTTTATACGCCTCTTTCTGCAGTTCGGTCAAGTCGAATAAAGGCGGAGCCGGCTGCTTTTTCGGCGTGATTTTGATATCAGTCACGGTGCCTTCATGCGTATTGTCGAGCTTCGCGAATAAAGCGTCGATTTTTTCTTTATCGAACGATTGCGTTGAATTGCCGTCTGTCCATGTGAATGCGGCTTGGTCCGTAATCGCCTGCATGCCGTAATACGGCTTCGGCTGGAAATTGCGGATTTGCTGCTCGCGTTCCGCAATCATCGCAAGCGTCGGCGTCTGCACGCGGCCTGTTGATAATTGCGCATTGTATTTTACCGTTAACGCACGAGTCGCGTTGATGCCGACTACCCAGTCAGCCTCGGCGCGAGCTACAGCCGCCTGGTAAAGGTTTTCGTAGGCTTTGCCGTCTTTCAGATTATTGAAGCCGTCTTTGATCGCCTTGTCGGTAACCGACGAAATCCACAAACGTTTGACCGGCTTTTTCATATTCGTCTTCTCGAGAATCCAACGCGCAACCAGTTCACCTTCACGCCCGGCATCCGTCGCGATGATAACTTCTTTGACGTCCCCGCGGCTGAGCTGTGATTTGACTGCGTTATATTGTTTCATTGATTGTTTGATTGGCACCAGCTTGAACGGCTTAGGAATGATCGGCAGATTCTCCATCTTCCATTCCTTAAAGTCGTTGTCGTATTGCTCCGGCTGTGCGTGCGTTACTAAATGGCCCAGCGCCCACGTCACAATATACTGCTTGCCTTCAAGGAAGCCGTTGCCTTTCTGATTGCATCCGAGCACCCGTGCAATATCACGTGCCACCGATGGCTTTTCCGCTATTACGATTGATTTCATATCTATTCACCCTCATTTCTCATTTGGTTATTATAACATTTTCAGTTTTGCGGGTGGTGTAGAGTGATTGGGGAGATCGATTTTGGAGTAGTTTGAATTTTCTTGCTATGCGATTTTAGTTCAGCTATATTCAGATGAAGGAGATGATAATTATTGATTTTAAAAGAACGCAGTGAACCACCCGAAATTCTACTGCTTGAAAGTCTGCTGCAACGTGTACCCATCGTCCATCCCCTATTTCCCCACTGGACGGAACAGCTTCGCCGAATGTCTGCCGGCTTCCACGGTGAACAGCGCGTCGATTCCCTTTTCTATGAGATTCCTATTGAACCCCCCCACTACTTTATACAAGGTCTCTACATCCAAAAGCCAAAGTCTTCCCATCAGATTGATACCGTGCTCGTCACCAGCCGCTTCGTCCTGCTGCTTGAAATTAAATCCATTTCAGGCGAGTTGAATTTCGATCCGCAGCTGCGCCAATTTTCCCGCACCAATAAAGACGGCAGCATCGACGGCATGAATAATCCCGATGACCAAATCCGCCGCCACGAAAAATGGATGCAGAATTTTTTAGCGGAGCAAAAAATATCACTTCCAGTCATTGGAGTAATCGTATTCACTTATCCGTCATCCATTGTAAACAGCCGGCCAAAAAACCGCATCATCATTCAATCATCGGGATTGCCTTATTTAATGGACCAGCTGCTGGCGAAGTATCCGGTGGAGTTGCTCAATACCCGCAAGACCCGCCACCTCGCCGGACGTCTTCTGCAATTGCACAGTGTCAGGCCGTTGCGGCGGATAGAGGTTCCGGTGAGTTTGCGGAGGGGTGTGCTGTGCACGAAATGCCCTGGCTCTAAACTGACATATCGCTACAAAAAATGGACATGCCAAAAATGTTCTTTGATTGATCCACACGCTCACCTGAGAACACTTCAAGAATATCGGGTATTAATCAATCCGCTCATAAGCAACCGGGAATTCAGAGACTTCACTGGCATTGAATCGGTTTCTGTAGCCTCCAAACTTCTAACAGATTCGAAAATGACTTTCCAGGGAAGTTTCAAGGACCGAGTTTATATGATTCCGGAGTCATTTGATGCTCCGGACAGTATTTGATCTGTTCCGGACAGTATTTTTAATCTACGGACAGTATTTAGTCTGCTCCGGACAGTATTTTCATTCTGCGGACAGTAAGCTCTTTTAATGGAAATCACTTTTTCATTACTGTTAATAAAATCCAGCGAAATCCCTTTTCCATGTCCTGTTTCACCCAATTCAATTGGATTTCAGCCCATAATATCACTCGCCATTCAAATTCCGGTATCCTAGCCACTCTTTCACGACTAAATCACCATCAAAACCAACCAAATTTCCAACAAACACAACCAAACCAACCCCTTAAATTGAAAAAATTTTCGCCAAGGCGAAGATTCCCTCAAAAACAGGACGTTTTCGCCGTGCGAAAACGTCCGCTGGGGTCTTGAACTAATGGTTTTCCGCTTTTCGCCCGGCCTTATGCGAAAAGCATCCATTTTTCTTTTGAACTTAGCATTGCATGACAGTTTCTGTATCAATCCATCACAACTTTAGAGAGCAATACAAAACATAGCCTACATAATAAAACTCAAAGAACATTTCCCCCGCAAAGACACCCACTATTGTCCTTGAACTCACGGTTTTTCGCTTTTCGCCTAGGCTTGGGCGAAAAGCATCCATTTTTCTCTTGAACTTAACAGCTTCTGTCCCCACAAATATATACGCGATACAAAAAAACCTCCCGCAGGAGGTTTTTCAAACTGGAACTTAGTGTTGATCCAGTGTTTCTTTCGATAGGTGCTTGCTCATTTCGGCGTATTGCACAAATACGCGGGCCAGTTCGCGAAGGCGGTCGTGGACATCTTCACTGATGATATTGTTATCGGCATCGAAATGGCTTGTGTGTGTGTAAACGTAATTTGGTGTGACGAGGCTGCGGAAATAATCGAGAATCGGCTTGAGCTGGTTTTCGATTACCAGATGGTGCTGGTAAGTTCCGCCGTTTGCCACGATCGATACCGGTTTATAGCGCATCGTATGCGGATGCAGCAAATCGAAAGTGTTTTTCAGAACCCCTGGAATCGAGCCTTGGAATATCGGTGAAGCGATGATATAGCCGTCTGCTTCGTTAAAACGGCGGGCAAGTTCCTGCATGCTGCTGTTATATTCACCAAGTGGGCGTCCGTCAACGAATTGATGTTCATAATCGGCCAGGCTCAGGATATCCAATTCCATATCAGGCTGGAATTCCTGGATGTACATTTTAACCTGTTCCAATACTGCGCCAGTTTTTCTACCCACAATTGTGCCGTCCACTAATAAAACCTTCATAAAACTGTTCCTCCTCGAGTACATATATACCGGGCAGCAAGGCTGCCTCTCAATGATTTTCTATTCGGCTCCAATGAAAACCCACCATCAGACCCGACTTTATTCCATCATAACAAACAGCGTATGCAGATACGTATCGAAAAACCTTATGAAATCGTGATTTCATTCTTTAGGCTGAGGAGTGCTATTTCTGGCGCGCTTGTTTTCCAGGCGTTCCTGGATGCGGTCAGACTGCCGTGCCGGCGATGTAAAGCTGACAACGGTGTCTCCAAGTTTTGGTTCCGGGAAGTTATCGCTTGTGAAAAACTCGATTTTTCCTTGCTCCCGGTAAATGAACAGCAAGATGGTGTCGGCACTCCATTTCTTTTTATAGTCCTCATATGTGTACTGTTCAGTCAATTGGGTTTTTCGGATGGTGTAACCTTCTTCAACTTTCCGGTCCAATTCGTGGATATTCCATTCATGGCCGAAAAGCGTCCTGCCTTTCAATGAAGAATGATAATCCGCAGGGTCTCCTTGGTGAATCGCTGTTTTATAGAGATTCTCCCTGCCGAACTCCGGAACGTAATTGTTCATGACAAGGGCATTATAGGAATCGATTTCCCCTGCAAGAATCATCGTTTCGTATGGGGTCATATCCAGTTCATATTCAGTGTGCTCGGATAGGATTTCACCAGTGAAAGTTTTCAAACCGGCGAGACGCGCAGGTTGCAGCCGCCCCCACGAAGGGTCCATGATCAATAAGTTTTTATTATATTCGGAAAGAGCTTCGCCGAGCTTCAGGACAAAACGGCCTACCCCGACAATAATGATGCCAGGTTCATCACCGGTCGCCAAATCCAATTTCCGGCCAAGCCAGCCTATTGTAAAACCATGGGCTACGACCGTCGAAAATACAAGAGCAAAAGTCAATGCTGTCAAAAGCTCTGCGTCTTCAAATCCAGCTTCCAGCAAAACGCCGGCAAAGTAACCGGAAACGGTGAGCGCCACAATTCCACGCGGTGCAATCCAGCCGATAAGTGTTTTTTCTTTTATAGTCAGGTCAGTGCCGATCGTCGACAGCCATATGGACAAGGGCCGGACGACGAACAACGTTGCCAAAACAAACGCGATGATGCGCCAGTTAAAGATTTCAATCAGCACATCCAGACTTAAAGAAGCTGTAAGCATGACAAAAATACTCGAAATCAGCAGCACAGAGATGTTCTCCTTGAAATGCCGCATGTCATTGATGGATGCAATATGCATATTCGCCATTACCATCCCCATTGCCGTAACCGCTAAAAGTCCGGTTTCATGCATGACGATATCCGACAGCACAAATGTCAGCAACACAACGCCGAACACAATCGGTGCTTTCAGAAATTCCGGCACCTGTCCTTTTTCGAACATCCAGCCTAGCAGCCAGCCTACTCCCGCTCCCAGCGCCACAGCAAATAAGGACGCAAGGAAGAACAGACCGAAAGCTGCAGCTGTCTCATCGCCAATCGCAAACAGCACGAACTGGAACGCGAATAAAGCCAGCAAGGCACCAAAAGGATCAACGATAATCCCTTCCCATTTTAAAATTGCCGCCGGCCGGGCTTTCAATTTTGCCTGACGCAGCAAAGGCAGGATAACAGTCGGCCCGGTGACGATAAACAAGCCGCCGATTACAAAAGCTACCGCCCAGGATAGTCCGGCTATGTAATGTGCTGCAAGTGATCCACAAATCCAGGCGATGAACGCGCCAAATGTCACGATCCGCCAGACCGGTTTATTGAATCCTCGGATTTCCTTGAAATTCAGATTCAAGCTCCCTTCAAAAAGAATGATGGCAACAGCCAATGAAATAACGGGCTTGAACAACTCCCCAAAACTTTCTTCAGGATGGATAATGCCTAGTATGGGTCCGACTATCAAGCCGGCAATTGACATTAATACTATCGCAGGCAAGCGAAAGGCCCAAGCCAGCCACTGGGAAATTACCCCGAGAAAAATGATTAACATAAGATCAAATAATAAAGTGTCGATGCGCCTTCGCCTCCTTTTGCTTCTTTTTTCAACATTATACGTTTTTTATTCCCACAATTAAAAGCGGTAAGCAAACCGAAATGATTTTAATTCCATGTATTTATGCTATAATGAAGGAAAAATGCAGGTGATTAGGTGAACAGGCAGGAAATTGAATATCAGATTGCTGAATTGAAATCGGATTACGTGCGCCATCAGGGCGATATCGAGAAACTCGAAACAACTGGGCATGCCCAAATGGTCGAAGAGGCCGAACAGCGCCTTGAACGGATGGAACAGCAATTAGCGGAATTAAACCAAAAACTCGCGGATTTGTAACCGCGGTTTTTTTTTGAGTGTTTTCCTGAGCTGCATATTGGCGGCAAAGGAAAACAGATTATATTAATGTCTGAATAGAATTCTATAGACGGCCAAAAAACCGGCCGGGCTTTTCAGCTATAAATGGAGGAATAATATACATGAGTTTATTGACAGTAGAAAATTTAAGCCATACATTTGGCGACCGGACATTGTTCAACGATGTGTCTTTCCGATTAGTTGAAGGCGAACACGTCGGCCTCGTCGGCGCAAACGGTGTCGGCAAATCGACGATGATGAATATTTTGACAGGAAAACTGATCCATGACAACGGCCGTGTAGAATGGCAGCCGAAAACGCATTACGGTTATTTGGACCAGCATACCCAGTTGGAGCCGGGGCGGACAATTCGCCAAACGATGCAGGATGCTTTTTTGCCGCTGTATAAAAAAGAAGAAGAACTGAACGAAATCGCCATGAAAATGGGCGAAGAAGATGCCGATCTTGAGGCATTGATGGAAGAAATGGCTGAAGTGCAGGATGCGCTTGATGCTGGGGACTTCTATACACTTGATGTAAAAATCGAAGAAATTGCACGCGGCCTTGGACTTGATGCCATCGGACTCGAGCGTCCGGTTGAAGCATTATCCGGCGGTCAGCGTACGAAATTGCTTTTAGCGAAGCTGCTGTTGGAGAAACCGAAAGTCCTCCTTCTCGATGAGCCGACCAACTATCTGGATGAGGAACATATCCAGTGGCTCGTCAACTATCTGAAGAATTACCCGCATGCTTTCTTATTGATCTCGCATGATACAGAATTCATGAGTTCAGTGACAGATGTCATTTTCCACTTGGAGTTTTCACGTCTGTCGCGTTATACAGCCACTTATGAAAAATTCATCGAACTTGCAGAGCTTGCCAAAAAGCAGCATCTGGATGCTTACGAGAAACAAGAAGAAATGATCAAGAAAACCGAAACATTCATTGCTAAAAACAAAGCCCGCGCCTCGACAACAGGCCGCGCCAAATCCCGTCAGAAACAGCTGGACCGTATGGACCGCATCGACAAACCGGAAGTTGCTGCAAAACCGCAATTCGCTTTCAAGGAAACGCGCAGCCCTAGCCGCTATGTAGTGGAAGCTGAATCTTTATCCATCGGTTATGACAAGGCATTATTGCCGCCGCTGTCATTCATGATTGAGCGCGGCGAGAAAATTGCATTGGTCGGCATGAACGGTGTCGGTAAATCGACGCTGCTGAAAACGATGCTTGGCAAAATTAAACCTCTTGACGGCGATGTGATCCGCGGCGAATACTTGACTCCGAGTTATTTTGAACAAGAAGTCAAAGCGCCGGACCATACACCTCTTGATGAAATCTGGGCGGCTTACCCTAGCATGGACCAGGGCCAGGTGCGTGGAGCCTTGGCGCGCACGGGTCTGAAGAACGAGCATATTTCCCGTTCAATGAAACAATTGAGTGGTGGCGAACAGGCGAAAGTCCGTTTGTGCAAACTGATGCTCGAAGAAAGCAACTGGCTTCTGTTCGATGAACCAACAAATCACTTGGACATCGATGCAAAAGCTGAATTGAAACGCGCAATGCAAGCTTATAAAGGAACAATCGTGTTGGTCAGCCACGAACCTGAATTCTATGAAGGACTTGCCACAAAAGTCTGGGATGTTGAAGAATGGATTGCAGCCGGCCAGGAACCGCAAATTAAGTAAATAATAAAAGGTCTCTTCCATTTTGGAAGAGACCTTTTTTATAATTAGATTTTTATAGACGTTTTCGTTTTTCTTTGTCCAGACTCCAGCGCCTACCCCCTCGAGTCGCTTCGGTTTTGACTTTCATGGCAAAAAGCGCCATGACTGCCAAATCCTCCAGCGCTTGTCGGGGCTGAACAGGCGCTTCCGCTTTTCTCTGTCCAGACTCCGGCTACCCAGCTCTTCGGGTCATAAGCCAGCTATGCGGTCAAGACCGCCGCTTCGCCAGCTCGTCTAAACCCACATTGCTCCTGTCTCTGCATCGCTGCGCTAGCTTCGTCGCAAAGCTAAACGGGTGCCTTCGCTTTTCTTAATAGGTCGTTAATTTAAACACTTTCTGGAATCCATAGATTCCCCGTTGCCAAAATGTAAATGTATCCTGGTAGGCATCCGCATCCAATGTGTAAAGTGCATCTTCGTTATTCCATAAGCGTTCGAAATAAGCATCCATATCTTTTACAAGGCCACTGTCATTCGGCGCAACGATACGGATATTGTTCTCAAGGTTATAGTTTTTGAATGCCCGTTCCGTGTAGTTGGTAGATCCTCCTGATATATAGCTTTCTTCCGCTGTTTTAATCATGATTGATTTCGTATGAAACTGGCCGACTACGGCGTTGTACCAGCGGACATCGATTTTCCCGTCACTTTCCTCTAGCATCTCATGCACAGCCGGACGATTCGGCAATCCTGTTTTCTCAGTACCGAATGCATTTTCATTTGGATCAAGCACCATTTGCACATCTACTCCCCGGTTAGCAGCGTCGGTGAGCGCACGTACGACATCTCCTTCAGCTATATAGAACATAGCCAGATGGATACTGTCGCCTTCTCTTGTTTTTCCGATATCGTCCAGTAACGTATCAAGGACTTTCTTTTCAGTCACATACTGGACCCGATACTCCCCTTCTTGCTCTTCTGCGTTAACACGCGGCAGCTCAGGACCACCCGAAAACTGTGATACCGCTTCTTCCGATTTGAGGATATCGTTTAAAACCGGTCCACTCACTTTAAAAGCCATATTGCCATGTAGTCCGCTGGCATTATGCGGATTGGCAGAACTGATGATTGCTTCTTTTTCAGTAATGACCGCTTTGCGATGATTCGCTTTGATATTCATCATTTTCAGGTATGACGATACTGTAAGATCCGGAGCTTCACTCGACATGCCGTTTGGCAGCCACCCTTTTCCGCCCGCATCAAACCACTGAAAAGCAACGCGGTATAAGCCCGAATATAACGGAGTTGAATCCCGGAGCTCATCCAAATCGGTGACTATGACTTCAATACCTTCGTCTTCCATCGTGCCAAGCAGCTGGCTTTCATACGATCCATAGCCGAAATTCAGCGGATCGGTTATAAAATAAATCGGGAAGTCAGGATCCTCTGCTTTTTTTGCCAGCAGCTTGTCTGTCAAAGTTTCCGCAACTGCAGGAAACTTGATTTCCTGGTCCGTATAGTTATCAAACAGGAACAGATCGATGACAATGAATTCCTCCGCCTCATCAATCATTCCGTAAATCTCATCAAATATATGTAACTCGTGCTTTAAATTGGTTCCCTTTTGATTCTGCGCAAAAGACAGATCATAAATCATTTCCACCTCTTCCACCTGGTGAAGATCTCCTGCATATTCCAGGCCCTCAGGAAGTGGTTTTATCGTATGCCATACAATTACTCCAATGTACATTAGAGCAAGAACCCCGATAACACCCAAAATAATCCTTTTGCGCTTACTCCAGCCGCGCACTCTTTTTCTCATCCTGAAATCCCCCTCATCTCCCCTAATCTTACTGCAGATAAAGAAAAATTTCTTTAAATTATTTCCACAATTATTATTCGTTCCTCAAACACCTGGCAAGCACCTGGTGTTTTATTGCACATAAAAAGGTGCACTGGACCCTCCAGCGCACCTTCAATATCTTTCATATAGAAGAAACGTTCATATCACTTGTTAAGCCGGCAATACATATTCGCGTGTTTGGACGTCTTCAAGCAATAAATCTTTTAATCTTTGTTTGCCGCGGAACAGGCGGGATTTAACTGTGCCGATCGATACTTTCATCGCTTCTGCAATCTCGATCAATGATAATTGATGCACGTAGAAATAGACAATCGTCGTCCGGTAAATCGAATCCAACTCCGAGATTTTATTCTGCAGCAATTCAGATACATCCTGCTGCTCCAATAATTCAGGCGCTCCTGCATTATCCGATGGGATCAAATCAAGCAATGAAATATCGAGACCTTCCGGCTGCTGCTGGACATGTTTGCTGCGGCGCACATTTTTACGGTAACGGTCACGGAAAGTATTCATACAGATTGTCGTCAACCAGGCTTTGACATGATCCACTTCCTTGATCGAAGCTTCATATCGCACCACTTTCAGCCAAACCTCCTGCATAAGATCTTCCGCTTCCACCTTATTGCGTGTCAGTTTTAAGCATAAATGATAAATGTAACGATTGTATTCTGTATATAAACTTTCCATGAATTGTTCCTCCGTCCGTTTTTCTTATTGACCTTATTGTGCCGGAAAAGAACCTTTCACTCTATCGCTTCCGCTTTCATTTGCCTTACATTGTTGTAATGAAAGGAAAGGCGGGAGCGGCCGCTCACATTTAAAGCAAAACAAAAAAACCCACCAAATGGCAGGTTTTACGCGAATACTTCTTCATCTTTTTTGGTTATGGTCAAGCGCACAATGCGGTTGCGGTCCATTTCGTTTACTTCAACATGAAGATTTTCATATGTGAACTGCTCACCTTCATCCGGGACGTGGCCAAGCTGCTGCATGACAAATCCGGCAATGGTGTCGTGGTCGTTCGGAACTTCCACTTCAAACATCTCATTAACATCTTCAATTTCAAGACGTCCATGGCAAGACAAGGTCGTGTCGGTCATTACAAATACCAGTTCATCATCTTCCTCGTCCGTTTCATCTTCGATGTCCTGGCCGATCATTTCTTCGATGATATCTTCATGCGTAACGATTCCCAGTGTCCCGCCGTATTCGTCCAAAATAACAGCCATGTGTTTTTTCTTGGCCATCATCATTTTAAAGACTTTTTCAACGCTGACTGACTGGACTACGAATAGCGGATTATCATCCATCAATTCCTGTAGGGTCAAATTCGGGTTCATGGACCATTCGATTAATTTTTTCGAATAGAACAGACCAACCACGTTATCCATGCTTTCTTCATAGATCGGATAACGTGTATAAGAAGAATCCAAGATCAAATCGCGGACTTCTTCATAGGTTGATTCGATTGAAATACCGACGATATCCGTACGGTGAGTGGACATTACATCTGAAACGTCTTTATGCGGGAAATCGAGAACTCCCTTGATCCGTTCAGATTCATCTTCTTCGAAAGTTCCTTCAGTTGAAGCAATATCGACCATCGTGCGCAATTCTTCCTTTGTCATCGTCGCTTCCTTGACACTGCCTTTTGAAATGATGCGAATAAAGATATTGGTGAACTGCGCAAGCAACCAGGTAAGCGGCTTGAACAAAAAGACAAGCACCCTGATTACCGGAGCCACAACGTAAGCAACTTTATCGGCAAAAGTCGCTGCAATTGTTTTCGGCAGAACTTCACCGAATATAATTAAGATCAAAGTCAAAATTGCCGTAGCAAGCCCGACTTCCCACCCTCTGTCAATTGCAATCATGGTGACGAGGGTCGGCAGCATGATATTAGCAATATTATTTCCGATTAATATAGTAGTGATCATCCGGTCCGGCTTCGCGATCAATTTCTGCAGGTTCTGTGCCTTTACATCCCCCTGCTCAGCGCGAAGATGGACCTTCATCCTATTAACCGCAGTCAATGCCGTTTCGCTTCCCGATAAGAAGAACGACATCATTAAAAATAATACTAACGCTATAAACAAAATTTTTTCCTCCAGTGTCTAAAACACAAAATTTTTACGTGCTACTTCCGTAAGTACAATTATATCACAGCGATTTTCCTTCTGTCGAAAAGTAGAACTTCGTTATGGTATACTTTTTCCATTGTAAAAACTTAAAGAAAAGAGGTTTTCAGAATGGATGCAAAGCAAATTGAACGTTATTTTCAGCAACGCCGCGGAGATCATTTGGAAGAATTGGAGTCTTTCCTCCGTATTCCCTCCGTCAGCTCGTTATCAGAACATAAAGAAGATATGCTGACAGCCGCCGAATGGCTGGTCAATGCTTTCGAAAAAGCGGGACTGGAGAATGTCAAAATCGATGAAACCGGAGGCCATCCCCTTGTTTATGCCGACTGGCTGCATGCCGAAGGCAAACCAACTGTATTGGTTTATGGCCATTATGACGTTCAGCCTGTCGACCCTCTTCACTTGTGGGAATCGCCTCCTTTTGACCCGCAGGTGCGCGATAATAAATTATACGCACGTGGTGCAAGCGATGATAAAGGCCAGACTTTCATGCATATAAAATCGGCCGAAGCCCTATTGCAGCTGAACGGCGAACTCCCGGTCAATATGAAATTCATCATTGAAGGCGAAGAGGAAATCGGCAGCCCGAGCCTCCCCGCTTATGTAGAAAAAAATAAAGAGGCTCTCGAAGCTGATTTGATCGTCATTTCCGATACAGGCATGCAAGGACCTGGGCGTCCGGCAGTTTGTTATGGCCTCCGCGGTCTTGCAGGCATCCAGATTGATGTGAAGGGTCCAAAAGGCGATCTGCATTCCGGTCTTTACGGCGGAGCTGTGCAAAATCCGTTGCACGCCATAGTTGAAATCCTTGAAAGCTTCCGTGACAAAGAAGGTGTCATCCAAGTGGAAGGATTCTATGATGACGTTCTGCCTGTTTCCGATAAGGAACGCGCTGAATTTGCATCACTCGAGTTTGATCTTGAAAATGAAAAGAAAGAACTTGGCATCACAGAAGATTTCGGTGAAACAGGTTACTCATTTGTTGAACGCACATGGATCCGTCCGACTCTTGAAGTCAACGGCATTACCGGCGGCTTCTCCGGTGAAGGCATCAAAACAGTGCTTCCTGCAGAAGCAAGCAGTAAAATAACATGCCGCCTGGTTCCTGACCAGAATCCGGACGACATTGTCACCAAACTGAAAGCTCATGTCGAGTCGCATAAACCGGCTGGCGTTTCTGTTGAAATTACAGAATTCGATAAAGGAAAACCATTCCTGACGCCATTCGATCACCCGGCAATCCAGGCAGCTGGCCGTTCATATGAGAAAGTCTACGGCGTACCGACAGCTTTTACACGCATGGGCGGCTCGATTCCGATTGTGGCAGCCTTCGATGAAATCCTCGAGCTTCCTGTCGTTCTTATGGGATTCGGCCTTGCTTCCGAGAACTTCCATGCACCAAACGAGCACTTCCATCTTGAGAACTTCGATAAAGGGCTTCGTGTCATCTGCGATTACCTGTTTGAGGCTTCCGCGCTGAAGTAAGACGATTTTCAACCTTCCTGCCAAAGCGGCAGGAAGGTTTTTTTATCGTACGGTTTCCTTCCTGAGAAAAAACTGCTTTACTTATAGACATTAGATCTTTTCAACGGAGGCCGTTATATGCTATTTTACTTTTTATTTTCTTACTTGATCGGTACCCTGATGACCGCCTGGTTCATCGGCAAATGGAAAGGGGTCGACCTCAGCAAAGAGCGCAGCGGCAATCTTGGCGCCCGTAATGCTGGTGCTGTTATTGGCAAGAGCGCTTTTCTGCTGACATTCCTGGGTGATGCGGGCAAAGGGGCACTGGTGGTCTTTGCAGGTTTTTATTTCAACTTTCCGTTATGGGCGGTTGCCGTCGCCGGACTTTTGGCAGTGCTCGGGCATCTGTTCCCTTTTTGGCTCCGCGGCCGCGGCGGGAAGGGCATCTCTGTTTTTCTCGGTGTGACATTCTTTTTGACGCCTGAACTTTTTCTGGCGATGTTCGTGATGCTCATCGCATTTTATCCATTTTTCAAAAGCGCCACTTTATGTATGCTGAGCGCCTTTACTGCATTTATCGTATTGGCTGCTATTCTTCACGTCATTCCGGTTGTATGGCCCCTGGTTTTGGCAATTATTATTATTGTCTACAAACACCGTTTCGATATTGAAGAGTCTTATATCAGACGGTTCGGCAACACGTAACATAGGATTGGCAGCCAAACGGAATTTCATAACCCCCTGCTCTATCCGCATAATATTATTCGTGTTATAGTTTTATTATTCAAAAAATTAAAGGATGGGATGTTGAGTTATGAAAAAACCAATTGCATGGGTGATGGATACTACTGGCTATGTAACAGAAGAAATGAAAGCGCATCCAGACGTCTATATTGTGCCGCTTAATATACATTTCGGCTCTGAAGAATTTATTGACGGAGTGGATCTTACACAAGCTCAACTGTATGAGCGCATTAAAGCGGCTCCGGAATTCCCGAAGACTTCCCAGCCATCTGCCGGGAAATTCGCTGAACTGTACGACAAGCTGAAAGAAGAATATGAATGCGCCATCGCTGTCCACGCTTCTGCAAAATTGAGCGGAACAATTGCTTCTTCTACTGCAGGAGCTGACATGTCAGGCTTTAAAGTCTATGCAGTCGATTCCCTTGCCTTGTCATATGGTCTATCGGGCCTGCTGGAACGTGGCATGGAACTTGAAAAAGAAGGGCACGGCGCTGAACAGATTGCACAGAAACTAGAGAAAGAAACTGCTGATTTCCGCAATTATATTCTGATCGGCAATCTGACGCAATTATACAAAGGCGGCCGGATGAGCGGTGCCCAGTACTATATCGGAAGTCTTCTGCAAGTTAAGCCAATCGTCCAGATTAGCCCGGAAGGCGAATTAAAACCGATTGATAAAGTACGTTCCCATAAAAAAGCCGTAAAATACCTGATTGACCACGCGGTTAAAGATAACAAGGAACTCGGTGTCGACACATTCCAGATCATGCACGGCAACTCACACGATGAAGCTGAGAATTTAAAGCGCGAAGTTTTAAAAGTGATCCCCGAAGCCCAGATTATTGTCGGAGATTTAAGTTCATCCCTGGCAGTCCATGCAGGCGAAGGCACCTTGGCATTAATGTGGAGGAAAAGCCCTCAATAATCAGAATTTTCACAGAGGTCATAGAAGATATCCACTGTTTCTTCTGCTACAATAAAAGCAGAATGACGGTGAGGTGGAGTTTATGCAGCATGTTGAACGAGAGATTTTTAATACCGTAGAACTATGCGACGCAAAAGGCCAGTTAAATCCTGAAGCGATTGGATTTGCGCGCAAGCCTCTAATCATCAGCAACCTTAAAGGCAATTTCATGCGCAAGAAAAAGTGGAATTACTGGTGTGTTTTTGGAGAAGAGATCATGTTTTCCGCTACCATCAGCCATTTGGATTACGCAACGGTCTGTTTTGTCTATTTCCTGAATTACGAAACTCAACGTTTTTATGAAAAAACCGTAGTTATGCCCTTTTCCAGAAACCGTGTCATCGCAGATGACTCTCTTGATACTTGTAAATTTGAGCATCCGGACATGAAAATCGAATTTCTTTATAATCAGGATTCAACCAACATCACTGTTCAAATTGATGACTTTGATGGTGAAAAATTGAATGTCGACTTGAACATCAGCTATCCCAACAACCACGAGTCTTTGAACGTGGTGATTCCCTGGAACCGGCAAACTTTCCAGTTTACAGGCAAGCATCTGTGCCTGCCGACAACCGGAACCGTGAAAGTCGGTGCCCATCAATATAATTTCGAACCAGTTGAAAGTTTTGCCGTTCTGGATACGGGCAGAGGCGTCTGGCCTCGGGAGTCTTCATGGAATTGGGCCATGGCTTCCCAGCGCTCACTTGGCAAAACCCTGGGGTTGAATTTCGGCGGCAAATGGACTGACGGCACCGGAATGACTGAAAATGCATTTTTCGTAAACGGAAAAATGCATAAAATACACGAAGACGTTCTGTTCCATTATGACGATACGGATTATAAAGCGCCCTGGCAGATTAGCACCAAGTTTTCTGATGATGTCAAATTGGAGTTCACGCCCTTTTTCGAGCGTGTTTCCAAGAGTGATATGAAACTGGTGAAATCCGAAGTCCATCAGCTATTCGGTTATTATAACGGGTATGTGCGTTATGAAGACGGCAGAAAGTTAAAAATCAGCCAATTGCTCGGCTCCATTGAAGAGCATTATGCAAAGTGGTAATAGAAAAGCGACGGCACCCGTTCAGCTCTGAAAAGCATAAGACAGATCAGAGTAGTGGCCTTGGCCACGCAGACTTGAAAAGCGGAAACGGCCGTTCAGCTCCGACAGGCAAGAGATAGACCAAATGTAATTTGGGATATCTCTTTGCGACGAAGCGCAAAGCGCTGCAACTTACTTTTATGTCTCGAAGCTAGCGATAGCGATGCAGAGACAGGAGCATTTGGTTTTTGATGAGCTTTCGAAGCGGCGTTCTTTGCCGCACAGGAAGAGCAGCTTAAGTCCGAGGGGTTGGCCGTTGGAGTCTAGACATGAGCAGGATTATGACTCGAAGAGTTGGGTCGCCGGAGTCTGGACAAAAAAAGAGACGTCGGCATCCCGCCGGCGTCTTTTCGAACTTTCTAGAAACATACAACTTCTATAATCATTACGTTTCAGATGGACGCTTTCCGCGGGGAGCGGCCTAAGCCTCCTCATCCGCTTCGAAAACCTTGTGCTCCTGCAGTGCTTTGCACTTCGACGTAAAGACATTAACCTCGCAAGCGTCGGCTAATGTCTTCGAAGCTGTTTTGCGCAATATCGGTTTACATTCTTCTATCAGTTTCTATTGATTCACGGGACTTTCCAATTGCGCCAGCATCAATTCAGGGAAATCGGTAAATATGCCGTGAATGCCGATTTGCTGCAATTGCTGGGCATACTTGATTTCGTTGACTGTATATACATAAACAATCGCACCTTTGCGCAGCGCATCTGTAGCCATCCGGCGAAAGGCGCCGGGCAAGGACATATGGATGCGATTGGTGCCGACAACCCGGGCATAATCATAGACATCAACGTAAATATCCAAAGTAAGGATTGCGGATTCAACCGTTTTTTTGCGGCTGACTGTCTGAATATCTTCGTGGTTAAACGAAGAAATCAGGATCCGATGCAGGAATCCCCGTTTTTCTGCAGCTTCAAGAACTTTCCCTACAAGTCCCTCGTATGGGAAAACATCCGTTTTCAATTCGATATTCAAACGGTGATTCGTATCCTGAAAGATATCGAAAACTTCATCCAGAGTGGGAATTTTTTCGCTCGCAAATTCATCCGAAAACCATGAACCAGCATCCAGTTTCCTCACTTCACTCAAGGTCATATCTTTAATGTACCCTTTCCCGTCTGTAGTCCGGTTGACCTTTTCATCATGGATCACTACAATTTCTCTGTCTTTTGTGAGGTGAACATCAATTTCCACCCCCGTTATCGGCAACTCTGCTGCCGCTTTAAAAGCTGCTAATGTATTTTCAGGATATGTTCCCGAACATCCCCTATGTGCATAGATTCTCATAAAGCCCCTCCTAAATCTCTGTTCTGATATCCCAAAGTTCCGGGAAAAAATATTGGTCCAGCACCTTTTTCAGATAATGAACACCGGAAGAACCGCCTGTTCCTTGTCTGAAACCGATAATGCGTTCAACGGTCTTCATATGGCGGAAACGCCATTGCTGCAGCCAGTCTTCTATATCAACCAGCTTTTCTGCCAATTGGTACAGTTCCCAGTGCGTATCCACATCACGATAAATTGTTTTCCAGGCTTCCCTTACGCTGTCATGTGGCTCATAAACTTTTGTGATGTCACGTTCCAAAACTTCTTTATCAATTGTAAAACCGCTCCGTGCCAGTTTCTTTATTGCTGCGTCATAAAGGCCTGGCGCTTCAAAAGCCGCAGTCAGCTCTTCCAAAAGAACTGGATCCTTCTCATATATTTTCAGCACATGCTTCGTCTTATAACCCAGCGCAAATTCAATCATCCGATATTGATAGGATTGGAAACCACTGGCATTTCCGAGATCATCACGGAATTCCATATACTCAGCTGGTGTCATCGTTGCCAGCACATCCCACCCATTAATGATCTGGGATTGTATTTTTGACACACGGGCCATTTGCTTAAATGCCGGTTGAAGATCATCGGCATCAATACTGCGGATGGCTGCGCGCAATTCATGCAGTATCAGTTTCATCCACAGTTCCGACACTTGGTGGATAACGATGAACAAAGTTTCGTCATGATGGCCACTGACTCCATCCTGTGCCGTCAACAATTGATCCAGGTGCAAATAATCACCGTAAGTCATGCTCTCCTTAAAATCTGTTCTGATATTTTTTTCGGAAGCTGCTGCAATGTTTTGGCCGTTAGTGTATTTGTCCATGAAGATAACCCCTTTATGCTCCGCTTTTCCTCTTCTCGACTTTTGCGTTAACTCCTCTGCTGTAAAACATTCTTGGCTGAAATGATAAGCTTATGTTTTTGAAATTCGGGAATGCAATCTATAAATGGAAAATGAAAGGATGAGAGTAATGATCAATAAAAAATTTCCGGTTGCAGCAGGATTTCTCTTTTCCTCTATCCTCTTGCTGGGTGCCTGCGGCAACGACGAACAAGTGACAGAACCTGTTACAGAAGAAGCTTCCGAAACCAACGACGGAGTGGAAGATGCCAACCCTGAAGGTGGTCTCGCCGAGGAAAATATCGGCGGAGAAGTTTTCGGCTTTACAGATTTTGAACTTGATGTCGATTATCCTGACCAGGATGATGCGTTAACAGTCTCCTACGAAGAAATCAAAGATCAAGTAGAAGCTGAGTATGAAGACAAAATTTCAAATGAGACGCTGGCCGGCAACGAGGCGTTCGATAAAATCGAGCCTTTACTGGCTGAACTTGAGTTGACTGAAGACATGTCAGAAGAAGATGTCATCAGCAAAGTTACAGAAGTATTCAATATAGACTCTAATTTCGAATCCATTGAGATTGAAGTAACTTACCCCGAAGGAACCGATAAAGAATACCAGGCATCAGGAAACTGACCGTGCAATAAACCATCCTCAGCTGGGTGGTTTATTTTTTATGGCTTTTTCCAATACTCGATTGTATGAACAGGATTAAAACCGGATTTCCGGTAGACCGTCAGCGCATCATTATCAGTTTCAACTTCGAGAACTGCACGCTTCTTCCCTTGCTGCATGGCATAAAGACGGCACCATAACAAGAAAGCTTTGCCATATCCCTTTCCCTGCTCTATCGGATCTACAGCAAAAGCCGTAAGCCAGAGTCCACTTTCGTCTTCTTCTTTTATAAGAGAAGCACTTGCCACCAGCTCACCCTCCCGTTTCATGACGAAAACTTCTCTATCGTTTTTTTCTATATTGTAGTGGACAACCGGTAGAACATCTTCATCGAATGCGGCAATCATCAGATTTTCGAGTTTCTCTATTTCTCCATCGTAAGGAATGATGGTCAATCCTTCTGGCAATTTAAATTCTGCCAACGGTTCTGCTTCAAGTTCGATTTCCTTGAAGTCCGGCTGATAACCCAGGCTCGCTATAAAATCTTTTGCCCCTTCTTCTTCTATAAAAGCAGCAAGCCCCTCTACAGCCTGACGCTGCTGCAATCCGTATGCCACTCCCCCAGCCAGTGCTGAACCGATGGTCAACCGTCTATAGTCAGGATGCACAAATGCTGACCATTCATATGAATCCAGCCCGATAAGGTCTGCTGCGGCAGCAAAGCCGAGCAATTCATTGTTTTCGGTATAGGCAAGAACAGCGAATCCCGGTACGTCAGCCAGATGCCAACTGGATTCAAATAAAGGTTTACTGTAATCTCTATCGCTCATTTTCAATAGTTCCCGCATATCCAGGATCGTTTCAGAATCCAAGGGAAATGACGCAATTGAAAGAGACAATTCCATCTCCGACCCACCTGCCTTTTTTTATTTATCGTATCATACCTGCCACAGGAGATGTTTGAGGAGAAAAAAATCCCGAAGGAAAATCAATTCCTTCGGGATTCTTTCTATAATTTCGCATCAGACAGCATCGTGGCGTACAAGCCGCCTTTTTCAAGCAGTTCATCCTGAGTTCCCGCTTCCACCAGTTTACCCAGTTCCATGACGAAAACCAAATCCGCCTGCCTTACTGTGTTCAATCGGTGAGCTATTACAAAGCTCGTTCTGCCGGCCATCAGCCGCTCAAGTGCTTCCTGAATCTTCAATTCGGTAACAGTATCGATGCTGCTGGTGGCTTCATCAAGAAGAAGAATGACCGGGTCTGCAATCAAGGCACGCGCAATGGACAGCAGTTGTTTCTGTCCCTGAGAAATCATGGAACCGTCTCCTTCTAGAATTGTATCGTAGCCGTTCGGCAGTTTTTGGATGAAGTCATGGGCATTTGCTTTCTTTGCAGCTTCAATGACCTCTTCTTCAGTTGCATCCAGTTTGCCGTAGCGGATATTGTCGTAAACAGACGTTTCGAACAGGAATGGATCCTGCAGCACAAAAGCAATCTGCTTTCGAAGCGTTTCACGCGGCATTGATGAAATCGGCGTACCGTCTATCCGGATTTCGCCTTCATTGGCGTCGTAAAACCTTGCCAGCAATTGCATAATTGTCGTTTTTCCTGCACCGGTCGCACCGACTAAAGCTGCAGTCTGCCCGACAGCGACTGAAAAGCTGACATCACGGATCGTCCACTCTTCTTCAGCGCCTTCGTATTTGAAAGAGACATTGTCGAATTCGACTTCTCCCGAAAACTCTTTGTCTACGTTTTTCAGCAAATCATCTTTTTCTTCCGTTTCATCCATGATGCCGAAAACCCGTTCCGCTCCGGCAATCGCCGACAGAACGGTATTAAACTGGTTGGCCAGATCATTCAGCGGTCTGGTGAACTGGCGGGAGTATTCCGTGAATATCACAATAACCCCGATCGATACCGCACCGTTCAATGCCAGAAGACCGCCGACCCCTGCCACAATGGCAAAACTTCCGTTATTTAAAAAGTTCATCACTTTCGGTATGAACCCGGCATAGGTCCATGCCCAGAAACCGGCATGCCGCAGCCGTTCGCTTTTCACGAGGAATTCATCCATCACCCGTGGTTCCTGCGAAAACGCTTTGACGATTTTCTGGCCGGAAATGGTTTCTTCAATCATTCCGTTTAAATCGCCGACTGCCCTTTGCTGTTCTTTATACAATCGCCCTGTCCGTTTTGTAATCCATTGCACAGAAACATACATGAGCGGAATGATGATAAATGTCAATAAAGTCAGCAGCGGGCTCAGCAGGAACATGACAACCGCTGTACCCGTCAGCGTCAGAATACTTGAGAATACCTGGATGAATGATGTATTCAACGTGGCGGAAACGTTCTCGACATCATTGGTCATGCGGCTCATCAATTCGCCATGCTGCCGCTTATCGAAGAAAGATACAGGCAGTTTCTGAAAGTGACTGAACAAGCCTGTGCGCATGCGGTATATTACCTGCTGGGCGATCCCTACCATCCAATAATTCTGCAGATACAGCGAAACGGAATGTCCGATATAAATTAATACAAGCCATGCAATAACAATACCCATTCCGCTAAATTGCTCAGGGATGATATATTGGTCGATCAAGACCCGTCCGACCAGATATGGTCCCAAAAGGGCTAATGCTGAACTGACAAAAACCAGAGCAAGCACGACAATCAACAGGAAACGCTGTTCATCGACCAATTTCCAGATCCGCAGCAAGGTGGATTTCCAGTTATCAGCCCGCTCCGTTTTCTTATCAGCATCTTTTTTTAAGTCTTCTTTTTTGATCAGCGGTTCATACCCGAAAGGACGACGAATGGCATCAAACATATTCATCCACCTCCTCTTCCTGTTGCGACACAGCAATCTTTCTGTACAGCTCCGAGTCTTCGAGCAATTCTTCATGCGTGCCATAAGCAGAAATCTCTCCTTCTTCCAATAGGAGAATATGGTCCGCGCGCATTGCTGTACGGATTTTCTGCGTAACCACGAGCATTGTCGCTTTTTCCTGCTCCAACTCCTGCCATAATGCGGCTTCTGTCTTCACATCCAATGCACTTGTGCTGTCATCCAATATTAGAATAGATGGCTTGCGCACCAGTGCACGCGCTATAGACAGACGCTGTTTCTGTCCGCCGGACAGATTGACGCCTTTTTGACCGACACGCGTGAAATAACCTTTCGGGAAACGTTCCACCGTGTCATGAATTTGCGCTTTGACAGCGGCATCCGACAGCTCTTTCTGATGAGCCTGCTCTTTGCCCCAGGAAAGATTATCTGAAATGGTCCCCGTAAATAACAGGGATTGCTGAGGAACAATACCGATTGTTTTTCTTAATGCACTAAGCGACCACTCTCTTACATCCCTTCCATGAATCAATACCCGCCCACTACTGACATCATAAAAACGGGGAATCAGCTGAAGCAAGGAAGACTTACCGGAACCCGTAGCACCCATAATAGCCAATTTTTCATTGGGTTTGATATGGAACGACAGATTTTTCAATACCGAAATCGCTGTTCCCGGATAAGTGAATGAAACATTGTCGAATACAATATCGCCACGGCGCAGCAATTTCTCCTCGCCTTTCGTATCTTTCTCACGCACATCTTCAGCCAACAGGATTTCCTCTATGCGTTCAGACGACGCTTTCGACCGGGCAAAAGCCATGATGATAAACGAGAACATGGAGAAAGCCCCCGTCATTCGCATTGCGTAGTTGACGATTGCCACCAATTCACCGATCTGTGCACCACCACTCCTGATTTCAAAAGCTCCAAACCATAAAACAGCCAGCAGCGATATGTTCATGCCAAACAGCAGAATCGGCAGAATGGTTTCCATGATGCGGAATGCTTTGACCGTATCGGTTTTTAGTGAGCCGGCGACTTCCGAAAATCGATTGGCTTCATATTTGCCCCGCAAATATGCTTTGATCAAACGGACAGCCTGCAGATTTTCCTGTACCATCCGGTTGACACGATCCAGTCTTTGCTGCACAAAACTAAAATAAGTAACGCCTTTTTTCACCATTATATAGAGGAAAGCCAACAGGATCGGAAAAACAACTACCAGATAAATCGCCAATTTTGGATTGACCACAAAAGCCATTATCATACTGCCGATGACGAGCAGCGGAGCGCGCAGCATTATGCGCAAACTCATGAACAAGATTTGCTGAACAAGCGTGACATCACTGGTAAGCCGCGTAATCAGCCCGGATGCCGGGAATTTATTGAACATTGCAAGCGAGAACGATTGGATGCGCCCATATACGGACTGCCGCAGATCAAAAGAGAAACTCTGTGATACATGAGCCGCGAAATAAGAATTGGCGACCCCTGAAGCAAAAGCGACCAAAGACAATACCATCAGCAAAATACCGAGTTGAATAATCATATCCCGGTCGCCCGCTACAATGCCATTATCGATGATGCCCGCGATAACCAAGGGCTGCATCAATTCCACAGCCAACTCCAATAACATGAGAATCAATGCGATCACTATATAAAATGTATAGGGTTTAGCGTAGGAAAATACAGTTTTCAAGGGAATTGCCTCCTGAACATTTCGAAACTCGAATCTTTTATGTTGACTATTATTACATAATATTTTGATAACGGGTAGTTTTTTAAATCGGTCCGCTGGAAAATCCATTTGAATTTGTTGATATACCAACAAAAATAAGGGGACAACTAAAAGAAAACCACTATTTAAACAGCCAAAGGTTAAATTTAGGTTAAAAAATTTAACCTTGAAAATATATAATTAAATATTCAATTTATTCAGATAAAATACTTTATTTTGAAATTTTCTGTGTTAATATGGTTAAAAAGATTTACTTAATACTGTATTTCTTTAGCTGGTTTAACCAGTAATGACTTTTGTCGCATGCCACAGCCACTTAAATGCAACTCTATCAAACATTTTAGGAGGATGAGTATGAAGAAGATTCTTTCTGTTTCGCTGGCAACAGTTCTGGTTGCATCCACTTTGCCATCCCTGTCTTTCGCCGCCACTAATGTTGGCCAAGGAGAAGTCTCGAATGTCGCACCTGCGGACAACGCAAAAAACGTTGACCGCAATGCAGTCCTCGAGGCCGTCATTAAAGATCCAAATGGTTCGTCTTTGAAAACCGTCGATTTTATGGAAGGTTTTACATATGACTATGCCAGCAGCAACAATATAAATGGTTTCTTCGGCACCTCCGACTCTGATCCATTAACATCTCCCCTCGGCGGTACCGCATTTACCGATTCCAATAAAGGAAACGCAGCTTCTGCTGATGGTAAATATGCAGTTACAGATGCCCAGGGAGCCTATCCTTACCATCGGTTTGAAGTCGACGTTTCCAAACATCTTGAAGCCGGCAACGAAATAGAGTTGAATTGGCAAGGGAAAACTTCAGCAGAAGGCAAACTTATCCTCTCTGCCTGGGATTATACTGCTAGTAAATGGGTAGTGCTGGAAGAGGAAACAGCCAATCAAGGCGGCAATATCGTATTTTCCAAAGTATTGGCTGACAGCAAATTCTTCCAGAACGGAAAAGTTCAGGCGATGGTGCATGATGCCGCTACGGCCAAGGATGCTGTTGTTGACAATAGCAAGTTCACAATGGCTTGGTTTACTGACACCCAATTCTACGCAGCTGAAAAACCCGAAGTATGGGCTTCGATGACTAATTGGATGATCGAAGAATACAACAAAGGAAGATTCGGCTATGTCATCAATTCAGGTGACCTCGTCAATATCTCTACAGATCTCGACCAATGGGCAGTCGCCGATGAAAACTTGACAAGAATGGATGAAGCAAATATTCCATATGGCGTCATGGCCGGAAACCGGGATGTCGTGAATCAGGATACAATGGAAATCGACTATACGAATTTCTGGACGTATGCCGGCAAAGACCGGTACGAGGGCAAACCATGGTACGGTGAGCAGATGGACAATAACCGGAACCATTATGACCTCTTCTCCTTTGGTGCACACGATTTCATCATCCTTTACCTTGGATACGGAAAAGTGCAGGAAGATGAAACGGTTCAATGGACCAATCAAATGCTTGCAAAACATTCAGATAAAAATGCAATATTGGTCGTACACAACTACCTGTCACCAGGCGGTTACAGATCAAAAGATGGGGATTACATCTTCGCTAACGTTGTAAGAAAAAGCCCTAACGTAAAAATGGTGCTCGGCGGCCATTATTTCGGTGCTGATCGTGAGATTCGAACAGTTACCGATCCTGATGGCACAACCCGCGAAGTATTGGAAGTCCTGTCGAATTACCAAGGGAAAGAAGGGGCAGAAGGCTACATGCGCTTACTGACTTTCGATCCGGCAACGGACACAGTGGACTTCGATACTTTTTCTCCTTACCATAACGATTATAATTACTTTGATGGCGACAGTGACGACTTTACCGAAGGCTACAAGCTGGAGCCGACAGAAGCTGTTGAAGTTCCGACAGTGCGCCAGATTGCAACCGACTATATCGCTGTAAACGTCTTTACCGATGATGTGATCGGTTCGGTCAGCAACCTGGTTTCCGGAAGCAAAGCTTCAGTTGAATGGAATGAACTCGAGCCTTTAACTCAATACTTCTGGTACGTAAATATCACAAATGCGTCTGACCAGAAAAAAACATCAAAAATATACCGATTCACGACAAATGACGCTGCGCTGCCGGAGCCGGGAGAACCTGACCCAGATGAGCCAATCGAGTCTTCCTTCCCTGATATTATAGGAACTAAATATGAATGGGCACTCGATGAGATTGAAGCGATGGTTGCACGCGGTATTATTACTGGTCAAGAAGATGGTACTTTTAAACCAGGCAACAGCATCCAAAGACAGCACGTTGCTTTGATGTTCACCAAAGCTATCGATTTAAATAAAGTGGTAACTCCCACTCCATTTGTCGATGTTCCTAAAACATCCAGATTTTATGATGAAATTATGGCAGTTCAAGAGGCAGGGATTTTTGTAGGTAACCAAAATAAATTCTATCCTATTGAAAAAATGACACGCGCTGAAATGGCGAAGGTATTAGTAGTGGCGTTTGACATCGAATTATCAGGTACACATCCCTTCACCGACGTCCCAGCCAACCATTGGGCAGCAAAATATATCGGTCCGCTATACAGCTCAGGGATTACTGCAGGGAAGAGCAAAACCATATTTGATTTAAATGGTGAAGTGTCTAGAGCAGAGTTCGCCGCCTTCATGTACCGGGCTTTGGAATACAAAGAAAAAAATCAATAATGGTTTAATTAGTAAATCAGCAGCTTGCCGTATAACTACGGTATAGCTGCTGATTTTTATTCTCTATCCAAATATTTTATAGTCATAAATTCACTATTTCCCTAAAATAAAACATGAATGTTTTGAAAAGGATGACTATATGTCTTTTCTCCCCTATAATGAGAGTAGACTTAGGAGAAGGAGCGTTATGGAATGAGTGAATTGCAAGAACTACTGGCTGATAATCTCGTTTTCAACCATATTCCTTTTCCCATAATCATTATGAACGAGAATGGCCAAACCGTTTGGTGCAGCCGCCATGCAGAAAGAGTATTCCAAATAGAGTCGGATTCTGTCAAAGGACAGATAAGCCCTTATATGAATCCTGATAAAGCTGCTCAATATAAGTGTTCATGGGAAAAGATAATAAACAGCAAAGATCCGATACGCCTTGAAGAAGTTGAAGTTGAACTTGGCAACGGGACACTGACATATACAACCGTAGTGACGAAGGTTTTTAAATCCGGAAAAGAAAAGTTTATACTTACTATTTTTGAAATGGATGAAACCCAACAAGCCGACTCCCCTGCAAGGGAACTTGAGAGCTTGCGAAGCGGTTTGGATGAATCCTTTATGATGCTTTATTTTGATGAAGAATTCCTGATTACCTACGCTAACCCACATTTCTTGAAGTTAAGTAAATGGACGCCGAAGCGGATTCTCGGAAAGCCCATTTGGCAAATGTTCGGGGATACAGAAGAAGACCATCAGATAATCGAAGAATTGATGGAAACCTTGAAAAAAGGTGAAGTGTGGAACGGTGAAGCCAAAAAAGTAAAGAAAGACGGGGACTTCTACTGGGTGGATTTAACAGCCATTCCTATGATACTTACCGGTTCTGAAACTTACTACATATTTTTGGAGAAAGATATTACTGAGGCCAAAGAAACCCAGCATCATCTGGAACAAATTGCATTTATCGATTCCGTTACCGGATTGGAAAATCGCCATCGCCTTGAACAAGTGGTCAATGAATTTATCGAAGAACGAAAGCATTTTTCATTTGTATTCTTCGATATTGACCATTTTTACACTTTGCGTGATGTTTCCAATAGTGATACAGAAAAAGAATTGCTGATTGAGTTCACAAAAAGGCTGCGCATGTATTTCTCGGATTCCTTGATTACAAGAACCGGCTTGCATGAGTTTGCATTAGTTACTCCATTGAGCCAATGGTTCATCGAAGGCTTCCTTGCTTACCTGCAACAGCATCCCATTTACATTCAGGGAACTGCAATTCCATTGACGGTAAGCGGCGCGGTCACCCGCTATCCGGAAGACCAGCAAACTTTTGTACATCTTATGAAAGCTTCAAATGCCACCATCAAAAAAATCAAGGAACGCGGCGGCAGTGCCATTTCAGCGCTGACTGCCGACGACCATGAACGCTTGAACCGCAAAGCATTGATCGAACGCCGCCTAATCCATGCGCTTGATAAGAAAAATCTGGAGGTTCTTTACCAACCACAGATCAATTTGAAAACCGGTGACGTCGAAGGCGTTGAAGCACTCGTCCGCTGGCAGGATACAGAAGCAGGGATTGTATCGCCGGATGAACTCATTCCGATTGCAGAAGAAAACGGCATGATTCATGAAATCGGTAAATTCGTTATCGAAACTGTCTGCCGCCAGCTCAAGGACTGGACATCACGCGACATCTCAATGAATGTCAGCATCAACTCGTCCATTCGGGAATTCCGCGATAAAGACATGGCACGATTATTTATGGAACATCTGACCATCAACGGCTGTGATGCCAACCGGCTGACAATTGAAATCACCGAAAAATTCGCTTTGGAAGCAGAAGCAGAACATTCGATAGTACGCCAGATGAAACAGTTGAATCAAAAAGGAATCTCATTCTCTTTAGATGATTTCGGAACCGGTTATGCATCATTCCGCTATATGCTGCTTTTGCCGATCTCCAGTTTGAAAATCGATAAAGATATTATCCAATCGATTACGCAGCAGGAAAAGATGCAAAAACTGATCAACGGAATGATCCAGTTCGGAAAATCGCTTGATCTGCAGGTGGTTGCTGAAGGTGTGGAAACAAAAGAGCAGCTTGAACTATTGAAAGTCATGGATTGTGACAGTATCCAGGGTTATATTACAGGGCATCCAATGACAGCAAACGAATTGGAAACCTGGCTGAAGCATTCATAGGAAAAGCGCAAGCGCCCGCTAAGCTCTGTGCTCCTGTCTCTGCATCGCTTCGCTAGCTTCGAGACATGAAAGGGCGTTGCATCGCTGCGCTAGCTTCGTCGCAAAGCCTTGACCTCGCAGGTCTCGGTCAAGACTTGGCCGCTACAGTCTGGACTATGAAAAGCGATAGCGCCCGTTAAGCCCCGACAGACGCTGAAAGGCTTGGCAGTAATGGCGTTCTGTGCCATTAATGACAAGACCGAAGCGACTCGAGGGGCTGGGCCGCTAAAGTCTGGACAGAGAAAAGCGACAGCGCCCGTTAAGCCTCGACAAGCGCTGGAGGACTTGGCAGTAATGGCGTTCTGTGCCATTGTTGTCAAGACCGAAGCGACTCGAGGGGCTGTACAAGGAAACACTCTTTTCAAAGCCAGTTTAAACTAAAAAACTAATTTTCTTATCCATAAAAAGTTAAAAAATCGGTATGCCGCGGAATTCAATTCCGTGTCATACCGATTTTCTTTTGTATTCTTTTCGCCTGCTGTTTGAAAACCATTTGCATTAGAACCTCTGCAAATACCAATCCCATCGCTATTGCTCCTGAAATCATCAAGGCATCAGCGGCAAATGAAATAGCTTCCAAATAATTATTTTCCACTATACTTCGCATCGAATTATAAGCCCGGCTACCCGGCACCAAAGGAATGATGCCTGCAATACTGAAAACGATCATAGGCATTTTAAACTTCTTGGCAAGTATGTGAGCAACTAATGCCACTGCAAATGCACCTGCAAAAGTCGCCTGAACCGAATCATCGAACATGAGGAAAAACATCCGGTAAATGAGCCAGCCGCTCATCCCGACCAATCCACAACTGACAAGTGTCCGGCGCGGGGTATTGAAGACGACGCCAAATGCTCCAGCGGCCAAAAAACTCAGAAAGGCTTCGAGTGGCCAATTCATCCAATTCCTCCTTCAAAATGAAAGTACAAGCGCAATTCCTGCACCAATTGCAAACGCGGTTAGGAAAGCTTCTGCCCCTTTGGACAGCCCTGATACAAAATGCCCTGCCATCAGATCTCTGACAGCATTTGTTATTAACAAACCCGGCACAAGCGGCATGACGGAACCGATAATAATGGTATCCAGATCCTGTCCCAAACCGGCATAAATGACCAGCGAAGCCAGCGACCCGATTACCAATGCACCAACAAATTCTGCAAAAAACTTGACTCTGGTCTGCACCAGGATCGTTTCAACTGTATAAAAGGCTGTGCCCCCGATAATGAACGCGAAAGGCAGGTCCTGCCATCCTCCACCGAGCAAAATCAGGAAACAGCCACTGGCCACTGCTGCTGCAAGGACCTGTATCTGTATTGGAAACATATAATCTGTTTGATCAATAATTAACATTTCATCATACGCCTGTTGAAGCGTCAGTTCACCAGAGACCAATCTTCTGGAGACCGCGTTAACCAATGCCACTCTTTCGAGATCGGTGCGCCTGCTGTTAATGCGGACAAACCTTGTGGCCATCTCATTGCTCGGAGAGAACATAATGCCTGTCGGCGTAATAAAACAATGTGAATCCATCATTTTCTGAGAAACCGCCATACGGATCATCGTGTCTTCAATTCGATACGTCTCAGCTCCGCTTTCCATCATGATTTTCCCTGCTAAAAGGAAACAATCAAGTGCTAATTCCCTTCTGGTTTCACCTGCCTGATTCACAAGAGTCCCCCCTTCCGCTCTTTACTCGTCCCTAATCATACAGCACATCGGCGAAAATTAAAACGCTCCGCTTGAGCGGAGCGTTAAAATTTCAGTTTCATTCATTTGTTTAGGGCTTCAGAATAACTTTTGTACACTCATCTGTATGGTCGTTGAAAATCTGGTATGCATCACTGGCTTGCTCCATCGGCATGATGTGGGATATGATTTCCCGCGGATCGATTTGGCCGCTGTTGATCAATTCGAAGATTCTTGGCATAAGATGCACTACTGGGGCCTGCCCCATTTTCATCGTTACATTACGCTCGAAAATATTGCCAAGAGGGAACATATTATAAGTTAATCCGTATACACCGGTCAATTGAATTGTCCCGAACTTGCTGACAGCATCTTTAGCAATATCGATGGCGCTCAAGGTGCCACCTTGTAATTTCAATTTCTGCTGAGCCGCTTCAGCCGGAGATTTTTTGCCGTCCATTCCGACACAGTCAATGACGATACGAGCTCCGCCTTTCGTCAGGTCATGGATAAAAGCGCCAGTGTTATCGTGTTGGCTGAAGTCGACAATTTCCACGTTGTTTATTCGTTTCGCCCGTTCCATCCGGTAAGGCAGTTCATCAACAGCAATAACGCGCGCAGCACCTTTCATCCAGGCGAATTTCTGCGCCAATAAACCGACCGGACCACAACCGAGAACAACCACTGTATCCCCTTCCCGCACCCCTGCATGTTCGACACTCCAGTAAGCTGTCGGCAAGATGTCAGAAAGGAATAAAACCGATTCATCTTCGAGCTCTGATGATTCCGGGATGACAAATGGCATGAAGTTTGCGTAAGGGACACGCAAATATTCAGCCTGGCCGCCTGGATAATTGCCGTAGCGTTCCGTAAACCCTAAGTAACCGCCCGTATCGAAATGCGGATTGCTGTTTGAGTTATCGCACTGGCTCTCCATTTCATGGCTGCAATAGAAGCATTCACCACAGCTAACGTTAAACGGAATGACTACCCGGTCGCCTTTTTTAACTTTCGTCACTTCCGGGCCCACTTCTTCTACAATCCCCATCGGCTCGTGGCCAATTACATAGCCTTTGTGTGTCGGCAAAGCTCCTTTATAAATATGCAAGTCCGATCCGCAAATCGCTGTGGAAGTAATTCTAACAATGATATCGTCTTTTTTCTGGATTTCCGGATCTTTGACATTTTTCACCTGAATATCTTTTGAACCTTGAAAAGTAACTGCCTTCATCTACTATCCCTCCAGTGAATTTTCAGAATACTTCTCTACTTCCCTTTTCTGGCAATAAAAAAACGTGCCAAGGGAAATTTCCTGGCACATTTCTTCCAAAACTAATATTCAATAGTGTCCAAAATTTTAAAAGTATTTAAATCGTAGCTCTTAATCTCGCTGTGGGCGATTGTAAATAAACTATCATCAATATAAATGATGCGCTGGATGCTGCTGCTCCAGTCCTCGTATTGGGCAGAACTCTCCTTGATGAGATTTGCTGTCTGTTCAATCCCATCAGGAGTGATATTATAAATCATCGCTCCTTCTCCTTCAAACTCGATATATTCACCGTTTGTTTCCCTATAGAGAGCTACAGGGAAACCGAAGAGGCTTTTCTCCTTATGGGTGAATAATGCTTTATGGTCGTATTGCAGGGCGGAACTGGTTCCCTGCCCTCCAATCACTTCGGTGTCTTTTTCAATTGGATTATTGAAGTCACTGACATCAAATAAAGAGATTTTCACGCCACCTGTGACCACACGGGCTTCTCCTTCTTTCGAGGATTCCACTTTAGTATCGGAGCCGAAACCGATAAGATGATCTTCCCCTAATGGATGCAAATAATTCGAGAATCCCGGTATCTTCAACTCTCCCATTACTTCTGGAGAAGAAGGCACCGCTACATCGATGACAAACAAAGGATCGGTTTCCTTGAATGTGACCATGTAAGCTTTATCCCCCATGAAACGGGCTGAATAGATTCTCTCGCCTTTCGCCAAATCTTCGACAGAACCGACCTGTTGCATCCCACCGTCCAGGATGAATAGATGATTTTTCGAAGGCGAAGCTTCATCCCACGCTACTCCTTCAGTAGTCACAATTCTAAAGAAACCGTTGTATTCATCCATCGAGAATTGATTCAGCAAAGATCCCTTCACTTCATTTGAAGCAAGAAAAGTAATGTCCGTTTTATTCAATGCAAATTTAAAGACTTCTGTGTTTGCCAGTTGGGGAATCCATATATCCATGGAAATATTTTCGTCAGTTTCCTCTTCATCCATCGGCACATAGGCTGATGCAGTCAGATAGAGGTTTTCTTTTGTCATGTAAAGTTGTTCACTGCCGCCAAGAAAGCCTTCTGTTGATAATTCGTTTTCTTTGGGATCAGCCAGGTCGATTGCCGAGACAAGGCTGTAGCTACCTTCCATCGTTCCTGGAAGTATGGAAATCCTGTCATAAGGCAAAGCAGAAAACTTTTTGCCATTTTTCGAATCGAAAACCATCGGCCGAAGTTCCACATCTTCCCCTTCCTCCATCATCCATATTTCCGGATAAACATTGGTTACATAATAAAGGATTCCATCTGTCAGCCGTGCCCCGTTCAGATTTCCTTCGGTACCGACTTTCCGCAGAAACTGCGGGGAAGCCGGATCACTGACATCATACAAATATACAGTGGTCATAGATATATGCGGGGCCATTTCCGCATCCACTTTTCCTTCTGTCCGGGCAACACCATACTGGCTTCCCATCACGATTAAAGTATTATCCGACAGGAAGAGCTGTTCTGGATACATTTCGGGCTCTACCAATAACTCATTTCCAGCCGCCAGATTTTCTGGATCCCGTGCATCCGTTATCAGCACCTTGGAATCGCTGATGGAATAAATATAGGAACCATCCGTTTTTACCAGGTCCGCTTCATCGACTCCTTCAACCTGGTTATTGGTTGAAGAATGGCTGCGGCTTTCTCCTGACCCTGCAGAATCAGCCGCTGAAGATTCACTGGCACCGGATTCCTCAGTTGCCATTCCACTCCCTTCACCAAATGCCCCGTAGCGCTCACTATTTTTTTGAAGCTCAAGCAACTGTTTAAAATATGCTTTTAACTCTTCTTCATTTGAAAGTGCTGTGATTTCTTCCTGGACGGAAAATTCCACTTTCTTGCTTGCCAAGCTTTTAAGAAATTTTCCTTTAATCGCTGATTTCTCGACATGCAGAATATATTGTCCAATTGAGATTTCGGGTATTTCCAGCGTCTTCCCATTTTCCAGCAAGTTCATTTCCACATCTACAGGTGTCTCTTCTGCATCTGTTAAATAGACATGCCCTTTTTCGATTGCATCAGGATGGAGCTCTGAAGAAAAGTTAGCTCTCCAGCCTTGTTCTGCCAATGCAATGGATGAGGCACTGATCGACACCTTATCAATCATAAAAGCAAAACCGATTCCTATTGCTGCGATAAGCGCAGCCGCAACGAGCCATAGACTTCTTTTCTTCATGAATCATCCACATCCTTTCTGCCTGCTTTATTCATTAGACAGCCATATTACAGAAAAGTTACAGAATTTATGCAATTTCCTTGATTTTGTTCTGAAATGCCTCTGAATAGAACTCCAGATTATCATCCAGAGGGCCGCCTCCCTGCGCAAGACTTTCATTGCCGCCAACTTTGCCGCCTTTGGCTTCTACAATCTCTCCAAGTATTTCCTTCATATCTCCGGCTGCATTTTTCCCTTTTGCACAAACAAAGCGAACACTCTCTTCTTCCGGAACAATGAAAAGCAAATAAATAGATGGATGATTTTCAATAGCCAGCTTCGCCAATTGCTGAATTTCCTTTATCGGACGGCCACTATAATTCCTGACTATTATATTCCCATCAGGTTTCAGGCTTTCTGCTTCCAGCTTCACCAACTCAAGTGCAAGTTTCTTCAATTGTTTCTCTTTTTCTTTCCTGTCGTCCAAGACAGCTGCTGCAGCTCCCGCCAATTCTGCTGCAGGAGCATTCAAGCTTTTCGTCAACTGGTCAGTGACAGATTGAAGCAAGCGGAAATGCTTCATCGCCCGATGGCCACATAAAAAATAGACGCGTGTGCCGGTTTTAGCTTTTTCCGTCCGGATAATCTTAAGCAACCCTAACTGACCTGTATTATGTACATGCGTACCTCCGCAGGCATTGATATCAATGCCCGCTACCTTCACAAGACGAATATCTCCTTCTACCGCCGGTTCTTTGCGTAATTTCATCTCAGCTGCCTGACTTTGTGTAACCCATTCCGTTTCGATCGGTATTTGGCTGTAGATCAATGAATTCACTTGCTGCTCTACTTCGTATAATTGTCCGCTGCTTATTTCCCGAACATCCAGATCGATTGAAACTCTCTCCGCACCCAGATGAAAACTTTTTGTCGCCATTCCCAGTTCATCTTCGAATACAGCACTCAGCAAATGCTGTCCGGTATGTTGCTGCATATGGTCGAAACGGCGCTCCCAGTCGATGGCGATATGATATTCGCCTATTTCCAATTTATCCTCGGTATAATGCCGGATTTCCCCATCGACGAGCAGGACATCCCTGACTTCAGTTTGTCCAATGACACCTGTGTCTGCCGGCTGGCCACCGCCTTCCGGATAAAAACAGCTGCGGTCTAGCACGGCATAATTTCCTTTTCCGTCTGTTCCACTTGCTTTCACCTTTGCTGTCGCCGTCATTACTCCGGCATCCTGGTAGTAGATTTTTTCCGTCATCACTTTAACCTCCTGCAATATTTTTCATTAGTATCAATCCAGCTAGTTTACTGGTAAGCTTCCAGTGGAAATATATTCATAAGAGCAGTTATAAGGAGGATTCACAGTGAAGAAATTTAAGCGTTCAGTTTTATTGTATAACGGACAAGCAGGGGCGTCCACGGCGGACTCGGTCATTTCCATGGCAGCTCCCGCTTTAGCGGCCGTTTCAGATAAACTTGAACTCGTTCAGACCAACAGCCCCGAAGAATTGACGACTGCCTGCAGAAAATTATCTGCTGATGCCGATGCCTTATTTGTGGCAGGAGGAGATGGAACGATCCACGATGCCGTACAAGCTTTATCCGATTTACAGGACCCTCCTCCGCTCGGAATAATCCCTAGCGGCACGTGCAATGATTTTGCACGGACACTTGATATACCGATGGACTTGGCTTTGGCTGCCGAAGCCCTATCTGACGGCCTGGTAAAAGGCATCGATGCTGCCAGTATAAATGGCCATTCTTTCCTGAATTTTGCGGGAATCGGTATTATTACAGATGCTTCGACGAATATAGATTCCCAATTGAAAGAACGCTACGGCAAATTAAGTTATTTCATGAGCGGGCTGCAATCTATGCGCCAGACTGAACCCTTTGCCATCAATTTGACTGTTGATGGTGTCGAATACGGAGAAAATGGAGTACTTGCTCTCGTCATGAACGGAAAATCCATCGGAACTCATGCCTTGCCAATGGATTCGATTGACCCTGCAGATGGCCTCCTCGATGTTTTCATCATCCAGACATCTTCGATTGCAGCTATACTCGAATGGTTTTCACTCTCTAAACCCGATGTTCCTATGGAAGAATTATCCCATATCCGCCATTATCAAGGCAGAAACATCCGTATCGCGACAAATGAACCAATGGACATCGATACAGACGGGGAAATATATTTAAAAACTCCAGCTAATATAGAGGTTCTTCCAGAAAGACTGAAGATGTTTGTTCCAAGACCAGACGAAATGCTTGATTGATTGGACAAAAAAAGACCTTGAAGAAGAGAAACCATCTTCTTTAAGGTCTTTTTAACGAATCATTAAATTTAAAATCCGCTTTATTCTTCGAATGGCCATTGCGGGAGCATCTTGTTCAGATTTTTATCCTCTCTCATACCCAATACATACTCCGCCTGCATAATTGTATGGATTTCACGGGTGCCTTCGTAGATCACCGGAGCCTTCGAATTGCGCAGGAAGCGGGCTACGGGATATTCATCAGAATAACCATAAGCACCGTGGATTTGAACTGCATCGTCTGCAGCCTTATTGGCGAAATCACAGGCCTGCCATTTTGCAAGCGATGTTTCCCGTGTATTCCTGATTCCCTGGTTTTTAAGCTCTCCTGCGCGATATACCAGCAAGCGGCTCATTTGATAGCCCGCCTCCATGCGGGCTATCATCTGCTGGACCAGTTGATGTTCGCCGATCAATTTTCCGAATGTAGAACGTGTATGGCAATAATTCACACTTTCTTCAATACAGGCGCTTATCAATCCACAAGCACCGGCTGCCACTGTGAATCGTCCATTGTCCAAAGATGCCATCGCAATTTTAAATCCTTCACCCTCTTCACCCAGGCGGTTTCCAGCTGGAATCCGGACATCTTCAAAAAATATTTCCCCTGTATTGCCGGCGCGGATTCCATACTTCCCTTTGATCGCTTTGGAGGAAAATCCTGTACGATCGCGTTCGACGATAAAGGCGCTGATACCCTGATGTTTTTTGGATTTATCGGTATAGGCAAAAACGATGAAATGATCAGCCGAGTCGCATAGGGAAATCCAGGTTTTTTGGCCGTTCAGGATATAATCGTCCCCATCCCGTACTGCCGTACTTAAAATCGCCGCTACATCAGATCCAGCTCCCGGTTCGGTCAGGCCAAAAGCTCCGATTTTATCACCTTTCGCTTGCGGCAATAAAAATTCCTGCTTTTGTTCCTCCGTTCCCCATTGCAGGATAGTCATTGAATTCAAGCCGGTGTGGACGGATACAGCTGTTCGAAACGCGGTGTCCCCTCTTTCCAATTCCTCACAAACGATGGCCAGCGAATTATAATCCATTCCGCTGCCGCCGTACTTCTCCGGAATACAGACTCCCATTAATCCCAAATCAGCAAGCCGCTTCCAAATGGCCGGATCAAACCCTCCTTTGCTGTCCCATTCTGCGATGTGGGGCAGAATTTCATTGTCGACGAATTGCCTGACCGTCTTTCTTAACAGTGATTGTTCTTCCGAAAAGTTGAAGTCCATGTTTTATACCTCCCACCGCATGATTTCTTACTGCTGAAATGCTGTCCGCTGCACCGTTTCTTTAATCTCCACTCCACGTTTCGCCATTTCCCTGATATAGGCATCCCCTGGCACAATAAGTTCCGGCGGATAAGAGCCGCGCTTGTCGATCAAACCTGACCCAATCATTTGGGCAACCACCGAGACAGTAAATGCCGTAGCCCGGGCCATCGCCGTCACTCCTGACTGCCGATCTTTTTTAGTCACCATATTATAAGTGAAAGTTATATCTTCATTGTTTTTTGTGCCGGATACTGTAATTCGAAGTACCACTGCATCTTCTTTGTCGCCAAGCATCGTAATTGGAGTCAGCACTTCACGCAGGACATCTCGGGTTTTTACTTTCTGCCCCTCCACTTCCACTGTTTTATTACGTTCTGTGAAACCGAGATCGACGAGCAGCTGGAACTTTTCAGCGTGCCCTTTATAACGAAGCGTCTTATATTCGAGGTTATCGATATCGCTGAACGTTTCCGTCATCGTAGATGTTCCGCCCGACGTGTGGAAAGCCTCCAACTCGCCAAATTCTTCAAACTCGACATGTTCAATTTCAGAAAGCGATGGGACCTCCAGCAATTTTCCGCCCCTCAGAACATGGGAAGGATCTGTATAATGATCGAAAACGCCCTCCAGTGAAAAGACATGATTGTATTGAAGAGGTGGTTCAGGATGGACTGGAATGCCGCCGACCAGAATTTTGATGTCGCTGACCCGATCCAGTTTGCCGGCACCATAACCCGTTATGATATTGATCATCCCCGGTGCCACGCCTAAATCCGGTATAAGCGTCACTCCTTGTTTCAGAGCCTTTTCATGGAGTTCAAGTACGGCATCTGTGGCTCCGCCGATATGCCCGCCAAGATCGACAGCATGGACACCGCATTCGAGTGCTATTTCAGCCACTTTAACATTAAAAGTATAGAACAAGGCGTTAATCACGACATCCGCTTTTTCTATGACCGACCTTAACGATTGTTCGTCTTTTGCATCCAAATGAATGACTTCGATCTTATTGCTGCCCAATTTTTGTTTAAAAGCTTCTGTTTTTTCTGTATCCAGATCTGCCAGAAAGACTTTTTCCACTTCATCGTTTTGAATGAGATCTCCTGCAGCCTGCTTTCCCATCAGTCCCGCGCCTAATACCGCAACTTTCATCTCAGAACGCCCCTCTCTTCTTCAAATTTCATTGTCTATTTGCGCCCGCTGCAGCTTACCGCTGAAATCCACATAGACGGATTTCCACTCAGTAAAGACGTCCAGCGCCGCAACCCCAGAATCTCTGTGTCCGTTGCCGGTACCTTTTGTTCCACCAAAAGGCAAATGAATTTCAGCTCCGCTCGTCCCCGCATTAATATAGACAATTCCTGTGTCCAAATCCCGTTGTGCTTTAAATGCCCGGTTAACATCCTGGGTATAAATGGAACTGGAAAGCCCATAAATAACACCATTATTCACTTCAATTGCCGCTTCAAAACTATCAACTTCAATAATAGAAACAACCGGACCAAAAATTTCCTCCTGAGCAATTCTCATCGATGCAGATACATCCGTAAACAATGTCGGTGCGTAATAGTTTCCTTTATCGAAATGGCCACCGGTCAGAATCTCTCCTCCCGCGAGAAGAACTGCGCCTTCCTGTTTGCCGATTTCAATATAGGAATGTATTTTTTCAAGGGCCTCTTTGTTGATAACTGGGCCTACTTTTATGCTTTCATCCAATCCATCGCCAATCGTCAGGCTTTCCATTTTAGCAAGCAGCCTTTTTTGAAGTTCTTCTTTTACTTGTTCATGGACAATAACCCGGCTGCAGGCGGTGCACCGTTGCCCGGCTGTTCCAAAAGCACTCCATAGAATGCCTTCAACCGCCAAATCCAAATCTGCATCTTCCATCACAATGACGGCATTTTTCCCGCCCATCTCCAAAGAAACTTTTTTAAGATTGCGCCCTCCGAGTTCTGCTATCTTCCTCCCTGTTTCGGTTGATCCGGTAAAGGAAATAACCCGTATATCGGGATGTTCCAGCATTGCGGTTCCAACTTCCGACCCTGCACCAAAAACAACATTGGCTACTCCATCCGGCAGTCCAGCCTCGGCAAATATCTTGCTCATCTCATAAGCCATCATCGGTGTTTCTGTTGCCGGTTTCCACAAGAACGTGTTGCCTGCGACGATTGCCGGAAACGACTTCCAGGTGGCGATTGCCACAGGGAAATTCCAAGGGGTGATCAATCCGACAATCCCAATCGGTGCCCGGATGCTCATGGCAAATTTATCAGCCAGCTCTGAAGGAGTCGTTTCCCCAAAAAGCCGTCGCCCCTCTCCAGCCATATAAAAAGCCATGTCGATTCCTTCCTGCACTTCTCCCCGGCCTTCTTCAATCACTTTGCCCATTTCTTTAGTCAATACCTGTGCAAGATGCTCTTTCCTTTCTTTCATAATCCGTCCGATTTCATATAAATACGACGCCCGTTTCGGCGCCGGAACTTTTGCCCATGACTTCTGTGCCGCTTTCGCAGCCTTTGCTGCTACATCCACATCTTCTGCAGATGACATCTGAACTTGCGCCAACTCTTCACCTGTCGCCGGATTTAATACAGCAGCGTATTTTTTATGACCTGCATCCTGCCATTTCCCATTTACGTAATTCGTTAATTTCATTAATCCGTTCCTCCTCTGTAATGGTTCAGTATAAAGAAAGCGCTTACAAATACATTATTCCACAAGCTGCTAAGAATTTACAGGCATTTTTCTAATTTTAATGAATTTTCTAAATTTAAAACTCTTTTCTTAAAACACCTTATTCCCAAGATTAATTTCCATGCTTAAAGTAGCATTTTATTTAACAAGCACTAAAAGGTATTGACACTTACGGAACGTCATAGTCTAATCTAATGGAAGAGGTGATTAATTATGTACAAAGTACAGGAAGTAGCTACAATAGCAGGAGTCAGTGTCCGCACTCTCCATCATTACGACAGCATCGGTTTGATGAAGCCTTCGAATATAGGATCCAACCGGTACCGTTATTATAATGACGATGATTTGAAACTGCTCCAGCACATCTTATTTTTCAAAGAATTAGGATTTTCACTGAAAAAAATCCAGGAACTGGTTGCCGAAGGTTTTGACGCCACTTATGCTTTGACACAACACGCAGAGTTATTGCGCCAGAAGAAACTACGCATTGAAAAGTTGATAGAAAATGCTGAGCATACTCAGCTGGAATATGCGGGAGTCCAGGAACAAAGCAATGAAGAACGTTTTTCAGCATTCAGCATCAAAAAGACAGATGATAATATTAAATTGTATTTGGATTCACCGGCTCAAGAGGATGCCGCAGAAATCGATACAGCAGATGGAGAAATTGGCAGCCAGGATGAAATACTGGAAGAGGTTAACTTTACTGAGCCGGAACCTGCTGTGGCACAGCAGGAACCAGTTGCAAACGAACCGGAAACGACAGTTGCAACTGAAAAACCGGAAAAAGAAGAAGAGGATCTCGAAGAAATCAACCGGGAAGGCGATCGGATATACAATGCCGTCTCCAATTTGATGCATCTGCCTCCGGAAGCGCCTGAAGTCCAAGTCGAAATGCAGGCCTATTATACGTTGCTGGACCGTTTCTATAACTGTTCACCGAAAATGTTCCGCGGTCTTGCCGATCTTTATGCAAACGACAGCCGTTTCGCCAAGAATATCGATCGGCACGGAGCTGGCTTATCGAAATACCTGCGTGAAGCAATGTACATATTTGCTGACGGTTTGGCAGATGCTTGAGCTAATTGGAACTTGTGTGAATTGCGGAAAAGAAGTTTATTGCCGTGATGGTTTCCTGGATGGAGTGTATATTGAAGGGGAACTTTTCTGTTTCAATTGTGCAGAAAAAGAATCTGAAGTATAAGAAATACCGGGCAAATAGATGCCCGGTACTTTTTTGTTTATCAAACATCCTCGTCTTTTATTTTTCCTCATTGAATTTTTCTCCACCACGTCCTATGTCATGTCCAAAATGAGTGAAAGCCGCATTGCGTTTTCAGTTGTTTCTTTTAAGCTATATTCGATTATCGTTTCGATGGTCTGTATATAGCACAATCCCGTCATTTTCGAGAATATCGTGAAATTCATCGATTTCTGTTTGGCTTAAATTCAGTTTAGTTAACTCTTCGCGTACCGCATCTTTCCCGGTGAAGATTGATTTGAATTTATCTGTAATGGTTTCTGTTTCGTGTGTCTGGACTCCTTCTTGGACTTCAACAGAGTTAAGAATATCCGCATTATCCGCCAGAACATGTATATCATTTTTGTTATATCCCCATGATTTCATTTCTTCCACTTTTTCTTCAAGCTCCCGTTCTGTATAAACCACTTCAAATTCACGATTTGTTGTCTTCATACTAACCAGCCTCCCGTTTATCGTCTTACTTTTATTTACCCGGACATCTCAAAAGCTAAAACCTGAATCATTTTATGAACCCATACAGAAAAACACCCCCAGCGTCGTTATTACTACATACGACGTTGGGAGTGTTTTTCCTTGCCTTATTGTATTAGGTCAATCTAGACAGCTTTTCTTGGTTTTCTTCTATTAAACTTCAGATGTTTCTTTTAAAGCGTCAAGTCTTTCTTGCACTTCTGCACCAGTCAAACCGTGTTCGAATGCATAACGGTTGCGCGGATGTTCGCGGCATTCGTCACTGCATGAACGCATAAACTTATGCTCGTTTTCTTCGGAGCTAAGGATTTTCTTGTTGCACTCCGGGTTTGCACAGTTTACGTAGCGCTCACATGGCTCACCTGTGAAATGGTCTTTGCCTACTACTGTATGTTCCACCTGGTTAACAGGCACTGCGATACGCTCATCAAAGACGTACATCTGTCCGTCCCAAAGCTGTCCTTTCACTTCAGGGTCTTTACCATAAGTAGCAATGCCGCCGTGAAGCTGTGCCACATCTTCAAAGCCTTCTCTTTTCAGCCAGCCGGAGAATTTTTCACAGCGGATTCCGCCTGTGCAATACGTCAAAATTTTCTTGCCTTCAAACATTTCTTTATTTTCTTTGACCCATTCCGGCAAATCGCGGAAGTTCTCAATATCCGGACGGATAGCACCGCGGAAATGGCCAAGATCGTATTCGTAATCATTGCGGGCATCAAGAACGATTGTGTTCTGATCTTGCATGCGTTTATAGAATTCAGCAGGCTCCAGGTAAGTGCCAGTCAATTCGTTTGGATTGATGTCATCTTCCAAGCCTAAGTGAACAATTTCTTTTTTAGCGCGAACGTGCATTTTCTTGAATGCGTGTCCATCAGCTTCATCAATTTTAAAGACGATATCCGAAAAACGTTCATCGTTTTTCATCATCTCCATATAAGCTTCCGTTTGCTCGATTGTGCCTGAACATGTACCGTTGATGCCTTCTTCAGACACCAGGATACGGCCTTTCAATTCGAGCTCCTTGCAGGCTGCCAAATGCTCAACTGCAAAAGTTTCAGGATCTTCGATCGGTGTATATAAGTAATAAAGTAAAACGTTGTGCGTATGATTTTGCATGAATCATACCCCCTATTCTTCTATTTGCTTCTTCAGTCATCGAGACTTCAAAACCTCAACCATTTTACAATAAATTAAGCTATTATTCAACTTAGGCAAAAATAAAACAGCCGCAGAAACGGCTGTTTTTGTAGTGCAATTGATTTTCACTGAATTACTTACCGATCAACAAACCCTGTTTTTAATGGATTGCCCTTCGAGGCACGCAGAAATCGCTTCTGCATTCAATGCCATCATTTTCAACCTTGTACGTATACCGGCGCTGCCGATATGCGGGAGGACAGTCAGATTATCAAGCTCCAGCAGCTTATTGTCGAGCGGAAGCGGTTCCTGTTCAAAGACATCAAGTCCAGCTCCCCAAATTTTCCGTGATTTCAGCGCTTCGTATAAGGCGTCCTCGTCCACTATACCGCCTCTGGCGACATTGACCAGGCATGCCGTGTTCTTCATTAATTCCAATTCCCGTTTGCCGATCATCCCTTTGGTTTCTGCTGTCAAAGGAGTAAGGATCATTACAAAATCGGATTCGGCCAATAGTTCATCAAGTTCCGCATATTCCACATCTTCCAGGCTTCTGCGAGTACGATTATGATACATCACTTTCATGTCAAAACCACTGGCTCTTCTGCAGACGCCCTCTCCGATTCGTCCCATCCCGATGATCCCGAGAGTTGCGCCATAGACATCCTGCCCTGTCATGCCCATAGGCGTCCATGACTTCCACTCACCTGAACGGACCGTTTTTTCCGCTTCGACCAGCCGTCTGGCAGTTGCCAGCAGCAAACCAAATGCCAAATCTGCAGTCGTTTCCGTTAGAACTTCCGGTGTATTCGTTACAGCAATTCCACGTTCCCTTGCTGCATCCAAATCGATATTGTTATAGCCCACCGCCAGATTGGAAATGATTTTTAAATCCGTTGCTGCTTCTATCAATTCCCTGTCTATCTGGTCAGAAAGCATCGTCCACAGGGCTGATGCTTTTCTGGCTTCTTCCATTAGAACTTCACGTGGCACAGGTTTTTCTTCCTCCTGCCACATCCGCACTTCATAGGAATTTTCAAGACCCTTTACTGCCTCCTCTGGCAATTTTCGGGTTATATAAACAATCGGCTTCATAAAAACATCCTCCAATCTAATTATCTAATTATTATAGCAATTTATGTAACCAGCTTCAATTTCAAGCTGTCCCTGACTACTTCTTATGCCTTCTCCGGATGAAGTACCATATGCCTACAACCGCTCCCAAAGCCAATAAAACATAAACAACATTCGAATAGATGCCCAACTGCCGCATAATCGCTTCACGGTTTTCACCGACCGCGGCGCCGACAATGACTAGAATTGTATTCCATATCAGCGTTCCTGCAGTCGTAAACAATAGAAACATTTTCACTTTCATGCCCGACATTCCTGCAGGAACAGAGATAAGGCTTCGGACCACAGGAACCAGCCTTCCAAAGAAAACCGCCCAGACGCCGTATCGATCGAACCATGCATCCGCTTTGCGCAGATCATCCTTTTTGATACGCAGCCACTTGCCGTATTTCTCGACCAGGCTTTCCAAGCGTTCTACGCTCAGCCACCTGCCGATGTAATAAAGAATGACAGCTCCAGCAACCGAACCGGCAGTCGAAGCTGCAATGACTCCGGTTATGCTCAATCCGGCGCTAGTTGTCATAAATCCTCCGACAGTCAGCACAATTTCAGATGGGACCGGCGGGAATATATTTTCCAATAGAATCAGAAAAAATATGCCTGCATACCCATAGTCTTCCATTACAGCAGTGATCCATGCTTCCATTTAAACCAACTCTTTCAATTAAATATTTTCGAATTTTATCCGCACAGCCCATAATTCCGATCGGCTGCCTATGCGAATAGGCGGACCCCAGAAGCCGAAACCCGAAGAAACGATAAAATGTGTAACTTCTTTTATGCGGTAGCCATAATCGAGTTCAAATACTCTTTTGGTAATCAAATGATTAGGCCACATCTGCCCCTTATGGGTATGGCCGGAAATATGAAAATCAACACCCAGCTCGACCGGAGTTTTTAAATCAGATGGCGTATGGTCCATCACAATCCATGGCAGGTTTCCTGCAGGCTTTAAGTTTTCGAGTGGATCTCTTTTGCCGTTGGTCCGTTCTTCCCGCCCGGTCAGATTGAATTTCCCTGCAACTTCAACCGTTTCATCCCTTAATATCACAACGCCGGATTCTTCCATCACACGGACAAGCAATGGGATTTTCTTTCCATAATATTCGTGGTTGCCCAATACTCCAAATACGCCGTATTTTGACTTAAGTTTGCGCATCACTTCCGACATGCCATATCTGGCATACCAAATCGGATCATCATCCACCAGATCTCCAGCTAGCAATACCAGGTCCGGTTCGAGTTTATTGCTTAAATTGACAAAGCGCTTCAGATGGCGTTTGCCCGATAGAACGCCGAGATGAAAATCAGAAGCAATGACGACATCCAAATCATCACCACTTCCTTTTACAATGAATTCCTTTTTACGCACTACAGGACTGTAGGCAAGGAAAGTTCCGATACTAAAAATCAGTATGAAGAGTGCTGCCGCCAATGAACCGGCAAACTGAATATCCCGGGGGTGGTCAATCACGATAACCAGCAGATTGGCAATCGGCACTATCAAAAGTGCGTATTGAAAAAAGGCAAGCCAGTAAGAACCGGCAATCGTAAATCCCAGCCATTTATGGCCCAGCATTCCGATAAAATAACTGAACGCCAGAACTGCCCAAAAAAACATAAAAACCCAACTGTTGACGGGCAATGCAAAACTGTTCAGCCATATAAAAGTGGCCCATCCTATGTATCCTGCGAAAGAGCAATAGATCAGCAGTATTACAACCCCTGCAGTTATCTGTTTCAAAATCCCACCTCATTTCCGCTTTCTTTCCATTATACCCTTCCCTGCACTTGCGTTAACTGCCCGAAGCCGCCTAAGCCTCAGGTCTGAGTAAAAGATGCAGTGACAGACCGTGTTGCCAATTTCGGAGAGTTGTTAAGATTAAGTTACAAATTGAGAGGAGGAAATAACTTGAACAAATTTTGGATGACAGTCATCGGCATTATCGCCGGAATTATCGCCCTTTCCAATCTGGGCCCTATCATCGGTCTCGCTTTTTCAGGGGTCATCATCTACATTGGTGTGCATTATTACCTGAGAAGCAGTTCAACCGGCGCCAATATCTGGTGGGGTTTTGTTGCAGCAGTAGGAGCGATTTCAGCAGTTTCCAATGTGCCCGCGATTATAGGGGTATTGGCCATTGCAGTATTATGGTACATCTACAAAAATTGGAATGAAGAAAAAGTTTCAAATTCAGTCAAAAACGATCCTTTCACCAACTTTGAAAGAGAATGGCAAAAACTAAACAAATAAGGAGGAAATTATATGACAACATTATGGCAGCGTTTGAAATTCGCGGTGGCAACGGACATGGATGCAATACTCGACAAGAAAGAGGAAAAAAATCCAATCAGTTTATTGAATAAATACATTCAGGAAGCTGAAAAAGAGACGGAGACTGCCGGCAAATGGCTGGAACGCCAAACAAGCTTGAGCAACAAACTGGAAAAAGAATTTCAGGAAACTGAGAGTCTCCTTGAAAAACGCCAGGCACAGGCTGAACTAGCCCAGGCTGCAGGCGAAAGTGACTTAACCGCATTCGCTGAACAGGAAGTTGCCGCCTATAGCTCCCGCGTCGATGAACTGCGCAAGACTCTAGACGAAAACACAGCGGAAAGTGTTGCACTCGAGCAGCGCTATGAGGAAATGAAGCACAAAGTAAAAGATATGAAAGTACGCCAGCTTCAATTGATGGGCAAAGAAAACGCAACTCGCGCACATTACCAGATGGATAAAATCCTAAGCCCTGAACTGGTTGCTGAACGGATCGGTTCGTTCGATGATATGGCCAGTTACATCAAATCCCTTGGCAATAAAGTCGAAGAACGCCACGAACGTTCGACTATGGAACGCCGTCTTGAAACGCTGGAAAAAAACAGCGCGAAATCCAAAGAAATTGTGTAAGCTAGAGTAAGAGGGATACATTCCCCTCTTACTTTTCTGCTGCAAAGAAGGAGGCAAAAACTGCGATGAATTATTTCTCAACCAACAGACAGGCATTTTTTGCCTTGAGCGCATTATTTCTCATATTCGTAGAAGCTGCTTTTTTTGGAAATGGCAGTGTGTTTTTGGTTCTTCTTGGCATCGGACTTATCTATCACGGCAATAAGAATAGCCCTAAACATCGTAAATCCTATTTCTGGACCGGTTTTATCCTGATCGGCATTTCGATTCTCTCCATGTGGAGCCTGCGCCTGTTCATTTTGGCAGCAGCCGTGTACCTTCTGGTCCGCCTTTGGAAAGGTGAAGAATGGCAGCAGGACGTACCGATGAAAGGACCGGTTGATCAAGGGTTGATTCAAAATAAATTCTTTTCAGCGCAGGCTACGCCCATTGAATCCTATGAATGGAAAGATATCCATGTACAGGGTTTTATCGGTGATCTGCTGATTGATGCAACGCAAACCGTCTTACCGAAGAAAACTTCCCTGGTTTCGATTCGCCAGGGTTTTGGCAGGGTCCGTTTAATCGTTCCCTATGAAGTGCCGGTGCGGGTGTATTACTCGACTGTTTTTGGGGATGCCCGTTTTTTCAACGGTGACAAGCAACGGGTCTGGTATGGCTCTGTCCATACTCAGGACGGCTACGAACATGTGGAAGACGTGAAAACGGAATTGATCGTTTCTGTCACCACCTGGATGGGGGATGTCGAGGTGATTCGCCGATGAGACAGATTCTGCCGCGCAGTTTATTTTTCATGGCTTTGTTCGCCTCAATCATCTTCAGTATTTTACTTGCTCTTTTAGGGCTTCCTGCTGTTAATACCTGGTCAGTCCTTTGGGAAGACTTTGTGGCCGGGCTTCCATTTGGTGTCTGGCTCTTCGTTTTAATGGTGGCTCTGTCTGCGGGAATTTCCTGGTGGACCGAGTCTTTATCGCGTTCGAAAGTTCAGGATATCGAAGAGATATTCCAGGCTCTTCTGCGCAACGAAGACCAAACTGTCATCGAAGCTGCGCAAATGAAAACTTTGCCGCCGCAACTTTCCGTATCCATTCTAAAACTCCAAAAATTATTGGAGTCCCAGCGCAAAAGCCTGGCGCGGATTGCCAACGAGCGGGCTGAAACTCAGGACCAGATTATCCAGGAACGTCTCGTTATGGAACGCCAGCGGCTGGCACGGGAATTGCATGACTCGGTTTCCCAGCAATTATTCGCAGCTTCCATGCTATTGTCTTCCATGACTGAAGGCAAACAAGTATCGCCCGGACTGTTGCAGACCGAAAAGATGGTGCAGCAGGCACAATTGGAGATGCGTGCTTTACTTCTTCATTTGCGTCCGGCTGCCCTGCATGACAAAAGTTTGCGCCAGGGCTTGTTTGAACTGGTGTCCGAATTGAAAGAAAAAGTCTATTTTACGATTGAACATAAACTTGAAGAGGTATCTCTGCAAAAAGGTGCGGAGGACCACCTTTTCCGCATCGCCCAGGAGACATTATCGAATACATTGCGACATTCCAAAGCCACCGAAGTCCACATTCTTTTTATAGAGCGGGATAATTTTGCCATTTTACGCATTCAGGACAACGGCATCGGTTTTGAAAGTGAGCAATCGAAATCCACTTCCTATGGTTTGAAGCATATCGAAGAGCGTGCCATCGAAATCGGTGCCACAAGTAAAATTGTATCGGTTCCTTCCGAGGGAACCATTGTTGAAGTTAAAGTACCGATTGAAAGGAAGATTCCGGATGATACGAATTCTATTAGTTGACGACCACGAAATGGTTCGAATCGGTGTATCCGCTTATTTGCAGGCACAGGAAGATATGAAAGTTGCCGGTGAAGCGGCGAATGGCGAAGAAGCTGTTAAAATGGCACTCGAGTTACGGCCGGATGTAATTCTGATGGACATGGTCATGCCGGTCATGAATGGTGCAGAGGCGACAGACGCAATCATCCGTGAATGGCCCGAAGCGAAAATTATGATCGTCACCAGTTTTCTTGATGACGACAAAGTATATCCTGCACTGAAAGCGGGTGCAGTCAGTTATATCCTGAAAACCTCAAAAGCTTCGCGGATTGCCGACTCGATCCGTGAAACGATGAATGGCACCCCGGTGTTGGAACCGGAAGTGATGAGTAAAATGATGAAACAAATGCGCCATGAACGGGTGCTGCATGAAGATTTAACCGAACGGGAAATGGAGATTCTTCTGCTGCTCGCCCATGGCTATACGAACCAGGAAATTGCCGACGAGCTCTACATAGCTTTAAAGACAGTGAAATCTCATGTCAGCAATCTGCTGTCCAAGCTGGAGGTGCATGACCGGACGCAGGCGGTCATTTATGCCTTCCAGCATAAACTGGTGGCTCCACCTGAATAGAGAAAAGCGACAGCGAAGAGATGGGCCGTTGGAGTCTGGACACTAGAAAAGCGAAAGTACAACAAAATGAAAATGAATACACAAAAAAAGGCGGCCGCGGCCGCCTTTTCATTTTTTGCTTATTTATTCTTGAACGGATCGTCCGTGTTGCGGTTTCGACCTGTACGTTTATCACGTGCATCTTTGCTGAAATCTTTCGGCAAATCTGTCGACGTGCCTTTTTTGTTTTGCGTACCTGCAGTCCCTTCATAAGGATACCTTTCATCAGGAGAAGGTTTTTCTACGATCGGGTCAGTCGCCGCTTTTGCTTCTTTAGCCAAGCCTACTTTTTTGGCTTCCTGCTCCCTTTTTTTCTCCTCCCATTGTTCCTGGTCCACTTTGGTATCTTTCAGGCTATTTTCCATGCGGTCCAAATATCTCGATGCATGTTCTTTGCCACCTAGTCCGAAAGCAAGACCGAACGCCAGGGCTGCTCCACCAAGAATCAGGATAAAGGCTGAATTGATGATTGAAGCCGCGATGCCCAATTGGTCAAGAGCCATGAAGAATGCGAATGCCAAAATTGCATATTTTGCAACATGGCGAAGTACATGAGGGCCACCAGAAGACTTTTTGAATACACTGCCAATAAAATCTTCAGCAAGATTAGCCAGCCAAAAACCGACAGCCAGGATTACCAGGGCCGCGATGACAGCAGGAATGTAAGCAAAAATTCCGCTCGCCAAGGAAACCATAAACTCAAGATTTAATAATTGAAGTGCTTCAACTGTGAATAGCAGGACGATCAATACCTGTGCCACCACGCCGATTATTCTGGCAAGTGAATAAACAGAAGGATCTGTGTCTGGATCTGCGGTTTTATTGATCCCCATTTTTTCAGTAAGTGAGTCAACACCCAAATTCTTCATAAGTTGAATGACGAAATCTTTCACCCATCGACCAATGATAACCCCTGCCAAAATCAGGAGAATCGCTACAATAATATTCGGAATCATTGTCAGGATGTCATTAAGCATGGCAATTGCCGGTTCGGAAATTCCGCGTAAAGCAAGAACTTCAAGTGCAGCAATCGTCACAGGCAGCATAATAAGGATAAAGGCAACGATACCAATGACATTCGAAACACTTGTGCCGCTGAAGAACTGTGAAATCTTCAATTTTGCAGCCAAACGATCCGTTCCGATCGATTCCAGGAATTTTGAAAGGATCTTTTTAACGATAGTCGCTGCAATCCATCCGATTGCAAAGATGACTGCCGCTGCAATCAGTTTCGGTATGAAATTCAAGACGCTGGCTAGCATGTTCGAGAACGGCTCACTAAGGCCGTCGATATTCAACGCACTCAGGACTGCTGGCAAGAATAACAGCAGAATCAGATAAAATGCGATGTTGGCTGCCGTTTCTGTCCATTTCACCGTGTCCTTTTTGGAAGCACCGGTCTTTTTGGTGACTTTTCCAAAATCGAATTTTCTGCCCGCTACTAAAATCAGGCGTTTTACAACTGTTGCAAGAACCCACGCCAGTAAAAGAATCAGACCAGCTTTCAGGATACTCAGGAATGCTCCGGATAAATTATCGAAGATGCCCAGGAAAGGCGCCCCGATTGCCCCAAGGTTCAGAATGTTGAAGAATAATGCCACTGCGAAAAGCAAAATCAGTACGAATATGATTTTGCTGATGATTTTAGACAGGCTGTATTTCTGCTGTGACATGCCCGCTTTTTCATCGAGCTTAGTGTTGTCCAATAATTTATAAACCGCTTTCTCCACCAACTTGGCTACAATATAACCAATAATAAGTACAAGAATTGCCAAGAGAATTTCGGGAAGCGCGTTCATGAAATTATTGAAGTAACCGCTGGTATCCATATGTCGTCCCCCATTCAAATTTATTGTGTTCTTAACTCCTATCCCCTTGCTCTGCTTATTCAAAACCTCATATCCTTTTATATAGATGAAACAGAAAAAGGCCATGTCCATTCGGACACAGCCTTCCCTGCTTCTTTTTATATACTTCTCAATGAAACAGTGACTTTAAATAAGTCGCCGTCCACTTCAATTTTCATAGAGCCGCCATGCAAATCGACAATTGACTGTGCGATAGCAAGCCCCAGACCTGAACCCTCTGTCTGCCTTGCCACGTCTCCCCGTTTGAAGCGTTCAAATAATTCATCTGTGTTCTCACCCAATTCAAAGCGGGTAATATTTTTCATTATAAATTCGGCCTGGCCGTCCGTTTCTTTCAAATTTGCAAAAACCCTGGTGCCCGGCAATGCATATTTGATGGCGTTCATTATCAAATTGTCCAAAACGCGCCACCATTTTTGGCCGTCTGCCATAATATAAACCGGCTGCTCCGGTGTTGAAATCCGGAAGTCGAGTCCTGACGAAGAAATATCTTCTGCATGCTCAGCGAACGCTTGAGTCATCAGTTGTGTAAAATCGACACGCTGGTGATGCAATTCCATATTTCCGCTCGCCATTTTGGAGACTTCGAAAAGATCTTCGATCAATGTTTTTAATCGCTGTGATTTTCTATCCAGAATATCAGCATACGTCATCCGGTCTTCTGTGGAAAGGTCTGGTGTTTTCATCAAGTCCGTATAGGTAATGATGGATGTCAGTGGAGTCCGCAGGTCATGGCTGACGTTCGTAATCAATTCCGTTTTCAGCCGTTCACTTTTTGCCTGCTCTGACACTGAATGGCGAACCCCTTCCTTCAGCCGGTTAAGCTGAATGGCATGGTGTGCAAGAGGCGACTTCCCTTTAACAGGAATCAGTTCATTTAAGCTGCCGTCAGCAATTGCCTGCGTGCTGTTCATGAGTACATTTAAATAGCCAAAACGTTTCATCATGAACAGCAATACCGGCAGTCCGATGAAAAGAGTCGCCGGCACCCATATAAGTATCGCTTCTGGAACCATGAACAACAGCATTGTTCCTGCTCCCCAGAAGAATACTACAATCAATAAAATCAGCATTTGGACACCAATCGATTTTTTCAAAAATGCATATCGTGACAGCTGCAGTGAACGTTGTAAATAACTGTTTCTGAAATCATCCACCAACTTATCCGATTTATTGTAGTAGGCGTAGAGCCAGATTCCCTGAAGAATGAGCAATCCCAGGACCACAGCATTAATCCCGAAGTTCTTTATAGTGTTCCAGATAAAAGAAGCGAGGCCGTCATAGATGGTGTATTCCATTACCCTTAACGAGTTTGCCACTCCAAAAGGCAAGGCAAAAAATAGGGTGATTGCGAAAAGTCCCAGTTTTATTTCCAGCGGCCATGCCGACCATTTCCTGTATAAAGGCGTTTTCAAAAATGCGTCTTGTTCAAATTTCAACTTTGTAAACAGGAGCACTATGCCCGCAATCGCCATAGCTCCCAAAAGATACAAAGTGTTCTTGATATATTCATGTCCTACGATATCAGCGCCCCGGTCGCTTGCAGCAAGAAGAGAACGATCAATCTGGACGATTCCTTTAAATTCAGCATCTGAGGCAGGAATCACCATTTCCGTATTATTGTAATTCGAATAATACAGTTCTTCACCACTGAAATGAAGCGGCGCAGCGTTTGTATATTTCTTCTCATAAAACGGGCGGCTGCTCATCTCTCCTTTTTTGAAATTTTCACCAGTCTCAATATTGGTTAAATCGTAAACATAATAGGGAAACTGCGAATTGAAGCTTCCTTCTTCGGTTAATATTCCATTGACTGCAACTTTAGCAGCCCGTTGTTTGTCTTCAAGGATCTTTTGCCTGACAGTTTCATCATCCGCAAAATTGTCGCGGATCGCCTGTATTTTGCCATCACGTTCTTCTGTCAGTATTTCCAGCAGACTGTCATTTTCACTTTCGCGCGCGGACTCTATATCCGGATTATATTGATCCTGAATGCTTTGAATCTGCTCAGCCAATGTGCCGTATCTAGTCCGATATTCTTCTATTTCTTCCATCGATACTGTGAACTCAGTTTCCGCTTTTGGAGGGTCCAACTCAGTAACAATCAGCCGGTTGACATAGTGATTGTATTCTTCTTTAAACTCAGCAGTCTCCAGATAAGATTTCCCGAAATATTTCGGGCCCAATTCCATTACGCTGAAAATACTGATCAACACGATTGATAAGGTTGTTAGCCAAAGCCATTTCTTCATTTTAAATTTCCCCTTTGGACACCGTTCGAAGTGATGCCAGTAATTCTATCGCAGGACTATTAAAAACGATTTCCGCAAAGAACGATAAACAATAAAGAAGCGTAAACAATGCTATCATCACGGCAATAATCGACCATAGGTCATTTTTCAATTTTGTAGCCAATGCCCCACACCACCTTCAGATATCTTGGATTCTTTGGATCTGTCTCTATTTTTTCGCGGATTTTCCTTATATGGACAGCGACGATATTTTCCGCATTATATGCCGGTTCATTCCATACTCTCTCGTAAATGTCGCGGATAGAGAAAACTCGTCCTGCATTCACCATCAACAGCTCAGTGATTTTGAATTCAATTGGCGTCAATTTCACCGGATCTCCGTGAAGCAGTACTTCTTTCGCGTCCGAATCCAAAACGAGGCCATCGATTTCAATACGCTGTGATTTATCCTGGTAAGTGCCAAGACTCACGTAACGTCTTAGTTGAGATTTGACTCTCGCCACCAGCTCCATCGGATGGAATGGTTTTGTAACATAATCGTCAGCCCCAACCGATAATCCGTGTATCTTATCTGAATCCTCCGCTTTCGCACTGAGCATAATGATGGGGATATTACGCTGTTCGCGTATTTTGAATGTGGCTGAAATTCCATCCAGCTTCGGCATCATAATATCGAGAATAATGACATGCACTTCGTTGGATTCCAGCAGCTCAATCGCCTTTTGCCCATTTTCGGCTTTCAGCACCCGGTATCCCTCGTTTTTCAAGTAAATCTCAATGCCGTCCCGAATATCCTGATCATCATCAGTCACTAATACAGTAAATTGACTCATACAATCTCCCTCTTTTCTCACTATATTCATCATAAGGATAAAATCTTAAGCCGATACTAGGATAAAAGTGAAGAAATTCTTAAGAAAAGCGCAAGCAAGAGGTGGTCAAAACCTTTTTGGACCACCTCTTTGCGACGAAGCAGCGCAGCGATGCAACGTACTTTCATGTCTCGAAGCTAGGAGCAGCATTGAAGAGCGATAAATTATTCAGTGCTCTATGCTCGGCCGCTGGAGTCTGGACAAAGAAAAATTTCTCCATAGCCCCATAAAATTAAAAAATGATAATTTGTCATTCATTAAGAAAGCTCATAATTGTCTTCAGTTTTTCTTTTTTTGCCCATCGTCAGGACCAATATTCCGCCCAGCAATAAAACGACGCCGGCCCATGAGAGTCCGCTCAGTACTTCGCCAACCACCAGCACACCGAGTATCGAAGCGGTAAGCGGTTCTGCCAGCGATAAGGTGACTGCTGATGATGAAGGGATTTTCTTTAAGCCTCTTGAGAATAAAATGTAAGCCAGGCTGGTCGTAGCAAATCCCAGATAGAGAATAATTCCGGCATCGGCGGGAATCAGGATAAAGGAAATGTCAAAAAAGAATAGAGATGGAATCAGGAAAACAGCTGCTATAGAGAAGATCAGTGCGACCGCCGGCACTGCCTCCATCGATTCCAGAACGCTTTTACTGGCAATTGCATATAATGCAAACGCAAGTCCTGCCCCCAGTGCCATTGCTACACCTAGTACATTAACGTCTGCCGCGCCTTTATTTGCGAACAGTAAAATACAGCCGATGATCGACATCATTGTAGCTGCCATCCAAATACGGTCGGGTCGTCTTTTCAAAAATAGCCATTCAATCATTCCTGCCAGGACAGGAGCACTGCCGATGGCCACAACAGTACCGATAGCGATGCCGGTCAATTGTACGGAAGAAAAAAACAACGGCTGGAACAGCGCCATACTTGCCGCTGAAATGAGGACAGCCTGCCAGGAAACGTTACGAATAACTAAACTTTTGGTTATTATTGTGAAAAGAAGCAGGGAAAAACCGCCTATCATCAAACGGAATGCACCGATTGTCAGCGGATGCGCTTCTCCTGAAATGAAATTTTGTGCTGTGCCGGTCGTGCCCCAAAGCATCGCAGCAAGCAGCACCATTAAATATGGTGTCGCATTCATATTCTGCACCTCGAATTCCCAGTTATATCAATAACCATACCATTATTTCAATCGTTTGAGATACTGCTCTTCAGCGATTATAATAAAAGAAAAAGAGGAGGCGATCTTATGTATATGACAGTCCCGGAAACTGCTGCTTATTTATCCATGCCGCAAGAGCAAATTAATCGATATATACTCGAAGGACGTATCAAAGCAGTCCATGATGGAGAACAATACATGGTCAACACCTCTCAGTTCGAAACGCATTTCCAACAGCTGGAACTCGCCAAACAACAGCTTGAAGAATGGAAAGCCACCCCTATTCCGGATGACGTGGATATTAAAGATGAGGATTAAGTAACGAAAAGCGGAGGCGCCCGTTTAGCTCTGAAAGGCATAAGACAGACCAACGAAGTGGCTTTGGCCGCACAGTTGGGCTGGCTTATGACCCGAAGAGCTGGGCCGCCGGAGTCTGGACAAAACGAAAAGCGGAAACGGCCGCTCAGCAAAGAGTTGGGCGAAGGGAGTTCGGCCGACTCTTTGCGACGAAGCTAGCGCAGCGATGCAGGAGCACCATAAGTTCAAACGAACCAGCAGTGGAAATCTCAGCCGCACAGCCAGAATGGCTTACGACTCGAGGAGCTGGCCGTTGGAGTCTGGACAATCAAGAAAAGCGGAAACGGCCGCTCAGCTCCGACAAGCGTAAGACGATCTGGCGAAGCGGCGTCTTTTCAGCCGCACAGCCAGAATGGCTTACGACTCGAGGAGCTGGCCGTTGGAGTCTGGACACAAGAAAACCGGAATCCCAAAATCTTAAGAATGAAGAAAAAGCACCCTAAACGGGATGCTTTTTCTTGTTCCATTTATTACCGAGCCGCTTTAAGGTGCTCTTCTTGTTGTAAAAATCCCTTGATTAATTCGCTCCATTTCTCGAATTCCACCAGAAATCCATCATGCCCAAAATCAGTTTCGACGATTTCCCAACGGGCTTCTGGCTGCTCTTTCACCCAGGGAATCATAAGTTCAGCGGGATAAAGCAAATCATTTGTGAAAGAAACAGAAAATATCGGTACATTTATTTTTCGTTCCCCTATGTCATGGCTGTTCATGGCTTTCAATAAAACCAGGTAGCTATTGGCATCAAAGCGCTGCGCCAGTTTCCGTCCCTGATAATCCAAATACGCCTCCACTTCAAAATTCTCTCCACTTTCGGAGCGCCCGAAACGATCGTTGAAGAGTTTGCCGCTGCGGTAACTGATCATACCGGCCATCCTTGCCAGATGGAATCCGTTGAAATCGGGTGATCCCTCGTAACTTCCATTCTGGAAATCAGGGTCATTCTCGATTGCACGAATGCCAATATGGTTAAAGGCAAGCGCATAGCTGCTGAAAGCCGGGGTGATGGCGAGGGGAACAATAGATTCGATAACATCCGGATACAATGCTCCCCATTCGAGTGCTTTCATGCCCCCCAGCGAACCGCCGATTACGGACTTCAATTTATTTATTCCCAGCGTCTTCAATGCCTGATACTCGGCATTTACCATATCTCTGATCGTCAGCAAAGGAAATTCCGACCGATAGGGCTTACCAGTAAGCGGATTTAACGATAGCGGTCCTGTCGAGCCATTGCAGCCTCCAAGTACATTAAAGGAGATTACTTGATATTCTTCTGTATCGATGGCTCTTCCGGGACCGGCCAAGCCGCTCCACCAACCCGGATGCTCTGCATTGCCGACAGCATATTGATCCCCGGTAAGCGCATGGCAGATCAGGATGGCCGGAGCAGAAGGATCACCGCTTCGCTCATACGCCAATTCCGCCCCTTCCAGCACATGGCCCGATTCCAACACTAAGTTCCCGATGGATACTGTCCCCATAATTTCTCCTCCTATACTTCCTGGACTGCTGCCACTTTGATAGCCTGCTCCAGGTCAGCAATCAAATCTTCCGGATTTTCCAGTCCGACTGATAAACGGATCAATTCTTCTGTGACGCCGGACTGCTTCAATCCCTCCGCGCTTAATTGCTGATGCGTTGTTGAAGCCGGGTGGATAATCAACGATTTGGCATCTCCGACATTCGCCACATGCGACCATAACCCGACTCCGTCGATTACTTTTCTGCCTGCTTCCCTGCCGCCCTTGATACCGAAATTGACGATGGAACCAAATGTATCTTTCAGATATTTCTTCGCTAACTCGTGAGATGGGTGATCTTCAAAGCCAATATAATTAACCCATTCGACCTGTGGATGGTTTCTCAGGTAGTCAGCGATGATTCCCGCATTACTGCTGTGTTTTGGCAAACGCAAATGCAATGTTTCCAAGCCCTGTAAAAATGCGTGGGCACTGTCTGGACTGAGTGACGGCCCAAAATCACGCAATAACTGAACGCGTAATTTCGTTGCGAAAGACGCGCCTTCCGCATCTATTCCGTAACGGATACCGTGATAGCTGTCGTCAGGCTGTGTGTAATTCGGAAATCTTTCATGGTTCCAATTGAACTTGCCGCCATCGACCGCGATGCCGCCGATTGTAGTGCCGTGGCCGCCAATCCATTTTGTTGCTGAATGGATAACGACATCTGCTCCAAAAGCTATCGGGTTGCTGCCGTATGGAGAAGCAAATGTATTGTCGATTAATAATGGAATATTGTATTCATGGGCAATCGCTGCAACCTTCTCTACATCAAATACATTAAGGCTCGGGTTGCCGATTGTTTCTCCGAAGAAAGCTTTTGTCCGCTCAGTTACAGCCCCACGGAAATTTTCTGGGTCTGTACCATCGACGAATTTCACTGTAATGCCATAACGCGGCAACGTATTGGCGAAGAGATTATATGTGCCTCCGTACAAATTGCTGTCGGCAACCACTTCATCCCCCGCTTCAGCGATATTGAGAATTGAAAATGCAATTGCAGCCATTCCCGATGACAAAGCGACTGCCGCTGTCCCGCCTTCAAGAAGGGCCACTCGCTGTTCAAATACATCTACTGTCGGATTCATGATGCGCGAATAAATATTTCCTGCTTCTTTCAACCCGAAAAGATTCTGTGCATGCTCCGTGTCTCGGAATACATATGAAGTCGTCTTATGGATGGGTACTGCCCGCGATCCTGTGACAGGATCTGGCTGCTGGCCTCCGTGAAGTAAATTTGTCTCTGCTTTGAAATTTGTCATTTTTCATTCCTCCAGTAATTTTAATAGATGGACCTTAAAGGAGATGAGGGAATAGAAAAAGGCCCCCTTCTAATTAGAAGAGGGCCGCTATACACGGAGTTTCCTCCTCTCATCTTCCAGACTGTCGCTCCAGTCTGTAGGAATTAGCACCTTTCCAAGCTGGGTTGCTTGTTGGTTGCCGGGCATCGCAGGGCCTAGTCCCTCCGCCACTCTTGATAAGAGTATTCAGATTCAGTTTTCCATCTTGTTGAGAAGTATAAAGAATGATACGATATTTTGTCAAGAAGCTTGTCGGATAATTTTGAAACTTTCTCTTCGTTCGTACGTTTACTATTAAGAAAGGCAGGGGGCAAAATATGACTCTTTGGATTGTTTCAGCACTTATTTCAGGTTATGTAATCGGTTGTCTTCATGGCTCGCTGGTTGCCCAAATTTTATCGGGCACCAACATAAAAGCAACAGGCGTAAAGAATTCGGGAGCCTCCAATGCCGCAATTGTCCTTGGATGGAAATACGGCGCACTGGTCGCGTTTCTCGATATCTTTAAAGGGTTTGCCGCAGTTATGGCGATGCGCCTGTTACTTGGCAGCAGCAGTCTGCCCTCGGAAACAGTATGGGCAATTTTGTTCTTTATTGCGGCCGGAGTCGTTCTTGGCCATAACTTCCCCTTCTATATGAAGTTCAACGGAGGCAAAGGAACCGCGGCCGTTATCGGAGTGATGATTGCGCTGGACTGGCAACTCGGACTTCTTGGGCTCGCACTTCTTATCGTGACTGCACTTGCCACCGATTATCTGGTCATCGGTGTACTCGCATTATATGCCGTTTTTCTTCTTATCGCTTTCTGGCCGGCGGATGGGCTATGGCCTTATGTCATCGCTCTTTCTTTGATGGCGATGGCTTTTCTGAAACACCTTGAAAATATCCGCCGAGTAAAAGACGGCACTGAAAACAAAGTGTCAGCTGTTTTGCGAAAGAAAAGCGCAAGCGCCCGTTAAGCCCTGAAAGGCTTAAGACGGATCAGTGGAGTGGCGGTTTTTGCCACGCAGCTGATATGGCTTATGACCCGAAGGGCTGGGCCGCTGGAGTCTGGACAAAGAAAGCTGCCGATCCCCACTGAGGGCCGGCAGCTTTTTCAGATTTCCTGTATTCTTTTCATTCGTGGTAAAATAGAGCCAGTACATATTTCAGGAGGTCTTTATCCATGATTGAAACTTTAATCGAACGATTGATCCGCTACGCAAAAATCGATACACAATCCAATTTTGAAAACCATGAAACACCTTCCACTCCAGGGCAGTGGGATCTGTTGCGTGAATTGGAAAAGGAAATGAGGGAAATCGGCCTGGAAGAAGTCCAAATGGACGATTACGGCTATCTTTTCGGCACACTTCCGGCAACTTCAGATAAAGAACTTCCGGTAGTCGGATTTCTTGCCCATGTGGACACGGCTACTGACTTTACAGGCAAAAACGTCAATCCCCAGCGCATAGACAATTACGACGGAAAAGATATTCCGTTGAATAATTCAGTGACGATGACAGTAAAAGATTTTCCGGATCTGCAGGATTATATCGGCCACACACTGATTACGACAGACGGCACAACTCTTCTCGGCGCAGACAATAAAGCCGGTGTTGCTGAAATTATGACAGCGATGGAGTACCTCATCCAGCATCCTGAGATTGAACACGGCAAAATCCGTGTCGCTTTTACACCGGATGAGGAAATTGGACGTGGTCCCCATAAATTTGATGTCGAACGTTTTGGTGCCGAATACGCCTACACAATGGATGGCGGTCCTCTGGGTGAACTTCAATACGAAAGCTTTAATGCCGCTGCAGGAAAACTGACAGTCCAAGGAAAAAGCGTCCACCCCGGATCAGCCAAGGACAAGATGGTCAATGCTTCAACCATCGCCATCAAATTCCAGAATGCCATGCCTGAAAATGAAGTTCCTGAAAAAACGGCAGGCTATGAAGGGTTCATTCATCTGAACAGCTTTAAAGGCGACGTGGAACAGGCGGTATTGAGTTATATCATCCGCGACTTTGACAAAGAAAAATTCGAAGCAAAAAAAATTCATATGCAGCAAACTGCCGAAAAACTGCAGGCGCAGTATGGCGCTGACGCACTTACACTGGAATTGGACGATCAATATTACAATATGAGAGAAAAGATCGAGCCGGTCATGCAAATTGTAGACGCTGCTGAAGCTGCAATGAAGACACTTGGCATCGAGCCAAATATCGTACCGGTTCGTGGAGGCACCGATGGTTCTCAGCTTTCCTATATGGGAATGCCAACGCCGAACATCTTCACAGGCGGCGAAAATTACCACGGCAAATACGAATTCATTTCTGCAGAAAACATGGAGAAGGCGGCACAATTGATCGTCGAAATCGTAAAATCTCAAAAATAAACAGGAAAAAGCGCCCTTATACTAAGGGCGCTTTTCCTATAGGTTAAGAAATCATAATTACAATACTTGAGCAGGCTTAAAAAGGGGCTAATTTCTGTCCAGACTCCAGCAGCCCAGCTCTTCGGGTCATAAGTCAATCCGTGTCTAGACTTCAACGGCCAACTCCTCGAGTCGTAAGCCACTCTGGCTTATGCGGCTGAAAACATGCCGCCACGCCAGATCGTCTTACGCTTGTCGGAGCTAAGCGGCCGTTTCCGCTTTTCGTGTCTGCGAGGCCGGGGCCACTTCGCTAGCTCGCCTTATGCCTTTCAGAGCTTAATGGGTGCTTGCGCTTTTCCTATATAATGCTTCTCCCGTTCTGTGCGAGTGCAAAATGAATGCCGTGCTGCAGGGTCTGGAAGCAACTGAATTTCGAAATTTCAATTCCACTTTCAGAAATCACCATGCTCATTTTCGGAGAAATTCCTACCAGGATTGTTTCCGTTCCGATGAGCCCGGCTGTTGCACCCAGCTTTTCAATCAGCGCTGCAGCTTGCTGGTTGAAATTATTATTCAATCCAGTCAGATCTAGAACCAGATACTTCGCTTTGTAAGTCGGCAGGTTTTGCAGTGTCTTGATCAATAACTCCTCTGCCCGTTCCTCATCGTAAGTCCCAAGCAGCGGCACTACTACAATGCCATCCAACACCGGAATGATCGGCGACGACAATTCTTTGACCAGCAAAGTCAATTCCGCTGTCTTTTCTTCCACCAGGTTCTGCAGCTGATGGATTTGCTTGGCTTCATTGGAACGCGCCAGTCTATGAATATTCTCTTCGACGGTTTCATCTGAAGGAAAATAACGGATGACACTTTCGCTGTATCCTTCCAACTGAAAATGTTTTACTTCGTACCATATATTTTCACCGAAAAGCTTCGTGAATATACCGGCATAATGGGCAGGAAGAAATCTGCCGCCAGTTTTTTTCTGTTGTGCAATATTAATGCTGTGTTCCCAGCTATCCTTTAAATGGACTTCAACGGTTTTCTTTTCGATATCCAGCTTATGTGTTTCCGCTACTCCCCACCCAGCTGAAGCATATGTATTAGTAATCAGTGCCGCCGCTTCTGCTGCATCCACATTTTCCATCTCTGAAAAATAATCGCCGACTACTATGCCCTGCCGATACCCCGTAGTTTCCATCACTACCTCTGCCGCATCTTCTCCCGCTATTTCTTCTATCGTATCAAAAAACATTTTCATCGCTGTGGAAGTCCAAAAAAGGACAGAATCCTGACCTTCGAATAAAAATTTACCTTTTTCAAGGTCCCATTCAAAACTCAGTCCTCCAACATTAATGGAAGCTTGTGTATTCATGTAAAAACTCCTCTCGTTCAGTAATTCTATTTTACCATATATTAAAACAGGATTTAGCAGGTTATCTCAAGTACCGGGACTCCCCATTATAAACTCTCTAGACGACTCCCTCAATGTTTTAAATGTATCGATAACAGGAATACACTGATAAGACTAATTGAAAGAGGTGTTCCATTATGTCAGACAAAAAACATTTCACTGAAGAGGACCGAAAAGAAAGCAAAGGTGCTCCAATGGACAATCCCGAACAATATAAAACTGATAAAGAAACACTCACCGAAATGCATGAAGAAGAGATGAATGTCGATACAATTCCATTAGAAGACCTTAAGCAGGAACAACAGGAAGAAAACAATCCGCGTAAAACCAAAAGTGATTCTTCCAGTGAAGAAAAGTTCCCTGGATTTTAACCCCGATTTTCAGGAAAAAGGCAAATTTAGATTTGAAAGCAGAAGATCCGTTACGATAACGGATCTTTTTTAATGTTTACTCGAAGTTTAAAAAGGAATAAGGAGATTATAAGGAGTGATTGGATGAACCAGCAAGAATTGAAAGATGCAGCCCTTAAAATTTTAAACGACAGCCATGTGGGAGTGCTTGCCACAATTACTGAAAACAAGCCACACTCACGGTATATGACTTTTTTCAACAAAGATTTCACACTTTACACGGCAACCAGCAAAAAAACGCAAAAAGTTGATGAACTTGAACAGAATCCTCATGCTCACATTCTCCTCGGCTACGAAGGCGAAGGTATCGGAGACACATTCCTGGAAATCGAAGGCGAAATGTCAGAACATGACGACCGGAGCATTTTGGAAGATTTATGGAACGACCATCTATCCGGCTGGTTCAGCGGTCCTGACGATCCGAATTTATTAATCATCGCCATTAAACCTACACGCATGCGCCTGATGAATAAAAAAGGGCAAGAGCCACAAAATATCGAACTCCAATAAGAAAAAGCGGCTCGAGTTTCCGAGCCGCTTTTTATGTTGGCTGCAGAATTTCCCGCAATCCTTCTTTATTGAACAAAAGATCTTCCAATGTATATTCATCAAGTACGGCCAAATAAGCATGAAGTGCTTTGCCAAGTACTCCGCGAAGACCGCAAACCGGTGAAATCGGGCAACGGTTATGTTCACTGTCAAAACATTCAACGATATGGAAATCATCTTCCATTTTTCGCACGACTGTTCCTACATTTATGTTTCGCGGAAGATCTGCAAGACGAATGCCGCCTCCCCGTCCCCGCACCGTTTGGATAAAACCGGCTTTTCCGAGCTCAAAAGTCACTTTCATCAAATGGTTCTTCGATATATTATAAGCGTCCGAAATTTCCTGAATCGTCGTCAATTTATCCTGTTCTTTCGTGCCGAGGTAAATCAATACACGCAATGAGAAATCGGTATACATTGTTAATCTCATCATTTTCACCTTCCCTGCCCGTTTATTATACCGACTGCACCCTTTTCAAGAAAGTAATTGGTTCTGGCGGAAAATTAAATATTCCTTGCCATCATGGATATTCGGCTGATGCCGTTTTTCTTGTGTCTTTTCTGTGAAGCCAAATGTGTCCAATATATAAAAGAAGTATTTTAAATATATCTTTAATATCCCGACAGGTTTATAGTCAAACTATAGAAAACAAAAGGAGAGATTGAGATGTTATTACAAGAAACTAAAACAATCATCAAATCCACTGTCCCTGTATTAGAAGAACGCGGAACCGCCATTACCACTGCATTCTACAAAAACATGTTTGAAGCACACCCGGAATTATTGAATATATTTAACCACGCCAACCAGAAAAAAGGCCGACAGCAAGCCGCTTTGGCAAATACCGTTTATGCGGCTGCGGTGCATATCGATAACCTGGAAGCGATTCTTCCGGCATTAGTCCAAATTGCAAATAAACACGTCAGCCTGGGCATCAAACCAGAACATTATCCAATTGTCGGCGAATACCTGCTGAAAGCGATCAAAGAAGTTTTAGGGGATGCAGCAACGGACGAGATCATCAATGCATGGGCTGAAGCATACAGCGTGATTGCTGACGCGTTCATCGGCGTAGAACAAGGCATGTATGAACAAATGGAAAGCCAGGAAAATGGCTGGAAATTCTTAAAAAACTTCACTGTAGCAAGAAAAGAAAAAGAAAGCGAAAACATCACATCTTTCTATTTGAAACCGGCAGACGGTTCAAACGTACCGACTTACGAACCCGGCCAATACATATCTGTCCGTTTGACTATTCCAGGAGAACAGTATTTATTCAACCGCCAATACAGCTTGTCACAGGCAGCAAAACCCGATGAATTCCGTATTTCCGTTAAACGTGAAAGTGATAACGATCCAAATGGACGGGTATCCGTTTACCTGCACGATGAGGTAAATGTTGGAGATGTTATCGAAGTAAGCGCGCCCGCAGGTGAATTCGTTCTGGATGCAGCCACAAATTCGCCTGTTGCATTCATCAGCGGCGGGGTCGGCATCACACCGATGATGAGCATGTTTGAAACTGTCGCAACGATGACACCTAGCCGTCCGACAGCTTTCCTTCATGCGGCCCGCAATGAAAGTTTCCATGCATTCGATAAAGATATCCAAAAATACGTAAACATAATGGATAACGCAAAATATAAAACACTATACTCTGACCAACCGGAAGGGTTCATCACTCGTGAAACGCTCGAGGAAATGGTCGATGTGACAGGAGAAGTTTATGTCTGCGGCCCTGTCCCATTCATGGAAAGCATGATTAACGAATTGCGTGCGCTTGGCATGAAAGATGAGCAAATCCATTTCGAATTCTTTGGACCGGCAGTAGTTTTACAAAAATAAAAAATCTATTCCATAATAAAAGGCCTGCCAAGTCGGCAGGCCCTTTTTCTATTTCATTTTTTTCAATAAATATAAAAGATACGGTGTCCCGATTAAAGCGACAATCAGTCCACTCGGTATGTCATTTGGCGCAATCAATGTGCGGCCGATGAAATCCGCTGTCACGAGCAGCAGCCCGCCGATCAGACCGGAAGACAGCATCAGCGGCAAATGGCGGAAACCAACCAGACGCCGAGCAATATGCGGCGCCACCAACCCGATAAAGCCGATTGTTCCGACAATGGAAACTGCGGCAGTGGATATCGCCACTCCAACGACAAGCGCCCAAACGCGGGTGGAGCGGATATTCAATCCGAGTCCTGCAGCTACATCATCTCCGAAAGTCAATGTATCCAGGCTACGGGTGATGTAAACAGCCGGCCAGATAAACAATGCGAACAGGATCAGCGCAAATTGGACATCATCCCAGCCTTTGGCGTACGTGCTGCCTGACAACCAGACAAGTGCGCTGGCAACGGCAAGTTTTGCTTTCACAACAAGAATTTGAGTCGCTGCGGAACCGAACGCTGAAATGGCAATTCCCATCAAGGCAACGAGCATCGGCTGAAAGTTATTTTTCCAGGCCGTCAGCAATATGATGCCAAGCGCCAGAGATGCCCCCAGTGTAGCACCAAGCGGCAGAAATGCGGGAGGAATCGCCGGAAATACGACCAGTAACAACATCGCTCCTGCTCCTCCCATCGACGTGACGCCGAGCACACTGGCATCTGCAAGAGGATTTCTTAAGACTCCCTGCAGAATCACACCGGTAATCGCAAGCATGACGCCAACGATGAAGGCAGTCAATACACGCGGCACCCGGAATTCCCACACGACCGGCGATAGCCAGTCGAAATTCCATGCGCTGCCGTTAAAGCTTAAAGCAAGCGTCGTAACACCGATGATTGCAGCTATCAAAATAGGGACGAGCATCTTCAAACGGATAGGTTTTGTCGTTCCGCCCATTTGCCGCTCGCCGCGCTTCATGGATTTGGCTGTTTTCCATGCCAGGTATAATAACCACGGTCCGCCGATCAGCGCGGTCATCGCGCCAGCCGGCACTTCCTGCCCGGGCTGGATCAGACGGCCCAGTACATCAGCACCAATGAGCATGACACTGCCCCACAGGAATGAATGAATCAATATTTGAAGGTGGCCTCGGATGCCCATCATGCGGACAATATGCGGTGCCATCAATCCGATAAATCCGATGGGCCCGACAACGCTTACAGTTGTTGCCGCTAAAATGATGGCCATCCCCCATGCCGCCAATTTTACCAGGCGGACATTTTGGCCAAGCGAAGAAGCGATATCTTCGCCAAGAGACAAGATATCCATCGGCTTAGCGAGAAGCAGGACAACGGCAAATGTAACCAAAATCACAGGTGCTGCAAATTGCACGCCTCCCCAGTTCAACTGCACCAATGTGCCGGATCCCCATAAGAAGAGCCCATTGGTTTCATTTTCAAAAAGCAATTGCATCGTCCCGGTCATGGACGCGAAAAGCAGAGAAATGATCATTCCTGTCAACGCTACACGGACCGGATCCATCTGCTTGCCTGCAAGCCCTATGACCAGCAAAGAGGATATGACTGCACCCAATAATGCCGTCGCGAACGGAAAGCCGCCGACAAAACCGGGGAAAAAGATGGTGCTGAGCACAACGAAAAAGAATGCGCCGGCATTTATGCCGAGAGTTCCGGGAGAAGCAAGCGGATTATTGGTCAGCGTCTGCAGAACTGCTCCGGATACTGCCAGCGCCCCACCGGCCAAAATACCGACTGCCAGCCGTGGCAAGCGAAGACTGACCACAATATCCTGGATACGCCCTTCCATCCAAACACCGGAAAGCAGATCCGAAACGGAATAATCCGCTTGCCCTTGTGTCAAATGAATAATAGATAACGCGAAAAGCAGGAAAAAGCCCCCTGTCAAAGAGACAAAGGACTTCGCTTTCAGTTTGCCTTGCATTAATTGTTCACCATCACATCTGTAATTTGGTCCATCAATGTTTCAGCGGATAAAGGACCACCGTATAACCAGGTGTCCGGTCCTAAATCATACGTGCGGCCTTCCTGCACAAAATTCAGGTTTTCCCAAACCGGGTTTCCGGCAAGCTGGTTCTCGTAGATATTGTCTTCATCCGGCACAGTATAGAGGTAATTGGCATCTTCGTACTGCACCAATCCTTCCACGTTGAATGTGCTTGACCCGAAAACTTCGAACTGATCCGGTTCATGAACATTATTCAAACCGATGCGCTCGAGAATAATTGAAGCCATCGAATGCGGCGTGAACACACGGATTTCCGGAGCCTGAGGTCCTGAATAAGCCAATGTCAAGATGACATCGTTTGTTTTAAGGTCGGCAGCTTCGATTTCAGCCGCACTTTCTTCGTATTTTTCTTCAAGATCTGCAAGGACCTGATCAGCCTCTTCTGTTTTGTCTACAGCTTTGGCAATTTCAAGAAATGTCGTTTCCATTTCTTCATATAAATTGATGCTGTCATCTTCCGGATACGGATTGAAGATGACTGTTGGTGCTATGCGTTCCAATTCTTCAAGCATAGCCGTATGGCGGAAGTCGACCCCGATAATCAGATCAGGATCAATCTCTGCAATAGCTTCAAGGTTCGGCTCCTGGCGGCCGCCGACATCGACAACTGTATCGTCCAATTGCGGTTCGATATTCACATAATCACCATATGATTCGATATCTGCCATACCGGCAGGCTGAACGCCTACTGCCAATAAATCTTCGGCGTATGTCCATTCAAGAACCACTACTTTCTCAGCCGGCTGGTCTAAAGTGACTTCCCCATTTGTCCCTTGGATTGTAACGGGTTCTCCTCCGGTTTCAGTTTCAGTTGCTGTATCTTCTTCTCCTGACGAACAAGCGGCCAGGACAAGCATAATTGCTGCAAGTAATAATATTGTCCATTTTTTCATGCTGTAACCTCCATGGTTATTTGATAACGATTCTCAATACGTCCTTATTTTAGGACTTCCTGTCACATTTGTAAAGGAAAAATTAAAATAAATAGTGAAAATCATTCTCACTTATCATTAATTTATGATATAGTATGGATATTGAGAAAACCTATCAGTTAGATTTATGGCTAAAGATGCGGAGGAATTGAACGATGACTATGGCTGTCAAAACCAATGACCTATCAATCGGATACAATGACAAACTTCTATTTGAAAACTTGAACCTTTCCATACCCCGCGGTGAAATTTCCGTTTTCGTGGGAAGCAACGGCTGCGGTAAATCCACTCTGCTCCGTTCGATCGCCCGCCTGTTGAAACCGCAGGAAGGTTCGATTTTGCTCGAAGGCAAAGAAGTGCATAAAATGTCTTCACGAGAAGTTGCCAAGAAAATGGGCATCCTTCCCCAATCTCCTGTTTCACCGGAAGGTTTGACTGTACACGATTTGGTTAAGCAAGGTCGTTATCCTCACCAGTCTTGGCTAAAACGCTGGACGGAAGAAGACACAGAAAAAGTGGAAGCTGCGATGAAAGCTACCCGCGTCGATGAATTCCGTGACAAACCGGTGGATGAACTTTCCGGCGGCCAGCGCCAGCGTGCATGGATTGCGATGACGCTTGCTCAGGACACAGACGTCATACTTCTTGACGAGCCAACCACATATTTGGACATGACCCATCAAATAGAGATTTTGGATCTTTTATTCGAATTAAATGAAACGCATGGCCGCACAATTATCATGGTACTGCATGACTTGAACCTTGCATCTCGCTATGCCCATAACATCATCGCCATAAAAGACGGCGAAGTGTTTGGTCAGGGAACTCCTGAAAATGTTATCAGCTGTGATTTGGTCCGTTCTGTATTCGGTATGGAATGCCAGGTTTCAAAAGATCCGCTTTTTGGCACACCTCATTGCGTGCCATTCGGCAGAGGACGCTGCATTGTTCCGGAAATCCGTGAAGCGCTGGGATCTTGATTATGGAAGAACTTGAACTTTTCCAGGTTAAAGTACGGCATGAAGCGAACGGCTTCATGAATATGAAAGAAGCCACGGAAAGCCGTTATACTGATTTGATAAAAGAAATAGTTCATGCATCCGGAGCACCAAATGAAGCCGTAGCCTCGTCTATCTTCATGAGGCGCTTCGGTTTTTTCATAACTGCCCAACTTTATTTATTGGCGCATAATAAAATATGGGATGGTCCGCTTGATGAAGTGCATCTGGAAAATACGGAGGGCAATGTCAGTTTTGCAGTCGATGAACGTTTTATACGTGAACGGGTGGATGGCGATTTGGAGAGAGTTTTAAAAGATTATGCTTTTCCGGTCGTTGAAACTTTCCGCACAGCTGGACATATTTCAAAGATTATATTATGGGAGAATATCTGGGGGTATGCTATCTGGATGTATGGCATGCAGAGTTCCGAACAGGCAGAGCGGGACATCGAAACTCTTATGGAAGCTGAAATCTGGCAGCCGGAAATGCGAAAATCCTATTTCCGCCAGTTTTTAGGCGGCCACAGTTTTGAAGAAGCGAAAACCGACTATAAACGGATTACCTGCTGCTTGTATAAAGAATTGCCGGAAACCGATAAATGCCCTTATTGTCCCCTGCGAAAATAAACGCTCTGCGGTGCTTGCCGCAGAGCGTTTTTTGTGTTTATCGAGTGATTTCGCTGGCGAGTGATCATAGAACATCCTGAACCGCTCATAGAATTTATTTCAGAAACTCCAGACGGTTGCCGAAAGGGTCGAATACGAAAAATCTTTCCACTCCCTGTATGCTGTCATCGACAGTAACAGTGATGCTGTTTTCTTCCAGATGGTTCTGCAAAATTCCGTATCCTGAAACCTTGAAAGCCGGATGTGCTTTTTTAGCTGGATTAAACGGTTCTTCGATTCCCACATGCAATTGAAACTCATCGAATTGAAACCATACTCCGCCTCTCGATTTCAGCGGTTCCGGTTTTTCGATTTCCTTCATGCCCAATACCCCACTGTAAAAAGCGATTGCTTCCGGTTCGCCGCCTTTTGGCGCTGCTACTTGAATATGATCGATTTTACCAATAGAAAATTCCATTTCGCCCACCTCTTTCTTTCTTAGATTACCCAACAGGCGATTGAAATGAAATAAGCAGTTTTCTATCGACCTTTATAATCTTCTCTTATCACTTTGCAATTGTACGCTGCTTTCAGTAGCATAAAAGAAAAAGGAGGACGGCTTTGTGGAATTTCCCCATCAATTAAAAATGGCACTGGCATCCCAGTCGGTTGCAGTCGACCGTGAGCCGGTAAATCCTCTTTCACGTGATAGCGAATCACGTATTGAAGAGTTGAAACGCTGGAGCGGTTCGGAAAACAGCGGTGTCGCAATTTCTTATTTTTTCCGGCAATATGCTTTATTCGTGTCTGCCCAATTTCACTTGCTCACTTACCAGAATGGCTATTTCGAATGCTCCGATGAAGATCTGACTTTCAACCGCATACATAATTACGGTTTCAATTTACTCGAGACCCATGTCTCTTCTGCATATTTCAAAAACGTCGAGACGAATGAAAGGTTTTCCGCTTTCCATTACATTTTGCATGAACAAACAGCGAAGCTGATTGACGAGTTCCGCAGCCATGTAAAAATATCCCCTCTTATTCTATGGGACAACGTGTTGGGTTCGGTCATCTGGTTTTATGCCAATCTGGAACAGCGTGACCCCAGGCGAGCGGCTGCGGATTTGGAATGGCTGATGGATGCTGCAAATTGGTCGCCCATGCGGAAATCCCATTTGGACCGGCTGCTGGGAGACGCTTCACTTGGGCAAGCCGTATCCCGCCCTTTGAGGAAAACGTGCTGCCTTTACAAGGAGCTCCCGCATTTTGATACATGCACGTTCTGTCCTCAGCCGAATTAGCACGTGAATTTATTGTTTTGAGGATTTATCAGCGATTTTTGACTGATTATCAGCGATTTTCGATGGTTTATCAGCGATTTTTCGTAATTTATCGGCGATTCTCATTGAATCCATAAAAAAGCCTCAGCATCCGCTGAGGCTTTTCGTTTATTTCTCAAATACTTCGTGCAGGATGTTTCCTGGCGAATTATTGATCAAGTTTTTATATATACAGCTATTCGGTTTTTTCTGAAGGGATTTCGAGAAAGTCTTGGCATGATCCGCTTCTCCGACGACATGAATTTCTTCCCAATTGCGTTCTTTTTTCAGCTTCTCGACTTTAGATCCCATATCTTTGTAAAAACGCTCCAAATTCTCTTTTAAACGATGGTCCAACTCGTCACCAGGACTGCCGCCGAAGGTGCCTCCAATCACAGGACTGTTTCCGCCTGCACCACCGCCTCCAGGCGATCCGGCACCAACTGAATTTGCACCGGCACCCGCTCTGCCCTGGACTCTTCCAGAATTACGCACACCTTTTTGTTCTGTCTCGACTTCTAAGCCGGAATTGAATTCAAAGAATATTTCCTCTTTGACAATGCCCATTGATGTGTCCAGAATGCGGATGCCTTTAAAACTTGGCAGCACAACTCCTGCATAAGGATAGGCCTTATACATATATCTCAATTGATCCAATACTGGTTCCGTCTCCCAATGGAAGTTGGTTTTGACAGGAACTTGAACATAATGCACAGACCAGAGATCTTTATGCGGAGATGCAAAAATAACGACACCCTTCTGGAGGTCGTCTTGATTGTCATTTATTTCTCTTTCCACTTTCTTCTTAAGAGACTTATAGTTTTTGATTTCTTTTTCATCGTGTGAAGCTTCCAGGTACTCTTCTATTCGCTTAAGGCCATTCTTCAGATGAATCCGCCATGCCCCATTTTGCGCATTTAAATCTGCAGGATTCGTATTCAGATAGACACTTAAAACACAGCGGTCTTCACATTTGAAGTTCTTTAACTCCTGGATTTCATCGTATAATGTCATGCATTCATCATCCTCCCTATTTCCTTACTTCTTACCTGAATACCCGAACACTTTTGTTTTAAACGAACCTTTTATAAATTTAAAATTATCCAAAAGTTTATATTTTAAGCTACGTGGTAAACAGAGACTAGCAACAAAAATTAAAAGGAGAGTGTTATAGAATGGAAAACGTAAACAAAAAAGTTGATGAAAAACTCAAGAATTTTGATGATGAAAAGAAAGAAGACATCCTGGCAAATTTCAATCAGTTTAAACAATATCTAAACGATAAAGTTGAAATCGGTGAAAAAATGGGATTGAGTGAAGAACGCCTTGCACAAATCACTGAAAAAGTGGCAGGCTATCTCGCGAAGAATGAAGAGCCGAAAAACCGTGAGGAACATCTTCTACAGGAACTATGGAAAGTCGGCAATAAAGAAGAGCAGCATATGCTTGCTCACATGCTGTTGCGTATGGTGCAAAAAGAAGGCTAAACAACTTTACAGTAACGCAAAAAGGGCATCGGAAACTTATCCGATGCCCTTTTTATATTGAAATCTGCTTTTCCGCTACTAATTGTACGTTCCTGATCCACTATGCAGCAGTCCGCTTTTCAAATGCTCGGAACATCACCAGATAAACAACGCCGCTGAGCATTGCAACAATACCCAATATCCCGAAAGTCCAATTGAATCCGAACCAGGCAGTCATGGGAATTGCCACTGGTGCAATCATCCGTCCAATTGTATAGCGCATACTGGCCGCGGCAAAATACTGTCCACGCATTTCTTCCGGCGCCAGTTTCGAGATAAAGCTTTGCTGGATGCCGACAACCATCAATTCCGCGAGAGTGAAGATTCCCATAGCAATAACAAACACCCAAAAAATAGAAGTAACCGGGAATAATAACATCGCAACACCATATAATATTGCGGAGGTGAAAAATACCCATTTCTCCGGATATCGAGTCATCCATCGCGTAATGAACACTGTAAATAATGCAACCAGCAATCCGTTTTCAGCCAGCAGGATGCCAAAAGACGTTTCTCCCGTGACTTTCCAATCTATACTGAAAAATGAAGCGATAGTCTGGCTGTCGATAGTTTCCTTCAAATATACAGGAATCAGCAGATCCAGCTGCATGAAGGTCTGCGCCCCCAGCACGCCGGCAATAACAAACAGCAGGAATACCCGGTCTTTGAAAATAATGCCGTATTCCTTGAATTGTTTGGATACCGCACCGACCCAGCCGGTCGCTTCTTCCGTTGCCCATTTATCCAGCATTTTTTGTGATAGGGTCTCGTCTGTAAAGAAACGGAGAACCAATCCAAGCAGCAGTGAAATAACCGCCACAACCAGCAATAGCTCAAACCGGTAAGAAAAGAACAGTACAGCCCCGATCAGCGGTCCCACGACAACAGCAATATTCAACGTTGTATAGAATATTGCAAAGACATCGCTCCGGTATTTTTCCGGAATGACGTCAGCTATCATTGCTTGGCTCGCCGGCCAGTACAGGGAACCGCCCATTCCGGCAATCGTGAAAGCGATAAAACCGATTTCCGGTGATTCCAACCATGGTGAATTGGCAAGAGCGAAAAGCAGGAAGGCAAAGCCCTGCCCAATCGACGCGATGATCAGCATCCGCCTTCTGCCATAACGGTCCGCAAGATAACCCCCGACTAGATTCGCCGCTACTGAAAAGACCTGTGAAATGACAAGCAACAAGCCCGCCATCCCTTTTCCAAATTCCTCGGCAAAGTAAATTGCCAGGAACGGGAAAACCATCCAGTAACTCGTGTTCATGAAAAACTCGCCTACCAGGCGCACTTTTAAACTTCTGTTCCAATCTTTGATTTTCATTTTCATTTCCCCGCGTTCTTGAATCCTGAACGCCCCGATGTGTCTTTCTTATCCGTTTATCAACTCCAACAATTTATAGCTGAGACAAATATCGATCATCAGGTCCTTTCTTTCTTTTGCAAATTGGATTGAAATACGTTCGTGGTCCCGCTCCACTATTTCTCCGATGCCAAAAACACGATGGCGCACTGTTGCCCCCTCGACCAGAGACTCCTGGTCGCCAACAGCATTCGGATTATCGGGAACTTTCACTTTCACCGGTGTGGCAACCGTTTTACGCTTTGGAGCTGACCGCACTTTTTCCGGCAGAACAATATCATTCACTTCGTCAATAAAACGGGAGCCGCTGCCATAGCTGATCAATTCCAGTTGTTTTTTTGCCCGCGTCATTCCTACGTAAAAAAGGCGGCGCGCTTCTTCCAGCGTATCCGGTTTTTCAGCATCCTCTTCTGTCGGAATGATTCCTTCCACCAGATCAAGCATATACACCCGTTCAAACTCGAGTCCTTTAGCGCTGTGGAACGTTGACAAAGTCAGCATGTCATCGGTTTTTTCCGCTTTCGCTTGCTGTGTCACCGCCTCCAATTCCTTCAGGCGTTTCGCAAATTCCATCATTGAAGAAAGAGGTTCGGCAATCTGTTCGAGTGTAACAAGGATTTGCGAAAGGTATTTCAGCCGCATGCCGAATTTTTCAGCCCGGCTTGCGAGCATCTGATCATAGCCGAGTTCCGCCCTTATAGTGCGGATAACTTTCAAGGGTTTCATCGTGCGCATGGCTTCAAACCACTTTTTCTGTTCGGCAATTATTTTCAGCTGATAATCCTTCATCGTTATGTTTCGGGGAATTTCATCCAATGCATGCATGCTTGCCGGTTTCATGCGGCTCAGATAGCGCAATTGGCTTCCGGACCAGTAGGCGTTTGTCTTTGAAGCAATTTTCGAATAGATATCTACACGCTCCGGTTTCAGGGTGAAACGCATGAAATTGAGCATATCTTCCACAATCCAGTGAGAGAAAAAGCGGTTGTCCGCATCTTTCATATAAAAAGGGATGCCCAGGCGGTCAAGTTCACTCATCAAGAGAGTGGAAGATGAATTATTGCGGTAAAGGATCGCCACATCACCGAAATGGTCCAATTGTGTAAGTTGTTTCATCAAATACTTCAACTGGTCTTCTTCAGAAGACAGGCGCTTCAGAATTATCGGCGGCCCTTCCTCCTGTTTGGTGAACATGTTTTTGTCATGCCGTTTTTTATTGGCTTTGATAAAGAGGTTCGACGTATTGACGATGGTGCCGGAAGACCGGTAATTGCGTTCCATTTTCATAATGTAAGCGTTCGGATAAACGTCCTTGAATTTCAGCAGATACGTCGGTTCCGCAGCACGCCAGGTGTAAATCGACTGATCGTCATCCGCCACCACACAAAGATTTTGGTGCCGTTCGACCAGCTTTTCCACAATCGAATGCTGGACCAGAGAAGTATCCTGGCTTTCATCAGTCATGACGTAATCCCATTTTTCCTGGTATTTGGACAAAATCGCTGCATCCTTCTCCAGCGCTTCGTTGGCCAAAGTCAGCATATCATCAAAATCGACGAGACGGGTATCATGGTTTTCCTTGAAAGCCTCATAGGTTTTCAGAATTTCCGCCGCCCCGGTAAAAGGTTCCTTCAAAGCCGACCACCGTTCTCTTGGCAGCATCTTGTTTTTTACAAAACTGATGAAAGACATGAGCTCTTCCAATTGATCTTCTGTTGCAGGTTCGTCGTTTTCAGTCTGGTACATTTCCTTCAGCAGGCGCTTTTTATGCAATCCGTTTGTTTCATTGCCTTCGATCATCATATAGCTGGAACCTGCCAGATACTCCCTGGTTATCCGGAAAGCGAGACTGTGGATGGTGGAAAAATCCACTGGCGCAAGTTCAGGAAAAAAGCGCTTGAATCGCTCGCGCATATCGCCCGCGGACGCTTTACTGAACGTAATCGCCTTGATCCGGTGGGGCGCAATGTTTTTTTCTTCAATCAAATAGCCTGTGCGCATGATCATAGTAGTGGTCTTGCCTGATCCCGGACAAGCAAGCAGAAGAAGCGGCCCTTCTGTCCGTTCCACCGCTTTCCGCTGGATCTTATTCAATTCTACGCCCAGCTGCTGCTTTTTCCGTTCAAAAAAATCAGTCATGTTGTGTGCCTCCGAATTTTTTCAATACTGCTATTCTACCACAAAGGAAAAGCGGAAGTGCCTGTTCAGTCCTGACTTACATCCAGAAAAAAAAGGACCCGGGTGAACGGATCCTCTCTAGCACTTCACCTAATATCTCTCCTCCGATTAAATATCGGACTTTCTTTTGCGGTACAAATCCCCATCTTTTTCCTCTGCATAATGGTGATCATCCAATTCCACTTTTTCTTCCCGTTCTGCAACAGCAGGAGTTTCATTTTCCGACTGCTTTTTCCTGTTCTGAAGTTCTGTTTTCTCTTTTTCACCCAATCTGAAGGAATCTCCTCCCACTTCATTGAAACGGGCTTCATAATCTTTATTTACATACAGCAGCAACTTGCCCTCTTCCACTTCTTTGTGATATATGTCTGCTTCGTGTTCACTAAGCTGCATGTTTTCAAAAGCCAACTCCATTTGGTTATTATCAGTCAGAAAAGAAGTGAAACGATCAAGCAAATCCCCTTCTTCAGCATGGGCATCTATATTCGTTTGTCCTTTTACCACAGATAACTGGCCGTCTTTTTTAGCCATTATATACATATCGCTTTCGGAATAGCCTTCGTCCTTCAGCTTTTCAACCTGCTGGATCAATTCATCTTCAGTCTCATAAGTTTCAATAAAGCGCTTATCCATTATCATCACTCCTTGAAGCTGAGTTTCATTCAATGTTTCGTAATGGCTGCTGTCGATAGTTATCCTATCTTCTTCATCTTCATCAATCCAATAATTTGGCAGGGTAGGATTCCTGGCGTTTTCAAACCCTTCCACATGCACTCTATTGTTTTCCCTGTAGAAAAATAATAGGTCCCCTTCTGAAAGATGTTGATAAAGATCAGCAATTTCCTTAGCCTTAACTTCATCTTCATTAATATAAGAAAAGACATATCTGCTTCTGATGAGCATGCCAAAACGTCCCATGCCTTTTCCTTCTGCAGCATGGTACGCGACATTGGTGCGTGTACGGATTTTCGTTAACTGTTCACTCGACCGCGCAAGCACACACATATCGGATTCAGCATATCCCAATGCTTTCAGCTCTTCGATTTTGCGGAGCACTTCCCGCTCATCTTCGTAGCTCTCGATGAAATGACGATCCATCTTTTCCACTCCACTCTATAGGGCTGCTCTATTTTACCCCGAGCTGAAAACTGCACACGTGCTGCTACTTCGTCTCCAGGATTTCACAGACACGGCCGACCTGGCCATCTTCAAGACGGACTTTAATGCCGTGCGGATGTGTCGCTGAGTTGGTTAAAAGGTCTTTGACAACTCCACTCGTCTTTTTGCCGCTCCGCTGGTCTTGCTTCAGAATCACATTCACTGCCATGCCCGGTTTAATATCGTTTCTTTTCTTTCCGTCCATAAAAAATCACGCCTTTCTTTTCTCTATCATACTCTTTTATCCGGAAAATGAAAAAAGGCGGGAATTTCCCGCCTCCTGAATTTTCATTTCCGTTCATTATCCTCATTCCTCCGCGTGCGGTCTGCAGCGTTTTGGGAAAGATGCTCGGTAGAATCGGACATGCTTCTATCAGCATCCGGCACATCGTTGATTGCCGGGTCTGCCGCCGGAACATCAGATTCCGCTTGATCGTTTGCCGGAAGGCCTTCATCAGAAACATCAATACCTGCAAGATCATCCACGACTGAATCTGTTGTACGTACATTTCCTGTTCCTTCATCCGTTTTTACTGGTCCTGCATCTGCAGCATTCGGGTCGTTCGCCGGCACGTCATCGATCTGCCTATCCATCATCGGGGCGTCTCCCCGATTCCGTCCAGTTTCTGCCTGATCCGTCAAATTATCGCCCGGGACGGCCAAATCAGCTGTTCCCTGCCCGGTATAGATGCCGCTGCCTGTTTCTCCATCTCCCGTACTCAGGTTCCCATCGGGATCCATACGAAATGGGCTGTCCTTTTCGTTTCTTTCAGCTGGCTTTTTCTGCTTCTCCTGGGTATTCTCTTTCGGATCGCCGTAAGCTGCGCCCGAATTAAATCCGCGTTCCTGTGCATCATTGTTATTGTTCTTTTTATCAGCCATCTTTTACTCCTCCAAACCTATTTCAGGCAGAAATAAAATCCTGCACAATTATTTGATCGAGCTGAGCATATGTCGAGCATATTCGGTGACTAAAAGAAAAAGACGGAGGACCTCCGTCTTTTCTTGTCAGGTGTTAATTATTAGAAGCGGTCACGGTTGTCGCGATCACGACTGTCCCGGTCACGTCTTCTTTCTTCGTCCGTCAGATTAACGTCTTCGTCAATATCAGCTTCTTCACGGCGAACTGTATCGCGTACAGTTTCCGTGTCTTCCACTTTGCGTTTGCCGACGACAATCTCTTCGCTGACTACGTCGTTTTTGGAAACATTCACACGCTCTTCAGAGACAGGAATGTTGATGTTGTCGTTTTCGTTGAATCCTGTGTCACGCGCATCCGTTGATTTTTCGTCAACCGGCCGGCGTTCCACATAAACTTCTTCCCTTTCGACCGGAACATCAACTGAACGTTCTTCCTCCACTACATGCTTGTCTACGTTCACTTCGCCGGTTTTCACCTGCTCTTTATCCACATGCAGGCGCTCTTCATGTAAACGAAGCTTTTCTTCGTCCGTATGGTCGCGACCTAAAGTTGTGTCGTTGTCCGTACGGTCGCGGTCATCACCTGAGTAATCCGTTCCTGTTGTCGGAGAACCAAGGCCGAATCCTGTGCCACTGTCATGGCCGACGCCAGCAGTCTCATCACCTCTGATGGAGCGGTCCATCGACTCGCCATCACCAAGTGCATTGTCTCTTCTGCTATTATAATAAACATCATTTTCATCATTAGTATCCACCGTCAATCCATCGCGGGCCACTGTGCCTGATTCGACATAACCTGGAGTTCTCGGATCTGTTACGTCTGATTCTGTACCAGTTCCAGTTCTGCCGTAGGCCTGATTGTCATACGGTGCTTTTCCTTCATAGTTGGCACCAAATTCACGGTCTACGAATAAAAGGATTCTACCGTTTTGGACTTCATTGTAGTAACGGTCCGCTTCGTCTTTATCAAGGCCCATCCCTGAAAATGCTTCGCGCGTGGAATCATCGCCCGACAGGAAGCCCATGAATTTATCCATCCAATTGCCTTCCGATGATTTATAATCGACATCGGTGCGGCCGCGAACCATTGAAATCTGCTCTTTGTCACGTGCCATTACATACATATCTTCTTCTCTCGATCCTGTTGCTTTCAGCTCTTCGATTTTCTGGAGAACTTCTGATTCCGTGTCGAAAGTACCCATAAATTTATTGTTGGCCATTTTCTATTCCTCCAATTGTTATGATTCTGCTGATAAGATGTATCTACTCTTAAATTTACCCGTATGACTCATCCTGAAACCTTTCGAGACTTCAATAATACTTTTGACTTATTTGTAACAATACTTATGGCTGCTAAAATAACGTGCTATTTCTTATCTATATATGAAGCAATAAAAATATCCACGAGCCCTTTTCAGACCCGTGGATTACTTTAAAATATACTCAAATCCCATTCTTTCGAGATTTGGCGGAGCATCATTGTACCTGCAGCACTATTGCCCTGAACATCAATTGCCGGACCATAAACGCCGATTCCTGCGCCTGCACGGAACTCGTATGTCTGTGAATGCAATTTCGGCGGCACTGCAGCCATGATGCCGCCGGATACACCACTTTTTGCAGGTATACCGACATGCGCCGCAAAATTCCCTGAAGAATTATACATGCCGCACGTAACCATAAGAACCTTGGCCACTTGCGCAATCTCGTCGGAGAAATGCTTAACTTTGGTAATCGGGTTGTAACCGTCATAGGCAACAATCAATCCGATTAATGCGAGGTCTTTTGTGGACACTTTGATGGAGCATTGGCGGATATATATATCCAGCGCTTCTTCCACTTCGATTTCGAGGAATTTCGCTTCTTTCAAGTAATAGGCAAGCGCCCGGTTGCGGTGCGATGCTTTCCATTCAGAATCGTATACTTCACGGTCCATTTCAAGTGGATGGCCGACCAGCTCTTCCAGAAAGTGCAGCAGATATTCATATTTCTTTTGGCTCGTCTGGCCTGGCAGCAAAGCGGAAATAGTGATGGCTCCAGCATTGATGAATGGATTAAACGGCTTGTTCGGACGATGGATTTCAAAAGGGATAATTGAGTTGAAGGCTTCGCCTGTCGGTTCAACATCCACTCGTTCCAAGACAAACTCCAACCCGTAATGACAGCTCAAGGCGATAAACGTTAAAGCCTTTGAGATGCTTTGAAGCGTAAATTCGATATCAGTGTCTCCAGCACAATAATAATTGCCTTCTTCGTCCAGCATACAAATGCCCAGTTTACTCGGATCGGCTTTGCCGAGTTCAGGAATATACTGGGCTGTTGTACCGAGTATTACATGTCCCCTGTTTTCTTCAACCCATTTCTGAAGCTGCTGTTGTATTCTTGGATTGGTTTGCACACGATCCCTCCTCTATTTTCCATTGTGGTTTCATTGTGCCTGAAAAATGGCTGAAATGCTAAAGAAAAGCGTAAGCGCCCGTTAAGCTCTGAAAGGCATAAGACAGACCAACGAAGTGGCCTTGGTCGCGCAGTCCCGAAAAGCGGAAGTGCCTGTTCAGCTCTGACAGGCAAGAGATGCAACGCACTTTCATGTCTCGAAGCTAGCGATAGCGACGCAGCGGTTTTTCATGTCCCGAAGCTAGCGCAGCGATGCAGGGACAGAGACAGGAGCAATAAAGGGCTTAGGCGAACCAGAGAAGTGGCGCTCTTTGCCACGCAGCTGGTTTGACTTATATCCCGAAGAGCTAGGCACTGGAGACTAGACACTTGACTGGCTTATGACCCGAAGAGCTTGGCCGCTGAAGTCTAGACAAAAAAATCCCCCTGCACCCTGCAGGGGGATAGATTCCCTAAATTTTGCTGTACCAAACTTTAGCCGCTTCGACTTCTGGCATCGTCAGCTGATGGCCCTGGTTTTCCCAGTGCAGTTCAACACGGGCACCGGCATCCGCCAGCAGCTTCTCAAGATCTTTCGATTCCTGCGCCGGACAGATCGGATCATTTGTTCCAGCCGCGATGAAGACCGGCGTTCCGTCTAATGCAGGCAATTCCGTCTCGCGGTTTGGCACCATCGGATGATGGAGAATGGCGGCTTTTAATGCATCATCATAAGTGAACAGCAGGTTCGCAGCGATATTCGCTCCGTTCGAGTAGCCGACCGCTACGACGTTTGAGCGGTCAAAACCGTATTGTTCAGCGGAATCCACGATAAATTGATAAAGCTCTTCTGTGCGGAGTTTCAAATCTTCCATGTCAAAAACGCCTTCAGAGAGCCGTTTAAAAAATCTCGGCATGCCGTTTTCCGAGACATTTCCCCGTACACTTAATATAGATGCCTCCGGATCAATATGCGCTGCAAGCGGCAGTAAATCGTTTTCAGTGCCGCCTGTTCCGTGCAGCAACAGCAGAACCGGTTTTTCCAAATCCTTTCCGGCTTTAAAGATGTGTTTCATAAAATTACCTCCCATACGATTTCGTCTTTTAATAAGTTCCCATCTTAAGGGTAAATGAAACTTATCTCGAATTCAAGATATTACTCTTAATAAAAAAGGCCACCCGCTTTTTTGCGAGTGGCTATTTTCATTATTTCGCCTGTTCCAAAAGGTTCTCCAGATTTTCTTTGGAGAAATGGTATTTTTCATTGCAGAAATGGCATTCCGCCTCTGCCTGTCCGTCTGTTTCAATCATATCTTCAATTTCTTCTGAACCAAGGCTTGTGATGGCATTCGTTATCCGTTCACGTGAACATTGGCAAGTGAATGTGACCGGCATTTCGTCCAGTATCTTCACATTCTCTTTTCCAAGAACTTCATGAAGAATATCTTCCGGCGTCATTCCTTCACTGATCATTTTCGAAATCGTTGGGATTGTCGACAAACGCTGTTCAATATTCGTAATAATCTCTTCCGGAGTTCCGGGCATCAATTGGATGATAAACCCTCCTGAAGCTAAAATCGTATTGTCCGGATTGACTATTACACCTACGCCAACAGAAGAAGGAACCTGTTCGGACGTGACAATATAATGTGTAAAGTCATCGCCGATTTCACCTGAAACGATCGGCACCTGGCCGATAAACGGCTGAAGTAAACCGATATCCTTGGAAACAGATAAGGTCCCCTCTGTTCCGACTGCCCGCCGCACATCAAGTTTACCGACTTCATTCAATTCGAAATGAGTCTGCGGTTTCGACACATAGCCCCGTACTTCACCTTTGGCATTGGCGTCGACCAGAATATTTCCGATAGGTCCGCCGCCGTTGATGCTGATCGTCAATTTTTCTTCGCCTTTCATCATGGCGCCCATCATGACACTTGCTGTCATTGAGCGTCCAAGTGCTGCGGAGGCGGTTGGCCATGTATAATGGCGTCGCTGTGCCTCACTTACCGTGTCTGTCGTCTTTGCTGCATATGCACGAACCTGGCCATCAAAGGCCAGAGCTTTAATAAGATAATCTCCCATTTTTTCTCCCTCTCATATAAAGTATCCTGCTGGCTTACTGCACTGGACACTATGTTTATTCATTTAACAATACAAGCGTAAAGTTTTGCTTCATATAGATTAAAACCTCTGCAAATAAAAGTAAATAAATCTGCTTAGAAGAAAAGCGGAAACGGCCGCTCAGCTCCGACAGGCTTAAGATGAACTTCCGAAGCGGCGCTCTTTGCCGCACAGGAAGGGCAGCTTAAGTCCGAGGAGTTGGCCGTTGGAGTCTGGACATAGAAAAGCGACAGCGCCCGTTAAGCTCTGAAAGGCATAAGACGATTTGGCGAAGCGGCGTCTTTTCAGCCGCACAGCCAAAGTGGCTTATGACCCGAAGGGCTGGGCCGCTGGAGTCTGGACATAGAAAAGCGACAGCGCCCGTTAAGCTCTGAAAGGCATAAGATGATTTGGCGAAGCGGCGTCTTTTCAGCCGCACAGCCAAAGTGGCTTATGACCCGAAGGGCTGGGCCGCTGGAGTCTGGACATAGAAAAGCACGCAAAAAGCCATCCGCACATTGCGGATGGCAGGAACTTAAAAGAAACCGGTTAGCGCGCCGTAAGCCAGCGCCATCAGGATCACATATGCAGGATGCATTTTCCTGATTTCGAGCAGCCAGTAACTGATAATGATCAGCAAAATTGTTTGAATGGTGCCGGATGTCTCATAAGAAGTCACAAAGAACTTCAGGGCCATGGCACCAAGCAGCACAGCGATGACCGGCCGTATCATTTTAGTGATGTTCTTTACTTTAGGTGAGTCTTTGTATTTCAAAAGAGTGACCATCAATCCGATCATCAAGATCAAAGAAGGCGCAACCGAAGCAAAAAGCGCAACAGCCGAACCAATGATACCGCCTTCCGTGTAACCGATATAACCGGCCATTTTAGTGGCGACCGGTCCGGGAAGCGCATTGCCCAGTGCCAATACTTCCCCGAATTCCTGGGTAGTCATCCAGCCATAGCGATCCACTACTTCCTTTTCCACTAGCGGGATAGAAGCAGGGCCGCCGCCGTAGCCCAAAATTCCTGGAATAAAGAAGGCCATAAAAATTTGCCAATAAATCACTTCGGCTCACCTTCCTTCCTGAACGGAAGAAATACAATTGCCAGTATCGCCACAATCAGGACAGCTGGATGAACTCCTGCCACTTCCATCAATATTATGGAAATCACTGTGTAAATTACAGCTCTCAGCCAGCCGAGGGAATCTCCGGATTTCTTCAGAAAATCCAGCGTCAGGATAGCAAGCATTACACCAACAACCGGAACAACAGCTTCAGACATGCCATCTACCCAGGCGACATCTTTATATTGCTGCAGCACCCCTAAAAGCATGATCATCAGAAGGACTGTAGGCACGACAGAAGCAAGCAGAGCCACCAGGCAACCCATAATGCCGTTTACGCGGTAACCGATATATCCAGCCATCTTTGTTGCCAGCGGTCCCGGCATTGTGTTTGCTAAAGCAAGGGTATCCCCGAACTCATCGCTTGTCATCCATTTATATTTTTTTACTGCTTCCTGTTCAAAAAGTGGAATCGCTGAAGGGCCTCCGCCGAACCCCAGCATGCCGATACGAAAAAAAGCAGCGAACAAATCGGTATTCTTATTCACAAAAAGCCCCTCCTTTCCCTTTTCCACAACTTTCTACCAAGCTGCAATCATGCCATCTGTCCGCGATTCAGTACCTCCGGCTAAAACGCCAGTCTCCGGGTTGCGCCAGATAATCTGTCCACGCCCGAAACTTCCGCCATCGGTCGCTACTTGGATCGTATGCCCTTTTCTGGCTAAGGCTTGTGCCAAATAATTCGGGAAATCCGGTTCGACCAGAACGATTTTGCCTTCCATCCATTGCCAGCGCGGTGCATCAAGTGCGGCCTGTGGATTCAGCAGATAATCTATTGTATTCGTAACAACCTGAAAATGGCCTTGAGGCTGCATATAGCCGCCCATAACACCGAAAGGTCCGACTGCTTTTCCATCTTTTGTCAGGAAGCCGGGAATTATCGTATGGAACGTCTTTTTCCCGCCCTTCAACACATTCGGATGGCTTTCATCCAGTGAAAAATCGGCTCCGCGGTTTTGCATGCCGATGCCTGTTCCAAGAATGACTATGCCGGAACCAAAGCCCATATAATTACTCTGGATATAGGAAATCATGTTTCCTTCTTCATCCGCTGCAGCCAAATACACGGTGCCGCCTTTCGGCAATTCGTATGGTTCGGGATCTGATGCCGCTTCACCAATTGACGCACTTCGTGTTTCCGCATATCCTTCGGATAAAAGATGTTCTGCGCTGACTGGCATAGCTTCAGGTTCAGTGATAAATGCTTTGCCATCAGTAAACGCCAGCTTCATCGATTCGATTTGCTCATGCAGCGTCTGTGCCGATTGCCACTGCGGCTTCTTCATTTTTTTGAAGATATTTAACGCCATCAATGCCACCATACCTTGTCCATTCGGTGGAATTTCCCACACATCATACCCCTTATAATGAGCAGAAATGGGCTCCACCCATTCAGGTTTGTAAGCTGCCAGATCCTCTTTAGCCAAAAAGCCGCCATGTTTTTTAATATATGTATCAATTTTTTCAGCGATCGGACCTTCATAAAAAGAGCGCGCATCGGTTTCCCCTATTTCTCTTAAGGTAGCCGCATGCCCTGGTGATGACCACATCTCTCCGATGGCAGGAATTTTACCGCCAGGTGCAAATGTATCGAACCACGCCTGATACTCTTCAGAAGTGAAGTTTTTCTTGAAACTTGTATAAGCAGCTTTCCAATACTTTCCGAGAATCGGGGTCAGCGGATAACCGTTTTCTGCATAACTGATTGCCGGTTTCATTGTTTCCGCCAGCGACAGCTTACCGAACTTTTGTGATAATTCCGCCCAAGCGGCCGGGACTCCCGGAACCGTGATGGGCACTACCCCATGCACCGGCATCTTTTCATGCCCTAATGCTTTTACTGCCTCTGCAGAAATGCTTTTAGGTGCAGGACCTGAACTGTTCAGGCCGTGAAGCTTATCTTTTACCCATACAAGAGCAAACGCGTCTCCTCCGATGCCGTTCGAAGTCGGCTCCACAACCGTCAATGCAGCTGCTGTTGCAATAGCCGCATCAATGGCGTTGCCGCCTTTTTGCATGATTTCAAGCCCTGCCTGTGCTGCCAGCGGCTGTGATGTTGCTACCATCCCTTTTTTCGAAAATACTGTATGCCTCTTGGATGCAAACGGATGATTTAAATAATCCATAACTATTCCTCCAATCTGTTATCTGAATTTCATTTTTCAAGAGTTGTACAGAAAATGCCCGCCGCAACTTCAAAATCCTCTGACTCGGTAAATCCGAAACTTGTATAAAGATTTTTTGCCGGTTTATTCGCTTTGCCAGTGCTGACGATGAATTCCATTCCATTAAAAATTTTCGTTAAAGACGTCAGCAGTTCCCTTCCGATTCCTTGTCGGAAATGCTCCGGATCGACTACCAGGCGGTGGATATCTACCACATTTCCTTCTTTTTTATAAGAAATGAAGCCCTTCAGACGCTCATGTTCCAGATACCCGAGAAAGGTTTCGCCGCTATTCTGAATTTCAAGGATGGACTCTTTTAATTGCGGAATGCCTTTGAAACCCATCAATTCTGCTTCCACCAAATAAGCCGGGCGCTGAATACGCTGGATTTCCTTGGCTGCAGATTCATTGCGGTGGTCAATTTCACGAATCAATTTAAGTCACCTCTTTATAATAGTAGCATAATTCAAAAAAAGAGAGAGCCATTTTCCTGCCCTCTCTCATTCGTCTCTTTCCAGATGAATCAGCTTATTTTGCGGATTAGAGCTGGGTTATTGTTTTTGGGTGAATTCACTTCATCCGACACCTCGTAAGCTTCCAGTTCACCGTCGTCGTAGGGTTTTAGAAGGCTCTCCAGCAATTCGAAATCCTGAACATTTGGATCCAGCCAGATCTTTTCCGCTTCCTTGGATAAAATGACCGGCATACGGTCATGGATAGATGCCATTATCTCATTCGGTTTAGTGGTCAAAATAGAGCAGCTGTGGACTGTGTCTCCTTCAGGAGATTCCCAGGATTCCCACAAAGCCGCAAATGCAAAAGGTTCGCCTGATTTCATCTTAATCAGCATCGGTGTTTTCCCTGTTTCTTCCTTTCTCCATTCATAGAAGGAATCTGCTACAACGAGGCAGCGCTTCTTCTTGAAGGCATTGCGGTAACTCGGCTTTTCTGCCGCAGTTTCCGACCTGGCATTGATCATCTTATACCCTATTTTTGTATCTTTTGCCCACGGCGGAATAAGACCCCACTTCAGTCTGCCTAAGCGGTTTTTATTCCCGTCGCTGACAACCGCCGCCACTTGCTGGGAAGGTGCAATATTATAACTTGGCTCATATTCGTCTTCATCAAATGATGCCTGGTCGATATCAAAACGTTCCAGTATGACCTTATAATCTGCATATAACGCAAATCTTCCGCACATAACAACCACCCTTTCGCAAATATTGTACTTTGTTTTCTGAAAAATTAATAGAAACTTATTTCGCCATATTTCATCTGATTTCCGGACCTGTTCCACCTTAATTAACTTTATATATATATTAATCCGAAATCCCAAAATATTATCACTATTTTAATACGCAATCATATATGCATTATGAAAATTCCGGTTATTTTACATAAACTGTTAATCTTCTGCTGATTATTTCTTGAATACCATCAATCGAGAGGGTTCGAAACCCTTTCCTAAGGAAAGAGTGTTATAATAGGTATACAAAGATTTTTGTAAGGAGGAATAACATGGCTACTGCACGAGAAATGAGTATGGTCAATAAAGATTTTTTGGTAGAAGAACTCGGGCTGAAGCAACAGGGCAATTCGGCTGTATTTACAAATGAGGATACTTTCGTATTATCCCCATCGGTCCAGCGTTATGAAAAAGGATTTGACATCAGCGATTTTACATTGGCAAAATATGATCCGGAAAAACAACAAGGATTTTTGATTGTCCGATATATGGATACCTTTCTCATGGCCAAGCTTGAAAGTTTCATTGATAAAATGATGCCTCCTGAGCTGAAAATCACAAAGAAAAACACGAAACCACACTGGAAATTTACTGTAGCCGAAAATCCGGCTTATCATATTGTCAACACACAGAATAAGGAATTGCGCTATCGCTTGCAGGAACCATCCAAAAAGCAAATTCTTTCTTTCTTTAATAAAATGTAAAAAGACAGCTCCCTACTTTTTAAGGGGGCTGTCTTTTTATTATTCATCTTCATTTTCGCGGATAGGAATCTTTTCATCCCCTATCCCTGTATTACTGTGGGCTCCTTCTTTTCGAAGCTCTTCCCCATCACGCTGTTCTGCATTCTTGCCGCCAAAACTTCCGTGTTGTTGGCCGCCTCTTCTGGTACTTTTGCTCTCTTGTTCCCGATCAGAAAATTCCTGCTTGCTCATGGTGATCCCTCCCAAGAAGATTGTCTTATCTATCCCTTTCCCCAATCTATTCAAAGAAAACACAAGAGGCAATTGTGATTGAGCAATCATCAGGGCCAACAAAGCCAAATTAAGCTTCTAATCAAAAATTAAAATCAAAAGCTGACAGCCCAAAATAGACGGAAAGCAGGGACAACATTGCAAAAACAACATATTCTGCTGTTCCGCCAGTTTTTGCAGTAATAGGAAAACGGACTGTGACTTTAAGTGGGAACAATAATTTTATGCCATTTTTAGTTGCCATATCCAGTACCAGATGGCTGGCCATCCCCACCAGCAAACCGGCTGCAATAGCCTCATTCGGCAAGAAGGCATAAAACAATAACGCTGCCATCAATAGAAAGATAAGGCTATGGGTGAATGTCCGGTGACCGAATAGTGTATTGATGATTTTCGAAACAACCGGAAAAGTCCGGCCGATTTTGCTGCCTCCATGGCAGATATCCGGTATCACCGCTCCTACTGCTCCCGCCCCAAGCAGGAGCACCGGTTCGTAATTTGTAATTTGTGCGAATGCAAGACTTGCTGCGATGCCGCCGATGATGTGTGTTTTCCCAGTCATGCTGATTCTCCTTCTGCTGTAGTCTCTTTTATTATACGGAAAATCGGGTATGGTGGAGATATAGAAATAAAGAAAAAGGAGTTTTAACTATGGGAATCCATGCATTTTTTAACTCATTGAATGATTTGGAGCGTATCATCCGTGCGCCAGGCAGATTTAAATTTGAAGAACATAATGTGGCTGCCCATTCCTGGAAGGTCAGCCAGTACGCCATGTTCTTTGCCACAATCGAAGAACGGGCCGGGCGCAACATCGATTGGAAATCGCTCTATGAAAAAACCATCAACCACGATTTTGCTGAAGTCTTTATCGGCGATATTAAAACACCGGTCAAACATTCTTCACCCGAGCTGAAAGAAATGATTGCCCAGGTCGAAGAAGGGATGATGGCAAAATTCATCTCCCGGGAAATTCCTGAAGAATTTCAACAGGTGTTTTCTGACCGCATGAAAGAAGGCAAAGATGAAACAATTGAAGGCCGCCTGCTCGAGCTTGCTGACAAACTGGATCAATTCTATGAATCCTTCAACGAGATGAAGCGCGGCAATGCCGATCCTGAATTCGCTAAAATGTACCGCATCGCTCTGACAAAACTGCTCAATATCCCGCTTGAAGCCAGCGTCAGCTATTTCAAAAACATACTTCTTGAAGATGTAATCAATGAAGACAGCGTTATGGATGTAAAATCAATTACATTGCAGGTGCTTGAGCGCCACAAGCATTCACCATATATTTCATAATCACCTTGTGGTAAATTGTATATAGTACAAATTAACCCGGAGGTGAATCCCTTAGTTAAGGGAATTTATTGGACCCCATACTTTTAGTGAATTCAGCGTTATTCGTTTTATTAATTTTATTTACTGCCGTATTTGTCGGAGCAGAGTTTGCGGTAGTCAAAGTCCGCATGTCGCGCATTGATCAGTTGATCGAAGAAGGCAATAAGCGGGCCGGACTCGCGAAAAAGATCCTTGATGATCTCGATTATTACCTGTCCGCCTGCCAGCTTGGCATTACGATGACTGCGCTTGGACTTGGCTGGCTGGGTAAACCGGCTGTCGAACAGCTGATCCTCCCTTTTTTCAGGGATTTTGGTCTGCCCTCTTCGTCCGCTTTGTTCATCTCTTTCATCCTGGCTTTCTCGTTGGTAACTTTTCTTCATGTTGTCATTGGTGAAATGACGCCAAAGTCACTCGCCCTGCATTCAGCTGAGCGTATGACGCTGGCACTTGCGCCAATTCTGTATGCGTTCGGAAAAGTCATGTCTCCGTTCATTTACGTTATGACCGGCGCTTCGCGGCTCTTGCTGCGCATATTCGGTATACAGCCGGCCCAGGCCGAGCAAGGGCATTCTGAAGAAGAGCTGAAGATTATCATGGCCCAGAGCTTTCAAAGCGGCGAGATTAACCAGGCAGAGTTATCGTATATGCAGAATATCTTTGCATTTGATGAGCGCAGCGCAAAAGATGTCATGGTACCGCGCACACAAATGATCGCATTTCCGGATTCACTGAGCTCAGAAGAGTTACTGGAAGAAATCCGGGAACATCGCTTTACACGTTACCCGATCGCTCGCGACGGTGATAAAGACGATCTGATCGGTTTCATCAATGCCAAGGAAGTTCTGACTCATTACGCAGTCAATGGATCAGTCCAAATGACCGAGCTTATTCACAGCTTGCCGTATTTTCATGAAACGACCCCTCTTCAGACAGCATTAGTAAAAATGCAGAAAGACCGCACCCATATCGCTTTAGTAATAGACGAATATGGAGGGACTTCCGGTTTGATCACAATGGAAGATATTCTGGAGGAAATCGTCGGAGAAATACGGGACGAGTTTGATGAAGATGAGGAAGCGGATATTATTAAAGAAAACGAACACCGCTATTTATTGAACGGCAGGGTGCTGTTAAAAGATCTTGAAGAGCGTTTCGGCCTTGAATTTGACGACAGTGAGGATATTGATACGATTGCCGGATGGGTTCAGCATCAGCTGATAGAAGCTGAAACCGGCAGCACATTTGAAAACAATGGTTGCCGCTGGTCCATACTGAAAATGGAAAATCATCATATCCTTAAGATCTCGCTTGATATATTGGCCGAATAAGCATAATGAACTTATAAAGCAGTGAAAGGAACTCATCATGTTCCCTTCACTGCTTTTTGCATTGAAATTATCTTTCTTCTTTTCTATCCTTCAGTCACGGCTTTCTCTCCCAATTTAATTTAGGGCATTCAAATCCATGGATCGATCCCTATATCTTCATTTCCAATTCCATCAATTATCTTCCTTTAGGATTAAATAGTATATACAACGGGCATACACGTGATAAGGAAACTAAAAAATGGAGGTTGAAAATATGGGAAAAGCAAAATCCTACGGCAAAGAGTTCGGGGCAAAGTTTAAAGAAGACAATGCCACGATTCTTGCAGCAGCACAGGCTTATTATTATTTATTAGCTATCGTGCCATTATTGATCCTGCTGCTGGCCATCCTGCCGTATCTGCAAATCGAACCGCAGCGTGTCATGGACTTTATGGGTACAATCCTTCCCGGCGAAGTTGCATCGACATTTGAAGAACAAATCGTCAGTGTTGTCACGACACCGTCCGGCGGTCTTTTGACTTTCGGTATCCTGGGTACATTATGGTCCGCATCCAATGCAGTCAGCGCTTTTATCAAAGCGACAAATGAAGCATACGACGTTGAAGAGACAAGATCATTCTTTGCACAGAAAGGTATTGCAATCCTTCTGACATTGTTCATGCTGGTTGCCGTTATTATAGCACTCGTATTGCCTATTTTCGGCGGAACAATCATTGATATGATCAGTTCGTTCATGAACTTGCCTTCACAGACCGAGATTATATTCCAGGTACTCCGTTGGGTCATTTCCATTGCAGTAATGAGTATCGTATTGGCGATTATGTACAAGATTGCACCGAATAAACACTTCCCGTTCAAAGAAGTAATAATTGGTGCTTTGATAGCTACTGTTCTATGGCAGCTTGTATCTCTCGCCTTCTCATTCTACGTGTCTAATTTCGGCAGTTACAGCGCAACTTATGGCAGTCTTGGCGGTTTAATCATATTGATATTATGGTTCTTCCTGACAGGGCTTATCCTGGTAATCGGTGCTGAAATCAACGCCATTATCCACAGACATAAACATGGAAAAAATGAGCCGGCTAAAGTTCATTAATATTAAGAGAAGCGCTCTGCCGTAAGCAAATGCTTACGGCAGAGCGCTTCTCTATGTTCAATGGTTCAATTCAAATCGGTAAATGAGCTAAAAAGTTCCGGTAAGCAAAACCTTCCACTTCTGTTTCAGTATAATGCTTTTGCAATTCATTGATCAGTTTCGGGTAATCACCTGCATTTTTCAAATTATCCGTATAAAATTTGATGCCGTCGAAATCCGAACCGAAACCGATATGCTCCACTCCGCCCATTGAACAGAAATGGTCGATATGGCGGATTAAATCTGAAGTTGTGGCCCGCTCACTGTTTGTGTTGATGAAAGATGGAAAAAAGACAACATTGATCATTGCCCTCCCCCTGAACATGGCACGGGCCTGTTCATCGGTCAGGTTCCGCGCATGATTGCATAATGCCCGTGCATTCGAGTGGCTCGCAAAGGGGAACTCCGCCAACTCCATAACATCCCAAAAAGACTTCTCCGACAGATGGGACACATCTGTAAAAATCCTGTTTTCATTATTTGCCCGTACAACATCTTTACCAAACAGTGTCAGCCCTGCACCTCTTGGCTCACCAGCTCCGTCTGCACAGAGATTGGCATAGTTCCATGTCAGCCCCACAGATAGAACGCCCAGGCGAAAAAGATGGCGCAGCTTGGCCAGGTCATTGCCGACAGGCTCTGCACCTTCAAGCGTCAGCACAGCACCGATTTCATCATCTTTAAGCTCGTTGATATCCTGCCAGCTGGCAATATGGCGCATCTGCGGATTCTTGCCGATTATTTCTGTATGAAAGAGGTCAACCTGCTCAAGGGCATGTTGCCATTGTTCATCTGAAGGCAGTTCCGGATGAAGGAAAATTGCAAAAAACTGTACTTTAACGCCGCCTGCCTGCAATCGCTGAAAGTTTGTATCCAGCTCTTTTGCGTCTGTAAAATTCAGTAGCGGCTTGTGGTAAAGGGAATCTCTTTTTGCCACTTGCATTTTGAACAAAGCATCGCAATGCATATCAATGACTTTCACCTTTACCGCTCCTTTCAGTTCTTAAATTCAAAATCCTCAACCTTCCCAGGCGATTTCTGTTGAATAGATGAGGCTGTCACCTATAAAAATTCGACATTTTGTGTAAAAGCAGCTCAATCCCAACGAAACTTTTATTTCCTGAAATTCTCCGTTTTCATCCCGCAGTTTGCCAAATAAGCGTGAACTTAACGTAAACCCGGGCTGATCATCCTGCAGAACTCCGTCCACCCACAACTTCTTTTGGTCCCAAGTACTTTCTATCCGAATACGATGTGAAGAATGTTTTATTTCCCAGATATCTTTCATCGTAACGCCTCCGTTTCATCTGATAGGGACAGTATATCAAATAATCGGAATCGTTTCTTCAATGGAACAGCCGGCGTTGTCTGAATGAAATCGTTTAAAAACGAAAAAACAACCCTCTGATTAAAAAGGGCTGTTTCTCTTGTCCAGACTCCAACGACCAACTCCTCGAGTCGTAAGCCACTTTGTGTTTAATCTCCAGTGCCTAGCTCTTCGGGATATAAGTCAAACCAGCTGCGTGGCAAAGAACGCCACTACGCTGGTTCGTCTTATACCTGTCAGAGCTGAACAGGTACTTCCGCTTTTCGAGACTATCCGGCTGAAAGACGCCGCTTCGCCAGATCGCTCTAAGCCCGTATTGCTCCTGTCTCTGCATCGCTGCGCTAGCTTCGTCGCAAAGAGATGTCCCAAATTACACTTGGGACGTCTCTTGCCTGTCAGAGCTTAACAGGAGCTTGCGCTTTTCCTATACTTATTAGCCTAAATCGACATTGTGATAAACCTGTTGGACATCTTCCAAATCTTCGATGGCATCGATCATTTTTTCAAATTGCGCCTGTGCATCTTCCGGCAATTCCACATCATTTTGCGCCATCATCGTCAGCTCCGCTACAGTGAAGTCAGTAATGCCTGCTTCCTTGAAAGCTTCCTGCACCAAATGGAACTGATCCGGTTCTGCATAAACGATGACTGCGTCTTCTTCTTCAATGACATCGCGTACATCAATATCGGCTTCCATCATCATTTCAAGCACTTCATCCGCTGTCTTCTGTCCTTCGATTCCGATAACTGCCGTCGGATCGAACATATAAGCAACAGATCCGCTGACACCCATGTTACCGCCGTTTTTGCCGAACGCTGCACGTACATCCGATGCTGTGCGGTTAACATTATTCGTCAACGTATCGACAATCACCATTGAACCATTCGGCCCGAATCCTTCATAACGAAGTTCGTCATAACTTTCTTCTGATCCGCCTTTGGCTTTTTCAATCGCCCGGTCAATGATCGCTTTTGGCACACTATATGTTTTCGCCCGCTCCAATACGACTTTCAGCGCCTGGTTCGATTCTGGGTCCGGCTCGCCCTGTTTCGCAGCGACATAGATTTCCCGTCCGAATTTCGCATAGATGCGGCTTGTATTGGCATCTTTTGATGCTTTTTTCTCTTTGATATTATTCCACTTGCGTCCCATACTGTTTCCCACTTTCTTTCAACTTTGAATGTGAAGAACGTTCACTCCTTCTATTATATAATAAAACTCGTTGTATATTCGAGCTATACAGCAGGAAAGCTGCAAAAAGAAAAAGCGCCGGAAATCAAACCAGCACTTTTCAAGATTTTGTTTTATCTATACGGTGATATTCTGAAATCTGGGTAACCCTTACTTTACCCGTGTCCAATTCATGATAAATCCCTCTGCTGTCGGTGAACGAAATATACTGGTCCCGCTCACTTTGAACAAGCGCTTCCGCCTCTTCCTGTGACTCCACAAAAATAAACCGGCGAATATAATGTTCTTCATCGAAAAAATAAGTGATTTTGAATTCTTTCATATGTTATGCCCCTTTCAGGAATGATAAGGTGCTTGTTGATAAAAGAAGTTCGGCTTGACGATGTCATTTTTATAAGGCTTATGGAAGATATGCGTTGTAGCCGGGGACATCGGTGGGATAAGCCATGCCCAATTTCCGGTGACCTTGCGCCCAGCTGCCTCTTCCTTCCTCTCAAAACTTTTGAACTGTTTGGCTGCCGTATGGTGGTCGACGATTGTAACGCCGGCTTCCGCAAAGGATTCCAATACTGCTATATTCAATTCGACAAGTGCTTTATCCTTCCAAAGAGAGCGACTCGATTTCGTATCCAAGCCCATCTTCTCAGCGACTGCCGGCAGAAGATCATACCGCTCTTCATCTGCAAGGTTGCGCGCTCCGATTTCAGTGCCCATATACCAGCCATTGAAAGGGGCCATCGTATAATGGATGCCACCGATTTCCATCTTCATATCCGAGATGATCGGCACTCCATACCATTTGGCTCCGAGTTCAGCAAAACCATCAAAATCCGGGTGTTTAATTTCCACTTCCATCACTGCCTGCTCCGGAAGTTCGAAATATTTCACACCTTTCCCTGCTTCTTCTATTACGATGGGCAGAATATCAAAGGCAGTCCCTTGCCCTTCCCAGCCCAGGTCCATGCATTGCTTTGTAAACTCGACAGAAGAAGAGTCACCGACTATCGCACCATCTTTTTCGTAGCCGGCGTAACGCAAAAGCTGGTGATTCCAGATGCGCAGTTTTTCTGCACCGCCCTGTTGTGCGGGGAATACGGTCAATGCAGGACGAATTTTTCCGCCGTTCGCAGCGAATTCAATATGGTCCACCAGCTCATCAAATGCGTCTTCCGCCGTCCCAAGATGCCTGGCGTCAAAAACAGTAAGTGTATTCCAAAACAGCCGGCCGATGCAGCGGTTATTATTGCGCCATGCCATCCGGGCTCCGTGTTCCAGCTCCTCGAATGTATGTGTGTAGGTGCCTGTTTCTTCAACTTCCTCTATAATACTGTTCACCCGATTGTGTATGTCTGATTCATTTTTCCCCAATTCTTCGTAGCAAGTTTGGATAAAATAACCCGCTTCTTCGATTAAAGGTCGATTGGCCATGGCAATTTTCATGAACTTCACTCCTTCTCCCAACATAATAGCATCTTCCAAATACTTCAGCCTAATCAATTGTGTCCACTCTATGATTTCCGGTGAAGGTGCAGTACACTTGAAAAAAGCCTTTGGGGAGTTGAGTTATATGATTAAAACGATTATGTTCGATTTGGACGACACTTTGTTATGGGATAAAAAAAGCGTTGAGGTCTCATTGCATTTAACTTGTTTATACGCTGAATCCCAGTGCGGTGTGGACGCCAGCCAGCTGGAACAATCAATCCGCTCTGAAGCTGTGGCTGCCTACGCTGAAACGGAAGTTCATGAGTTCACCAAATCCATCGGCATCAACCCCTTCGAAGGATTATGGGGCGAATTCGATGATGAAAATGAACAGTTCCAAATCATGAAAACGCTTATGCCTGCTTACCGGCGTTCAGCCTGGACAAATGCCCTCAAAAAGTCAGGTGTCGAAAATGCGGAACTTGGTGAGAAACTCAGTGATTACTTCCCTGCAATGCGCCAGAAAAACCCCTTTATATTCGAAGAAACTTTCCAGGTACTTGATCAATTGAAAGACCGCTATCAATTGGTGCTGCTGACAAACGGCTCACCAAGCCTGCAGCAGACCAAACTGACAATGTCACCGGAAATCGCTCCTTATTTCGATGCCATTATTGTTTCCGGTGCCTTTGGCGTGGGCAAGCCGGATGCTTCCATTTTCGAATATGCACTATCCAAAACCACCTCTCAAAAGTCAGAGGCGCTGATGATAGGCGACAACCTGCTGACCGATATTCTCGGCGCCAATAGAGCCGGCATAAAGTCAGTTTGGGTGAACAGGGAGCAAAAAAATACGCATGATTCCATTTCTCCCGATTTTGAAATTCGGCATCTGCAGGAATTGATACCGTTATTGGAAGGACTTTAAATCAGGGAACCAGCAGCTTCTATAAATCCACCGCTTTCACCTTATCAATCTCCGCCAACTCCTCCAATTGGCGGAGACTTTTGGCTTCAGCCGGCTTATCAATCGACAGCATCATGATGGCATCTCCGCCTTCCGCCGAACGCCCTACCTGCATCGTCGCTATATTGACTCCTTCCTGTCCAAGAAGCGTCCCCACGCGCCCGATGACTCCAGGGCGATCGTGATGGCGGATAAATAATAAATGTCCTTCAGGAACTACATCTACGATATAATCATCAACTTTTACGATACGTGGGCCTTGCCCGTTCAATAAAGTACCTGCCGTTTTCCGTCTGCCTGCCTGTGTCAGGATTTCGACAGAAATAAGATTGGTAAAACCTTTGGAAGAGGCAGATTTGCTTTCATTTACCGTAATGCCTTTCTGATGTGCAAGAAACATGGCATTGACGTCATTTACCCGATTTCCCAAATGGCGTTTAAGCAGCCCTTTCAGGACATTGCGTGTAAGCGGACCGACTTCGAAATCAGCCAATTCACCTGAATAACTGATGTTCACTTCGGTAGCAGTGCTGTCCGAAAGGTCTGTCAAAAAAACGCCCAACCGCTCCGAAAGATCAAAGTAAGGTTCGATTTTCTTCATAATCTCACTCGGCACAGATGGCAGATTTACGGAATTCCTCACTGTTCCGGCACTGAAATAACTTACCACATCAAGGCTTACATCAATTGCTACATTTTCCTGAGCTTCAAAAGTGCTGGCACCGAGATGCGGGGTCGCAACGACCTCCGGCAAGTCAAGCAGCCGGAAATCCACCATCGGTTCCTGTTCAAATACATCCAGCGCCGCTCCTGCTACCTTCCCGGATGTAATGGCATCGTACAAGGCATTTTCATCAATGATGCCTCCTCTGGCACAATTGATGATCTGCACACCCGGCTTCATTAATTTAAAAGCATCTGTATTTATCAGATGGCGTGTTTCCTTCAATAACGGGGTATGCACCGTTATGAAATCCGAAGCTTTCAGAACTTCTTCCACCGTTCCGAAATCGATGCCGAGTTCATCAGCCCGCTCTTGTGTCAAAAAAGGATCATAAGCGATGATTTTCATCCGCTGGCCTTTTGCCCTGGCAGCTACTTCCGCTCCGATGCGACCCAATCCAACGACACCTAAAGTCTTTCCTTTCAACTCAACCCCCACAAACGACTTCCGATCCCATTCCCGGTTGCGAAGTGCTGTAAAAGCCTGTGGAATCTTGCGGGCCATCGACATCAGCATTGCAATGGTATGTTCCGCGGCAGAATTCGTATTGCCATCTGGCGCGTTTACAACAATAATCCCTTTTTCAGTGGCCGCCTCCAAATCGATATTGTCCACTCCGACTCCTGCGCGTCCGATAATTTTCAGGCGGTCCGCTTTTTCAATCAACTCACGCGTCACCTGGGTTTTACTGCGTACGAGCAATGCATCAAAACCCCTAATTTTTTCTGTCAGTTGCTGTGGAGTCAGTTCAGTATCAAAAACCACTGTTAACCCTTCTGCATTGCGAAGAGGAAATATACCTTCTTCACTCAAGGGATCGCTCACCAAAATTTTATAGTCTTTCATCATCTATTCGCCCCTTTCAGATATTCCTGTTGAGCTGCCCTGACACCGCTGCCCAGTTCAATTTCTCTGCCTGCTTTAACAATGCCGATTTCAATAGCCGCGATTGTCTGCAGCAGATCTGCCGGCGAGCAATAGCCCATATGCCCGATGCGGAATATTTTATTCGCCAGAACTTTCTGCCCGCCAGCCACTTCCATGGCAAACTCTTCTTTCAGCACATTCCGTAAAACTTCAGCTTCAAAGTCTGCCGGCTTAACGGCCGTTACTGTGGGAGAAGCATCTTCATCCACTGTCAGAAGCGGGATTCCGAGTGCTTTGAAAGCCGACCTCGTCATCTTCATCAACAGTTCATGTCTTGCATAAACAGTTCCAAGCCCTTCTTCTTCCATCAACTCAAGTGCTTTCTGCAAACCGAATAAGAGGGACAGTGCAGGCGTAAAGGGAGTTGTATCTTTTATAAGATTATCCCGGTGCCTTTTCAAATCCAGGTAGAACCGGGGCTGAGGGTTTGCTTCGATCTTATTCCAGGCACGTTCGCTTACTCCGATAAACGCAAGACCTGCCGGAAGCATGAAAGCTTTTTGGGAGCCGCTCACCACAATATCAAGTCCCCACTCATCCATCTTCGTTTCCACACCACCTACACAGGAAACACCGTCCACAATAATCATTGCTTCCGATTTGCCCCTAATTTCAGCAGCCAATTTTTCTACCGGGTTCAGTACACCCGTGGAAGTTTCACAATAAGTCATGAAGACCGCTTTAATATTTGGATAAGCTTCAAGCGCCCCGGTGATATCAGAAACAGTTGCCGCTTCTCCCCATTCTGTTTCGACAATATGTGTTTGAATATTATAGGTCCGGCAGATATCTGCGAACCGTTCCCCAAACGCACCGCTTACAATAACGAGTACTTCATCTTCCGGTGCTACCGCATTGACCACGGCCGCCTCCAGTCCCGCTGTGCCACTTGCCGTTAAAATCAGGACTTCCTGTGCCGTGCCAAAAACGCGTTTCAGTTTCGGCCGGATATCATCCAGCATCTCTGACGTGCTCTGTCCCCTATGGCCAATCATCGGCTGCGCCATAGCCCTGCTTACACTTGGCGGAATCGGGCTCGGCCCCGGTATCCTTAAAATATGCTGATCGGTTAACATAAAATCTCCCTCTTTCTTTTGCATTTTGCACTGCAATCTTTAAAATGAACGAAAAAAAGACCCTTCACTCCTCACATAAAGATGCAAGGGGCGAAAAGCCTTTATTCGCGGTACCACCCTATTTCGCTGCAGTTATACAGCCTCATTGGTCCAAATGCTTAACGCGCACGAAACGGAAAGACCTACTGTGATTCGGCCCATCTATTCAGGAGTGCTGATTCGGGAAGAAAACGCTGATTTTCACCATCCATCAGCTCTCTTCAGATTTCTATACCCAAAACTTATCTCCGTCTAAATAATTGTCTCTATTGGAATTTAATCCATCATATACAGACAAAAAACTATTGTCAATAAAATCTTATTATTCAGACACATAAGGAAGCGTTTTCATTCCTCTCGAAGCCGTGCCCTTATTGCTTTGAAAATTTTTATATTTTTAATCATAAAAAAGCCGTTCCCCAAAAGAGGAACGACCTGATTCTGTTTACGCTAAACCGAAATCATTGACCAGCGCAGCAAGGCCACCCTGGTAACCGCTGCCGATTGCATTGAACTTCCATTCGCCGCCGTGGCGGTATAATTCACCAACCACAAGCGCTGTTTCGATGGAAAAATCTTCGCCAAGGTCATAACGCAGAATTTCTTCGTTATTGCTTTCGTTCATAACTCGGATGAAAGCATTGGACACCTGGCCGAAGTTCTGACCGCGGCTGTCCGCTTCATGGATTGTAACTGTGAAAACAACTTTATGGATTTCAGCAGGCACATTCGGCAAATCGACGATCACTTGCTCATCGTCCCCTTCGCCTTCGCCCGTCAGATTATCTCCTGTATGAGTAACAGAACCGTTTCCTCCAACCAGGTTGTTATAGAAAACGAAATCTTCCGGTCCGCGGGATTTGCCGTTTTCACCTACAAGAAAGATGGAAGCGTCAAGGTCGAAATCTCCGCCGCCGCTGTATTTATTCGTATCCCAGCCGAGGCCGACTGTTACTTTTGTAAGTCCCGGATTTGTTTTTGTTAAGTCGATTTTTTGGCCTTTTGACAGGTTGATTGATGACATTAATAATCTCCTCCGATAAAGTTATTTTATAAGAAAGCACAACTCTTTAGCTTGAGATGGCTTCGAAAGAAGCGTTTCCTTGTCCAGACTCCAGCGCCCAGCCCCTCGGGACATAAGCCAGACCAGCTATGCGGCAAAGAACACCGCTCCGCTGTTCCGTCTTATACCTGTCGGAGCTGAACGGGCGCTTCCGCTTTTCTTACTTTCTTTGTGTATCTTCGTATTTCTTCTGCAATTCTTCGATACGCAGGCGTCCTTCTTCTCGCATCTTGCGGTTTTCATCTTCAATGGCACGCGTATCATTCATGCCTTGCATAATAGTCTCCCATGTCTGCTCGATCGTTTCAATCTTGATGCTTGGCTGGCCGGACATCCGCGCAATATCAACCGATTGCCGTGAAATATCATTTGCATTGTTCAACAGCATTTCGTTTGTGCGGCGATCCAGCTCGCTCATCGATTCAGCAACCAAATTCTGGCGTTTTGCTGCGATTGCGTTGATCAGCCCCGTTTTGAAAATCGGAATTGTCGTTACGAAAGCCGAATTGATTTTCCCGATCAGCTTCGTGTTGCCGCGCTGCAGCATGCGGATTTGCGGAGCCGCCTGATAGGAAACCTGCTTTGCCATTTCCAAATCGTAGACACGCTGTTCCAAAAGTTCGATGGCATTCTGCAATGAATTCAATTCCATCAAAGCCATTTGGTCACCGCTTTCCGCCTTCTTGCGGACTTCCGGTTCTTTTGCTTTCAGTTCTTCGACTTTAATGTCACCCGCTGCGATGTATTTCTCCAGTTCCATGAAATACTGGAAATTCTGATCGTAGAGGTTCTCCAATGTCGTCGTCGACTTTTTCATCTCAGATTCGTATTTAGTGATTTCCACGTACACTTTGTCAATTTCAGTACCCATCGTCTGGTACTTATTAAAAAGCTGTTCAATCATTTTATTGCCTTTATTGAAGATTTTGTTCAAGAAACCTTTCTTCTCAACAAAATCCTTTTTATCGAATTTATCCATAATTCTGCCCAGTTGTTTCAACAGCTCACTGGATTCCTCCATGCTGTTGGCTTGAACAGAATTAAGGACTTTTCCGGTAAAGGCTGATATTTCATTTGCAGGTTCGCGTCCGAATTCCAATAATGCAATCTGGTTTTTCGGATCGATTTTTGAAGCCAATTGCAGTACTTCCGGATCTTTTTTCAACTGTACTTTCAATTGATTTTCATCTTTCATGACGAGTTCCTGTTGTTCAATCTGGTCTGGTATTGTATTCATCATTAACCCCTCCTTTGTTATTATAAGAACCTTCCGAGGAATTTCCTGACTGCTGAAGGTTCCTGGAACGGTTCGTTGAAACTGCGCTCATCGAGCCAATGCACATCAAACGATTCTGTATCCACCCAACGCTCGATATCCTGATGTCCCTGCGGATTGATAATGATATTATCGAGGCCGAAGCTATGGGTCAGCGCTATGGCATTTGCATCAGCCCGGCTCAGTTCACCATCCTTCTCTTCATTATAGAACAATAAAGTCGGCACAAACTGCGGATAATCAAATAATTGGATCAATTGGATGACCGAATCCGGAAGTGTCATGGACTGGGAGAAAGCGTACAGTTGAAGATCTTCAAACGACTCGCCATTCTGCGGCAATAAAATCGGTTTCTCAACGTGTCGCGCAATAGCGGCGCCAATCGCTGTCTGAACTCCGTCCGGCAGCTTGGTATAGCGCCACCAATTAGCTTTCTTCATTTTTTCGGGGTCCAATTTGCCGTTTTTGTCCAGCGCCGCGCGGTAATGAAATTGCTGATTGCCTTTGCGCTCTTCGATAAACGGGAAGCTTCGAACTAATTTCGTGTCTTCGCGTTCCGTCAATTTGTGGATATTGTCCCAGAAGCGTTTCCGGTCCTTCTCAATGCCCATGACTTTCGCGAACACGACTGGAATGTGGACAATACCGCGTTCCACTGAAAAAGACGGCCGAACCATGGCGCGTTCTTTCGCCAGCATAAAAGCTTCATCGATCGTTGTTTTTAAGCGGATCGAATGTGTGACGTAGGATTTAAACTGGAACGGTTTGTAGAGTCCTGAATCGTCGTGATGCAATAGCCGATCCACTTCCTGTGTCGCACGGTATGCCACCGTTCCCACACGCTTTGGCTTTTCTTCCGGAAAAGGCGGAGGAGCTTCGGAGTTTACCTGAAAACTATGGCTATGGAGATTTTCTTCACCAGCCATTTTCCCGAACCATTTCTCGCCTGTTGGATCATAGACAACGATATGGAAGCCATACGCTGCAGCCAGCTTCAAAAACCATTTTTCACTTTCCGTGGCATCGCCATACCACAGGAAACCGGGAAGCCCTTTTTCGAGATTCAATTTTACAAGCTCCGGCTCAATATGGTTGAATGTCCACTTCACCAGATCGGTGGCCACCCTTCTGAAAGAAGACTGGACCGTGCTGCCGCCCGATTGTTCCTGAAATGCTTTGAGTACATCTATCATGACCAAACGGATGCGACGGTTCAAGCCGGCATCTTTCAAGCGTGGTAATAACCCTTTGCCATCAAGAAATGCAACGATCCGGCTCGCAGATAAACCATTTTCTTTCCGGTTCATTTCAAAAAGATCCTGAAGCGCTTTCAATCGGTCCTGCTCAATATGCTTGTTCATCTTGCCCGACAGGCGAATCAGCCGTCCGTCGGCTTCTTCCATCGTTTCATAAATTGAAGCAAAATAATCATCTTCATCCAGCGGCATTCCGGTAAATTCGCCGAGAAGCTGCGGATACGTGATGTCTTCCTCTTCCACTTTCGTTTCTGTGTGACTGACGACCGGCTTATTAAGCCATTCGCCAACCTTCTCCGGATCCCATGTTCTTACACGGACCGGATGCAATTGAACCATGGGTTTCCCCCCTTGCTATTTGCTCTGCAGGGAAATATCCGCGACTTTTGCCAATATTTCCTCGCCTGCTTTTATTCCTTGTTCTTCTGTTACGATAATATGCTCCGAAACATCGGCGTCCGATTTGACCGCTTCGCCGTGAGCCGCCAACAGGCCGGTATCCGCGCTCTCCAAAAGGTCCAAATCCAGAAGCGAATCTCCGGCGGCTATCACGTAATCTGCATTTATGCGATCTCTTACATACTCCATCGCAGCCGCTTTTGTTATGCTTTCAGGCATCAAATAGAGCTTTCTTCCCTGCAGCGACATTCCCCATCCGATTTTATGGAAAATCTCTGTATAGTAGGCAAGTTTATCTTCAGGAAAACGGGCTCTGTCGACAATCAGATAAACAAACCAGTCTTCTGCCTGTCTCACCCGCAACACCCATTCTTCATTGAAATGCTGTTGGATTACCGGCAATATCTCTTCGATGACCGTCTTCCTGCGGACGCATTGCTGCCTGATGTCAGTCGACCATTCCTTAATGGGTTCACCGTTTTCAAGAATGACAGCGCCATTTGAAATGATGGCGAATTGCGGAGGTTCGCTGCCTTCATAGATGCCAGTCACACGTTCATATTGCTCTCGTGTCCTGGTGGTTACAGGAACAAAAACAGTGTTCGCTTCCAATTCCCATAATGCAGCCTGGCTTTGCTCAGTCATAAATGATTGCGGCTTTCCTTCAAAGCGTTCGACTTCGATCAATTCTTCCGGTTTTACTTCATTGCCCATGGATCTCCGCGAATAAATAAGTGTCTGGTCGAGGTCGCTTGCAAATAATACGGTCATATTTCTTTCCCCGATTTGATCAGTCCGATTGACCGATAGAATAAATCCGGTACCTCTTCAACCGGAACATCCTTTTCTTCTGCAAGAATAAGGATGTGTTTTACATCCGGATGCTCCAAATCTCTGACCAGAACTTTCCACGGGTTTCTGCGAAGCAGCACACGCGTAGTTTCACCGACACCCGGCTTTACCAAATGATAATCTGTTTCGCTGTACATGCTGCGTCCGATCTCTTCAACTTCTTTCATACCTTCCCAGGTACGGTCGGCAGTTATTGGTGTGTTGTAAGCTTCATCTTCAGAAGCTTTACTGGTTTCGGCAAAACAGCTTGTCACCTGATCCACGAAATCATTCGATAGATCTTCTTCCATTAATTCGCCATAAAATTTCGCGCCGTGATAATCTTCGGGTCCGATATAGCGGTCGTTCAGGATTGTCCGGCTTACAAGACCCGAAACTGTGGAATTCAGGCATGCGCTCGGAATCAAGAAATCTTCTCTTGTACCAAACAGTACGGCACAAGCTCCAGGATCGGCGAGAACAGCCATATCATCTTTCAGGTCAGTGCCATATTCGCGGTTGAACGACTGGAGCGATTTCGTCAATTCCTTCTGGATTGCGCCTTTTCCTGTCCAGCCGTCAACAAATTGAACCCGGCTGCCGGGATGCGCTTTCAGAATCGTACTAATCGCTTTTTCATCTAACCCTTTATCGCGCAGAATCGAGACGCTGTAATGCGGCCAGCTCATACCCATCATTTGTTCCGCATAGCGTTTGATCAATATGCCGATGGGACTGCCGGCACGCGCAAGAGAAACCAGTACGATATCTTCTGTTCCGGCATTCAATTGAATCCTTCTCGCTACAACGCCGACAAGATGACTCAATTGTTTCTTCGTCTGCTCGACCGATTGATGATATAGTTCCGTGTATTCCTCGGATGGCCGGTACTCGACCGGCAGCCGCTCAGCGTAATGGCCCCCTGTCTGTACCGCTTTTTCACGTTCTTCCAAAGAACTTTCTTCAAATTCATCTGTCACATCTTTTAATAGAAATGTAATATCATTTTCGGGATAGCTTGTTTTCACTAAACCAGCAGTAATCATCAGGCCACCTCTTTTATTTTTTATCTGCAAGCGCAAGCCACTCAACAGGAGCTTTTTTTTCTAGATATGAAATCAGGGGCTGCCAGCTCGCTTCGTCTACGACCGACTCCGCTAAAAGATAGATTCTGTCAATATCAGCTCTGCTTATATTATATAGGAATTGATTGACATCCTCAGCATCCGGCAACTTAAAGCGCACTTTCTCCTTAATCGGATAACCTTTTTCTTCCGCAGCAAAAATGGGGCTTCTTGTGGTGGTCTGCACCAAAGCGTCCCCACCAAGTGCCAAAGCGAAACGGAGGGGCAAATACATATTTTCCCCTATCCCGATCACCAGCGGTTTCTCGCTGGAAGGCACTCCCTCCACCATTTTTTCAGCCCATTTCCCGATTTCCAAATGGCTGCTGCTTGATAATCCAAATCGGCCAGTAAATGGCAGATAATATTGTCCTGTAGCCGAGTGCAGCTCAATTGCCTGAAATTGCATTGACCTGTTTGGCCTTTGATTGCCAGAGCCCCCCAGCTCGGGCACTTCAGCTTCTTCGGGTGATTCACTGTGGTTTAAATCGAATTCACCTGTAAGCAATGCCAAAACATCGATAGTCAAATTACTTGCTGAAGCCATTTTCTCAAGTTTTTGCTTTTGGCCATCGCTGCGCCAATCCAGGATGGAGAGGGATATGTAATTTTTTCCTGGAAATTGGGAATCCAAGGCAGTGATCAAATTCAATAAGGTATTTCCTGTTGAAATTTCGTCATCAATCAGGACAATCGTTTCTGCATCTTCCAGCATTCCTGCTGGCGCGTATACTTTATGCGACGTAGCGTGTGAATGCTCTTCTTCAAATACGAACGCGGGTGAAATCCCAATTATCTCTTCCCGGGTCGTGTGGATATAGGCTGCCTCATCGAAATGATGAAAAACCGCATGGCCGAGACCGGTGGCTGTTTCAGCCATTCCGATAAAAACCGTTTTTTCAGGCAATACCGTTCTGTAAGCAAGCGATTCATGGCTTGTTTTGAGACAGGCTTTTCCTGACTCAATCATTTCAACGATTTGTTTAGCCTGCGGAATTGGCTGCAAGCCTGACTTTTCCATTAACAATGAAGCAAGCAAACTTCCGGTTCCCAGCGCTATGGCTGGATGAACGGCTAAATGCTTGGCAATCAATTTGCTGACAAATAGAAATTGCCGCTTTTTATTGACCCGAAGCGCCATGGAAAACAAGGATTCCATTGGCAAATCCCCATAACTATCTGTTACCGAAACCTCTATATCCATTTTCCCCCAGTATTTATACCTGGTTCGCAAGTTGTTTTGCCCGTATATGATTGAGGACGTCGATTGGTTTGTAGTATTCATTCAGCACCCCATATATTTCCGCTTGAGCAGCAATTTTCTTAGCCCAGCTCAGGTGCGGTTTTACTTCATTCATTTTATTGCGCTGTGGACTTTGCAGAATTCCATTGAACGTATCGCTTTTCGCCAAAATGAGCATTGCATCTTCATACGTTTCATGCGTAATAATATGTCCTGCGTTTACGATTGCAATTTGTGAAGGATGGATGCACGTTTTCCCTTTGAAACCGTTCAGGACGTCCAGTTGCACTTCTTCCCATAGCGTCTTCTCCGGTTTTGAGGACAGCCATGCATCTGTCTCTGCTGTGAAATATTCATAGACCGGTCCGGATACAATAAAACCATCGCCGGCTTTTGTGAATTTATTGAGTATCGAAATCAGACAATCACGGATCAGGTGAACATCGTAAATTGTCCGTTCCACTGGACGCCGAAGACCATAAAGGCTGGAAAAATCTGTGGCACCCACTCGTATTGTCAAGATCCGGTCCTTTTCCTGCCGCAGTTTGCTATAAATCTCCATTAGCGCCTGTTCCCGTGTTTCTGCGAATAACACTTCTTCTGTTTCGAGCAGCGGCAATGCATATAATTTTCTGCCGGCACTTTCGCTTGCACGGTCAAGAGCCCCGAAAAAAGGTTCCAAATCATCTGCCTGGACTTTAGGAAGCACTATTCCAGTCAGCATGCTCAGTGAACTGCCCGCCAGTTTTGTTAATTTATCCAATTGACCAGAATTGCGGATACGCAAAAACAGCAATGGGCTTTCCGTAATATGTGATTGGGAAGCGCGCTCAAGTACTTTCAGTTGTGAGACAACATTCGCTTCAGCTGATTCCAATTCAGTATCTGCCACTGCATCTTCCAGGCAGATCATCAGTGTTGCCAAGCCTGAAAATGTGTCCCGCCGATAACTTCCGGCTATAATCTTAGCTGCGAAATCAGGTCTTGAACCAGGTGTATAAAGCGCTGCTCCCAACGCCAGTCCAAGTTTTTCCCGATCCGTATCTCGATTAAATTCTGCCGGGGGGTATTTAAAAAATGTCTTTAACTCAGAATCATCCAATGCATTGAAATGTCTCATTATGAAATCCTCCCGGCACAATTAAATTAAAGCAATAAATCTTAATAACCGATATTCCGCAAAACAGCGGCGAAGACTTGAACGAAGCTTGCGAGGTCAAGTCTTTGCGACGAAGTGCAAAGCACTGTAGGAGCACGTGATTTTAATTTCAACATGCTGGTCCTGCACTAACTTAACCCCATGCTCCTGTCTCTGCATCGCTGCGCTAGCTTCGAGACATGGTGGAGCGTTGCATCGCTGCGCTAGCTTCGTCGCAAAGAGTCGTCCTTGCAAGCTTCGGCCGACTCTTCGCTGTTTTGCTCCATATCTCTAGAGATTCTTCTAGCGCCGGCGCGCCTATGGAGCAGGCGAATGCCGACGGAGCAGAAGACGAGTGCTCTTCTCGGCTTATTGCGTGAGCTAAGGTGCGCCATGAACTTGCGGCGCCTCCTTTGCGACGAGCAATGCGCAGGAGCATAATCTTCGCACTGTCCTAAGCGCCGAAGCGGTATATAAATGTTGTTTCATTAGTTCAACTTATTTAATTCATACTTTTTTCTGAATTGAGAAAAAAGCAAGGAGCCCAGCCCCTTGCTTTTTCAACTTGCCAGATCAGCTGTCGAGGCCAAAGTCCTTAACCAGCGAACCAAGACCGCCTTGATAGCCGCTTCCGATTGCATTGAACTTCCACTCTCCGCCATGGCGATATAATTCACCTACAACGATAGCAGTTTCGATAGAGAAATCTTCTCCCAAATCATAGCGGATCAGTTCTTCATTTGTGTCTTCATTAAGAATTCGAACATACGAATTGCTGACCTGCCCAAAATTCTGGCCTCTTGCTTCCCCATCATGAATAGTAATAGCGAAAGTAACTTTTTCAATTGAAGAAGGAACAGCTGAAAGATCGACTTTCACTTGCTCATCATCGCCTTCCCCTTCTCCTGTACGGTTATCGCCGGTATGCTCGACAGCACCGCCGGCACCTTTGGTATTATTATAAAAAACAAAATCTGCTTCTGATGAAGCCTTACTTTCTGAATTCAACAGGAAAACTGAAGAATCGAGGTCAAAGTCTTTTCCGCCGTCATACTTATTTGTATCCCAGCCAAGTCCTACCACTACTTTTGATAAGCCTGGATTACTTTTAGTCAAATCGACTTTCTGTCCTTTTGATAAATTAATGGCCATTCCAAATCACTCCTTATGCATATTTATTGGCGATTGAGCCAATATCTGAATCTGTAGTTCCCTCACCCACTGCCGAGAATTTCCATTCGCTGCCCTGACGATATAATTCGCCTGGAATCAAGGAAGTTTTCCCGGAGTAGTTCTCTGTCAGGTTATAGTGGATCAGTTCTTCTCTAGTCTGGTTGTCGACCAGACGGATAAAGGCGTTTTCAATCATGCCGAAGTCCTGTTTTTTCTGTTTCGCATTATAAATATTCACTACGAAGATCAAACGATGGATTGATGGGGAGATGCGCTTAAGATCGATGTTAATCGTTTCATCATCGCCTTCGCCTTCACCCGTAAGATTATCGCCTGAATGGACAACACTGCCGTCACGGCTTTGCTTGTTTCCGAAATAGATCAGGTTTTCTTTGCCTTTCAATTTGCCGTTTTCATCAAGCATGATGACTGAAGCGTCACAGTCGATATCTGAACCGCCTCCGCCTCCCCCAAGAAGTGAACTCAGGAATCCACCGCTCTTTTTTGTTTCTACAGGATCCCATCCAAGTCCGACCATAATGCTTGAAAGAGATGAACGTCCTTTTGTTAAATCGATCTTTTGACCTTTTACTAAATTGATAGCCACTGTTAACACTCTCCATTCATCTTTATGTATTCTATTGTTAATACTATTGATAGTTGCGGAAAATTTCAATTCTAAGGTTCGAGCGGCTTATCCAGCGCATACTCTCTCCAAGCTTAAACCTAGCATCTTCCAAATTATGTGTCAATCAGTTTAAGCGGAATTTTCAGATAAATAAAGAATTAACTTTATTCGTTCCGCTGTATTTAAGTTATACGTCTGGCTTTTAAAAAGGTTTCACATTTCATAGTTCCAAAGATGGGTAACTGCAAAATTTAAAGCGTCATTGTACATACTTTTCATTCAATCCGGGTATATACCGCAAGGAGATAAAAATTTAAAAATCTTGAAGAGGAGAGTTCAGACATGAAGTTGATTTCAATTATAGTTCCAGCCTACAACGAAGAAGAAAACATCTCTCCCATCTATGAAAAACTAGTTCACGAATTTAATGTTCTTCCTTATAGATATGAAATATTGTTTGTCAATGATGGCAGCAGGGACGGAACTTTAAAAGAAATACTCAAACTCGCTGAACAGCAGAACAGTGTGAAGTATATTTCTTTCACCAGGAACTTTGGCAAGGAGGCCGCCATTCTTGCAGGCCTCAAACGAGTCAAAGGAGATGCAGCAATTCTCATGGACAGCGATATGCAGCATCCGCCGACGCTCATTTCAGAAATGATTAAAGGATTTGAAGAAGGATTCCATCAGGTAGTCGCGAAACGGACACGGACAGGAGACCCGAAAGTCCGGACACTTTTATCCAGCTTTTATTATAAATTAATCAATTCCATTACCGATGTCGACCTCGCGGACGGCGAAGGAGATTTCAGGCTGATGAGCAGGAAGGCAATCGATTCCCTGCTGCTCTTAAGCGAGAATAACCGTTTCTCTAAGGGCCTCTTCTCATGGATCGGCCTCAGCAAAAAAACAATCTGCTACGAGAACGTTCTCCGTGAAGGCGGCAGTTCCAAATGGTCATTCGGCAGCCTGATCAATTATGGTATTGACGGCATCATTTCCTTTAATACAAAACCCCTGCGTATTTGTTTTTACACAGGCTTTATCGTCCTGTTTCTTTCCCTCATTTATATCGCCTACACTTTTTACGGTATTGCCCAAAGAGGGGTTACGGCACCCGGCTACTTCACAACCATCACTGCCATACTGGTGCTGGGCGGAATCCAGTTGATCAGCCTTGGTGTAATCGGGGAGTATATCGGGCGGATTTATAATGAAACGAAGCGGCGACCGAATTTCCTTGTGGATATCAGTAATGTGGATGAGTATCATGAGTCTTAAATCGTTGAACACTGAATTTACCCGCTTCCTGTTTGTCGGTGTCATTAATACCTTAAGTTATTATTCCATCTACCTGATTCTTCATAACCTTTTTTCATTCCCTTATATGCTTGCCCATATAACCGGTTTCCTTATCAGCTTGAACGTTTCTTTTTTCTTGAACACTTACGTAACGTATAGAGTAAAACCAACTTTAAAGAAATACCTGTTTTTCCCTTTGACACAAGTGGTCAATATGACCGTTTCAACAATTCTAATCTTCATATTTGTTGAATATCTGAATCTAAACAGCAACATCGCACCTTTTGCGGCAGTTATTTTCACAGTGCCGATCACTTTCATTGTTTCCAGCAAAATCATGAAAGATCCTGTACGGCAGAAATAAGATAGAAGTCGGTGAATTCATGTTAAACAAACATCCTTACTTGATGCTGCTGGCAATGAGCTTTTCGCTTGCCGCCCTGTCCCACGGAGTCTTTCTTTATCAATGGACACAGGGGCAGTATATGGCTGGCATCAATGATGGCTTATCACAGATGATGCCTTTCAAACATCTTTTATATGAACAATATACAAGCGGAGAATTTTTCTATTCCTTCGATTTTGGATTAGGCGCTGGTACATTCAGTGAATTGGCGTATTATTTTTCTACATCTATTGTATTCCTATTGACCCTCCCATTTGCCTGGCTGCTGGATATAGCTGGCATCGTCCAGCCAGACGTCCTGTTCTGGGCAAATGCAGCGGTTTTTATCAGTGTAATCCGCATGAGTCTCGTGCTGTTCATTACGTCCCGCGTTTTTATGTATATGAAAATTCCTTATTGGCCATCGTTGATCGGCGCATCCGTCTACGGTATTTCCGGGATGTTTTTCCGGCACACCGTGTATTGGGAGTTTTTTGCCGATGCGTTTTTATGGCTCCCTTTACTTGTATTAGGCATCGAAAAAATATTCAGGGAACAAAAGCCGGGATGGTTTCTTTTAGCGGTTTCCATCTCATTTTTCGATAATTTCTATTTTGCCTATATCAATTTCCTGTTGGCGGCCATCTATATCCTGTTCCGCCTGTTAATCCCATTGACGGATCCCGAAAAAAAACGCAAGAAAAAATTGCTGACATTCATGGGGACCGGCATTATCGGTTTCGGTATTGGTGCTGTAGCTTTCATCCCTGCGGTTTATGCGTATTTAAATAATCACCGTCCACCGTTTCAACAGGAAATCCCGATCTTTGATCCTTTTGACAATATTCTTTATACCAGCCGTTACATTATTTTGCCGGCATTATTTGTATTGTTTTTATTCATGTTCCGTTTTTACCGCAATAAAACCTTCCGCCTTTTTGCGTTGCTCGGAATCGCCGGGATACTGATGCATCTAAGTCCACTTGTCAGCAGTGTCTTCAATGGGTTTTCCGCCCCGCAATACCGTTGGGAATACTTTATTTCTTTCACAGCAGGCGGCGCAGTCGCCAGCGGACTAAGCATGCTTTCTAAAGTTTCACGACGCAGTTTTTTACTGGCGGCGGGATTTACTGGCCTCATCTATTTAATCTATGCATTACTGGACCCTGCTCTGGAATTCGATTGGTTGGAAACCGGCCTTGTCCTCGTCGGTCTGCTATTGACTATTGCCACTGGTTGGATAGCAGCCCATCTCAGGAAGCCCAGTGCAATAAGAATGGTTGGAACAGTTTTATTGGTATGGCTGATTGTCTTCGTTAATTTTTACCAGTCCGAAAAAATTCTGGAGATGGGAAATGTCGCGCAGGTAAGCAAAGAATTGATTACTGGCAAGGATTATGACGATCCTGAAATCCGCGGCCTGCTCGAACAGATCCACGACCGTGAAGACGATGAAATGTATCGGATTGAGTGGATGCAGGGCGTTCGCAATAACACGCCGATTGTGCAGGGTTTCCAGGGGTTGAGTGCATACTCGAGCATCTTAAATAAAAACCTCTTGTATTTTTATCTCTATGATATGGAAATCGATATGGGTCGCGAAAGTGTCAGCCGCTATGCAACGCTCGGCAATCGTGCAAATCTCTTTAGCCTAATCCGCGGCAAATACATCATCCGCCCCACTGAAGACACCAATATCCCTTATGGTTTCAATGAAATTCTCGCTTCAGAAAATTACAAGGTATACGAAAATGAAAACGTGTTGCCCTTTGCAAGAGGTGCAACAGAAGTTTATTCCGAAGAAAAGCTGACGATGCATCCGCCTCTGGTCCGTGAGCATGCGATGCTCAATGGCATAGTCCTGAATAACGAAGAAGAAGGAAGTCCAATCCAGGTAACTGGGGATATCACTTCGGACTTCACCATCGAAGAAAAAATGGCCAGTTATGACGATGGCATTCTGGAAGTGACCGGTGAAACAGGCGGCATTGATCTGGTCTGGGAAGACCCTGCTGAAAGTTCAGGAGACCTCTATGTTTCTTTCAATCTCGTAAACACTGCCGAGGATGAAGGTTTTAATCTCACAGTCAATGACTATGTCACTTCCCGCAAATCAAATCAATCCGTTTATAAAACCTATGTGGATGATTTGACCATCCGAGTCCCTTCTCAGGAACGTGTCCGTATCCGAGTACCAAACGGACGATATTTTTTAACTGAAATCCAATTGTTCGCAGAGGATTATGAAGCATTGGAAAGAGAAGCGGCTGAACCAACCGGCGTGAAAGAACTGAATATAGATGGAAGCCGGGTTGAAATTTTATATGATAACAGTGCAGATGACGGTTATTTATCCGCCGTCATTCCTTATGAAATTGGTTGGAGCGCAGAAGTGAATGGTGTCGACACAGAAGTGTTGAAAGCCAATTACGCTTTTGTCGGCGTACCGATTGAAGCAGGCGAAAACCGTATTGTATTTACTTACCGTCCTCCGTTTTTCGTCCCTTCATTGATAGTAAGTATTCTTTCGCTTTTCTTTGCAGCCTTTTGGATATTCAGAAAAAGAGCAGACTGACGTTGAAAAGCTCCAAAGCGTTTAGCTGGAGGACTATCGGGAATAGGAAAGTCATGGAATCAACTTTTAAGGAGGAGATAAAATGGCTAAGGATAAGTATGAAAAAATTGACGAAGCAATCGACCCGCAGGAACAGGGACGGCAACCGGGATTGGAAGAAAAAATGGATCCCGAACCGATTTACGACGACAAAGATTATAAAGGCGCCGATAAATTGAAAGGCAAGACAGCCTTGGTTACAGGCGGTGACAGCGGCATTGGACGGGCAGTTGCTGTCGCTTTCGCTAAGGAAGGTGCAAATGTTGCGATTGCATATCTTGACGAACATGATGACGCTGAAGAAACAGTAAAAGCTGTCGAGTCGTACGGCGGCAAATGCATAAAATTCGCTACCGACATCAGCCAAGTCGAAAATTGCAATCAGCTGATCGTTGATGTCATTGGAGAGTTCGGCGAGCTTAATATACTCGTAAACAATGCCGGCAAGCAATTTCCACAGGATGATTTCTTGAACATTTCACAGGATCAATTACGTGAAACTTTTGAAACGAATATCTTTTCGATGTTCTATTTGACACAAGCTGCAATACCACATTTGCAAAAAGGTGATTCAATCATAAACACCTCTTCTGTCACAGCATACAGAGGTTCACCTTCGCTTATTGACTATTCAGCTACAAAAGGCGCAATAACAGCATTTACACGATCGTTGGCTTCAAATCTCATCGACTCTGGCATCCGCGTCAATTCAGTAGCGCCGGGACCAATTTGGACACCGCTTATCCCTGCAACTTTCGATGCTGAAAAAGTCGGCGAGCATGGCGGGGATACACCGATGGAACGCCGCGGGCAGCCTGCTGAGCTGGCACCGGCTTATGTTTATCTGGCAGCTAAAGATTCGAGTTACGTTACAGGAGAAACCATCCATGTAAACGGCGGAGACTTTATCAGTTCGTAATACACAAAACCCTCATTCGAGGGTTTTGTGCTAATTTTTGATATAAACGATTTTTAACGAAAAAACCGGGTATACAGCGAGTAATGATAATTGTATTCCAGGAGGTGATTGAGTTGAAATACATCGAGGCTTTGCTCATTAAGTTTGCTATGATTTTTTCAGTCCTCTTTGTCATTCTTGGACTTGCATATGGAGTTGAACTCTTTGAGATTTTTATCTTGAGCCTTATTATTACAGTAGTTGGATTTGTCGGAGATCTCACCATTTACCCGAAAACATCCAATAAGGTTGCGACCGGAGGGGATTTTGTCGTAGTCTTCCTGGCAGTATGGTTATTGGGTATGTGGCTGATTCAAAATCCCGACTTTTCCCTGGTTATGGCCGCCCTCTATTCTGCTATTGTTGTTGCAGCTGGAGAATGGTTTTTCCATATTTACCTGACAAAACGTGTATGGGGACATAAAGAAACTTCCCATACTACCGAGCATGATGAACCAAGGCAATCATGATATCGAAAAGCGACGGCACCCGTTTAGCTCTGTGCTCCTGCATCGCTGCGCTAGCTTCGTCGCAAAGCCTTGACCTCGCAGGCGTCGGTCAAGACTTGGCCGCCGGAGTCTGGACACAACGAAAAGCAACGGTACCCGTAAAACCCCTGAAACTTTATAGTTTCAGGGGTTTTTACGTTTCAACTACTGGTGGGAAAAAACGTACTTTTTTTACATCAGCATAATGTGCCATCGGCTTTTCATTTTTAAAGTTTTTGCCGAGATAAGGTGCCATCGTGTTTCCCAAAATTTCCCCTTGAACATATTTAAGCTTCCATGGCTTGTGAACTATATCGAGCCGCAGTAATTGGTGCCCCGGTTTTGTCCATAGACAATAACGTTCAGTAAGCCATTTTTCCAGTTCAGTCGACACAGCTGGCTGCGGCAAAATACGATACTCCAAAGCGATCTTTTCCTGAGGTCCTTCTTTTTTCATGGTTTCACTTCTAAAAAGGATTTTCCCCTCATCCTTATCAAATGACATCCTCGCCCTTCGATAGGGCAGAAAGCCTCCAACTGAAGCAATTTTCACTGCCAATTTACTGTTCGCATCCAAACTGAAAAAATAGACGCCGCTCCGGTTTTTATATCTGACATAGGTTCTGACATTCACTTCAAGGAAGTTTGCAGCTCCAGGTAACGGCAGCATAAACCTGGGTCTGGTGCCTCTCGCTTTAAAAAGAACAATACCAATCCAGGCCCGCTTATCGTAAAGATCCAATTCCAGTTCCTCTGGAATATATTTTCGAATATCTGCAGGATCTACCGGCCAATGGAGAAACAAAAGATCCCGCCAATTCTGACTCATCATCCACATTCTGCTTGCCTCCCTTTTCAACCTCCATTAAAAGAAGCCTCTTCCGTAAAAGAGGCTCCGTCATTTATTTCATATCTTCACCCGGCAACGAATCATGAGCTTGAGGCGGTGCCGGTTTTAATACTGGCCGTTCACCAAACGCTTTCGGCTGTTCATACTTGAATTGGTGGCCATCCGGCGCTGTTTCCCCCACCCATGGCAATTGCGAACTTTCTTCGCCTTCAGAATTATTGTAAAGAGTATGCGAAAATTCTGTAGCTTCCCATTCAGGCGGCACGGTCGAAGGAACGATTACCCCTTCTTTGGATTCCAAATCTCTGATGGAAGCAATCCACTGATTCTGATGCATAGTATCACGGGCAATCAGGAAGGACAGCATATCTTTGACACCCTTGTCATCCGTCAGGCTATATAGGCGGGCCACTTGCAAACGCCCTTGAGATTCAGCATTCAAATTTGCCCGAAAGTCTGCAAGTAAGTTTCCGCTCGCAATAATATAATTGCCGTTCCAAGGAAAACCCATGCTGTCTTTAGCCGCCGCTCCAAGACCGGTAACAATTGCGTGCTGTGGATTCATGCCTCCCAGAACTGCTCCGATAACCGGGTCACTTGCGGCTTTTTCCTGCTCATACACTGGTGCACCTTCGAGCAGGCGTGCAATCATAGTAGCAAGCATTTCTACGTGTCCGATTTCTTCCGTGCCAATATCGAGCAGAAGGTCTTTATATTTTTCATTGCCTCTTGTGTTCCATCCTTGGAATAAATACTGCAGGAAAATTGACATTTCACCATATTGTCCACCTAATACTTCCTGGAGTTTTTTTGCGTATACCGGATCTGGAGCATCCGGCTTAGCGTTGTACTGCAGTTCTTTTTTGTGTAAAAACATATTAGCACTCTCCCATCAGTTTTTATTGTCGGAATCAACCTTTCCTTCACTCTCATTGGAGCTGTCTTTTGGATGTCCGCCATCGTAATCCGAGGCGTTTCCGCCGGCATTAAAAGATTTTTCTTCAATTTCATCCTTGCCATGCTGGCGTCTTGCATATTCTTCACCATTCTTTATGCGGCCATCGCTGTCCGGCTGACTGTCTTCCGGGTGTCCGCCGTCGTAATCTGAGGGGTTTCCTCCTGCGTTAAAATCCTTACTTCCTGATGCTCCGTTTTCTTCTTGCTGTTCCATCCTCTCGGGATCGAGATTACGCTCATTCTGCTTGTCAGTCATCACGGCCTCCTCCTTCAAAAATTTTACATACATTGTTTGAATACCCCGATAAGATTGAACAAAACATAGTTATTTGATATTAAAATACAAAAGTGTTGTATATAAGATTTCCCTTCTCGCTCCCTGATCCCATTTACATAAGTGGTTCTCCTTGCTTCAGTGTTTCAGTATTGCAGTGAAGGGTAAATGAAGAAATAGAGAACTTATAATGTTGAGGAGGAAAAAGCATGGGAAAAGTTTTAGCTGTCTTATCAGGAGGATACACAGATGAAGAAAACAATTACGTTACAGGATGGTGGGCGGAAGAATTATTTGCCCCGGCTATAGAATTGGAAAAGGAAGGCCATACAGTCGGGATTGCAACTTTGCTTGGAGGCAAACCGGTTGTAGATCCCTTAAGCCTGTCAGAAGACTATGATCCGGAAGGGAAATACAAGAAATTATATGAATCAGGACTTGCTGATAAAACGACACCTATTGTGGACGTTAAGGCGAGCGACTATGACGCTATTTTCATTGTCGGTGGCCATGGTGCAATGTTTGACCTTGCACATAGTGAAGAACTTCATAATATGATCAATATTGTATATGAACTTGGCGGAATTGTTTCTGCCGTCTGCCACGGCCCTGCTCCATTAATTTATACAAAAACGAAAGATGGCCGCCCGCTGTTGGAAGGTTTGGATGTTACGGGTTATCCAAACGACAAAGAGCCGGAAGAAGTACGCGGCCTGCTTCCATTCAGTCTCGAAGACGAACTAAGCAGAATTGCAAATTACTCAAAAGCCGAAGATCAGGATCAATATGCGGTCTGGGCAAACGAACGCATCCTTACAGGTCGCGATCCTCATTCTTCAGAACTCTTTGGCAGAGAACTGGCAAAAGCCTTAACCCGCCGGGAACTGGAACAGGAAGAGAAGTATGTTGATTAAAATCCTTCTTCTGAGGGTATAGAAATAGAAACGTACAGAACGGGGAGGTAGTATTTGTGAGCGACAAAAATAATAACGAACCGCAAGAACGCAAGGATTATATGAGAGACACTACCGACAGTGTAAACCGTCCTCCTGAAAAAAAAGAAGGACTGGAAGAACCGAAAGTAAAAGAGTTGAATAAAGTTAAAACCGGATTGATTGTCTTTATGGTGATTGTGCTGATCATCTTGGCGATAGGCATCGGCTTCGATCTGTTCGGACTGATGGACTGACATATATTCAGACATTAACTTTCTTTTACAAAATATAAAAAGCTCTCCCACAGAAATGGGAGAGCTTTTTATCTTACAACTTTTTTACACACCTTCTGTTAATTGAACTTCTGCTTCCATCAATTCGGCACCGCGATAGAATTTAATATTCAATGTATCGCCGACTTCCGCTTTCGTGTAGAGGTATTGGCGCAGTTCAAGCACCGAGTTGATTTCATCTCCGCCCATTTCGACAATGACATCACTTTGCTGCAGGCCGGCAGCTTCTGCACCTGAATCTTTGGCAACAGATTCAACTACGACACCTTTTTCCAGTTCAGCCGGTAAATTCAATTCATTTTGGCGAATTGGTGCCGGTACGTTTTGCAGATCCAAAATGGATACACCAAGTGCTGGTCTTTCAACTTCACCTTTGACTTCCAAATCTTCGATGATTGGAATAGCTGAATTGATTGGAATCGCCAAACCGATTCCTTCAACTGCATCCTGTGCAATCTTCATCGAATTGATTCCGATTAATTGGCCTTGGCTGTTAATCAATGCGCCTCCGCTGTTGCCAGGGTTGATCGCTGCATCAGTCTGCAACACTTCAGCCTGCCAGTCTTCTGTTCCATCCTTATTGATATCAATCGGAATCGAACGTTCTGTCCCTGAAATCACGCCAGTTGTTACGGACCCTGAAAATTGAAGGCCAAGCGGGTTACCAATAGCAATGACCGGTTCTCCCGCTTTCAAGACAGAAGAATCTCCGAATTCAGCTACATCCTTGATTTCAGCCGAAGAGGTTTTCAAAACTGCTAGATCTGTCCAGACATCCGTCCCAAGGACTTCAGCATCGATTTCTGTTCCATCAGACAGCGTTACTTTAACTTGCTCAGCACCTTCAACAACATGGTTATTGGTAACGATGTAAGCAGAATCACCTTCTTTTTTATAGATGACACCCGACCCGGCTCCTGCTTCCTGAGGCTCGCTGCTGCCGCTGTTTTGGCTGAACTGATTTTGTTGAGCAGTCTGCAAATTCGTCACTCCAACTACTGATGCAGAAGTGGCATCAACTACTTCGGTAACATCTGACGTGACAACGGAAGAAACATTTTCCACCCCACTGATATTCTCTACTTGTTGCGTTGCTCCGCCAATCCCTTGCTCTATATCAGTAAACCCGGGAAGCACGACTCCAGCCAGGACAGCACCGGCCAATATGCCAGTAAACCCTGAAGCAAAACTCCCTTTATTTCTTTTCTTCGGTTCTGTTGAATTATAGTATCCCATTTAGTATTCCTCCTGAATTATGAGTTTAAGTGATATTTATGCTATCGACATGGATAATAGCTGCGGCGGCCACTGCTCACCCTATTACTTATGCCGTTGTATAAAGATTAACAAGCAAATATGAATAAACTATGACCGAAGCTTTAAATAATATGGAAACTTTTAATCTCTTTTAAAAACGTAAAAACGCACAAGCGAAATTCGCTTGGGCGTTTTGGCTGCCAAGAAACTATCTCCTTCTCCAATCATTCCGCTTTAGGCGGACGCGTTCCGCTGGGAGCTGCCTGAGCCTCCTCAGTCGCTACGCTCCTTGCGGGGTCTCAGGACTCGCTCTGAATCCAGCAGGAGTCGCCGCCTACCGCTTCATTTTAATATTGCGTAGAATCCGGGTGTGAGCTTTCTCACTTCTTAGTGAACTACTAAATTGCTGCTTATAGAAAGTGCTTCTGAGATATGGAGTAATACAGCGAAGACTCCCAGGGGAGCAGAAAGGGAGTTGGCTTTCCAACTCTCTTTCGAGCGAAGTGCTGAGATCCACTCGGGCGAGGGAGACCGAGCACGAGTTAGCTCAGCGCAAGCCCCCAGGAAAGCGCAGCTGTTTTGCGCAATATCGATTCCTGCATTGTTGATCTTTCTCAACAAGCTGAAGGAACAAGCATAATTCGCTTGTGCGTCATTTTTCATCAGGGAGCCGGATAATGAATTTCGTCCCTTTTCCTTGTTCGCTTTCTACTCGTATGTCTCCTCCATGAAGTTCCACTAATTGTTTGACGATCGATAATCCCAAGCCGAATTGCCCGCTCCCTCTGGAAACATCGGATTTAAAAAAACGTCGCCATATCAAATCAATTTCCTCCACGTTGATTCCGTTTCCTGTGTCTTCCACTTCAATAATTGTAAAACCCGGTTCAGAATAAGAAGATAGGCGTATTTCTCCATTGCTGGTGAATTGGATACTGTTTTTCACGATATTGGTCAGCACCTGTATCATGCGGTCCATATCTACATAAACTTCTTGATTCTCCGGCGTCTCAATTGTTATGGTGTTGCCTTTTTCTGCAGCCAGAAACTCCATCTGGTCTTGAATAATCTCCAGCAATTCTTTTGTTTCCATACGTTCTTTCAGCAAGGCCACCTGATTCGAACGGATCTTTTCATAATCCAGATTTTCATTGACCAGCCGAATCAGCCTTCTGGTTTCTTCGCTGACAAGACGTATGCCTTTTTCGCGCTGCTCTTCTTCAATCATATTGCTCCGAAGTCCTTCGATGACACCCGCTATTGTAGTCAAAGGCGTCCTCATTTCATGGGAGACATCGGCCATAAACTGGCGCCTCCGATTTTCAAGACGTTCGATTTCTTCACTTGACGCATGAAGTTTGGTTGTCATGTTGTTAAAGTCTTTTGCTAAATCTCCGAATTCATCGGAACCGGATTCAGGCAATTTCACCTCGTAGTTTCCTTCGCTGACCATAGCCGTTGCTTTTCGCATTCGCTGCAGCCGGCTGACGTGCAGCTTTGACAGCAAATAGCTGAGCAATAATGCAATGGCCAGAGCAGCCAGCATTGCCGTCAGCAACGTTCGGTTCAATTCATAAATCATTTCACTTGTACCGCTGACCGGCGCAGCCAGCAGTACACCTCCCGCAAGTTGATTGCCTTCTACATACGGCAGGGCCACAAATGTCACTGTATCCTCAAAACGCTCTACATCCCGGTTGACGACAAGCGTTTCCCCTCGCTCAATCGTATTCCATTCCTCGGGTGCAAGTTCCACCGGCGGGAATGCTTCCGATATGGGATATAGAATCCGGCTTTGCTGATCAAAAACGATAAAATTGATATTTTGCGCCTGTAGAATTGAAACGTACTGTTCCAGGTTTGCCCCAGGGCGCGGACCTTCCAATTCGGCCAGAATCTCCTGCCCGTAATTTTCAAGTTCCTCCGCTTTGTCCTGGTAAGCGAAATCTTCGACAAAGCGAATGAACAAAAGGCTAAGAATCAAAAAGGATATTAGCAGAATGCTCAAATGGCTGCCCATCAATTGATAAAAATAATTAATCCGCCTGTTCTTCAAATTTATAGCCAACTCCCCAAACAGTGTGGAAGTACTGGTCGCCGCCGGATATTTTTTTGCGGATCCGTTTAATATGGACGTCCACCGTCCGTTCATCACCGTAGAATTGATAGCCCCAAACTCTTTCCAGCAGCTGTTCGCGACTGAACACCTGTTTCGGATGCTGCAGCAGGAACAAGAGCAAATCGTATTCCTTGGGTGTGAGATTTTCTATAACAGCGCCATCCTTTTGTACTTCTCTCGTTGTTTTATTGATCGTGAAATGCTTCGTCTGTATTTGATCTTCAACGGTTTCCCCTTTTTGGGAACGCCTTGTGACCGCTTTTATCCTCGCCATTAAGGTAAGTGGGCTGAATGGTTTTGTGACATAATCGTCTGCCCCCATCTCAAAACCGATTACCTGATCCGATTCGCTGTCTTTTGCCGTCAGCATGATAATCGGTACCTGATCTCCCTGCTCGCGGATTTTTCTGCACAATGCGATGCCGTCCATTCCCGGCAGCATCCAATCCAGGACCAGCAGATCATAGTCACTTTGCTGATATTTATTGAATCCTTCGATGCCATCAGAAGCAAACTCCCCGGTAATTCCTTCTTTTGAAAAAAACAATTCGAGCATTGAACTGACGCTCGGATTATCTTCGACAACTAAAATATGCATCCCGAACCTCCTCTGCCTATATGTACTAAAGTTATACCAATGCTTTTTTAAACGCAATTGAATAAAAGCCACTCTAATTCGAGTGGCTTGGACTGTCAGGCTTTCTTAGACTTCTGCTTATATTTCTCAAACAGATCCCCGATCAAATCATAATCGATGGCCATATTGTTTTCATACGCATATTTCACTCCATAGCCAAGAGCCACGGTCATCGCTGTTGCGACTGTTCCCCCAATGACCGAGCCCGCTCCCGGAATAAACTTCAACGCCTGCCTGTAAATTGTGTGGCCGACAGTTTGGGTAGCCGTAATGACAATCATATCTTTCGCGGCTTTTTTGGATAATGGCTTATCATATAATTTCGAAAGCTTGATGATCAGACCTACTTGAAGTGATGTCAGCGGCACGACATCCGACCCCGGTATTGGAGAGGCCCCGATGATCCCGGCTGAAACGCCTGCACCGACAATCCACCTGGTCGCTGCGGCAGATTTTTCTTTCATGCTTTTTGCAAAAAGCAGGTCTTTACCTTTTTTTTCGAGAATCACTAGGATTTCCCGTTTCATTTCTTCCAGGTTTTCGCCTGTTTTTGAAGAAATCGGAATCACTTTATATTTATTGTTGGTATGGTTTTTAACAAATTGGATTAAGGAAGGGATATTTTCAGCAGCGTCGATTTTATTCAATACAATAAGAATGTCCTTATTGTTCTTTTCGATGGCTGTGAATTTCTCTTTTTCGCTGTCGGAGAAAACCGTTCCCGCAGCATTGAGGAAAAATAATACCACATCTGATTTCTGGACGAATTCAAGCGTCTTTTTCGGATTTTCATCATTGGGGTCATTCAGACCCGGAGTATCCATGAATTTGATGTTTTCAAGCCCGCGCATATTATACGGGTCGACGCTTACAGTCTCACCCGGCATTGGATTCGTGCTGGCAATGTCTTCACCTATGATTTTATTGACGGTTGAAGATTTCCCGGCATTGACTTCGCCGATCAGTGAGATCAGCAAATCCTGCTCCAGCATGTCGTTGACTTTCTTCATTTCATTTTCAAACATCTTATTCATCGTCTGCATTACTTCATCTTCAAACTTCTTCACCAAATCCAGTCGCCTCCTTAAAGAATATCTATACTTATTATAATCGTTTCACCCTTTTCAAACTATTCTAAAGCTATGAATAATAAATTGCGTAAAGGGAATAAGAAGAAAGACTAACAGAAAAGGAGTGTTCGCATGCAGAATTTAAAAGCTTTATTCCTTAATACTTCGTTAAAAAGCACTTCAGACCCTTCCCATACGGAAGGCTTCATGGAAGATGTGAAGATCCATTACAATCAGCTTGGAGTGGAATCGGAAATTATTAGGCTGGCTGATTACAACATCGCCCATGGTGTCCAGGAGGATATGGGTGATGGCGATGAATGGCCGCAGATTTTAGAGAAGGTTATGGCGGCTGATATCCTGATCATCGGAACGCCAATCTGGCTCGGCGAGAAAAGCTCGCTTTGCACACAGGCAATCGAGCGGCTGTATGGCAGCAGCAGCGTCACCAATGACAGTGGACAAGCCGTTTTCTACAATAAGGTTGGCGGAGCTGTCGTAACCGGCAATGAAGACGGCGCGAAGCATTCTGCCTCAGAAATTCTTTACAGCCTTTCACATATCGGCTTTACCATTCCACCGAATGTCGACGCTTACTGGGTCGGCGAAGCCGGACCGGGTGAATCCTATATGGACGTAGGCAGGGACAATGACTTCACCAAATCTACAATCGAACGACTGGCCTATAACACATACCACTTTGCAGGGTTGCTGAAAAACAATCCGATTCCTGCTGAAGGCAATACATTGGAATAGAAAAAAGCCCGGAACTCAGGTTCCGGGCTCATTTTTATTTCCACATTCTTTTTACAGAAGCTTTTTCACCTTCAATAGTCAGAACATAAACATCGGGATTCGATAAAGCTTTCCACTCTTCGAAGCCATAAGCTTCCTCAAATTTCTTCAGCAGCAGTCCCATCATATTCCCATGGGTCACCAACACAGCGTTATCAGGAGCTTCCGCTAAGACCTCAGCTCCTCTTTCCGCCGCTTCACCGGCTGACTCGCCGCCTTCGAACTTCAAATTAAAATCGTCGAAGGATTGCTTAAGTTTTTCCATCCAATCAGGCAAATCTTCTGTACTGAGTACCCGTTCTGCCAGCCTGTCATCGATTTGAACCGATAAATCGCGTGAAGCTGAAAGCGGCTCAATGGACTGGATGGCGCGGGTAAAAGGACTGCTGATGATATGGCTGATTTCAATGCCTTTGAAAAATGCAGTCAACGCCTCGGCCTGTTCCCTGCCTTCTGCCGTCAATTCTGCATCGGGAGCCTGGCCCGTCGCCTTGCAATGCCTGATCAAATAGAAAGTCTTCTGCATAGGTACACCTCATTGAATATATTTTGAATCAGTAAGCTTTATTGGATTTTTTTCATCAGGTTGGCCATTTCAATTGCGCCTGCTGCAGATTCCCAGCCTTTATTGCCCGCTTTCGTTCCGGCACGTTCAATTGCCTGTTCAATGGAGTCTGTTGTCAATACACCGAAGATAACCGGAATATTGGCCTGATCGCTGGCACGCGATACGCCCTTCGCCACTTCGCTGCAAACAAAATCGAAATGCGGAGTTGCTCCGCGAATGACAGTGCCCAGTGTAATAACAGCATCATATTTTCCGCTGACCGCCATCTTTTTGGCAACCAACGGAATTTCAAATGCACCGGGAACCCATGCAATTGATACATCTTCATCATTTACCCCATGTCTTTTCAATGCATCTTCCGCACCACTCAGCAACTTGCTTGTAATAAATTCATTGAAACGGCCGACAACGATTCCAATCTTCAATCCTTCTCCATTTAAATATCCTTCATAGTGTACAGTCATATTCATTCTCCTCCTTCGCTGCGGCTTGAGCCCTCAGCTGCTAATTTTTGCTGGTAAGCAATCAAATCTTTTATTGTTAAAATTCCTAGTTCCAACCTTTCAGCCACCTTGATCAGATCCGGTACTCTGGCCATCGTTCCATCGACATTCATGATTTCACAAATGACTCCTGCTGGAGCTGAACCGGCAAGCTTTGCCAAATCCACAGCTGCCTCCGTATGCCCGGAGCGCTCAAGTACGCCGCCATCTTTTGCGATCAGCGGGAATACATGGCCCGGACGCTTAAAATCCGCAGGCGTGGCATCTTCTTTAATCATGCTCATTATTGTATGTGAGCGTTCAAATGCGCTGATTCCTGTAGTTGTATCTTTATGATCAACGCTGATGGTAAATGCTGTCCCGTACTCATCCGTATTATCATCAGTCATCAACCCGACTTTTAGTTTTTTGGCGAGGCCTTCCGTGACAGGTACGCATATTAACCCTCTGCCTTCTGTCGCCATCAAATTAATGATTTCAGGCGTGGCATGTTCAGCCAGCGCAATAAAATCACCCTCGTTCTCGCGATCTTCGTCGTCAATAACAATAATTGCCTTGCCTTGTTTCAAATCTTCCAATGCTTCTTCTACCTTGTAAAACAAAGTTATGCCTCCCTTAGAATCCTTGCTCTGCCAGCCAGCTTCTTGACATTTCCGGTTTATCGGACTGATGGATTCGTTCTGTATATTTCGCCAAAAGATCGCATTCGATATTGACGCGTTCCCCAATTCCTTTTTCACCAAGCAATGAATCTTCCTGTGTAGTGGGAATCAGTGAAATTGTTACTGAGCTGGTGCCAACTGAAAAAACAGTGAGAGACGTGCCGTCTACAGAAATAGACCCTTTGACCATCATGTATTTCATCAATGAAGAATCCAGCTCGATTGTTTTAGTCACTGCATTCGATTCTTTTTTCACCGACCGGATGACTCCGACGCCATCAACGTGGCCGCTGACAAAATGACCCCCGAATCGGCCGGTAGCCGGCATTGCCCGTTCAAGATTGACACGAGAACCGGTCCGCAGATCTGACATGGTCGAAGATTTGACTGTCTCAGGAATGACATCTACTGTAAAAGATTTCTGGTCATGGACAGATACCGTCAAACAAACGCCATTGATTGAAATGCTGTCCCCTCTTTTGATGTCGTCCAAAATAAGAGCACAGGCAATCGTCAATTCCATAGCTTGAGGTTTTGTGCGGATTGCAGTGACATGTCCCACTTCTTCCACAATTCCTGTGAACATCAGGCACACTCCTCTATTCTTTTTTGGGCTTTGATTTCTGTTCGTTCCAATTTATAAAACGGGTATTTTTCCACCATGGGGCGAATGGGTGGTGGGGATAGGGTTGTAGAGTAGTTTTGAGATGATTTTGCTGTTACCGATGTGCCTGCCTTCTTTTCACGAAGCATGGGCATACAAATTTCAAGCTTGCCCAAATAACCCTCTTTTCCGAGGGGGTAAGACAGTTCTCTTTTAGTCAGTGAATCATAAAAACTGGTTTGCTTCTGTAAAACAGTTCTTTTCATAAAAATTTCTCCTTCCGATTCGGTTATCGAAAAGAAGAGGCACATAACAAATAGAACATGAATTCTTCTCCCATCCAGACTTTAACTGTCGGTGCCGGATTCTCACCAGCTCCACCGTATCCAAAGTAGGGCAACAGGGTTGCCCTACTTTGGATACGGGTCACGGACTTGCAGCAGGGCGCTGCTCACCGTCGGTGGGGAATTTCACCCCGCCCCGAAGAATTCAATTCGATTATTTGTCTTTTCCATAGTAGCATAGGATAAAAGAAGAAAACATCATTTCATCACCAGATAGAGGAGGTTATTAAATGGCACATGCTTTAACAGTGAAGGGCATTGGCGTCGACGAAGAAACCCGCTGCTTCCATTACCATTCTGAAATCGACCGCATCGCCATTAAATTTTATTGCTGCGGACAATATTATCCGTGCTTCGAATGCCACCAGGCTGCAGGATGTGGCAATCACCAGGTGTGGCCCAAAAAAGAGTTCGCTCAGAAAGCTGTGCTCTGCGGTTCCTGCGGTTACGAACTTTCAGTAGAAGAATATCTGCGGTGTGAATCTTCATGCCCCAATTGTTCGGCGGCATTCAATCCTGGTTGCAGCCTTCATAAGCATCTTTATTTTGAATAAAAAAAGCACAAGGCAATTTCCGCCTTGTGCTATTTTTCAATTCTCATACTCATGACAATCTGTTCCCCGCTTGTGCGCATGAAGCGCCTGCCTGTATCTTCGAACCCAGCTTTTTCAAAAAGTCTCTTCGCCGGTTTATTCCTCGCATTCACACCAAGAACGACTTCATCAAAATCAGGAAATTCACTTCGAATAAAATCCTGCAGAGCATATATCGAACCTGTCGCAATCCCGCGTCCCTGGAACTTCGGATTTACAGAAAAACCTCTCAATAATAGGGCATTGGGGTTGTTGGAGTATTTTTTCCTATCCTCTGATTCATCGAGCTCAAGAAAACCTGCGGCTTCATTTCTCGCATGAATAATTACAAGATGCTTTAAAGGGTTTTCTTTATCACGGTTAATGATATCCTGCGGCATTCCGGAAAACTCCAGTTGCTCTGAAGGCAACTCATATTCCACAGATATTTTCGGATTGTACAAGCTGAGGGAAACTTCCTTTTTCTTGATCATGTTTTCGCCCCTTCCATTTAACACAGTGAATGAAGACATTCACTCATTAACTCTTCTCTAACGTAACGGAAACAATCTCAGGCAGATTCAAAATCCGCAAAGGAAAACCGCTGTTTCCCAGGCCCCGGCTTAGAACAAGCTGTGTATCCCTGTTCTCAAAAACCCCTTCTGTCATTCGAGGAAACCAACCCTGGCCCGGAGCGAACAACCCGCCCATCCCTGGAATCCGGACTTGGCCGCCATGCGCATGGCCGGAAAAGACGATGTCAATTCCATTATCCGCATACACAGGAAGCTGTTCGGGGCGGTGTGCAAGAAGCAAAGTGAAATCGTCCGTCAGTGAAGCGGTATCTATTGCATCTCTCGTGTATTCTTCGTCCCGATAATACATATCCATCAAAGGATCATGTATACCGGCAATCTGCAAGGTTTCTCCGTCCACTTCCCATTCCACGGCCTCGTTTTCAAGAAAGATGACTCCCCGTTCGATCAGAGCCGCTTTAATATCTTCCAGTTTATTGACCGCCACTTCATGGTTGCCTGTGACAAAATAGACGTCACTCATTTCCACTAATGCATCGACAAGTACCAGAGCAGCATCCAGGTCGTACCTTTCACTGTCAATAAGGTCCCCTGTGATGAAAATAGCGTCAGGCTCAGCCTTTTCCACTTTCCTGATCAATGACTTTTGGTTTTTGCCGAACATGGCGTTGTGCAAATCTGAAACCTGCACAATTTTCTTCCCATCAAAAGCAGCTGGCAGTTTGTCCGAGGAAATCGTATATTCAGTAGTTTGAATCCAGTTATTGCTTCCCCACACAAACAGCCAGATTAATGCTGCTGTAATTAAAAACACAATCAATTTCTTCATTATTATCAACCTACTATTCTATTTGGATCAAATCTATCGGTGTTATAATTCCTGTCAAAGTCTCATCTTCTTTACCATTTCGCGTTATCAGCAATGCTTCAAGTTTATGGCCGGATAACACTGAGTTCTTGAATACTTCTTCTGCTTCGTATACTGGTGTATTTGACGCAATAAAACGGTATGTGTTCCCGTTTTTCTCATATTTCAAAATATCATCCATTGTGGTTATTTCCCGGGAAATGACTTCTTCTTCCACTGTTGCTGCCAGCCACCTCATTATGCCATTGGCTGTAAGCAATCCCATAAACTCGTCATTGTGGTAAACCGGGATATGCTTGAAATTTTTATCCCTGACCTTGCGTAATACTTCACTTAAAGTATCTTCCGCTTGGAACGTGTGCACTTTCCTTGCGAAGCTTGTCCCCACCGTCACCGGCTCAGACAGAAGTTTTTCGATATGTTCAATCAGTTCAACAATTTCAGTATGGGGCTCTGCAATGGCATATTCCGTATCTGTCCGATGATGGACGATTGCATTCCGCAAATCTCCGAATTCACGCAGCTCATCTTCATACTTCCTGATTGCTGCATGCTCTTTTTTTGAGAGTTCAATGGCCTTGAAAAAACTGAAATGGTCCTTGCGGTCAACCATCCCTTTCATCAACTTCTCAATTTTATTGAATGCTATTAGAAACCGTTCGGAATTCTGCCTATCCATATTAGCCCCCGCTTTCCGATACTGCAATTTCAATTTTCAGGCGATCAGGATCTTCCATGAAAACGGCATATGTATCATTGCCCCCTGCGTACGGATGCCGATCCTAATACAGGATGCTTACACCTGATTGTCTCATTTTTTCTGTGATTGCGTCCACTTCCAAAGGCGATGATGCATGAAAAGCGATGTGGTTTAGCCCTGCCGATTTTCTATGGTAACCCGCTTCCAGAAAATCTGCCGGTGTCTGGACGAAAACAATATAACTGTTGCCTTGTTTATAACTGAAGCCTTCCGGCCACTCCTGGAATAAAGAATAGCCGAGTAAGGAAAATAGCGTGTCATAGAATTCCCTCGACATCTCCAGATCTGATACATTCAGTTCAATGTGATGAATCATACTCCCACTCCCAACTTTAATTCTTTAATATAAAGATGCAAAAATGCCGCAGCTTTGAATCTAAAGCCGCGGCATCGTACGTTACACTTTTGTTGATGCAGCTTTTTTGGCGGAAATCAAAATCCCTATAACGACCAGCAGCACTATCAGCATGAAAGTCAGGCTCACTGACCACCAGAAATCGCTCATATCCAGGCCATTTTCAAACCAGGATGCAGCATAGGCAGGAAGTTTCAATGGAGAAATTGGCCAATAAGTGCCAAGCAGACCATCCACCAGCTGGCTGATGAAAATAATACCAAGTGACACCGCGGCAGCAAGTCCCGCATTCGGCATTAATGCGCTGGCAGCAAGTATGATTGAAATCACAAGCAGAATCCAAAAGCTATAGGTGAGGCCAAATCGCATAAGATTCATAAAATCAATACTGCCGAACAGCAAATATGTATAATAATAGCCTGCCAAAAACCCAAGCCAGACACTCAGCAGCGCAATTATTGTGGCCATCACCCATTTACTCATAAAATATGCTGAAAATGACAATGGACGGGCATACAATAACGTCGCAGTTCCGCTTTTCCGCTCTCCTGCAATGGTCCCCATATAAGCCAGTACAAAAATCAGGAGTCCCAGGAGCTGATACTGCCCCATTATCGCCGCCATCACCTGCTCCGGTTCCGGTTCCGGAAATTCCAAAACAGTGCCTTCCGGCAAATTCCCTACTGAATCCAGGATTTGGGGCAAAAAATAATTGCTGACAGGCTCCATAATTCCTAAAAGTATGAACACTGCCGGAATCCAGAATAATTTATAATTCCTGAGGTTTTCACGCCATTCTTTTTTCAGCAATACACCAAATTGATTCATTTTTTACCCGCCACCTTCAGGAATATTTCTTCCAGCGAAGCACTCTGTTTATCGATTCCGGCAATTCCGCTTTCTTCTTTTGCCAAAACTGCCATTACCTGCTGCATCGAAGGGCCCTCATCAGATATAGGGAGGGCAATGACATTCCTGTCCCTTTGCATCGGCCAGAACTTGCGGCTTTCAAACAGCGCCGCTGCCTGTTCCGTGTCAAAACGCAAGCGGATCAGAGGTTCCGCATAACGGCTCTTCACCTCTGAAAGCGAACCTTGCTCAACAAGTTTGCCTTCTTTCAGGAACAGCAATTGATCTGTCATTTCTTCCGCATCATTCAAAATATGCGTCGAGTAAAGAATGGTCGCATCCTGCTGCAGCGATTTCAACAGATCCATTATTTCACGGCGCCCGGTTGGATCCAGTGCAGAGACCGGTTCATCCAGCAGTAATAATTTGGGCTGATGCACAATGGCCTGCGCCAATCCCAGCCTCTGTCGCATCCCGCCTGAAAAAGTTCCCGTCTTTTTATTGACCGCTGAACCAAGCCCTACGAATTCCAGCGTCCTTATCGATTGCTGCCGAACCTTTTTTGCATCCACCCCACTGATTTGCGCTGCCATTTCCGTAAATTCCAAGGCACTTAGCCATGGGAAGAATTGTGGATACTGCGGCAAAAAACCGATGCCCGAATTGAATTCCCTGTGAATCGAACCTTCTGATTCCTTCAATAGCCCCGCAATCATCGATATTGTCGTCGTTTTTCCGGAACCATTCGGCCCAATCAATGCAGTAGCCGTCCTTTCTTCCAACGTAAAGGAAACATGGTCTACTGCCAATATGCCATTATAGGATTTTGTCAGCTCTTTCACTTCCAGCAAGCTCAATAGTTCCGCCTCCCAATGACAAAGTATAAAATCGGGCCGATGATGTTTACCACGACAATGATTACTCCCCACATCCATTTCGGTCCGTTTGTAACAGGAATCTTTATCAAGTCGATTAACGCAAAAATCATTAACCCCAATTGGATGATGAGTACTGGCAGCAACAGTAATAATAGCTTCGACTCTTCCATTTCTGTATCCCCTTTTGCTGTGTTTTCAAATTGCTTCTTAGTACTAATATAGAACAACGCGCTCCTTATAGCCATATCTTCCAAACTAATCGCTCACATTCCAATACTTGCTGAATGACGATAAAAAACAGTCCACACTTGATATCTGCGGACTGTTTTAAAGAAATCACCATTTAATTGTCTCCAGTTTATTGAGCAGGATTTCTTTATCTTCTTCTTCAATATCCCATGATGCAAGTTCGTTTTTCAGTATACGTAATTTCCCGTAGCCTTTGACAAATCCATTCAATCTCGCTGCAAAGGTCGAGTCGATAAGCAGTTCGGGTTTTGGAAAGAGCTCCTGCAATTGCTCCAGCGTATTAGGATACCGCTTCAAATAGTATTTCTGATGACGATCATCCGCCAGCGTAAAATTTTCATATTCAGCAACTTCAGTTTCAATCGCTTCTCCCAGGTTTTTTTCCATATCCTTTCGAACTTTCTTAATCGCTTCCTTTTGCTGTTCCCCGTGATAACGGAGCATCGATATATACTGCCGTCCTTTATAATTTCCGCGGTTCGGATAATGATTCTGCCAAAACTTCCTGAGGATATCTTCGTAACTGATAATGGCTGGGTCAAAATCAATCTCGACTGTTTCAGTGTGGTCTCCCATATGCCGGTAGGTCGGCTTCGGAGAAGTGCCTCCTGCAAAGCCTACCCTTGTTCTTAAAACGCCGGGCACACTTCCGAACATTGCTTCCGGCCCCCAGAAACAACCCATGCCGAAAGTCGCTGTTTCCACTGCAGAAGCTTGTGGATTAAACTTTTTGATCATGTCTTCAACTGTCTGATAACCTTGGAACATATTCACCACTCCTTGTATATTTCATTCCCCAAATACCATGACTTAAGCGGCCGAATTTAAGAAAAGGCACATACAATCAATGAAAAGAGACATTACAGGACAAGCGCTGAATCTTTTAATAAAATGGAATTAGTAAATTTTTTCATAACAGACTGCTACTTTTAAAAAGAAAGCGGGTGTTGAACATGAAAAATAAAGAACAGGAAATCAGAACATATTTCCACAAGCTGGACAGAAGTTTTTTCATGGACAGCTTCAAGGAAATGGCTTCCTTCGATGAAGCAGTCCCGATTGGACACGAACAAACTATATCACAGCCTTCACTGGTTCTCGAAATGACTTTGGCCCTTGACCTTGAAACCGATTCAAAAGTATTGGAAATAGGTACAGGATCCGGATTCCAAACCGCTTTATTGGCTGAGTTCGCCGCACAGGTCTATACCGTCGAACGCATCGAAGAACTGCATCACCGTGCAAAAGACCGCCTTGGTGAATTGGGGTTCGGTAATATTTCCTTTAAGCTCGATGACGGCAGTATGGGCTGGGAAGAAAACGCGCCTTACGACCGGATCATGGTGACCGCTGCAGCTTCGGTAATTCCAAATGAACTGCTGGACCAATTGGCTGCCGGCGGAAAAATGATCATCCCGGTCGGTTCTTCCTTCAGCCAGGAACTTCGGCTGGTAGAAAAAGATGAAAATGGCAAAATCCATTCCACTTTGCTGAACCACGTCCGCTTTGTGCCTTTGAAGGGGAAGTATGAATAGACGAAAAGCGACAGCGCCCGTTTAGCTCTGACAGGCATAAGACAGATCAGCAGAGTGGCGTTCTTTGCCACGGCAGCTGAGTTGGCTTATGACCCGAAGAGCTGGGCCGCTGGAGTCTAGACACCAAGAAAAGCGACAGTGCCCGTTAAGCCCCGACAAACGCTGGAGGGCTTGGCAGTAATGGCGTTCTGTGCCATTGTTGGCAAGACCGAAGCGACTCGAGGGGCTGGGCCACTGGAGTCTGGACATCACGAAAAGCGACAGTGCCTGTTCAGCCCCGACAAGCGTAAAACATCAAAAATAATTAAAAAGCTGCGCTCATCCTTTTTTCACAGGAACTGGAGCACAGCTTTTAAGTATCTTCAGCTATCGACTGTTTTGCACAAAACGGTTATTTTCGATGATTTTCTTTCTTAGTCTGAAGCACCATAAACAAACCTGTCAGCAGAAAAAGTCCTCCACTAGCATACCAGGCAATATCGTATGGCAGAACATCCATATCGTATCTAATTTGATGGAATCCAAATAATTTATGAACAATAAATCCGTCAAAAAGCAAGTATATGCCTGAACCCATTAAAGCGGATCCTACCCATCTTTTCGGCCATAAAGCTTTTCTTCTGCGGAGCCCGGAGAGAAGAAACAACCCGGCAACAGTGACGATCCAGGAAAATAAGTTCTGCAAGCCATCTGAAAAAATTCCGGTTTCTTTATTGGAAAGATCGTAAAAATGATTCCATTGGAGTATTTGATGAAAAACAGTCCCTGTCCCAAATGCCATAATCCCAATTCCAAATAGAAGGCCTGACCAAAAATTGCGGGCAGCAAAGACTGCCCGGTTTCTTATATTCCCATAAACAGTCGTCTTATCCGAATTGGTTACCATCCCATCCTCCTCCGAAAACCATCACTTTTACTTTAAAATAAATTCTATTTCGCCGTTATTGGAGCAGTGTGAAAAACTCAGTATTAATAGACTAATGAATAATTCCCCATCAGAATGCCATATAAAATTTTAAATTCAAATGGCTTATGCTTTTTGGAACCTTTTAGGATAAAATACCCTTATTTTACGCAGTTAAACAAGAAAATACCAATAATGAACATTTATTATCATTCACATGATCAACTGAGGAGTTTGGCAGTATGAGCAAAAAGCAAAGCCCTCTTTCAATTCCAGTTCTTTTATATATTCTTCAACTGCTGTAAATTCACGCTCTTCTATTGGTGTATCCAAAAAGCCGCATTTATCTCCGGCAAATCGTTGATCGTGTATTTTTTTATTTTTATGGTCTACAAAGTATGTAATATGTAGCACTCCCTTCTTTTCCTGAAATAGAAAAAGCCGAAAAGAACCCGATTTACGGGTTCTTTTCGGCTCTGTCTTCAGCACTGTTGTCTGAAACATTTGACCAAATATAAATTGTCTTTTACGTTAAATCAGGACTTGGTCCCTGTTAATGTTCATACTCTATCATAGAATGGAAATACTATTTGTTTTCCAAGTATGTTTATCTTACTAAATTTACATATGCCCGTAAAGAAAGACGGATTTTTATCCAATATGAAACCCTTCAAGTTGAATCCGTTTGATGATTTGCTCTTCTGAAATTTGATTCTCATCAAAGCTGATTTTCACTTCTCCAACTTCCACATCTACCAAAGCTCTTTCAATTTCTGGGACATCGGCTAAAATATCCTCCAATGATTGAATCGGCTTTTCTGCAGTTGCCTCTTTTATATGAATTGTCATCGTTTCCATCGAATCATCCTTTCGTTAGGGAATTTTTACAATCTTTTATCTTCCAACTTCTTTAAGTCGTTACGATGGCCCATGACTACAAGTATGTCTCCCATAGCGATTACATCGTCAGGATGTGGGGCGATGTTTACATCCTGGCCTCTTTTAACTGCCAGTGTAATACAATTGAATTTTGTCCGGATGTCCAGTTGGAGCAGCGATTTGCCTGCGATTTTCTTTGATGCTGCCATCTCGACGATACTATAGTTATCTGATAAATCGATATAATCAACAATTTTTTCAGAATCGACATGATGGGCAACGCGAACGCCCATTTCGAATTCGGGCTGGATAACCCGGTCAGCCCCGACCTTTTCAAGGATTTTCTTGTGCTGAAGATCCCGTGCTTTAACCCAGACTTTTTCCAGACCGATTTCCTTCAGCATAAGCGTACACAACACACTAGCCTGTAAATCATCACCAATAGCAACAATGGCCTGATCGAAATTTCTTACTCCCAATGCCTTGAGCTGCGACTTGTCCGTTGCATCCGCGACAGATGCCTGGGAAGCATATTCAGCAACGCCTTCCACTTTATCCGGATCCATATCCAATGCCATCACTTCATGGCCGAGTTTATATAATTCCCTGCACACACTGCTGCCAAACCTTCCTAATCCGACAACTACTATTTGTTTCTTTTTCATGCTATCTCCTCATTTCCAATAAAACTAAAACTCCATTTTCAGCTTGCCGTCTTCAAGAATAAGCTTGGCACTGAATTTTTTACCATTTTTCGATACAAATCCTTTTATCACTGGCGTTTTGCCTTTCGTGCATAAATACTCGATCGTTTTCGCGGTAAGCCTTTTTTTCAGGAAAGTCCCTGGGAATGATTGCTTGCAGCCATTGGCATATTCAGTGCAACTGAAGGATCCCCTGCTGGAGACGATGCTGCCTTTTTTGCAGCGCGGACAAAGGGCAATCGCACTTTTACTGTTATCCATTTCCAACCGTTCCGGCAAACCATTTGACTGAAGCTGGGCCGGAACATCTGCCAGGAGTTTCTCAATGAATTTTCCGATCGTCGCCAAAAATACTTCCGGCGATCCTTCACCGCGCCCAATCTTTTTCAGGTAACTTTCCCATTTCGCCGTCATGGAGGGACTGGACAATAAATTCCCTTCGATTGCCTGACACAGGATCCGCCCTTTTTCTGTTACAGAAACGATATTTTTGCTTATTTGGATATACTCATGCCTTTTAATGGTTTCAATGATACCACTCCGTGTCGCTTCCGTGCCAAGGCCTTCCACTTCTTTCAGGATTTCGATGTCTTCGGCTTCTTCTGCAAATTTGCCACAGGTTTTCATCATCGCAATCAGTTGCCCTTCAGTGTATGGCTTCGGAGGTGTCGTCATCCCTTCTTTGACAGCCACTTTAGCTGTCACGGCCTCCTGTTCCTGAAGCGCAGGCAACGCCGGTTCGGATTTACTTTCTTTTGCAACTGGAAATAACTCCTTCCAGCCTTTATCAATTTCCGTTTTTCCTGTAGTGAAAAAATGCAGGCCATTTACGTCGGTCGTCACTTTCGTCTCCGCATAGCGGTAATCCCTATGGAACATTGCAAGTGTTGTCCGGAGCACTTCTTCATATAAATTCCGTTCGTCCCGGGCAAGCCCTTCCAGCTTTCTCGCAGTCGGTATACTTTTCGTTGGGATGATGGCATAATGCTCCTGCACTTTTGCATTATCTACAAAACGCTTTTTAGGAGTCCTGGATGCCACGGGAAATTCTGCACCGATCAATTTCTGGTAGGCTTCCACTTGCTTAGCTAAATAACTGAATTCCGCATTTGTAATGTGCTGCGCATCTGTCCGTGGATAACTTACAAGTTTTTTTTCGTACAGCTTCTGCATCACTGAGAGCACTTTCGCCGGACTGTATTTCCACTTCCTGTTTGCAGCAGCCTGAAGGCTCGACAATGAATGGAGCTGTGGAGCCGGCTGGCGTTTTTCAGCCGTCCTGACCTGCAGTACCGCACCTTCTTCTTTTGGATTAATGGCATGTTTTGCGAGCAGATCCTCCGCTTCTTTTCGTACTTTTGCCTTGATCTTCGCTTTGCCTTTATATTTTCCTCTTTTAGCCTGAAATTCGCCTTCCACTTCATAAAAAGGTTCCGGTACAAAAGCTTCGATTTCTTTTTCGCGCTGATAAATCAGATAGACCGTCGGCGTCTGCACCCTGCCGATAGCAAATACTTCCCGTATCCCTTTTTCCTGCAGCAGCAGCGAATATAAACGGGAGCCATTCATGCCGACCAGCCAGTCGCTGATTTGCCTTGCCCTCGCTTCCTGGTAAAGCAACAAATCCTGCTTATTATCGCGGAGGTCCTGAAATCCTTTTCTCACTTCGTCCGCTTCAAGCGAATTGATCCACAGACGTTTGATCGTTTTTCCTTTTGCGCCTGTATGATAATAAATGCTGTAAAAAATATTCGATCCTTCTCTGTCCACGTCACATGCATTAATGACTGTATCTGACTGCTGGATCAACTTCTTGATGATATTGAACTGCTGGGCTTTTCCTCGTGCTATCTGGAATTGATAATTCGCCGGCAGGATTGGCAATGCCGCAAGCGACCATTTCCCCCATTTCGGATCATAAGCTTTCGGTTCTTTCAACTCGACCAGGTGACCGATTCCCCATGTGATATAAGCACCGTCCGGAAATATAGCGTCGGGCATGATTTCCAAAAACCCTTCTCTTTTAGCAGTCTTGAAAGCTTCTGCATAAGCTTTTGCCTGGCTTGGCTTTTCAGCCACTATCACTGGTTTCATCTATTTCTTCCTTTCACAAGCTTTCTTTACCTTTATTGTACCCCGCCGGTCAATATTTCATAACAAATAAACATCGGGAGAAAGTTTATATTCTGACTGGACACGGTATAATAACTAAAAAAGAGGAGGCATCGCCATGTCTGGAAAATCCGCATTGATTGCAGGCGCAACAGGCCTGACCGGCAGCAAACTGGTGGAGGTCCTGCTGAATCATCCTGAATATTACAAAATTACCGTTTTCGTCCGCCGCCCATTGTCTATAGAGCATCCTAAGCTTGAACAAATCAAGGTTGATTATTACAGACTCGATGACTATAAAAAACATTTACAGGTGGATGATGTGTTTTGCTGTCTGGGTACCACTATTAAAAAGGCGGGTTCGCAAAAAGCTTTCAGAAGAGTGGATTACGATTATCCTGTCGCTTTGGCACAGTTGGCGAAATCAGCAGGCGCAAAAAATTTCCTCGTCGTCTCTGCAATGGGCGCCGACTCCCGTTCCAATATTTTCTATAACCGGGTCAAAGGCCAAATGGAGGACAGCCTCAAAAAAATGGAGCTTCCCGCATTACATATTTTCCGTCCATCTCTGCTGCTGGGCGACCGCAAGGAATTCCGGCTCGGCGAAAAAGCCGCCAGCCTGATCTCCCCTGTACTCAGTCCGCTTCTGCGGGGCGGCATGAAAAAATACAAGCCGATACAGGCGGAGCAAGTTGCTAAGGCTATGTGTGCTGCAGCACAAACTGAAAGTGACGGTATACAGGTCTATCCTTCTGACAGAATTGCTGAAATGGGCTCGTTATGAAATTTGTTTGTCAAACCTGCATATAAAAAAGCGAAGCCACTCAGGCTTCGCTTTTTTAATCCGCTTTTTCAGTTTGAGAACTGCTTTGTCCTGTAAATTGCCACTTGTTTGGCCGGCGCAGCCACAAAGAGACTTATCAATGCGCAGGTTTTTGCTTTAATTAAGAAAATCTGCCTAAAAAAGAATTGCTCACCAGATGAAAAGCGCCCAAATTATTGCTATAGTGCTTATGATAAAGCTCGAATAACCTCCGATGGCATATTGCTCTTTCTTAGAAAAAGCTCCTTTTTGAAAAGCAAGAAACGTTGTTGGGGAATGTATCGGCATTATTGTCACTCCACCGATAATCATGATAACCAGAAAAGCGAGGGTAATAACTGATAAACCCAGTATTTCCGCGTAGCTCATTATTATAGGAAATATAACAATCATCGAAGTAGAAGGAACTACGAAAAGAAACCGCAAAATGAAGATAAAAATGGCTACAAATAAAATATTCCCAAAATCTCCTATACCATCTGGAAGCAATTCCAGCATTTGTCCTGCCAGGATAAGTGCAGTTCCGGTTTCTTCAATTACATAACCGAGCGAAAAAGAAGCACCCAACAGTAAAAAATTTTCCCAGTCATAGCTTCTTACCAAGCTGTCGGTAACCAGATTATTTATGGGCAATGCATAATAGGCTGCCAGAATTATGGGTGCAATAATTAAAGGAACAGTTTCCTGATCCAGTACCACCCAGCTAAGAATCATCAATCCAAAAGGAAGGACAATCCACCAAAAACGCTTTGGCAGTTGGGTGTCCTCATCTAATTGCTGAGGCGCTTCCACAATCACTTCTTCTGTAGTACGTTGAAAATACTTAAAAACTCCGAAACTGACAAGGAACATTGAAAGCCATAATGGCGGCGCAATAAGGATGAACCAGCCAATCCATGAAATTTGTACTCCCCCAAAGTCTTTAAGAAGCTGTGCCGCCAATACTGGGAATCCCCCGCCTGTAAATACGATCATTGTTGAATTCTGATTCATCATTCCAATTACGTACATACTGTATTTTCTAAACATGCTATCTTGCTCTAAAGTAAATGTTGCGTTTAACTGTTCAATGATAGGCTCTAAAATTCGAAATCTTGCTACCGCTGAAGGTAGGAAAATCGGCATTAAAGCAATAAGAAGAGGCAAGCCGAACAATATAGTTCGAATCCCGCCTCTGCTTAATTTCAGAAGTATAGTAACAAATACACGGTCTGCTCCTGCAGCCACCAAAGCTTTTGAAATCAAGGAAAGCACCAATATAAAATACAAAGCAGTCGTTAGGAAACCCGTAAAGGCCTCTTCCGGTCTATCCACCAAATCAAAGATTATAATCAGTCCCACTACTAACAAACTCGATGCGGCAAAAGGCATTCTACTGATTGTCCAAAAATAGATGGCAATTACCAAAAGAAACAGGGTCAGCTTTTGCTCAGTTGTATACATAGTTAATAATCCGGCATGCCAACCGGCTAACACAAGGAAGATCATCAAAATTATAAGGAACAAGAACCGTGCTTTCGGATACCCCAATTCATCACTCCTTACCGCTTAAGCGACAAGCGTCGGCTTCTCCATTTTATAAATGCCGGAATTGTCAAGGACAATAAGGAAACTATAATCAGAGCCAGTGGAAGCGGACTGTTTACAAATATTCCTAAACTGCCATTTGAAATAGTCATTGATTGTCTGAAAGCCTGTTCCATCATTCCCCCAAGGATAAATGCGAGGATGAATGGCGGAGCTGGGAATGAGAAAACCCGCATCGCAAAACCGAGAGCGCCGAATACAAGAAGCATATACAGATCAAAAGTATTAAAACTGATTGAGTAAACTCCGATCAAACTGAACATAATAACCAAAGAAATCAGCAATGGTCTCGGGATACTTAAAATCTTCGCCAAGTAAGGGATAAGCGGCAAGTTCAGTACCAATAAAAATATATTCCCTAAATACATACTTGCGATTATCCCCCAAAAAATTTCTGGGCGATCAGACATTAACAATGGTCCTGGTTGCACACCAAGTACAAGGAAAGCACCTAACATAACAGCAGTTGTACCGGAGCCTGGAATACCAAGACTCAATAACGGCACAAAAGCACCGCTCGTGGCGGCATTATTGGAACTTTCCGGCGCTGCAAGTCCTTTAATGGAACCTTTTCCGAATTCTTCCGGATTTTTAGAAATTTTCTTCTCGAAAATATAACTGATAAATGAAGCGATCGTAGCACCTGCTCCTGGCAGCACACCGAGCATGAAGCCGACAAAAGATTGTCGTGTCATTGGTCCGCTCATTTCTTTCAGATCCGATTTTGTTACTTTTAAACTTCCAAGCTTCTGATCATCACTCAAATTACGGTTTTTCCGGTTCATGATCAGCATGCAGACTTCCGCAAGAGCAAACAACCCTAAAGCGATAACAAGGAAATCAAAGCCGTCAAATAAATTTACATTACCAAACGTAAAGCGCTGCGTACCGGTTTGAGGATCGATTCCGATAGTTACCACCATGACACCTGCTACTGCAGAAATCATCGCTTTTATTGTAGAGCCTTCAGATAAACTGGAAATTGCTGTGAGTCCCATTAACATTAGAGCAAAATATGCAGGTGGACCAAAGGAAATGGCAACACTTGCCAGAGCCGGGGCTAAAAGCATCAGCATAATTACTGACACGGTCCCACCAAAGAAAGAGGCGATTGCAGCAATCGCCAATGCTTTTCCGGCTTTTCCTTGCTGTGCCATCGGATAGCCGTCAAAAGCTGTAGCGACAGTACCCGAAATCCCTGGAGCGTTCAGAAGAATGGAAGAAGTTGATCCTCCAAAAACTGCTCCGTAATATACGCCTGCCATCATAACAAGTGCCGGAGCAGGATCCATACCATATGTAATCGGAATCATAATGGCGATTGCACTGATTGGTCCCAGTCCTGGCATCATGCCGATTAAGGTTCCGACCACTACACCAATTAAAACAAATAAAATTCCTTCCCAGCTTAAAGCTACTTGAAAGCCGGCCAAAAGACCTTGAAAAGCATCCATATTATTCCAGCCTCCTTATATTGGTAAAATGCCGTTAGGTAAGGATATACCTAGTGCAAATACAAAAATGATATACATTCCTAGTGGAAATAGAATTGACACAATGATATTTGTTTTCCATTTTTCATATCCCAGAAACCATGAGCAGAAAAAGATGAAAACAGCGGTCATAACGATGAAACCGACCATTTCAAACAAAAGAATATAGAGAAAGATCATAGCAAAGACTGCCAATAAGACCAGCAATTCTTTTTTAGGGATATTTCTTTTGGCTTTCTCTGCTTCCGTTTCGATTGCCCGTGAGAAAAAAAGCGCAACCGATAGAATAAGCATCAATATTCCCAGGCCTTTTGGAATTACATCCGCATCAACAGGTGCGTAAGGATAATTAGGCAACTGAAAACTTAAATATAAATACACCGATGCAATGATGAAAAGCAGCAGACCGATTCTGCGGTTCATAGTTGATAACATTGGAAACACCTCTTTCAAAATGAAAAGAGAGAAACCGAATAGTGAATATCCGGTCCTCACTTTCTCAATAATTAATTACCTAATCCGATTTCTTCCAGTAATGCTTGAATTTCCTGTTTTTCATTATCCAAAAACTCTTCGTATTCTTCTCCATCCATATACATTTCGCTCCAGCCGTATTTTTTCCGCACTTCAGCGAATTCCTCAGATTCACTCAATTCCTTGAACTTCTCTTCATAGTAATCGACTGCTGCCTGGTCCATATTTGGCGGACCGAAGAAACCGCGCCAGTTTACGAAACTTTCATCAATCCCCTGCTCGATTGCAGTTGGGAATTCAGATAGAACCTCACCTTCCATACGTTCCTCAGCCGTGATTCCAAGTACTTTGATATTGCCGGCACGTACTTGCTCTACAGTCTCTCCCACACCTGTAGAAAATACATCCACCGATCCGTTCAAAACAGATGTCAGTGCTCCTCCATCTTGGGCTGAAACATACTTAATCTTTGTAGGATCTACGCCCGCTGCTTTAGCGATGCGGACAAATTGCATATGATCCATGCTTCCCGGAGCAGATGTTCCAACGACTGTGACACTTTCCGGATCTTCTTTCATCTGATCGAATAAGTCATTCAAGTCGTCCCACTCACTGTCTGCACTTACTGCAAAGGCACCATAGTCAGCAATTACGTTTGCTAAAGGTGTGAAATCTTCATGGCCATGTTCTGACTGGCCATTAAGCGGTACAAACATCAAAGGAGGTGAAGCAACGAACATATTATGGGCACTTCCATCTTGGCCATGTATATAAGCCCAACCGATAGCACCGCCGCCGCCTTCTTTATTTATCACAGTCAGATTTTCTTCAATTATTCCTGTCTCCCCAAAGATCCTAGCAACTTCACGGGCTGTTGTATCCCAGCCGCCACCTGCACCTGCTGGAGCAACTACTTCAATTGTTTTTGAAGGTTCGAATGAACCCCCTTCCTCGCCCGATGCCCCTTCAGATGAATTGTCCGAGTTACATCCGGCCAGTGTTAAAGCGCCGGCTGCTAGTATTGCAGTTAACCATGTCTTCTTCATAATTCTTCCCCCTTATAATTGTTTTGTTATTAAACGAAGTATAACTTCGAATTTTCAGAATGTAACCGTTTTCAAAATAAGGTTTATATTGATTTTAAAAACCATTTTGTTCATAAAGTTCACATAAAAAAAGCTGATCATTAAGATCAGCTTTTATTTCAAATAATAATTCCTTTCAGGTCTGCCAACAATTCCATATGCAAGTTCTGCATAACATTCGTTAATGGAAACCAGGTATTCTAAATACCTGCGGGCAGTCGTCCTTGAAGCTCCCATCTTTTCCCCTGTTTTTTCTGCAGTTATTCCAGTTTGGTTCTGCTTTAAGATACTTTTAACTTTATCCAAAGTTAAAGGGTCAATGCCCTTTGTGACAATAATGTTTTCTTCTGCAACCCTTACGCCGAAAAGTTCATCCAGGAAACTCTGTTCCACCTTGTCTTTTCTCTCCAAACTAACTTTGTCATCAATGTACTTTTGCATTGTGGATATAAAACGCTCAAGGCTGGCAGGTTTTATAATAATGCCTTTTACCCCTTTTCTGATAGCTGTTTCAATATATTCTTTTTCATTGGCAGCAGAAACCAGGATAACATCAGTAGGGTTATTTATTTCCCTGATTTCTTCTATCAAATCGATGCCTAAACCATCTGGCATATAGTTATCGAGTATGATCAAATCCGGCTTGTATTTCTTCACCGCTGCCAAGGTCTCCTTACAATTCGAAGTTTTCCCGACAAGTTTAGTGCCTCTGACTTTTTTTATAAATTGTTCATGAATATTGGCGACTCTAAAATCGTCTTCAGCTATCAATACACTCAGCATTATGCCACCTCCCTGGGTTGTTTTGGAATATACACCGTAAAAACTGTTCCTGATTCTACGCTTGAATGGACTTCTATAGTACCTTTTAATTCTTCAATCGCCTGCTTGACAATAACAAGTCCGTAACCTCTGTCAGCACGGTCTTTTGTTGAAAAACCGACTTCAAATATGCGTTGGATATCTTCTTCTGCAATTCCATCTCCACTGTCTTCAACTTCAATAATAACGTCGTTCCCCAAATCTGTTATAAAGAAAGAAACTTCTTTAACAGATTTTTTAACCACTTCTTCTATTGCATTATCGATTAGATTCCCGACAATATGAATCACTTTTGTGATATCTATATGTTCTGGCAAAGATTGTAAGGAACTATTTTCGTCAATATTCAATTTCACTTTCTGTTCGGACGCTTTCCCCATTTTCCCTAGAAGGATTGCTTGAACTTTTGTGTCTTCTATAAGATTTTGCAATTGTTTAGAATGATTCTCCTGATAAGCTGTTTCAGATTGTATCAATTCGGTCGCTTCCCTGATTTGGTTTAACTGAAGCAATCCCGAAATTGCGTATAACTTATTCATATATTCATGGGTCTGGGCACGCAGTCCTTCTGAATATTGCTGGATTTCAGATAATGTTTTCAACATGGACTGAACCTCTGTCTTATCACGAAAAGTGGCTACAGCCCCTACAACTTCTCCGTTATCAATGATTTGCGTTCGGTTAAAAATCAGAACTTTATCTTTGATCAATATTTCTTCATTCTTAACAGAATATCCGTTTCTTAAAACTTCTTTCATTTTGAAATTCGGCATTACATCTTCTATATACGCATTCAGCGCTGATTCACCTATTCCCATCAAATTCTGCGCTGATTGGTTAATAGCCGTTATTCTCCCTTGATTATCAATGGCTATCACCCCTTCTAAAATAGAAGAGAGTAATGCCTCACGATCTCTGTATAAGGTCGCAATTTCACGCGGTTCAAGTCCCATGGTTTCCTTTCTGATGTTTTTTGCCAGCAGAATGCTTCCAAAAATTCCGAATGCTAAAACAACCAAGGTATAGCGCAGCACTTCAAAAACATTACCGAAGATAATATCATTAATATCTTCTATTAGGTATCCCACTGATACAACACCAATGATCTTTCCATCTCCTGTATAGATCGGGGCTTTCCCCCTTAAACTGGGTCCAAGAGATCCAGTAGCTTCAGAGATATAATATTTCCCGTCAGTCAAAGCACGGGTATTATCTCCTCCTACCATCATTCCGCCAATTTTTTGGGGGTTGGGATGCGAGTACCGTATACTGTTCCTGTCTCCTACCACTATAAACTCCGCACCGACTTGTTTACGCAAGTATTCGGCAAATGGCTGAATAACCCCTTGCGGATCTCCCATCTCCAATGCTTTCACTACACTGGGGGTGACCGAAACGGCAATTGCCGTCTCTAAAGCCCTTTTTCCAACACCCTCTTTTGTATCCTTCACTTCTTCATAACTGAGGATAGCAACGAATATAGCTGTGATTAATAATATAAGAGAAGTGCTTAAAATTATAATTTTCGTTTCCAATGAAAAATTTCTCATCTTGTTGTCTCCCCATAAAATTAAGATGTTTGTAGTCTACCACAATTGAAAAGCTAGAAAATCTTATGTTTTTCTACATATAACAAAGCCAAAAAACTGCTGTCCCTATAACTATACAAGGGACAGCAGTTTTATAAATTCGACTATTTACCTGAATACCAAGTTAATTTTATTCTTCAGATGAGGGACGTGTGGTTTGCGTAGCCAATGTATCCCAGAAAGAAATATCGGCATTTTCGATGGAACCGTCAGAAATTGCACGGACAGCCGCATCAAGCGTCGTAATTGTTTGTTTGATTAAATAGCCATTGCTCTTCTGTCCGAGGACATACGGCTCATATTCATGGTCAGACATTCCGCGCATTTCAAATAACAAGGTCGAAATGCCATATTCAACCGCAATACCGTTTCGGCTGATTGTTTCCGCGTTGCCTCCGTTGTATTTTCCGAGATGGCCCCATCCTGTTGAATCCACTGCATCAAAAACGACTGCTCCAAGCTGCTTGGATTTTAACAGCACATCTTCATCGACGTTCGGGGTAGTCGGATACAAGATTGATCCAGAAACCAATTCGCCATCACGTTCACTTTGCGTGCCTTGGTGATGCAAATCGATCATATAGTCGATGTCGTATTTTTGCATGACATTATAATGGAGCGCCTGAGTTTCCGGCTGGATTTTGTTGACATGGTCACGGTTCAAATCCACTTCATTTGCGTTGTAACGGGTTAGGTTACGGTCGCCTTTTGCTACGTAATCTTCAAGTGAGAAATTCACATCTCCCATCGCTCCATCCGCATTCAGCATCGGAACAATCAGGACGTTGACTCCATCCGTTACACCTTTCATCTTGCCGCTTCCCATGTGTTTAATGAATTCCAAAGCGCCTTCTGTTGTCAATTGCTCATTGCCGTGCTGCTGTGTTAGAAACAAAATTGTTGGATTATCGGGATTTGTCATATATTTAACTAAATAGAGATCACGGCCTTTCACACTTTGGCCAATGACTTCCAATTCCATATTTGCCTGCTTTGCATCCTGCTTTTTAAGGTAATCTGCCATTTCATCATAGGTGGTCAAAATCGAAGTGTTGATTGTTTCGTTACCGCCGTATCCCGGCCCTTCACCTACTGCAAGTGCTGTTGGCAAAGCCAGTGGCGATGCGCTGAAAACCAAAGCGCCTGCAATAGAAAGACTTAACATGCTTTTCTTTAACCCCATCTTCTTCATAAAATGATCGGCTCCTTTTGTGTTTGATCTTTTCCAAATTCCAAGCAACATGTTCCCCTTTTTTACTTGAGTTTCCTCCTTTCCCCCTTAAGCGTTTCGGTACTCTAAATAGATTCATTAAGTCTTTTGGGAATTCCTTTTTAATTTTTAAAAAGAGGTAAATCGTTCCATAATTAATTATATTTTCATGCTCATGTACCTATTCACTTCTAATCCTTTTTTCATTTATGCAGAAGCAACTCTATAAAAAGTGATTGAATTTCCGAAATAAAATAAGCCACCAGCTCTTGTTCGCCAGTGGCTTAAATCTCTATTCAGCTTTGGAAATATCCGCTTCCAGTTCCACTTCCACATTGCCTTTGATGGCACGAGTGATCATGCAGGAGCTTTCCGCTTTCTCGGCAAGCTTCCCAGCCATCGAGAAATCTTTTTCAGAAGCATCCTTTTTCAGAACCAGCTTTGGCCGGTGAATAATTTTTTTATAGGTGATAATCCCATTTGTGACATCCACAAGCCCTTCTGATTCCATCGTCAGTGATTCTTTTTCGATTTTGCTGCGCTCGAGCATAGCAGCAAGCGTGATGATATAGCAGGTAGCTGCTGCACCGAGCAACATTTCATCCGGATTTGTCCCGATCCCCGGACCGTCCATTTCAGGCGGAATCGATATTTCCGTCTTCAAGTTGCCGGTTTCAATCGTTCCTACATCATTGCGCAGACCCGGCCAATCCGCTTTTAAATGAAAACTGTGAACAGCCATCCAATCTCCTCCATTGCATACGTTTTCCATCTGAATCTGCCTTTCATTATGCAGTTGTGCAATAAAATCGGCAATTTCCAGTGTGGACAGATATGGTTAAACTCTATAAGATTTGGGGTAGATGCGCAATTATTTAGAAAATGAGGGAATGCATAATGGAATTTTCAAAACGCTTGCAGCAATTGCCGGAACAATTCTTTTCGTCTCTTGCCGCACAGACAGCAAAAGCTTTGGCTGAAGGACGCGACGTCATAAATCTGGGCCAGGGAAATCCTGATCAGCCAACGCCTGCACATATCGTCAAAGCCATGCAGGAAGCCGTGGCCGATCCGAAAAACCATAAATATTCACCGTTCCGGGGGATTAAGGAAATGCGGCAGGCCGCGGCTGATTTCTATAAGCGTGAATATGATGTTGACATCGATCCTGATCTTGAAGTTGCCTTGCTTGCCGGAACAAAGATTGGACTTGTGGAACTGCCGCTCGCATTCCTGGATCCAGGCGAATCCTTGCTTTTGCCTGATCCGGGCTATCCGGACTACATGTCCGGTGCCCCTTTGGCAGGAATCGACATGGATCTGATGACGTTAAAACCTGAAAACGGCTATCTGCCGAATTACAGCGAATTGGAACAAAAAACGCTCGACCGGGCTTCGATGATGTACCTGAATTATCCTAATAACCCGACCGGCGCAGTCGCCACCAAAGAATTTTTCGACGATACCGTTCAATTTGCGAAAACCAACGACATTGCTGTCGTCCATGATTTCGCTTATGGCGGCATCGGTTACGAAGGCGTGAAGCCACCGAGCTTCCTGCAGTCTGAAGGAGCCAAGGATATTGGAATCGAGATGTATACATTATCGAAAACTTATAATATGGCGGGTTGGCGAATCGGCTTCGCTGTCGGCAACTCGAAAATGATTGAAGCCCTGAATCTTATACAGGATCATTTATTTGCCGGACTGCCTCCTGCTTTGCAGCTGGCCGCGGCTGAAGCGTTGACCGCAGATCAGTCCTGTGTGACAGAACTCGTTGAAACGTATGAAAACCGCCGGCAGGTGCTGATTGAAGAATGTGCCCGCATCGGCTGGGAAATCGAAGCGCCTAAAGGTTCTTTCTTTGCCTGGCTGCCGGTGCCAAAAGGATTTACAAGCATCGAATTCGTCAATTACCTGCTGAAGCATGCTGATATTTCCGTTGCAGCGGGCAGCGGATTCGGCGACAGCGGTGAAGGATTTGTACGCGTCGGTCTGCTGGTCGATGAAGAACGTCTTGCGGAAGCCATCCGACGGATTGAAAAACTGAATTTGTTTTAAACGATATAAGAGGGCGTGCCGATTGTTCGGCACGTCCTCATTTTTAGAAATATAAGATTTTCGAATCAGGATACAACACGTTGTTTAATTCCATGATAAGCCTCTTCAAGCAGAAAAGCCGCAATGCGTTCGATATCCGGATTGAACACCCGGTCTTCGTCAATCGGTCCGGCTACTTTCCGGATGGCTCCGAGGCGCTCCGCCGTTCTTGGCGACATTCTTTCCGCTCCGCGGTATTCGACTGCCTGCGCAGCACAGAAGGCTTCTATCGCCAGTACCCGTCGGGCATTTTCCGTAATGTCGCGGGCATGGCGGGAACCAATAGTACCCATGCTGACATGGTCTTCCTGATTGGCGGACGATGGAATCGAATCGACAGATGCCGGATGTGCCAAGGTTTTATTTTCCGATACAAGGCTTGCCGCTGCATATTGCAGGATCATTGCACCCGATTGAAGTCCTGGTTCCGGACTCAGGAAAGCGGGCAGCCCTTCATTTAACGCCGGATTGACGAGGCGTTCGATGCGCCTTTCCGAGATATTTGCGAGTTCAGCGACCGCGACTTTCAGGAAATCCATTGCAAAAGCAATCGGCTGTCCGTGGAAGTTTCCTCCTGAAATTACTACTTCACCGTCTTCAAAAATCAGCGGATTATCGGTTGCTGCATTCATTTCGATCTCCAGTTTTTCTTTTACATATGCCAGCGTCTGCCAGCTGGCGCCATGGACTTGCGGGATGCAGCGCAGTGAATAAGCATCCTGAACCCGCTTTTCTCCTTGAACGGTTGAAAGACGGCTGCCGTCCAGCCACCAGCGCATGCGCTCGGCAACTGCCATTTGTTCCTTATAGCCCCGTGCTGCATGGACTGCCGGATGAAACGCATCCATGACACCGAACAAGGATTCAAAAGTCATCGCAGCAACCCACTCGCTTTGAAGTGCCAGCGTTTCCGCTTCAATATATGTGACCACTCCTTGAGCCGTCATGGTCTGGGTGCCGTTGATCAGCGCCAGCCCTTCTTTTGCATGCAGTTCTACAGGAGTCAGGCCTTTTTGCTGCCAGACAGATGAAGCATCTGCCGGTTCCCCGTCTTTCCAGTATTCGCCTTCTCCGATCAGCACCAATGCTAAATGCGAAAGCGGCGCCAAATCACCTGAAGCTCCGAGTGAACCCTGTTGTGGTATGACTGGATGAATCTTTTCATTGACCATCATCGCCAGCCGTTCAGCGACAATCGGACGGATTCCAGAGAATCCTTTCAATAATGCATTCAAGCGCAGCACGACCATCGCACGTGAAACCGCTTCCGAAAATGGTTTACCGATGCCACAGGCATGTGACCGGATCAAATGGAGCTGCAGCGGATTTACGTCTTTTTCTGCGATATTGACGTCGCTGAATTTTCCAAAGCCCGTATTGATACCATATACCGTCCGGCTTTCGGATACAATGCGGTCTACCGCGGCACGGCTGCTGCCCACACGTTCCATTGCTGCTGTATCCAGTTCGATTTTTTCGTTTTCAAATAAAACTCGGCGCATTTGTTCAATTGTCAAGTCGTTCCCAGTCAATGTAATCATCATTCATCCACTCCTTCAAAGATAACTTTTTCTTGTGTGTGTAGAGTGTAAATTTTCAAATAATAAAAAGCAAACAATAAATGTTATTTTTTACCAAAATGCAGTGTTAGCATATTAGCACGCTAAAGTATTTAAAGCACCATCGCTGCAATGATTCCAAAAATGAATAGCGGAATATTATAATGCAAGAACGTCGGCACGCAAGTTTCCCAAATATGATGATGTTTTCCATCAGCATTCAATCCGGCAGTTGGGCCCAATGTACTGTCCGATGCAGGAGAACCGGCATCACCCAGTGCACCTGCTGTTCCAATCAGTGCAGCCGTTGCCATAGGTGACAGTCCTACAGCCAGGCAAATTGGCACGTAAAGTGCCGCAAGAATTGGAATCGTACCAAATGATGAACCGATTCCCATTGTGATGACAAGGCCAACCGCCAACATGACAATTGCCACGATGAAATGTGAATCTCCTGTCAATGCCGTCGTTTTCTCTACCAGTTCATTGACAGCCCCTGTCTCTTGAAGCACCGTCGCATATCCCGAAGCAATCAGCATAACGAAAGCGATCATCCCTAGCATTCCGATTCCCTCATTCACGACTCGGTCTCCTTCATAAAAAGGAAGTACTCTCGTCAAGAACATAATGATGATACCAGCTAATGCACCAAGAACAAGCGATTCTGTCCATAGCTGGATGCCAAGTGCTGAGAGAATCGCAATGACGGTCATCGTATGCTGAATGTTCCAGAGTATAATCTCTTTGTTTTCTTCCATGCTTTCAGGAATGTCAAGATCTGGCATATGAAGATTCGCTGCTTTTTTTGATACACGGTCCTTTCGGTATGTAATGAAAACAGCGATGAACAATCCAATAAACATGCCAGCGCCAGGAAGTAGCATCGACAACGTCACTTCTTCAAGCGCAATCTCCATTCCATTCGCTACCATCTCTTCCTGAATGATACCTTGGAAAATAAGACCGAATCCGAGAGGCAGCATAATATATGGTGCCTTCAAGCCAAAAGTTAAAGCCGCTGCAACTGCCCGGCGATCAAGTTTCATTTTGTCAAGTAACGGCAGCAATGGAGGTATTAAAATTGGAATAAATGCAATATGTACAGGAATCACATTCTGTGATAAACATGCAATTCCAGCAATGGCGAGAACAAGAAACTTTCTTTTTCCATCAAAGACAAGCAACATTTTGTTGACCAGTATACTCGTAATGCCAGAGAGACCAATCATGACGGCGAACATTCCGAGAAGAATGTAACTCAGCGCCGTATTTGCCTGGCCGCCCATTCCTGAAACCAGAACTTCCACCGTTTCTGTCAAGCCCATTCCTGCTGTAACTCCGCCCGTGAGCGCTGCCAACAGAATCGCAAATATGACATTGACTCTCAATAAACTTAGCACTACCATAACGATGACACTAATTAATACTGCATTAAAAATTAACATGAATATCCTCCCAAAAATGCGACCATTCTTGTCATCACATTTAGTTTCCACTTTAGATAAATTAGTATGATGAAATTTATGCTTTAATAATTCGTTTTATTCATATTCCTAACAAGAAATATTTTGGCCTACAGTTAAAACGGCTAAGTCCATTGGAGCAATCGAGAATGATTGTTTTCTTCCGTAGGTTATTTCTTTATCCACTTTTTTAATGAATTACGTTCTTCTCATCGCAACGCCGGTCATAAATTGCAGCCACGCATACACCCCTGTTTTGACTGTGGCTGCCACATGATTGTCTTTTTGCGGATCCAGACAAACAAAATCGATATGTCTCACTTTCTCTGACTTGCCTATTTCCAATAACGCTTCAAACAATTCTTCTGATTTCATTCCGCCTGGCGTCGAAGCAGGAACTCCTGGAGCCACGCTGATGTCGAGTACATCCATGTCGATTGTGGCGTAAATGCGGTCCACATGTTCAAGCGCTTGTACCGCTTTGCGGATTGTTTCAGTCAGCCCGGCCCTTCTCGCTTCCCGCATCGTAACCATTTGGATGCCTTTTTCATCCGCGTATTCAACCAGCTCTTTCGTGTTGAAATAACCATGGAGACCGATGTTCACGACATCTTCTCCCTTGACCGTTTCACCGTCGATCAATTGGCGGATCGGTGTACCATTCGCCGGCCCTAATTCCTTAGGGTCCCGCACATCCAGATGCGTATCGAGCTGCAGAATGCCGATCCGTTCACGGGAAAATGCTTTCTTCACTCCTCTGACAGCGCAAGCCGTCGTCGAATGGTCGCCGCCGATCATGCAAGTCAATTTGCTGTCTGCCAGACCTTCCACAGTCTCTTCGATGCGGCGGTGCGATTCTTTAATGTTCGTAGTGTGCATAGCGACATCTCCCGCATCACGCACTGAAACTTTTGTCAAATCGATACGTTCATCCAGATTATAGGCGGCAAAGCCTTTCCACATTTTACGGAAAGCTTCGGGATATTCAGAAGCCGCCGAAGCGGAGATGGACGAACGCGAGAGCGGCGCGCCGAAAAGGACGACATCCGCTTCTCCTTCCTGTTTGACCCAATGATGCACATGAGTGACTCTTTCCGCCGGCTGCCAAGTCCATTCCGTTCCTTTCAAATAACTCATCCAACCACCTTCTCGCCATTTTTCCAAACCGATTCCACATGATTCACACCAAATAAATATTGAAGCTCCTGATATGATTTCACTTTCCATAAAACGATATCCGCCTGTTTTCCGACTTCAATCGATCCTGCCCGGTCTTCACGTTTTATTGCGCAAGCTGCATTAAAGGTGGCTGCCACTAAAGCCTCTGCCGGCGTCAGGCGCATTGAAATGCAGGCCAAGTTCATGACGAGCGGCATGGAAACGGTCGGCGACGACCCCGGATTGCAGTCAGTCGATATCGCAACCGCTACTCCCGAATCGATCATCTTCCGGCCCTGCGCCGCTTCCTCGCGGAGATAAAGGGCTGTAGCAGGGAGAAGGCAGGCAATGACACCCGCATCCGCCATCGCCTTGATGCCTTCATCGGAAGCTTTCAAAAGATGCTCCGCTGAAATGGCGCCGACTTTCGCAGCCAGTTCCGCTCCGCCATATGAAACGATTTCATCAGCATGGATTTTTGGTGTCAGGCCGTATTTTTTGCCCGCTTCCAGAATCCGCTCGGACTGTTCCGGTGTGTAGACATTTTTTTCGCAAAACACGTCATTGAACTCCGCCAGCTCAGCAACTTCCGGCAGCATCGTTTGGATCAGATAGTCAACGAAGTCATCTTCTTTTCCTTTGTATTCAGACGGCACCGCATGCGCGCCCATAAAAGTGGGAACAAGGTCAATTGCATGTTCCGCATTCAGCTTCTTCATCACTTTCAATTGCTTCAGTTCTGTTTCCAGATTCATGCCATAGCCGCTTTTCCCCTCGACCGTCGTAACACCGTGTTCGAGGAAAGAATCGAGCCGCTTCTTCGTCTGCTCCACCAATTCCTCTTCCGTCGCTTCACGGGTCATGCGCATCGTGGCATGGATGCCGCCGCCGGCATTCATAATGTCCATATAGGAAACGCCCTGCAGCCGTTTTTCGAATTCGCCTTCGCGGCTTCCGCCATACGCGACATGCGTATGCGGGTCCACTAGGCCCGGCGTCACCAATTGACCTTTGGCATCGATGACTTCAGCTTCCGCTGATCGGTCAGCGAATTTCTTTTCCAATTCGGCTGTTGCGCCTACCGCCGCTATTTTTCCGTCCTCCAGCCAGACGCTGCCGTCCACAATCAGCCCAAGTTCGCTCATCGCTGCTTTCGATCTTGGGCCTTGCTGGCCTTTAATAGTTGCAAGCTGTGCATGTTTAATCCAAACCGCTTTACTCATTTTTCTGGTTTCCACCTTTCATCATCGGAATGTTAACGCCTTTTTCACGAGCTGTTTTCTCGGCGATTTCGTAGCCGGCATCAACATGGCGCGCTACTCCCATTCCAGGATCTGTCGTCAATACCCGCTCCAGACGTGCTTCGGCATCTTTCGTACCATCCGCAACTATGACCATACCCGAGTGGATGGAATAACCCATGCCGACTCCGCCGCCGTGATGAAGCGAAACCCATGTTGCACCGCCGACCGCGTTGACCATCGCGTTAAGGATCGGCCAGTCGGCAACAACATCCGAACCGTCTTTCATCGATTCCGTTTCGCGGTTTGGCGATGCTACAGAACCGGAGTCCAAGTGGTCGCGGCCGATAACAATCGGTGCGCTCAACTCGCCGCTTGCCACCATATCGTTGATGATTTTGCCAAAGCGGGCACGTTCACCGTATCCGAGCCAGCAGATTCGCGCAGGCAAGCCCTGGAACTGGATTTTCTCCTGCGCCATCTTGATCCAATTACAAAGATGTGTATTGTAACTGAATTCGCGTAAAATCACTTCATCCGTTTTGCGGATATCTTCCGGATCGCCGGATAACGCCACCCAGCGGAACGGACCTTTACCTTCACAGAATTGAGGGCGGATATAAGCCGGCACAAACCCTGGGAAATCGAAAGCATTTTCGACGCCTTCATCTTTGGCGACCTGGCGGATATTATTGCCATAATCAAAAGTAATTGCACCTTTTCCTTTCATTTCCAGCATTGAACGCACATGCTGCGCCATCGACGCTTTCGACAGCTTCACATATTCTGATGGATTGGACTCCCGCAAAGCAGCTGCGTCCTTCAGCGACATTTTTGACGGGATATAGCCGTTCAATGGATCGTGGGCTGAAGTCTGATCAGTAAGGACGTCCGGTGTGAAGCCTCTTTCAATCATTTGCGGCAGTACATCTGCTGCATTGCCCAGCAAGCCGATGGATAAAGCGCGTCCATCCTCCTTCGCTTCTTCAGCCAAGCGGATCGCTTCATCAAGTGATGCTGTTTTCACATCTGTGTAGCGCGTAGCGATGCGGCGATCGATGCGTGTCTCATCCACTTCAATACCGATGCAGACACCGCCAGCCATCGTGACCGCCAGTGGCTGGGCACCCCCCATGCCGCCAAGTCCCGCTGTCAGTGTAATTGTCCCTTTCAGCGACTCACCGAAATGCTGTTTCGCAAGCTCGGCGAAAGTTTCATACGTCCCTTGCACGATTCCCTGCGAACCGATGTAAATCCAGCTGCCCGCTGTCATCTGCCCATACATCATCAAACCTTTCTTATCGAGTTCATGGAACGTTTCCCAATTTGCATAAGCTGGAACAATATTTGAATTGGCAATTAAAACACGAGGTGCATTTTCATGTGTTTTGAAAATGGCAACCGGTTTGCCGGACTGCACCATCAGCGTTTCATCATTTTCCAGCTCTTTCAGCGAACGCACGATGGCGTCAAAACTCTCCCAATTTCTCGCTGCTTTTCCGATACCGCCGTAAACGACCAAATCTTCAGGACGTTCCGCTACATCCGGATCCAGATTGTTCATCAGCATGCGCAATGCAGCTTCCTGCTGCCATCCTTTCGTATTAAGCTTTGTACCTGTATATTGAATTACTTTTTGTTCTGAAACCGTTTTCATTTCAAGTTCCTCCTTTGTGTATATTTTCATTTTATACTAATTATTCAGTAAATTATTTATGATTTATTTCATTTATTTTGTTTTGTTTAGGTGATTTTTAACTTTCTTATTTATTTTTAGAATTATTTTATATAAATCATCACTTTATTAACATTTCGACAAATTTAAAACGGCTTTCCGAAGAAAGCCGTTCATTGCAATAAATGAAGTTCACCCTGCCGATACTGGGAAGGGGTCAATTTTTCATGCTTCTTATATACCGCGCTGAAATACGAAGCGGTTCCAAAGCCGCTGAGCCGCGCCACTTCATCCAGCGGAATATCCGTTTCCTTCATCAGCCGGTTGGCTTCGCGGATGCGGATCTGCATCAGCAATTCGCTGAATTTCCGGCCGTTCTGCTTTTGGAACCTGCGGCTCAATGTGCTCTTATTCATTCGCAGCTGCTCTGCACAGGCTGACAGATTCCAATCCGGATTCCAATAATTCGCTTCCATCAGCGCCCGGATTTCTTCCGAAGCCGGCGATTCCCCGCTTTCAGCATGCTTAACGGCCGCTGATACGACATTCACAATGAAGTTCAATGTTGACTGGGCAATTTTATAAACAACAGGATCTTTGACGATAACTTCAAAAATTTCATGATAGCGCTGTTCCCATTGCTCGTCCTGCAGATGAAGTGATTTCATATAGCGGCGCGCCTGAGCCAGCACACTCGTCAGCCGGACTCGGATCATTTCAGGATCTGGATATGGGCGTGAATAGGAAAGAAACTCATTTTGCATCCAGGCATGGATGGCACGTGTATCTTTTTTCTCCAGCATTTCTATCCATTCACGCTGTTCAACCGGCGATAAAAATGGATCAAGCGGCTGCCAGGCGATCGGATCGTGTTCGATGACAGAAATATCATAGCCTTCATAGAAAATCAGAGAAGTCATGTCCCTCGTTCCTTGATAATAATCTTTCAGCCGCATCTGACGGTTGGCATTGACGAAAATAGACAGATCCTCATTGGTCTCCCGTTTCCATGATTCATAGAACATCCGGCTTTCTTCAATGCAGGATTGTTCATCATCCGTCAGAAACGCAGCCAAAACAAAATCGGAAAAGGCAAATATCTCCGCTCCTTTATGAAATGGATAATTTTTCAGCTGCTTGCTCAATAGCGGATAGCCCGCTTTATCCGGCAACACAAAAGCGGTTAAAGTCACAGCGGGCGTCAAAACTTCTGCATCAAAGAAATCTTCGTATCTGAGAAGCGTGGGCTTCAAGTTTCCTTCTCCTGTTTTTTTATTGCGCAGCTGAAAACGGATTTGCTGCAGCTGCTTCACAAGGAGCAACGGGTCAAATGGCCGAAACAATAAATCAGCCGCTTTTCCTTTTAGAGCCCGGTAAGCTGTCATGAACGTCCGGTCTGACGACAAGCCAATCCATGGAATATTGCGCTGTGTAAATTCCTTTTCGAGTTCGTCGTTCCACAAGTCCATATCAACCACCAGGCAATCTGCAGCATCTTCCTTGGAAAACGATACCGCCACGCCGTTCATATGCGATTCCATTACCCATTTCAACCCTTGGGCTTCCAGCTCGTTTTGCGAGATAACCACAATTTTCACAAAGTACCCCCTCTTTCTCCGGCCGCTACTTCACAGGTCCCAAATGTTCAATTGGAGATAATCTGAACTTTACTTCTCCGATAATATTTTCCTCTTTGATAAATCCGAGTATCCGGGAATCGACACTGTTCAGGCGATTGTCGCCCAGTACAAAATAATAGCCCGCAGGCACAGTCACTGCCGGAAAATCTTCCGTCAGCTGACTGTATCCCAATTGTTCGGCCACTTGCCTGTTTTGTTCCAAATAAGGTTCGTCTGTCTCTATGCCATTAATATATAGATGGTCGTTATTCATTTCCACCACGTCACCCGGAATTCCAATTACACGTTTCAAATAATTTCTATCCTCAGCCACTTTGAACACGACCATATCGGAATGTTCGATTTCGCTTATTTTCATCAGGATGATACGGTCATTTCCCTCAAATGTCGGCATCATCGACTTGCCGTGCACTTCAACTGGTTCAAATATGAATTGCCGGGAACCCAAAACGACCAATGAGGCTAAAATGATCACTTTCATCCAGGCAATCAACCGCTCAGAAGGTTCTTCAATCAAATCAGCTTCCTCCTTCCATGCCACTTTATTTTCTCTCATCATACTATACTGCAGAACTGGGCGCATCCAGGGTTTTGCTATTCAAAGAGGCAGTTGCTACAATTGACTAAATAGTAAGAATAGGAGTGATTTTCTGTGCATAAACTGTCCAACGATGATGTCATTTATTCTTTTTCGAGAAAAAACCCTCCCGTACTCCGTGTGGATTCCGGCGATACGGTCAGTATTGATACCTGCGACTGTTTCACCAATCAAATCCAGTCAGCGGATCAGGAAGTTGCAGCAATCGACTGGAACCGGATCAACCCGGCAACAGGCCCTGTCTACGTAGAAGGGGCGATGGCCGGCGACTTGCTCAAAGTGACCATTGACGAACTTGAAATCGGCAATCAGGGCGTCATGGTGACGGGGCCGGATCTGGGTGTTATGGGCCACCGCATGGAAGCGATGGAATCCAAAATCATTCCAATCAAAAACGGCAAAGCCATCTTCAATGAAAAATTGCATCTGCCGTTGAATCCGATGATTGGCGTCATCGGTGTTGCCCCTGAAGGCGAACCGGTTTCCTGCGGCACACCTGGTGCTCATGGCGGAAATATGGATACCAAACACATCACACAAGGCGCTATCCTTTATTTTCCTGTCTTTGCAGAAGGCGCTTTATTTGCTCTTGGTGATTTTCATGCCGCCATGGGTGACGGAGAAATCAGTGTTTCCGGTATAGAAGTCCCTGGGCGTGCCACGGTCACACTTGAAGTGGTGAAAGGGTTCCATTCAAAATTCCCAGTGCTGATCAACAGCGAAGGTGTTTCTCTTCTAGTCTCAGCAATGACGCTCGATGAAGCAGTGAAAGTTGCAACCGAAGAAATGATCGATCTTTTATTGCCGTACACAGATTTAAGTGTGAGTGAGATGACCATGCTGATGAGTGCGGCTGGCGAAGCGCAGATCAGCCAGGTTGTCGATCCACTGGTGACTGCCCGTTTCTTCGTTCCACAGCATATATTGGAATCATTGGAGATTAAGTTATTCAGTTAGGAATAAAGAACCACAAGCTGGTGGTTTTCGTGTCAAATGGGCGTCAGAATCGTCGGACTTTTGAGCGAAACTGCAATGTATGGTACACTCAAGAAAAAATGTAGGTGATTAGAATGGTAGGAAGAAATGATCCATGCCCATGCGGCAGCGGAAAGAAATACAAAAAATGTCACGGGAAAGAACAATCTGTCTCGGTAAATGACTTGGTGAACGAGGAACTATTCAAAGTGCGCCAATTGTTCTTTTCAGAAAACCCGAATCAGGAACAGCTTGCGGATTTCCGTGAATTACAGCAGGAATGGCAGCCGCGCCTGATGAAAACAATGGCAGAAAATGATGCACAGGCATTTGTCATAGAGAATTTTCTGTTTATGAAAAAACCTGAACTTTGGCAGGAACATCTGGATAAGCAGATTGAAATTTCCCAGCGCCCTACCACTCAGGACGTTCTGAAAAACTGGAGCGATGTAAAAGTTTTTGTCGGCCAATATGTAAAAGGCGACGAAAGCTCTGCTCAATTTAAAGACGCTTTCACAGGCGAAGTTTATACGATGGCCGACCAGCCGCCAACAGACATGGAAGACGGCCAGGGCTTGCTTGCAATCCTCTTGCCGGATTCACGTGTAGGTGAAGAAGGTGCTTTATTCCTTAACGGCTATTTGACCATTGTTGGCGAATTTGCTCCTTTCTTCGAGCAATTAAAAGCCGATATGGAAAAAGAAAATGCGACTGACGGCGAACAATACGTTCGTGACAATTATTTGGCGGTCGTTGAAAGCATCGTCAAATATTCCACGGGGACGGTTGACGAAAGCATCGACCTTTCACCGGAACATCAATCCGTCATGGATGAATTGCAAAAGCATGTTCAGGAAGCCGACTTTGACGCGGAAACGGTTGATAACGTGACCAGCATCATGAACAGCTACCTGGCAAGCCAACAGCCAAGCGTCCAAAAGCCGGAGGCACTTGTCGGCGGTTATTGGAGATTCCTGCAAGATCACGAATTGATCAAGGGACCTATGCTTGCACCAAAACAATTAAGCGAAAAATTCGGCGTAGCTTCAAGTACGATCCTGAAGCGCTCGAAGGAATTCGGTTCTTATTTTGATGAGTTATTGGCAAAAGCTAAATAAGTATGTATTAAGCACAAAGAGTCGGACGAAGGAAATTCGGTCGACTCTTTGTGCTTTTTTATTTTCTCCTCCGGAACCTGACCAATATATATGCAAGGATTCCAGTGACCGCAAGGAACAGATATAACCGGATGAAGGCTGGTTCAAACCATAATACATCTGTAAACGATACAAAGTAGTTGAGTATGGCTGCCAGTAGCAAAAGGACGGCCAATCCGAAAATGACGAGCCCCGCATACCGGATGGCATTCAGGAACACTTTCATTGCAATCGCTCCTTTTTTGTGACTTCTTTTCTTCTCTATATACCCTTTTCCAGCTTTCTACGCTTAATAAACAGATCCTATTCCTTTCACAAAAGATGATTTGCCGAAATCTGTTTGTTCGGAGGTATATGGGGAAAAGATGGAATATGGGAAAACTTTGACCACAGAAAGGAGTCGAAGGGATGTTCGAAATTACCTGGGACAGTTTCATACGGATTGTCACTGTGGGTTTGCTCGCCTACATTGGCCTGATTTTCTTTTTGAGAATATCCGGAAAACGGACATTGACCAAATTGAATGCGTTTGATCTCGTTGTGACAGTAGCTCTCGGTTCGACTTTGGCTACAATATTGCTGAACAGTCAAATTAGCCTGCTCGAAGGTCTGACTGCATTCGCGCTTTTGATCGGCGGACAGTACATTTTTACATTTTTGGCAGTGCGCTCGAAGAGTTTTAATAAATTTATAAAGTCAGAGCCCAAATTGCTCTATTTGGATGGTTCTTTTCTGGATGATGCGATGAAAAAAGAGCGGATCAACAGAGTCGAAATACTTCAATCCATACGCAATCAGGGAATCGGCAATTTGCAGGAAGTAAAAGCAGTTGTTTTGGAGACTGATGGAAGCATGTCCATCATTAAAGGGGAACCTGGAAACACGTTGAGCAATGTCCAATCTGACAAGAAGATATAAGAACAGGTTCCGGCATATATATCCGGAACCTGTTCCTTTTTTGTCCAGACTCCAGCCGCCCAGCTCTTCGGGTCATAAGTCACTCTGGCTGTGCGGCACAGAGCTCCGCTTCGCCAGATCGTTCAAACCCTTATTGCTCCTGCATCGCTGCGCTAGCTTCGTCGCAAAGAGATGTCCCAAATTACATTTGGTCCATCTCTTGCCTTTCAGAGCTTAACGGGCGCTTTCGCTTTTCGGTGTTACCGAGGTGTTTTCACTCTTTGCTTACGGTATTCCCGGCGGGCTGGCGCTGTTTCAAAGAACAGCTTCTCCCCTTCTGATTCAGGGATGACTGCCGGAACTGGAGTAGGCTTGCCATCATCGCCCATTGCCACCATGGTCAGGAAGGATTCGGTTGTCAGCCGCTCTTCTCCCGTCTGCAGATTTATCGACTTTACTCTGACATAGACTTCCATGGAAGTGCGACCTGTTGAAGTGACATTCGCTTCGAGTTCAAGAACATCTCCCACATGCGCCGAAGACAGAAAATCGACTGAATCGATGGAAGCTGTCACCACAACTTGCCGGCGAGCATGTTTCATTGCTGTAATGCCTGCAATTTCATCGATATATGCAAGAACTTTTCCTCCAAAAATCGAATTCATGTGGTTCGTGTCAGGCGGAAGCACCAATTTCGTCTGGATTGTCCGTGATTCTTTCATTAGCCTTGCTTCCATACTCTTCACTCCTACTCTTTTTATCGATATATACTAATGCTATACGCAATATTTCAGGCCAGCAACTTTTAGCCTTATGGTATATTGAAATAATCGGAGGTGCTTCATGACAGAGTTAATGAGTATTTTAAACACACCCGAATTCCAGTCAAAAGAATCGTTGAAAAAACAATTAAAGGACCTAGGAATTCAAAAAAGCGACCAGCTTATGGTCCACTCTTCGCTAAGGTCGATGGGATGGATTGCGGGCGGTGCCCAAGCAGTCATCGAGGCTCTTATAGAAACTGTGACTGACAGCGGCACCATAGTTATGCCTTCGCAATCCGCTGACAACTCGGATCCGGTTTATTGGATGGAGCCGCCGATTCCCGAAAACTGGCACGCGGATTTGAGGGAAACCCTCCCTGCTTATGATCCGTATTTGACGCCTCTCAGAGGCATGGGGAAAATCGCCGAATGTTTTCACCGGCACCCTTCCACTATCCGCAGCCCGCATCCGTCCCATTCCTTTATGGCCTGGGGCGCTGACGCCGCAGAGTGGATGCGTGATCATCCCGTTGACGATTCTTTTGGAGGTGGTTCACCGCTTGCAAAAATGATGGAGGCTGAAGTGAAAATCCTGTTCATCGGGGTCGGTTTTGATTCGTGTACCGCTTTGCATTACGCCGAATTTGCACAGGATGATCGGACGACTTCTCCGCAAGGTGCTGCAATTATGCTGAACGGCGAACGCGTTTGGCAAAGATTCGAATGCGTCGATATGGACTCGGACCGCTTCCCTGAAATAGCTAAAGATTTCCCGGGCGACATCAGAACCGGCAAACTTGGTCAGTCGGAGGTAAAACTGGTCGCCATGAGGCCGTTGGTAGAATTCGGAATTGAATGGCTGCAGAAAAATAAAAAACAATAAAACCATAGGATTGCCGCTTTTCATTTGCGGAAATCCTATGGTTTTATCATTTCATCAAGCAGATTTTCCAGCCGGTCGTTTGTGGAATTGAACGAGTCCACAAATGCATTGATAATTTCTGCAGGTCCCGCAATTTTTTCCCAGTCCAATTGATAGCCTGCATTTGCCATCAATTGCCGCGCGAATTCACGTACTGTTCGCCCGTTGCCTTCCCTGAATGGGTGCAGTGCATTAAGCTCTGCCAGATAATGGGCCAATCGCTCAATCATTTTATCGCGTGGCAAATCTTTCAAATAATTTTCTTCTTCCAGTTCATTAAAAATTCTGTGCATCTGCACTTCGATATGGTCCGGATGTGCGAAGGAAGAGGATCCTTTGGAAATCATCTCTTTGCGCAATTCACCGGCAAAAGGATAGACATCCTGAAGAATGGTCCGGTGGATCTCTATGAAAGCATTCATATCCAGCGGATCAGCCGGTTCTTTCAACTTCAGTTCAGAGAGGCGAAGCAAAGAATACACCGTCTCCAATTCCTTCAATTTGTTGTCATCCTTGATGGAAAAGTGATTGATCAGAACGTCCGAGCCCGGATAGCAATACATGGAAGAATGCTTATACCTAGACATCAAATCTGTTTCGAATGGCCTTATGGAATTGAGCTTCCGTTTTTTCTCCTGTCAAAACCGAGCGGACAAAATTACAGTCCTCATGTGTCACATCAAAGCCTTCAATATGGAGCGAATGTGAGGCATAAGAAATAGCATGTTCGGCCTGTTCAAAAGAAATACGGTTAACTAATTTCGTCAAATTGATGACCACCTTTCATTCTTCCATTATACCATTTAACAAGCGCGGAATCTATTGACAGCAAGCGGTTTTGAAGAAAAAATACACTTTGCAAGCTTGATATTCAACGCATTTTTCCGGACTTCAGATGGAATGAATATCTTCTCGTTTTTCACTGCAAATTCTTTACAAAAATAATTATTTACGGATAAGCAGATGCTATTTTTCTACTTGTTCACGGTTAAAAAGAAGGCTTTTGCGAATGAGGTCATTTCCTATTTGTAGGAAATTTTCTTCCGGACAGTATTTTTTGTTAGCGGACAGTATTTTTCATCTCTGGACAGTATTTTCGATCTGCGGACAGTATATCCAATTAACTGGAAATTCATCCGGGTTATTTTATTGAAAAATAAATTTAAAGCCAGATTTAAACTTTATTAATTCTAAAACTCCGAAATTCAGCCCACAAAAAAAGACGGGATCAAAATCCCGCCTCCGTTTCACACCTGTTCCTGCAATTCCTTCGTTTCTTCCGTTGTAAACGCTCTGGATCTTGTCAAAAAGCGTTTTCCTTCGACGCCTTCAAGTGAAAACATCCCCCCGCGCCCCGGCACTACATCAATTATCAATTGAGTATGGCGCCAGTATTCAAACTGATTTTTGTGCATATAGAATTTACTGCCTCCAATGTCTCCCATGTAAATATCCTGGTCACCGATAAACAGGTCGCCTTCCGGATAGCACATTGGCGAGCTGCCGTCACAGCAGCCGCCTGACTGGTGGAACATCAGAGGACCGTGCTTCTCTTTTAAAAACTCGATCAATTCAAGGGCGGCATCAGTAGCTATTACGCGTTCAACCATTGTAATCCCTTCCCTCCTTTAAAAAAGTGGCAGGGCCCTGTTAGTCTAGACAATTCTAATCAAAAGAACCCTTGCTTGTCCTGACTGTAGCTGACCAGCATATTTTTCGTGTTTTGGTAATGGTCCAGCATCATTTTATGGTTTTCACGGCCGAAACCGGACATTTTGTATCCACCGAATGCAGCATGGGCTGGGTACTGGTGATAACAGTTTGTCCAGACGCGTCCCGCTTGGATTCCGCGGCCGAAACGATAAGCCGTATGCGTATCGCGAGTCCAGATGCCGGCGCCGAGTCCATATAATGTATCATTTGCAATTTCCATCGCTTCTTCTTTAGTTTTGAAAGTTGTTACGGAAACAACCGGCCCAAAAATCTCTTCCTGGAATACCCGCATTTTATTATTTCCTTTAAACACAGTCGGTTTGATATAGAAACCTTCCGCCAAATCGCCTTCAAGCACATTTCGGTCGCCGCCGGCTAGCACTTCAGCGCCTTCCTGCTTGCCGATATCCAGATAGGACATGATTTTCTCCATCTGCTCCTGGGAAGCCTGTGCCCCCATCATCGTTTCCGGATCAAGCGGGTTGCCGATTTTGATTGCTTCAACGCGCTTCAACGCACGTTCCATGAATTCTTCATAAATATCCTCTTGAATCAAAACACGGGACGGACAAGTACATACCTCGCCCTGATTCAGCGCGAACATGACAAATCCTTCAATTGCTTTATCCAGGAAAGCATCATCCTGATCCATAATATCCTTGAAGAAGATGTTCGGTGATTTGCCGCCCAGCTCCAGAGTGACCGGAATCAAGTTTTGTGACGCATATTGCATAATCATCCGGCCAGTCGTTGTTTCGCCTGTGAAAGCGACTTTCGCGACTCGTGGACTGGATGCAAGCGGTTTCCCTGCTTCAAGCCCGAAACCGTTAACGATATTCAGAACACCCGGCGGCAGTAAATCCCCGACCAGTTCAGCCCATACCAGGATGCTTGCAGGGGTCTGCTCTGCCGGTTTCAATACGACACAGTTTCCTGCAGCGAGTGCCGGCGCCAGTTTCCAGGTTGCCATCAGCAGTGGGAAGTTCCATGGAATGATTTGTGCAACTACCCCAAGCGGCTCATGGAAATGATATGCAACAGTGTCGTCATCCAGTTGGCTGAGTGATCCTTCCTGTGCACGGATAACTCCTGCAAAATACCGGTAATGATCGATTGCCAAGGGAATATCAGCATTCAAGGTCTCCCGCACTGCCTTGCCGTTGTCCCATGTTTCTGCAACTGCAAGCATTTCCAGATTTTGCTCCATCCGATCAGCGATCTTCAAAAGGATATTGGCGCGTTCCGTAACCGATGTTTTGCCCCAGGCATCCTTGGCTGCATGGGCCGCATCTATCGCAGCTTCCACATCTTCCGCGGTTGAACGTGCAATTTCTGTAAATTTTTTACCGTTTACAGGAGAAACGTTATCAAAATACTGTCCCTTTGCTGGTGCTTTCCACTCACCGTTAATATAGTTTTCATACCTTTCCTTAAATGAACTCTTCGCCCCACTTGTGTTCGGCACTGCATATTCCATTACCATTCCGTTTCCTCCCCTTAATTGAATTGCCGTTATGTATGCGCTTTCATTATACTGGTGATCTGTCTGCACATAATGAAACAGCTTACCTCTTATATTGTCAAACAACTTAGAAAATTGCAATAGATTAAACTTTTCTTTTACCTAAAAACGTAATTAGCACTTCGTTTTGTTCTTTCTGATTTGAGGGTATAATGGAAACACACAGCAAATTCTACAAATCGAAGGGATTTTATTATGCGAATTAATAAGTTTTTAAGTGAGACAGGAATCACTTCGCGCCGCGGCGCAGATAAATTTATCGAAGCCGGCCGCGTTACCATCAACGGTGCTCCGGCGGAACTCGGCAGCAAAGTCCAGCCGGGTGATCAAGTGAAAGTCGACGGCAAGCTGATTGAACAGCCCCAGCAGGAATACGTCTACATCGCACTGAATAAACCCGTCGGCATCACGAGTACGACCGAACGCCATATCGAAGGAAATATTGTGGATTTCGTAAATCATTCCGAAAGGATTTTTCACGTCGGCCGCCTCGATAAAGATTCAGAAGGATTAATTCTCCTTACAAACGATGGCGATATCGTCAATGAAATTCTGCGGGCGGAAAATGAACATGAAAAAGAATACATTGTCAGAGTCGATATGCCGATTACCGATTCTTTCCTGAAAAAAATGCAGGAAGGCGTGGAAATTCTGGATACGGTCACTCTTCCGGCGAAAGCGGAAAAGCTGACCAAGTATATTTTCAAGCTGACGATCAAACAGGGACTGAACCGTCAGATCCGCCGGATGTGTACAGCCCTCGGCTATGAAGTGCGCAGCCTTCAGCGTATTCGGATCATGAACATCCACCTTGGTGATCTGCCTGTGGGTGAATGGCGCGATTTGACCGATGATGAACGCAATGAATTATTCAAGCAGCTCGACTATAAACCCAAACGTTGAGGAGGATTCTGTATGCTGACGATGATGAGCACACCGAACCACACCGGTGTAAAGATAAGCGGTGATTATTTTGACCTGGATGAGTTGAACCAGGCTTTTTATAAAGTGATCGGCAAAGAAGACCAATACCATGGCTACGAAGGTTCACGCCGGCGCATACTTGGAATTTCCTATGAGATTCGCCACGCTGCACAAGGTGACCGCAATGTCGATTTTGTCTTTAATGGCCTCCATGAGCACACGATGAAGCAGCACGGATTTATCGCGCCGGATAAAAACATCTATTTTTCCACAGAAATCCTGTGGCCCGAATTGATCTACGCTGCAATTGCGCTTAAAGATTTCGTGAGCCTATATCAAAAACGAGTATCGCAATCGATATGGGATGTCCACCTCCCGGTCATCTACCGCTTCCAGTCGCTTGTTCTTGATTGTCTTCAGGGGCATATTCCCGATGAAGAATACGAGACGATCCTAAAAGGCTTTAATCAGCCTGTCACAGTGGATGATTATGCAATCCAATATGTAGATTTGATGAATCTGAAATATATCGGCATGACAAAAGAGCAGCGCGAAAAGAGCCTTTCCACAATTGCATTGAAACTTGCGGTGCAGGACAGCGAATATCAGGCATTCCGTAAACAGGTGCTGGCCGCCGCTACCCCTGGTAAAAAGCAGATTCATGAAATCGAAGTTTCCGCGAAGTATCCTGAGGATTTCGAATGGTGATTTGAGAATCTTTATCTCAAAAGTTTAGATAGACAGAAAAAAGGGCTGTCCAGTAAGTCATCAATCGACTTATTGGACAGTCCCTTTGTCTCTAATAAAGCGTAGGAAATACTATTGCTCCTGTCTCTGTCTCTGTCTCTGCATCGCTGCGCTAGCTTTGAGACATGAAAGTGCGTTGCATCGCTGCGCTAGCTTCGTCGCAAAAGGAGTTGCCCAAATTACTTTTAGGACAACTCCTTTTTCTATTGCTTAATTTGAATAACCAGGAAGTCCGAATCTTCTAAAGCTCTCTGGCTATGTTTTTCCTTCGGCGCCATTCTCATCATGACACCGGGAGATACTTCCGCGATTGCTCCTTCTACTGTAAATTCGACACGCCCGCTGTTTACGATGATCAGCACATCAGCGTCCGCATCGTGAGCAGGAATCTTCCCCCGCTGCCAATTGCATGTTCACGATATTGGTTTTTTCGAAATTCGCGACTTTCTGGACGTGCTTCTTCTTATTGTCCAGTTGATGGGACATTTCAAATAATTCCATAATGGCACCTCATTTCTTTCCTTATTGACTCCATTCGACAAACGACATGCAATACCTGCCTTGATTACTGCTTCATGACTTTGCCAATCGTTTTAAAAAAGCGGAAAGAAGGGTATATTTCTGTAACGATAAAATTTAACGCACTGGAGTGATTATGATGAAGAAATGGTACTTGCCAATTGGTGTTGTGCTATTGCTTTCAGCCTGTGGCGGCGAGGAAACACCTGAGCTGGAAGAAGAATCCCAAACGGAAGTTTCTGCCCCCGAAGGTGATGAACTCGATCCCACCGATCCTGAAGAAGTGGAAGATGCCGAAGCTACTGCCGTTTCAGACCTCGTTGCAGGTAATATTGAAGAAGGCGCACCCGTTAAAATTTCAGGTACAGTAGAAGAGTTAGCGGATGATGTCGCTTTCCCTTCCTTCATCCTTATCAACGACGGCCAGCAGGTATATATACGGAATATGGCTGAAACTCCTGTTGAACCGGGTGATAACCTTCAACTGGAAGGGATTTATGACGGCAACGCCGAAGAAGATATGCCTCTTATTTCCGCTTCAGTGATCACAGTCGAATAAAAAATCCAAGCTAGTATATTAGAAAAACCGGCCAAAACAACGGCCGGTTTTTTGCTTATGATCTTATTCTTACTTTTCTGGTTCTGCCGGTTCTGAAACTTCATCCAGTGCAATATCTGCATTTCCATACGATTTGTCTTTTACAGCTATGTCACCAAGTGACACGATCCCAACAACCTTGTCATTATCAACGATTGGTAAACGGCGGATCTGGTGGTCAGCCATCAGTTCTGCTGCATCTTCCACAGACATATCCTTGCTTCCTGTCACCATGCTCTCTGAAAGGATTTCAGAAACTGCAGTATCCAATGAAATATTATCTGCAATACCCCGGACTACGATATCGCGGTCCGTAATGATCCCGATCAACTTGTCATTATCAACTACCGGAATTGATCCCACATTAATCTCTTTCATTTTTGCGGCTGCTTCCTGCAGGGATGATTGAGGCGTACATGTGTCTACTTCCTTTGTCATTATATCTGCTACTTTCATTTGAATAGCCTCCTTTTATTTTTCATCATATTCCTTGTTTATCCTTTCTGGACTCATCGAAACCTTTTGGACACAGAAAAAAGCGCAAGCGCCCGTTTAGCTCTGAAAGGCGTAAGCCGAATCAGCCGAGTGGCGTCCTTCGCCACGGCAGCCTTGAAAAGCGGAAACGGCCGGTTCAGCTCCGACAGGCTTAAGATGAGCTTTCGAAGCGGCGATCTTTGCCGCACAGGAAGAGCAGCTTAAGTCCAAGGAGTTGGCCGTTGGAGTCTGGACAAGAAAAAAGCGATCCCGCTATTATACGGAATCGCTTCAGCTGAATTACTCAACTAATTGGATAAATTGTTTGGTGCGTTCATTCTGTGGATTTTCAAAGAAATTCTTCGGATCCGCAGATTCGATGATTGTCCCCTGGTCAATCATGATAATCCGGTCTGCCACTTCTTTGGCGAACTTCATCTCATGAGTAACGACCACCATCGTCATTCCTTCTTCTGCAAGCTGCTTCATAACCTGAAGTACTTCACCCACTAACTCAGGATCAAGAGCGGAAGTCGGTTCGTCAAACAGCATCACTTTCGGTTCCATCGCTAAAGATCTGGCAATGGCTACCCGTTGTTTTTGGCCACCTGACAATTTGCTCGGATAAACATCCGCTTTATCCTCGAGCCCGACTTTTCTCAGAAGGTTCATCCCCAACTTCTTCGCTTCTTCTTTTTTCATCTTCTTAACTGTAATCGGCGCTTCAATAACATTTTCCAGAACTGATTTGTGCGGGAACAGATTGAAATGCTGGAATACCATTCCAACTTCTGCCCGAATTTTGGCCAAGTCCTCTTTTTTCGGATTAATTGTGTGGCCATCAATAGTAATTTCCCCACTATTAATCATTTCCAAAAAGTTGAAACATCTAAGAAGTGTACTTTTCCCCGATCCACTGACACCCACAAGAACGACCACTTCCTGAGGCTTAACATGCAAATCAACACCTTTTAGCACTTCCAGGTCGCCGAAGGATTTGTGTATATTTTTTCCTACTATCATGTCTGTTCCTCCTTAGGCTTTATCCACATCGAGTTTATTTTCATACAAGCGCAACAGGAATGTGAAGATCATTACAAGCACTAAGTAATAGAGAGCGACTACCAGGAATGATTCGAAAGCCTGGTAAGATTGTGCTGCTTCACGGTTTGCAAGTGAGAAGATTTCCGCCACACCTATAATATAAACGAGTGATGAATCCTTCAATGTAATGATGAACTGGTTGCCAAGCGGCGGAATTGAGCGGCGCAATGCCTGCGGAAATACAATTCGCTGCATTGTCTGCTTGCGGTTCATCCCAAGAGACAGGCTGGCTTCACGCTGTCCCGGGTCAATTCCCTGAATGGCGCCACGGAAGATCTCCGCAATATAAGCACCATTATGGACTCCGAGTGCTATGGCACCTGCCCAGAAATTGGACATTGTATAAATTTCAACTATTCCGAAATACAGGAACATAATCTGAACAATCAATGGGGTTCCCCGTATTACTGTTATATAGACATTAGCAATCCCTCTAAGGATTTTCGACCCGGATATTTTCATTAATGCAAAAATCAGGCCGATAACCGTTCCCAGAACAACCCCGATTGCCGTCAGTTCAAGCGTGATAACACTTGCTTCAAGGAATCCAGGGTATGTCCGCATAAATACATCAAATACGGTGACAAATATCTCCGGCATACATTTCCACTCCTCTTCTTACCAAGAAATTATTCGAGAACTTCGACACCTTCAAGGTCTACGTCGAGGAGATTGCGGCCAAACCATTTTTGTGAAATCTCGTCATAAGTCCCATTTTCAATAATTGCATCCAACGCTGCATTGATCTCTTCCAACAATGCTTCATCGTCTTTACGTACAGCGATTGATGGCTGTTCGATCCATAACGGATCTCCGACCATTTCAATTTCCAGACCGGCGTTTTGGGCTTCAAAACCTACCACGTCTGCTGTTATAACTGCATCCAACCGTCCTTCAATAGTTAAATCATTCAAAGCCACGACATCACTGTCATAGTATTGGATATTGTCCTGGTCTGTATACTCAAGTGCAGCTTCTTCATAAGTACTTTGTCCGACTACGCCAATTGTTGCGCCTTCCAGATCCTCTGCCGACTGTATTTCGGTATTTCCTTCACGGACGAAAATTGCTCCGCCTGAATAGTAATACGGATCCGAGAAACTAACTTGCTCCTCACGTTCTGCCGTCTTGGACATCGAGCCGATAATTGCATCATAACGGTTTGAATTCAACCCTTGTATAATCGTTTGAAACGGAGTCGTCACCGGATTCGGTTCCAATCCCATTTCTTCTGCAATTGCATTTCCAATATCAATATCAAAACCTTGCAAATCGCCGCCTTCTTCAAAACTGAAAGGTTTGTACAAACCACTCGATGCAGTCGTAAATTGTCCTTCTTCTAATAGGTTCAAATCGCTGCCTGCGCCTTCAGATCCAGTTCCTTCTGAACCGCCTGATGATTCATCCTCCCCGCACGCGGCCATAATCATGCCGGCTGATAACACTATACCTAAAAATGGATATTTCTTTTTCATATTGTTCTCCCCTTTTCGTTTTATGATTTACCAAAACGCCTGGGCGTTCCGGGGCTTGCCTTTACATTGGGTGTAATCAGATGAACACTTCTTTCTCCATATAAATCGCTTCTACTTTTGCCAAATTCCGCTTGACTTTCGAATGTTCTTTTACATATACAAAACGCATAATTGAAGCAATCAGCGCATGCACTGCTGTATAGGAATCAATATTCAAATTCGAGTTTACAAGAACCTCCAATGAAATGTCAGCGTAATCCGCTGCGGGAGAAACTTCAGAGTCTGTAATCAGCACCACTTTGGCCCCTTGTTTTTTGGCAGTCGCCAGTGTATCGATGACGGATTTTGTATACCGCGGAAAAACAAAAGCGATTACCGTATCTTCAGCAGTCAATGCAGACAATTGCCGGTAATATTGGCCATCTCCATGCATCAGCAATTCGGCATGATCCAAAGTCAGATTCAGCCAGGATGTCATAAAATGGGCGAGTCCAAAATCAAAAAAATTGCTGGTAACGTAAATATTCTTTGCCTGGCCGATGTGATCGACTGCCTGCAGCAACTGGTCTTCATCCATCGACTGCTTTAACTGTGTGATGCTCGCAATATCCGCATCCAGCAGGTTTGCCAGAAACGATTGCTCGACTGCGGGCTGTACGTCGGATTCCTCGACTTGCTCAAAGCGTTCTTCCGCGAGTTTCCTCTGGAGCACATGCTGAAATTCAGCATAGCCTCGATAGCCTAATTTTTGAGACCATCTGATTACGGTCGATTCGCTGACATTGACCCTCTTCCCCACTTCCAATGCAGATGAGAAGGCGAGAAAGATAGGTTCTTTGAAAAAAAGATCCCCAATCTTTTTTTGTCCCGAACTAAAATTTTTATAAGAACTTGAAACATTCCGCAGTAAATCCTGCATATTTTACAGCCCCCAATGTAAAAAACAAGCTATTGTACTGTAATTAGTATACCTTAATGCAGGATTTCCTTCAATAATTAATTGAATATTCTTTTTAAAATGAATAATTTGAGGATTTTTTTAATTCTTTTTCCCCATCTGCTGTCCATCTAAACTACTAAGTAATTTACAAAATGAGATAAGCTGATCCCGACTCCCTCTCTTTAGTGAATTTTCAAGTATACTATTTGTATAACTGGTAATGGAGTGATGTTTTTGAAGTGGGAAGAAAGAATTTACCGTTTATTCCTGGTTTGGTATGTAATCGGCATCGTACTGCTTGGCTTTGATTTATTGCCTGCCTGGCTGGAATGGGCAAATGCCGTATTTCTTATATTGGCCGGTACAATAGGCTTCCTGTACTTTTTGAAGCGTTTCGGAAAATCTGTCGGCATTGCCATTGGCCTAACCATATTTTTCTCGACATTCATCATTGAAGGAGCAGGCGCTAATTCCGGTTTCCTGTTCGGCTCTTATGATTACACAGACCGTTTTGCACCGAATCTATACGGTGTGCCGATCGCCATCGGATTTGCCTGGCTTATGGTCGTGGCAACATCCCATGTATTAGCCCGCTGGATATTTCCGCATGGAACAATCGCATACGCTGTCACCGGCGGGATTGGTGCCGTCATCATGGATCTGATTATCGATCCCGTTGCCTATCGCTTGAAGTCTTATTGGATTTGGGAAGACACCGGCTGGTATTATGGTATACCGTGGACCAACTTTTTCGGATGGTTCTTGGTATCTTTCGCCTTGCACCTTCTCATCGACTTGGCAATGCGGCATAAGTCAATGTCCATAACCAATGAAACCGCTGAACGCAGACTGGTACTGCTGTATCTTTTGATGATTGTTATGTTCGCCATGCTTGGAGCTCTTGGCGGCTTGTGGCTTGCTGTTGCAGCAAGCACAATACCAGCAATCCTGCTGGTAGCCTTAGCATGGAAAAGGAGGCCCTTATGATAGAAGCCAAGAAAAGCCGTTTATTCGAGAAAGGCTTTGCCATCTACCTCTTGCCTTTACTGCGCCGATCATTCTCTTACCTGCTTGGCCGAAATGTCCGCAAGATTCCAGAGCGGCCGGTAATTTTCATCGCGAATCATAGCTCATGGTGGGATGGATTGCTGTTTTTCTTTTTAAACCATACTGTCTGGAAACACGATATCCATATGATGATGCATGAAAAGAATCTGGAGAAATTCAAGTTCTTCCGGTACCTCGGTGCCTTTTCTATCGAAAAGCAAAATCCGAAAGACATTATACGCTCTCTTCAATATGCAGAAACATTATTGAAAGAAGGAAAGTCGGTCGTGCTGTTTCCGCAAGGGGATGAGTTCCATCAGGAAATCCGTCCCCTCGACTTTTCCAATGGAATCGGCTATCTGGTCGAAAAACACCCGGAAGTTCCTGTCATTCCAATAGCGTTCTATTATTCATTCAGACATAAGCAGAAACCCGAAGTCTGGATTGATCAAGGCTCTTCTTTTTCAATAGAAGAAATTCATGGCACCTCCAGAAAAGCAAGAACCGCCTTTTTACAGCAGGCAGTTACCGCCCAGGTGGATGACTTAAAAAAAGAAGCAATTGCAGAAAACGCATCTGCTTTTGAAGATCTTTTAAAAAAGGGGTGAAATAAAATTATGCTGATATGGATATTTAGTCTATGTCTTGCCTTTTTCCTGATTTGGACAGTCATCAATAGCCTTTTCATGCCAGCATTGCCCAAAAATCCCGCTGTCAGCGGCAAACCACTGCTTTCCGTGATGGTTCCTATGCGCAATGAAGAGCGTAACGTCAAATCGCTTGTCTCTTCACTTAAAAAAAGTACATATCCGAATGTTGAATTCCTCATCCTGAATGACCAATCCACCGACCGCACACAGGAATTGCTTGAAAAAGAGATCAGCGGCGACAATCGATTTACGCTGCTGCAGGGAGTGGAGCTGCCTGCAGGCTGGATAGGAAAAGTCCATGCTTGCCACCAACTGCAAAAGGCGGCTTCAGGTAAATATTTATTGTTTGTGGATGCAGATATAAATTTCTATCCACAGGCTTTCGAGCAATCGTTGGCCCTGCTTCAGCAGACCGGTTCGAAAGCATTGTCCGGTTTTCCCGCCTTCGAAGTGGCACCATTTTTAAGCAAACTGCTCGTTCCAATGCAGCATTTCGTTGTCTTCTTCCATTTGCCGCTGCCATTGGCAAACTACGCCTCATTTCCTGCTGCAACTGCAGCACATGGCGCCTGGATGCTTTTCGACCGAAAAACTTATGACGGGATTGGCGGCCATCAGTCGGTTCAAAGTTCACTTGTGGAAGACGTCCATATTTCCCGGGAAATAAAAAAAGCCGGCCATCGCATGCTGCTGGCCAACATTACGAAATCTGTCAGCAGCAAAATGTACGAAACCAACAACGAAGTCTGGGAAGGCTTTTTGAAAAATAGTTATACAGGAATCGGACGCTCACCTGTGCTGGCCGTTTTTCTGACTTCATTTTACATGCTGTTTTATATACTCCCTGGTTTTTTGGCTATCATTGGCTTATTGACGTTTGAGCCATTGTTCCTCCTTCCTTACCTGCTTATTAGCCTGCAGCAGCTTTATATTATGATAAGAACATGCCAAAATCCTCTTCTGGCATTTCTGATGCCGCTCCAGGCTGCTGCAATGATCGCTGTTTTGCTTCATGCAATGCAAAAATCCCGCAGCAAGCAATCTTACTCATGGAAAGGCAGGAATTATTTATGAGCAAAACGATTATCATAGGCGGCGGCCTTGGTGGTCTATCCGCGGCTGTGACTCTTGCGAATGCCGGGATGGAAGTTGAGTTATATGAAAAAAATGACCATTTCGGCGGGAAGCTGATGCCCGTTCAACTGGGCAGCCACTCATTTGATTTCGGTCCAAATACAATCACCATGCCGGAAGTTTTTAAAGCGGTTATCGAACAGACTGGGGAAAACGCTTCCGATTATTTCGATTTGATTCCTTTACCGACACATACCAGAAACCACTTCCCTGACGGTCGGCACCTTGATTTTTCTACCGATAAAGAAATAATGCAGATAGAGTTGAATCGAATTGCAGCGGATGATGCGAAGAACTATACGCATTTCCTGGATGAAATCAGCCGTATATACAGTTTAGCGGAACGCTATTTCTTCCCTTCCACTTTCCAGTCATGGCGAGATTACCTGTCTCCTTCATTAGGCAAGGCCCTGTTGCAGGTGCGGCCGATAGAAACGATGGATCATTTCTACAGGAGATATTTTCAAGACTCCGTTTTGCTGCAGGCATTTGGCCGTTATGCAACATATATCGGTTCATCTCCCTATAAAGCCCCAGCAACCTTTTCAATGATTGCTTATCTGGAATTGGTCGGCGGAGTGTATTACGCTAAAGGCGGAAACACTCGCATTGCGGAAGGGTTTGCTGCAGTTGCCATAAAACAAGGCGCACATCTCCATTCCGGTAAACCCGTCGCAAGACTAGTCGTCAAAGACGGAAAAGCTGCAGGGATAGAGTTGGAAGACGGCACTGTATCCGAGGCAGATGCAGTTATACTGAATGGCGACCTGTTGACGGCCTTTACTCAACTTACCGCTGAAAGTGAACGTCCGTCTTTCAGCAATGAAAGGAGTGAATCCTTTGAGCCTTCCATTTCCGCGTTTGTGATACTGGCTGGTTTGAATACACGTTTGCCTGGACTGAAGCATCATAATGTCTATTTTTCTGGAGATTATCCGAGAGAATTTGACGAACTCTTTGAAAAGAAGAGCTATTCCGAAGAGCCGACAGTGTATATCAGCAATTCATCAGCAACCGACCGCTCCGTATCGCCCGATGGAGACAATCTGTTCATTCTTGTAAATGCACCCGCTTTAACTCCAGAAGGCGATTTGCAAATCGATGCCGATATGTATAAAAATCGAATATATGATTTTCTGGAGACCTATGGGCTGGATATCCGAAGTCATCTTGTTGAAGAAGAAGTCTTTACTCCTTCTTTTATAGCTGAAAATTTCAATGCTTTCCGCGGCGCATTATATGGCCCCTCCTCACATCGGAAAAAAGACGCTTTTTTACGTCCAGCAAATGCCAGCCCGGATATCAAAGACCTCTACTTTGTCGGCGGCAGCACCCATCCCGGCGGCGGATCTCCGATGGTTACGATGAGCGGCCATAATGTTGCAAATCGAATTTTGAAGAAATACGGTCTCGCATAATTGAAATTCAAACTCCTTGATAAAAACAAAAAATAAAAAAACCAGCCTAAAATACCTGGCTGATTCAGGAAGGATATGCCAATTAAAGGCGTATCCTTTTTTCGTCCTGCCTTAAAGACAGGCAAGAATTTGTTGTTTAGATTGATCCGGCACAAAATGTTTTTGGCCGAATACGTTATAGTCTTTTTTTCGGATGGTCGTCAAGATTTCGCGGTACACCAAGCCGGCTCCTTTTACCGGAATCCTCGAACTGACCGGGTACTCATTTATCGTTTCAAACGCTTTTTGATAGTAAAACTCCGCTTCTTTGGCCATCTCTTCCCAAACCGAAACAAAAGCAGGCGTTACCGTTTTTCTGCGCAGATCTTCTTCGTTCAAATTGTATTTTTTCATCAGTTCCGCTGGCAGATAAACTCGTCCCAAACCAAGATCTTCATCGATGTCCCGAAGAATATTGGTGATTTGCATGGCATAACCGAGTGCGATTGCTCCCTCTTTTAAAATCGCTGTTTTGCCTGGGGCCAGTACGGGCAAAAGCATGAGTCCGACCGAACTGGCTACATGATAACTGTAATCCAATACGTCATCCACAGTGCGGTAATGTTTCATCAGCAAATCCATTTCCTGTCCGGCAATCATACTGGCATATGCCTCATCATCCATATCATAATTTCGGAAGACATCAGAGAGGGCCATCCACATGGGATTTTCCGCATCGAAATTGCCAGCTAAAAAATCGTTGAATTCCTGTTTGAAGAGAGATAATTCACGGACCGGATCCGCACCTTCGTCCACAATATCATCCACTGTCCGGCAAAAAGCATAAATAGCCCATACCGCTTTTCTTTTTTCCTTTGGAAGCATCGAAAAGCTTTTGTAGAAACTTTTGGAATTGGCAGCAATAACTTCTTCACAATAACGATATGCTTTGTTTAATTCCATCAAGAACCTCTCCTCTCACTTAAGGAATCTTGTTCAATTTGCTCAGCAAGCAATTTGGCTCCCTGCATCACTATCGGAATACCTCCGCCCGGATGGACGGAAGCTCCCACTGCATACAGCCCTTTCGTATCAAAAGGTTTGACTTGCGGACGGAAAACACCAGATTGCAACAGGGTCGGACCAATTCCAAAACTCCCTCCCCGGAACAGGCCAAAAGCTTCCGCATCGGCAGGCGTTCTTATTTCCATCCATTGGATGGCGTCTTTTAATCCAGGAAACGACAGTTTTTCCATTCTGTCGATTACGCTATCAATCCACTCTTTTTCGTTTGCCCAATCTACTTCCGAACCTGAAGGAACAGGGATCAGGGTGTACAGCACCCCTTTGCCAGCCGGCGCCAGTGAATCATCGATTTTTGAAGGATGAAACGTATAAAATGCCGGATCTTCAGGTTTTTTCTTGTCGCTGAACACGTCTTTCATATGCTTGGCATAATCATTACCAATGAAGAATTGATGGACATTTACTTCATCATAGACCCGATCGAGACCAAAATACAGCAATACACAGGCAGAAGACGGGACGAATTTCTTCTTTTTCCGGTCGGGCAATAAGCGGGATACCGTCGGGAAATCACCGTTATACACAACAGCATCAAATTCTTCTCTGCCGGTTTCCAACTCCACTCCTGTTGCTTTTCCATTCTCCACTGTAATTTGCTTCACCGCTTGCCCTTTTCTGACAGCTACATTCGGCATGCTGAGCAATTTTTCTTCAAGCAGCGGCACGATGCTTGCATAACCCCCTTTCAGATAATGGACACCATGCTCGTGTTCACTAAAAGGAACAAGGGAATACATACCGGGAGCACTGAAAGGGTCTCCCCCTATATATAGCGACTGCAGCGTGTATGCCAATTGAAGGCGTTCGTCCGTAAAGTACCGTGACATCAATTGTTTGACGGAAAGCTGCGGCTTTAAAGCCAAAAGATTTTTGATATTGTCCGGTGTAAAAAACTCTTTTTTCCTGACAAATGAATGCTCAAGAAAAGCGGATTTACCGATCGCAAAGCGTTCTCTTCCTTCTTCCATAAAACGTTTGAAGCCGTCTTCCTGGCCTGGAAAAACTTTCGCAACTTCTTCAATCTGCCGCTTGCTGTCCGGGTATTTCGTATACACTTTTCCGTCATTGAAACGAATGGTATAGAGAGGGTCACAAAGCAATAATTCATATTTCTCTTTTGGAATTCCTGCTTCAGTCAATAGCTCCTGGAACATCTCCGGCAATAAAACAATTGTGGGTCCTTCATCGATTTTAAAACCGTCCCGCTCAACGAAGTTCATACGGCCGCCAAGACGATTTTCCTTTTCTATAATTGTTACTTCATGGCCTTTCCCGCTTAAATACAATGCCCCCATAAGGCCGCCTATACCGCCACCGATTATTGCAATTCTCATGCAAATCCCTCCAGTGCAGGCAATGGAAGAATCGGTATTCCGTCGTTTCCGTCCTTTTTCAATATGCCGTTGGCTGTGATTCGGGCGGATTCCAGAATGGTCGGCAAGCCGCTCCCCGGATGCGTTCCGCCTCCGACAAGCCAGCAATGTTTAAGTTCTTCGAACTCATTGTGCGGACGGAATATCATCATCTGCGACAATTGGTGCCCAAGATTGAATGTTGCTCCTTTATAGACTGAATAGTCCTGTTCCCAGCCAAATGGCGTCAACAATTTTTCCACTTCGATATGATCCCGCAGATTTTTAAACTCTGTCTTCTCCTCAATAATATTCAATACAAGTTCCCTGAATTCCTGCTGTTCACTGTCCCAGCCGATATCACTGAAATTATTCGGAACCGGTGCCAATATGTAAAGTGCTGATTTCCCCTCAGGCGCTAGTGTCGGATCCGTAACACTGGCGTTTTGGATATAAATAGATGGATCTGCTGACAATAATTTGGAATTCGTGATCTCTTCCACATTTCTTTTATAATCCTTGGCAAAAACAATTGTATGGTGGGAAAGATCGTATTTTTTATCCAATCCCAAGTAAATCATGAAAGTGGAGCAGGAATATTTTTTCTTCTCCAGCTTTTCAGGAGTATATTTCTTGAGAATTCCGGGTTCGACAAGGTTTGTCATGACATGGGCAAAATCACCGTTAATAATTACTTCATCAGCAGCTTCACGGTTGCCGTCCTCAAAATCGACGCCTTTTACCGTACGGCCCTCAAGCCATAATTTTTTTACGCCTCTGCCTGTATGGATCGTGCCGCCAAGCTCCCGGATCACCCTTGCCATCGATTCCGAAAGCTGGTTGACGCCGCCGATCGGATGGTAGATTCCATAAGCATGTTCCATATAAGACAGGATAGTGAATGCGCCTGGACATTCCCATGGTGACATCCCTAGATATTTGGACTGAAAAGCAAAAGCCAGCTTTAACCGCTCATCTTTGAAGTAACGTGAAAGCACGTCATACAGGCTCTTGTTCACTTCCAGTTCCGGCAATGCCTTCAACACCTTAGGCTGAATCATGTGTGAAAACTTATCCATTCTTGTCTGAAGAATTGGTGACAGGGCTTCCAATTTACGGCCGGTTTCTTTCATGAAACGCTCGTACCCTTCCCCGCCTCCTGCAAAATCTTTATCCATTTTAGCCTTCATCTCTTCTGCATTACGTGTCATGATTAACTTTTGATCTTCAAATATCAATTCATACATCGGATCCAATTCCACAGGCTCCATATAATCCGAAAGCTTCCGGCCGGCAACTTCAAACAATTCTTCCACGATGTGAAGCATGCTTAAGAAAGTCGGTCCTGTATCAAAAGTGAAATCTTTGAGTTTCAAAGCCGCATTGCGCCCGCCGACCCGTTCGTTTTTTTCATAGATGTCCACCTTATATCCCTTTGCCGCCATCAACATGCCAGCTGCCAACCCACCCGGACCAGCACCGATTATAATGATTCTCTTCGCCATATGATTACCCCATTTATGATTCATTAGTTATATATTATTTATATAAAAATTATACAATAAGCTAATTAATAAGACTAATATAAAGCTTTCAAAACATAAATACACATTTTATAAGCTTTGGGCCGTGGCCGAATCGAATTTCTTATGTAGTCGGTTTCAAATTGGAAATATATTATAGATGTACCCTATCTTCCGGAAGAAGTAACTCCAGAAAGCAAATGACTAATTCAAAAACGGATCGGCAAGACTAATAGTGATTTTAAATGCAAAAAACCGCCTCTGAGAGAGACGGTTTGCTTAACTTTATTTTTTTGCTTTATGCACTTTCAGTGTTTTGCCTTTGATGGTCTTATTTTTCATTTCCTTTAAAACCATTGGGCCTTTGCCGTTCAGGATATCAATATACGTCACCGTATCCTGGATTTTTATGATGCCGATGTCTTCAGCCGTGACACCAGGAATGCTTGTCAGCGTCCCAACAAAATCAAAGGCACGCAACTTCTTCTTTTTGCCGCCGTTGAAATAGAGTTTCATAATATCCTTGTTTACCTGTTCGTTCTTATTGCGTTTAAGTTGCGGACGGCTTTCAAGCTTTTCAGTGAAAGCCTCTTCCGCTGCGTTTACTTCGTCCGGAGAAGGTGCAGTCTTTTCTGGAATTTCAAAACCGATATAGTCCTCGATTTCAGCCAGGAACTTATCTTCATGCGGCGTTACAAAGCTGATCGCTTTACCCGTTTTTCCGGCACGCCCTGTGCGGCCGGCACGGTGGACATAGCTTTCCTTTTCTAACGGTATGTCATAATTGATGACATGGGTAATACTGTCGATGTCGATACCTCGCGCTGCAACATCAGTCGCGACCAGATAACGGAATTCTCCGCGCTTGAAATCATTCATTACAGCAAAGCGATCTTCCTGCACCATGCCGCCGTGCAGTTTATCACAGGTATAATAATGCTTTTCAAGCTGTTCCATTACGAAATCAACGTTATCTTTCGTCCGGCAGAAGATGATGCAGCTGTCCGGATTTTCAACGATTGTCAAATCGCGCAACAAAGCGAATTTTTGTTTTTCTGCAACCCGGATCAGATAATGTTCAATCTGATTTTTCAGCGTTTCAGTTGAAGCGATTTCAATGTGTTGAGGCTGGTTCATGTACTTTTGCTGCAGCTTCTCCACGTTTTCCGGCAATGTCGCCGAGAAAAGCATGGTCATGCGCTGTTTCGGCACTTTATTGATGATGGCTTCCACCTGTTCGATAAAGCCCATATTGAGCATTTCGTCCGCTTCATCCAACACCAAAAATTCGATTCGATCCAGTTTCAGCGTACCGCGTTCTATATGGTCAAGCACTCGGCCGGGCGTCCCCACAACCACGTGGCATTTCTGTTTCAGTTCTGCCTGCTGGTAGGCAAACGGCTGCTTTCCGTACACTGCGGCTGCTTTAATACGCTTGAAGCGCCCGATATTGGTAATGTCTTCTTTCACCTGATCAGCCAGCTCGCGGGTAGGTGTCAAAACTAATGCCTGCGGCTTATTTTCTTCCCACTCGACCATTTCACATATCGGTATACCGAATGCGGCCGTTTTCCCGCTCCCCGTCTGTGACTTCACGGCGATATCCGTTTTTTTCAATGCCACAGGAATCACTTTTTCCTGCACTTCCGTCGGCTCTTTATAACCCAGCCCCTCGAGTGCCTTCAAAATCGGTTCACTTATTTTATAATCTTTGAAATCCTTGCTGTCCATATATAATTCTCCTTCTCCGTCCAAAACGCCAGATAGTTCCATTATTGCATGGATTCTATGCAATCTCCATTAAAGAGAAACTTCAGTCAATGGGGTGCTTTGTCCTCATTGACTGTTAGTCGATCCAATCAGGTTTTTACTGACCGTTAGTACGGGATTAACGATTATTAAGTTTAATTGGAGGGTTTATTGATCCAGCAGACTAACGGAAACTTTAACATCAAGAGACTGGCTGCCCCCGCGGTATACGCCTTGCACGGGACTTACATCATTATAATCGCGCCCCACTCCTACACGGATATGATTCTCGAGCGCTTCAATGTTATTCGTTGGATCAAGGCCGACCCATCCTACTCCCGGCACCATAACTTCTACCCAGGCGTGGCTTGCAGCGTCGCCGACCAATGCGGAGTTTTCACCGACATATAAATAACCGCTGACATAACGGGCCGGAATATGCTTGCTTCTCAGGACTCCGAGCATGACATGGGTGATATCCTGGCAAACGCCATTGCGGAGGCCAAAGGATTCGGATGCTTTTGTCGAAACATCTGTCAACTCGCCGTTGTATGTGAAGTGATCATGGATATATTCCATGACATCTATTGCATACTGTACCGGATTGTCGAATTTGCCCAGCTCGCGATCCACCTGCATAATCTGTTCGGGATTCAAATAGGTATAGGCTGTATTGCTTAAATATGCCAAATAATGTTCACCGAATAATTTTGAATGGAAAATTGCGCGCATTTCCGGTGAGTAATCGATTTGATGAATGAATGGACTTTTTTGAATGCTGACAATGGATGTTGTTTTAACTTCCAAATGCTGGTGGTGTTCAGCTATAAAGAAAGTTTCTACATTATTGCCCCAAATATCAATATGCTCTTTTGTTAAAGAAGCAGGTGTGATTTCCGCCCTGTAGGATAAAAGCCGCTGGACTTCATCGGTTCTTGGTTTCAAACGGATAGTGTTCATGCTTTGGTCGACAACCGTATCGTATTTAAAAATATTCGTGTGCTCGATTTTATATTTCATAGAAGTGATTCCTTTCGCACTCCCCGTCTGGGTTTGGGTGCTCGTGTAGTTTTCGCTGTCGGGATCGATAAGGTAGTATGTCTTAGAGAAAATTTGACCGATTTCATTGCAGCCATTTTGGAAATCATTTAAAAAGTTCATCATGTCTTCCTGCTCAAGTTCCTGGAAATTAAAATTTTCGAAATCAGCCGTCAACTGATCAATTTTCGCAAACAGTTCCCAGGAGTAATGGGATACTTTGCCCTCCTCCAATTTAACGATCGCTTCCCGCATATGATCCAAACAATAGCGAATAGACCGTGGAAAACTCGAATTCGAGACAAGGAAAGATAGAACAATGGAAGGGTCCATTTTCGGCGGGTTCACTTTCAAATAAGCATCGTACCCATTCGTCATGCGGAGAGCCGCCAGCCAGTAATAATAGTGTTCCGATTGCTGTGCCTCTTCCCTTGCGAGCGTTCGTTCACAAACCACGTTAAGGATTCTCGCCGTTTTTTCAGCACGTTCCAGCCATTTCCCGATTTTGATCATCTGGTACTCGACACCGCGCGACATAGAAGATTCCACGATGCCCTGCGAAGTTAAAGCGGTATTTTTGACTTTCTGGAGAAATTCCTGCATTTCACGGACGGAGAGATTTTCTGTCTCCATCTCTTGCAGCGCCAGATAGCACCTGTTCCAGACTTCCCAGTAATCATCTGTAATGTGGTCCCGGCTGACCCGGGCATTTTCACGGATGAAACGGACACAACTTGCCACGGAATTAAAATTCTCCTCTTCCATCGCAAGGTAATAGACAAGCTGATCTTCATTATAAGCAGGCAAGGACTTGATATACTCCATCATATCTGTTGAAGCGCAAATTTCAAATATGAGTTTCCAATCATCGTCCCTGACCAATTCTTCATCAGATGCTTCGATCATCTGCAATAATTGCACATCCAGGATTCGCGCGTTATTTTCCGCACGTTCTGCGTTTCTTGACATCCAGTATAAGGAATTTGCAACTCGGCTCAGCATTCAGGAATCTCCTCCTTCTTCTTTTTTCTTAAATACCCATGTGTCTTTTCCGCCGCCGCCCTGCGAAGAGTTAACTACAAGCGACCCTTCTTTAAGTGCGACACGCGACAGGCCGCCCGGCAGGACATTCGTTTCTTTGCCTCTCATTACAAATACCCTTAAATCCACGTGGCAAGGGTAGAATTTTTCTCCTTGATAAGCAGGTGCCCTTGATAATTTAATCGTAGGCTGCGCGATATATTGATGTGGCGATTCTATAATCTTTTCACGGAAAATCTCAATCATTTCTTTGGATGCGTGGGGACCAACCAGCATATCGTATCCCCCGGACGCCCCAACATTCTTCACGACAAGCTCCTCCAAATGATCGAGTACCCACTCCCGTTCTTCTTTATTCTCGAGAAGGTAAGTTTTAACATTATCAATCAGAGGTTCTTCATCCAGATAATAGCGGATCATTTCCGGTACATAAGCATAAATTGCCTTGTCATCAGCGACACCATTGCCAATACCGTTGAGAATAGCCACATTGCCATTTCTATAAGCCTGCAATAAACCCGGTACTCCCAATGCCGAATCCTCATTAAAGGCTTCGGGATCCAAAAAATCGTCATCAATTCGCCGATAGATAATATCAACTCTTTTCAAGCCGCGGATCGACTTCATGTAAACGATATTTTTCTTTACCACCAGATCGCGTCCTTCTACAAGGTCAATCCCCATTTGCTGCGCTAGGAAAAGATGGTCATAATAAGCTGAATTGTACATCCCCGGCGTCAACAGTACAGCAAATGGTTTGCCTTTTTGCGTGGCAGGCGCATGATCAAGAATGGCCTGGTGCATATGGGTCATTTGATGTTCGAGGGTTTGAACAGAATGTTTGGCAAAAAACTCAGGGTAAACCTGCCTCATTACATAACGATTCTGATAAACATAGGACATTCCTGAGGGGTTGCGGAGATTATCCTCGAGCACATGATATTTCCCATATTCATCACGGATTAGGTCGATGCCTGCAAGAAAGATGTGATTTTTCAAAGGAATCTCGATTCCTTTTACTTGTTTTTCATAATAGTATGGATTTTCTTCAATCAGATTTCTTGGGACAATGCCATCTTGAAGGATCTTTTGTTCTCCGTAAACATCCTCGAGAAACAAATTTAATGCTTCTGCACGCTGGATCATCCCTTTTTCGACAACTTCCCATTCTTCGGGCGGAATGATGATTGGCACGAAATCGAAGGGCATTGTCCTTTCTGTCCCGACATTATTATTGTAGACAGTAAATGTTATACCTTGTCGCAGGAAAGATAATTGAGCGGTCTCATGCTTTTCGCGCAATTCTTCCTCACTGAAATGCTGGAGTAATTGAAAGAAGTTTCTATAGTGAGGTTTTGGCTGCTTATCTTCTTCGAACATTTCGTCATAAAATGGTTTTATCGTATACGATTGAAACATAATTCCCCTCCCCTTTCTATTTCGTAATATTCAGACAATTATGTGGAAAAAAACTACCACTCACTATCTGCGAGTGGTAGCCTGATGTGCTCACATTTATTTGTCGAAGGTTGTATCGCTCTTATCCTTTTTCGACGTTTCTTCGTCAATTCCCTTTTTTAAGGAATCGGTATATTCCGTGCTGCCACCAAATGCTCCGCCGCTCGGAGTCGATTCATTGAATGGGCTTCCAGTTTTTCCAGATTCATTATTACTAGAAGAACCTGAACCGGCTGAATTCTCTGAGCCACCCTGTGATTTCTCACCGACTTCATCCTGAAGAGTTTTATCTGCTTTATCCAGCATATCTTTTTCCTGGTCCATCATTTTCTGCTGGCTGTCGATAGCGCTTTTGACTGATTCTACTGCTTTCGATACGTATGGTTTGGCTTTATCGACCATTCCACCCGATTGTTCATTGAAGCGCTCCAGCCCTTTTTTCACGTTCTCTTTCATATTGCCCGATTGTGCAGATCCCTCGGAACTTGTCGATGTACCGTTGGAGTCAACTTTTTTCTGCGCCATTGCGGAACCGATTGCCGCACCTATACCTAATAATACTAATTTACCAAACATACCGCCTGAACGTTTTGCCATGGGAATCTCTCCTTCTCAGTATTTAAATACACTGTGTTCTTATTATTTACTAATTCAGGGCGTCCTAAACATTTTCTCCACTAAAAAAGACACTCTGTTTTTCTGCCAGGTGTCTTGTGTAGGGAAATTCATCCTATTAAATTTTGCCTTCCTGCTGAAGAACCTTTTCAAAAGCGTCCACAACTTCAGGGTCATACTGAATGCCTGAAAGTCTGCGAATTTCCTCCATCGCGTATTCCGGTGTATAGGCTTTACGGTAAGAGCGATCTTCAGTCATCGCGTCAAACGTATCGCAAACTCCGATGATTTTTGCTTCTAAAAGAATTTCATCGGCTTTTAAACCGAATGGATAACCGCGGCCGTCAATCCGTTCATGGTGTTGCTCCACAATTTCTGCTAAATAAGTATAAGCTGTTTTCCGAAGCATATCTGCGCCGTCACCTGGATGCTTTTTAATAATATCGAATTCTTCGTTCGTCAATTTACCCGGTTTATTTAAAACTTCCTCAGTTATATGGATTTTGCCTATGTCATGTAATATGGAAGCGATGAATAAATCATCCATTCTTTGTCGGTCCAACTTCATTTTTGATGCAGTTTTAACTGCATACTTTGAAACTCTGGAGCTATGCCGATAAGTGTATTTATCCTTCTTTTCCACCATTTCACCAATTTTTCGCAACTCTTTTATATCTTCACTTAATGAGTGAAAAACCATAGCGTTAGAAACAGAGAGGAACGTAACATCGCTTTTTGCGGTAATCTGGACAATTTCTTCTAAGTCCCTTGCAGAAATTAAATCATCCGGACCGAGTGTTGTAACTTGCCCGTTTATCTTAAGCTCCATCTCACCACTCAGTATATAGAAAAATTCCTGGACATCTGCCTCGGCGCTTGGAAACAGAATCATGAGTTTATCTTTTTGGACAGTCTGTTTCATTAATTCTATACCGCCGCCGCGTCCTAAAAGGCTCAAAGTATTTGAGTCATTTGTGACTGTTTCGAGGTATCCATTCTTTAATATGTCCAAGCCTTTCACAAATACACGTCCTTCCCCCAAAAAAAAGTACTATAAGAGTATGAATATACTCTTATAGTACTCTATCTAATGCCGATTAGACAACATGCTTTTACCAGTCAATAACTTTAATTGGGTCAATCATTCTCTCACGGTCAGCGAACTGAACTGGTATCCATTCCATTTCAACTGTAAGGCCGGCTGCCGTTGCTTTTTCCATGCCTTTCAGCGTCATAGCTTCGGTTTTTACTTGTAAAGCAGCAATTTCTGCTTCCACTTTCACATCATACTTATTCCAGGCTTCAGCCTTTTTTTGTGCGTCAGTTGTTTTAGCTGCTTCCGCTAAATAATCTGCATACATGTTTTCGGCTTTCACTTGAACTTTAGCGATTTCCGCATAAATTTCATTGTTTACTTTATATACTTCTGCCAAAGCAGTTGCTGTTTCCGGACTCATTGCTGGTTCCGTCGTTTCAGCAAACCCTCCGCCCGTAAATGCAGTAAAGATCAAAAGCAATGAAAAAAGTGCAGTGATTGAATATTTCTTCAACATTCTGTTTCCTCCCCTTTTCTCTGGTTATGCTCGAATAGACAGACAAATCCCGCTTGGAATTGAACCTATTCTACTGCAAGCCCTTCATTTTCAAGTATAAATGAACTAGGCACAAAGAACAATGTCCACTTGTAAATTTTACAAAATAAAATAAGCCGGAAAAATCCGGCTTATTTCTATGGCAATACTGTCGCTCCCATTAAATAACGATCGCATTCTCTTGCTGCTTCGCGTCCTTCGTTAATTGCCCAGACAATCAAACTTTGCCCCCGGCGCATATCGCCCGCAGCGAAAATTCCTTCCGAATCTGTTGCATACTTTCCGTATTCAGCTTTGACACATGAATTCGGTTCAACAGCTACATCCATTTGCTGAATCAGACCTTGTTCCGGTCCACTGAAGCCAATGGCAATTAATACAAGATCCGCCTTCCAGACCTTTTCTGTTCCCGGAATCTCTTCCCTCACACGATTGCCTTCTTCGTCGATGCGCAGTTTCACATTTACTGTATGAACTTCTTTTACATTGCCTGATTCATCTCCGACAAATTTTTTCGTCATCACAGCATATGCTCTCGGGTCTTCTCCGAAAGTGGCAGCAGCTTCCTTATGCCCGTATTCTACCCGATGCACTTTTGGATATTGCGGCCAGGGATTCCCCTGCTCATCTCGTATCGCACCTTTTTTGTCATAGACATCGAATTGGACAAGGCTTTCACAGTCATGGCGGACAGCTGTAGCGAGACAATCTGTACCGGTATCGCCGCCTCCAATTACAATGACATTTTTACCTTTGGCTGAGATGAAATTGCCGTCTTCGAAATTCGAATCCAACAGACTCTTCGTGCTCGCATGCAAAAAGTCCATGGCGTAATGGACGCCGCCAAGCTCACGGCCTTCCACTTGAAGGTCACGGTGCACCGTTGCACCGGTGCACATGATAATCGAATCAAAATCCTTTTTCAATTGGTCAGCGGCATAACTTTTACCGATTTCAATATTTGTTTTAAAAGTGATGCCTTCCTGTTTCAGAATTTCCACACGGCGAACCACCATTTCATAAGGCAGTTTCATTTCCGGTATACCGTAGGTCAGCAAGCCGCCAACCCGGTCATTTTTTTCAAAGACGGTAACCCAGTGGCCCGCTTTGTTTAATTGAGCCGCTGCTGCAAGTCCTGCCGGACCGGAGCCGATAACCGCCACATGTTTTCCGGTGCGTGTTTCAGGAGGCTCAGGGACTACCCAGCCTTCTGCAAATCCACGTTCAATAATTGAACGTTCAACAGTTCTGATGGCTACCGGCGGCTCATTGATGCCCAGTACACAGGAGCCTTCGCATGGCGCCGGGCATGCTGTGCCTGTAAACTCAGGGAAATTGTTCTTCAAATGTTCACGGCGCAGTGCTTCCTTCCACTGCCCCCTGTATACCAGGTCATTCCATTCAGGAATCAGGTGATTGACCGGACAGCCGGTCGTCACATTTTCCAATTCCATGCCGGTGTGGCATGTCGGCACACCGCAATCCATGCAGCGAGCCCCTTGTTTCTGAACTTCTTCATTTGTTAACGGAATCGTATAGTCATTCCAGTCATGTGTCCGTTCAGCGGGGTCACGTTCTTTCAGCGTTTGTCTGTTATATTCCATAAATCCAGTGCTCTTCCCCATTATATCCCTCCCTAATTAATTCTATTTAAAGGTGATTTTCTATTTTAAGCTTTCCTGCATTTTACTTTCTTCAAAGGCTGCCATTTCTGCATCGAATTTCGTCATGCCGCTACCCTGCAATTTGCTGATACGGTCATTGATCTGCAAATAAGCTTTCGGTATGACCCGAATGAATTTGGCAGAGAATATCTCCCAATGCTCCAAAATCCGTTTTGCATTTAAACTTCCTGTATAGCGGAAGTGACTGTCAATCATTTTACGCAGTTCTTCAATTTCCTGCGGCTCTGCCAAAGGCTGAAGATATACCATATCCGTGTTGCAATACTGGCTGAAAGTTTCGCTTTCATCCAGCACATATGCGATGCCGCCTGACATTCCGGCTGCAAAGTTTTTGCCTGTATTTCCTAAAATGACGACACGTCCGCCTGTCATATATTCACACCCATGGTCTCCGACGCCTTCAACAACAATATTAGCGCCACTGTTTCGTACGGCAAACCTTTCTCCTGCCATGCCGTGGATATACGCTTCTCCGGCTGATGCACCATAGAAAGATACATTTCCGATAATAATATTCTTTTCAGGAATAAATGTAGAGTCTGGAGCCGGCTTAACGATTATCTTTCCGCCGGATAAGCCTTTTCCGACGAAATCATTCGAATCTCCGATTAACGTCATCGTCATTCCTTGCGGAATAAATGCGCCGAAACTTTGTCCAGCTGATCCCTGGAAATTTAATTTGATTGTGTCTTCCGGCAATCCTTCAGCACCGTATCGTCTTGAGATTGCGCTGCCGATGATAGTGCCTGTAGCTCTGTGGATATTGCGGATCGCTGTATACACTTCAACCGGTTCGCCGGTTTTTATTGCGTTGCCGCAGCGCGGAAGAAGTTCCTGGTAATCCAGGGTCTGGATCAAACCGTGATCTTGCTTGACTGTAGCGTAGCGTCCAACTTTATCCGGGAGATCCGGCTGGTAAAGCAGCGCTGAGAAATCGACGCCTTTCGCTTTCCAGTGGTCGATTGCTTCATTCACTTCCAAAACGTCCGTTCTGCCGATCATTTCATTGATTGAGCGGAAGCCGAGCTGAGCCATTAATTCGCGTGCTTCTTGAGCGATAAAGCGCATGAAGTTGACGACATGGTCCGGGTCTCCGCCATATTTCTTGCGGAGCTCTGGATTTTGGGTCGCAATGCCGACCGGACATGTATCCATATGGCAAACACGCATCATGACGCAACCGAGCACAACGAGTGGCGCAGTGGAAAAACCATATTCCTCGGCCCCCAAAAGTGCCGCCATAACTACATCGCGCCCCGTCATCATTTTACCGTCCGTTTCCACTACAATACGGTCACGCAACCCATTCAATAGAAGAGTCTGGTGCGTTTCCGCCAATCCGATCTCCCATGGGAGACCGGTGTGTTTCAAACTTGTCTTCGGCGCTGCTCCGGTACCTCCGTCGTATCCGCTGATCAGTACAAGATCCGCGCGTCCTTTTGCAACCCCGGCCGCTATTGTTCCAACTCCCACTGCAGAAACCAGTTTTACGCTGATGCGTGCATAGGGATTTGCATTCTTCAAGTTAAAGATCAATTCCGCTAAATCTTCGATGGAATAAATATCGTGATGCGGCGGTGGAGAAATCAGTTCCACGCCGGTCGTCGAGCCGCGGACTTCTGCAATCCACGGGTAGACTTTCTTGCCCGGCAAATGGCCGCCTTCACCCGGTTTTGCTCCTTGTGCCACCTTAATCTGAATCTCGTCCGCATTGACCAGGTAATGACTCGTTACGCCGAAGCGGCCTGAAGCCACTTGCTTGATCGCGCTTCTGCGGTTTGTGCCGTCTTCATCCGGGATGAAGCGGGAAACTTCTTCTCCTCCTTCACCGGAATTACTGCGTCCACCAATTTTATTCATGGCAACAGCAAGCGCTTCATGCGCTTCTTTGCTTATCGATCCATAAGACATTGCACCGGTTTTGAAACGCGCACAAATTTCTTCGACGCTTTCGACTTCTTCAAGAGGCACCGGTGTACGATCTTTAAACTTCAGCAATCCACGCAAAGATTGGAGATTCGCTTTTTCATCTGTCAAAAGCGCTGAGTATTTTTTGAAGACGTTGTACTCATTTGTTCTGCAGGCTTGCTGCAGTGTGTGGATCGTCTTCGGGTTGTATTGATGGTCTTCCCCATTCTCGCGGTATTGGAATTCATCGCCGGATTCAAGTTCGCCATCGCTGCCTTCCTGCTCGGGATAGGCTCTCGCATGACGCATGAGCACTTCTGTCCCGATCATATCAAGGCCGATACCGCCAAGTCGCGAAGATGTGCGTGTGAAGTATTTTTCGATTACATCGAGACGGATACCCACAGCTTCAAATATTTGGGCTCCGCGATAACTTTGGATTGTTGAAATGCCCATTTTTGACAGCACTTTAATGATGCCGTCAGTGACCGCTTTAATATAAACAGTTTCAGACTGCAGGTAATCCGTGCCTTCTATATCTTTGACTTCGATTAAATGGCGAATTGTATCAAATGCCAAATACGGATTGATGCCCTCGGCACCGTACCCTAAAAGTACCGCAAAATGGTGCACTTCCCGAGGTTCGGCAGATTCCAGCAAAATACTCACTTTTGTTCGTATGCCCTCCCGGATCAGGTGGTGATGTAAACCGGAAACAGCCAGTAAAGCCGGTATTGCAGCATTATCCTTATTGGCTCCTCTGTCAGATAAAACCAACAGGACTGCTCCATCTTTATAAGCTGCATCCGCTTCTGCAAACAGCGATTGGAGCCGTTCCTCCATCGCCTCTGCTCCACCGGAAACAGGAAACAGGATCGACAGCGTCACCGCTTTGAACTCTTCCATCGGATTGTTTCTGAGTTTTTCCAATTGCCCATTCGTAAGCAATGGTGTTTCAAGTCTGATGTGGCGGCTGCTCTCCGGAGACGGCTGCACCAGATTGCCTTCTGCGCCGATTGTCGTCCGTGCAGCCGTGATAATCTGTTCACGTATAGCATCTATCGGCGGGTTCGTGACCTGGGCGAATAGCTGCTTAAAGTAATTGTAAAGCAGCTGCGGCTTCTTCGATAATACGGCTAGTGGTGAATCGTAGCCCATGGAACCCACTGGATCTTTGCCTTCAGTTGCCAGAGGTTTAATGATTTTTTGAACTTCTTCCATGGTATAGCCGAATGCCAATTGCTGTTTGATCAAGGATTCCGTTACGTCATAGTTTTCCTGCACTTCCGGATCCGGTAAATCTTCTAAATCCAGCATGTTCTGTTCTACCCAGTCTTTATAAGGCAATTCCGCTGCAATTTGCAATTTAATCTCATCATCCGGGATAATTTTTCCTTCTTCCAAATCAACCAGCAGCATCTTGCCTGGGCGCAGGCGGTCTTTGTATATAATATCGTCTGAAAAGATATCCAAAGCGCCAACTTCCGATCCCAAAACGATCATGCCGCTTTTGGTCACATAATAACGCGCTGGACGAAGACCATTGCGGTCTAGACAAGCGGCAATCTGATTGCCATCGGTAAATACAAGCGCCGCAGGTCCATCCCAAGGTTCCATCAAGGTACTGTGGTATTCGTAGAAATCCTTCTTCTCTTTCTTGATAGTCGGATCATTGACCCATGGTTCCGGTACCATCATCATCGCAGTGTGGGCAAGCGAGCGTCCCGATAAATGAAGAAATTCAAAGCAATTGTCAAACATCGAAGAATCACTTCCACTTTCATCGATGACCGGCAGCACTTTTTTCAAATCTTCATCATTGAAATACGGAGAATGGCACATGGCTTGGCGAGCGCGCATCCAATTGACATTGCCCCGTAATGTATTGAATTCACCATTATGAATGGAATAGCGATTCGGGTGGGATCTTTGCCAGCTGGGAAATGTATTGGTGCTGAAACGGGAGTGGACTAAGGCCAACGCCGATTTGAATTCGGGATGGTTGAGGTCGATATAAAACGAATCCAATTGTTCGGGAATAAGCATCCCTTTGTAGACGATTGTGCCAGCCGATAAACTGCTGAAATAGACGTCTTTGAATTCCGGGTCTGCACCCATTTCCTGTTCGATTCTCTTGCGGATGATATAAAGCCTTCTTTCGAGATTCATCCGTCCTTTAAGTTCTTCAGCCGCTTCAATAAAGACCTGTCTGATTACCGGCTTGGTTTTTGTTGCCACTTTGCCGACAAATGAGTCATTTACCGGAACCGGCCGCCAGCCCAGACATTGCTGTCCCTCTTCTTCAATAATCCGCTGAATGATGTTCTTTGATTTCATACGGATATCGTAATCCTGCGGCATGAAAATCATACCGATGCCATATCGACCTTCTGCCGGAAGGATAATTCCTTCTTTTTCACATTGCTTCTGGAAAAAACGGTGGGGAATTTGTGTTAGTATCCCTGCGCCGTCACCCGTACTCGTATCAGACGACTGTCCTCCCCTATGCTCAAGGTTACAAAGAATGTTAACTGCATTCTGGACAATCGAGTGGGATTTTTCCCCATTTATATTTGCAATCATTCCTATGCCGCAAGCTTCATGCTCCTGTTCCGGATCATAAAGTCCCTGGGCTTTCGGGTACTCTCTTTTTATCATGATGTTTCCCCCTTTAACACAGTGAAGTGTCATAATATTAGGATAGTATATCATATAAACTGAATAAATATAAAATTACAATTAATTTTAATAGTCAAAAATAACTGTAACCGCTTACATTTTTATGATATATACAATAAAAAAACACTCCAGTCCGAAGACAGGAGTGATCAGTTATTTACGGGTTCAAAAGTCCGGATAGCTGACAAGAAAGCTTCACCATATTTTTCGAGTTTATTGGCGCCGACCCCGTTGACTTCAAGGAATTCTTCGGGTGTTTTCGGCCTTCTCGCACACATATCCTGCAACGTTTTGTCAGAGAAAATGACAAATGGCGGAACGCCGCCTTGATCCGCCAGCTCTTTACGGATTTTACGCAATTCTTCGAAAAGGGGATCGTTGTCGGCAATCTGTTTCGTTACAACGGCTCCCTTTCGCAGAACCTTGCGTTTGCCGAGAAGCACGTCTCTTCCTCCATCAGGAACATAGATAGTGGGGAATGAGCCTTGTTCGACTGCCAGCAATTCCTGGGAAATCATAAATTCGATCAAATTGGAAACTTCTTTGGCACTGTGATGTTTCAGAATTCCATACGTTGATAATTTATCAAAGCCGAAATCCAGTATTTTTTTATTGCGTGAGCCTGTCAGCACTTGGGCAGTCATCATCTTGCCAAATTTTTGGCCCATACGGATTACACAGGACAGCACCATTTGAACATCTTTAGTGACGTCAAGGCTTTCACGGTCATCCACACAATTTCCGCAATGCCCGCATTCGCCGGCAGAATCATCGCCGAAATAATGAACGATGAATTGCTGCAGGCAATTCTCGGTATGGCAATAATCCACCATGCCCTGCAGCTTGACCAGCTCTCCTGGAATCCGGCTTGGGTCTTGCGCCTGGTCAATCAGGAAGCGCTGTGTTTGTACATCCTGCGAAGCATAGAGGACCATGCATTCACTCGGCAGTCCATCGCGTCCTGCCCGTCCCGCTTCCTGATAATAACTTTCCATATTTTTCGGCAGCTGATAATGCACAACATATCTGATATTGCTTTTATCAATACCCATTCCAAAGGCATTTGTAGCAACCATGACTGTTACTTCGTCATTAAGGAACTGCTCTTGACCGGCTCTTCTTTGATCGTCCGGCATCCCTGCATGGTATTTCGCCGCTTTAATGCCTTTCTTCAAAAGCATTTCATATACAGAGTCCACAGTTTTGCGGGTGGCCGCATAAATGATGCCTGCTTCTTTATCATTTTTCTGGACATATTCCTTAAGGAAACGTTCCCGGTCCTGGCCTCGAATGACAGAAAACGTCAGATTCGCACGTTCAAAGCCCGTCATAATCGTATGACGTTCTTCTATATTTAAAATACGGCAAATATCTTCACGTACCTGCGGCGTAGCAGTTGCAGTCAGTGCCAAAACTGTCGGGTTATTCGGGAATAGTTCCATCATGCGGCTGATCAGCCTGTAGCTTGGACGGAAATCATGTCCCCATTGGGAAATACAGTGTGCTTCATCGACCGCAATCAGCGGCACATGGACACCCTGCAGTTCATTCAAAAACATTTCAGAATCCAGTCGTTCTGGCGCAATATACAATAATTTCACAGCTCCGCGCTGCACATCGTATAAAGTTTCCCGGACTTCATCGAAATCCATCGAACTATTTATATAAGCAGCCGGAATCCCAGCTGCCAGCAATGCATCCACTTGGTCTTTCATCAACGAGATCAATGGCGAAACTACAATGGTCGTACCTTCCATAACCATGGCCGGAATCTGGTAACACATCGATTTCCCGCCGCCTGTCGGCATGACGCAAATCGAATTGGCTCCTTCAAAAACCTGTGAAATCGCTTGTTCCTGACCGGTCCGGAATGTTTCATAGCCAAAATAGGTTTGCAGTAATTCTCTTGCTTTTTCCAACAATAGTAAACACTCCTATAACTCGATTCGTACTGCCTAGCTTACCATATTTCAGGCCGTTTTTCTTTTGACAGACAGTAAGAAAAGCGAGAGCGCCCGTTTAGCTCTGAAAGGCATAAGACGGTTCAATGAAGTGGCGGTTTATGCCACGTAATTGAACTGGCTTATGACCCGAAGAGCTGGGCCGCTCGAGCCTGGACAGAAATCCGCTCCTTTTAAAGCTTTCTCAAACATAAACATATATACTTTCTTATCCAGTCAGAAAAAACGCCAAAAGCAAAAGCTTTCGGCGTCGCAATTAATCATTTTTATATCTTTTCCAATATGAAAAAATAAGGGATTTCAGCAGTTTTTTCATCCATCATTCCGAGCAGGACACCATCCTCGATTTTCCTGAAATGATCAATAATCGGCAAATTATCATATATCATCGCCGCACTTATTTTCCCTCGGTGCAGCACTTTACGCATACGTGCTTTTCCGCCAACAGCTTTTATCAATTTTCGGCTGTCCATCATTGGCACCGGATCAACCGCAAAAACATTGCCGGTCGGGCCTTCGAACAGCAGGGGATCGACGTTTTCAGCATCCTGAAAGGCTTTTCCATACCAATTCAGACTTTTCAGCAGACCGTCCATTGGATGGCCGGTATGAAATTCCTTTCCGCGCCAAGTACCCGGCAGTTCTTCAAGAGACACTTCGCCAAATTGGTCAAACAATCGGCATGCAGTATGTGTATCTGTCCCGCCTTTTTCCAAAATCAACCTGAATTCATTCAGAGCATCCATCTCTTCACTCCCTCAGATTTCAAGATCCCAATGCTTCGCTTCTTCCTCTTTCATTTGCTTTTCGGTTTCCTGTGGATAGACCGTACGGAATTTATGATTGTCCTGTGGAATCACTTCCACCATTTTGGCAATCATGTCATCCGCATCATATTGATCTTCGAGTGCCTGATCGGCTTCTTCCATATCTTCTTTTTTGGTGAAATGAATTTTTTCATCGTACCATTTCCACTTTGCTTCTGCACTGCGGTCATTGAAACCAGTATCAAAGGCGCCCGGGTTAATGGTGGCCACCTGCACGCCAAAGCCTTCCAATTCTTTTCGCATCGTTTTTGCAATCGCTTCAATGGTATGTTTGGTTGCGGTATATGGACCTACATACGGTGTGGACATGATGCCAGCCATTGAAGACATGAAAATGATTTTGCCTTTTCCTTTTTCGACAAATTTACGAGCAGCAATCTGGGCGGTTTCAAGCGTACTGAATACATTGACCTCGAAAAGTTCCCGGAAGTTCATCATCGGCACTTCACCGAGCGGTCCGCCTTCATTGACTGCGGCATTGGCAACAAAGATATCAAAATCGTAGTCATACATCTGCGCCAGGTCCTGCGGATTTTTGATGTCCATTTTAAAAATATCGAGTTTCACATTTTCAGCTTCCGCCGCTTCCATTAATGAAGTTACTTGCGGCGCGGTTTCGACCGGTGCAATAACCCGGTAGCCTTTCTTCGCCAAGCCGAGAGCCGTGCCTTTAGCAAGGCCACTTCCCGCCCCTGTAATAAAAATTGTTTTCGGCATGAAAAATCCCTCCTGAAATTTTCTTTTCCTAATGGGTATCTTCCCCTCATATTTCGGACTAAACAAAAAGTCGGCAAGATGCTCACATGCGCACCTTGCCGATTTTAGGGCTTGGGTCAATTCCCCCAATTTTTATTATCAAATTCTGCTGCATATTTCTCGTATTTCGCTAAAGCATCCCGCAAGGCTTTTTCATTTTTCGCCAGCATCCGCTCTCTGGTCTTTTTCCGCTTGAAACGCATGCCATATGCAAGTTGCGCTTCTTCGTTGGCTTCATTTAACGTCCGGAATTCCCATGCCACGTCTCCATCAGGATCTTTCAGGAGCGAAGCAAGCAAGGAGGTTTTCCGGTAAAGCTCTTCGATCGTATATTTATCCTGATCCCTGTGCAGCAAACCAGCAATTATACAGGCGGGAATTTCTTCATCCACCCCTTGTGAAAGGTCGGTCAAAAGCTGGATCATGGTGCGCCTGTCACTTGCAAGCGACAGAACATAAAATACGTGGGGGATATCTTCAGTTGGGGTATTTTCAATAAATTCATCCAATTCTTCAATCAATTCTTTCGGCCTAAAAAGATCAATAAGCATGCCAAGCCGATACGTTTCGTATAAAGTATAACGTTCCATGGACTAATCGCCTGCTTTTCAAAAAATTAGCTGATTCTCTAAGCACTTGCAGCATGCCGCTGCATATAATGCTTATATCCGTACCCTGACTTTATCACAAACTCTGCCAGGTCTGTAAATGTTGGAATTTCATACTGTCATTCTACAATAAAAAAACCCATTCCAAATACCGGAATGAGCAGCCGTGACACAAGCAGACAGTTATGAAGTTGCCACACCAAAGCTTCCCATGCGCCGTTTCACTTTAATATAGGAAGCAGCTTCCGCAATTTCGTCCCGGTTCAGCGGTTTATTGTCCAATAACAGGTTATAGTCTGCAAAACTCGGCAAATTCAGAAGGTCAAGGTCAATCATGCGTTCTTCTCTATCCAATAAATTATCGATTGAAACATCGAAGTAATCGGCTAGGCGTGCAAGGTGGCTGACGGAAATTTGTTTTTTACCGCTTTCATAAGCCCATATCGTACTTTTTGCAAAGCCGATATCTTCCGCAAGTTTTTCTGGAGAAATCCCTTTTTCTTCACGTAGTTGTTTTATCTTTTTACTTAAAACTTCCATTTGGCTAATGCTCCTTCTTTGTTAAAATTCTAACTATTTAAAATATACTGTAACTTAACTTTAATTACAATATCTTTATATAATATTTTGAATATATTTTCGAATATTTTGTGAACTCTTTAGACACATATAACTTAATAGCCCTAATAAGCGCGCTATAAGATTCGTTAAACTAAATACTAACTAGTTATTATTGTTCATTTAATAATTATATCAATAAAAAATAATGTAAAATTGATATTTAATACTCGTTTTTAATAAATGTTTAATATATATAAATTTATAAACAAAAAAGCAGTGGCATAAGCCACCGCCCAAAAAAATATAGTTAAGCATCGTTATTTATACGCATTCCAAGTTGTCGGGCGAATGCCAATGCCTGATTCGGAGAAACTGTGCAACCAGCCAAATTTTCAATGGTCACTTGTATATTTTCGAAACGGTTCGTACTAAGATCGATACCTTTAAGGTCTGTTTCAGCAAAATTAATCTCGTCCATTTCACAAGCCGTAAATATCGTTTCCTTTAACTCGGCTACATAGAAATCTGCCTGCCGCATTGATGAGTTTTCAAATTTCGAGAAAGTGCAAAGTGAAAAACCGAATGCCGCATAATTAAGGACACATTCAGTAAACAGTGTGTGGCGGACTCCCGCTTCCACAAAGCTCGTTCCCATCAGCTTGGAATTGCGAAACTCTGTACGATGGAAAACACATCGGCTGAAGTTTGCATTAGAAAGGTCGCAATTGATAAAGACAACATCTACGAATTCGCTCCTGGGCCAAACGATATCGACAAAACTTACATTCTCGAATACCACTGTATCAATATGCAATGCACGCTCCGCTTTAAAATCAATGGTTTCCTGTGATATTCGGCAATTTGTTATGTAATGATCGTCTATCGCTTCTTCAAACAGACTGGCAGGCAGTTCCGCTGGAAGCTTAGGTTCAGCTCGTTTTATTTTGCTCATTTTTATCCCCCTACATTTGGCTCGCCTTTTTTTACTTTTAATCCCTTGTTAAATAAACCCCTTTTTTGTTAAGTTTACATCAAAACGCATAGGGAATAGCAGGAAAAAGTGGAAAAGGAGAGACAGGATGAATAATGTAAAGAACACCTTCAAAGAAGTTGTTGCTGCCATTATGCCTGTTACCATTGTAGTCATCTTTTTACAGATTGCAATTATTCGTCTGCCAATGGAAGCTTTGCTTCAATTCCTCATTGGCGTTTTCTTTGTCAGCATCGGTTTTTTCCTGTTTTTATTGGGGGTAAATGCCGGGCTCCTTCCTATCGGAGAATTAATCGGCAAGCGATTGCCGAGAACAAAAAATGCATGGCTTATCATTGGTACCGGTTTATTGCTCGGAATCGTCGTAACGATTGCTGAACCGGATTTACGGGTGCTGGCTACCCAAATCGATAATGTGTCGGAAGGATCAATAAGCGCAACGATACTGATACTTTCCGTGTCGCTGGGATTAGCCCTTTTCGTTGCCCTAGCCATGATCCGAACACTTTTCAACATACCTTTGCATTTTGTCCTCATTGCCGGTTATGTCGCCGTCTTCCTGTTATCTTTCTTCGTTCCGGATGCTTTTGTTCCAATTTCATTTGATTCCGGCGGAGTTACGACCGGGCCGATGGCAGTTCCTTTTATCCTGGCTCTCGGCGTTGGTGTCGCATCTTCTCTTAGACCCAAAGATTCCAAAGATGAAACAGAAGGATTCGGATTAATCGGTCTCGCTTCAATCGGGCCGATTTTGGCGGTCATGATACTGGGGGTGATTTTCTGATGGAAATCCATGTTTTCGAAGGATTTGGAGGTGTCCTGCAGGAAGTGGCATTTGCTTTGATCCCGCTGCTTGTTTTCTTCGGAATCTTTCAGATTTTCATGTTGAAATTGCCGCTGAAAAGACTTCAGCAGGTCGGCATCGGATTTATATTGACTTTTCTCGGCCTCTCGTTTTTTCTGCAAGGCGTACATGTGGGATTCATGCCGGTCGGTGAACTGATGGGCCAGTCTCTCGGTGAAGAAAATACAAAATGGTTTCTTATCCCGATTGGCTTTGTCCTCGGTTTTGCTGCAACTTTTGCTGAACCGGCCGTCAGCATCATGAATGATGAAGTCGACGAAGTCACCGGTGGTTATATATCTGCAAGACTGATGCTTTATACATTATCCATTGGAGTCGGCTTTTCAATAGCCTTGTCGATGCTGCGGATTCTGACAGGAATTTCACTCTGGTATTTTTTAATTCCGGGATACCTGCTTGTTTTAATACTAATTTTTCTGTCACGCGATATATTCATTGCCATCGCCTTTGATTCTGGCGGGGTCTCCACAGGCCCAATGACAGTTACTTTCATTTCTTCGCTGGCTGTCGGCGTGGCATCTGTCACGGCCGGGCGGGATCCTCTAGCTGATGGGTTCGGGTTGATTGCGCTGGTGGCATTGACGCCGATTATCGCTGTCCTTATTTTGGGACTTATCTTTAATAGGAAAGGCGGGAACAGAACCGATGAATCTTAACCATAAACTGATGATTGCGATTGTTAAAAGAGGATATTCGAGGCCGGTCATAGCCAAAGCGAAAAAAGCCGGTGCAGATGGCGCCACTATTGTTTACGGGGAAGGAGTCGGCAGAAATGAAAAACCGACTTTCCTTGGTCTTCCTGTGACTCATGAAAAGGACGTCATCTTCATCGCCATTGATGGAAAAAATGAAGCCCCGGTTGCAGAAGCCGTTAGCCGGGAAGGAAAATTGGGGAAATCGGGATACGGGCTTGGCTTTACAGTTCATCTAAGCAAACTGCTTGGGGTTCCCCATTTGACACAACGGCCTGACGACCGCAGAAAAAAGAAAGGGGAGAACATAATGGAGAATGCACTGCACGAATTCCAATTGATTGTAACTATCGTCAATACCGGCGATTCCCAGAAAGTCATCAAGGCTGCTGCTGATGCCGGCGCTGAAGGCGGAACGATTCTAAACGGCCGGGGCACAGGAGTCAATGAACAGCAAACCTTTATGAATTTCACCATTGACCCCGAAAAAGATGTCATTTTGACTTTGGTTCCTTCCAGTTATACAGATAAAGTGGTGAGCAGTATCGAGCAGGCAGTAGACCTTAACGCACCTGGGCGAGGCATCGCTTTCCTGATTGACGTGGAGAATGTTTTTGGCGTCAATCACTCGTCGTTGGATTTTAAGTAAGAAAAGCGCAAGCGCCCATGTAGCCCCGACAAGCGCTGGAAGCCTTGACGGTAATGGCGTTCTTTGCCATTGACGGCGAGGCTGAAGCGACTCGAGGGGCTGGGCGCTGGAGTCTGGACAAGGAAAAGCGACGGCACCCGTATAGCTCTGAAAAGCATAAGACGGATCAGCGTAGTGGCCTTGGCCACACAGCTGAGCTGGCTTATGACTCGAAGAGTTGGGTCGCCGGAGTCTGGACAATAGAAAAGCGCAAGCGCCCATGTAGCCCCGACAAGCGCTGGAAGCCTTGACGGTAATGGCGTTCTTTGCCATTGACGGCGAGGCTGAAGCGACTCGAGGGGCTGGGCGCTGGAGTCTGGACAAGGAAAAGCGACGGCACCCGTATAGCTCTGAAAAGCATAAGACGGATCAGCGTAGTGGCCTTGGCCACGCAGCTGAGCTGGCTTATGACTCGAAGAGCTGGGTCGCCGGAGTCTAGACACAGAAAAGCGACTGTGCCAGCAACAGAAAAAGCACCGCAATCTTCCTTGCGGCGCTTCTCCTATTATTTTCTGAACAAAGTGATCAGGATGATCCAGATGGGATTGCGATTCGGCTTTCCTTCTTTACGGCTGCTTTTCATGCGGCAAGCTTCCACTTCCGAGCGAATGTCTTCCATTCTTTGTTTAACTGCCATTTCATCTGTACGAAACATCAGTTTTCCTCCTCATTTTTTGGACTCGCAGCGCCGTTCAGAAATTCTGTCCGTATATCGGTCACCAGAATCGCCGGCAGCGAAATCCTGTTTTATTTTTCATTGTTTGCTTTGTATTTTTATAAACATGGACATCCGAATTTATTTTGATACTCCATGTTTTCATTGCTGCTGCCAATTCCGCGTCATTTAGCATCCTGGCCCCTCCTCCTATAGTGAAAGCTCTCCGATATTATTTGATTTCTGCGGTTTGCTTTCTTCACCTTTTTCCTGCTCCAGTGAAATCCGGCCCGTGTTTGCACGGACTTTTCCTTGCAATGCACCTTTAATCTCTGCTGAAGCCGCAAGTACTTCACCGAATATATCCAGTGTATTAACCTTGGCCAATAACGTATCGGCATCTACATCTTCATCGATTGCCAGGATGCCATCGACAATCAGGGTTACTGGCTCCTGCAGGGATTCAAATTGGCTGTTTGACCAGTGCTCTTCTCCTTCAATCAGGATATAGCGATTGCTGTATGACAGCACTTCCGTTTCCAGCCGCTCTAATTTTTCATAGATCAGATCTTCAATTTCATCACTGCATACGATAAATGATTTTGAGTCGATGCGATCAATTGCATTTTCAAGCGCTGTTCTTGGAACGTCCGCCTCGAATATCACCGGTTTTTTTGTCATTAATTTTTCATTGCGGAAGCTCTTGATCGAACGCGAATTAATGCGGAGTGCTTTCTTCAAGATCCGGTAACCCGCCGGAATCACTTCGATGACACCATTTGGAGCAGAATCCATTTTCCGGTGAAGCAGCGCTTCCTGCTCTTCGTGGACGGACACCATGCCGTTGACGGCTATTTTCTTGATTTTTGATTCGAATAAAGCTGAGTCAATATCTGTCGGAATGGTCAGCATGCCGTTGACTACCAGATGAACCGGCTCTTCCGCCGCTTCCAGAAAAGCATTACTTAATGTGATGCTGCCGTTTTCAAGCCGTGGGGGGGCACCTTCATAGACTTCTATCGCGCGGCTGCCTTGCGGAAATTGCTGATTCACCTGCCCCGCTAATTTAGAAGGTGTATAAATTTCACCGTTTACAATAATATCGAGCAGGCCTTTCTTTAACTGATCCGGTTCAACATCGTGAGCGATGATAAGCATACCGTTCAGCACCATCTTCATCGGCTGGTCGATGGAATCGAGATAATCTTTATTGACTTCCAATGTGCCATTGTAATAACTGAACTCATCTGGCACTTCAACCGTCTTACCGATATTCCCTATATTTAACGCCGCCAAAAGATGCGATTGGCCGCTTCTGTAAAGTACCAGGCCAACGTTTCCGATCCTTTCATAAGCCTCGACACTTTGTTCTGTTGCATTCAATAAATTCAATACCCCTACATTGCCGACTGTCTGTTTCATCTTTATTCCTCCTCAAGTATGTCTCTCAATTTTTTAATCGCGAAATGCAGCTTATATCTGATGGTCGCTGCCGGGACTTGAAGCTGGTCCCCGATTTCTTTGCTGGTCATTCCCAGCCAATAACGCTTGAATACAAGATCGCCCATTTCCGGAGTCAGATGCGACAGCAACTCGGTCATTTCCAGCCGGTTGAGCGCCAATGTCTGTTCCGGAAAATCCATTTCTTCTTCCCACTCTGATATGCGCTGGTCTTTTCGCCGATCATCAATCAGCCGATTTTTCATCACCCTGAAAAACCATGCACGCTGCTTGTAGACTGGCAGATCCACCAATTCTTTTTCCTTTAGCGACTTTTCGAGAGCGTCCTGCATCAGGTCGTCGGCTTCCTGCTCGTGCCGGGAAATGGAACGGGCGAAGCGGACCAAGTCATTTTTCAGATTTTCATACATCGTTTCGGTATCCATTCCATTCCCCGCTTTCTGTTTTACTGCCTCTCTCATTAAGATAACGGATGAACATGCAAAAGTGTTTGAAGAATTTTAGAAAAGCGACGGCACCCGTTTAACTCTGACAAGCATAAGACGAATCAGCGAAGTGACCTTGGCCACACAGCTGATTTGGCTTATGACTCGAAGAGCTGGGTCGCCGGAGTCTGGACAGATAGAAAAGCGGAAGCGCCCGTTCAGCTCTGAAAGGCATAAGACGCTCTGGCGAAGCGGCGTGTTTTCAGCCGCACAGCCAGAGTGGCTTATGACCCGAAGAGTTGGGCGCTGGAGTCTGGACAGATAGAAAAGCGGAAGCGCCCGTTCAGCTCTGAAAGGCATAAGACGCTCTGGCGAAGCGGGTGTTTTCAGCCGCACAGCCAGAGTGGCTTATGACCCGAAGAGTTGGGCGCTGGAGTCTGGACAGATAGAAAAGCGGAAGCGCCCGTTCAGCTCTGAAAGGCATAAGACGCTCTGGCGAAGCGGCGTGTTTTCAGCCGCACAGCCAGAGTGGCTTATGACCCGAAGAGTTGGGCGCTGGAGTCTGGACAGAAATAAACTCCTTTTAAAGCTTTATCAAACTTTGAACATTTATATTTTTTAAACCTAAAAAAAAATCCGGCAAACCGTCGAAACGGCTTGCCGGACTTTCAGCTTCTATTAATATCTTTCAGCTTCATGCCCTTTTTTAGCAGCACCCTGCGCCAATTTGTTGGAAGCAGGCTGTCCCATCAATTTCGGCTCAGCATCTTTCATTTCTTTCATCGCTTCCAGTTTTTCTTCAAGATTCTCACGTACACGGCGACCATAATCTTCATCGGCCTGTGTAAAATGCTCAATCATTTCATCTTGAATACGTGGATCGCAGACAGACAGCGCATCGCCGAGATTATTGATCAGCTCATCACGTTCCCAATCTTCGAAGCTGCGATATGTCTCACCCGCTTGTCCATAGTTGTTGGTACGGTCAATTGGTGCTTTCATAAGACGGTCGTTATAAGCCGGTTCGTGATCCGGTGTGCCTTCCTTGTCTGCTTCCTTAAATCCGCCCAGTACGGATGGTTCATAGTTAATAGAAGGATTCGACGGATTTTCATGTGGATTCTTGACATCCATCATACCGCGCTGCTGATTCGTCGCTACACGTTTCTTCGGTGCGTTGACCGGAAGTTTCAGGTAGTTTGCACCCAAACGGTAACGTTGAGTATCAGAGTACGAGAACGTGCGGCCCTGCAGCATTTTATCGTCTGAGAAATCCAGACCATCCACAAGTACCCCTGTTCCGAATGCAGCCTGCTCAATTTCAGCATGGTGATCGACCGGGTTGCGGTTCAATACCATTTTGCCGACAGGAAGGAATGGGAATTTATCCTGCGGCCATAGTTTTGTATCATCTAATGGATCGAAATCGAGTTCCGGATGCTCATCATCACTCATGATCTGAACGAATAATTCCCATTCCGGATAATCTCCATTTTCGATTGCTTCATACAGGTCCTGTGTAGCATGTCCTACATTTTCAGCCTGAATTTCACTGGCTTCTTTTTGCGTCAAATTGCGGATGCCTTGTTTCGGCTCCCAATGATATTTAACGAGTACCGCTTCACCTTTGTCATTGACCCATTTATAGGTGTTAACGCCGGAACCTTGCATATGGCGGTAAGTTGCCGGTATGCCCCATGGCGAGAACAACAGTGTGATCATATGCGTCGCTTCAGGTGAACGTGCCACAAAATCGAACATGCGCTGCGGATCTGCAATATTTGAAGCAGGATCTGTTTTGAAGGCATGAATCATATCCGGGAATTTCATCGCATCGCGGATAAAGAAGATTTTTAGGTTATTGCCGACCAAATCCCAGTTGCCGTCTTCGGTATACATCTTAACTGCAAATCCGCGTGGGTCACGTTCTGTTTCCGGCGAGTGGCGTGATCCTGCCACTGTGGAAAAGCGGACCATCAACGGTGTTTGCTTGCCTTTGCCTGAAAATACCTTAGCTCGTGTATATTTTTCCACCGGCTCGTCGCCGACTGTTCCGTACGTTTCGAAATAACCGAAGGCTCCTGTGCCTCGTGCATGGACAATACGCTCTGGAATCTCTTCACGGTCAAAATGCGAGATTTTTTCTATGAAATGATAGTTTTCCAATGTAGCCGGACCCCGGTTGCCGACAGTCCGTATATTCTGATTGTCTTTGACCGGATGGCCTTGCCGGGTCGTTAGAGTTTCTTCGCTTTCTCCCGTTCCCATCTTCCGGTGTTTATCTTCATTGTTTTCCTTCATATTGAATCCTCCTCCGCATTCTTGTATCACCTTATAAACTTCCCATTATCAAGAATATTAAACCTCTAATTCGTTGAAAAATGAATATTTTTCTGCAGATGGACAAAGCGGCGGGGATATGGAAAAATTAGAATCAGAACAACCATATGAAAGCAGGGCTGAACATGAGCATTGAGTTGAAGGAAAGAGGGAGATTTGATCCCCTGAAAGTTTTTTTGAAAGTTTCTGCAGCTTATATACTTTCTTTCTTCCCCTCCCGGAAAGGTGATAAGAAAATCGTTTTGGTCGGTGGTAACCTTGGAGAGAAATATGAAGACAATGCGGCTGTTTTTCATAAATACCTGATAGAGAACCACCAGGATAAAGTGACGGCATACTGGATGTATGATCCGAAGAAATCATATGCTCAGGACAAACAGCTGGCCAATGCCTTGGCGCTTGGCAGTTTTCGGAACTATCGCCTGTTCTTTAAAGCCGACTATACATTCCACGGTCATTCCCTGATGTATGATATTGCGCCAGCCGTCGATAAATTCCTGTTTCTGAACAGGAAGACCGTTATCACCCATATCAGTCACGGAATCGAAGGATTCAAGAGAATCCTGATCCAAAAAGAGGATGTCCCTTTATTGGCACGGACGGATTACTTTAACTGTGCATCGGAATATGAAAAAGATTTAAAGCTCAACCAATGGGAGATTCCCGAGAACAAACTGATTGTCACCGGATTTCCGCGCTTCGACCGCTTCAAGACAAATCAGCCGGCTCCGCAAGTCCGGAAAATTCTAATGATGATGACCTGGCGTGAATGGCTTTTTGATCTGACGGAAGAAGAATTCGTTGAAAGCGATTATTTCAAAAATACATTCGGATTGGTCAGCCACGAAGGCATACGCAAACTGATTTCTGATAATAACCTGCATATGCGCGTCGCGCTGCATCCATTCATGCGGAAATTCGAGAAACATTTCACCGGCCTCGACCATCCGGAAAGCGGCATCGAATTCCAGGATTTCAACCATTCCTCCATCGAAAAGGCCATTGTCGAAAACGACATGCTGCTCACCGACATAACGAGCGTCTCCTGGGATTTCCTTTACCTCAACAAACCCATCATCTTCAATATGTTCGATAAAGAGGAATACATGGCACGGCGCGGGACATACCTGAGCCTCGATACAGACCTCTACGGCTATAAAGCCGATTCGCTTGAGGAAGTTTATCAATACCTCAAAAAAATTGTAGAGGAAAACATCACGACAAACGAGTGGTATCCGAAAGCACCGCTCTACATCGATTATTTCGACCAGAATAATTGCGAGCGGCTGGCGAAGAATGTGATGGGTATATAAGAAAAGCGACGGTGCCCGTTAAGCCACGACAAGCGCTGGAGGGCTTGAAAGTAATGGCGTTCTTTGCCATTGCTGGCAAGACCGAAGCGACTCGAGGGGCTGGGCCGCCGGAGTCTGGACACTAGAAAAGCGACGGCGCCCGTTAAGCTCTGAAAGGCATAAGCCAGAATAGCGGAGCGGCGCTCTTTGCCGCATAGCTAAGCTGCCTTATGACCCGAAGAGCTGGGCCGCCGGAGTCTGGACACTAGAAATGCGACGGTGCCCGTTAAGCTCTGAAAGGCATAAGACGGATCAGCGTAGTGGCGTAAGCCACGCAGCTGGGCTGGCTTATGACCCGAAGAGCTGGGCCGCCGGAGTCTGGACACTAGAAATGCGACGGCGCCCGTCAAGCTCTGAAAGGCATAAGACGGATCAGCGTAGTGGCGTAAGCCACGCAGCTGGGCTGGCTTATGACCCGAAGAGCTGGGCCGCCGGAGTCTGGACACAAAAATCAGCAATAATAACGAAAAGAGCGTCCGGAGAATTTACTCCAGACGCTCTTTTCATTTCAATTCAAGTTCAATCGGGCAATGGTCTGACCCTAAAACATCTTTATGGATTTTCGCCTGTTCCATATTGGGCACCATACGATTGGAAACGATAAAATAATCGATGCGCCATCCGATGTTTCGCGGCCTGCACTCGGTGCGATAGGACCACCAGGTATAGGCTCCGCTTAGATCAGGATGGAAATAACGGAACGAATCGGTAAATCCGCTCCCCAGAAATTCAGTCATTTTCCCGCGTTCTTCCGGTGTGAACCCGGAATTTTTCAAATTCGCCTTTGGATTCTTCAGATCAATTTCCTGATGCGCCACATTCAAGTCGCCGCACAGGATGACCGGCTTCCGGCTGTCGAGTTCCTTCACGTAATCGAGCACCGCTTCTTCCCATTCGAGCCGGAAATCAAGCCGCAGCAACCCGTGCTGAGAGTTCGGTGTGTAAACATTCACCAAGTAGAAATCGTCAAATTCCAAAGTGATTGCCCTTCCTTCACTCGAATGATTTACGTGGTTAATCCCGTATTGTACAGAAAGCGGTTCGTGTTTTGAGAAAATCGCCGTTCCTGAATAACCTTTCTTCTCCGCGTAATTCCAATAAAGATGGTACCCGGGGAGATCCATTTCAATTTGCCCTTCCTGCAATTTAATCTCCTGCAGGCAGAATATATCTGCGTCCGCTGCCTCAAAAAACTCCATAAAGCCTTTCTTCACAACAGCCCGCAAACCGTTTACGTTCCATGAAATCAATTTCAAAAGCCATTCTCCTCATTTCACTGTCTTTTATTAGTTTAACGGAATCAAAGATTCGGCTCAAATAATGATGTTTTATTACCCTGCCGCCTGAAATTATGTAAAATTTCAGTAAATATTTTCAAAAACGATTCTTTTCCCCCCTAGTTCTTGTACAATGAAATTATCATTTACTAAGGGGAATCAGGAGATGAAAAAGTTCACTAAGACAGAGAAAAGCTGGGCGCTGTATGACTGGGGGAGTTCAGCTTATTCAATTATCATCACTACAGCCGTCTTTCCGCTCTACTATAAAGCTGCCGCGACTGACGCGGGAGTCAGTTTATCCGATTCCACCGCCTATCTCGGCTATACCATCGCCATTTTCACATTTATCCTGGCGATGATCGGACCGATTCTTGGAACAATCGCTGACTACGAAGGAATGAAAAAGAAATTTTTTACAGCATTCTTCCTGTTGGGTACGGTATCAACTGCGATGCTCGCATTTGTACCAAGCGATAACTGGCTGCTGATGCTCGTCTGCTATATATTCGCAGCACTTGGCGCGACCGGATCCAATCTTTTCTATGATGCATTTATCGTTGACGTTGCAACGGAAAAACGCATGAACCGCGTTTCTTCATTCGGCTACGGCCTCGGCTATATCGGTTCGACTATTCCATTCATCATTTCAATTGCCATTATTTTATTAGCGCAAAATGGAGTTCTTCCCTTGTCCGTCACCAACGCAAGCCGCGTCGCCTTTTTGATCACTGCTGTCTGGTGGGTCTGCTTCTCGATTCCGATGTTCAAAAATGTCCATCAGCGTTATTTCATCAAACGGGAGCCGAATCCGGTCGGGCAAAGTTTCAAGCGACTCGGCAAGACGTTGAAGGAAATTCGGCAATACCGAGCCATCGTTCTGTTCCTGATCGCTTACTTCTTTTATATTGATGGGGTCGGCACAATTATTGCGATGTCGACAGCGTATGGGACAGATTTGGGCCTTACTTCGACCAGCTTGCTGATCGTCTTGTTCGCAACACAGGTCGTCGCCGCTCCATTCGCACTCCTATATGGACGGCTCGCTGACCGCTTTACCGGCAAAAAGATGCTGTATGTCGGCATTTGTGTCTATATTGTCGTTTGTATCTACGCGATGTTCATGGAAACGATCGGCGACTTCTGGGTACTCGCGATGCTGGTCGCTTCCAGTCAGGGCGGCATCCAGGCCCTGAGCCGCTCCTATTTCGGCAAACTTGTGCCGAAAGAGAATTCAAACGAGTTTTTCGGTTTCTATAACGTCTTCGGAAAATTTGCTGCCATTATGGGACCGATCCTGGTTGCCGTCACCGCTCAATTGACCGGCGACTCCCGCTTTGGCGTCTTCAGCCTCGTCATCCTGTTCATCATCGGATTGATCGTCCTGACGCGTGTGCCGGAACCGGAACCGCATGACTCGGTTGATGAAGTTGCTTTGGAGACTTAAAATTATAATGCACCTGCCCCTTATGGGCGGTGCATTTTTTTGTGGCGCAAATATTATTTTTGGTGACTATACGGCGATTAAATTTTTATTTTAAATGAAAGTATGGGCATGGTTTATTTAAAGTGCTATGTTCAAATTAAAAAGAGGGATGCCGGTGATTTGGAAAGAACGCGAGGAGTCACGAACGAAAGAAGAGCTGGAAGTGCTGTTGCGGCGTTTGCCAAAGCGGCATGCGCATTACGGGCAAGTCGAAAAGGATTATTACGTGGAAGTTGCCGGGCAAGCCGGAGAAGAGCGTTTCGACCATTATTACGCGAGGAGCCAAGTGACATTTCCCCATCTGATGCTGCATAACGTCAGATTGAGCTCGTTCCGCACATTCCAAATGGATTCGGTGATGATCACCCGGTGGGGCGTTTATGTTTTCGAAGTGAAGAATATGAACGGACGCATGCTCTTCAATAGCCATCCTGTTCAGATGCTGCAGATGAAGGAAGACGGAACCGTTATTGGACGGAAATCGCCGCTCGAACAGATGGCTGATAATGAATGGCTGCTGGAAGAGTGGCTGAGAGAGCGGGAGATTCTGTTTCCTTTGAGGTCTGTACTGGTCTTGTCCTATTCCAAACAAATCGCTGAAAATGTTCCGGCTACGCAGCCCATCCTCTTCTCCCACCAGCTGCCGCGTTTCCTTCACACGCTGCCGGTTGAAAAAGCCATTTTTAATCTGGAAGAAATGAAGGCGTTGGCTGATATGATGATTGCGTCGCTGGTCCATTTCACTCCGAAGCCGATTTGCGAAAATGCGAGATATCCGATCGAGGTGATGCGGCGCGGCGTCTGGTGTGTGGCGTGCGACCGGATCGGCATGGTGCGGCAGTATGGCAATTGGTGTTGCCCAGGCTGCGGCGTTTTGGATAAAAACGCACACGTCCAGACGGTCCGCGATTGGTTCCTGCTGACCGGCGAGCCCATGACGAACCGGTTGGGACGGGAGATTTTGTGTGTGGATGATCGAAGGTTAGTGACACGCTTGTTAGGTGGCATGGATTTGAATAAAAACGGATCTTTCAAAGATTCCAGTTACCGACTGTAAGTTAGTTTGTCGCATTTATATGGAGTTGGGCGTATTTTGGATGAAGTTGGGCGTATTTCCATCGAAGTTGGGCGTATTTCCACAAAAGTTGGGCGTAAATCAAAAATCAGTCACCACCATCCCCTACTTCCGCCCAAAATAAAACCAGCGCCCCCATCAGGAGGCGCCGGTCCCATTATTATTTATTGTCTTTGCCGGCAGGATGGATGTTAACATCGCCGCTGTCATTTTTTTCAACAGCTGAGCTGCCGAATTCAACGACTTCAATGCCGCCATTTTCCTTCTTCTCTTCTTTTTCAGCTTTTTTCTCTTCTTTTTCAGCTTGCTTCACAGCTTTTTCATGTTCTTTTCTAGCTTTTTCTTCCTCTTTTGCCTCTTTTTCAACAGCTTTTTTCTGCTTCTTCAATTCTTTATCTTCTTTCTTTTCTTCACGCTTCGCTTTTAGCTCATCGGCTTTGCCTTTTGCCTTTTCAGTCACGCCGCTTGTTTTTTCTTTAACCTGGCCAAACTTATCTTTTACTTGGTCCAGCTTGCCGGGACCGGAATCTTCTTCCGATTTCGCTTGAGCTTTTTCTTCTTTCTTCTCTTTCATTTCAGCGGCTTTTTCTTTCACTGTTTGCTGCAATTCCTTGCCGCTCTTCGGTGCCAGCATTAATCCTGCAGCTGCGCCAATCAATGCGCCAGTCGCTGCTCCGGCGATAAATCCACCGCCGCCACCCGACTTATTGTCAGATGTAATTGGAGATGGAGGCATAATTTTCCCGCTGCGCACCAGGCGCTCCTCAACTTCTTCGATGATTTCGAATAAAGTGCGGCCTTTTGCTTCCACTAACGGTGCGTTCATATGGAAGTCGGCAAAATCTTCTTTGTCACGTACGACCACGCAGTCGTAGCTTGTGGCATCGGTTTTATCCTCCAGCATGACTGCTTTATACCCTTTTTTCACTAATGCTTGCTGTACGGACGTAAATGGTTCTTCAACTGCAATTTTCACCATCAATATCACCACTCCTTTTCCAAAAATGTCTATTCCTTTATTTTCCCTAATGAAGGAAACTTAAACACTCCACACCTTTATAAATTGAAAATTCTTATAAAATTTTTATTTCCTGAAAATAAATAAAGCCACTCCTCTTAAAAGGAGTGGCAGATTGACAATAATTATACAGGTTCACCAGCAGCTTGCAGTTCTCCAGCTTTTAAGCGTTCGCCTGTTTCGATATCGAAAAAATGCACATGCGACATATCGAAAGCCAGTGTCGCAGTATGGCCCGCTTCGATTGCTGTGTCGGCATCAACACGGGCGATGAATTCCTGATTTGCATAGACTGCATAAAGGATGGTTTCCGCTCCAGTCAATTCCGATACGGTAATTTCAGCTTCGAACTCGCTTGCCGGCAAACCGCTGAGGTCTTCATTGTTTACATGGATATGTTCCGGACGAATTCCCAGGGCAATCGGCTTGCCGTCGTAGCCCAGATCTTTCAGCAGATCTGCTGTTTCAGGGGGAATCGCCACAGATTTATCATCAACCAGAAAGTTTCCATTGGAAATTGTCCCTTCAAAGAAATTCATAGCCGGTGATCCGATAAATCCGCCTACGAAGCGATTGGCCGGTAAATCATATACTTCTTTCGGCGTTCCCACCTGCTGAATGACGCCATCTTTCAGTATGACAATCCGCGTGGCCATCGTCATCGCTTCTGTTTGGTCGTGTGTTACATAAATCGTTGTCGTTTTGAGGCGCTGGTGCAATTTGGCGATTTCCGCGCGCATCTGCACCCGCAATTTTGCGTCCAAGTTTGATAAAGGCTCATCCATGAGGAACACTTTCGCATCCCGCACAATCGCGCGTCCAAGAGCGACACGCTGGCGCTGACCACCTGACAATGCCTTAGGTTTCCGGTTTAAGTAATCTTCCAACCCAAGAATCTTGGCTGCCTCTTCTACACGCCGTTTGATTTCCGATTTCTTAAATTTCCTTAATTTTAGTCCAAAAGCCATGTTTTCATAGACCGTCATATGGGGATACAAAGCATAGTTCTGAAAAACCATCGCGATATCCCGTTCTTTGGGTTCAACTTCATTCATACGTTTGCCATCGATGAAGAATTCACCTTCCGTAATTTCTTCCAATCCCGCAATCATCCGCAATGTTGTTGATTTACCGCAACCAGACGGTCCGACAAACACGATGAACTCCTCGTCTTTTATATGAAGATTAAAATCGGTCACAGCCAAAGTACCTTTATCATATCTTTTACCCAGATTATTGATTTTTATCTCAGCCATATGCGACTCCCCTTAACTCATTTTTATTTTAATTATAGAGAGTTATTTGTAAATTACAAATCTGGGTTGGAAATGCAAAGAGAAGTAATGTATACTCCTAACTAAGAAGTAAATAGAATTTTTAGTTAATTCGTCATAATTCTTGAAAGGGGTGCATTACTTTTCTGCAAAGAAAGTCATAGGACCATCACTTCGGAAGTCGAAGTTTTTCAGAATTCCATTTCTATTAAAAAAAGGAGTGTTAGACTAATGAAAAATTTACGTATTTTCCTGTTAATTCTGACCAGCACTACTTTGATGCTCAGTGCTTGTGCCGGTTTTCAGACAAGCGACAGCAGCGAAGGCCAAACAAATGAAGAAGGTAAAACAGTGGTCGACTTCTGGTCATTCTGGGGTTCAGAAATCAGACGCCCGATCATCGATAAAATCGTGGCGGACTTCAACGCTTCACAGGATGAAATTGAAGTGAAGCACACATACAGCCCCTGGGGTGATATCTGGACAAAAGAACTTGCGGCAATTGCTGCCGGAAATCCGCCGGATGTCGTTATCAATGATATTAACGCCACCGCAATCCGCGGAAAAGAAAATCAGGCAATGAATCTTTCTGAATTCATAGATGACGATTTCTCGGATAAATTCTATCCGGAACTTTGGAACGCAACTCTTTATGAAGGTGATTCCTATGGCATTCCATTTAACACTGATACAAGGGTTCTCTTCTATAATAAAGACACATTCGAAGAAGTTGGCCTCGACCCTGAAGATCCGCCGGAAACTTGGGAAGAACTTGAAGAATACGCCGCTAAGCTCGATGTGAAAAACGGCGATGATTATGATCGCCTCGGTTTTTACCCTTTATGGGGCGTCGGCTATGACGTATGGCTACTGAACGCGAATGGTGAAAACTATTTCGGCGCAGATAACAACGTCGATACTGTAAACATCAATACGGAAACAAATGTGGAAGTGCTTAACTGGCTGAAATCATGGAGAGACCGTATCGGTGAAGATGTCGTCAATTCATACCAGGCACAAATTGACAGCCAGCAAGGTAATCCTTTCTTCAGCGGGGATTTGGCAATGCTCGTCCAGCAGCCGACTTTCTATACACAAATCAGCGAATATGCCGAAGATCTGAATTTCGGTGTAGCACCGCTTCCGGAATATGAGCCTGGAAACGGCCATACCAGCTGGGGCGGAGGTTTTGTTGCCGAAATTCCTGAAGGATCAAGTGATCCGGAAGCAGCCTGGGAATTCATCGAATATCTGACAGGTGCTGAAGCGCAGGAATACTGGGCTGTGCAGAACTTTGACAATGTAGCCAATATCGAAGCTGCAGAAGCCGCTGCGCAATCCGATGAATTCTCAGAAGAAGGTCAGATGGTCTACCAGATCGCAGTCGAGAGTATGGAAAACACTCTACTGACTCCCGCACCGGTTGAAGCTCCAGGATTTTATAATTACATCAATCCGCATGTAGACGAATTCTTCCTCGGCTCAATGACTGCTGAAGAAGCACTGGCGCAAGCTCAGGCGGATGTTGAAGATCTCATCGAGAGTAACCAGTAAACAAGGGGGGGAAGTCCTTTGGGCAAAAGAAAATTGACCATACGGCGCAAGGAAAGTATATACGGCTATATTTTCATCATGCCTTTCATTGTTGGCTTCTTCGCTTTCACCGCTGGGCCATTATTGTTTTCCTTAGCCGGAAGTTTTACAGATTATAATATTACATCCAGAATGGATTTCGTCGGAGTGGAAAACTATCAATCGCTCATCGTTGATGATGGTCTTTTTAGGACTTCCCTTTGGAACACTATCTATTACGTCGCTTTTTCAGTTCCGTTGACGACACTCGGCGCCATTTTCATTTCAGCATTGCTGAACCAGGACGTTCCAGGCATCCGTGTTTTTCGGACCTTGTATTATCTGCCTGCCGTCCTTTCCGGCGTTGGCGTTTATCTTTTATGGATGCAATTGCTTGAACCGGGAACCGGGATGGTGAATCTGCTGCTCGGATGGGTGGGCATCGATGGTCCTAACTGGCTTTATGATCCGGATTGGACCAAACCTTCACTTATCCTGATGAAACTTTGGAGTGTGGGCGGTTCTATGCTTCTTTATCTGGCAAGTATGCAAGGGGTCTCCAGATCTCTCTATGAAGCAGCAGAAATCGATGGCGCCAGCCGATGGCGACAATTTATCCACATTACCATTCCGATGATTACACCTGTTATTTTCTTTGATGTCGTAACAAGCCTGATTGGCGGTTTCCAGATTTTCCAGGAAGCCTATATCATGTCGGGCAACGGTGAAGGCGGACCGGCAAACTCCTTGCTGTTCTATAATCTATATATGTGGAATCAGGCCTTCGAAAGCTTTGATATGGGCTACGCCATGGCAATGTCCTGGATTTTATTCGTCATCGTTTTCGTTCTGACCCTGATCAACCTTAAACTCGCTCCCCGGTGGGTGCATTATGAAGGGGAGGAGAAGTAAATGGCTAAAACAACTGACCGATCAGATTATTTAACTGACTCGGAAAAAGCGGAAAGCCAATCAGCTGTAAATACCAAGCCCCGTTACTGGGAACATCGCGGAAACCGCAATAATATGTGGCGCATGCTGAATTTCGTTTTATTGGCTGCCGGCAGTCTCCTGATCCTGTCACCACTTTGGTGGATGTTTGCGACTTCGCTTAAGACGATGGCGGAAGTCATGTCCTATCCCCCCTCCTTTTTTCCGGAGTCATGGGAATGGAGCAATTACATCAGAGCTTGGCGGGCTGCGCCATTCACTACCTATACAATCAACACGATAACAATTACAACACTGGTTGTAATTGGCAGTGTGCTGGCCAACTCATTTATTGCCTACGGATTTGCAAAAATCCCTTTCCGCGGCAAAGGGATCTGGTTCGCCATTGTCTTATCGACGATGATGATTCCGGGATTTGTAACGCTCATTCCGCAATATGTACTGTTTGCGAATCTGGGCTGGGTCAATACGTATTATCCCTTGATTGTCCCGCATTTCTTCGGAAGCGCTTTTTATATCTTCCTGCTGCGGCAATTTTACATGACGATTCCTACTGAATTGATTGAGGCAGCGAAAATCGAAGGCGCCAGCCATTTCTATATCTGGTGGAAGATTGGCCTTCCATTAACGAAACCGGCACTTGCCACTGTTGCAATTTTTTCGTTCAATGGTGCATGGAACGATTTTCTCGGTCCCCTGCTCTACTTGAATGATGAAAATCTTTATACGCTGCAATTGGGGCTTGCCGTCTTTAAAGGACAGCTCAGCACACAATGGAACTACCTAATGGCAGGATCACTTCTTGTGCTCCTCCCCGTCATCCTGCTGTTCTTCTTCTTCCAGAAATACTTTATCCAGGGAATAAACCTTTCTTCTGGTGGGAAATAACGAAAAGCGGAAGTTCTCAATAAGGTTCAATAAAAACCGATATTGCGCAAAACAGCTTCGCGAAAACAGGTGCTCCTGCATCGCTTCGCTAGCTTCGTCGCAAAGACCCGGTCGAACTTCCTTCGGCCAATGTCTTTCCTGCGGGACCAAGAGCGAGACTGAGACCCCGCAAGAAAGGTTTGACCGAACGTCATTCGGTCGAACCTTTGCGACGAAGCGTGCAACGCTGCAGGAGCACAGGGTTTTCGAAGCGATGGGGAGGCTCAGGCCGCTCCCCGCGGAAAGCATCTGCCTAGAGCATAATGATTTAAGAAGTTGATCATTTCTCGACAGCCTAAAAACAGCCCCCGAAAAAAATTCGGGGGCTGTTTCTTTGTGTCATTAAACTGTAGCAGGCTTTTTCTCTTTTTTGATCTGTTTGCTTCGCAGTTGACCACAAGCTGCGTCGATATCTGCCCCTTGTTCGTGGCGCACTCCGCAGTTGATGCCTTTTTTCTTCAATGCATCGTAGAAAGCCGAAATTGCTTCCGGTGTGCTTTGCTGATATTGATCGTGCTCGCTGACTGCGTTGTACGGAATCAGGTTGACGTAGGAAAGATGGCGTTTGTCTTCAAGCAGTTTCGCCAGTTGATTCGCTTCTTCCACATGGTCATTGACGTCACGCAGCATAATGTATTCGAACGTGATGCGGCGGTTGGATTTTTCCAGGTAATAATCGATCGCAGCCATCAACTTCTCGATTGGATACGCTTTGTTGATTTTCATGATGCGCGTACGCAATTCATTGGTTGGGGCATGGATTGAAATAGCCAAGTTGACTTGCAGGCCTTCATCCGCGTAATCGTAGATTTTCGGAACGATACCACTTGTTGAAACAGTGATATGGCGTGCTCCAATAGCAAGGCCTTTTTGAGAGTTGACCACATGCAGGAAGTCCATCAGGTTCGTGTAGTTATCGAACGGTTCGCCGATACCCATAACCACGATGTGGCTGACGCGCTCTTCTTTTTGCTGAGCGTCGAAATGCGCCTGCACTTGCATGATCTGTTCAACGATTTCGCCCGCGTTTAAATCGCGGCTCTTTTTCAAAAGTCCGCTGGCGCAGAAACTGCAGCCGATATTACAGCCGACCTGTGTTGTAACACAGACGGAATTACCGTATTTGAAACGCATTAGAACTGTTTCAATCAGGTTGCCGTCTTGAAGACGGAAAAGGAATTTGATCGTGCCATCTGCAGATTCCTGTTTTACCGTTTGTTCCAGTGTGCGGATTGAGAAATTATCTTCCAGCAACTGAATAACTTCCTTGCTCAGGTTGTTCATTTCAGAAAACTGCGCTACGCGTTTAATATATAACCAGTCCCATACCTGCTCGGCACGGTACTTTTTCTGTCCATTTTCCAGGAACCATTCTTTTAGTTGATCTATCGTCAATCCATATATAGAATTTTTCATTTTAGAACCCTCATTTCGGAATTTCACAATTGCTTATTATAATACTAAAGATCATGGTTTACAACAACTATTTTCGTTTAAACAGAAAAGTCTGCTTTTTAGAAGGCTTAAAACCCTATTCCTCCGGGTATCAGAAATTATAAGAGGAGGTTTTACATATGAGTTCAGTAGTCACCCATATCGGTCTCGCAGTTCCCAATCTGGACCTGGCCATCGATTGGTACAGCAAAGTTTTCGGTTTTTATATACTTGCCGGTCCTTACGAATTCGATGAACGAAATGAAGAGCTTTTTTCCATGACACAGGACCTCCAAGGGCCTGAAGTAAAGAAGATGCGGAATGTCCACCTGATGACCAACAGTGGTGTCGGGCTGGAGTTATTTGAGTTTCAGCAACCCGAATTTGCCGACGAAAAGCCGGCGCAGCACGCCGGCTTTTTCCATATCTGCCTGATTGTCGAAGATATTGTGGAAACGATTGAAAAAGTTGTGCTTCACGGCGGCAAGCAGCGCAGCAAGATTTGGAACATCAATAAAGGCAAGCCGCATTATCTCGTGTATGCCGAAGATCCTTTCGGCCATATCATTGAGCTTTATACCCGCAGTACTGCAGAGGTATATGGCAATAATTAATTAAAAGAGCCAGTTCCCTTCAATTGAAGGGAACTGGCTCTTTTGAAAACCGATATAAAGTTAAGCGAATCGGTTCTTTACACCAATTGCTCTTTTTCCTGCAGCATCGAACCTTTTTCAGCAAGTGCTGTATGCCAGGAGAATGCTTTCTCAAGGATGTGCGGGGTCTGGCCGCCGCGTGTCAGCGCTTCCTCGTAATACTCACGCATCTGCGCCTTGTAGTCGGGGTGGATGCAGTTTTCGATAATCACTTCTACGCGCTGGCGCGGTGCCAAGCCGCGAAGATCTGCATAGCCCTGCTCAGTTACAAGCACATCCACGTCATGTTCCGTATGGTCAATATGCGAAACGAACGGTACGACGCTCGAGATTTTGCCGCCTTTTGCAATGGACTTCGTAACAAAAATGGCCAGACGCGCATTACGGGCAAAGTCACCGGATCCCCCGATGCCGTTCATCATTTTTGTGCCTGATACATGTGTCGAGTTGACGTTGCCGTAAATATCGAATTCAAGCGCTGTGTTGATGGAAATCAAACCGAGACGACGGATAAGCTCCGGATGGTTCGAAATTTCCTGTGGGCGCATGACGATTTTATTGCGGTAGTTTTCAAATTCACTGAAGACCTGTTTCATTTTCGGTTCGGACAATGTAATCGAACAGCATGAAGCAAAATCGACTTTGCCTGCGTCGATCAGATCGAATACTGCGTCCTGCAGCACTTCCGAATAGACTTCAAGGTTCTCAAATTCCGAATCGATCATGCCGTGAAGCACAGCATTCGCAACAGAACCGATGCCGGACTGCAGCGGAGCCAGTTTTTCAGTCAGGCGGCCAGCTCTGATTTCCGAACGGAAAAATTCCAATAGATGATCAGCCATGATTTTTGTTTCTGCATCCGGCGGAACGATATTCGACGGAGAATCCTTCTGTTCCGTAAAGACGATGCCGCGGATTTTCTCCATGTCCACCGGGATGCCGATCGTTCCGATGCGGTCTTCAACAGACGTCAATGGAATCGGATCGCGTTCTCCCTGTTTGCCGGTATCGTAAATATCATGCAATCCTTCGAATAGTTCCGGCTGCGCCATATTAATCTCCACAATAATATTACGCGCATGTTTCGCAAAGACAGCTGAGTTGCCGACAGAAGTTGTCGGAATGATCATGCCGTCCGCTGTGATCGACAGCGCCTCGATGATTGCAAAATCGATTGGTTCAATTACATTGGATCGCACCCATTCAGCTGTATGTGACAGATGGTGATCGACAAAGAACATTTCTCCCGAATTGATTTTGCTGCGCATTGCAGGTTCAGCCTGGAACGGCAAACGTTTGCCGACGATTCCCGCTTCTGCAAATAGGCGGTCGATATCCGAGCCCAATGATGCACCAGTGAAGACATTTACTTTGAAGCTTTCAGTTGCCGCCCGCTCCACCAATGCAAAAGGGACCGCTTTCACGTCGCCAGCGCGCGTAAAGCCGCTGAGGCCCAGCGTCATGCCGTCCTGTATCCAGGAAGCCGCTTCCTGGGGGGAAACCACACGCTCCTGAAGTTCTGCTGCTTTGATCCGGTTAATGGTATTTGTCATATCAATCACTCTCTTTCTGAAAGGTTTTTAAGGGTTAAAAATCCGTCTGCCATAAAAATAAAGCGTTTTCATTGTACTGGTAAGAAATAAAAGCAGATTCCGGGGTTAATTATTAGATAATTTTAAACTATTCAGAGAGCGTTTTGAGTGATTAATGTGCGGATAAGCAGTTATTGCGCTAAAGCAGAAAATCCCCTGATTGAGCCAGGGGATTTTTGTGATTTTCATTGTTTTGATTAAAATCCCAGCAGCTTCCTGAAATAACTGGAATAGGATTGGCTGACCGGGATACGGCTGCCGTTGTCCATTGCGAGTACAAAAGTCGAGTGGGTGTCCGGATAGATTTCTTCTATATGATGGACATTCACGATGAATGACCTGTGGCAGCGGATGAACGTTTCCCGAGGCAGCGAATATTCGAATTCCTGAAGCGAGTTTTTATTCGTGCCCGAAAAACCTCCCGCATGAATATGCGTCTTGCGGTCCTTCACTTCAAGGCAGACGACGTCGTCGAAAGGCACGGGCTTCCAGCCATCGGGACTTTTTACGGTCACCACCGACTTCCCTTCTGTATAGGAAGGATAAATCGCCATGACGCAGCCTTGCAGCTTCCCGTTTTCCTCGAAAGGAACAGCCATTCCGTGATAGGGAACGCCGAACACTTCGCGGTCGATGAATTCGGAAGCTTTCTGATTGGTCAGCAATGCTTTATGCGCGATGGTGCCTTCCTTTACCGGGTCGCCGGGTTTTATCTTTAAATCGATGCGCCTGCTTGGCCTGTAATAGATATATTGTTCGGTGTCCGCTACTGCAATGGAAATTTCATCGGAGAATAATTCCCCCATGACGTCCAGCATCGAACCAAATGTGAATTTTTCCATAAGAGTCCTCCCGTTTCTGCTGATTGCTTCATTATAATGCATTTTCGGCAATCAAGGGCAGAAGGATGTGAGGACTATTTCTCAAGCATGCTTCCTGTCTCGGCGAGGCGCTGATGCCAGGAAAATGCTTTTTCAAGGACATGCGGCGTTTGGCCGCCGCGAGTCAGCGCTTCTTCGTAATAACCACGCAATTGATTCCGGTAAGCCGGATCTGCACATTTCTCAATGATCAAACCTGCGCGTTCTCTCGGAGCAAGGCCGCGCAAATCCGCATAACCGTGTTCAGTAATGAGAACATCCACATCGTGTTCCGTATGGTCAACATGTGTAACAAACGGCACGACACTCGAGATATTGCCGCCTTTGGCTGTCGACTTGCTGACGAAAATCGACAGTCTTGAGTTGCGGGCAAAATCTCCGGATCCGCCGATGCCATTCATCATTTTCGTTCCTGAAACGTGAGTGGAATTGACGTTGCCGTAAATATCAAATTCGAGAGCCGTATTGACCGCAATCAAACCAAGCCGGCGTATGAGTCCGGGGTGGTTGGTGATTTCCTGCGGTCTTAAAACGATTTTATCTTCATATTTCCTGAAATCCGAGTAAACCTGAGCCATCTTTTCTTTGGACAGCGTAATGGCCGAACCGGAAGCGAAACGCAGTACATCCGCGTCGATCAAGTCAAACACCGCATCCTGCAGAACTTCCGAGTACATTTCAAGATCATGGAATTCGGAATCGATCAGCCCGCGAAGAGCTGAATTGGCTACTGAACCGACTCCCGACTGGATCGGCGCCAGTTTTTCCGTCAGCCGCCCAGCCTTGATTTCCGAACGCAGCAGTGCGAGCAGATGACTGGCGATCGCTTCAGTCTCACTGTCCGGCGGCACGATTGTAGACGGTGAATCGATCTGGTCTGTAAAAACAATCCCTCGGATTTTCTCCATATCCACCGGTATCCCCGTCGTGCCGATGCGATCTGCCACGTGGCTCAGCGGAATCGGATTCCGCCCTTCATGTGTTCCTGTGTCATAAATATCATGCAGGCGGTAAAGACGCTCCGGTTGTTCCGTATTGATTTCCACGATGACATTTTTGGCGTACTGAGCAAAAATCGGAGAGTTACCGACAGATGTTGTCGGTATGATCATGCCCTCTTTTGTAATGGAAATCGCTTCGATTATGGCAAAATCGATGGGTGTGATAACACCGTTCCGGATCAATTCAGCTGTATGTGATAGATGTTGGTCTGTATAAAGCATTGCGCCTTCATTGATTTTTCTGCGCATCACTGGATCAGACTGAAACGGCAGCCGTTTGTGGACGATGCCGGATTGTGCAAAAACCGTGTCGATGTTCGAACCGAGAGAAGCCCCCGTATAAACGTTTACTTTGAAAGTTTCGGAGTCTGCGCGATTAGCCAATGCCAACGGCACCGCTTTTGCGTCCCCTGCCTGCGTAAACCCACTGAGGCCGAGTGTCATACCATCTTGTATCCAGGAAGCCGCCTCCTCGGCACTGACCACCCGCTCCTGTAATTTCGATGCTTTGATCCGCTCAAATCGTTTATCCATTATCTCTCACCCTTCTTTACCGGAATAAAAACCGTTATTGAATTTACCTATACCCGAATTCAAGATGCTTAAATAAACTATTCGAGTTCACCGTGCACTTCCAGTCTTCTTACACATCCATTCACAAATTTGCAACAAATTTTAAGTATTTTCCCATAACTTAGAGACACGAATTAATCCAAAAAGCCTTGAAATCAAGCTTTCTGAAATTATTAGAAAATTCCTTTTATACAATAATATTATATGCTAAATTTATGATAAAAATATGAGTTTATCCCGTTGACTTTAGGGTTTATCTATCATAATATATGAAAAGTTGTCAAAACGATTAGCGTTTGCACAATAATTTTAAAGTGAAAGAAGGCTATTTTAATTGTCTAACAGCCAACGTAAAAAAATGTCCATATTGATGATCAATATGTTTATTGCTATAGCAAGTTTTGGAATTGTAGTCCCTATTCTCCCTGCCTACCTTCTATCCATCGGCCAAGGCGGTACAGCAGCCGGCCTGATGATCGCGATATTCGCAGGTGCACAGCTCCTGTTCTCTCCACTTGGCGGCAACTGGGCCGATAAATACGGTCCCCGCAAAGTAATTATTCTTGGTCTTGCATTACTGACAATCTCGATGCTTATGTTCTACTCAACTGATTCGATCTGGGTCATCTACGCTTCACGCGTTGTCGGCGGTATCGGTGATGCCTTCCTTATTCCCGGAGTCTTCACATATGTAGCCGGCATCACTACTGCAGCCCAGCGCGCTAAAGGAACTGGCCTTGTGACGGCTTCCATGTCGCTCGGACTTGTTATCGGACCTGGCTTCGGCGGATTCCTCGCCGATATCAGCCTGAAGTTGCCGTTTTTAATCGCCGCAGGAGTTACATTCAGCGCGATGGTTTTCTCTTTGATCATGCTGAAAGAAATTGTCCCGAACGCAGAAAGCAAAAAGCAGGCGGAGGAATTTTCAAAAGATGAGTCGATGCTGGAACAGATCGGCCGCTCCACCCGCATGCCGTATTTCATTCCTTTGGTAATCATTTTCATCATGAGCTTCGGCCTTGTCGCTTATGAATCTGTCATCGGTATGTATTTGACGACGCAATACGGTTCGACTTCAGCGGACATCGCCATGATGATTACAGCTACTGGAATTGTCAGCGTAACGGTCCAATTCTTTGTGGTCGACCGTCTCGTCCGCCGTTTCGGCGAAGTGAAAACGATGATTGCCTTCCTCGGACTGGCAACTGCCGGTTTCCTGATTTCCCTAACAGCTGGCAGCTACGGCGCATTTTTCGGCGTCTCGCTTGTGATTTTCCTGGCGATGGCCATCCTTCGTCCGGTGCTTAACATTCTTGTATCGAAAATGGCTGCCGGCGAAATCGGCTTTGCAATGGGTATGGCAACTGCATATATGAGCCTCGGCAACGTCCTTGGCCCAATTTCGGCAGGCATGCTGTTTGATGCCAACATCAACTACCCGTTCATCCTTGGGCTCGGCCTTCTGGTAGTAACTTTATCGATTGCCATGGCTTGGCGCAAAACGAACAATGCAAAATCAGTGGACTATGCCACTGCCAATGAAACAAATGAAACACCTGAAGCTGAACCTTTAACATAAAGGTTCAGTTTTTTATTTGAACGAGGTTCAACTGATTGACAACAAGATGGAGCCGGCATAATATGTAAAATTGAGTGTAAAAATTTTATAGGTAATGAATGGTAATTGAGACTCTCTTCCACTTTCCTTCATACATATGAAAACTGTTTAAGCAACACCGCTTTTACCTGATTCTCCGTCTTTAATTTTGTTGCCGGTATATATAGAAGAAACTCCAACAGGCAACTCCATCCACATAATAAGAAAAGAGGCACACCATGTCAGCAGATCAACGCAAAAAGATTATCATCCTGATGATCAATATGTTTATTGCCATCGCAAGTTTCGGGATCATCATCCCTATCCTGCCGTCTTATCTCCAATCCATCGGACAGGGCGGAATGGCCGCCGGTCTTATGATCGCCATTTTTGCAGCGGCACAATTTCTGTTCTCCCCAATTGCCGGCAAATGGGCGGACCAATATGGCCGCCGCAGAATGATCATTTACGGACTTATCGGATTAACTCTTTCAATGTTTGTCTTTTACGCTTCCGACATTATATGGGTGCTTTACTTCTCCCGCGTCATTGGAGGAATTGGCGCCGCGATGCTGGTACCGGCGATTTTCGCCTATATCGCTGACATCACAACTTTCGACCAGCGCGCGAAAGGCACCAGCCTTGTATCAGCGGCTATGTCGCTTGGTATCGTCGTCGGCCCCGGAATCGGTGGATTCCTCGCCGATTACAGCATTAAATTACCGTTTCTCGTTTCAGCACTAGTGTCACTTGGTGCAGTAGTGTTTTCACTCGTCCTGTTGAAAGACAGCGATGCTGCAAATGCGGATGCAGAGCATACACTTGATATGACACAATCGGAATCAATGCTATCGAAAATTGCTTCTTCCACAAAGAAACAGTATTTCATTCCTTTGGTTATCACGCTTGTGATGAGTTTCGGCCTGCTTGCCTATGAATCCGTCGTCGGACTTTATCTGGACAATCAATTCAATTCGACTGCCAAAGACATCGCCTTTATGATCACGGCGACAGGTGTAGTCAGTGTCATCGTCCAGTTGTTCATCGTCGACCGCATTGTCCGCCGCTTTGGTGAAGTTGCGATTCTTGTGACATTCCTGGGTGTCGCGGCATTCGGTTTCCTGCTCTCACTTTTTGCAGGCAGCTATGCGATGTTCTTCGGCGTTTCGCTCGTCATCTTCCTGGCAACTTCAATCCTTCGGCCGGTACTGAACACGCTGATTTCCAAGATGGCAGACGGCGAAGTCGGGTTTGCGATGGGCATGAACAACGCTTATATGAGTATCGGCAATGTCGCCGGACCTCTGCTTGCGGGCATGCTTTATGATGTCAACATCGTCTTCCCGTTCATCCTTGGTCTGGTTATGCTGATGATCACCATCTTCATCACGTTGGCGTGGCAGCGTTCACGTGCAGTCAAAGCTGCAACCGCGTGATACTAATCAACTAAATTGAAAGCAGAAGGAGCCGCGGCTCTTTCTGCTTTTTTGATGGCGAATAGAAAAAACGTGTGTAAAACAATTGCCTGCCATATTGGCTGCCCCCTGTAAACCCTTAAGCTTTACGGGGTGTATATGTACTTGTATAATAAATATACAACTAACTTATAGAAATGTGGGTCATGCCATGTACAATATAAAAGCTGCTGCAAAGATCCTTGATATGCCCAAGGTGACGATCCGGTCATGGGAAACACGGTATAATGCGATCACTCCAGCCCGAACAGAGTCAGGCCATCGCCTGTATTCTGATCAGAACCTGGAGGATTTGAAGTGGCTTAAAATCCAAGTTCAGGAGAACGGCATCAAAATCAGTGAAGCGGTCAAACAATTGCATGCTTCGCGCAAAAAATTTGTGAAGACTGCCGCCGAGTTGCCTCAGTCTCCTGAAGGTTCTTCCCAGTATGAGAAACAGATTGACGAACTCTATAATGCCGGAGCCGAAATGGACAGCGAACGTTTCCAGTATTTATTGGATTTGAATTTCTCGATGTTCCATTATCGAACTGTGTTCTTCTCGATTCTGGCACCATTAATGGTGCGTATCGGTGAAGAATGGGAAAACGGCACCATTACCGTGGCACATGAACATATGCTTAGCCATTTGGTACTGCAGCGCTTTACCCAGTTTTTCCGCATATTCCCGACTTCCGACACTTTGCCGAAAGCTTTGGCATTCTGCCCAAGTGGCGAGCATCATCAGCTCGGCTTGCTGCTATTCACTTTATTCCTCCGGGAACGCGGTTATCCGGTAACCTATATTGGTCCTGATACGCCGTTAGAAGGCCTTCCTGAACTTGTTGGCAAGCAGGATTTCAGGATTGCCTGCATGTCTATCGGCAATGAACGGCTGCTTCCGACTGCAGATGAATATATAACTGCTTTAACAGCAGCCAAGCCCGAACTGCGATTTGTGATCGGCGGACGCGGCCTTGGAAATGTTCAAAATACCGCCAACAAGTTCTATCTCGGGACCACTTATGAAGACTGGGAGCACTGGTTCGAAGATACACAGACTTCCCGGAATTAAGAAGACCTTTTCAGACAAGCAGTCTGAAAAGGTTTTTTATTTCCCAGAATGTCCTGCTGCTGTATTTTCCCAAATAATTGTATGGTAAAATTTAGTTAACAGAATTTTCCGAGTCAGGAAGTGGTCCGGTTGAAAAGAATCTTTAACATGAATACCTTATATATTTCTGCCGCAATTATTGCGATCAGCGCTTTTATGCTGCCGCGCGTGATTGAAGCCGTCAATCTTCACATTCAAGGAATCTCCTATATTGCCGAACAAACCGAGGAATATTTCAAAATTACAGAACCCATCGATGGCGAATATTCAGTCGAACTCGATTTAAGCGATCCAGAAAGTAATGAAGGCAAAATTCTCTTTGATGACGGTGACAATATGATATCCGTCCTCGAAGTTGTGCCTCGTAATGAAACAGACTACGAAGTGATATTCCGGTCGCACGCCTCGGAGCGCGCTGACGGAGCTGCTTTGATTTCAGGGGTAGAACATGACTATACTGATGAGGGTTTCACGCATTCACTTAAAGCAGAAGCCGTCGCAAGCATTGATGGCGGAGAGCCATTCGAATTGTCTCCCGGCGGTTCATCGGGACTAAGCTACCAGGACGGCGACCAATTCGGATTTATTTTGGATGCCTCTGGTACAGATGCCATTTCCGCAAAGGTGGCAGTCACAAACCTGCAGCTGAATTTATGGGCGGAGATGTGGTGGCCGCAGAGCTGACTGGCGTATAAAAGCACAAAAAAGACCCGCTCTTTTAGAGCAAGTCGAGGTCCTGATAGGCAGACTGGTAAGGTCCGTTGTCTGTAACTTCTGAATGGTAAAGTGCTTTCAAAGCGAAATTCTTTTCCAGATCCATATCCTTCATAAGTGTTTTCAGGCGTTTTTTCAGTTCCGGATTTTCACTTACAAGGGTTTCCATCTTCGATTTCGTGTATTTCATAATGCGGTCGCTCCTTTCCGTTGCTGTTGAGTTCATTGTATCATCTATAGCCTAATTTAATGAAAAAACGCACTTGCATCCGGCAAGTGCGTTTATTTTTATTGGACAAGAAAGTATACCTTTTTAGTATGAAAATTCTTAGAAAATATGTTTCCTTGTCCAGACTCCGGCGACCCAGCTCTTCGAGTCATAAGCCAGCTTGTGTCTAGACTCCAACGGCCAACTCCTCGGACTTAAGCTGTTCTTCCTGTGCGGCAAAGAACGCCGCTTCGAAAGCTCATCTTAAGCCTGTCGGAGCTGAACGGCCGTTTCCGCTTTTCAAGTCTGCGCGACCAAGGCCACTACGCTAATCTGTCTTATGCTTTTCAGAGCTAAACGGGTGCCGTCGCTTTTCTTTAAAATCAGCCGATGACCTGGAAAATATAATTCGCGAGGAACAGCGCTGCAATCACATAAAGCGCCGGTGTAACTTCGCGCCATTTGCCGAGGCCGACCTTCAATAACGGATACATGATAAAGCCGATGGCGATGCCGTCAGCGATACTGTACGTAAACGGAATAAGGACGATGATCAGAAACGCCGGAATGCTCTCGCTCATGTCTTTCATGTCGAGGTCCTTGATGTTTTGCAGCATCAATGCGCCAATAATGATCAGGATCGGTGCAATCGCACTGTCCGGAATCAATTTGATGACAGGAATGAAAAATGCAGCGCCAAGAAACAGCAAGCCGGTTGTAATAGCCGTCAAACCTGTGCGACCGCCTGCCGCCATGCCCGCTAAGGTTTCGACACTGGCAACTGTCGGACTGGTTCCAAAAATACCGGAAGCCATCGAACCGATGGACGTTGCCTGGAATGCACGCTTGTATTTCTCTGGACGTTCGATGAAATTGACCTGTCCATGAACAAGGCCGATGTTCTCAAACACCAGGACCATTGTCAGCGAGAAAACCGCTACCCAGAATCCCATGGTCAGGAAACTGGTGAAACTCAATGCACCGAATCCGGCAAACGCTTCAGAAGCGCTCATCGCCGGTTCATTCAGCTGACTAAGATCAATCATGCCGAATAAAAAGGCGATCACAGTTCCAGCCACTATCGTGATGAGGAAATTCCCCGGCACGTTGCGGATAAACAGGATGATGGCAATGACAAACGTCAAAGCGGTCGACAGCACCAACGGATCGGAAACCGATCCGAGTGCCAAAATCGCCCCTTCGCCATTGATGACGAGCCCGCCTTTTTCAAGACCCAGCAGCATCAGGAATAAACCCAGACCTACTGTAATCGCCTCTTTCAGCGAATGCGGTACTGCAGCGCTCAGTACTTTGGCAAAACGTGTAAACGCCACTGCGACAAAAATAGCGCCGGAAACGAATACGACTGCCAAAGCTTCCTGCCAGGTAAGGCCCATCGACTGGACCATCGTATACGAGAACAGCGCGTTGATGCCCATGCCCGGAATCAGCAGAATCGGAACATTGCCCCAGAATCCCATCACTAAAGCACCAAATACAGATGCCCCAATCGTCGCGATAATTGCCGCTTCGATCGGCATGCCGGATTCCGACAAGATCAGCGAATTGACCGCGATAATATAGACCACTGTGAAAAAGCCGATCAGACCAGCCAATAGCTCACGTCTTACCGATGTACCATTTTCTTTAAGACCGAAAAAACGATCCATCCAATTATACATATAGATAACCTTCTATTAAATTAGCCCTCTCCCTACCCGCTCTGCCTGAATAAATTCAGGTAAGCCAAGATAGAAGTGTAATCCAAAAAGGCCGTTGCGTCAAGAGTTTGGGATTGGTCAGGAGAATGCAAAACGCAATAGTCGATTTCCGGTTTTATCGCATTTCACGCAGTGAAATGCAAGGCATTCAATGGTCTGGGCTGGCTTTAAATTATATTTTTAGAGAGACAAGCCAGGAGTATTCGCAAATGCTATACTTCAAGTAATATTCGGAAAAGAGGTGTTATATGGAAAAAGAATGTTTGGAATTGCTATGCGCGGAAGATGCGATCGGATCCTTGATTGGCCGCTTGCCGGCCGTCCACCCACAGCGCCAGTATCTTGCAGGCGAGCAGCGGCAAATTGCAGCAGGCGTCCGAGGAGAAGATCGGATGCGGAAACACTTTGTTGAATTTCATTCACAAGAAGAGTTCCATATATTGTGGGACGTCAGTCTTGCAATGGGCGACTGGAAAATACAAATGGACGGTTTGCTGTTGACCGAACGCTGCGTTATCATCATGGATTCAAAGAACATCAGCGGCAAAATCCATTTTGACGAGCAGACCGGCGAATTCTACCGCTTCGACGACGATAACGTCAAAAGCGTAATGAAGGATCCTCGTATCCAGTTAAACAAGAATATCCGTTTTCTGTCGGCATGGTTCCAGCTGAAGAAAATTAAACTGCCTGTCAGCGGGCTTATCGTCTTCACCCCAAAGAGCTGTGAATTCATTGTCAGGCCAAAAAGCAAACACATCTGCAAAGTCTACCAGATGCCTGAATATTTATTGCAAATCGTAAAGGCTTTCCCCCTTGAAGCCGAACCGCCGAAACTGCCGAAAATTAAAAAGCAGATTATCAGCGCACATTCCCCTTATCTGAGAACCCCTTTATGCAGCAAGCATTATATTCAAGCGAGTGAAATTCGCCGTGGTATTCAATGTACAGAATGCCGCGCATACGGAATGAAACGAATAAAGAAAAGCTGGCAATGCCCCGGTTGTGGGCACCGGGATCGGTTGGCGCATAAGCACGCATTGCGTGAATATTTTTCACTGATCGATACCCATATTACGAATCAGGCGTTTCGTGAGTGGTGTGGTGTGGAATCGCGGTTTACAGCTGCACGGATGTTGGCTCAATTCGATTTTAAGATTGTTGACGATGAGACAAAATTACAATCCTACCATTTGAAGCAGAAGAAGTGATTACTTCTTCTGCTTTTTATGTGAAAATCGGAGAAAATTTTACGAACGCACGCAAGTTGGCTTTAATCGCACGCAAACAGTTTTAATCGCACGCAAGTGGATGCTAACCGCACGCAAATCATTTTAATCGCACGCAAACCGCCATTAACCGCACGCAAGTATTTCCACCAACCAATTCCCACCTCTCACGACCACCCGATAACCTCAAAAAGAAGCTTTTCGCTGTGCGAAAAGTCCACATCTCCAATTTCAGCTAATTCTCATACAAAAAACATCACATTCTGCCACCATTTCCCTAAGATTTCCCACTCTTTCACTGTCATTCCGATTTTTCTCGCATTTCGCCCAGCGAAATGCCATCCATACAATCACTTGACCCTTTCTTTAACATCTCTTCAAACAAAGTACCCGTTTTCCGCCACTATTCCACCGATAAAATCCCACTCTTCCACGCTCATTCCGCCCTTCATCGCATTTCGCCCCGCGAAATGCCATCCATTCAACGGTTTTCGATTTACCCGCACGCACACTGACTTCGCCACCATCCTCCACTTTGCCCGCCCCCCAAAACCCTTGAACGGATGCTTTCCGCCAAGGCGAAAAGCGAAAAACCGAAAAATACTCAAACCCCCAAACCCCCAAACCCACATCCCCACATCCCCACAAAAAAACCACACGCAAAATGCGTGTGGTTCTCTCCATACTTTATTGTTTAAAAGAACATACCAGCGATCGAAGCACTTAAAAGTGAAGCGAGTGCTCCGGCAGCTACCGCCTTCATGCCAAGTTTTGCGATTTGTGGACGACGGGTTGGTGCAAGTGCCCCAAGTCCTCCAAGCAAGATTGCAAGTGAGCTCAAGTTGGCGAAACCACATAGCGCAAAACTGACAATAAGGACAGTTTTTGGTGACAGGTCCGCCATTTCCGCTGTAAAAGAAACGTAAGCGACAAATTCGTTCAGCACGAGTTTTTGTCCGATGAAGCTGCCCGCTTGGACTGCTTCAGCCCAAGGTACACCGATTGCAAAGGCAAGTGGGGCAAAAATGAATCCAAGAATTTGCTGAATCGTCAATCCTTCAAATCCAAACCAGCCACCGATACCACCAAGCATACCGTTCAGCAAAGCGATAAGCGCGATGAACGCAAGTAACATTGCCCCGACGTTCAAAGCCAATTGTAAACCGTCTGCTGCACCGCGTGCGGCGGCGTCAACTACGTTTGCGGATTCTTTATCTTTTTCAAGCTTAAATTCTTTTTCTTCAATTTCCTCTTGTTCCGGAATCATAATTTTCGCCATGATTAAACCAGCTGGAGCCGCCATGAAACTTGCAGCAAGCAGGTATTCAAGCGGAACGCCAAGAAGCGCGTAACCCGCAAGTGTAGAACCTGCGACCGAGGCAAGTCCACCGGTCATAACCGCGAACAATTCGGATTTCGTCATTCCAGCAAGGAACGGACGGACAACGAGCGGCGCTTCCGTCTGGCCAACGAAAATGTTAGCCGAAGCGGAAATGGATTCCGCTTTGCTCGTGCCTAACAGCCAAGCTAATGCCCCGCCAAGAAAGCGGATAACGAGTTGCATGATTCCCAGATAATACAGGACTGAAATTAGAGAAGAGAAGAAAATGATGATTGTCAGTACCTGGAAAGCAAAGACGAAGCCGAACCCTTCTGTATCAGCTGCTGGACCAAAAACAAAGGCAATCCCTTCACCCGCGTAACCGATTACATTATTGACTTTATTGGATAACCATTCCAATCCTTTTCGCCCTTGTTCCCACTCAAGAACGATGAACGCGAAAGTGATCTGAATCGCTAATCCGCCTAAAATTGTCCGTGGCTTAATGGATTTTTTCCCATCAGATAAAAGGAATGCAAGTCCCAGAACGACGAAAATGCCGAATATGCCCCATAATATATTCACAACTTCACCTCATAAATAGTATTTTATCAGAAAATTAGGCTAATAAATGTCTAACTCATCCGTCGTCTGACATCTTACCAAAGCAAACCGAATAAGTAAATGTACATTATGTTACAAAACAGAATTTATCCATATTTCCAATCGGACGAAAATTCACAATTGAATTGATATTTCCCGGGAAATGATTGCTTCATCATCCTTTCGGGTTTTATTTTCAATTAACATCCAGCAGGGATAAACAATCCCCACTGAATGAAGCGGCTCTTTATTTGCCTTCAGTTGACGGCGTTGCCTTCTTAAGAAAAAAGGAAAGAAAGACACCGATGAGGCTTAAAATACCAGCTACGATAAAGGAGATATTCACTCCCCGAATAAGCCCTTGTACACCATACTGTTCTGGATCGAGTGCCGTGCTGGTCATGATGGTGACCAGCAAAGCAGTGCCGATCGAACCGGAAACCTGGCGCATAGTATTGCTCATGGCGGTACCATGCGGAATCAGCCTTTCCGGCAGCTGATTGAGTCCAGCGGTTGTCACCGGCATCATCACCATGGCCACACCGAACATCCGGATGGCGTGCATGACTGTTAAATAAGTAAAGGAAGTTTCAGCGGTCAGCACGGTGAATTGGAATGTGCTGACCGTAACAATCAAGAGACCGATGATTGCCAGCCATTTGCCGCCGAACGCATCGAAAATCCGGCCCGTAATCGGGTTCATGATCCCCATAATGATAGCACCGGGCAACAGCATCAAGCCGGATTCGAGCGCAGTGAAGCCGTGCATATCCTGCATATAAATCGGCAGGATTGTAGCACCGCCGATCATTGAAATGAAAACAATGACGCTGAGAATCGTCGACAAGGTAAAAATCTTGTATTTAAAGACCCGAAATTCAAGCAAGGGCTCTTTGAGCCGCCCCTGCCGCTGAATGAAAAGGAACAGTGAAACCGCTCCAATGGCGATTGACAAAAGAACCGGCAAGCTTGCCCAGCCTGTCGTGCCAGCACTGGAAAAGCCGTAAAGAATACCGCCGAAACCAAACGTCGACAGGATAACCGAAGAGATGTCCAGTTTCGGGAAAGTCTGTTTCGTGACATTCTTCAGGAAGAAATAAGCAAATATTAAATCGAGCAAGGCAATCGGGATGACAATATAGAACAACGCGCGCCATGGATATTGTCCGACGATCCATCCCGATAACGTCGGTCCGATTGCCGGAGCGAAGGAAATAACGAGTCCGAACAAGCCCATCGCCTGCCCTCTTTTCTCAATCGGGAAAATGACGAAGAAAATGGTTTGGGTCAGCGGCATCATGATACCCGCTCCCGAAGCCTGAATGATACGGCCGACCATCAAAATGGAGAAGCCTGGCGCAAAGGCAGCCACAATTGTTCCGATGGTGAACAGCCCCATCGCCGTCAGGAATAAAGTACGGGTGGAAAATTTGCCAATTAAAAAAGCGGTTACCGGAATCATGACGCCGTTGACGAGCATGAAAACGGTAGTCAGCCATTGCGCCGTGTTTGCAGTAATGCTCAAGTCATCCATAATATGCGGCAATGCCGTTGCCAGCAAAGTCTGATTCAGGATGGCGACAAAAACGCCTGCCATCAACACCGCAAGCAGTGGCCCTATTTTTATGTCTTTTTTATCGTGGACATCGTGCTTACTTGCCAATAGCTTCACCTCTTTTTATCAACAATCTGCTTTTTTCAGTGTAATCCGCGTTCTATTATCCTAGTTACCCTCATCGGTTTCAACTAATCGCCACTCTCTAACAAAAAACAGCACAGCAAAACTCAGGCTGTGCTGTGGAAAGTTTAAGCTTTCGCGTTTTCTTTCCGGTGGCTGATTCGATAGAACACCAGGTAAAGAGCCGGAATCATCACTAAAGTGAACAAACTGGAGAAAGCCAGTCCAGCGATGATTGTAACTGCAAGCGGTTCGAATAACGGGTCACCTGATAAGGCAACCGGTATCAAAGCCACAATCGAAGTGATCGTGGTCAAAATGATTGGCTTGATGCGCGCGTATCCGGATTCCAAAATCGCTTCTTTAATGGAGAAGTCGCCTGACAAACGGCGCGCTTCGACAAAGTCGATCAGTACAACCGCGTTTCGCACAACAATTCCTGTCAGGGAGACAATCCCCATGACACCAAGGAAGCTGAGCGGTGTCTGCGTCAGGAACAGGCCAAGGATGGCGCCTGAAATTCCCAGATAAACCGCAATCAGTACCAGGAATGGCAGGCTGAAAGATTTGAATTGGAAAGCGATAACGAGATAAACCAGCAATAACACAACTAGGAATAGGATGCCAATTTCAGCAAAGAATGCTTCTTGGTCAGAGTTTTCGCCGCCTGTCGAAACCTCATACCCTTCCGTTAGGTCAGCCCTTTGCTCATCTACCACTTCCAGCATAGATGCTTCAAAATCATCCATTGTACCGAAAGCGCGCAATGTAATGGCGCGTTCGCCGTCTTCATGCGGCACTTGGGCAATGGCTGTCGTCTTCTGCTCATCCAATAATTCATCGAGCGGAACCAGTTGCGGCGGACCTTGCTGGCCGCCTTCTCCCCCTGTTGCAGGTACGGCGAATTCCGAAAGGTCAATTTCTTCCCCTTCTTCAATTCCCGCTTGTTTCAAGACCACATCATAGAATTCATTGTCTTCATAGATTGAGTAAAGCGGAATTCCCTGCGTCAAAAGCTGCAGCTGGTTCGTCACTGTGCTCAGCGCAATGCTGTTGCTTTCGAGCACATCGCGGTTCGGCTCGTATTCAATGGCTGGAACCGGATCACCAAGGTTATCCGTCACAATATCTGCTCCGTTATCGAGCATCTGCTCTTTCAGTGTATCGCGCAAACTTTCAAGTTCCGCAATGTCTTCGCCCGTAACAGTAACTGTCACCGGCGCTCCGACTGGAGGTCCCTGGACAATCGTATCAAGGAAAATTTCAGCGTCCGGATAACGTTCACGCAGTTCCGGCTCCCATTTATCGATGAAAGCGGAAGCCGATGTATTGTCGCGATTGATGCGGATAGCTGCCTGGCCGGTATTTGAACCCGTGTTATCCATCGATGAAGCAAACAGATTCGGCAAGCCTTCACCAGTAAAAATCGCCAGCTCTTTGATATTGTCATCTTCTTCTGCAAGTTCTTCGGTAATCTCTGCAATGAATGCATCGGTTTCTTCAATCGGTGTTCCTTCCGCCAGGCGGACATTCATCGTCACTTCTTCGCGGTCAGCTTCAGGGAAGAATTCGAACGGCGTAAATAATGCGAGTGACAATAAACCGGTCGCTATCAAGAGACCGCCGATCCCAACCAATAACGGACGCTTCAAAACGCCGCGCAACACTTTTTCCGAATAGAATACTGCCAGCTTCTCAAGCGGTTTGCCGAGGAATCCCGGAGTATCGGAAATTTTCTTGGCTTTTCGTTTCATTTTCAAATACTGCATCATTGGCACCAAAGTAATCGACAGTATGGTCGATGCGATGATTGTGGTAATTAGAATACTAGGCAGTGCCTTGATGAACGCTCCGTTCCCGCCTGACAGCAGCAATAATGGAGAAAACGTCACGACAATCGCCAAACTGGACGAGATGATTGATGGATATACTTCTCGGACGCCTTTTATCGCACCTTCACGCGGTGAGTCCCCCAGTTTATAACGTCGCTGGATATTATCGTTGACGACGATGCTGTCATCCACCAATATCCCGATGGCGATGATAAGTCCGATGACCGAAATTTGGTTCAGGTCAACGCCCATATAAGGAATCGGAATCAGTCCGAACAACACAGAAGCAAGCACCGTCAATGCAACAGCGAATGCACCGAATAAGGTCAGGCCCGCCGTTGTCGTAACGAGCACGGCCAACACGGCAATCAACAATGAAATATAGAGCCCGCTGAAGATTTCATTGACATTATCAGCCTGGGATTCGTATTTATCCGCCTCTATACCAGCAGGCAGGTTTTCATTGAATTCTTCAATCACTTCTGTCACACGTTCATCGACAGATGGCACGTCCTGGCCAGTCTGCAGGAAAACAGTGTAGGAAATGGCATCTTCACCTTCGTAAGTGACGATATCGGAAGTTTCCTGGTCAACCGTTTCAATCGTCGCCACTTCACTTAGCGGCACTGCGGCCTGGCCGACCTGCAATTGCTCCAGCTTTTCGATGCCTTCTTCCTGGCTGACCGTCAACACAAGGCGTTCATTGCCATTATCATGTGTTCCGAGCGACAGCGGCTGATTGGCCTGCTGCAGCGATTCAAGCACGGCAAATGGCTGAAAATTATTTTCAGCAAGTGCGTCGCTGTCCAGTTCAATCAGGATCTGCTGATCGTTCAGCCCCTTTACGGTAGTTCCGGCCACACCTGAAACAGCTTCCACATCTTCAGACAATTCGGCAAGCGCCTGCTTCATGCCATCCAGTTCCGTGCGGTCACCGTAGAACATATACGACACCAGCGGGAATGTCAGATCAAGCTTTTCGACAGAGGTGTCCTGTGCCTGATCCGGGAAATCAGCTGAGGCGCTTTGCGCTTCCTGCTGAATCGAATTGATCAATGCGTCCGGTTCGACACCGTCTTCGATTTCCAAAGTGATGATGGAAGCCGAATTGGAAGAAATGGATTGGATGGAAGAAATGCCATCCACTTTCTGGATCTCACTTTCCAGCGGAGTCGTGATTGACCGCTCCACTTCTTCCGGTCCTGCACCTGGCAGAATCGTTGATACCAACACAAGGCCTGGCGGTGTTTCGGGAATTTCACGCTGAGGCAATGTCAGAAATGTATAAACACCCACGAGCATAAAGATAAAAATCAGGAAAATAAACAACTTGCTTCGGTCTAATATGTAATTCATTATGAAACCTTCTTTCCACTTTTGTATAAGTATTGTATAACTTCGACGATCGGACTGTCTACTCGGGATGCTTGCAAAATCTGCAAATCTTTTGATACAAGTTATTTTCATTTTCTATGTACATAAATCGTGTATACCCTTTTTATTTTAAATACAACTGCTTATTCCATGATAATTGGTAAATTTGGAAATTTTTCCACAGACATTTTTTTCTCCATATGAAAAGCCTGTCCAGTATGGTACTGAACAGGCTTTTACTATCATATATTCTCGAAAAACAGGCGGATGACATCTGCACCGCCAATAAAAGTGCCAAGGGAACTGCCGAGATTCGTTAGAACGACGACCAGCAGGACACGCGTGACTTTATTGTCCCAGAAACCTTTGACTGTGAACACGTCTTTTGACAAGGTTTCGAAATCGCCGATATTCGGCTTGCGGATCGATGCCTGGGTCAGCCCCGAGAACCAGCCTGCTGCCACCAGCGGATTGAGCGAGGAGATCGGTGCTGCGACAAACGCTGTCAAGATGGCAAGCGGATGGCCGAAAGCGATAGTGGCCCCAATTGCGGCCAATGTGCCATTCCATAAGATCCAGCTGATTGTCTGGTCGATGCCGGCTGCAGGATTGGAGATAAAGGTATAGGCAATGATTCCGATTATGATCAGCGGAATCGCCCAGCCGATGATTTTCGGCCATTTGGATTTCGGCGGTACTTCTGAAAGTTTTTCCAGGTCATGCTCGTTATGGATTTCTTTCGTAATTCCCGGAATGTGCGCGGCGCCGAGTACAGCGACGATTTTTTTGCCCGGTGCTTCTTTAATTTTCTGCGCGAGGTATTGATCACGTTCATCGATCAATGGCGTTTTCAGCCGCGGAAAGGCTTTGGTGAAATCGTCCATCACCGCGCTCAGCGTATCCTGGGATTTCATCTTCTCAAGGTCTTCTTCAGAAATTGTTTCTTTGCTGAAGATGCTGAAAAATACCGAAGACAGCAACTGCACTTTGCCCCAGAGACCGATATTGCCCCAGATGCGTGAAAATGTCACCTGGATATTACGGTCGGCAAGCACCAGTTCAGCGCCAGTCTCTTTTGCCGATTCGATGCCCTGGATCATTTCCTGCCCCGGTTTAATGCCGAATTGATCGGCCAAACGGTTCTGGAAAGATGAAATGGCCAGGTTCATCAATAGGAGACTCGATTTCTTCTCTTTGATCACTTTGAAGATATCGGTTTCTTTCCATTTACTGTTTTCCGTGACCGATTGATAGCGCTGCGCATCCAATTCGATGCAAATGGAATCCGGCTGCTCAGCATCAATCACTTCTTTGACTTGTTCTGCGCTGCGTTTGGAAACGTGGGCCGTGCCGATCAGTATCAATTCTTTATCGCCATATTGCAGGCGTGTGATATTTTCTTCTTGCATGGATTTACTTCCTTCATAGAATTTATTTCTTTTCATATTAACTATATTAAATTAAAACATCATTTAGAATGACGCTTCGGCGCTTAGGACAAGGCTCCCGCAATAAGCCAAGAAGTACACTTGTCTTATTGCTTCGCCCAGTCCAGAGGCGCGCCGGCGCTAGAGAAATCTCTAGAGATATGGAGCAAAACGATGGAGACAAAGAGTTTGCTCCTGCATTTGCATGGTTTAAAAATCGTGCTCCTGCATCGCTCTGCTGCTTCGTCGCAAAGACATTAACCTCGCAAGCGTCGGCTAATGTCTTCGTAGCTGTTTTGCGGAATATCGGTTTCTCTAGCCTGTTAGTTTAATATATTTAATTAAGAAAAGACTGTCTATTCTATATAATGGATTACTGGGCGGAAAATATCAATCCTCCGCACCGCTTTTCGGCATGTTTCACAAAAGCTTCTTATAATCCGTCAGCACTGAAGGTATCTCCTTCGTCCAAGTTGCCTGCTTCAAAGCCTTTATAGAACCATTCCCGGCGCTGTTCACTCGTACCGTGCGTAAAGCTTTCCGGCACGACGTATCCGCGCGAACGCATCTGGATGGTGTCATCCCCGACTGCCGCCGCAGCTGTCAGCGCTTCTTCGAGGTCGCCTTCTTCAAGATAGCCCATCTCCTGGGCATGGTGCGCCCAGACGCCTGACAGGTAATCCGCTTGAAGCTCAAGGCGGACCTGCACTTTATTGTATTCCTCTTCGCTCAATTGATTGCGAAGCGGCTGGACTTCCTGCATCACTCCGAGCAGATTCTGCACATGGTGTCCGACTTCATGGGCGATGACATAGGCCATCGCGAAATCGCCCGGCGCATTGAATTGACGCTGCAATTCGCCGTAAAAATCCAAGTCGATGTAAAGTTTATAATCTGCCGGACAATAAAAAGGTCCTACCGACGCACCGGCAGTACCGCAGGCCGACTGTACGCTATCCGTAAACAGGACAAGTGTTGGCTCTTCATATTGCATGCCTTCTTCAGCGAAAACTTCTGTCCATACTTCTTCCGTGTCAGCGAGCACGACCGATACGAAGTCAGCCAGTTCCTCTTCCTGCTCGGTCGCCTGATAAGGCTCTCCTGAACTGCTGCCGCCAGACCCATTTCCATTCATGCCATCGAGCAGCACGCCCGGATCTCCTCCGAGAAACGTAACGATCAGGATCAGCACTATTCCGCCGAGCCCCCCGCCGACAGCCAGTCCTTTGCCGCCGCCACCGCCTCTCCTGTCTTCTACATTCGTACTGCCTCTCCGGCCTTTCCATTTCATAGAACCACACCCGTTTCTGTTTCATTTCCATTTCTTATACCCTGTTTCAAAGATTGTTAAATCATCTGCGGCGAGTAGCTGTATACTAGAAACTGCTCTGCAGGATTTTTATTGATCGCCGGCAAGCCGATTTCCTCCAGCAGTTCAAATACTGTATTGCGCTCAAGGAAATTGATATATTCACGGGTTGGATAATAGAGGATGATTTTCATGTCTCTTGGATAGGTTTCCGCAGACTTCAAAATATTGTCCACGACTTTCATGAAAATCTGCACTGAAAACGGATTAAAGAAATAAAACACAGTATCTTGTGGCTGCACATCGTAATCCTGGGCCATCCCGCACCGAAAACGGATATATTCCGCCGCCTTGCGATGCCTGCTGATACGGCTGTAATTTTCGAGATTTTGCTGCGCCTCTCCGCAAAAACTGGTATTTAGTTCAACGCCTGTCGCCCTGCAGCTGAAACGGTCATGAACATAAAAATTCAGCCGCCCTTTGCCGCAGCCGAAATCCACCAGGCCATCATCACTGTTCAGGGGATGGCGGTTGAATAATTCTTTTAAATGTATATAGGGGGTCGGTTCGTAGCGGTTATGGTGGAGTGTCGCTTCGGATATCCACTGTGTGCCTTCAGTCGCGATATTCAGATACTGGTCGCCTTCATATTCCTTCATATCGTTCTCCCCGCCTCTTCATGCATAATTGCTATTTTGCCTATCAATACCCGATTCCACTTGCAAATAACAGCGGTTTTTGATAAAGTCGAGCTAATTCAATAGTTCTTGCTCCCTTTTTCAGTGGAGTGAGGATAGAGGCGCAAACACCATCAGTACGCAGAACGAGGAGCACGGGCTCCGAAGACTTTTGCCGGAAGGGGTGCTTGCCGAAGCGGCGGGGAGCCCCTGATCCCTGTTGCTGGTCCTGCATTTAAGAGATGCCGGACTGTCATGCGGAATGTTCCGTATGGAGGGCTATCTGGCGTACAGCGACACAAGCGGTTTGTGTTGCTGCAGCAGCAGCGGTCCTTCGCTGCTGCTTTTTTATTTGGTATAAAACCGATTTAGCATAAGGCATAAATCGGCTGACCGCACCTCAGATGGTGAAAACCGCGCCCCAAGTGATCAAGACCGCACCTCATCCGTTGATAACCGCACCTCGGATGGAATGACGCTGGATTTTATCATGAATAACGAATAAGACTTAAAAAAATTGAAAAAGGATGGGATACTATGAACTTCGGAAAAATCATCACTGCAATGGTCACCCCTTTTGACACAAACGGCGACATCGACTTTCCAGCAACAGAAAAACTGATTGAGCACCTCATCTCAAACGGTTCCGACGGCCTTGTTGTTGCCGGCACTACCGGTGAATCGCCAACTTTGACGGCAGCTGAAAAATTGGCGCTGTTCAAATTTACTGCTGAAAAAGTGAACGGCCGCATCCCCGTCATCGCCGGAACCGGTTCGAACGATACCCGGTCATCGGTGATTTTGACCAAGCAAGCCGAAGAAGCAGGTGTCGACGGCATCATGCTTGTCACGCCTTATTATAACAAGCCTGCCCAGGAAGGCTTGTTCCAACATTTCAAAGCCATCGCTGAAGCAACGCGCCTGCCGATCATGCTTTATAACATCCCAGGACGCAGCGCGGTCAATATGGCGCCAGAAACGATTATTCGCCTGTCGGCTGTCGAAAACATAGTCTCCGTTAAAGAAGCCAGCGGTAACCTTGACGCTGCGTCAGTGATTATCGATGGAACGCCGGATGACTTTACCGTCTATAGCGGAGACGACGGATTGACTTTACCTCTGATGGCCATCGGAGCAGACGGCATCGTTTCAGTTGCTTCCCACATCATCGGCAATGAAATGCAGGAAATGGTAGCAAGCTTTACCGCTGGCAACGTCAAAGAAGCAGCCGCACAACATCGCAAACTGCTACCAATCATGAACGCTCTTTTCGCGGCGCCAAATCCTGTGCCTGTTAAAACGGCATTGCAATTACTCGGTGTACAAACAGGCAAAGTCCGACTGCCGATGATTCCATTGAATGATGAGGAAACTGCTACCTTACGCCAGCTTCTCGAAACCGGCAATATTAAGGTTTCTGTTTAAATGGTAACGAAAAAAACGCTGAAGCAATGCGCTTCAGCGTTTTTTCGTGACTGCTTATAATTTTGTGAAATCAAGTTTCTCAAGCGTCTGTTTCAAGCTGCCGCCCGTTACAAGCGAACGTGTATCGACACCAAGCTGGGACAGTGTAATCGCAATTTCTGAACGGATGCCGGTCAGGATTGCTTTAACCCCTACCATGTTCAACGCCTGGACAATCTTGATGATTTGCTCAGCAACCATCGAATCCACTTTGACAACTCCCGAAAGGTCGATGACCAATGTGGAAATTCGCAGTTTATTGGCTGCTGTCAGCGTTTTTTCAAGGATGAACTGAGCACGGTCAATCTCAAGATCTCCGACAAGCGGCAGGATCGCCACTTTATCGGCAATCGGGACAACAGGTGCGGAAAATTCGAAAAATTCCCGTTTGGCTGCAGTGAGCCTTTCCTGGTATGCGTTAATATAGGCACTGCTGTAGGAATACATGGCGTGGTCCAATAATGTATGGAAAAATTCCATCGCTTCAAAGATGGTTTCCATGGGAATCCCCTGGAGTTTGCCTTCCGTTTTGATCAATTTCGCCAGATGTTTCCGATACAACGAAGATTCAGCAAGTGCAGCGTCGAGCATCATATCCGCTGCCAGGAAATAACGGCCGGTTGCAAGCCCCCACGAATCAATGGACTCATAGACCTTTGTTTCATCGCAGGAATTTTTTAAAGAGTCACCCAGCAGTTCAATGAATCCCGCTCTGGCTGCTATAACCTGTTCGTTGAATGTGTCGTTATGGACCCTGTCTTTGTCATCGGCATCTTTCTTTACTTCTTCGTTAATCAGTTCTGCAATCAGGTATTTATCGTCTATGACACGCTGGCCCAAAATTTCAAAATCTTTATTCATCAGTACCTCCATAGGCTTAAGTTCTGTGTTATTTGAATTTATTATACCTGTAGAGCATTGTTCAGTGTACTGCTTTCTGAATAAAAAATATTAGATCTTTTAAATGTGCTTTCGAAATTTCAGGAAACAGATAGATATTCGGCTATTTTGCTGATGGTTTCTTCCGCATCACTGACGTGCGGGCTGTGGCCTTCGGCGTCCATAAGCTGGTACTCGCTGTTCTCGATTCGGCTATGTACGTATTCACCGACTTCTTCAGGTGCTACTGCATCATTGCGAGTCTGCAAAATCAGGGTTGGCACTTTTACTTTTTCCAAATCTTCACGGACATCCGCGAGAAAAGTTGCTTCTGCAAAATCGCTCATCACTTCCGGATCATTTGAGCAAAGCAATTGTTCAAACTCAGCCGCAAGGTGCGGCCGGCTCGCATTCTGCATCACGACAGGCGAAAGGAATCGAGCGAACTCGTTATAATCCCCTTTAATCATCTGCAGCATACCTTCAATGTCTGCTTTTTCAAATCCACCGTGGTATCCAGGTTCATTCAAAAAGTGCGGAGAAGGCCCGATCATAATCAAATTCTTCATCAATTCCGGACGTTCAACTGCCGCCAGGGCACCAATCATGCTGCTGACCGAGTGGCCGATAAATACTATATTTTCAAGCGACAAAGCATCGCACAATTCAAGCAAATCTTCTTTATAGCCATGCAATGTACGGTATCTTTCTTTATTATAAGCCGATTTGTCACTCTTACCCGATCCGACATAATCGAACAGTACAACTCTATATTTTGTTTCGAAAGCTGGGGCAATTTTGTCCCATACGTATTGGTCACAGCCAAAGCCGTGTGCAAACACCAGAACTTTCTGGCCCTGTCCGCCAATTTTGACGTTATTTCTCCTGACCAATTGTGCAGCTGATTCTTTTATTTCAGTCATATAAGTCTTCACCCCTTGCAATAAAATCACGTTTTTCCGGTTACAATGCTAGTTTCATACTAACAAACTTAATGCTAATCTCCTAAGAGAAGGACTTAAATATTATACAAGTTCTAATTTACAATCCAAAATTTCAAACGGATTTAATCGCCGTATAGACAGATCATAATTTTCTTTGTTAAAAACAAAAAGAAAACCGGCAGACCATCCTCTGCCGGTTCCCTTGCTTTCTTCCTAAACTGCACGCAATTCAATCTCTTCTCTCCACCTTCATCCGTTCCCTCAAGCCGCCATCCACTTCTGTCCCGCTCATCATCGGCTCATGCAGGCTACCGGAGGTCGGAGCTATAGCCGGAGCATCTTGCGTAACTTTCAATACTTGTCTGGCATTGAAATCTTCCGTTGCGCCAGGAGCCAACCTGCTCGAAAGCGTGGTCCCTTTTGTCTTTATGCCGACATTGACGGTGTTTTGAGGATTATCAATCAAATCAATAATTGCGTTGATAACGATTTCGGGATCATCCATCGGTTTCATTTCCGCTGCATGTCCCGTGTAATTAGCCGTGTGCTCGAACCAGGGCGTATCGGTGGCCCAGGGATAGACCGCACAAATATGAATATCTTTGTGACCCGCCAATTCCATTTCCTGCTGGAGCGCTGCCGTCAATCCGCTGACTGCATGCTTACTGGCGCTGTAGGGTGTGTAATATGGAAATGCCACGTTGGCAGCGACGGATGAAATATTGATCAAAGTTCCCCTGCCTTGCTGCTGGAACTGGTGAAGCGCGTAATGGCTGCCGTAAATCGTTCCGTGCACGTTGATTTCGACCATGCGCCGCAGATCTTCCAACGGAATCTGGTCGTATACCCCTATTGTTCCAACTGCCGCGTTATTGATCCATACATCAATCTTGCCAAACTTCCTTATGCTGGCATCAACAAGATTTTTAACGTCCCGTTCCTCGCTGACATCTGTTTCAACCGCCAGCACACGCGGACCGCATTCTTCAGCCAGTGCATCCAGCAGGTTTTTGCGGCGGGCAGCTGCCACCACGTTTGCCCCGCCTTCAGCCAAGCGGCGCACAACTCCTTTGCCAATGCCGCTGGAGGCACCTGTCACTACTATCGTTAAGTTCTGATAAGGTTTGTGATCAGCCATTCTTTCACATCCTCCTTTACTTTTCGCCTTCTGCTTTCATGTGCAGCCTTTCCCGCAAATCGCCTGAAACCCCCGTCCCTTCCGTTCTCGCCTCGTGGAGACTGCCTGAAGTGTTCGGCGATGGCGGCGCCTGTTTCAGCATGTCGGACATGAACCGTCCAGTCGACTTGTCCGTCACTGAAGGCGCAAGCTTCCTTGCAACTGTCGCCATTGTCGATTTGCCGCCAATATCGACAATTTCTTCCGGTTCATCAATCTGGCCGATTACGGTATCCACCACTTTTTCGGGATCATCCGCAGGGCCCACAAGAATTTCATGGCCACTGTAGTTGCCGGCATGAATTGTCCATGGCGTATCGGTGACCCACGGATTGACCAAGCAAATATGGATGTCATTCCGGTCCTCCAAATCCATTTCCTGATGAAGCCCTGTCGTCAGTCCAGCAGCGCCGAACTTCGAGGCGCTGTACACTGCTCCTGAAGGAATTGCCACCCGTCCGCCGAATGAACCGATATTAATCAACGTCCCATAGCCTTGCCGCTTAAACTGGGCGATCGCAAAATGGCTGCCGAACATCGTGCCGAGCAAATTGACGTCAATCGTCCGAATGAGGTCCTTAAGCGGCGTATCCGTGAATTCCCCATAAGTGCCGACACCTGTGTTGTTGATCCACACATCGATGCTGCCGAACCGCTCCATCGCCGCTTCATAAAGCTTTTCGACATCGTTCTCCTTGCTGACGTCTGCTGTCACCGCCAAAGCTTGCGGCCCGAGTTCCGCTGCCATCTCTTCAATGATTTCCGTTCGCCTTGCACAAAAGACGACATTCGCTCCCTGCGCCGCCAGCTTCAACACAATTCCTTTGCCGATGCCGCTCGAAGCTCCAGTGACCACTGCCGTCAAACCTTCCCGTGTTTTTTCTTCAGGCATAGCTGTACCTCCCTGTATGAAAATGGAATTGTCTTAGAGATACCCCTTTTTGTTAAATGGAAACACCATAAAAAAACCGGCCATGGACTGGCCGGTTAAAAACTTTCTACTATATATTATTGTTTACGTGCTCTAAATGCCATAGTCGTTGTCAATGCCGCAAGCATCAATCCAGCGAAGATCCATAGGTAAGGGATTGTTCCGCCTTCAGCTCCGCCAAAACCAGTGGCAGGCATTTTTTCAGGCATTTCTGCACCGCCGAATTGTTCAGGGAATTGATCCGTGATAGCCGCTGACAATCCAGCTGCCGGCATTGTCATGTGTGCGTAAGCTGAGCGCATTTCAGCGTAAGCTGTTTCGTAATCACCCGCTACATAAGCGTCGAATGATCCAAGCAATTGGCTGACGTGAGTTGTCAAACCTTCTTCCAAAGCATCAGCAGGAACGCGTCCTTCTGTTGCTGCGTCAAGCAACGCTGCCTGTTCTACAATATATTCATCAAGATCAGCTTTCGCCTGTTCCTGAGCTTCAGTGTCTCCAGCTCCAGTCGCTTTTACGTAATCAACGAAGTAGCCGATATGTGAACCCCAGATTTCAGCGAATTGTGCTCCCGCTTCTTCACCATAAACCGAAGCTACTGCTGCAGAAAGGTCATCTGCGTTAGCCATCAATGCTCCAGCTGCCTGGTCGAAACTTGCTGCGCCATCAGCGCCGTCCTGCATAGCCATTACAGCCAGACCAGCGTGCTCAGTGAATGTATAATTCAATTGTGCACGTAAATCGATAGCCGGAGTATCAGGGTTTGTACCATCAACCAATTCCGGGAATTGATCAGCGATTGCGATTGATAGAGTCTCAGCAAACATACTCATGTGATGGATGGCTTCGCGCTCCAATGTGTACGCAGTTTCAAAATCACCTTCAACGTATGCATCAAAAGCTGTGATCAACTGGTCAACGTGCATGTCCAATCCTTCTTGGACTGCTGCTGCAGGCAAACGTCCTTCAGATGCTGAATCGAAGAATTCCGATTGCTCGACTTTGTACTTTTCAAGTTCTTCCAGTGCTGCATCTTTTGCTGCCTGATCACCTTCGCCTGTCGCTACTACATAATCAACAAAGTAACCGATATGGGAGTTCCAGATTTCCTGGAATGCTGCGCCGCCTTCTTCACCATAGACTGAAGATACTGCTGCTGTAAGGTCGTCCGAGTTTGCAAGTAGTGCAGCTGAAGCCTGATCGAAATCGGCTGCGCCGTCAGCACCTTTTCTCATTGCTTCGACTGCCAGGAAAGCATGTTCCGTAAGAACAGTATCCAATTGGATGCGAAGTTCAGCCGCTGCTGTATCCGTTGCTACAGCCGTTTGCGCCGATTCGTTTGTTCCGCTCGAATGTGATCCGTGACTGTCTGCAAGTGCCGCCGTTGGCACCAACATTGCCAAGCTAAGTGGAAGTGCTACTAAAAGTTTGTTCATTTTCATCATGAATCTCTCCTTTTTCCTGTTTTATTTTTTCGTTCTGACTGTATAACGCAGGCGGATCTTTTTTAGATCACATTTTTTTAAATAAAATTTTGGGGAGTGATTTTTGGGAGAGAGATCGGGGTGACTTCGACTTGATTAAGGAACAGAAACCTTATCAAAAATGGGTTATGCACGATTAGTGCAATCCCCGCGATATGCTGGCACAGAACTGCCCCTCCCAATTTTTGCCCATAGAAAAACAGCCTTTCTACTATAAGAAAGGCTGTTCCAATAAACTATTTAATGTGTAGGCAATTTTGCATTATCGCTCTTGAAGATCGCCAGCTGGTCAATCAGTTTCTGGCTGCCTGTATCGAGGCCGACAATATCGACTTGATTGCCATTCTCCCTAAACTTCAGGACGACACGGTCAACGGCGCCGACGCCGGAATCATCCCAGATGTGGGCATCCGTGAAATCAACGACCACTCTTTCGTCTTTGATGTCATAGTCGAATTTCTCAAGAAAATCTTCAACAGAAGCAAAGAACAATTGGCCTTCCACCTGATAATGTGTTGCATCAAGCAATCGCTTCTGAACTTTGATCTTCGAAATCTTGGCTACGAAGAAAATAGCACTCAACAATACGCCGGCCAGCACACCCATCGATAAATCATGTGTGTACACGACGATAGCGACTGTCGCTACCATTACAATTGCATCTGCTTTTGGTGCTTTTCTCAAATAAGAGAAAGACTTCCAGTCGAATGTTCCGATCGATACCATAATCATGATGCCGACAAGCACCGGCATTGGGATCTGAATGACAACATCGCCCAAAACAATGATCAGGAACATCAACAAGGCACCAGCAACAAGAGCCGATAACCGTCCTCTGCCTCCGGACTTCACATTGATAATTGACTGGCCGATCATCGCACAGCCAGCCATTCCTCCGAAGAATCCAGTAACGAAGTTGGCGATACCTTGGCCGCGTGCTTCTTTATTTTTATTGCTTCCCGTATCTGTCATGTCATCGACGATGTTGGCCGTTAATAAGGTTTCCAGCAGCCCGACAACTGCCAATGCCAGTGAATACGGCAGGATAATCATTAAAGTGTCTAGATTAAAAGGCACATTCGGCAGTAAAAATGCAGGAAGTGTCTGGCTGATGGTTCCCAGGTCACCCACTGTCCGCATCTCAAAACCTGAATAGATGGCGACAGCTGTAAGCAGTACAAGTGCAATCAGCGGAGCCGGTATGGCTTTAAAGAATCTCGGTACAATATAGACGATTGCCAAGGTAATAGCGACAAACACATAAGTAATGTTGTTGATGCCAAGGAAATGCGGCACCTGCGCCATAAAAATCAGGATGGCGAGTGCATTGACGAAGCCGATCATAACAGCGCGCGGGATGAACTTCATCACTTTTGCGACTTTGAACACGCCGAACAAAATTTGGATGACCCCCGTCAGAATGGTCGCTGCCAGCAGATATTCCAATCCATGATCGCGGACCAACGGCACTATCAACAGGGCCATTGCGCCTGTTGCAGCTGAAATCATGCCGGGCCGTCCACCGACAAATGCAATAATAACGGCTATACTGAATGATGCATACAAGCCGACCATCGGATCGACGCCTGCAATGATTGAAAAGGCAATGGCTTCAGGAATTAATGCAAGGGCGACGACAGTTCCCGCTAGAATATCGCCGCGTATATTTCCGAACCATTCCTTTTTTAAAGTTTCCCCCACGATATCTTACTCCTCTTGTTGTACAATTTTGAGTGCTGCCCCAGATTACGGAGCCACGATTTCACAATGAGAATAGTGTATCATCAGGAATCCGAAAATGGAACCTTTTTGGTCCTTTTTCCGAAAAATAATATGTTATAATAGAAGCAATATGTTAGACGAGGAGTTTTAACCGTGCAGATTGGCTATGCGAGACCCATAGAAGGGGATATTAATTGTGACAAGCAAAAAGAGCTGTTTATTGACTTGAATTGTGATGAAGCTTATATTGAAAGCCATTCTTCTCCCAAGAAGAGAGAAGAGCTGAAAAGTGCACTGGCACTCCTTGCACCGGGAGACCGGCTGATCGTAAAAAGCTTGCACGCTTTGGCAGATTCGACGCGGCATCTCGTGGAATTGCTTGATGCGCTGGAGCAAAAAGGCTGCACGCTGTATTCGCACCGCGAACAGATTGATACAGCGCCGGGCAATTTGTTTACCTTCCAAAAAATTGTCCAGTGCCTCGCGGACTTTCAAAGTGATTCAATCAGCGCCAAAACAAAGGCCGGTCTTACGGTCGCCAAGGAAAAAGGCATGCACGCGGGACGCCCGAGAAAACCCGATGCCAATGTCAAAAAAGCGATCAAAATGTACGAAAGCAAAAAGTACAATTTGGCAGAAATCAAAGAACAGACTGGCATCAGTAAATCCACCTTATACCGCTACCTGGAAAATTAAAAAATCCAGACATGAAGAAAAGAGCGACTCGGCGCTCTTTTTTGTCTTCTTTTATTTCACAATCAGCACGGGGCAGTTTGCGCGTTTAACCACTTTGTGGCTGACGCTGCCGAGCACCATTTCCTGTAAAGAATTCAAGCCACGGCTGCCGATGACCAGAATATCGAAGCTTTCCGAATTGGCATATTCCACGATAGCCGGTCCGGGAGTGCCATGCAGAATTTTTACACGGTGTTTGATGTTGCCTGCAGCAATCGCTTCTTCCACCGGCTGTAATTTTTTGCGCCGCTGGAAATCCAATTCTGCGGTACTTCCACTATGCAGCACATCGTTTTTTGCATCGTCATGGTCTGCCACATAAACGATTGTGATTTGTGAGTCTGGATTGTTGCCCGCAATGGTGATTGCCTCTTTTGCCGCGCGGAGGGAATGATTGGAACCATCCACTGCCAATAATATTTTTCCGTACATTTGTCAACACTCCTTTTACCTATTCAAAGGCTGGCAATAAACCCTTGCCACATTGCTTAGCCAGCTGATATCCCGTTGTCAACAGTGTACCACCAAACTTCCCAAAATTTAACCTTTATAGGAAAAATAAATTATGTGTTATGATGTAGAAAAATAACTGGAAGTTAGAGATTTTACGTTAAATTGATATGGAGGGATCGATATGTATGATTCTGGATTAGTCTTGGAAGGCGGCGGTATGAGGGGAATATATACAGCCGGCGTACTGGAGTATTTCATGGAAAAAGACCGTTATTTCCCCTATGTCATCGGCGTATCGGCAGGAGCCTGCAATGCAGCTTCCTATATCTCCAGGCAGCCGGGAAGAAACAAATCGGTGATGATCGATTATGTCCGCCATCCCGATTACATTTCCCTGCGCAACCTCATGCAAAAAAGAGAATTGTTCGGCATGGATTTGATTTTCGACCAGATCCCGAACAAACTGGTTCCATTTGATTTCCCGGCATTCCACGAGGCAAAAGAGCGGTTTGTCATCGGCACGACCGATTGCGTTACAGGTGAACCGGTTTATTTTGAAAAAAATGAAAACCCGGGTGACATCCTGTCGATTATCCGTGCTTCCAGCTCCTTGCCTTTTATGGCCAAAGCCGTTACGTATAAAGGCCATCAGCTAATGGATGGCGGGGTAGCAGATCCGATACCATTCAAAAAGGCGATTGCGGACGGCGTTGAAAAGCCCGTTATTATTCTGACGAAAAGCAAAGGTTACCGTAAGAAACCGACCCGTTTCTCCAAAACCGGCCGTTATTTCTATAAAGAGTATATGGGCCTTACGCACGCGCTCGAAATGCGCAGGGAAGTTTATAACAATCAATTGGACGAAATCGAACGGCTTGAAAGAGAAGGAAAAGTATTCGTCATCCGTCCATCCCGGGAAATTAAAGTAAAACGGGCTGAACGTGATCCCGAAAAACTTGACCAGCTTTATCGCCAGGGCTATTCGGATGCCCAACATGCTTATGAAGCGATGGAAAACTGGCTCCAGGCAAAAGCAGTGGAAACCAGTTGACTCTATTAGTCTAACTTAACGTAAGAGTAACAAAAGCCCCGGTCACCCCTCTTTTTTACAGAGGGTTGGCCGGGGCTCTTTTTATATCATTGCGTTAATATCTACAAGGGCCTGCATGACTTCTTCCATTTCTTCTTCACGAACTGTACGGAAGTCGATGCACACTTTATCGTCCTGAATTCTCGTAATGACCGGCGGACGGCTTTCTCGCAAACGTGCAGCCAGTTCTTGCGCCGGCAACGTTTCGTGGCGGATGGCTGTCAGATGTGTGGAAATTTGGACTTCCGGCATCGTGCCGCCGCCAATTTGCGAAACGCCTTCCAGCAACTCCAGCCGGTAATCGCCTGTGCGTGATTCCAATGCTGAGATGAAGCTCTCGGCCTGCTGTCCAATATCATCGGAAGAACGCATGATATCCCGCACTGTCGGAATCTCTATCACCGCATCGCCGCCGGTCACATAGGCTTTCAGCGTTTCTTCCAAGGCGGCAAACGTCATTTTATCAACCCGCAGCACACGGGCCAGCTGATGTTTCTTAAGTTTATTAATGAGTTCTTTGTTGCCGGCGATGATGCCGGCTTGCGGGCCGCCGAGCAATTTGTCGCCGCTGAAGCTGACAATATCCACGCCTGCTGCAATCACATCCCGCACATGCGGTTCGCTCCCGATGCCGTGCTTCTTGAAATCATAAAGCGCGCCGCTGCCGAGGTCTTCATAGAAAACCAGCCCTTCATGGCGTTTTTTCAATTCTGCCAATTCTTCCGTTTCAACTGCTGCCGTAAAACCCGACATGACGAAATTGCTGGTATGGACTTTCATGATCATCGCAGTCTCCTCGTTGACCGCGTTTTCATAATCAAATAAATGCGTTTTATTGGTCGTACCGACTTCACGGAGATGCGCACCGCTTTCTTCCATTATGGAAGAAACCCGGAACGATCCGCCGATTTCAACAAGCTGGCCGCGGGAAACGATGACTTCCTTGTTTTTCGCCAATGCGCTTAATATCAGAAACACTGCCGCAGCGTTATTGTTCACGACCATGGCTGCTTCGGCCCCTGTCGCCTGTTGGATCAGGTCTTCCAGAATGTCATGACGTGAACCGCGCTTCCCTTCGGCGATGCGATATTCCAGATTGGAGTAGTCACGCGCTGCCTTTGCGACGTGATCGACTGCCCGGCTACTGAGCCGTGAGCGCCCCAAATTGGTATGCAGCACCGTGCCGGTTCCGTTGATGACGCGCATAAGCCGGTCTTCATTCCATTCGCCTGCTTTTTTTTCCGCATTGCTGAAAATCAGGCCTCTGAAATTTTCTTCAGAAGGCGAAACAGCCGACTCACCATTCAGCAGACTTTCGCGCAGCTTACTCAATTCCTGCTGGATAAATTTCGTGCCTTGATCGGCAGTGAGCTGGAAAGAATTCAAAAAATCTTCAAAACGCCTGTCTTTCTGCAATTCATGGACGGGCGGTAACTGGCGCAAATATTGCTTCATCTCAAATCCTCCATCTGTCGGTTGCTCTTGCAGGCAGTGCAGTTTCTATAGCTGCCTTCCGGACAACCTACTTTTCAATAATTCGAATGATTTCACTGAGTTCCGGATACTGCCTGGTTTCCAGTTTCGAATGGATTTTCGTTCCATCCACCAGTATTTCAAATGCTCCGCCGGAACTCGGGACCAGTGCGAGCGCTGCGATATCGTTCCGGAAATGGGTAAACAATTGTTCCGCAAAACTTGCGGCTTTGGGGGCATAATTTCATTGCATACAAAATTCGATTACGATTTTCATTGCCACCGAAATCCCTCCTTCCCTATTTACCGGTCCAGCGGCGCTGATCCTCTGCGCGTTCTGTAATCCCAAGCAAATCAAACAATTCCAATAACGGGATCAGATATTTTCTCGATAAATCCAGCGAATCTTTGGCTTCTTTCAAGCCGAATGCCGCGGCAGTGTCCTGCATGAGTTTTGTAACTGCCCCTTCAACGGCATTGCGGTGGACCATCGTATCATCCTGCAATCGGTAAACCTGTCCCGTCTCCAGTAAATACAGCGTCAAATCCGAAATCTCATCCTTCGGCAAAGGCGTGCCTTCGAAATACTGCTCCCATTTCTTCACTTGGATGCCGTCCTTTTCAAGCGCTGAAATGATTCCTTCCATACGCACCTTCCATTGTTTCGGCAAATGCGGTTCGAATGTGCCGAGCGCGATGAATTGTCCTGTTTTCTTCAATTCTCCCTGAGCGGCCAAAGCATTCAGGCTGTATTCAATAAAAGGCTTCGGATACCCCGCGCTGAGCGACTGGGTCAATTCCGCCTTGCTCATGCCCGGCCTCATTGGATAGTCTGTATGATAACTTTCCACACGCCCACCGATTTCCCCTTTGATCTTCGAGAAAGTTTTGGCCAGGCTGAATTTCTGCGAACTCACTTCCAGCAAGCTGCCGTCCTCCACCCCTTTTGCAATGGTTTGTTTCAGGATCGGTTCATCCAGTGAAGTTTGTTGAATCAGCTGCTGCAGATCCAACAGGATGTTTTTCGATAGCGCTTCTTCAACGAGATCTTCCGGAGTTCCCTGCATCACGTTCTGCAGCATCTCAATTGTTTCCGGACCGAAACGGTATTTGCCGCCTCTCGGTTGGATTACCCAGCCGCCGCCCAGTGTTTCAACCGGCGTTGGCCGCCGCAGGATAAAGCGGTCGCCGCGTCGGACCACGATTTCTTCATCGAGCCGGATTTGGCACAGAACTTCCTCATCGGTCTGCTCCAGTTCATTGCGGTCAAAAAAGACAATTTTCCCCATCACTTCCGAGGTTCCCACGTGCACTTTCACCGGCGACCGCTGCTTGAGTGGCGTAAATGCGCCACTGGTAAGATTCAATGCTACATCGATCGTGTCGGTCACCAGAAAATGGTCTGATGCTACGAGAACATTTCCACGGAATACATCCGTCTTTTCGATTCCTCCAAGGTTGATCGCTGTCCGCTGCCCTGCACGCGCTTCTTCCCGCTCTTCATGATGAACTTGAATCTGGCGCGCTTTCACTTTCAGCCCTTTTGGCAATAAAGTAAGCTGTGTCCCTTTTTGGACTGCCCCTTCATAAATTGTCCCGCGGACAACCGTGCCTTGTCCTTGAACAGTAAATACCTGATCAATCGGCAAACGGAATGAACCATAGGCGTCACGGAATTTTACCTCCTGCAGGCTATCGATGATCGTTGACTTCAATTGATCGATGCCTGTTCCCGATAAACTGTCGACCAGCATATACGGCGCTCCATCAAAAATCGTTCCTTCAAGTCGTTCCTGAATGTCTTCCTGAACGAGCTCCAGCATAATTTCATCGACTCGGTCGATTTTCGTGATGGCCACGATGCAATGTTCGACGCCCAGAAACTGAAGAATTTCCAGATGTTCCTCAGTTTGCGGCATGACACCTTCATCTGCCGCAATGACAAGAACCACCAGATCGATTCCAGCCACGCCCGCAATCATCTGGCGGATAAAACGCTCGTGCCCCGGCACGTCGATGATGGATAACTGCGTTCCATCTTCTGTCTGGAATGGCGCGTAACCGGGTTCAATGGAAATGCCCCGCTCTTTCTCTTCCTTTAAGCGGTCCGTATCCACATTCGTCAACGCCTTCGTCAGCGCCGTTTTGCCGTGGTCGATATGTCCGGCCATGCCGATTGTATAATATGTCTTCTCCATGTGCTCACCCGTCTTCTCTATTTGGTCGTATCTTAACTTTAAGCTTCCGCCTGAATGGTTTCAAGCACAGTGTTCCAAACTCCTTTCTTGCGAATCTGTGATTTTCAATATACAATTAAAATCGCTTACTGATTATGGGGTTGGATGAGTGACTGGTGTCTTCCTGGGTCTTCAAAACCCTGAGGGACCTGCGTGCCAGGTCCGGTGGGTTCGATTCCCACACGATCCCGCCAATACATAGAAGAAAAGCGGAAACGGCCGCTCAGCTCCGAAAGGCATAAGACGGAACAGCGTCGCGGTCTTGACCGCAGAGACTCGAAAAGCGGAAACGGCCGTTCAGCTCCGAAAGCTTAAGATGAACTTCCGAAATGGCGCAACTTGCCGTGTAGGAAGGACAACTTAAGTCCGAGGAGCTGGCCGTTGGAGTCTAGACAAGGACCGGCTTATGACCCGAGGGGCTGGGTCGCCGGAGTCTAGACATAGAACCATTCAAGTTCAGGCAAATTAAAAATTATGAAGTCAAACTTTTAATTTGCAACAAAAGCCGCCGATTCGGCGGCTTTTTCCATGACAAAGTAGACTGGCGGAAATTTGCGTGCGATTAAAATGATTTGCGTGCGATCAGGGACTGCTTGCGTGCGGTTAATTTCATTTGCGTGCGATTAACCCTATTTTGCGTGCGTTCCACCCAATTCTCGACGATTTTATTGAAATAAAAGATCATTAAGTGGTTAAAGATGACAAATTACACTAGTTTCAGGATAATTAGATGGAGACATTTTTTATATCCAGCTAATTCTTCACGCCAAAACACATAAAGGATTGGATCAACGATGAAAATAGTATTGGCCGCGCCCAATTATCCGCAGCCCCGGGGCAACACCGTGACTGTGCGAAGAATTGCAGCAAATTTGGAGAAAATTGGTGTTGGGACTGAAATTGTTTCAATTACAGGAGAAAACCGCGCCCGCACATTACCGGAAGCGGACCTGGTGCACGGCTTTCACGCCTATTATTTCCATCAGTTTCTGCAGCAGCTTGATCAAAAACCGAAATCTTATATCATCACGATGACCGGCACTGATTTAAATGCGGATCTTTTTAACCCTGAAAAACGACCTGAGGTTCTTAGCACACTGGAAGGCGCCGAGGCGATCCACGTTTTTGATGAAGCTGCAAAAACCACTGTGCTGCAGGAAGCCCCTCAATTCAAAGGAAAAGTCTTTGCAGTTGCCCAAGGCACCAGCGAATTTTCTCCTGCGTACAGTTCGCAGCTCGTAAAAGAAGCGGGCACTTTTTTATTCGTATTGCCGGCTGGCATAAGGAAAGTGAAGAATATCCCGTTTGCCATCCACGCCCTCCAGAAATTGCGTGAAGCGGTTCCGAATATTCGCCTGTGGCTGGCTGGCCCTATTCTCGAACAAGCGGAAGCGGACATTGTACTCGCTTTAGCGGAAGAACATGCAGACTGGCTGACGTATATCGGTGAAATTCCCCACGCCGAAATGGGCGCTGTTTTTGAAAAAGCAGACGTCGTGCTGAATACTTCCCATTCAGAAGGGCAGCCCGCCGCGATTCTGGAAGCGATGGGTTATGGAAAACCGGTTCTGGTTTCTAACGTTCCTGGCAATAAAGGAATGGTTGAAAATGGAAAAACCGGGTATTTGTATAATGACCAAAATCAATTCCTTGATTACGCAGCCAAGCTGATTAATAATAACGAAGCAAGGCAACGCATCGGCATGCAGGCCAAACAATATGCGGCCGATCACCATTCCCCTTCCTTCGAAGCGGAAGCTTTGCTGAAGATTTATACTTCAATCACACAGCAAGACAATACTTAATATAGAAAAGAGGCGGATCCTAATGACTGAAAAAGATATGGTTAAATTGACTTCTTTATCATCTAAAGGTGGTTGAGGATGCAAAATTGGTCCTGAGGACCTGGCGCAGGTTCTGCGTCATTTACCGAGAAATGCAGAAAACCCTAATTTACTGGTCGGGCTGGATACAGCCGACGATGCCGGTGTTTACAAAATCAGCGACGATGTGGCGCTTGTCCAAACTTTGGACTTTTTCACACCAATCGTCGATGATCCTTATATGTTCGGACAAATCGGTGCAGCCAACTCATTGAGCGATGTTTATGCAATGGGCGGCAAGCCGCTGACCGTCATGAATATCGTGGCGTTTCCGATCAACACACTTGATAAGAGCATCCTGGCTGACATTTTGGCTGGCGCTTCCGATAAAGTGAAAGAATCCGGCGCCACTTTGGTTGGCGGACATTCAATCGATGACGAGGAGCCGAAATTCGGATTATCCGTGACCGGCACGATTCACCCTGACCGCATCCGCTCCAACGCTGGTGCACAGGCTGGCGACCGCTTGATTTTGACCAAGCCGATTGGTGTCGGCATATTGACGACAGCCATCAAACGGGACTTGCTTGAAAAAGAGGATCTTACAGAAGTGATGGACGTTATGGCTACGCTGAATAAAAAAGCGGCTGAAGCGATGGAAAACTATACCGTCAATGCATGCACGGATGTAACCGGCTTTGGTCTTCTTGGCCACACGATGGAAATCGCAAAAGGCAGCAGCACCGGTGTAACAATCTACAACGATGAAGTACCAGTTCTTTCAAAAGCAAAAGAACTTGCCGAACAGAACATCATTCCCGGCGGTACGTATAAAAATCACAAATGGCTTGCAGCCGATATCGATTACTCAGAAAATATCAGCGAAATCGACCAGCTCATCCTTTGTGACGCTGTAACTTCCGGCGGCTTATTGATTTCTGTTCCGGCAGCTGAAGCTGATGCATTGCAGCGCGACCTAAAGAGCAACGGTGTTCAATCTTCAATTATCGGAGAAGTTACCGAAGACAATGCGGGACGCATTAAAGTTATCTAAAGAAAAGCGCCAGCGCCTGTTCAGTCTGAAAAGCGCTGGAGTCTGGACAATAAAAACAAGGACTCGCAACGAGTCCTTGTTTTAAAATTACAGGCAATACGATAAGCCGTAGCGGCATCACCAAAGAATAGAGTTGATTTTGATGTGGTTTAAAAAGAGAAGTTTAATAATATACGCTTTATTGGTTGTGGCGATATTCATCAGTATGCGGCTGACTGAGTTCGATCTGACGAAATTTCGGGATTTCCGGAACATGATAGACTTCTTGTCGCAATGGTTCCCGATGGATTTCACACGCCTGCCCGGTATGCTTGAAGATACCCTGGCCACTTTGGCGATGGCGTTTCTCGGCAGTTTTCTTGGACTGATTATCGGTCTGCCACTGAGTTTTCTGGCAGCGCGGAATACAGCACATTCCAAGCCCGTTTTTCATTTTTTCCGGGTGGCACTCAGTTTTGTGCGTTCTGTACCGGAAATCGTTTTTGGTTTGATTCTCCTGACTACACTTGGGCTCGGGCCATTCCCGGCAGTGCTGGCGATCACATTCCATAATATCGGCGTCATGGGCAAACTGATTTCCGAGCTGATCGAAGCGGCGGATACCGGACCACAGGAAGCGATGAAAGCGGTCGGCGCAAAACGCTGGGTCGCTTCCCTCTTCAGCATTCTTCCCCAAATTTGGCCGAATGTCCTGTCCAACTTTTTCTATCGTTTCGAAGTGGCGATCCGCACTTCATTGATATTGGGATTCATCGGTGGCGGCGGCATCGGCCAGCGTCTGTTCAATGATTTCAATACGTTTAACTATTCATCTGTGTCGCTCGACGTCCTGATCATCATGGTCATGGTAATTCTCGTCGACTCGCTCGGCAGTTTTGTCAGGAATCGTGTTATCTAAAGGAGGCATGAAAATGCTTGAACTGAAAAATGTAACAGTCCGGTACCCTGGAATGAAGAAAAATGCCCTTTCCGATTTGAATTTGTCTTTTGATAAAAATGATTTTGTTTGTGTACTGGGAAAAAGCGGCGCCGGGAAATCGACATTCATCCGCTGCATCAACGGCTTGCAACAGCCGACTGAAGGCGAAATCCGCTTTGACGGCACCCCGATGTCTTTTCAAAAAGAAGAGCTGCGCCAGATCAGACGGGAAATGGGAATGGTGTTTCAGCATTTCAACCTGATTCCCCGCATGAGTGTGCTGCAAAACGTGCTGACCGGACGCTTCGGTTACCGATCCACATTTAAAAACCTGGTCGGCTGGTTTACAAACGATGAAATTCAGGAAGCCAAACGCATCATTGCGGAAGTCGGGCTGACAGAAATGGAAAATCGGCGTGTCGAGAATTTAAGCGGCGGCCAAAAACAGCGTGTCGGCATCGCGCGCGCCCTTGTTCAGCATCCGCGCATTCTTCTGGGTGACGAACCGGTTGCCAGCCTGGATCCCGGAACATCGAACCGTATTTTCTCTTTATTACAGGAAATCCATGAACGACTGGGTTTATTGACCATCATCAACGTGCACGATATTGAACTTGCCAAACGCTATGCAACGCGAATCATCGCCTTAAAAGACGGCGAATTGATTTTCGATGGCAAGCCCGAAGACTTCACGAGCATAGAATATGAGGAAACATACGAGTCCGAACAGCAGAACCTGTTCTTCCAGATTTGATATAATCTTCTTAAGGAGAGTGATTTTGATGAGAAAAAGTCCATGAGCAGTCAATTCGTCCAGGGTCGTGTACGACTCTCAAAATCCGGAAATACTGGCCTCAGTTCCGAACCGGAACCCGGACAGGAAAACCGTTATTCTCACTTTTGACGATGGGCCAAGCAGAGCCTTGCCTGACATACTCGATATATTGAAGGACTCCGGTACACCCGCTGTTTTCTTCTGGCAAACTCGCCTTTTGCACAAGGAAAGACCGTGGAAAAGAGTTTTGGCGGAAGGCCACCAGATCGGTACCCATACCGTGAAACATAAAAACTTAGCGTATAACATGACACAGCAGCAGCAATACGAAGAACTGAAAAAGAGCGTGGACGCGATCGAACACCTCACCGGCAAACCGGTGACATTCTTCCGTCCGCCTTATGGTCAGTTCAATGATGATACCCTTCAGGCAGCCAAGCGTTTAAATCTCAAAACCGTCATGTGGCGCATCGCCTCGATGGACTGGGAACTGAAAGACGATCCCGAACAGATTGTCGCGAATGTCACCGACCATCTGGAAGACGGCGCCATTATTTTATTGCATGAGTTAAGCCAAACGGTCAAAGTCCTGCCGCAGCTGATTGCCGCCATTAAAGAGCAGGGGTATGAGTTTGCTGTACTTGAAACCGAATAACGTATGAATGTATGAAAAGCTTGCTCCCTTCAACTGGATGCAAGCTTTTTTTGGCTTAATACACTCCTTTCGTTTATTCCCAACTTGGGTCTGAATACTCCCAACTTCCATCGGTTTACTCCCAACTTAGGCCTGAATACTCCCAACTTCTCCACTTTTACTCCCAACTTGCTTAAAACGCCTTGAAATAAAAACTTATAACCTGTGTGTTTCCTATTTCTAATCAAAAAAGGCGGCACCAGCCTGGAGTCCATGAACTACATCATGGGACCGCCGCTGGTGCCGCCTGTATTTATAAGGTCAAGACTGTGCAAATTCCTTCAACGGCTCTTCCGGCATAAAGCCGACAGACCGTTTTACTTCTTTCCCGTTCTTAACGAGTACTAAAGTCGGGATGCTCATAATGCCGAATTGCTCTGCCAACTCTGGAGCATCGCTGACAACCACTTTATAAAAATCTACTGAATCAACTTGTTCAGCAACGTTTGAGACCACCGGTCCCAATTGGGCGCAAGGCCCTCAACCATTCGATCCAAAATTCAGGACTACCGGTCTTTCATTGTTTTCAACAAGATTTGCATACTCTTCTGCCGTAATTGTTTTAACCACGTGATATCCTCCTTTAATCTATACAAAATATTTTATACCCGCTATTCCTGGCGGCTATACGATTCATCCTCATTCTTCGATAATGCCTTCTTTGATGGCTGCCTGTTTGATGCTTTCGTAATCTTCCGTAGTGGCTTCAGTAAAGCCTGAAGCGCCGAAGGCATCCAGGATCACCTGATCGTCTATCGCAAGGAATGCTTCCTGCAGCTTGTTAACCGTTTCTTCGTCGATGCTGTCACGGACTGCCCAAGGATATTGGAATAATTCTTCCGATTCCCAAATGGTCTTAATCTGTTCACCATCAATTTTGCCCGATTCCACCAATTGGTTGAAAATCGCGCTGTCGATTGCACCGGCATCCACTTGCTTGTTTTGAACCGACAAGGCAGTGGCATCGTGTGAACTAGTATTGCGAACTGAATTGAACTCATTTTCCTGCTGTGATTCATAAACTCCCCGATCCTTAAGTTCAATGGACGGAATCAATGAACCTGAAGTAGAGTTCGGATCACCGAAAGCAAAATCGATTTCCTCCGGATTTTCCAGCAAGTCTTCCAATGAATTCCAAGGGTTATCAGCATGTGTGATGATGTACGAACGGTAGAAAGGTTCTCCATCCACCAATGACGTAATAATCGCCTGCGCGTTGCTGTTGGCGTTTGCGATAACGAAAGTCAATGGCCCAAGATATGCCATATCGATCTTGTCGTAATTCATCGCTTCGACAACACCGTTGTAATTCGGATAGACATCCAGCTTCACTTCACGGTCCAGCTCTTCACTCAAATAAGTCTGGAGCTTGTCCATCGCTTCTTCCATTTCCCCTTCTGTCTGGGCAGGAATAACGCCGATTGTAAAGGCTTCCTCAGTGCTTTCAGTTGCCTGCTCTGTGTTTTCTTCTTCTCCTGCGCTTCCGCAAGCCGCCAAAAAGATGGCCAGGCTCAGCAAAATTGCCGTAATCCAAAATTTCTTCATCTACTGCACCTCTGCTTCTATTTATTTCCTCATTTCATTCAAATGAAAATAAGATTGTGCTGTAGTAATTATTCAACAGACTTCGAGCACAAGCAAGGAATTTGTCTTGTGCATACGTTACTGCTTTCAGGTTTAATAAATTGACTTAAAAACAGCTAGACATTATTATAGAAAAATATTCCCGACTAAATTAATAGGAAAAGGATGTTATAATTTTGACCACTACACAAGTTCAACCTGTTAACGATACAAAAGGACCGATCGCAAGAGAAAGTCTGGCACTGAACGCTCCGCAAAAAGCCTTGATTGCTGGCGGAGTAATTGTCGGATTTCTTTTACTCGTCTATCTGCTTGCCACACAGCACGTTTCCCAGTCAATGCTTCTTGGGATCGGCCTGCTGCTTGGCTATACTTTATTCCATGCACGCTTCGGCTTCACTTCAGCGTTCCGGCGCATGGCGTCAGTCGGTAATGGGCAAGCGATGCGCTCCCATATGCTGATGCTCGCAGTAGCGGTTTCACTGTTCGCTCCAATTCTTGCATACGGCACGACCTTTTTCGGCGGCCCGGTTGCAGGATACGTCTCACCGGTTGGCGTCAGTCTTCTGGTTGGTGCTTTCATGTTCGGCATCGGCATGCAGCTCGGCGGCGGCTGTGCTTCCGGTACACTTTACGCGATAGGCGGCGGTCGTACCGTCATGTTCGTGACGCTGATCTTCTTCATCGTCGGCGCGACAATCGGTGCATATCACTTACCGTTCTGGACAGAAGAAATGCCTGCGTTTGCACCTTATTCCCTTGCCACTTCGACTGGTTTTGGCTACGGTGGCGCATGGCTTGTTTCGATTATTCTCTTCGGTTTGATTGCGTGGATTACGCTGATTATCGAGAAGAAACGCAAAGCACCTAAAATGGCGCCTGTTCCATCTGCAAAAGGGTGGAAACGAATCCTTCGCGGTTCATGGCCTTTATTCGCTGCGGCAATTGCTTTGGCATTGCTTAATGCACTGACATTAATGACACGCGGCGCTCCTTGGGGCATAACGTCCGCTTTCGCACTATGGGGATCCAAAATCGCAGGCGCATTCGGTGTCGATGTCGCGAGCTGGGGCTATTGGCAAGGTGCCAATGCCGCTTCGCTTGAAGCTTCTATTTTCGCCGACTCCACTACCGTCTTGAATTTCGGTGTTATCCTTGGCGCGTTCATCGCTTCCGCTGCCGGCGGCTTGTTCAAATTCACACAAGTCACTGCAGGCAATTTCGCCGCTTCTGTAATCGGCGGCTTGCTGATGGGCTATGGCGCCCGCCTTGCATTCGGCTGTAACATCGGCGCCTACTTCGGCGGCATCGCATCGTTCAGCCTGCACGGTTATATCTGGGGAATCCTGGCGCTTGCCGGCACATTCCTCGCGCTGTACCTCCGTCCGTTGTTCGGACTGTCGGTGCCAAAATCCAATGATTCTGTGTGCTGATGATTTCAATCAAGAAAAAGGAGTGTCTGTCGAAACGACGGACACTCCTTTTTCTGTTTTAGACACCGCGTTTATTTCCCCATACCAAAGCATGGAGCTGCGGCAGCACTTTTACGTCATTCATAATGGAAGAATTCGTGCTGAGATCGATCAGCCATTCATACCTCTCCAGTAAACCGGTTACCAGACGCGCATCATCTGTCGTTGAGATGTCGTCATTTCCAACCTGAAGAAAAAATGGCACGGCCGGATAACGGAGATGGAGTTGCCCGGCAAACGCGAAATCCGTTTCATCAAAAACCACGATCTTCAAACTGGCATTCGAATCTAGCAGTTTCTCCATGAAGACATCGAGCTTGTCAAAATCAGTGACCATCCCGGAACTCGGCGGCTTTGGTGAAAGTGTAATATCATCCACTTCCAGCAGCCAATCCTGCCAGATTGTCGCCTGCGTTTCCACTGCCACTTTCCAGCCTTCATCGTGGCAAAGGCTGATAAGCTCCCCGATTCCTTTATGGAGAAGCGGATTTCCACCTGAAATGGTGACATGGGAAAACCGGCTACCGCCAATCCGTTTCAGTTCTTCAATGATTTCACTTGGCTGTTGGGAAGAGCTTTTGCCGGTTCCGTCCCATGTGAAACTGGAATCGCACCATGAACAGGAATAATCACAGCCGGCAGTTCGGACAAACATAGTTTTTTGGCCGATGACCATTCCTTCTCCCTGAATCGTCGGACCGAATACTTCCATTACAGGGATCTTCATCGCAATCCCTCCCGTTCAGGCCGGTAAATAACATAACTTGTCGGCGTTTCCCTTACAATGACCTGAAGGCACGAGGGTTTATTGTCCCTTGTTTGCAGGATTGCATCGATTGACTGCCAGATCTGTTCAGCCAAGCGTTCAGTTGTCGGGAACTTTCCATTGAATTCGGGATGGTCGTTCAACACCGAATGATCGTATTTCTTATGGACTGCATCTTTCAGCAATTTGAAATCAATTAAAAAGTTGGAAGCATCAAGCTCGTTTCCTGCTACCGTTACATTTACAAAATACGTATGTCCGTGCACCGTCTGGCATTTTCCAGCTTCCGCGTGCGGAATGAAATGCGCTGCTGAGAAGTTCATATCTTTATTCAATTCAAATCGGTAAGCATGCGGGACTGACGGATAAAATTGCTGCATCATTTTACTGCACCGCCGGACTTCGCTGCCAAATAAGCTTCCAGGCCGTCATTTCTCAACTGGCAAGCCGGACATTCCCCACAGCCGCTGCTCGGTACCCCGTTATAACAGGTCACCGTTTTTTCCTGTACAAATTCAAGCGCTCCGAATCGATCAGCAAGCTCCCACACCTGTTTCTTATCGCGCCACATTAGCGGCGTATGAATGACGAATTGAGCATCCATCGCCAGATTCAGCGAAACATTGAGCGATTTGATGAAAGTATCCCGGCAATCCGGGTATCCGCTGAAATCCGTTTCGCTCACACCGGTAACGATATGCTGCGCACCGACTGTCTGGGCGTATACAGCAGCAAATGACAGAAATAAATGATTTCTTCCCGGTACGAAAGTTGAAGGCAGCTCTCCTTCTTCTTCGTTGATCGGAATTTCTTCCCGCGTAAGAGCATTGGCAGACAATTGATTGATCAATTGCATATCCAGCACTTTAAACGGCACATCCAATTCTTCTGCAATCTTTTGCGCATGCTCTATTTCCACTGCATGCCGCTGGCCATAATCGAATGTAATTGTGCTTACTTCCTTAAATTTCGATAACGCCCAAAAAAGACAGGTTGTACTGTCCTGTCCGCCGCTAAAGACGACGACCGCCTTTTCATTTTTCATTTAAAACATCTCCTTAGTTTTTTTAAGAGGGATTTCGCGAACCTCTACATTTCGAACATTTTTCATAATACCATATTTGACGGAAAGGGCGTCAATTTGTACTTGCCTTACTTAACTAATAAAAGAATGCACCATGCTATTTTCTTTGTGTACTAGACTTCATTAACAATCTGACCTTTTAAATAAATCAAAACTGGTCATTTCTATATGGTCAACACCCTTTATACTTAAGTTATCAATCTTTAAGGGGGAATATTATATGAATCAACAAGGAACAAATCGTGTAAAAAGAGGCATGGCTGAAATGCAAAAAGGCGGTGTGATCATGGATGTCGTAAATGCGGAGCAGGCACGTATTGCCGAGGCAGCAGGAGCTACTGCTGTCATGGCTTTGGAACGTGTACCTTCAGATATCCGCAGAGACGGCGGTGTTGCCCGCATGGCTGATCCCCGCATAACCGAGGAAGTGATGAAGGCTGTTTCGATTCCCGTTATGGCAAAAGCACGTATTGGACATATTGTTGAAGCGCGGGTGCTTGAAGCGATGGGTGTCGACTATATCGACGAAAGCGAGGTCCTGACTCCGGCTGACGAAGAGTTCCATTTATTAAAGGAGCGTTACACAGTGCCTTTTGTCTGCGGTTGCCGCAACTTGGGAGAAGCAGCCAGACGGATTGGTGAAGGTGCCTCCATGCTTCGGACAAAAGGCGAGCCAGGAACAGGAAATATTGTGGAAGCTGTTCGCCATCTGCGCCAAGTCAATTCTGAAGTCTTGAAAGTGGTTCATATGAGCGAAGACGAATTGATGACAGAAGCACGGAATTTAGGTGCATCCTATGAATTTCTCCGTGAAGTAAAATCACTGGGACGCTTACCGGTAGTCAATTTTGCTGCCGGAGGGGTTGCTACACCTGCAGATGCCGCATTGATGATGGAATTGGGTGCTGATGGGGTATTTGTCGGGTCCGGAATCTTCAAATCGGAAAGTCCTGAAAAATTCGCGCGTGCAATAGTAGAAGCGACTACACATTATCAGGATTACCAATTGATTGCGGAATTATCCAAAAATCTTGGAATCGCTATGCAAGGTATAGAAATTTCTAAAATCGCCGCTGGTGAACGCATGCAGGAACGAGGCTGGTAGTAATGAAAAGAATTGGAGTTCTTGCGCTGCAAGGAGCTGTCCGGGAACATCTTCAAACCATTGAAGCATGCGGCGCTGAAGCTGTTCCTGTAAAAAAACCGGCAGAGCTACTGGACTTGGATGCACTTGTGTTGCCAGGAGGAGAGAGTACTACAATGCGCCGCCTCATTGACCGATACCGATTCATGGACCCGTTGCGTGATTTCGCCGAGACCGGAAAGCCGATGTTTGGAACATGCGCCGGACTGATTCTGCTTGCCGGGGAAGTAGCAGGATATGAGGAACCTCATCTGGGCGTCATGGATGTAAAAGTGGAACGTAATTCATTTGGACGCCAAATCGACAGCTTCGAGGCTGATCTGGAAATTAAAGGGTTAGATGCTCCCTTTAATGCGGTCTTTATCCGTGCTCCGCATATTATCAGTGCCGGACCAGACACAGAAGTGCTTTGTGAATACGATGGAAAAATCGTGATGGCGCGCACTGCACAATTCCTTGGCTGTTCGTTTCACCCCGAATTGACATCAGACCACCGGATCACTGAGTATTTCATCAATATGATTTCGGTTGAACACCAAAGTATTACAATTTAACTTTAACCTTTAACTCATTTTAAGTTGAAAAATTTATTTATATATATATTAAAAACAGGTGCAGAAAAGTGATTACTTTTTCTGCACCTGTTTTGATATAGATAGGAGTTTGCTGATATCAACTTTTAAATCCAAACTGCTTTTCAAAATTGATCATTCCCTTTTCACTATCGTAACAAAAAAGAAAAAGGAATGTTTATTAGTATTCAAATCATTTGGGGGTTACAGAATATCCATCCAAATTTTAATGGCTGTGCCAAGAATCAGCAACGCCAATATCCATTGGAGGTATTTCGTGTTCATCTTCTGGCCAAGTTTGGCGCCAAGCGGTGCGGCGATGATACTTGCCACAATCATTACTGCCGCGGGACCGTAAAGAATCTGGTCCGTGACAATCTTACCGAAAGTCGACCCGATTGACGAAATGAATGTGATGGCGAGTGAAGTCGCAATCGTCATCCGCGTCGGGACCTTCAAGACGACCAGCATGATCGGCACCAGGATGAAAGCACCCGCAGCTCCGACGATGCCTGCTGCGATTCCGACGATGAATGCCAGTCCAGCCGCCAGCCATTTATTGAATGTCACCTCTTCCAGCGGGATGTCATCGACTCCTCCTTTCGGAAGGAACATCATGACAACCGCAATGGTTGCCAAAATGGCGTAAACGAAGTTGATGGCCGCTTCCGAAAGAAGCGTCGAGCCGTAGCCGCCGATGAAACTCCCGACCAGGATAGCTCCACCCATGTAGGAGATCAGGGTTTTATTCAGATAACCGCTGCCCCGGTATGCCCAAACACCGGCGATGGTGGCGAAAAACACCTGAATCGCGCTGATGCCGGAAACTTCATGGGCGCTGAACGCCGTATAGCCGAGCATGACCGGGATATACAGCAGCATCGGGTATTTGATGATCGAACCGCCGATTCCGACCATTCCGGAGATGAAGGAACCGATGAAGCCGATCAGGAAAATGACGATAATAAAATCAAAACTCATCTTTTGTCACCTCTTCGAAAAGCGAAAAGGGTATCAAAGCGATACCCTTTTACGGCTCTTAGCCTTTCTTGATCCAGAATTTAAGGACGTCGCCCGCTTCTTCAATCTCTAATAGTTCATGGCCGCCTGATTTTGCCCAGGCAGTCATGTCAGCTTTTGCTCCTTTATCAGTCGCAAGGATTTCCAGGATTTGTCCTGATTCCATGTCTTTCATTTCTTTTCTTGTTTTCACGATCGGCATTGGACATGCCAAGCCTTTTGCGTCTAATACTTTATCTGCGTTCATCAAAATCTCTCCTTTTGGTTTTTAGTTAATTTGATTTAATAATCGATATTCCGCAAAACAGCTCGCTTGCCGGGGGCTCGCCAAGGCGTCTTCGCTGTTTTGCTCCATATCTCAGGTACCTCTTAACGCCGAAGCGATTTTTATAGTTAATTTTAATTACTTAACGAACCGCACAACGGTTTGGTCCGATTTCCATTTCACGCTGAACTTCTTCGTCAGGCGTGATTTTGCCCATGTTTGTGCTGCGGATATCCTGGTAAGCGTTCGGCTGCGGCGGCAGATTTTTCGTTACCATGTCGCGGAACTCCTGCTCATCTTCGATATTCAAGCCGTGGTTTTCTTTGAAAAGGTCGCCTAATTTTTTCGCGACGCTTCCGTCTTCATTTAACTCATCCATGATCATGAAGTGAGCTGGCAGTACGATAAGTTCATCAGCGAATTCCGCATAGCGGCTGTAAAGCGATTCACGAAGGTCGCCTACCCAGTCTTCCGCAAGACCTGCAAGGTCAGGGCGTCCGATTGAATCGATGAACAGGATGTCGCCTGTCATCAAGTACTGATCGTCAACGATGAATGATGTTGAACCGATTGTATGCCCCGGCGAGTATAATGCTTCAATTTCAATTTTCGCATCTCCAATGGCTACTTCCAGTCCACCCACCAATTCCGCATAATCGAATACCACTTCTTCAGCGTCAGCCGGCGGCAAGTAATACGTTGCGCCTGTTGCTTCAGCGATTTGGCGTCCTCCGGAAACGTGGTCTGCGTGCAGGTGCGTATCGAATACGTGCTTGATCTTAGCACCTTTTTCCTGCGCGAAATCCAAGAAGACGTCAGTCATGCGTGTTGCATCGATAATAGCGGCTTCACCGTCTGAGATTGCCATATAAGAGAGGCAGCCTTTTCCGATGCGGACGAATTGATACAATTCCCCGCCATTTTTCAAATCGCCGACTTTCACTGGTTCCAGGTGTTCACTCCACGCTTTCATGCCGCCTTCAAGATACGCCGCGTCGACGCCTTCTTCATCAAGCATTTCCGCCACCATGACAGAAGATCCTTCTTTCGCGCAAACGACAAGAATGTCTCTGTCTTTCGGAAGTTCTGAAACCACTTCTTCGACACCGTCCAATAAATCAAAATAAGGTGTATTCAGATACTGAATGTTGCCGCCTTCGATTTTCCAGTCGGCGAAAGCATCACCGTTGCGGACATCAAGGATAAATAACGGCTCGTTATCTATTACTTTGCGTGCTACTTCTTTTGCTGTCATTGCTTTTACTGTCAATTGGAATACCTCCATCTATAAGTTTTTTCGTTAATAATTTTATTTAGAATGTTAATGTAACGTCTGCATCTTTTGCGAATTCAAGGAATGTGACCGCACCGCCAACATCAATACCGTCGACAAAAGCTTCTTTTTCAAGGCCGAATAAATCCATTGTCATTTGGCACCCGATGAATTTCACATCAAGTTCCTGCGCCATTTCAACCAGTTCCGGGATTGCCGGTACATTTCCTTTTGCGAATCCTTCAGCAATATGTTCCTTGCCTTCAGGAAGCGGCAATTGGCCGTATGCTTCTTTATTGATCAGGTTCAACCCTTCGAATGTAAAGAAGATTGCCACTTCGTGATCACTTGCCGCTGCTGCTGTTGCGATGTTATAGACTTTATAAGCATCGAATAATGTTCCGTTTGATGCGATGATTGCTGTTTTTCCTGCCATTTAAAATTCCTCCAGTTAAGTTGTATTTTAAAATTGCTTATACTTTGTTTTGTTCAGTTGCGCCGTCCCATTGTGTCATGCCTTCGACAGCATTTTTCACACGAGTGAATCCTTTGTCCGCCAATTGTTTTGCAGCAAAATCACTGCGGTTGCCTGTGCGGCAAATAACGATTACTTCTTTTTCAGCATCCAATTCCTGTGTACGGTTTTCCAACTCGCCAAGCGGAATGGAAACTGCACCTTCGATATGGCCGAATGCGTATTCCGCAGGTTCACGCACATCAAGTATAATTACATCGTCGCGGTCCAACTGTTGCTGCAATTCCGCATTTGTTACTGTATGCGGAAATTGGACTTCTTCTTTTTCTTCTGACTGATCCGCTTTGCGCAAATAATGCTTCAGTACATCGCCATCTTCGACTGAACCAAGATATTGGTTTCCGCTGCTTTTTGCCCAGGCTTTCATGTCAGCCAAAGAACCTTTGTCAGTCGCTTGAACTTCGATGACCTCGCCTGGCGCCATCTCGTTCATCACTTTTTTTGTGCGTACGATCGGCATCGGGCATACAAGCCCTTTTGCATCTAGTAATTTATCTGTTTGAATCATTTAAATTCCTCCTGATTTACCCACCGGGGTATATTTTTATTTAAAAAATTTTAAAATAAGTCAATCTTATAAAATCAATATTCCGCAAAACAACTCGCTTGCCGGGGGCTCGCGCTGAGCTAACTCGGTCTCGTTTCACTTCGTCCGAGTGGATCTCAGCACTTCGTCGGCATTCGCCTGCTCCCCAAGGCGTCTTCGCTGTTTTGCTCCATATCTTAGAGACTACTCGAATCAAACTATAGCAGCCTTCTATTTAATACAGTACTTACTCAGTCGGTCCGTCCCAGTCCATCATACCGCCGTCCATATTGATTGCATTGTAGCCATGGTTTTCAAGAAAGTTTGTCGCCATTCCACTGCGGCTTCCTGAACGGCATACCATGATGTGTTCCTGTGATTTTTCGATATCATGCATACGGAACTCGATCAGGCCTAAAGGAATATTAACAGCGCCAGGAATTTTCCCTGCCTTTACTTCCTCTGTTTCCCGTACATCAATTATGGATACATCTTTATTGTTTTTTATATATTCTTGTACTTCTTGTGCAGTCATTCTTTTCATTTGTTATTCCTCCTTAGTTTACGAGCGGTAGCTTCCCATGCCGCCTCTTACATTAATCACATTAGTAAAACCATTTTTGTTTAGGATTGAAGCTGCTTTGCTGCTTCGCATGCCGCTTTGGCAAATAACGTACGTTTCTTTATATTTGTCGAGTTCACTTACTCGACCTGACAATTCATTCAACGGAATATTCTTGAATTCCTTGATGCGGTTTGCCTTATACTCTCCAGGCGTCCGTACATCGATGAATTGTTTATCTTTGCTCTTCAATTGAGATTTCAAGTCATCAGTGGAAATGGATTTTACACCTTTTGCCGGTGACATGGTGCGGTAACCGATAAAGACGATTACAGCTCCGATTAAAATGACTACCCAAGTATCCATGGTTTCCCTCTTTTCCTTCTATTAGATGAACAAGTTTACATTGCCGTCTTCCGCATCTGCCAGATAAGCGGCTACGCCTGCGTAAGTAACGTCATCAAGTAATTCTTCCTGTTTCAATCCGAGCAGATCCATTGTCATCGTACATGCAACAAGATTGATTTCCTGTTCTTGCGCCATCTCGATCAATTGCGGCATTGTCATTGCGTTATGCTTTTGAATGACCTGTTTGATCATTCTTGGCCCCATACCGCCCATATTCATATTTGAAAGACCAAGTTTGTCTGCACCGCGCGGCATCATTTTCGCAAACATTTTTTCGAGAAGATTCTTTTTCACTGCCGGCGGATTGTCTTTACGAAGTGCATTCAATCCCCAGAATGTGTGGAAGATTGTCACTTCGTGATCATAAGCCGCAGCTCCGTTCGCAATGATATAAGCAGCCATTGCCTTATCATAGTCTCCGCTGAATAATATAATGTTCGTTGTCTTTTTCTGTTCCACTTGCTTGTTTCCCCCTTGAATTATACCCCGTTGGGTATATAAAAATCAAAAAAATAAAAAATACACCGACTTGAGCAACAGAGAATTAAATACCCATAGGGGTATGCTAACATTTAAAATGAAAGTTCGTCAACCCGAAAGTTTGACGAACTTTCTTAGCGGCTTTTCACAAGCAGACTGACTGCGTCTTTTACTAGATTATCTGTGCTTTCACCCTTTTCAAGGCTTTCACGCACACATTGCTCCAGGTTCTCACTGACAATCACGCCGATTGCACGGTCCACAGCACTTCTAACAGCAGACAATTGCGTAACCACGTCGCGGCAGTCGTCATTTTCCTCTACCATGCGGAGTACACCTTTTAACTGGCCTTCAATTCGCTTTAAGCGATTTTGGACTTGTTTATCGTATTCCATTTTTATCTTGCCTCCTTGTTATTCTCTTTATGATTACTATAACCCAATTTTATACCCCTAAGGGTATAAATTCAAGTGATTGAACTGAGGATTAAAAATGGATAATCCGTTGACCTTTGACCAGTTTAGAGCCAAATATTTCCGCGGTCAAGGATTATCCTTTTCATCTATTATACAGCGCAATTATTCGGACCTGTTTCCATTTCTTTCGCTTCTTCAAGCGGCGGATGAATTTTGCCCATATTCGTCTGCCGTATTTCTTCATAGGCATTAGGTTGATCTTTCAGGCCTTCCGTCACCCGGTTGATGAATTTTTCTTCATCATTAATCTGCAGGCCTTCATTGTTCTGGTAAAGAACAGACAATTTCCCGGAAACGCTGCCGTCTTCATTCAGTTCGCTGACGTCCGCATAATGGGCTGGAAGCACAAGCAGATCGTCCGCTAATTTCTTGTAGCGGCTATACAGGGTTTCGTACAGATCATCTGCCCAGTCTCCCGCTTTACCGGCAAGGTCCGGGCGTCCGATGGATTCAACAAACAGAATATCACCGGTCAACAGGTACTTATTGTCGACAACAAAAGTCGTACTGCCAATCGTATGCCCCGGAGAGTATACCGCTTCAATTTCGGCACTGCCGACTTGAAGTTTCATGCCGTCGGTAACCGGTTCGAAAGCAAAGACGACTTCCTCCGCATCGTCCGGCGGCAGATAATAAGCGGCATCTGCCGAGTCCGCCAGTTTTTTACCGCCTGAAATATGATCGGCATGCAGATGTGTATCAATCACATGCGTAATTTTCAATCCTTTTTCCTGTGCGAACTCTTCATAGGTTTCCGTCATTCGGCTGGCATCGACGATTGCGGCTTCTCCGTCGGATTCGATCAAATAGGACAGACAGCCTTTGCCCAGGCGCACAAACTGATAAAGCGCCCCGCCGACTACTTCGCCGATTTTGACAGCTTCCAGCTGTTCACTCCAGGCAGCCATCCCGCCTTCAATCGAAACCACGTTATTGAAACCATTTTCCTGCAAAAAGGCTGCAGCTTTTTGGGAAGTGTTCCCTTTTCCGCAAACTGTATACAGCGTCTGGTTTTCCGGCAGCTCTTTCAAGTCGGACGAGTCGGAATTACTCAACTCCTTGAACGGTATATTGATCAATTGAACATGATCGCCTTCAATTTTCCAGTCTTCCGATTCCTCTTTGCTGCGGACATCCAATACATAAATCGGTTCATTCTTAAAAACCTGATCAGCCACTTTCTTTGGTGATACGGATTTCACTGTCATATACAATTCCTCCTTGCCAATAAACCCTTAATTACCATACGGGGTATATTGAGTGCTAAAAAAAATTTGGCTTAGACTGTCTTGTCGATGCAGCCGATCAATCTTTCTTCAATATCCACTGCGATTTCTTTGATCGATTCATTATTGACCATCTGAATTAGCGCACTTGGTTTCGGCATGCCGATTTTCGTAATGCCTTCCTCTTCGTAAACAACAATTTTACATGGAAGGAAATAGCCGACCATTAAATCTTCCGACAGGACGCGGTTTGCTTCCTGCGGGTTGCAAACTTCAAGTATGGTATACGGCGTATTGAAATCCGTTCCTTTTTCCTGAAGCTTTGCCGTCAAATCGAAATTCCAAAGCACCCCGAATTCCTCATCCTTCAAGTTCGCTTCCAAATCCCGGACTGCTTCGTCCTTGCTCTTGCTTGTTTCTACTGTGTAATCAAACATTTGTATGGCTCCTCTCTTTTAAGTACTCACTCTTTTGATAAATTTCCCTCATTAAAGCGTATAAAACATTTTTATCGAATTAAGCCGTTAGTACTGAGTGAAAATAAGAAATAACAGAAACGCGATTCCTGCCAGGAACGCAAATTTTTGAGATGGTCATAAAGCCGTCCAAAGGTCTTTCATAAAGGCTCCTTTCGTCATGCAAGTGTTGCAATGATGCCGTAATTCTTTTCATTTAACTGAATAATATCCGCAGTAAAACCATTCTGTTCGAGAAGGGCGCTCATGTCCGCTGAAGAAACTTTATCTTCCAGCGGTGGGCCGATCTCCGTTTCGACCGTTTCCCACTCGATCAAGAGAAATTTTCCATCCGGCTTTAAAAGCCTCTTTATTTCTCTTAAAGCTTTTGCAGGATCCGGAACTTCATGGATGACGAAAGCGGCCATCACTTTATCCACGGAACAATCGTTTAATTGAATATTTTCCAGGTCGCTTTCGATATAGCGGATATTGGCCACCCCTTCTTTTTCAGCCAGTTCCTGCAATAATGCCAGCATCTTCGGTTCGATATCTACCGCGAAAACCTGGTTTTCTGTTTTTGCCGCCAGCGGCAGGGTGAAATAACCGTTTCCGGCGCCTAAATCCGCGATTGCATCGTCCTTGTTCAGATTCAAATACTCAACAATCTTTTCCGGAGGCAATGAAGCTATTCGTTCTTCACTGTATAATACAGCCGCTTCCTCCGGATTAAATCTCTTCTCAACCATTCCGCAACCTCCTTTACAACATTATTTTATATACCCTATTGGGTATCTGCATAAATAGGATATCGCGATGAATATCAATAGACAATTGATACGACTCGGAGTCTAAATGGCAACTCATTGTTTTGAAGGATTGCTGAAAAGGGAATGGGACAGGTAAAACCGATGACGGTGGAAAAGTCAGGAGTGAAGTAAAAATGAAAGAACTCGTTTCAATGGAAGAAGTTAAATCTTTCAGCGAAGAGCCCGGATTACAGTTTCTCTATGTTCTAACTACCAGTTGAAGTGTCTGCCATGGGTTACTTCCTCAGGTTGAGGAAGCAATGAATGATTTCCCGAATATCCAGACCCGCGTTGCCAATGCCGAGGAAATCCCCGAAATTGCCGGCCATTTCTCTATCTTCACAGTGCCGGTCCTAATTTTATTTGCGGATGGCAAAGAGATGCTGAGAGAAGCCAGATTTGTTCATGTAGAGGAGTTTAAATTGAAAGTCAGCAAAATATATGAAGGCTTCTACTCTTAAAACCTCATAAAAACAGCGAACGATTCTTGTGGAATCGTTCGCCTTTTTACTATGAATGGAAGATCAATTGCAACTTACGGCTTCTGTCCCACAAACTGGATGACATGGGACAATCCATTATGGAGGTCTCCTTCATGGCGCGTAACTTCCCCGAGGAAGAAATGGACGATCCGCCAATCACTGAATGTCTGCAAAAAGTCTTCCGGGCAGTAGAGAAAATCCAAATCTTTTGGACCGCCGCTTTCGTATGGGATTTGATATTGGGAATAGACTTCCGCTATAAAATACCCTCCCGGCTTAAGGGCTTCTTTAGCTCCTTGAAGGGTTTTCCGGCGGACCTCGCCAGGGAAATGGCCAAAGATATTCACAATTCCGTCCCACTGGTTCTGCTGCCATTGGGATTCTGCCAAGTCGACCAGCTTTGTGTTTACGTTGACACCTTGTTTTGCTGCCAGTTTACCCACTTTATCCAGTCCGGATTCAGCGTAATCCCATGCCGTGACCTTCAGCCCCTGTTTGGCCAGGAACACGGCATTTCTGCCTTCCCCTTCCGCGACGGTCAATACTTCCCCTGACAAAGCGGGATGCACTTCCTTCAAAAAGACATTTGGCTCAGTTCCGTACAGGTATTTCTCATCTTTGAAACGGTCATTCCAATTGCTCATTGGTATGCACTCCTTTTTCCTGGTCGTTCTTCAATGCTTTATTCACAGCCGCCACAGCATGAATCTGCGCCGTGTCGAAAACTGGCACATCCGCATCTTCCGGCTTGATCAGTAAACCGATTTCCGTGCAGCCGAGGATGATTCCTTCCGCGCCTTCCGCCATCAAGTCACGGATAGCCCGTTGAAAAGTTTCCCTTGAAGTCTGCCGCAACTCGCCCGCAACCAATTCCTCAAAAATGATGCGGTTGATCTCGCCGCGCTGTTCACTCGGCGGCACCAGCACATCAATGTCATGCGACTCGATGCGCGAGCGGTAAAAATCCTGCTCCATCGTATAACTGGTGCCGAGCAAACCGACTTTTACCAAGTCCTTGCTGCGGATTTCCGCAGCAGTTGCATCAGCAATATGCAGCACTGGAATTGAAATCTTTTCTTCAATCTGACCTACCACTTTATGCATCGTATTCGTGCAAATAACGACAAAACCCGCTCCTGCCTGCTCCAGCTTTTGTGCCACTCTGGCCAGCTGTTCCCCGGCTTCCTGCCATTGCCCTGCAGATTGAAGCCGTTCAATCTCCTCGAAATCGACACTGTAGAGCAGGCATTCTGCAGAGTGCAAGCCGCCAAGTCTCTTGTTCATCTCCTTATTGATCGTCCGGTAATATTCAAGCGACGATTCCCAGCTCATGCCGCCGATTAACCCAATTGTCTTCATAATGCTGCCTCCTTCATTTCTTTTATTTCATTTCAATGAAGTCCTGGTTGCGTTTATCTAACTTTTCATGAGAAAAGCCCCATATCTCTGGACAAGCTCTTCAGTCTATCGATAAACTAAAAAATGAGATATACAGATCCCTTCGACTCTTAAACCATTCACGGAGGCTTTAATCTTTTCGATTCTCCGGTCACGACTATGCGCATTAACCGATTTCCGGACACTGTTGTCCGCATAAACGACTACCTAACAGACTGGAGAAATCACGATGAAACATTTAAGCCCCGACACCCAATCCGCCCTTTTTGAGGCAATGCTTGACGGCAGCCGGGTCGCCACAACCGTAACAGACCCGCAGCAGCCCGATAATCCCATTATTTACACGAATCATACCTTCGAAACATTAACCGGCTACAGCCGTGAAGAAGCTGTGGGCAGAAACTGCCGTTTCCTGCAAGGGGAAGACACCAGCCCGAAAGCCGTTCAGCAATTGAGAAATGCCATTGCCAATAACGAGCAGACGACCGTCACATTGCGCAATTTCAAAAAAGACGGCACGGCGTTCTGGAACCGCTTGAATATCGAGCCGCTGACGGTCAACGACCATCTGTATTTCATCGGCACACAGACAGATGTTTCTGTTGAAGAGCGCCAGCGTTTGCTGCTCATCGAGAAAGAAGATGAAATCAACCACTTGATGCTGCCGATTTTGACCATTCATAATAATTTGGGTGCAGTAACGCTGGTCGGCAAGATGAATGAAGAGCGCTTTGCCGTGTTAACGGAAAAACTTAGTCAGTATGTACAGAAAACAGCCGTACAGCATATCATCATCGATATTTCAGGCGTCATCTGGGAAGAAAATTCCCTTATCCACCGCCTTTTGATGATTCAGGACGTGCTCCGCTTGATGGGCGGCAAGCTTTACGTGACGGGTATCAATGCGAAAACCGCCATCGAAATTTCAGGGATGCAGATGCACCGCCAATCCTTGATGACTTTTTCAACCGTGCAGCAGGCCATCGAGTTTTCAAGCGGAATCAGTCTGGATTCCCGCGACTAAAAAATTTTTGTATATAGAAGATATTCATCCTCCAGGAATTCAATTTCTGGAGGGTTATCATTTTTTAAAGTGGTTTAAACTTATTCTTTCCCCATCGAAAACCCTTCAAACAATCTTCCTCCATGCGGCTGCAAAACCGTGTCTGCGAGTTCGATGACTTTTTCTTTATTGCCATGGCGGTAATAATCGTCAAATGCTTCCACAAAGCAGGCCGCGAATTCCTTATCGTATTCCTTCAACGACCGGACGATCCATTTGGAAGCGCCAATCCAACGGCCATGCGTCCGCAATTCAAACTCGGACATGCCTTCAGCCAAAGTGCCTGCGATGAAAATGCCTTCCGCGCGCTCACTGCAGCCGATAAAGTCATCGAGCGTGTCAGTCAGGAAATATCGTTTGGTGCGGATAGTCGCGGCCGTCCATTCCCGTGGACCGTTCGCCAACAGGTTTTGCGCCTCCAATTTAATGGCGTCGATTATACCCCTGTCCTGCAGCACGATACCTTCGGCGACCATGCGAGGCATCGATGGCCGTGCCCGCTCCGCGTCATCCCGGAAAAAAGTTTGGTATGATGTCAGATTATGGACGAACACTTCGACCGGCCAGTCGAACGCAATCAGTGATTTCCGATAGGAAGCGGGTACTTTGCTGTCGAACACGACAATGTCCAGGTCCGATGTGGCGGTTGCTTCCCCGCGCACCGCGCTGCCGGCAAGTAATGCCCCTTCGCAATCCGGAAAGTGTTTGTCTATGAACTTTCGCGCCGCTTCGAGCGGCGCTGTCTTATCGGTTGTTTCCATCTTTTTTATCCCCTTTTGTGTTTTATTGCGCTAATTCCGAACGATGATGTCCGCGTGGCTTTGCGGATTTTGTGACTTCAGATAATGATTTTCCGCTTTCCAGTAGCGGTTTTTGAACTTCACTAAATTTTGTCGTACTATTGCAGCTTCCCGCTCAATACGCTGCTGTTTCGAACTATCTATATAAATTACATAATCGCAATACCCGCGCCATTCGCGCCTTTGCAAAAAAACACCTTCGATAATGATGATGCAGAATTCAGGAAGCGCGACTTTCCGGTTCTCCCGCCGATCTGCCTCCCCGTTGTAAAACGGCAGCGTCAATTCTTCTGCAATTTTCAGCCGCGTGAAAAAATGGTCGCGCAGCCAATCCGTTTCCCATTGCAGCTGGTAATATTCATACCATTCCTCTTCGCCGGTCCCGTAGCGCCGCTCCCTTTCGACAATCAGATCATCGAGATGGAAACTGATCGCCTGTATATTTTCTCTTTTGTAATGCTCCACCAATTTCGCCGTGAGCGTCGTCTTTCCCGACCGGCTCATCCCATCTATGCCTATCACAAGCCGGCCACCGCTGTCGATTGCCGGCAGGCGTTCCTTAATTTGAACAATCAGATCTTCCATCTTCATCTTTCCTTTCAGCCTCTCCTCTACTGTTTCGATTGAAGCCGTGTGATTTCCTTTAAAGTGCTTGTTTGATGCGAATAAATTCTGGGATGAGGTAGAGCGGATGGAAAAAGGAGGATTTGTGTCGCGCTTTTCTCATTTCAGATGATTTCTTTGTAAAACGGCTTGCCTTTTGGAGGTTTCGGGTTTTATTTACATAAAATCTGATCGATCTGGAAGTGTGGGAGAAGATATTCTGCGGTTAATGGTGTTTATCTGCGTTCAAGAAATTATATCAACGTTCAGAGAATTATATCTGCGTTCAGGAAATTATATCGACGTTCAGCGGGATATATCAACGTTCAGACAATCTCACGCCCAAATCCCCCCTCGCCACTTCTATAACCCCGCCCATCAAAAAAACCGGCTGCACTCGGCAGCCGGCATTCTTTAAAATTTATATCCCCGCACTCAGTACCACTTCACCCTGCGGCAATTCGTTGCCAGGCTGCGGTTCTAAGGTAATCGCGATGGTATCCCATTCTTCGGTGTTATTGTCGATATTGAAGTAAGTTGCGCCTTCGCCGTTTGCATTAGTCGTAAATGCGCCGGCTGGAATCGGGTTGTCGCCTTCGATGAGCCAGACCTGATAGACCTGGTCGCCTTCAAGTGCGGCAAGCTGTTCTGCCGTAACGACCAGATTGAGCGCGCCGTTTTCTTCTTCGATCACTGCCGCTGTTGCGTCGCCGTCAAAGCCTTCGCTCGGCTGCAGGTCAACCGACTGGAACGCTGTCTCCGGCTGGCTCGGTGGCGGTTCCGGTTCTGGTACCGCCTGCTCCTGCTGCAATTGCATGAACGCATAAGCGTTGCCGAGCAATGAAAGCAGCAGCACAGCGGCGATCACCGGTGTCCACCAGACCCGTTTTCTCTTGCGGTCGGTTATCGGCACTACTTTCGGAAGTTCGTCCTCTACCTGTTTTTCATCTTTAATAGTAGGACTGACTCTTTCCGTCCCTTCAACCGCTGTGTCTTCCTCTTCCGCGAAAACGTTCGACAGGATCCGTGATTTCATTCCCGCAGGTGGTTCTGCAGGGTCTGAAAGATAAGGGAGCTGTCCGGTTGCGTCCGCGATTTCGCGACATTCGTCACATGTCTTCAGATGTTCTTCGAATTGGCGAGTTTCTTCATCGGATAATGTCCCGCTCAGATAGTCGACCAATTGATCGCAGTGTTCGTTATTCATCGATAGCCCCCCTTTCCTGCATCCCGTGCAGTGTTTTCTTTAGCTTACTGAGCGCCAGCCGGATCCTGCTCTTGACGGTTCCGAGTGGCAGTCCACATAATTCGGCGATTTTTTCGTGTGTATGGCCTTTAAAATAAAACAACTGGATCATCTCCTGCTGTTCGGCTGATAATTGTGAAACAGCTGCCTGAATGTGCTCTTTTTCTTCCTGCCATTCAGCCGTCTGTTCGACACTGGATTCGCCGCTCGGCATTTCGGCGACTTCATCCAGCGGCACGGTCGGCTTCTTCCGTTTCCGGATCAGGTCGATCGCGGAATTCTGCGCCATCCGGAACAGCCAGGAAGCGAACTTTCCTTTGCTGTCATCGTATTCGCCGACGCCCCGCCAGATTTTGATGAACACTTCCTGCAGCGCCTCTTCCGCCAAATCGCGGTCCTGGGTCATTTTATAGAGAAACGAGAATAGGATCTTTTCGTACCGGTCATACAAATATTCCAGCGCATCTTTGTCTTTTTCGCGGATGCGCGAGTAAAGCAGCGTATCGGAACTTTTCTCCATCGATGTTCTCCTTTTATTCGTGTGTCGTAGTACTAGCTTACTATAACCGGACGGGATGGAGAAAGTCTGTGCCGGTTTTATTTTTATAAGCTTATCTATCTAACGTGCAAAAGGCGGATTTAGATCAGTTTTGCAATAAATTCCGTGTCGCTTCCTTATACAGAAGAATGTTCTGTTAAAGGATATTCCATAAAACCTGCTAGCTTGTCGATGGTGTTTGTTAATAACAAAACTGTTCAAAAATAAACTCAGTAAGCCACCTATATTAAGACCATTTTTTACAATCTGAAAATAAAATTGTTTTAAAACAAATACATTATAGAAAGTACCTGCTCTTACTTTGAAACTTCCAATAACGTCATGATGTGCAGAATAAGTATGAATCAAGATTTTTTCTCAGCTATTATCCCGCCAATCGAAGCGTTATGTCTTCCGCTTAAATGGATGCCTTTTCGGATTTTCTTTTCGCGCCTTTTTCAGCCCACAACATGATTGCAATCAACAGAAGCGAAAGGAATCCCCCAGCCAAGGACAGCGTGGCGTAGCTAAATCCTGCCATGACCATTCCCGACATGGCTCCACCGGATGCACCCGATAACGCAATGAATACATCAACCTTCCCTTGGGTTTTGGCCCTTTGCGATGGTTGGGTTGAGTCGACCACTTTTGTCGTTCCACTGATCAATCCGAAATTCCAGCCGATTCCAAGCAATGCCAGTGCGATTGTAAGAGTGAGCAACGAACCCCCAGGTGCAAAAGCTGCTAACGCACTTGCCAGTACCAGTGTCACACCGGTAGCTACCGACATAAAAGTAGCGCCGTATTTGTCCACAAGAATTCCTGTAAAGAGCGAAGGAAGATACATGGAACCGATATGAACACCGATCACCAGTCCGATGTTTCCAAGGTCATGGCCATGGTGTCCCATATGCACAGGTGTCATGGTCATGACGGCAATCATGATCATTTGAGTCAGCACCATGACGGCAGCCCCTGCCGCAATTCCTCTTTTATTGGTGACAACTGAATCCCCAATCGTCTCACTCTGTCTTTGCTTCTTGTTGTATGCTTCCAGTGCAACGGAAATCAGAAATGGATCCGGACGAAGCAGCAGGAATATAACCAGCCCCGCTAGCATAAATGCGGTGCCGGATAGAAGGAATGGACCGGCAAGTGCCGGGATTCCAATAGAAAGAGCATACTCTCCCATGATATCGACCATGTTCGGACCGGCAAATGCCCCGAATGTAGCAGACACCATAATAATGCTGACCGCCTTGGCACGCTGGTTTTTGCTGGCCAAATCCGTTCCGGCATAACGGGCTTGCAGGTTGGTCGCTGTACCCGCACCGTAAACCAATAACGAAATAAATAAGAGTGGAATGCTGTTCAATATCGCTGCCAACACAACCCCAAGCCCCCCTATTCCTCCAAGGAAAAAGCCGGTTGTGAGGCCCAGCCGACGGCCATAACGCTGTGAGAGCCGACCGACCAAGAAGGCCGCTCCTGCAGAGCCTAATGTAAACAAAGCCGTTGGCAGTCCTGCGTAGGCTGCTGTCCCCAACATTTCCTGAGCCAGCAAAGCCCCCACTGTAATTCCGGCAGCTAAGCCTGCACCTCCAAATATTTGGGAGAGACTGGCAATGAAAATAACACGCCGATAGAGTTTTTTTAGTTTATCTGGCGAATCTATATAAGTTTGAATGGACTGTTCTGTTTTCATGATATGTGAACTCCCTTATCCTACCTGCTTTTCCGGCTATTTTAGTTATCTCTTTTAATAAAATATTATTGCTTACTTTCTAGTATACGTGTAAAGTTTGAATTAAAAAAATGAATGTTTTTAACTGATTAGGTGAAAAACATTCATTCATCAGAGGAGATAATATGTCACTGGCAAAATTTGAAATTTTTAATGCCGTTGTGGAATCAGGAAGCCTTGTCGAAGCTTCGCTAAAACTTGGGTTAACTCAGTCGGCTGTCAGTCATGCCTTGAGCAGCCTGGAATCAGAATGGGGATTTTCCATACTGACAAGAGGTCGGTCGGGGATTCAACTGACGAGCAACGGAGAACTCGCCTTGGAGTATATCCGTGAAATCTTAAAATGGAATGAACAAATGACGCGGAAAATAGCCAATATTAATGAGTTAGAGGTCGGGACCATACGGATTGGGACGTTTTCAAGTGTATCCATTCAATGGCTTCCTAAAATTATGAACTACTTTCACGAACTCCATCCTTCCATAGAAATCAAGTTGCTTGAAGGGGATTATGATGAAGTTGAACATTGGGTATTAACCGGCGCTGTTGATTTTGGGTTTTCGTCTTTGCCTATTTCCAATTCATTAGAAGTCATTCCTTTGAAAAAAGATCGGATGCTTTGTATTCTTCCGGACACGCATCCTCTCGCCGACTTGGATGAGATTAGTATGGACCAAATCAAAACACAAGAGATTATTATGCCACGAGAAGGCTGTGATAGCGACATAAGACGAATATTCAAAGATTGGAGTATTGTTCCTAATGTCAAATTTGAATTGGCAGACGATCAGGCTATTTTCTCTATGGTTGAAAATGGAATGGGCATTAGTATTCTTCCAGAAATGGCGTTATATCGTCTTCCGGAAAACATTCGCGTTTGTAGTCTGGAGGGAGATTATTATCGCTCAATAGGCATTACAGCTGTCTCCTTCAAGAACCTTTCTCCAGCAACCAAAAAGTTTATCGAATATACCCAGCTGTGGTTAGACCAGCAATAATGGAAGCTATTATTCACAACAAGATTTATTTGAAGTAAGCGTACTGGCGATAAATTCTATTAAATGACAAACTTCTCCAGAACCGACAAAATGCACGGGCAAACTGTTTCCTTTTTTCTCAAATACAAATCAGACTGCTGCTTCTTCATATATTCTAAGTAGAGGTGAGCGTTCATGAAAGTAGATAACCGCTTTACAAACGATGTAGCGTTTAAAGTTAATAACTTATTTTTCGTTTACAGCGGGATCTATAGTCTCCCTGAACCGCAGCGAAGGAATGACCGGACAACATTCAGTCATTCCTTCGCTGTTTTGCTACATATTTCTGAGAACTCTTATGCCAATGCGCTTGAGTATTCAAAGTATAACTAAAATTTTCCCACTAAAAAACTGATCTAAATCCCAACTCCCTCCGTTATACATGTAAGAAACCAAAAACAAAGGAGTGTTGAGGATGAAATTCAGAAAAGTTTTAGCCCCGATTTTGGGTACAGCATTATTGATTCCGGGTATGGGAATGGCAGTGAGTGCAGAGGAAGGTTCACCAACAGAAACAAGCGGCGTTGAGCTGCGGGCGACATTGGATTCATTGTTATCCGAGCATTACGCACTGGCAGTCGATTCGATGATGAAAATTTACGACGGTGACGAGGCAGCCGAAGCAGCAATGGCCGCTCTTGATGCCAACGCAGCAGACATGGAGCCGGTGATCGCTTCTGTTTACGGCGAAGAAGGCGGAGCCGCTTTCACTGAAATTTTCGATAAGCATAATACCGGCACGGACGAATACGCGATGGCTGTAAAAGAAGGCGACGAAGCTGCACAGGAAGAAGCGCTTGCTGAAATCCAGTCTTTCGTAGATGAAATGGGCGCTTTCCTCGGAACTGCCACTGAAGGCAATCTTCCGGAAGACGGTGCAACCGCAGCACTTCGTGCACATGAAGATTTTGTGCAAAATACATTTGACCTGTATGTAGCCGGTGATTACGAAGCTTCTTACACTTCTTACCTTGAAGGCTTCAAACAGATTTTCGGAGCAGGCGGTGCCATCAGTGGTGCAATCGCTGCACAGTTCCCGGATAAATTTACAGACCCGAACACAGCAGCCGGTGATTTCCGTTCAACGGTCAGCCGCATTGCAGCAGAGCATTTCGCTTTGGCTCAATTGAGTATGGCAAAAGGCTATAACGGAGCGGCAGACTTTGATTTTGCCGACTGGGCACAGGATCAGAATACTGAGGAATTCCGCACAGCCATCGTTTCAATCTACGGTGAAGATGCTGGTACACAATTCGCCAGCCTTTGGAATAACGAACATATTTCCGTGCAAAGTGAATTGGCAACTGCACAAGCTGCCGGCAATGAAGAAGAAATCCAGCAAGCACAAACCGCATTGATCGAAACATTTGCAGCAGATCTTGGTGCTTTACTGAGTGGTGCAACAGAAGAACGTTTGCCGCAGGAAGAAACGACCGCTAATATTGCAGCAAATGAACAAACTGTTGTTGACACATTCAGCCAATATGCAGCTGGAGATTTCGAAACATCTTACGACACATACCGTGAAGGCTACACAATCGTTTTTGCTATCGGCAAAGGCTTGAGCGGCGCAATTGTCGACCAGTTCCCTGAGAAATTTGAAACTGCTGTTCCGGACAAAATGCCTGCTACAGGCCTTGGCGGTTCAGCTAACCAATCAAACACAATGATGATCTGGGTGGCAATGAGTACGCTGATCCTATTGGCAGCCGGAACAGTGACGTATCGTCAGAGAAAACAGCAATAACCAATAAGGAAAGGAGCATGGGCGATGAGACAATTTTGGACAATGGCAACAGCCGTGATTCTGTGCGGGGTACTCTTCGTTATCCTGAAGCCTATTGCAGATGAACCGACATTTGAAGAAGACATCGCTCAGCTCGACCTTCCTGAAGTGACTGAAGAAGCGCCGGCTGAGCTGCTGGCATCCGGTGAAGACGTTGATAAGATTGCCGAGTTCCCGATTAAGCCTGCACAACGCGAGAAATTACAGGAATTGCAGCAGCAGCGCCAGCAAAGCATCCAGGGCATGGTGCCGGCACGAGTCGCCATCCCATCCATCGGTGTGGACGCAGCCATCGAAGCGACCGGCATCCTCGAGAACGGTGAAATGGGCGTACCTGAAGACATCAATCAGGTCGGCTGGTTTGAACCCGGCTTTAAAGTTGGCGCTAAAGGCCACGCCGTTCTCGCGGGACATGTCGATAGCTATACCGGACCGGCGATTTTCTATCATCTTAAGAAAGTCGAAGCGGGCGAAAAAGTCGTCGTCACAGATAAAGATGGCCGTGAAATGATTTATGAAATACAAGGAAAAACCAGTTATCCGACCGACGAAGCGCCGATTGAGGAAATCTTCGGCCCTTCCGACAGCCGGATGATCAATTTGATCACCTGTACAGGAACCTTTAACCGGGATACCGGCTCCCACGAAGAACGCCTTGTCGTCACTGCGAAACTGATTTCCGATTCAAACGTCCAGAACAAGCAGCCGGAAGCGCCGACGAATGTCACGGCGACTTCGTTCAATCTTTCCTGGCATGCTGTACGGGATGAAGCCATCATCGGTTATCGCATCTATGAGGAAGATATCGAGACCGGTGAAATGACAAAGATCGCGACAGTCTCACTGTTTGATCGCAAGAAAGTGGAAATTGAAGCAAATGATACGAAACGCTATTATGTTTCTTCTGTTGATGTCGATTTGAATGAGTCGGAGAAAGCCACCGCGGAGTAAGAGTAATAGCGACATTAACATTTCCCAAACAGAAAAAGACCTTCCCATTCATCAGAATGGGAAGGTCTTTTTGGTAGCAGTGGGTCAGCGCGCAGTGCCCTGTTCAATTTTATCTGCCATCAATTCTGGAATTTGCATCAGCTCTTCGAAATCTTCCGGTGCAACCGGTTTCGAAAACAGATAGCCCTGGCCGATGGTGCAGCCATGTTCAATGAGGACTTTCATCTGGTTTTCGGATTCAATCCCTTCGGCAACAAGGGTCATATCCAGATTCAAGCCGAGATCGATGATGGCTTTGACCATAGGGTTCATGGCGTCAACATCCAATTCATCTATGAACGACTTATCGATTTTCAGGGTATCAATCGGCAATTTCTGCAGCACATTCAAAGAAGAATAACCGGTTCCGAAATCATCAATGGATATTTTAATCCCCATCTGCTGGAGGCTTATAAGAATCCTTTTGCTTTCTTTGATATTCTGCATAATGCTCTCGGTTATCTCCAGCTCCAGATAGCGTGTATCAAGCCCCGTTTTCTCCAGAACCTGCTCGACCGTCTCAAGGAATTTGCCGTGCTTGAACTGGAGCACCGATACGTTGACCGAGACGGTCAGCGGAGGATAACCCGCATCTTGCCACCGTTTGTTCTGGCGACATGCTTCTTCCAGCACCCATTCTCCGATGGAGACGATTTGCCCTGTTTCTTCTGCAACCGGTATGAATTCGACCGGGGAAATCCAGCCAAGTTCCGGATGCTGCCAGCGAAGCAATGCTTCCATCCCAATTATCTTCTTGGTCCCGAGCACCACTTTCGGCTGGTAATAAAGAACAAACTGATCCTTCCGGATTGCTTTTTTCAAAGCATTTTCAATAGTCATCTTGCGAACCTTTTCCTGGCTCAACTCCACATTGAAGAAACTGTAGCCATTTTTGCCATTTTCTTTTGACAGGTACATCGCCGCATCTGCATTTTTCATCAAGTCTTCCGGTCTATGGCCGTGTTCGGGATATCTGCTGATGCCGATGCTCGGTGTGATATGAACTTCAAATTCATCAACATCCAGCGATTTATGAAAGAGATCCAGGAGTTTATTGGCGACAGCTTCACATTTTTCATCGGTCGCATCCAGAATGACGATGATGAACTCATCCCCTCCAAGGCGGAACAGCATCATGTTCTTTTCCATCGCCGTCTGCAGCCGTTCGGCAGTCTTGATCAGCACCTGGTCACCAATGTGGTGGCCGAGCGTATCGTTCACCACTTTAAACTGATCCAGATCAATCAATAAAAGAGCCATCTGCTTTGTTGGATAGTCAGCAAGCAGATTTTCAATTTCCTCTTTGAAACTGCTTCTGTTGCGCAAGTCCGTAAGTTGGTCATGATAAGCCAAATACCTGTACTGCTCCACCAACTGCCGGTTTTTCCGAAGCACCTGCATCTGCCGGCCAAGAACCAAAAAGAATGTAATCAGTAAGCCCATACTCAAGCCATTAAATTCGTCTTGGTAACTATAGACGACCAGGACGAGAAGAATAAGAATGCTTAAATACGGATAAGCGGCGTCATTATTCTTCTCAGGTCTTTTATGATTCCAGACCTTGCTGTTCGTATTTGATTTTGCATAATAACCTGACAAGCCGATAAGCAAAATCGACAAGAGCCATGCGATATCAACCAAGTGACCCGGCTGATAGCTTCCCTTAATAGACAGATAGACATACAGGAAATCAGCTGGAACCTGAATGAAAAATCCGGTAATTAGAAACAGCAGCACATTTTGCTGCTTATTCTTTCGAATCAGGTAATACAAAATAATAACAACCAATAGAATTGTCAAATCGGCTACCGGATAAATAAGGGCTGTCAACGTAATAAGCCATGAATCATCCGACATTTCCAACACCGGCTTTATCAGGTAATGAAAACTGATTGAAGCGGCTGTAACCATGAAAACGGCAACGTTGAAAATATAAGAATTCCCTCCAAACCCCTTGCTCATTTCCCGAATCTTGGAAATTAATGCGGCAAGGAATATTAAATAGGAAGTCAGCCACACCACAGAAGAATGAATAGTCGAATCCTGTATCCCTTGGCTGAATTGAAGGTAGACCCAGATCAAATTGCCGCTCGTATAGAAGAGCAAACCTATTTGAAAAAGCAACCAAAAGAGTTTTTGCTTGGGACCAGCAACACGATAAGCCTGGAATAGCCAGATAAAACTAATTACTCCAATGAGAATTTGAAGCATATTCGTCCCCACCGTGATCAGCCACGGATTGCCGTGAAACGACAGCGTCCAGCTATAAAATAAAAAGATTGCCAGTGAAAGAATTGAAACGGGAAATAAAATCTGTTTTAACAAAGTTGTTCCCCCTAGGTGTCAAAATTATATCGTTTATGCAGTTCTCTATTACTTCTGCCAAATTACCTTTGCATTCCTTCTCTCAAGAACGCTATTTTACTAAGCGAAATACTAAGTTTTAAAAGCTTTTCTTAGTAAAAATAAGTATAACCGTTATTATGACAGAAATATAGAACTTTTCTCACATTTACAATATAAGGGATTAAAGTCAAATGACCTATAATCTTCGGGATACGAAGAATCGTGAAACACATTTGGCTGCAGTCACTGTTAAACCTGATTCCATGTTGAATCGAGCGTTATATATACTACTGGCAGAACAAACGCTTAGTAAAAAAAAGCTGGCATGAGTCCAGTACAATCCCGGACGCATGCCAGCCAATTAGCTGTATAAAAATTTAATTTTCGGGGGTGGTCATCTTCATCACAATGTCCGAAAGGTCTTCTTGAAAGCAGTGGGTCAGCGCATATTGCTCTGTGCGATTTTTCCCTTCAGCAATTCGGTGACTTTCATCAGTTCTTCGAAATCTTCCGGCGCAACCGGTTTCGAGAACAGATAGCCCTGGCCGATGGTGCAGCCGTGTTCGATGAGGACCCTCATCTGGTTTTCGGATTCGATCCCTTCGGCAACTAGCGTCATGTTCAGGTTCAAACCGAGATCGATGATGGCTTTGACCATCGTATTACTGGCGTCAAGATCCAGTTCGTCAACAAAGGATTTGTCGATTTTCAAGGTATCGATCGGCAGCTTCTGCAGCACATGTAAAGAAGAATAGCCCGTTCCAAAGTCGTCGATGGATATTTTAATGCCCAACTGCTGCAGGCTTTCCAATATCTTTTTACTTTCCTTGATGTTCTGCATGATGCTTTCAGTGATTTCCAGTTCCAGATACTGCGTATCAAGAGCAGTTTTGTCCAGAACTTGCTGAACCGTCTCAAGGAATTTGCCGTGTTTGAACTGGAGAACCGATACGTTGACTGAGACATTCAGCGGAGAATAACCTGCATCCTGCCATTGTTTGTTCTGGCGGCACGCTTCCTCGAGCACCCATTCACCGATCGACACAATCTGGCCGGTTTCTTCCGCGACCGGTATGAATTCGACTGGGGAAATCCAGCCGAGTTCAGGATGCTGCCAGCGCAGCAGCGCTTCCATTCCAATAATCTTATTCGTCCGGAGTTCCACTTTCGGCTGGTAATAAAGGACAAACTGATTCTTTTGAACAGCTTTTTTCAAAGCATTTTCAATCATCATTTTTCGTGATTTTTCCTCGCTCAGCTCTACATTGAAAAAGCTGTAGCCGTTCTTGCCATTTTCCTTCGAAAGGTACATCGCCGCATCAGCATCTTTCATTAAGTCTTCCAGCGTACTTCCATGTTCAGGATATTTGCTGATGCCAATGCTCGGCGTAATGTGGACTTCATATCCCTCTACAGTCAATGATTCGCGGAAGCGGCCCAGGATTCCATTGGCGACTTGTACACATTTTTCATCGGTAGCATCCAGGATGGCAACGATAAACTCATCTCCCCCAAGCGGAAAAGGAGCATATTTTCTTCCATGGCCATCTCCAGGCGTTTTGCCGTTTCCACCAGCACCAAATCACCGATGTGGTGGCCCAGTGTGTCATTGACCAATTTAAACTGGTCAAGATCAATCAGCAAAAGAGCATATTGTTTGTCCGGATAATCAGCAAGCAGATTTTCAATTTCTTCAGTAAAACTGCTTCTATTGCGCAAATCCGTCAACGGATCGTGATAAGCCAAGTACCGGTATTGCGCCACCAATTGCTGATTTTTCCGGAGCAGCTGCAATTGCCGCCCCACAACCAGTATAAACGTTATCAAAAAACCCAAACTTAATGCATTGAACGCATAGTGATAACTATGGATTACCAAAATGATGAAAACGGTGATACTGGCAAAAGGAAAAGCAGCATCCTTGTCTTCGACCGGATTTCTAAAAATCCAAACGCTGCTTCTATCATTAAATTTCGTATAATAACCGGTGAAGCCGATGAATAAGGTTGCTGACAGCCACATCAAATCAGCAAAGTGGCCTGTTTGATAGCTTCCGCTCACCGAACCGTAGCTATAAAAGACATCCGCTGTAATCTGGATTAACAAACCCAGACCCAGAAACAGCAGCACTTGCTGTTTTTTATTCTTTCGGATCAGGAAATACAGAATAATAATCACAAATAGAATCGTCAAATCCACAACGGCATAACTGACAGTCATCATGTCTGTCCACCATGCTTCTCCAGAAGATTCCAGTGTCGGACTAATCAGGTAGTGAAAGCTGATGGAAGCTACAATAATAACAAAAATCAATATATTAAAAAGATAGGAAGGCCCTGATGATTCGCTGCTCATTTTACGGATTTTGAAAATGAGGGCACAAAGAAACAACAGATAAGCAGTGAGTCCGACTGCAGAAAATAGAATAACCAAACCTTGAGTTTCTCCGGCCAGCTGAATATACAGCCACATCAAAATGGAAGTGGTATATAAAACCACACCTGCCTGCAAAAGCAGCCAAAATGGTTTTTCCTGCTTCTCAGCAGCCTGAAATGCCTGAAACAGCCAAGCAAAGCTAATTGTCCCAGCAAAAATCTGAAGAACATTCACTCCCGTCGAAATCATCAACTGATCTTCTTTGAATGAATATACCCAGCCGCAAAACAAACCGATCACCGCTAAAAGAATCGCTATAGGAACAAGGGATTTCCTTAACAAAGCCTGTCCTCCTCAATATCAAAAGCATTTTGTGTAATGACGCTTTATGTGCTTTTTATTATAACCGTTTTTATGGAAACTAAATAGTCCTTTATTCATATTAATAAATATTTCTAGAAGATTCTAAATACCTATCATAAAAAGGCAACAGGGTTACTCAGCTAATACACATACACAAAAATCCCCCTCTATTTATAAGCAGACCCGTGTGCCGTCAGACTAACTTACTTCTTCGACGGGTATAGAAAAAGAAACGAGGTGAAGAAATGATTTTCTTAATCATCTGGCTGCTGCTGATCGTCTATGCCCGTTACCTGGCACCCGGCACCGGCGCCAACAACCCGATTTTCCCGAAACTGTTCAACGGCAATATCGGTGAAATCGACCCCCTCGTCTTTGCCGTGTTCAATTCACTCGGCATTTTTCCGATGGTCTTTCTGACGATTCTGTTGCTCAACGATAAACAGCGCTGGCCGGCGTGGCCGTTCGCCCTGCTGTCATTTGGCATCGGCGCATTCTCGCTGCTTCCGTATTACGCATTCGGCATCCGCCCGTCCGACAAAAAACTGCGCACGCCGCGCTGGCTCGTCCGTTTCCTCCGCTCCCGCTACTGGCTCATCGTCCTCATCATCATGTGGACCATTAATTGGCTGACGCTGCTGCAGGGATTCTCGTTTGCCGATTACGTCGATTATTTCTTCGCCTCAAGTCTTGTGTCAGTCATGACCGTCGACTGGCTGGTGCTCTACGGCTTGTCCATCTACACCGTCCAACGGTTTTATCCGGACGCCAGGTCCAAAGGATTGGCGTGGGTGCCGATTATCGGTCCGGTGCTGGTGCTATTGAGGAACAGGGATTTGCTGAGAAATAAAAACTAGCGTTTTTGAAAATGAATTCTCTTCAAGCAAAAAAAGGAGTGCACAAAATTGCTATGCACTCCTTTTTCGCTTTTCGCTCGCGAAAAGCAGCCATTTAGCTTTTGATCTTAATATTTGAAGAAATCGTCTCCTTAAAGAGGCTAATTTCAGTTTTATACGCTGTTTTTCTCATCCTAATGCCTAAATATCAGGTGATATCGACGCTCAGGAAACTAATCAGGCGTTCAGCGATTTATTCCGGCGTTCAGGAAATTAATCGGGCGCTCAGCGATTTATTCCGGCGTTCAGCAAAAAATATCAATGTTCATATTAATTCGAGCCATCACCCGTTTTCTGCAAAAGAAAAAGGAGTGCACAAATTCAATGTGCACTCCTTTTACTCATTTACCTTTTCTCTCTTACTACACCTTCATAAGCATTCCGGTAAATCGCATAGATATCGTCCCGCTCCAATTGCATCGGGCTTCTTGCCAGCAGGCGCTGTTGTTTGACCGCATCTTCGGTCAGGTTTTCCAGCGCTCTTTCGGTGATGCCAAACTCCTGCAGTGACAGCGGAATGTCTACATCCGCGATGAGACGCTTCAGTTCTTCCACACATTTCAGGGAATCATCTCCATTATGCTGTTCCGACAATGTAAAGCCCATCGCTTCGTAGATGTCGCGCATCCGCTTTTCGCAGCTCGGACGGATATAGCCCATCACATAAGGCAGCAGCACAGCATTTGATTCGCCGTGGGAAATATGGAACTGCCCGCCAAGCGGATAAGCCAGCGCATGGACGCCAGCTACGCCTGCGTTGAAAAAGGCCAGACCGGCAAGAAAACTCCCATAGCTCATATCAGAACGCGCTTCCTTATTGCCGCCATCCGTAACCGCCGTACGGATGGAACCGCTGATCAGCCGGACCGCCTGCAGCGCCAGCCCGTCCGTAACCGGATTGGCGTTCACGGAAACATACGCCTCGATGGCGTGCGTCAATGCATCGATTCCGGTAGCGGCCGTCACTTTAGGAGGCAATGACACCGTCAGCGCCGGATCGACGATGGCCGCATCAGGCAATAAATAATCGTGCGTCACGACGTCTTTCGTCGTTGCCAGGGAAAGGACCGCAATATTCGTCACTTCCGAGCCCGTGCCGGAAGTCGTCGGTATTAAAATTTTCGGCAGCCCTTTATGGGTCAGCGAACGTGTACCCGTCAGGTTCAAATAATCCGCCACATCACCTTCATGCGTTGCCAGAACCCCGGCAAGCTTCGCCAAATCGAGCGCGCTCCCCCCGCCCAGTCCGATAACCAGATCGAATTCCCGCTCCCGCGTAAAACGCACCAATTTTTCCCCCACTTCAAGCGGAGGCTCCGGCACAACTTCCGTATAAAGTTCAGCCTGTATTCCAGCTGCCACGAGCGGCTCTGTAACCTTATCTGTAATCCCCAGTTTCTCCAATAACGGATCCGTCACGACAAGCACTTTTTTCGCACCAAACCGTTCCACTTCATCCATCAAATGATTGAGCGCTCCCCAGCCCGTGTAGCTGAGGGGCGTGAAGGTGATTTTAGAGGCCATGCGATGGACTCCTTTCGGCAGCTGGCGGCTGGTTTTTCAGTACAGCAAAAGCCAGACTGCCGGACAGCACTTTTTTCCCGTCCTGATTGACAGCTTCAACATCAAAAATCTGCTTTTCACTGTCCTTCTCTTTCAATCTTGCCTTTAACGAGACGACATCTCCCAGAAACACCATTCCTTTAAACCGGATCGAATAGGTCTCAATAAAACCTTCCCCCAAATAAGGAGTGAACAGTTTCGCCAGATTCCCCATCGTCCACATGCCGTGTGCAATAATGCCCGGAAGTCCCGCGCGTTCCGCTTCCTCGTCAATCGTGTGTATAGGATTGAAATCCCCGGAAGCCCCTGCATACTTGATCAAATCCAAACGCGATACCGGCTCCAACCCAATTGCAGGCAGCGCTTCTCCCACTTCCAACTGTGCGATTCCGCTCATTTCTCCATCTCCTTCCGGGCAGCCTCATTGATGATCACAATCCGCTCCTCCGTAAAAAGCAGCTGCTGCTCGCCGTCTTCCCCGTAACGGGTCAGGATCAGAAAGCCCATCTTCCCGAAACTGCCGGTCCGCTCATAATACTCTTTCACTTCGACCCAGCAATGGACTTCTTCTCCCACAAACAGCGGACGGGTATAAACATAATTCTGCTCGCCGTGAATTAATCCTTTCGGTGGCAAGTTCAGTCCCGGAATCGAACCGCTGTCGAAAGTAACCGGGAACGTGGGAGGCGCAATATTTCTGCCGTAAACAGACTGCTTCCCCGCCTCTTCATCAGTGAACAGCGGTGAAGCATCCCCTATCGCTTCTGCAAATTTCTTAACCGCACCCCGTTCAATTACATTTTTCGTTTTCTCGGATTTCCTGCCGATCATCTCTTTCAGCATTTACGCATCCCCTCCCTCAGTTTCTCGGTCCGCCTGCGACATACAACACCTGTCCGGATACAAAAGAAGAACGTTCATCTGCGAAAAACGCTACGGCATTCGCGATATCTTCCGGCTTGCCGCTTCTCCCGACAGGAATCATCGCCACATTCGCTTCGACGAAGCCGTCAAACGGCACGCCCATGCGCTCAGCCGTCGCTTTCGTCATATCCGTTTCGATAAAGCCCGGCGCCACAGCATTCGCCGTCACCCCGAACTTGCCAAGTTCAATCGCCAGTGTCTTCGTGAAGCCTTGAAGCCCCGCCTTGGCAGTCGCATAATTCGCCTGCCCTCTATTGCCCAGTGCCGAAGTGGAAGAAATATTGATGATTCTTCCGTATTTCTTATCAATCATGTATTTCTGTACTGCACGTGTCGCATAAAAGGCGCCTTTCAAATGCACATCCATGACCGTCAGCCAGTCTTCATCCGTCATCTTGAACAGCATATTATCCCGGATGACACCTGCATTATTCACGAGGATATCGATGGAACCGAAATGCCCATTCACTTCCTCCACCGCCCCTTCCACTTGCTCTTTTTCTGTGACACTCGCCACTTTCACATAAACGGAATAGCCTTTTGCCTCCAACTCATCTTTAGCAGCGGCCAGCGCTTCCTCGTTGATATCGATAATCGCGACATTTGCCCCTTCTTCCGCAAAACGTTCAGCGATTTGCCTGCCAATCCCTCTGCTCCCTCCTGTAACCAATGCCGTGCGTCCTTCAAAATTCTTCGTCATGCCGATTCCCCTCTCTTTGTAAATAAAGCTTATCCTTCTTCATTCGTTTCATTATGTAATAAATGCTTATCAAGCTCTTCCCGGATCGAATCCGGAATCCGCTCCGCTTTCTGCACCTCCAGATTGAAATTCACATACGTAACCTTGCCTTCCGCGCATAAAATATCATTTTGCCAAATCTCTTCATACAGCTCCAAACTCGAATTGCCGATGCGGCTCACCCAGGTTTTGACCAGCACATCGTGACCGAAATAGATCTGGCTCTTATACGCCACATTCATATTCAAGATGATCATCTTCCAATTTTTAAATGAATGATCCGGCGTGAACAGCTTGAAAATCTCATTCCGCGCCGCTTCGAACCACACCGGCACAGTCGTATTGTTGATATGCCCCACTCCGTCCGTTTCGGACACCCGGGGCTCAATTATCTTTTCGTACATGGCGGCCCTCCTTGACAATAAAAAAATCTATTTAATTTTTCTGACAATTAATTACTTTTTCAATATACAGGAAGCGTCAGGGACAGTCAATTGAGTACAAACAGACATCACCGCTTTAAAATTCCCCATTAAAAAAGACCGCCCCACAGGCAGCCCTCCTAGTCGATTAACGTAACCCCCACAATCTCATCAAGCACCAGCCGCTCCATCCCGAACGGACTTTCATAAACGAGTTCACGGTGCGCCACATCGATGCGCTCGATGACCCCGCGATGCTTGAACAGCTGCTTGTCCCGCCAAGTCTCGATCAGCACTTCACATTTCCGCTTCAATGCAATATCGAGTTCTTCCTGGATTAGCTGAAGGTCGAACTCATCAAGGTCCGGTTTCGGCACCTGCTCATCTTCCGCGTACCATTCGCGCAGCATCTGGATATGTTCCGGCAGCATCAGCCCCTGCCATTTGATATTCCCCCGGTCCTTGATATCGCCCTGCATCTTGAACTCTTTGTTCATCTTCTTCACTGCGACCACCTCCTGTAAAAATAAGAACATTTGTTCTTATTCTATACCACCTTTTTCACAGCGACAATCCTTTCTAGTAAATAAAAAGCTGAAGCAAATTCTTCAGCGGTTAATTGTAAGAGCTTTTTGAGTTTGTTTATAGAGTAAGTACGTACAGGATATTAGGGGCCAAAAAAAACCAAAACGGGAGCCACTTTAAAAAAGTGATCCCATTTTGGTTTGTGTTCAGGTTAAGGGCTTTAGCTCTTCCTTAAGCTGCTGATGAGTAACGTTTTACATTACTAATAATATCTCGTTCAATTTTTTCGTTCTTATTCTCAATGGCTTTTCCGATAAAGAAAACGTCAATAAATGCCCAAATACCTAAACCGCCAAGCGTCAATGTCATTGCAATTCCAATTCCAACATCCCCCGCATAATAACGGTGTCCACCCAAACCACCAAGGAAGAACCATAGTGCGTATGCAATTCCTTTCGATTTTTGCTTGTTCATCATTTCCGATTGAACCATTGTCAACTCTTGCGTAGATAATCCTTGTTTCACAGCAATGTTCGTCATTTTAATTTCCCCAGTCTGTCTTTAATTTTTGATACTATCTTTTAATTTCTTTGTATCCATTTCAATGTATTCCTATAGTCTTTTTAAAACACTATTGGGGACACCTATCCTGCTGTCTTTATGAATCCTTAATACTTCTCCTGACTTTTCAGTTATATTTACAACTTGTGTCGTAATAAATTTTTCGTTATGACAGGCGTTATGAACCAAATCGTCAGATGAATATAAAAGCCTTTAATTTTTCTACTTTTTACCATTATATTAAATTAAAAAGACCCTGTATACGGTTTTTTAAAAAAATACCAATAAAAAAATGACCTTCACTTTTATTTAAATGCAAATTTTTTATTAAACATTCCCCATTCTGCTTTCCATCCTTTATTTCATGAAAATCTTGGCACCGGTCGACGGCGCAACGTAAATATTCCGATAGCCTCTGCCCGTTTCAATCGTCGCAATATGCGCTTGCGGATAGCCCAGTATCTCATATTCCAGTCCTCCAAACTTTGCCGGCGTCAAACTCCAGTCGCTGTTCTTCGAAACCGGCGCTACGTCCAGCCGGTAGGTCTTCCATGTCTTCGCCGTTTTCGGCAATAAAACAAATTCCTTCATGGCGATTTGCCGGTCCGGAATCGCTTCAGCAGCTTCTTCTTTTGAAGCGGCCTCTTTTGCCTCCCCCAGCTTAATGACCTGCCCAATTTGCAAAGCGCGACTGTCGACGCCCGGATTCGCCGCCTCCAAATCCGCCACCCGGATGCCGTCCATATTATTCGCGATATTCCAAAACGTATCACCTTCCTGGATCGTATATGTCGCAGGCACCGGTTTGACCAGCGCCTGCTGATTCAGGAATTTGAAAGCTCCTTTATAATCAAACACACAGCACGCTTTCCAGCTATAGCCCGGCATCTCGTGATGCGATTTGTCTTCGCGGCCGGTGCCGTCCGCCACTAGCGCCGCCTGCAATTCATCGATCGTCTCTTTGACAAAATCCCGCATGCGTTCATTGCGGTAATCGCCCGCGACACAAATGCCGAGCGAATAATCATTGGCGTTGCCCACATGATACGTGCGCCGGTCAAAATCATGCGCCCACACTATCCGCGCCCGTTTCCCGCGCGGCGTCTGAATGACATTTTTCGGTTCAATGATGATTGCATACGCAACCCCCGGCCAGCCGTTTGCTTCTATATGATAGGTGGCGAAACTCGCGGCGTCGGATCCTGCCAAATGCGACAGTGTCAGTGAATGATGCCAGACGCGGGTGGTGATCCTCTTACTACGCGCGCTGTAATTCTGTTTCTTCGGGAGACGGCTGCGCATATCCACGACATTCGGCAATGCTAAAAAGTTCTTCATAACTAACCCCCAAGTTTTTAGTTTGACCTTACGCTGCATTCCTTATGTTGTTTTCTTCCTTTTCCAGCCGTGCCGCCCTTTTGCCCAGCCGCCAATGACTGTTCCCATCGCTGACCTTACCGATTCGAACTCATAATCTTCCATTAAAAACAGCTGATTATGCAACGGAATCAGTAAGCCATCCAAAATCAGCTTTTCGCGCAGCTTCACATACTTCTTCGGACATTTCACCGTAGTCGACGCCGCAAATTTCGACCCTTTCTGCACCACAAATTGCTCGCCGGCATAATAACCGGTGGCATCTGCTCCACGTTTTGATGTGATCGCCAAAATCTCCGGTAACTCTTCTTCCTCCATCGCCATCAGCAGGATCCCGGCATCGAACGGATCCACCAACGTCTTCATCCGCGTCGCTTCATCTACTTCATAAAACTGATAAAGCTCGCCGTAATCCGGATGCGTGATTTGTTTTACAAACTGCGTTTTCGTCATTTATTCATCTCCTTTTATACAACAGGTCCCGAAAGGCTCCTTACTTGTTATATAGGGAGTTAGGAAAGAAAAGGATACATTTTTTAATATTTCTTTCAACCAAACAAAAAGACATGAACCCGGCAGTATACCGGAATCATGTCCAACAAACGCTTCATTCTTTTATCTGCTTTTTGAATCAGTTCATTTCTTGCTGAAGGAGTTTTTCCTTTCATCCTGCATTGCTGGATAAAGAACCAACTTTATTAGCTGCTTCGAGGGGGAGCACCGCTTCGTATAGTAGATTATCCAATTCGTCAGTATAAGCAATAATTTGTCGTTCATTCCAGTCAAATTCTTTCGCCATAAGGTCAATAACAGCTTTCTTATGTGAATAAACCCATTGAATGTCAAAGTAAAGAGCTCCTGTCCGGCGGACAAAAAAATCGACCGGTTTATAAGCCGCTTCATATTCGATTGCATAGCGGAGCATTGCATAGACAACCGGATCGAGATTAGCCTGTTCCGCTTCTTTTCGGCCTGTTACAAAAAATGCCAGAACCTGGTCAACATTGGCCCCGTAACGATTCGTCAGTATCTGCGCAATTTTAAGATCCAGGCCAAGCTTCACAGCCTGCTGCTCGCGGTCAGCGCGAAATGCTTTGAACCCTTTAGACCCTCTGACTTCACCGCCCGAAATCGGCAATTGTTTTGTCGAAACTTTTGGGAAGCGCGTTCCCTGCTCTTTCTCCAATTGCTCCGTAACCAAGTCGACAATGCTTTCACCCATTTTCCGGTAGCCGGTCAACTTTCCACCTGCAATCGAAATAAAACCAGAATCCGAGATGAAGATTTCGTCCTTGCGCGAGATTTCAGATGGATTTTTGCCTTCTTCTTGAATGAGCGGACGCAGTCCTGCCCAGCTCGATTCGATATCTTCCTCGCTGATGTCCACTTCTGGAAACATGAAATCGATTGCACGAAGTACATAATCCCGGTCAGTCTGTGTCATCGTCGGATGTGCGATGTCACCCTCATATACTGTGTCCGTCGTGCCAACATAAACTTTGCCTTCACGCGGAATCGCGAATGCCATCCGGCCGTCCGGCATATCAAAATAGATGGCCTGTTTCAACGGGAAACGCCTCCCATCGAATACCAAATGAATCCCTTTTGTCAACTGCAGTGTTTTGCCTTTTTTCGAATGGTCTTTTTCCCGTAATGTGTCGACCCACGGACCGGCTGCATTGACAATTTTTTTCGCATAGACTTCATGGATTTCCCCTGTAATCTGATCTTCCACACGGATCCCAGCCACCTTATGCCCCTCGTATATTAAATCCGTAACTTTGGTATAATTTATCGCAAGAGCCCCTTTTTCGACTGCTTTTTTTATCACTTCAATCGTCAGACGCGCATCATCCGTCTTATATTCCACATAGTAGCCACCGCCTTTTAAACTTTCTTTTTTCAATAAAGGCTCACGTTTCAAGGTTTCTGCACGACTCAGCATTTTCCGTCTTTCGCTTTTTTTAACTCCGGCTAAAAAGTCGTAAACCCACAAGCCGATGCTTGTACTGAACGAGCCGAATGTGCCTCCTTTATAAAACGGCAGCAGCATCCATTCCGGCGTTGTCACGTGAGGGCCGTTTTCATAAACGATTTCACGTTCCTTGCCGACTTCAGCCACCATTTTCACTTCAAACTGTTTCAGGTAACGCAAACCACCGTGCACCAATTTGGTTGAACGGCTGCTGGTGCCTGCTGCGAAATCCTGCATTTCGACTAAGGCCGTTGCTAGACCCCTGGCCGACGCATCAAGGGCGATTCCTGCTCCTGTGATTCCGCCGCCAATAACCAGCAAATCCCACTTCCGGCTTCCCATACCCTGAACAATCTTCCCTCTGTCGTAACTGGAAAATCCCATGTCCATTCTCTCCTTTATATTCCTGGTATCTATAAGTAAAAAAGGAGACCAAAACGCATCCTCAGAATATAATCTGCAGATGGTGTTGGTCCCCTGAATTCTACGGCCGGTTACATGACGATTGGTGTTTTTGATGCTTCTTTTTTGAATGTTCTTGTAGCTTCTACCGCTTGCTGCCAACCGTTATACAGTTCTTCGCTCTGTTCGGCAGGCATTTCACGGTTATAAGTTTTTTCGACTTGCCATTGCTTGGCAATTTCTTCTTTGTCTTTCCAGAAACCGACGGCCAGCCCTGCCAGATAAGCAGCGCCCAGTGCTGTCGTCTCCTGAATGACCGGACGTTCCACCGGCACATCCAAAATATCACTTTGGAATTGCATCAGGAAGTCATTAGAAACTGCTCCGCCGTCAACGCGCAAAGTTTTGAGTTCAATGCCTGCATCTTTAATCATGACATCTACGACATCTTTCGTCTGGTAGGCGAGTGATTCAAGTGTCGCGCGGACAAAATGTGCTTTGGTTGTCCCGCGCGTCAATCCGAATATCGCTCCGCGTGCGTCGGTATCCCAATACGGCGTTCCAAGACCTACAAAAGCCGGCACCATATAGACACCATCCGTTGAATCGACCGATGTGGCATAGCCTTCACTTTCCGGCGCAGTATTTAAAATTTCCAGACCATCTCTCAGCCACTGGATTGCAGAACCTGCGACGAAAATACTGCCTTCGAGCGCATATTCGACTTTGCCATCGACGCCCCAGGCCAGTGTCGTAAGCAAACCGTGATCAGAAACGACGCCTTCCTCGCCCGTATTCATCAGCATGAAGCATCCCGTTCCGTAAGTATTTTTCGCCATCCCTTTATCGAAGCAGGCCTGTCCGAATAAAGCGGCCTGCTGGTCACCAGCGATGCCTGCAATCGGCACCTCATGTCCGAAGAAATGATAATCGACAGTATGGGCATAAACTTCAGATGACTGGCGTACTTCCGGCAGCATGCTCTTCGGCACTGTAAGGATTTCAAGCAATTCTTCATCCCATTCCAAGTCGTAGATATTATACATCAGCGTGCGGGAAGCATTACTGTAATCCGTGATATGTTCTTTGCCGCCCGATAATTTATAGACAAGCCACGAATCGATGGTACCGAACATTAAATCGCCGTTTTCCGCTTTTTCGCGGGCACCTTCCACATTGTCCAGAATCCATTTGACTTTCGTGCCGGAGAAATAGGCGTCGATCAGCAGACCTGTTTTCTTGCGGAACAATTCCTCGTGCCCCTGCTCTTTCAGCTCTTTGCAGATGTCACCAGTTTGCCGCGACTGCCAGACAATCGCTTTGTAAATCGGCTTTCCGGTGTTGCGGTCCCAGACCACTGCTGTTTCGCGCTGATTCGTGATACCGATTCCAGCAATCTGGCTTGGATCCGCATCCGATTTCCGCAATACGCCTGCGATACAAGCCAGAACAGAGGTCCAGATTTCATTGGCATCATGTTCCACCCAGCCCGGTTTCGGAAAGAATTGTTCAAATTCCTGCTGGGCCGTTTCGACGATTTCCCCTTTATGGTTAAACAGTACCGCACGCGAACTAGTTGTTCCCTGGTCGATTGATAAAATGTAATCTTTACTCATAGTGAATTCCTCCTCAAATAGTTTTTTCTGCAACCTGATTTTCATTTCTTCCATTGTCATCCACTAAACTGTCTTCAATATCATTTGCTACCGTATGGCCTTTCTTCAGCTCAGCGTTGGCTGCTCCAATCAAGATGAACGCCATAACGGCGCTGAGTGCCCAAAAAAGGACGCTGTAATCACCTGTGAATATCGCCTTGTAGAAAACTGCTCCGTAAATACCGCCGAAAATCGGACCGGCTATTGGAACCCAAGCGTAGCTCCAGTCGGAACTGCCTTTCCCTGGGATTGGCAGCAATGCATGAGCGATACGCGGGCCAAGGTCTCGTGCAGGGTTGATGGCATATCCTGTAGCACCGCCGAGTGACATCCCGATTGCAATGATCAAAGCACCGACAATCAATGGGTTCAAGCCTTCGGTGAATTGGTTGGCGCCGATGAACAATAAGCCCATTACCAGAACAGCAGTACCAATAATTTCACTCACCAGGTTCGAAAAAGGGCTGCGCACAGCTGGACCTGTAGAGAAAACAGCCAGTTTCGCTCCTTGATCTTCTGTTCTTCTCCAATGCGGCAAATAGTTTAAAAAGACAAGTCCTGCTCCGATGATTGCTCCGATCATTTGGGCCAGAATGTATAATGGAACTTTCGCCCACGGGAATTCACCGACTGATGCAAGTCCCAAAGTCACCGCTGGATTGATATGAGCTCCTGAAAAACTGCCTACTGCGTAAACAGCCATCGTAACAGCAAGACCCCAAGCTATGGTTATGACAATCCAACCGCTTCCTTCCGCCTTCGAATCTTTCAAAACCACTCCTGCTACCACACCGCCCCCGAAAATAATCAGGATCATAGTGCCAATCACTTCTGCCAAAAATTCCGACATCACCCAACACTCCTTTTTCTTTTTAAAGTAAAAGCCATATAAACGACCACTAAAAAAATCCGCAATCAATGAGAGCTCTTCTTCATAGAAGTACTCATTGATGTGCGAATCTCAGGTCTCCAACACAGCTCTTAACTTGTTAATACTAAAGTTACACGGAAAAGAAAGCGCTGTCAATCCCTATTCTGAATATTTAAGCAAACAAAAAAAGCAGCCGATTTTTCTTCGGCTGCTTTCTGTATGAGTTGAACTTAAGAAATAAATTCTATACCGCTTCGGCGCTATGGACAGTGCAAAGATTATGCTCCTGCGCACTGCTCGTCGCAAAGGTTGCGCCATCTGCGTGTGGCGAACCTTGCCTCCCGCAATAAGCCGAGAAGAGCACTCGTCTTATTGCTCCGGTCGGCATTCGCCTGCTCCGGAGCCGCGCCTTTGCTGAGAGAAATCTCTAGAGATATGGAGCAAAACAGCGAAGACGCCTTGGGGAGCAGAAAGGGAGTTGGCTTTCCAACTCCCTTTCGAGCGAAGTGCTGAAATCCACTCGGGCGAAGTGCAACGAGACCGAGTTAGTTCAGCGCGAGCCCCCGGCAAGCGAAGCTGTTTTGCGCAATATCAACTGTTAAAAATTATTAATTCAACTCATATGTCTATATTTTATGCTGTTCATCCAACCGGATTGGTCGCTTCGTGCAACAGCACATCCAATTCTGTTGTATAGCTTTGAATTTGCTGCTCTGTCCACCCGAAACTTGCCGCCATATGTGCAATCGCCGCATCTTTGAAGGTATAGACAAATTGGATATCGAATAATAACGCTCCAGTCCGGCGGACGAAAAAGTCGACCGGTTTATAAGCCGCTTCATATTCCATCGCGTAACGGAGCATTGCAAATACCAATGGATCCAGGCCTGCCTGTGCCGCTTCCTCACGTCTGCTGGCGAACAATCCCAGCACCTGGTCGACATTGGCACCGTAACGGCTTGTCAGCATAGCAGCCGTTTCCTGGTTCAGCCCCATTGCCATCGCCTGCTGTTCGCGGTCGATGCGGAACGATTTGAATCCTTCCGATCCGCCCACTTCACCGCCGGAAATCGGCAGATGCTTCGTGGAAACTTTCGGGAAACGCAGATCGTGCTCTTTTTTTAATTGCTCCGTCACCAGGTCAATAATGCTTTCGCCCATTTTCCGATAGCCGGTCAACTTGCCGCCTGCGATGGAAATCAACCCGGAATCCGAAATGAAAATTTCGTCTTTACGTGAAATTTCTGATGGATCTTTGCCTTCCTCGTGTATAAGCGGACGCAATCCCGCCCAGCTCGATTCGATATCGTCCTCGCTGATGGCTACTTCCGGGAACATGAAATCAATCGCGCGAAGTACATAATCACGGTCAGCACGCGTCATCGTCGGATGTGCAATGTCTGCTTCGTAAACGGTATCCGTCGTTCCGACGTACACTTTGCCTTCACGTGGAATAGCGAATGCCATCCGGCCGTCCGGCATATCGAAATAGATCGCCTGTTTCAGCGGGAAACGCTTGCCGTCGAAAATCAAATGGATCCCTTTTGTCAGCTGCAGCGTTTTGCCTTTTTTCGAATGGTCTTTTTCGCGTAATGTATCGACCCATGGGCCGGCTGCATTGACGATTCTTTTCGCAAAGATTTCATGGATGTCTCCGTTTGTCTGATCTTCCATGCGGATGCCGATCGCTTTGCCGCCGTCATAGATGAAATCGACGACTTTTGCGTAGTTTAACGCAAGAGCCCCTTTTTCAACCGCTTTTTTCATCACTTCAATGGTCAGGCGCGCATCATCTGTTTTGTATTCCACATAATAACCGCCGCCTTTCAAGCCTTCTTTTTTCAATAAAGGCTCGCGTTTCAACGTTTCTTTGCGGCTCAGCATCTTTCTGCGCTCTTCCCGTTTGACGCCCGCCAAAAAGTCATAGACGCGCAAGCCGACGTTGGTGCTGAGCGGACCGAACGTACCGCCTTTGTAAAACGGCAGCAGCATCCATTCCGGCGTTGTCACGTGAGGGCCGTTTTCATAAACGATTTCACGTTCCTTGCCGACTTCAGCCACCATTTTCACTTCAAACTGTTTCAGGTAACGCAAACCGCCGTGCACCAATTTGGTTGAACGGCTGCTGGTGCCTGCTGCGAAATCCTGCATTTCCACCACTGCCGTCTTAACGTCTCTGACACTTGCGTCCAAGGCGATACCGGCGCCGGTAATTCCCCCGCCAATTACCAATAAATCCAAAGGTGCGTTTTTCATAGTACCGATTGTTTCGCTGCGTTTCAAACTTGAAAATTTCATCAAAAATCTCTCCTCTTCCATATATAAGATGCTTTATTTCGCTCTGCACCTGCAATCTCCACAAAAAAAGAGAGACCACGGCACAGCTGCAGAATTTCTTCTGCTGAACTGGCTTGGTCTCTCGGTATCTCCGGCCTATGATATTAACTTGTAAGGTTGTTTTACTTTACCGGTTTGAATGTGCGCGTTGCCGCAACTGCATTTTGCCAACCGGTATAAAGAATTTCGCATTCTTCTTCCGCCATATTGCGGTTAAACGTTTTTTGGACTTGCCATTGCTTGGCGATTTCTTCTTTATCTTTCCAGAAACCGACGGCCAACCCTGCCAAATAAGCAGCGCCCAGTGCTGTCGTCTCCTGGATGACCGGGCGTTCCACCGGTACATTCAGAATATCGCTCTGGAATTGAATCAGAAGATCGTTGCCGACAGCTCCGCCGTCAACACGCAATGTTTTGAGTTCGATTCCTGCATCTTCTATCATAACATCTACAACGTCTTTTGTCTGATAGGCGAGTGACTCGAGCGTTGCCCTGACAAAATGCGCTTTTGTCGTGCCGCGCGTCAAACCGAAAATCGCCCCTCGTGCATCGGTATCCCAATACGGCGTTCCAAGTCCTACGAATGCGGGCACCATATAAACGCCGTCCGTTGAATCGACCGACGCTGCAAGCGCTTCGCTTTCCGGTGCGCGCTCGAGAAGCTCAAGACCGTCACGCAGCCATTGGATTGCAGAACCGGCGACGAAAATACTGCCTTCAAGCGCATATTCGACTTTGCCGTCGACGCCCCAGGCCAGTGTGGTAAGTAAGCCATGCTCTGACTGCACGCCTTGTTCCCCGGTGTTCATCAGCATAAAGCATCCTGTACCGTAAGTGTTTTTCGCCATCCCTTTGTCGAAGCAGGCCTGGCCAAATAATGCAGCCTGCTGGTCACCGGCCATACCGGCAATCGGCACGTTGTGACCGAAGAAATGATAGTCGATTGTTTCCGCGTAGACTTCAGACGATTGGCGGACTTCCGGCAGCATGCTTTTCGGCACTGTCAGAATCTCCAAAAGTTCGTCGTCCCATTCCAAATCGTAGATATTGTACATCAGCGTGCGGGAAGCGTTGCTGTAATCCGTCACATGCGCTTTGCCGCCTGACAATTTATAGACGAGCCACGAGTCGATGGTACCGAACATCAAGTCGCCGTTGTCCGCTTTTTCGCGAGCCCCTGCCACGTTGTCCAGAATCCATTTGACTTTCGTACCCGAGAAATAAGCGTCGATCAACAGACCTGTTTTTTTGCGGAACAACTCCTCGTGCCCTTGCTCTTTCAGCTCTTTACAGATGCCATCTGTCTGACGCGACTGCCAGACGATCGCTCTGTAAATCGGTTTGCCGGTGTTGCGGTCCCAGACCACTGCTGTTTCGCGCTGGTTCGTGATGCCGATTCCAGCGATTTGATCAGGCGTGATTTCCGACTTGCGGAGCACATCCGCGATACAGGCTAAAACAGACGTCCAGATTTCATTGGCGTCATGTTCCACCCAGCCCGGTTTCGGGAAAAATTGCTGGAACTCCTGCTGGCCCGTTTCGACGATTTCCCCTTTATGGTTAAACAGTACGGCCCGTGAGCTTGTCGTACCCTGGTCGATCGATAAGATATATTCTTTCTTCAAGTCGCTCTCCTCCAACATCTATGAAACCGTAGTTTCTTCTAATTGCTCTGCCTTCTGACGGCTTCTCTTCAGTTCTGCAACTGCAGCGGTCAATAAAACCGATATGAAGATTGCGCTCAGTATCCAGAATGGCAATCCATATGCATTTGTAAATATGGCTTTGTAGAAAATGGCACCATAAATACCGCCAAAAACCGGTCCCACAATAGGAACCCAGGCATATGACCAGTCCGAACCGCCTTTACCGGGAATCGGCAATAAGGCATGGGCAATTCTCGGCCCCAAATCACGTGCCGGGTTGATGGCATAGCCTGTAGTGCCGCCGAGCGACATGCCGATTGCGATGATCAGCGCACCGACGATCAACGGATTCAGGCCTTCTGTAAATTCGTTGGCTCCTATGAACAGGAGCCCCATGACCAATACAGTCGTCCCGATGATTTCACTGACCAAATTCGAAAGTGGCCGGCGGATAGCCGGAATTGTCGAAAATACAGCCAATTTTGTTGTCTTGTCTTCTGTCCGTGACCAATGCGGCAAATAATTGAAAAACACGATGGCCGCGCCAATAATGGCACCGATGATTTGAGCCGCTATGTAAACAGGGACTTTTGCCCAAGGCAATTCTCCAATAGATGCAAAACCGAGCGTAACAGCGGGGTTTAAATGTGCGCCGGAAAAACTCCCTACCGCGTAGACGCCCATGGTCACAGCGAGTCCCCAGGCAATGGTAATCACAATCCAGCCGCTGTTCTCCGCTTTCGAATCTTTCAATACGACACCGGCCACAACGCCGGCTCCAAAAATGATCAAAATCATCGTTCCGATCACTTCCGCTAAAAATTCAGTCACAATAATCTCCTCCAGGATAGTCAGTCCAGAACCCGAAAAACACAAAAAAACCGCACGAAACGGACAAATTCCTCATCAGAATTTGTCCGTTACAGTGCGGGTCTCCTCTTCTCTTACACAGTTCTTAACTTGTCATTCTAATTTATCAGCTTTTGAAAGCGCGGTCAACACATCATTCTCCGCTATAACTCCCACAAATCCGAATCGGAAGTAGACACTGCCCGGGCCCCGCCGCTGTATGCCAGCTCAACGTCTTCCGCACTGCGGATCAGCCCTCCGGCAATAATCGGGATACCGGTCTTCTGGTGGACTTCCTCAATCACCGACGGAATGATGCCGGGCAATAATTCGATATAATCCGGTTTGACCTGACTGATCAGCTTGATATTATTCTCCAATGCATGGCTATCCAGCAGAAACAGCCGCTGAATCGTCAGCAGATTGTTCTTCTTCGCCAGCGTAATCACATTGCCGCGCGTCGAAATGATGCCGTCCGGCTTGATCTCCCTTACCAGAAACTCCATTCCGTAAGCATCCGTTTTCAGCCCCTGGATCAGATCGGCATGCAGAATAACTTTTTTCCCCGCCTTTTTCGCGGTGCGCACCAACACCTGCAGCTGCGACAGCCGCACTTCCAGAAAAATAATATACGGATGATGGCTTTCCAGCAAACGCTCAAAGTCCTTCATATTCCGCAACACGGGCAAGACTCCCTGCAACTCCGGCATTCCGTTTTCCTCCTCAGATGTTCTGCGCTCTAAACTCAACAGCCTCTAAGTTTGATGATGCTACTATTTGGTGGATTAATCAAGCCTTTACCTGCTCCATCATTTTTAATAATAACTATCGATGTTCTCATTGCAATGACAATTTATGATTAAAATTCAGTAAGCAGGGAATATATGACAAGGTTACATATTCAATCTACCTCTACATAAGGACGTGATTTCATGAAAAAGTTAATCTTGCTGTCCCTTGCAGTGCTGCTGGCTTTTTTCCTTGTCGCCTGCTCCGCCTCTTCTTCCGAAGAGAGCCAGGATAAAGAAAAAGAAAACGCAGAGTCCCAGGACAGTACAAAGGATGAAGACAACAAGAAAGAAGAAGCAAAAGCTCCAGAAGAAGAAATAGAAGAAGAAGCGGAAAAAGAAAAGCCGGAACCTCAGGAGCCCTATAAACCCTTAGAGCCTGCTGAAGGTGCCCAGTCCATTCAAGATTCGTGGCCTGAAGAAAACCTGACGAATATGCCTGAAGCCCAAGCATACGGAGACGAAACCGAACGAATGGTTCCCGCCGGTGAAACGCTGGTCAAAGATGGCGAAGATTTAACCGATGGACCGTTAAAAAACCATCGGCTTGTCGCCTATTACGGACATCCCAACTCTTCCAATATAGGCATATTGGGTGAAATGGAACCGGATGCCTTCATGGAAAAACTGAAAGAGCAGACACAGGCTTATTCGGACGCCGACCCTGATCGGCCAGCCATCCCAATGATCGAACTGATCACCACCGTCGCCCAAAGAAGCCCGGCGACTGACGGAAAATATTATCACATGACGCCCCCTAAGAAAATTGACGAGTACGCCAAGCTCGCCGAAGAACATGGCGCGCTGCTCATGCTAGATGTCCAGCTGGGAACGGATTCTGTCCTGCACCAGGTCCAGTTGATCGAGAAATGGCTGAAGCTTCCTCATGTACACCTCGCCATCGACACCGAGTTCTCTGTGCAGGAAGGTGAAATACCCGGTACGGTTCTGGGCCAAGTAAACGGTTCCGAAGTGCAGGAAGCGGTGGACTACCTCACGGACATGGTAGAAGAACATGATCTGCCGGATAAAATCGTCCTCGTCCACCAGTTCATGGATGAAGCGCTGACGAATAAAGAAGCCATCCAGCCAACCGAAAATGTCGAAGTCGTCCTGAACTTCGACGGCTGGGGCCATTCAGCCGCCAAAATTTCGAATTACCAAAGATTCGTCCGCAACGAAACTTCCCAGTACGGCGGCTTTAAGATCTTCTATAAGAAAGACGAACCCATCTTAACCCCTGAAGAAGTTATCGCGCTGGATCCGAGTCCTGCGGTTGTGAATTATCAGTAGGGAAAGATGTTTGGTGGTTAGCAGCAAATTGAAAATCAGCGAATAGCAAAAGCATAAAGTCTTTTATGTTCCGAAAAACGAGCAAGACTCCCTGTAACTCCTGCATTCCATTATCCTCCTCAACAATTTATACGCTCTAAACTCAACAGCCTCTAAGTTTGATGGTGCTACTGTCGGGTAAGTGTTTTTAATAAGAGTATTTACCATTTGATTCAAAACAACTTATACTTTATATAATAGATTCCGGAAAAGTTCTTTTCCTTACTGTATAGGAAGGTAGGGGGATAATACATTTTACTGAAATTAAATAAAAGTGGACTACCAACTTAACGGCCCACTTTATTTAGGAGTTACTTATGCACTTTCTATTCCAATTAGAATCAGCTCATTTTTCACTTTTTCTACTTTCCAATTTATTTTAATTCTATTCTCGTTTAGGCAATTGTCTCTTGGTTAAAATCAGTACTTTTAGTAATCCTTTTTATCACTATTAATAGTAATCCAACTATAAGTATAAGAAATACCACTATAAGTGTTTCAAACGGGTTTCTCCTCATTAAGTTTGACAACCCACTGATTTCAGAGTTTAAAAGCGAAATTAACACAGATAGCAGCATCGAAGTGATGACACTAGACCACAAAGAATTCATCATGATACCTCCTTAGAATTTTCAATTCAACAACTTAATAGTACAAGCGAAAATTCATAAGATCAACTATCTTCAAGTAAAATATTGAAATCTTTATCTGAAACGTATTTATTTTTAAAAAATTTCATTAAGACGAATAGATATTCTTCAATGACATTCCCCTTTAGGAAATGCAGCTCGAATCTATTATCCCATCACTTTTCCATCATTTCTTTTCTTCCTCTCAATCAACCTTTTCTCTATGTTTCTTCTACCATATATCTTTTTTTCGCTTCATTCTCCTTCAGCGAAGTGAGCAGGTCATTACTAAATAAATTTATGCCGTTGCTTCCTTAGATGATTTAAAACTAAACTTCCTTAAACTCTAATTTCTGGAGCTCCGGATTAAATTTGTAAGTTATTAATTTTAAATTAGACCATTGCTCCGTTACCACAGGCCGACTTCCTCTTGCAAAAGTTCTTTTTCCTACCTCTTCTTTTAATGCAATCACCTCTGGCGGAAAACTATAAGCTACAACAAATGCTTCTATCATTAAATAGTCCTTAAATTCATATTCCTGATTTACCCAATCTACATACTTCATGACTTGATTAATCACGTCTTTATCTGCTTTACCCTTTTTCAACTCTATTACAAGATACTTGGAGACAGTATTGTATGAAGGGATAAAACGGTATCCGAAAATATCCATCTTATCCATGTAATCTACAGGTTTAAATGGCGAAGCCACTACCTGGTGCGTTAAATAGTTCCATTTCCCGAACAAACTTGTAGAATTTTTTTGGATATAATCAATAACTCCAGCTTCTATAGCCATTTCATGAGTAATGGCCGTATTTTTGGAGGCCAATTTTAATAGATTTTTAGCGCTTACTTGGTAATCTTCATTTACTAGTTTCTTTATACGATTATGTAATTTAACCGATTTGGGAAAAACTTTAGTGTAATCGAATAATGAATTTTCGTTAGATTTGAGAATGATGTCAAAAAGCGCTTTATTTTCTTTATCATCAATTTTGATAAATGACCTTTTCCAAAGTACTCGTAACATTTTAAAGGCTTCAGGATTAGAATTCAGCACTTCGTCCATATCGATTCCATATTTAAAAAATTCAGGACTACTTTTAAATGTGCAAAGTACTCTATTATTCAGATTCAGTTTTGAATCATTTAAAATCATTTCATGCTTTATTTTGTTATAGGTTGGAGATGTCGGAATATCCGCTTTAGGAAAATTCAAGTATTTGCAGTCATCACCAACATTCACCAGCTCCCCTATACCATATATTTTTCTTTTAATGAAGAAGTAAACATTATCTCCTTCGTCCATAGAAAAATAATCAGCAAATGTACCTTCGTGATGAATCTTCCAGTATGACGTCGTTATTTTTAAATTAGTACTATAGACTCCTTTGCTAAGTACTTCATGCAATGAATCTTCGTTGTCTAGAGTAAAAAGGTATCCAGCCACGTAATTCTTCCTCCTTTTCTCTATACATATAAATGACTTTAAACAATATATCACAATAATTACAACGATTCTGTTTAATTCCATATTAACATCCACTTTTTCTTCGAGTTTGAATAATTTGTTCTAGTGGAAATATATCCTTAGAAAGGACTGATGATCGTGGCTGATATCATGTCTAAAGAACAGCGAAGCAAAACTATGGGTGCAATTCGGGCACAGTCAAAACTTGAAAATATATTCACTAAGGCTCTATGGAAAAAAGGGTTGAGATTTCGAAAAAACGTAAGAAAACTTCGCGGCACTCCAGACATTGTCATTCAAAAATATAAGATTGTAATATTTGTAGATTCATGTTTCTGGCACGGTTGCCCCATTCATTTTAAACGTCCAAAAAGCAATCAAGAATTCTGGGATAAAAAGATTGCGCGGAACCGTGAACGTGACAAAGAAGTGGATGAGTACTATATTGTTAAAGGATGGCATCTCAAAAGAATTTGGGAACACGAAATCCGCTCTAATATCGATAGTGCGGTTGATGAAACTTTATCTTTCATAAATACTGCTAAAAACAGCGAAGGGTCTCCTACAAAAAAAGTAGCAGAGCAGCAAGAACCATATGGAAATTCTGGTGATTAAATTTTTTTAGAGAATCCTACTTAAGATAGTTGATCCTTTCGCATTTTTTCTGTATAATTAATAAAAAAGCCGAAAGGATGTTCGGTAAATGGAAATGAACAATGAAATACGCGTAATTGAATTATTTGCCGGAGTCGGCGGTTTTAGACTCGGGCTTGAGAAAGCGAACGAAAAGCTTTTTAATATCGTGTGGGGAAATCAATGGGAGCCATCACGTAAAGCGCAGGATGCTTTCGATTGCTACTCTCGCAACTTCTCTACAGGAATCCATTCTAATGATGATATCACCAAGGTGTCGGATGATACCTTCCATAATCTGCAGCCCAACCTTCTAGTCGGAGGATTCCCGTGCCAGGACTATTCCGTCGCTCGCAGCAAATCGGGAGAGCAGGGAATTCAAGGTAAAAAAGGTGTACTATTTTGGGATATAAAAAGGATTATTGAAAACACCCACCCGAAATATGTTTTGCTAGAGAACGTAGACCGTCTATTGAAGTCACCTTCTTCCCAACGGGGACGGGATTTTGCTGTCATGTTAGCCACTTTCCGCGACTTGAATTATACAGTGGAATGGCGCGTCATAAATGCAGCAGATTATGGCTTGGCCCAAAGACGTCGTCGTGTTTTCATCTTTGCATATAAGAACGGCATTTCTTTTGAAAAGAAACAAGATGAATTGACACCAAACCAGATCGTATTTAATGATGGTTTTTTTGCCAAACCATTTCCGGTCGAAGAAGAACCATATAAGGATAGATTAGCAACGGTAAGATTACCGGAAGACATCGTTAAGATATCGGACGAGTTTTCGTTTTCGTTCCATACAGCGGGTTACATGAAATACGGTGAAGTTTTCACTGCCCACACCACTCCCGTTATGGAAGAACCGATTCCCCTAAGGAATATTCTCATTGACGAAGAAGCTGTTCCTGAGAAATTCTTCCTCACAGAAGCACAGATTGAGAAGTTCGCTTATTTAAGAGGACCCAAGAAAATAGAACGGACCTCGGCTACAGGTCATGTTTATAACTTTTCAGAGGGTGGCATGTCCCCGGTGGATGAGCTCGATAAACCGGGCAGAACCATGCTGACGAGCGAAGGATCGATAAACAGAAGTACCCACATCGTCGAAGTGAATGGAAAAAAACGTTTCCTTACTCCTGTTGAATGCGAACGTCTGAATGGCTTCCCAGACAATTGGACAGCAGGAATGGCCGATCGGATGCGCTACTTCTGCATGGGGAATGCATTGGTCGTGGATCTGATAGAACGGATGGGTAATAGAATAGAAGAGATTGAACAAACAAACGACTTAGCGGAAATCCAGATGGAATTTTCCGTCTTTGGCTGATACTTCATGTATCAGCTTTTTTATTTGTGGTAAAATTTAGATATTCCAATAGAGGTGGAGGATAAACCATGATCTATGAAAGTGAAACGCAGCTTCTTTACAAAGCAAAGGAAGCTGAAGGATTGACGTTTGGAGAAATTGATAAAAGCGGTCGGATTACAAATGAAAACGCTAAAGGGCATCTCGGACAGATAATAGAGGAAAGTTTTTTCGGCTACGCTATTAACTCAATCGCAGAGGCTGACTTCGAAAATCTTGGTATCGAGTTGAAAGTCACCCCTATCAAAACTAATAAGAACGGTTCTATATCAGCTAAAGAACGTTTAGTTTTAAATATCATTAATTACCACCATGAAGTTACGAAAAGCTTTAGAACTTCTAGCTTCTGGTCGAAAAATCAGTCTCTTCTTCTAATGTTTTATGAATGGATTCCAGAAGTTAAAAGAGCGGATTATCGTATACTCAAATCGCATTTACACCGTTTCAGCGAAGAAGATTTGGAGATTATAAAGCGCGACTGGGAAATGATAGTCAGTAAGATACGTGATGGTAAAGCCCATGAATTATCCGAAGGAGATACAGTATATCTCGGCGCATGCACTAAAGGAGCAACTAAAAAATCCGTACGTAGCCAACCCTATAGCGAGATACCTGCTATGCAGCGTGCTTATTCACTTAAGCAATCTTACATGTCTACATTGGCCCGGAAAGTGGTTTCCAAGGAAACGATGGTTTCGATTTCAAATGCCAGTCAACTTAAAACACAATCATTCGAAGAAATGCTACAGACTAAATTCTCTTCATACATAGGAAAGACCCTTGATGAGATAGCACAAGAGAAATCCATTGAAATCAATACAAAGTCCAAAGGATTTCTGCAACAGTTCATTAGTACTCTATTAAATATTCGCGGAACTTCACTTAATGACATAGAGGAATTCTCTAAGGCGAATATTCAATTCAAAACTGTCCGGCTGGAACCGAATGGGATACCAAGAGAGCATATGTCTTTCAAAAATATTAACTTCAATGATTGGGCGAGTGAAGATTGGGAGGAATCATGGATCAAGCAGAACTTTGAAGAAACAAAATACCTCTTTGTAGTTTTCGAATACAAGGAAAGCGAGAAAGTGAATCCTCAGCGCAAATTATTTTTCAAAGGAATCAAACTTTGGAATATGCCTATGCAAGAGATTGAAGGAAGAATGAAAGATTTTTGGTCTTTAGGAAAACAAACACTTAATGAAGGGGTCGTTCTTGAAAGAAGACCATGGGGATCTAGCTATCGTATTTCCAACAATCTTCCCGGACCTAGCAGCAACGGCCTTTGTCATGTTAGGCCAAAAGCTAAAGATGGAAGCGATAAAATAAAATTACCTGGTGGGCAGATGATTACAAAGCAGGCCTTTTGGCTTGATAGGGAATATATTGCTTCTGCAATTTCTTTATAGATTGCTCTGATTATTAAATTTTTATGGTAGATTCTCGATTTGAAGAAGCACTTCTAATTAATCCATTAAAATTAGGAGATGATTAAATGACGGTCAATCAGAATTCTCGATTAGTGAATAAAGACATCCTTGAAAACATCCTTGGATTAAGGCAACATTCTAGATCATTAATTTTCCTAAAGGCAAATACTTTGGCAATTTCCCCATCAGTACAAAATCAGTACAACTGGTTTGATATCAGAAAACCGAATTTGGATTTTTATTTAAATACCCCCTCCAGCAAAGGGTTTTTAATCATTCGATTTTTTGATACCTTTTTAGTTTCAGAATTAGAACCTTTCATAAAAAGAATGATGCCTCACGATAAATTCGTTTTCAACAAAAGCATCGGTCCCCATTGGAAATTCAGAATCAGAAAAAGCGGTACTACCCACTTTATTTATAATCAACAAAATAGTGGTGTTTCGTATCCGATTAAAGAGTATTCAGTGCAAGAACTAAAAAAACTATTAAACTAATCCAGTTAAGAACGATATTCAAGATTCTTCAAAACAATTATTCACCCTGAGAAAACCGTCATTTAAAATATACACTCTATAAAACGCCAGTCCATCCAATGGTTGGTGTTTTTTATTGCTCAAAATCGATTTAATCTCAACCTCAATCTCACTCCTAATCAACTTTAGTCACTACTGAATAGTCCTTGCCATTTCATTTAAATTAAAACATGCATCTACTTTTTCCGCTTATTCCACACACTTCCGATACTATCTTAATCATCAACCTCTATAAGTAAGATTCGCTTCTCGAAACCTCCACGTTTCTCTGCTTTCGCCCGGCGAATTTCTTCTAGTTGTCCGATTGTCGCACCGTGCATTTTGGCGGCTGAATGGATAAGTTCAAGAATATCAGCTAATTCTTCTACTGCCTCCTCGTTAGTAGCTGCATCTTGATACTCTGAAATTTCTTCATTCATTTTTTTCTTAAGTTCTACCCTATACTCTTCTTTTGAAAGAACACGTGTAGAAAATTGTTTATTAGTCCCTTGGATTAACCCAGGAATATTATCTCGTACGAGTTTATTGTAAACTGGCATATTCTCTTCCTCTCTGTCCCTTTTATATCCAGTATAATCTGTTTCTTGATTCTCCCCATTCCGAGTATAAACACTTACTACTTTCTATTTATTCATTTGTATAAGATATTTTACGCTCTCAAGCGAAAGGATATAAGGTTTACAAAAACTCAAGATATCAAATTATGTTATAAGTCATTAAATCATAAATAAAATAGTTATTGCTCAAATTATAATCATGTTAAGGGGTGATTTCATTGTCTGAGAAAATAACTAAAGAAACCCGTTCTAAGAATATTAGTGCAATTCGTTCTGTATCCAAATTGGAAGATTGGGCTTCTAAAGCTCTTTGGAATAGGGGTTTACGTTTACGCAGAAATGTAAAGTCTCTCTACGGGAAACCTGATTTCGCATTAAAGAACATTAAGACAGTAATATTTATAGACTCCTGTTTTTGGCATTCATGTCCTTTACATGGAACCAAGCCTAAGAATAATGCTGATTTTCGGGAAAAGAAACTAAAGAGGAATGTTGAAAGAGACAATGAGGTTACCGAATATTATGTAAAGAATAGTTGGCATATATTAAGAATATGGGAACATGACTTTAAAAATGATTTCGATAATACAATCACTGAAATTTACAATTTTATTCAAACTCGCAGATAAGATACTGATATTAATAAATAATTTCTAGTAAGATAATTTACTACATGTTAATTGAGTTGACTCCTGGTATAATTGATTGGAGGAGTTGGACAATGCCATGAACGTTATTGATTTATTTGCAGGGGCTGGAGGATTATCTGAAGGATTTCGTCAAGCTGGATACAATATAATTGCCCATATTGAAATGGATAAAAGTGCCTGTAAAACATTAAGAACTAGAGAAGCTTACTATTATTTGAAAAGTATAAAAAAAATAGATCTCTATGAAGATTATTTGATGAAAAAGATTTCCAGGGAACAACTTTATAATATGGTTCCTAACGATATACTCGATAGTGTGATCGAGTCCGAAATATCCGATGAAAATTTCCCGAAAATTACTTCTATGATCGATGAGCAATTATCTATCTGTAGTTCGAAAATAGTTGACATTGTAATAGGCGGTCCACCTTGCCAAGCTTTCTCTTCTGCAGGTATTGCCAGAGATCCAAACCGTATGAAAGATGACCCGCGTAATTATTTATATAGACAGTACATTAAGTTTATTATTCGATACAGTCCTAAATTTTTCATTTTTGAAAATGTAAAAGGAATTCTAACTGCTCAAAAAGGAAACATTCTAAAAGCCTTGCAAAAAGAATTGTCGAACGCAGGGTATCATATTGATTATCGTGTTTTGAATGCAAAAGACTTTGGCGTATCCCAAAATCGTCAAAGAGTTATTTTGATAGGTTGGAGAAAAGAATATGAATTTACATATCCTGACTTTATATTCCCTATTCAGATAACACCTATCTCTGAACTATTTAACGACCTCCCTCCTTTGAGGAATGGACTTTCAGTCGATGGGGAGAAAAGGTATAGAAGGAATGCTAAAGTACCGAATTCTTTTATTAGACCCCGAGATTGGAAGGTTTTATCCCAGCATATCACTAGGGCACATAACCAAAATGATCTTGCAATCTATAATTTGGTTGTTGAAAACTGGAATAAAAATAACAAGCTTTTAAAATATAACGAGTTACCAACACAGCTTCAAACTCATAATAACCGTGCAATATTTTTAGATAGGTATAAGTTGGTACCTGCCAAAGGTATTTCACATACCGTAGTCGCCCATATAGCTAAAGATGGTCATTATTACATTCATCCGGACAAACATCAGAACCGTTCAATTTCCGTTCGTGAAGCCGCAAGAATTCAATCTTTTCCGGATAATTTTTATTTTGAAGACTCGCGGACTGCAGCCTTTCGTCAAATTGGCAACGCAGTCCCCCCTTTAATGTCATATCGGATAGCTAAGTATCTTAAGCCTATAATCACTGATTTAGTTTATCCCTAACTCTTTGTTTCCATTTATCTAATTAGATGATTTTAAGTCACACATATAAAAATTAGGTTAATTTTTGATATTAAAAACAGGTCGCCATTTTGGCGACCTGTTTTTAATTGACCTTAACAAAGTAACCCGTTGTTATTAACTCTTCAAAAATCCCTTTAAATTCTCTAATGGGATCACCATTAATGACTATACCCATTTCCAAATTGTTAATAATACCATTATAAGATAAATTTGATGAAGAAATAAAAGCTTTTTCATCATCAATAACTATAATTTTTGCATGCATACTTGAAAAATATTTATCACTACGATATTCATAAAGCTCAAAATTGGAGCTTGAATTTGCCGCTGAAAATATTTCAGAATCAACATTTTTATCTATAAAAAATTTTACTTTAACTCCGTTTGTAGATTTCTTAATAAGTAAAGCTATAATTTCGCTGACGAACTCCGAGACTGAATAGCCTGTTAATAAAATGGATTTTTCAGCATTTTCAATTGACTCTCTTAAGACACCTATTGTTCTTCGTTTGTTCAATACTTCTGATGGAGCAGTAACTACAATCTCCATCTGTAAATTTTGCGCTGAATGAAGATCATGTTGAATTTCCATTAGCGCTAATAGCCGTTGTATGTCAACACTCCCTATATCTGGAAATATTTTTTTTAGCGCCCGTAGAGAGTCACTATGACTAGATGTATTTTTAGTTTCAAAGTTTAAACCTAAATGCTCGGCAAGCACATACATTCGTGGAGATTTAAAGTCCATATCATATGAGCCCTTCAAAGAAAGGAACTGCTTCACTTTCCATTGTTTCGGTTAGAAACGATCGGCTCAAAAGAATATTCCCATTTTCACACGCTGTCTCCGGGAGCATTGTGCAAGCGAAACAGGAAGCACCATTTAAGTAGCTTTTCTCTGATGGTTCTTGGCTCGAACAAGATGGATCATTCGAACAAAATTTCGCTTCATCCAAAGCATTAATTAGAATTTTACGTAGTCGAGGTATTTCACCCATTTCCACCAATCCCCCTAGAGATCCCTCCTGATCAGTAGAACCGGTATAAATCAGAATACCAGTCATATTCTCACTATAGTAAATTCGTTCCTTGATAGCTGTGGAAGAATAGCCCGATTCTTGGCTTAGTTGCTTTATCAATAAATGCGACAGTGTATGAAGCAACACATAAATCACATCTTTTTCAGACTGGTGGCTCCATCCTTTGCTCTCTACGTGTTTTTCATAAAGGTTTTTGTATATCTCAGAACTCCTTAAAATTTCTTCATTATTTTTCACCCAAGCTTCGACTGTAATACGATTTAGCTCTATAAAAATACCTTCGCCAAATATTTCGACAGCTGGTAGCCAATTCGAATTTCCACCTCCTAATCTCACTATATTTTTTACATCTTTCACTTCCGGTTCTGGACTATCAATTCTGGTAAAACCAAGCAAGACTAATACTTCCTTAAGCCTGTCAGCTTTTACTATTCTTGAAAAATATTTTTGAAGATCTACTGGCACTTCTTGCACTTGGGCTTTAAAGTGAATCCCTTTATCTGACTGATTTTTGAAGTTTGTAAAAGCTTCATATTCAATTTCTTTTATTTGCTCATATTGTTGGGTCTCTTCTGCACTATCCGATTTCCTTTTTTTATGGATCTGTAATTCCTTTTTAAATTCCTCATAGTCTTCAAAAATACCTAGTGGATAAATCTTTTTCTTAAAGAAATTACCAACCCCTGTTTCAGGCATTACATCTTCAAACATACTAATATCATCCAGATTTTCTGAAATAATTTTTTGTTTAAGATTTTCACTTTCTGGGATTGAAATCGCACTCCTAAGTACTGAGAAATAAACGTTAGATGCCCCTCGCTGCAACGGGATTATCTGATTACTGTTGCACCTTTCTCTTCTTAGCATATGAGGATGGTTCCCAGAACAGGTCATTCCTTCAAATGAGTTCTTTTGAGTTGCTCCTCCCATATCATTATAAGCTCCACACTTTGAACAACTTACTGTCATAGAAGAAAGCCCGGAATTTTGCCCAGTACTTGTTAACTTTAGTTTTCCATCGCAATCATGATTTCCTTTTCGTTTGTGAGCCCACCAATGCCAAGGGAAATCATCTAGATGGTTTCCCTCTGCACAAGAAACCACAAACCTTGCCGGATAAGACTTTTTCCCACAGCTAGGACAAATTGGACCATACTTCAAATAACTATCCATCAAAAAACTTTTTCGTATATCAAAAACTTCCCTGCATTTTAAATCTGAACAAATATGGGAGTAAGGAAACGGAATAGAAGGAAGATCCTTTTTTCCTTTTACGGGTATTTTTTTAAAATAATCTTTTTTTAAGAAGCTTGCGAGTCTTTTATCATGAATTTCTTCGAGATTTTGATGCCAAAAACCGATATCAAGAATCATTAAAGAATCGTTAACAGCATCCATAATCGCACCGGGTCCATAAGTGGTAATTAGCTGCCCTGGTCGTACTTCTCCTACCTCTTGTTTCATTTCTTTTCCCAACCTTCATGAATAAAGATTTTCGATACGTTTTCAATCTGTCTCATTGAGTCTAGTGTGTCATACTCGTTATTATTCTTAGGAGTAATATCGTTATACCTTGATAATAATCTGTATTTTCCTGACAAATTGTTTCTTTTAGGATATTTATAATATATCAATTCTGGAAAATCAGTACTTAATTGCCTCCACTTATCTATAAACTTCTTTAAATCACTTATAGAATCTTTTTTATTTTTTGCGTCTGATATGGCAACTCTCTTTTCAACAACTTCATATAGCTTTGAAGTACTTATACTATTTATTGCCGATGCACTATCATTTTTCGCTGTCTCCGGATTTGTTAGTCTAATAATACTCACAGCTAAAGCATGGAGTGCTCTGTCTCTAGCCCTTGCTGCATATGGAGTAGCGGTGGTCCCTTCAACAAAATTATAAAGTCTGCTATGATATCCTTTGAAATTTTCGTAATGTGACAGATCTCTCGCTCTATATGGGTTATAAACAGTCACTACTAAACCCGGTTTACTTCTGCCAACTCGGCTTGACGCCTGAATATACTCTGCTGTTTGCTTTGGTTGTCCTGTCACTACCATTAAGCCTAGACGGTCGACATCCATACCTACGGAGATCATATTAGTAGCTAGAGCAACATCAATCTCTTTATTGCCCATTTTATTTTCCAGCAATTCTAATACTTTGGGTATACGGTAAGATGGTATACGGGAGGTAAGTTCTTCAGTTCTGTCAAGATATCGTGTTTTCGTATAGCCATATCTCTTCTTTAAAAATTGAATTCTTTTTGTTATGTCATCATCCAATAATCTTACTGTACCACCGAGTTCTCTAACACTATTAAAGTACCCAATCAAAGTACGGTAAGGATCAATAAAGTCTTTATACTTGCTGTATTCCGGAGAGGTATTTAAGGTTTCTGTAACCTGCAGTAAAACAGCGTATACTCTGAGCAAAACAGTTTTCATAGAATGACCGCTTACACATATACCCGTGTAAAGTCGAAAAGGAAATTGTTCTACTCCAACTTCTCTTCCGAAGAACGAATCCTCTATGCTCAAACCAGGAGGTGGAAACTGACTCACACTTTCTCTTCCGAATACTTTTCGGACTTGTTCTTCTGCATTTTTTATTGTGGCGGTTGCTGCAATGTATTTTGGTTTAGCTTTAAATCCGTCTTCATAGGCAGTAGAAAGTTCTTCCACAGCAGTTTCATACAATCCATATATAGTTCCCAATGGACCTGTTATTAAATGAAGTTCATCCTGTATAATTAATTCAGGCGGATAAAAAGGCTTGACATCATTAACAGAAGCAGCAGGATTGCGGTGACTTTTCGAGTGCTCTTCGCCTACTGCAATAAAACCACAGCGTTCACAATAACGGTCAACTTTGCCAAAAATAGAACCAGTTTGTTCATCCCATGCTATTCTTGCAAACTTGTCCACTGTTGAAATAATGATCGTAGGAGTCTTTTTGTAAATCTCTTCGTCAATCAAATAAATAGGCATATGGTTTTTATAGTAAAAACACGCTTCATTACCACATGTAATTCGGACTCCTATTTTTTCTGTATTATACCCTTCATTAGGTAAAAATTTATATAGAGGATTTTTAGTGCCACAACAAGGACATTCTATTACTTGTTTTCGAATTTTTTCGTACTCTTGTTCTATTTGGTATCCTAATTTATACGTCGATTCCTTTAAATCCATAAATTTGTTTGCAGTAACTTTTCCTCCTACCCAAAAACCAATCGAAAATTCTTTTTTCCCTAAATTATTTTGAGTAGTATTCCTTATATATTCTGCTGCTGAAATTAGCCTCATTAAACGATCTCTTTGTTGAGTGGTAAGTAGACGTAATGTATAACGCAGAATAACAGTTACCCCACCATCCCTTTCATAGTGGCTTTTATCGCTATTGCTCAATCTCCTATATGCCATCAAAAAGGCTATTATGCCAAGGTATGCTTCAGTTTTCCCTCCGCCAGTAGGAAACCACAATAAGTCTACAAGCTCTCGATCTGAAGATTTCCCGTCAATAATTCCTTCTATATTTGATAAAATAAATGCCAATTGGAAAGGACGCCAGTTAAAATTCTCTTTATTCAGTTCATCTTCTAATGTTGTATTTTGATTATTTTTGGAATAATTTTTCATGCTGATTTGAGTATGCATAACTTCATTCATAAATTTAAAAGCTTGATATGCTTTTGGATCTCTCTTAAGAACTTCTATACCTGCCTTAATTCTTTTTAATGATAGAAGGCAGTTTTCGATTGCAATTTGCGCAGAAACCTTATCTTCAACCTCTGACATAGGCAATCTTTTAATCCAATTTTCATAACGCTGTGATAACTCACGTAGCTTCTCTATAATTACTTCAGTATTTTCTTCCTTAGCCATACTTCTGATTGAAAAAGCGTTTTCGTTAAATTCTCCTTTTTTTGAATCGACTGGTAGTTCTGTACTCATACTTTCAATTTCATGAGAAGGAATAAAAGCCGTTCTCAGTTTAGAGGCATACTGACCATCAACTCCCTCCCATTCAACTGCACATCCATATCCTTTTGCAAATACAGGTTTATTTCGATATAGAAACTCCTGAAAGCTGTCTTGTTTAAGACGAGCTTTATTCTCGCAAATAAAGGGTGTAGAATTATCAGTCCCCATAACCTCTATGCTGGTTTGATAAATTGATTTTTTATTGGACTTATCAACATTCTCATTTACCAAGAATAAAGAAACTATGAAATTTGGAGTGTTCCTTACCTTTCTTTTATTAAAGACAAAATATATGTTTTTTAAATACTCCTCTTTTTCGGTTTTTAGTTCTACTTTTTTAGCTGATGTCTTCATATTCAATTCCAACTCATGCGAAATAACGGATCTCTGCCAAGAGTTTTTATTCTTACCTGTTCTTTCTTCAATTATGGGTACCTTTTTATACTCCCCCCATTTTAGGCGAACATATATTTTTTCTACATTCTCATTTATAAAAAATCTTATACCACAAGAAGATTGTTTTTGTTGTGTGATTTTTAATACATTCGTACTTTCTTCTACCTCTTCATCCTCATTGCTCTCATTAATATCGTTATCAGGATGGATATCCCCTAGAATCTCCTCTTCTTCAACTTCCGCTTCCAACGGGTAAAGTATCCCCGTTATATAAGCTTGTGTAGGAGGTTCCGCCAATATATCTTCTTCTAAATAATCAGGACCTATCAAATCCCTCTTAAGTTCTTTAACTACTATATTTCTGACTTCTGAATATATTTCACGACTCACCTTATTTCCCCCTTTAAAAAATTTTCCCCAATTCTTTATATTTCACATAATATTCCATTGATGAAATGGACCTTACCTGTTTAATATGCACAGCAGACTGTACTTCCTCACTCGTAAGTTGATATTTTCTTAAAAAATCGTTATCGCTCGAACTCAAATTTTGTTTACTAAAATAAATTATTTTATTTAGCAATCGAGCTGCACTTCTAGCTTCGACCCTAATATGATTCATTGAATCATAGAAAAAACTTGCACTATCAATAAACTCAGGAATTTCAAGTACCTCACCCAAAGTAATAATATCCTGACGATCTCTCGGACCATAGCTGTATCCTGTACGCCAATTTTTTAATATTTCTTTAGTAGTCTTATCCCAGCCACGTACTCTCATTGAGTTAAATAAGTCTTCATCACTCATCTTTAGATATACAAATTTGTCTTCATACAATTCACGCCATTTTTTCACTATCTCGAAATGTTTTTTGCTTTCATTTCTTGAACTCACATTTTTTATAAATATGGTGTATAGATCTTCTCTTACATCTCCATTAATTAGAATCATTTCGTCATTTTCTTCCAATTCACTCAATTTTTTTGTCAGTATTCTTTTACCGTTCATTTTTCTAAAATTAACTTCATCAGTAATTTTCAAAAAGACACTATAGCCATCTTCAAATATTATTAGTTTAGCTGTAATAGCGTTACTCCCGGTATAAGGCTTATTTATTCTGTAATTGTAGTTTACAGGTAGGCTCGCAATACTGTTTGCCAACATATCGATACTAAAATTCGGAACTTTATCTCTTTTTGAATCAGCAGTACGGAATTTTCTGTAAATTTTTTCATAGATTAATTCTTCACTATCATAGAATCCGGAATCAAATAAGCTGTTTTTAAAATTTTTCAAGTCATTCAACAACTTCTTTATTTCTCTTAGTTCAGCTTCATATAATATAAAATCTACTTTCCTACCTAATTTTCTCTCCAAAATATTGAGGTCTTTAATGTCAATTAATGAGGTTATTAACACTTCATCATAATATTCTTCAACTAAATTAATATTCCTACTGCTTAGCACGGTAAGGTTTTTCTTTTCTAAAGCTGATATATCTATTTTAAATTTGGCAGCTAGCTTTTCTCTTAAAGACATTGTTTCTATTTTGCCATCAACAAGAATGAGCAATTTACTTTCCCGTTTCATAGCGTTTTCAATCCATTCTTCAATTTCTTTAAATTTTGGAGATTCTCTATCCAAATTATATTTATTGTAAATATCTTCGAACAACATTATGATATCTTCGAAATTTTGATTTTCAAACCTAAAATCACTATCTCTTAATTCCTTCAGAATATCCTCTATTTTTTCCTCATTAAAATCGAATTCAGCTATTAAATCATATAAGACTCCTTCTATAGGCGTTCTCAATATATGTTTTAATAATTTCCATATGATTCTCAATATCTGAGGCTCGAATTTAATAGTCTTTAAGATGTTCAGTTTGCTAATAATTTCATTAACTTCATTATTAAAAGGACTCTCCACCAGCTTTATATTTGGAGAAATTAAATCCACTTCTTTTAATGGGTAAAAATTTTCAAAATTTTTTGACATAAAAGGTAGACGATAGTCAAAATAACTCTCAAAAAAAATTGTATGATTAACTTGAATTTTGCTAATTTCTATTGGTTTTGTAATGGTTTCTCCATCTATATATATATGATCAAAGCAATTTTCCTTATCATATGCTGTCGAAAGAATATCACTAACAATAAAAACTGCGGATTGTTTATTATCCTTTCTACCCAACTTGTTTCTGTTGCCCCTAGAATACTTATTAAAGTTTTTTCGCCCTTTTGCGATTGGAAATATATAATGCAATGGCAAAGTGGCAGGAACATTACCATTATAGTAATTATATAAAATGTCCTTCCAATAAACGAAAGCAAAAACAGTATTATTAAGATCACAAAAGATGTTATTTTCTCTCAATTGATTCCCTTTTAATTTACTATATTGATAAACATCTTCTGCTAAGATTTCCAAATTTAAAAGAATATCTACTAATCCACTATTTTTTGTAATGATTAAAATACTTGTACGTTTAGAAGGGTTTTTAATATTGTAAAAGTCTTTTTCATAGGTTAAAACATTGTGAGTTATCAAAAAACTCTGAAAATTACTGTTTTCACTAATTATTATTGAATTACTTTTTTCTTTTATAAAGTTCTTTTTCAATACAAGTTCTGCTGGAGCAATCTTATTTTTCTCTATTATTTCAGTTAGGACTTTCATTTAAACTCCCCTTATAAATTTAAGTTGATAGCACAAAAATGGGATTATATCTTTAATAAAACAGATTTTTCAAACTCTCTATTAAATTTTTATATGCATTTCTTCATGAATTTTCTTTTGCAATGCTTGTTGCGGCTAATCAATGGGTCGACCTTCCCGCCAGAAAATTCCCAAAGACCCGACAACGCTTTTTCGTGGCCTCGTTGTGCACAAAGAATTTTCCCGTTAAGGGTGATGACTGCTCCTACTACGTGGGTGTTTTTCTTCATGATGGCCTCCAATACTTTATAGACAATATAAGTTTAGTTTCTTTTATTATAACGGCTATAGCAGGAAATTAATTAACGAATCTAAATATTTCCAAACAAAATAATATCATTACCTAGGATTTGTCTTTCATTTCGCATTAATTCCAGTCCGCATCACGAATCAACCCAAACAAAAAGACTGCCTAGCTACTAAACAGCCGGCAGTCTTTTCTCATTTCAATCTTTATTCACTCTTCCCCAACCATATACCGCAACAAATCCCCAAAAATAATCTTATCCGATAACTTCAACTCTTCCCTTACGGTTTCCATATAAGGTTCACATTGCCGGATGTCGATCACCTGTCCGGTTTCTTTGCCGTAACAGACATTGTCCTTGTAAATATAGTCGTCCGAGATGAAACTGCCGTCCCGGAAAATGACGGGGTGGTCGCTGTCCCGGGTGAACAGGTTATGGCCGAAGGAGTAGCGGTTTTCGGTCTTGATGCCCATCAGATGGAGAAGGGTCGGGCGGATATCGACTTGCCCGCCGGGTGTGCTGATGGTCTCACCTTGCTGGCCGGGAATATGGATGATCAGCGGCACTTGTTTATGCTGCATCTGATTGGTTATGGTGGCTTCTTCACCCAACAGCTCGTTCAGGCCTGCTTCGTATTTTTCGGAAATGCCGTAATGGTCACCCACCAGGACAAATACGGTGTCTTCGTACATGCCCTCTTCTTTTAATTTTTCAAAAAAGGTTTCGAGCGATTTGTCCAAATAACGGACAGTGGTGACATAGCGGTTTACGACATCCTCCTCGGTAGTTGCCTCGTCGATGAACAGATCTTCCTCATCCAGCAGGAAAGGAAAATGGTTCGTCAGGGTGAGGAATTTCGCGTAATACGGTTCCGGAAGATTCTTCATATAGTCTGCTGACTGTGTAAAGAAAGGAATGTCCTTTAATCCGTAATTGACCGAATTCTCTTCGGTAACGTTATAATCCTCTTTCGAGAAATACCGGTCGTAGCCCAATGTTTCGTACATGACATTGCGGTTCCAGAACGTGTCCACATTGCCATGGAATGTGGCAGCGTAATAATCTTTTTCTTCCTTTAATATATGCGGCAGACTATGGAATGTGTTTTCCGGTCTTCTGACAAACACAGAACCGCTTGCGAGCGGATACAGGCTCGTGTCCATCATGAATTCCGCATCGGACGTTTTTCCTTGTGCCGTTTGATCGTAGACCTGATCGAAATAAAAGCTTTCTTCGATCAAATCATTCAGGAAGGGTGTCACTTCTTCCCCGTTCACTTTTTGGCCGATTACAAAGTCCTGGGTGGATTCCAGACTGATTAGGACAATATTTTTGCCTTCCGCTAATCCATACAAATCGGTGCGTCCAGGATCTTTATGCTGCAGAGACTCGATGGAAGCAACGGCTTCAGCTTCTGTCGTGGTCAAGCGCTGCAAAGGTGCGCTAATCCCAACAGCAAGATCATACACATGATAATTCAGCGGGCCCAGGGACTTGACCACCTGTTCCCGGTCATAGGATTCGGAAAACAGATGGACTGATTTCACCAGCCCTAAGCCAATGGTCAGTACCAATAAAGCTGCACCAAATGCGATATACTTCTTCTTCGTTTGTTTTTGAATCGTAAGCTCAAACTTCTGTTTAAAAAGAAACCAGCCGATTAAAAACAAATCGATGAACAATAAAACATCCCAAAGGCTCATCAACTCGACGGTGCTGGCGCTTAAGCCGCCGACGTTATCGAACTGAAACAGAATGGGTGCCGTCACAAAGTCATTGTAGAACCGGTAATAGAGAAGATCACCATAAAGAATAGCTGTCCCCACAACTGACAGCCCGAACAATACGGCAGGTTTCACTTTTCCGCCAAAGTAAAAACTGAAGCCCATTACTAAAAGCAGTGCACCGATCGAACTTGTCAGGATCAGCACAATGTCAAAAAGGGACTGGATGCTGAGGTTAAACCCTATCAAACAGACGATTACCGTCTTTAGCCAAAGGATGCCCGTGATCAGTAAAGTAAGTTGGATGCCTGTTAAGTTTTTAAGTCTTTCATTCTGGAGATTCATTTTAAATCAGCTCAACTTTACTTTGTGTCTTTTTTTGATGAACAGTGGCAACTTTCAATTTATGTATTCTGAAGTTAATTTATGTTGTTCCATCTATGATATATTTGCCCCTTTTCATTGTAAATGAAACGGGATAACAGGCAACTCTAAAAGCTACGGAGTAATTCCGAAATATTTTAGCGAACAAAATTTGGAAACTCTAATATAGATAAACGAAAGGGAAAATGAAAAGTTTCGCTTTCGCTTCTATACATCAGAAACAAGGCGTATAACTAAATATTTCCAAACAAATTTTTATTAATACCTAGGATTTGTCTTTCATCTCGTGTTATATTTTGTTATGGAACCCGGCAACATAGAATTATAAAGCGATATTCATAGAGGAGCACTGAAATGACAAAGAAAATGAACTATTTAATCGTACTATTATTGGCCATCTTTATGGCTGGCTGCACCGACGTAGAAGAATCAACAGAGACAGATGTAGAAACGGCTGTACAAGAAGAAACACCAGCTGAAACTGAGGAAAGTGCTAAGAAAGAAGAAGCTCGTCTGGCTGCAGAGAAAGAAGCCGAAGAAAAAGCAAAGGCTGAAGAGCTTGCGAAAGAAAAAGAAGCACAGGAACTGGCAGCCAAAGAAAAAGCTGAAGCGGAAGCAGCAGCCAAGCAGCAAGACGAACTGTTCGCAGGATACGAACTGATCGAAGTGGATGGCGGGGACTTGTCCGGACACCGTGAAGCCAATGTCGTCGTTGACATCGGTTTCGGAGACCGTGAATACTGGGCATTCACAAACGAACACGGCCAATTGGTGCGCGTCGTCGCAGCTGAAATCATTGTACAGGATGATAACAGCGAACCAGTTCTGTCGACTGGCAGATACTATTCCGACGAGGCAAAAGTTCCCGGCGTCGAAAGTGACATTTTAGATGAAGGACATATCATCGCCGATTCACTGGGAGGCGTGGCGAATGCCTATAATATCACCCCGCAGGAAAGCACGCTCAACCGGCACGGTGACCAGGCTTATATGGAAGACGTAATCCGTGATGCAGGCGGGGCAACGAAGTCGTTGATGAATTCGTCAACGGAAACCCTGACGAAATCAACGCATCCCTCGGCCTGACAGGCAGCGGTTCATCGGATTCAGGCAGTGCGGCGACGGAAAGTGCACCTGCTGAGTCAGCTCCTGTAACTTCAGGTGGTGACGTTTCCACTGTCGATGCAAACGGCAACGGCCAGGTAACGATCGCAGAAGCGAAAGCGGCAGGTTTCAGTATGCCGATCACGAGTGACCATTGGCTGTATCAGTATATGGATGACCGTGATGGTGATGGTATGGTTGGGGAGTAAAACCAATTATAGATAGAAGTGAAGGCGGTGATGCTTAGGCATTGCCGTTTTTTATTTGCATATCAAGAACCAATCCCAATCGGTTCAAAAGAAACAACAAAAGTTTTTTCTACTGATTCGTTTATTTAGTAGAGATCTACTAACGCACCTCGTACAATTCCACTAGAAAATAATGTTGAAAGATGATTTTTTTTATGACTATGTTCAACAAAAGGAAATTCATTATTGAAGAGCAGTGTGATGAGTTATTAAGAAATATATAAAAACTGCCGTAAATAAAGAATTCACGGCAGTTTAATATAATTATCTAATTGTTTTTTGGCAGGAAGTACTAATTCTATATCCCCGTAATCAATACGACGATAGGCTATGTACAATTACTCCCACTCCAGTTCCAATCTATTCTCGATACCCTAAATCTCTTGAAATTTTCTCAGAGGTTTCCCGCATTTTTTCGATAATAAATTTTTCCGTGTCTTCGTCAAATTTTATGATAGGTATACTTACTACTAGAGCAGCAATGACCTGTCCATGGTGATTCATGATTGGAAATGAAAAACCTGCAGTGTCGGGATAAAATTCCGCCTTACTTTGGGAGTAGCCTTGCAGGCGTATTTTCTCTAATTCTTTGGCTAAAATTTTTTTATCCGTAATGGTATTTTCCGTGACCTTCTTCAAATCGATTCTATCGAGGATCTCTTCAATTACTTCTGGATTCAAGTAAGCAAATAATAGTTTGGGTCCTGAACCTGTGTAAAGAGGCGTTCTTCCTCCAACTTTACTGTATAAGCGTATGTGTTTCTTGCTTTCAATTTTCTCGACGTAAATCGCTTCTTCCCCGTCCAATACTGCTAGATGAACAGCTTCATTCAATTGCTCGCTCAATTCTTTCATATGGGGCAAAGCAACTCTGCGATAATCCAATTGATCAGCTACATAGCTGCCTAATTCCAAAAGCTTCAAACCAAGATGATATTTAACATCATGGTTTGTATGCTTTGTTTTCACTAAAAATCCACTTGCTTCCAATGAAGAAATTAAGCGATAAGCTGTAGGTTTCGGCATATTATCTAATTCGGCTATTTCAGCAAGAGTAAGTTCTGGATACTCTTTGAAATATTCCAGTAATTGAAGGGCTTTAATGACACTTTGGTTCATATTTAAATAAGCCTCCCTAAAGTAATGTTGTACTTCATTATACCTTACTATAATGAAGGGAGGGATTCGACAAAACAAGCAAAACTGCTAGTCAGTTGTGTAGCATTTCTACTATTTGATCGCCAACCTCTTTTGTTGTAGCTTGGCCTTTCATATCCGGTGTAAGCACTTTTTTCTCGACCATTAAACTTTCAACTGTGCTCAATAATCTCTGGCCCCAAGCTTCGTGGCCAAAGAAATCCAGCATCTGGCTGGCTGACCAGATTGCGGCCAACGGATTCGCCAATTCACGTCCTGCAATATCCGGAGCCGAACCATGGATCGGTTCAAACATGGATGGATAAATCTTTTCAGGATTGATATTAGCGCCTGCCGCCAATCCCAGTCCACCGGTCAATGCCGCTCCTAAATCCGTCAAGATATCACCAAACAGATTCGACGTGACCACAATCTCGAACCTTTTTGGATCAAGCACAAAAAACATGCTGGCCGCATCAACTAGATATGAGGCCGTTTTTACATCCGGATATTCTTTTCCAACTTCTTCAAACACTTGATCCCAAAAAACCATTGAATAATTCAAAGCATTCCCTTTGCTGATGCTTGTCAAAGTTTTGCCGGAAGCTCGTGCTTCTTCGTATGCATAGCGAATCACACGTTCCGTCCCTTTGCGGGAAAAGACGCCCGTCTGCAGAACCACTTCCTCAGGCTTATCCTTAAACAACCAATCTCCTGCCCCTGCATATTCACCTTCACTGTTTTCCCGGATGACCAGCATATCGATAGCTGGATCTTCTTTTATAGGACAAGGCGCTCCATTTAATAATTTAATTGGACGGAGATTGATATATTGATCAAATCCTTTACGAATCTTCAACAGTAAATCCCATAATGAAATATGGTCAGGTACTCCAGGAAATCCGACAGCACCCAAATAAATCGCGTCGAATTTGCTCAGCTGCTCCATGCCATCATCGTCCATCATTTTCCCATGTTCGCTGTAGAATTCACAGCCCCATGGAAAACGCGTAAACTCGAAACGGAATGTGCCATCCAGTTCAGATACTGTTTCTAATACTTTAACGCCTTCATCGATCACTTCAGGACCAACACCGTCTCCAGGAATTAGCGCGATTTTGTAAATATTCAAAGCATTCCCTCTTTTCCCATATGTTATTACAGCTTTATACTTGAAGGTTTTCTACAATCGTCGTGATACCTTGTCCACCACCCATACAAAGTGTAACAATTCCATATTTTTCGCCACTGCGTTCCATATTATGGAGAAGCTTTGTCATTAAAATGCTGCCAGTTGCTCCAATTGGATGACCAAGGGCAATAGCCCCGCCATTCACATTGACGCGATCAATATCCAGATTCAGCCCTTTAATAACAGCCAGTGTCTGTGCTGCAAAAGCTTCATTCAATTCGACAAGCCCAATATCATTTAAAGTCAAACCTGCCATTTTTAATGCCTTAAGTGTAGACGGGACCGGCCCAATCCCCATAATTTCCGGAGAAACTCCCGCTACTGCCTGTGCAATGATGCGTGCTTTTGGTGTTAACCCGTGTTCCAGAGCTTTTTTATCGCTCATCATTAGTACAGCAGATGCAGCATCATTTCGTCCGCTTGCATTTCCAGCTGTGACAGAACCGCCTTCTTTGAAGACCGCTTTTAAGTTGCCTAGCTTTTCAAGCGGTGTTTTTCTGGGATGTTCATCGGTATCAAAGACGGCAATCCCTTTTTTTGTTTTCAACTCATACGGAACAATTTCCTTTCTAAAGTGACCTTCATTAATCGCTTTTTCGGCAAGCTCCTGACTCCTGAAAGCATATTCATCTTGTTCAGTCCGACTGATATTGTATTGATCCGCCAGGTTTTCTGCCGTCATACCCATTGTTAAGTCGCCATATACTTCCATCGGCTGCGAATGCGGCTGGCTTTCGGTATTTGGGTCTACCAGCATGCCATTCCCCGCTCCATAGCCGTACCTTGCATTTCTCAGGTAATAAGGCGCTGTACTCATACTTTCTGCGCCGCCGGCTACGATTATTTCAGACAAACCAAGCCGGATTTGTTGATCTGCATTATTGATCGCCTGCAATCCCGAACCGCATTGACGGTGCACAGTATAGCCTGTCACTTCCACTGGCAATTCCGCCCGTAAAAGGGCTAAACGGGCAAGATTGGAAGAATCAGAACTTTGCTTCGCTTGCCCCATAATCACTTCGTCTACAAGACTTTTGTCGAAATCCCCTCTTGTCAAGACTTCATTAATCACTTTTGCTCCTAAAAAATCAACGAGTTCGTCTTTCAATGTTCCTCCCATTTTACCGATTGCTGTTCTTACCGACTCTACGATTACTGGGTTATTCAAATTGTTTCACTCCAATTCATTTTTTGTATTCTTTTTTCAACTGCGCAGCAATAATGTTTTTTTGAATCTCTGAGGTTCCTTCGTAAATTTTTGTGATGCGTGCATCGCGATAATAACGCTCAATTGGATAATCTTTCATATAACCAATTCCAGCATGAATTTGAACCGCCAAGTCTGCAACGCGATTATAGACATCCGAACCGTATAATTTCGCAATGGCCGCTTCTTTGATAACACGCTGTTTATCATCTGTCATCCAAGCTACACGGTACGTCATAGCGCGTAAGACTTCGATTTGCAAGCTGATTTCTGCCAGCATATGCTGGATTGCCTGGTTTTCAAAAATCGGTTTCCCGAACTGCTCTCTTTCGAAAGAGTAGTCCATGCAGTGTTCTAATAGACGTTCTGATGAACCCAGGTTTCTGGCTGCAAGTCCCGCACGGCCATTGGCCAATATTTTTAAGGCGTTGACATAACCTTGTCCTTCTTCACCCAGCACATTTTCAACCGGCACTTCCATATTGTCAAAAAACAATTCTGCTGAATGCGATCCGCGCAATCCCATTTTCTCTTCAACCGCGCCTACTTTGAAGCCTGGAAAATCTTTTTCCACGATAAAAGAAGTGATTCCTTTGGCGCCTTTTGATGGATCAGTCGAAGCCATAACTGTAAAGACGTGCCCATCGACGGCATTGGTGATGTAATGTTTCGATCCATTTATGATGTATTTATCACCTTGTCTTACGGCTTTTGTCGTTAAAGCTGCCGCATTTGATCCAGCTGCAGGTTCTGTTAAAGCAAATGCGCCAATCCATTCTCCTGTGGCCATTTTCGGCAAGTATTTTTTCTTTTGTTCTTCAGTTCCCAGTTCAACAATTCCCACAGAACCGATTCCTGTGTGAGCACCGATTAAAGTAGTATAACCGTTATGCGTCTTGCCTAATTCTTCATAGACTGCGCATTTACCGACCATATCGAGTCCCAAGCCGCCATATTCTTCAGGAATGCTCAGTCCAAACAGCCCCATGTCCTTCGACATTTCAATAATATGCGCCGGAATTTCATCATTTTTTTCAATGTCCATTGCCACCGCTTCTACTTCTTCCCGGATAAACTTACGTACCCCTTTACGGATTGATTCGATATCTTCTGTAAATGAAAAATTCATTAACATACACTCCTTTATTGGTTTTTAAATTCTGGTTTTCTTTTTTCTAAAAACGCGGCTGTTCCTTCCGCTTTGTCTTCTGTACCAAAAACAATGGTTTGTGCCAGTTTCTCAAGCATTAAGGCTGTATCCAAATCAACGTCATAACCGCGATGAACTACCATTTTCGCCAATTTAATCGCGACTGGACCTTTCGAACTGATCGCTTCCGCTTTTTGCTCAATAACAGCATCCAAATCTGAAATCGGTACAACTTCAGTAACGAGACCTATTTGTTCAGCTCTCTTGCCACTGATCATTGCACCAGTCAAAATCATGTCGAGTGCCCTCCCTTTCCCAACAATCCGGGTCAGGCGCTGAGTTCCCCCTGCGCCGGGAATGATCCCTAAATTCAATTCCGGCAAACCGATTTTTGCATGTTCAGCCGCTATCCGGATATCACATGACAGCGCAAGTTCGCAGCCGCCGCCCAGTGCGAAGCCATTAATCGCTGCAATTGTCGCTTTGCTGCAGTTTTCAATTTTTTTATACGTACCTTGCATACCAGGAATTAAAGCGTCCAGCATTTTCCGTTCCTTCAGCTGGCCAATATCAGCTCCCGCTGCAAATGATTTATCACCCGCACCTTTGAAGACGATGACATGTATCGACGGATCTTTTTCACAGCGATCAACTGCTTCTTCTATCTCCGCCAAAGTTGCTGCATTCAATGCGTTTCTCACTTCGGGACGATTAATCGTAATTAACGCATAATATTCGGTGAGCGTCAGCTGTATATTTTCAAACATATTCATCACCTCTTAGTTTTTATCGTAGTTATAAAATCCTTTACCTGATTTTCGGCCAAGCCGTCCAGCTTTAACATATTTAATCAAGAGTGGGCATGGACGGTATTTTTCGCCCAAAGTTTGATAAAGGTATTCCATATTGCGCAAACGTGTGTCGAGTCCGACAAGATCCGCCAGTTCTAAAGGCCCCATCGGGTGATTCAGCCCAAGTTTCAGAGCTTTGTCAATATCTTCAGCAGATGCGACGCCTTCCATCAGCATATTCATCGCTTCATTGCCAATCAGACAATTCATACGACTTGTGACAAAGCCGGGAAATTCATTTACTTCCACCGTCTGCTTGCCAAGCCGCTCGCCCACTTCTTTTGCTAAAGCAACCGTTTCATCGGAAGTATCCAATCCGCGTATGATTTCTATCAATTTCATCTTGTGCACCGGATTAAAGAAATGCATGGCCAAAAACTTTTTCGGACGGGAAAGCTGAGCTCCTATTTCTGTCGGGCTCATTGTTGAAGTATTTGTCGCCAGAAGTGTGTGCGGAGGACATTGTTCGTCCAAGCGTTTAAAAATGTCAATTTTCAAATCCATGTTTTCAAGAACTGCCTCAATTACGACATCTGCATTCTTTGCCGTCTCTTCAAAGTCCGCTGTATAAGTGATACTTTTTAATGCGGTTTCAACTTTCTCATCGGAGACATATCCACGTTCCGCACTTTTATTCATTTCTTTTTCTATATACTCTCGAGCATTCTCAAGAGCTGTTTCATTGATATCATGGAGTTTGACTTCATAACCGCTCAAAGCCGCCGTATAGGCAATCCCTCTTCCCATGACACCTGAGCCAATCACTGAAAAGTTTTTCATAATTCCACTCCTTTTTGTTTCTATTAATAAAATGACGTTTCATTTATTGATTGAAGGAAAAGGTCTCACACGCGCTGAGACCGCTAGGACAACATAAAGTTTAAAACATAAACATATGTAAGTGCTGCTATTGAAGTGAAAAGAAAGTACATGCCGTTCCATTGGTACGCCACCGTAACTCCATTCCTTTTCACACAGCTGCTGATGATGATATTCATGGCGTTTAGAGGGCTGATTGCCGCTGATAACATCCAGGAGAAGATACACATAAAAGCAATGATTAAAGGGTGAATATCAATATCAGCAGAAATAAGTGCCGTCAAAATAAGCGGGATTATAATAATTTGATGTACACCGATCATAGCTAGAATCGTCACGCAAACTACTATGAAAATGAATAAGATCCCAACAGAACGGACAGAAGCCCATTGCATGGTTTGCTCGATCACTGCTTTAACCGGAGTATTTGATATTGCATTGCCAAATACTCCAGCGCTCAAAAAGAGACAAATTTCTGTCTTCGTCTGCATCAATACCTTGTCTTTGTAAAGAAAAAATTCATTCTTAAGTACCGCTAGGCTTCCCCGCACGATAAACCAGAACATTGGTACAGACAAACAAATAATGCTGACTAGTAAAAGCATCGATTTATGCAGCCATTGCTCCATACTGATTAGCATTACAATAATCAGGAATACATAACTGATCAGCAGGAATATATGCTTTTTCTGTCCATCGTCTAATTGGGGTAGATTAGGGATATCAAGTTTCTGTTCTTTTAAAGCTTTGGGCCGAAATAAAAGCATGCCGCATATCAATTGAATCAAAGCGAATGCGATACCTACCGGTAAATAAGACATATACGTTATATCCAGGTAAAAAATCACAATGCCGACAGAAGCGAAAAAAGGCGACCAGATAACGGCAGGGGTGAATCCGATATAATAGGATTTCGATAAAATTTTCGGTGCTATTTTGATGTTTTCCACGAGCCCGTGGACGATTCTTAATGCACCCATATTTAGTATAGGAGAAACAATCACCATCACCGACGATAAGCCGTAAAAAATATTCCGTGGATTGTTTTTTAATTCATCAAGATAGGATACTGTACTTCCAATGATGCCTTCCCTTTTTAAAGGGACTGACAGCAAAGGAGCCAGGATTAAAATCGCCAGCAGTGGCATATTTTGTGTGATGCCCTGGAACAAAGCCAATCCGCGCCCATTCGCTGAATAATGGATGATCATCCCTATGATTAAAAGGGACAGCGTGAAGATTTTCGACTTTTTTTCCAGCAGCAGCCAGGAAGTGAAGAAAACTATAACAGTTAAGATACTATAGAAGATGCTCACTGTTCCACTTGCAATAAATGCATCGATTATATACAAAAAACACATCGTCAGAATAAGAGCAAATCTTAGCATTCCGCCCCTTCTCTCTTAAAAAGACTGTTTAGATTTTACTCTGCCGGCGGCATACAAGTAATTTAATTGCTCATGATATTCTTTGATAATTTCTTCGAAAATTTCGTTGACGGTTTTTATTTCATTTACCAAACCAATGGATTGCCCTAAAGCAATTACGCCAGAATCCAAATTTCCTTCCGTTATCAATTTTTGATAGGATTCACCGTTGATATAAGGGATGATTTCGTCAAATGACGCTCCATTTTTTTCAAGCTCCAGCAAAGCAAGTGCATTTGCTGTTTTCATAACTCTTGCCGTCTTATTAATGGATTTTTTAACCAGAACAGTATCCGTTTCCTGCATTTTCACTAATTGCTCTTTTATGAAAGGATGCAACGCGACTTCTTTTGAAGTCAAAAAACGTGTCCCCATCTGGATCCCTTGCGCCCCTAGAGCAAACGCCGACAATGCGGCTTTTCCCGTTGAAATTCCGCCCGCCGCGATGACCGGAATCGAAAGTTCCTGTACCGCTCTTTGTGTTAAGGTCATTGTCGTAATGTCGTCCTGTCCAGGGTGGCCGCCACATTCATAGCCGACCACTACTACAGCATCACAGCCAATCGCTTCCGCTTTCTTGGCGAACCGGATAGAAGGGGATACATGAACCACTTTAATATTACTTTTCTTCAACTGTTCCATATACTGTTGAGGATTATTGCCCGATGTAAATACAACCGGCACCTCAGCTTCGATTGCACCTTCGATAAATTCGTCCATTGGCCTGCGTATACCAATGGCAGCATTCATACCAAAAGGGCGGGAAGTAAGAGTACGCGTTTTCTCAATATCCCTTAGCATTTCTGTTTTCGAAGCATAACTGCCAGCTGTGATCAAACCCAGTCCTCCAGCGTTAGAGACAGCCGAAACAAGGGCTGAAGTCCCCAGTCCTTGGAGTCCACCTTGAATAATCGGATATCTGATGCCGAACATTTCCGTTATACTTGTCTCGATCATCCACTCCACCTCTTTATCATTGCGGGCTTAAACCATGAACTTTCCGCTTTAGACTTCCTCCATTGACTATAGTGGGCACATCATTCCCATCCAATGCAGATACTAAATTTCGGGCAATGGTGACAGAAGTTTTCTTCGCTGCTTCCATACTGATCCCGCCAATATGAGGAGTGGCCACGACTTGCTTTAATCTAAAAAAAGGATGATCTTTTGGAGGAGGTTCTTGAGTAAACACATCTAATCCTGCACCAATGATGTCTCCGTTTTCCAGCACCTCGATTAAATCTTCTTCATTGATAAGTCCTCCGCGAGCAGTATTGACTAGGATAGCCTCTTTTTTCATCAATGACAAAAGTGACCTATCAATTATCCTTTCAGTTTCTTTTTGCAGTGGAATGTGCAAACTCACAATATCACTTTCTTGGAACAACTGTTCAATCGACGTCGTCAACTCCACATTCATTGCTTTGGCGAGTTTTTCACGTTCACCAGAAATCGTTCTGACATAAGCAGTCACTTCCATTCCAAAACCTGCCGACAAAATTTTCCCTACTTTTTGAGCAATGTTTCCAAAGCCGATAAGTCCAACTTTCTTGCCATGCATTTCGTGAGTATATCTGCCGTCCCGGTAAGAAAAATTCCCTTTTTTTGTTTCTTCATTGAATGAGGGAATATTTTTCATGACAGCCATTATCAAACTTACCGTATGTTCTGCTGTGGCTTGGCTGTTTAAACTGGGTGCATTTAAGATCGCAATGCCTTTTTCGGTAGCATAGTTGACATCAATATTATCCAAACCAACGCCGGCGCCAGAAATAGCTCTGACACCAGTACAATGGTCAAGAATCGCTTGGGTAATGGCAGCGGGAGCCCTCAAAATAATCCCATCGACGATATTGTTATCAAGAAATTGAATAATTTGCTGTTCATTGAATTCATCAAACTTCTTCACTTCTGCCAATTGATTTAAAACCTTTTCCCCTTCGGGATGATACATCGGAAGTATCTGTAAAATTTTGAGTCTGTCCATTACTTCCTCCCTTTACACCAATTTAATAACAACATGAACAAAACTTCTTAAATTCAAGTTGGAGATTGCTTATCATTCTTCCAATACCGGTTCATTTTCTTTTGCTGTTTGATTTAAAGTGAATTTTTGCAATACGATAATCGAAACTAAAATCGCAATACCGATAAGATCGCTCCATACACCAGGGATGATCATCAATAACGCACCGCTAAATAGAATAACTCGTTCATACCAAGTGGCGTTGCGGAGTAACCAGCCTTCCACTGCACAAGCGATTCCCCAAATACCGATACACGCAGTAATTACCGATAAGATGATTGTTTGGGTGTCCCCTATTAATAGAAGAGATTCTCCGTAAACAAACATGAATGGCACGATAAAAGCCGCTAACCCTAACTTCATTGAAACAATTCCGGTTTTCATCGGCTCAGCCCCCGATATACCTGCGGCTGCGAATGCCGCCAGAGCTACCGGTGGAGTAATAGCCGACAAGATGGCAAAGTAGAAGATGAACATATGAGCAGCAAGTGGCGCTACGCCAAGCTCAATCAAGGCTGGAATTGTCAATGGAACTTGAACAATATATGCTGCTACAGTCGGTAATCCCATGCCTAAAATTATGCTGGTTATCATTGTAAATATGAGCGTAACAATCAAAATGCCGCCTGATAGTTCAATGATGATGCTGCTGAACTTTAAACCGATTCCTGTCAAGCCGATAATACCGATAATAATACCAGCTGCGGCACAAGCAATCGCTGTTTCAATGGCTGCTTTAGCACCCAGATCCAATGCACGGAAAATTGTTCCAAACGACAACCTTGTTGATTTCATGACTGCTGCCACTAGAATTGTTGCGCCAATTGAAAACAGACCCGCTCTCATTGGTGAGAATCCCGATACAAGCATATACACAATAACAATTAATGGTACGAAAAATAAGAAACCATTTTTCATTACTGTCCAGAAGTTTGGAAGCTCTGATTTTTCCAAGCCTATAAGACCAAGTCGCTTAGCTCTTAAATCCACTTGAAAGTATAAGCATAAATAGAATAATAATGCTGGAATAGCTGCTGCAAATGCCACTTCCATATAAGGTATCCCCAAATAGGAAGCGATAATGAATGCCGAAGCTCCCATGATCGGCGGCATAATTTGGCCACCAGTAGAGGACACTGCTTCTACGGCTCCAGCGAATTCCTTTTTATATCCCGTTTTCTTCATAAGTGGGATTGTGAACGCTCCAGTAGTGACAGTATTCGCTACTGCACTGCCGGAAATCGTTCCCAAAATTGAACTTGCCACAATCGCTGTTTTGGCAGGTCCACCACGATATTTCCCCATTCCAGCAACAGACAGATTAATGAAGAATTGGCCTGCTCCTGAAACCTCCAGGAATTTCCCAAACAAGATAAACAAAAAAATAAACGTAGCTGAGACACCAAGCGGCGTACTGAATACACCTGTTACTGTGTAAAAAAGATGGTCGACAATCCACATAGTGGTAAATTCTCTATGGGAAAGCACACCTGGAGCCAGATGACCCCAGATGCCATAGACCAGGCAAACCAAAATAATAAGTAATAACGCATTGCCTACTACACGTCTTGTCGCTTCAATAAGTAACAATCCGGCAATAATACCTATAGCGATTTCCAAAGTACTTAAAGTTTCAATGTAACTCATACGTGATGAAATACTTTGTGAATTTATTACAAAATACGAGTAAACACTTAAAGACAAAGCGATAAAAACCCAGTCATACCAAGGGATTTTCTCAGATTCCATAACTTTCTTGGTCGGTTTATAGACTGCAAAAGTCAGTGCCAGCGCAAACGCTAAGTGAGTGGATCGCTGCATAATCGATTCGAAAACACCGAAAAAAGCGGTATAAAGGTGAAAGAGAGACATTAATACGGCGATACAAGTGATGATTTTACCCGTCTTACCCTTCAGAGACCGAACTTTATTGTTCAAAACTCCCTCTTCTGAGTATACTTCTTCACTGTTTGTATTAATCGCTTCCTTAGTAGTTGTTAATTGAGTCATGGACGCACCTTCTTTTTTAGATTGTTCGGCTTTTACTCCATTGCCCCTACTTCTTTATAATATCTTTCAGCTCCAGGATGAAGGTTTCCAACATTATTTTCAACGGAATATTCCGGACTGAAATCGTTCATAGTAGAAGATAATGTTTTCCAATGTTCCTGATTTTCAAAAAGCATTTTTGTCAAATCATATACTGCTTCCTCGCCCATCAAGTCATCATTTACAAGCAATACTGTATAACCTGCAACTGTATTAATATCTTCAGTGATATTAGAATATGTGCCACCTTTGATTGTATAAGGAAGATAGCCTTCGTTCTTTTCATTTAATGCCGTCACTACTTCATCTTCAAGTGGCAACAGACGTATGCCCATTGTTGTATCCAATTCCTGGAAAGTCGAAAGAGGTGCAGCAACCATTCCAACAATTGCATCGATATGACCATCACGCAAAAGATCTGCACCGTCTGCAGTTCCAATATATTCAACTCCGCCAAGATCATCATAAGACATATCTACAGCACTCAACATATCTTTAAAAGCAAGTTCACCACTATACCCTGCAATTCCGGGACTTACTTTTTTGCCTTTCAAATCTTCAAGAGACTGAATATCAGAATCTTCCCTTACGACCATATGGAAAACATTCGGATATAATGTAGCGACTGTACTTACATTTTCAATTTTTTCCTCAAATTCATTTAGCCCGTTTAAAGCTTCAGGTACTGTCTGGCCATTAGCAAAGCCAAGAGCAAAAGTTCCTTGTCCTAATCCCAGTAAATTGGAAACAGAACCTCCTTCTACAATTGTTACAGATGAATCAGGATATATAGGCGCCATTTTATCAGCCATACCGGCAGATAATGTATACCAGAAACCACCCACTGTTGCTGAACCGAATGCCAGATCTTTTGGTACAGCGTCCGTTTCTGCTGCTTTACTTGAACCGCCTTCTGTTCCTGACTCTTCCGACGAACATGCTGCCAATGCCAAAATCAATACCAATAACAATAATCCCAATAACTTTTTCATATAAATTCCCCCTATACTCTGATTAGTTTCTTAGTACTTAACTCGTAACTTGCCGGTGTGATTTCTTTCAACTCTTCTAATGTAATATCTGAAAGTACTTCTATCAAAAACATCTTTTCGTCTTTAAATTCAAATACCGCATGTTCAGTGACGATCATGTCCACTTTACGGACACCGCTGCTCGGAAAAGTCAATTTTTTGAGTAGTTTTGGTGTACCGTCTTTTGAAGTGTGCATCGTTGCAATAATTATTTTTTTCGCTCCAGCCACCAAATCCATTGCTCCGCCGACACCTAAGATATTTTGGCCGGGCACTGCCCAATTGGCAACCTCTCCTGTTTCATCCACTTGCAATGTTCCTAACACAGCTACATCCACATGTCCGCCTCTAATCATTAGAAACGAATCAGAACTGTCGAATATTGAAGCTCCGGTCTCAACGGAAACAGGTTTCTTGCTGGCACTGATCAAATCCATATTAACGAATTCTTCTTCCGGTGTCGGACCCATTCCGAGCAACCCGTTCTCCGAATGCAAGTAAACATCTTTGCCTTCAATATAGTCTGGAATCAAAGTAGGAATTCCCACTCCCAGGTTAATAATTTGATTATCTTCAAATTCCTCAGCAATTCTTCGGGCTATTTTAATTCGTTGTTGCTGGCTCAACGTACCTTCCCCCTTCTTTCACATATTTGGTAACTACTACATAATCGACAAACAGATGCGGTGTGACAATTTCCTCTGGTTTAATTTCCCCTGCTTCAACAATTTCGTCAACTTCAGCAATGACAAGCTTAGCAGCTGTCGCCATAACAGGATTAAAGTTGCGACCTGTTTGGTCGTAGATTAAATTGCCGAGTGTATCCGCTTTCAAAGCTTTGATCAAAGCTACGTCCCCTTTAATCGCTTTTTCAAGGATATAGTCTCCATCGTCAAAAGTCATTTTATGCTTTCCTTCAGCAAGCTTCGTTCCAACTGCTGTCTTTGTGTAGAAACCACCTATTCCAGCTCCTCCGCAACGAATCGCTTCTGCTAAAGTTCCCTGTGGAACCAGCTCTATTTCCAATTCTCCCTTCGACCAAGCATTTACTGCATCTCCATTGGTTGTAAAATAAGAACCGATGGCTTTTTTCAAATTGCCTGATACAAGTAATTTTCCTAATCCCTTACCTTTTTCTCCCAAATTATTACTAACTACCGTCAAATTCTTTTTACCTGAAGTTGCAATTTCATCGATTAATGATAACGGAGTCCCAGATAAACCAAAGCCACCAACAAGCAACTTATCGCCGTCTTTTATTAACTCAGAAAAGTGTTCTAACTTTAATAGTTTTTTCATTGTTTACTCCTTCCTATCAAAAAGCATAATAATATTATTAATTTTAAAGCGCTTTCATTTCGTTTCGATTATTGAAACGACATTTCATTTATTGGTGGTAAGGTAATTATAATCGAGTAAAAAATTAAATTCAACAAAAATATTGAATATTTTAAAAATAAAATTTAGTGCAATAATAATTAATTTAGCTATACAACTATTAATATAATTTTTAACCAAATTCAAAAGAAAGTTTCTTTACCATTATATATAGGAGTGATAATTATGAGAATGTACAAATTATGCAGAAAAAAGCCGCGGATTGAGCGCCGGGTGGACAGCGCGGGCAATGTGTTTTGTTCGGACGATTGTTTTGAGAAGTTCGAGGATGGGCCGGATGATTTCAGCCATCCCTATATCGATGATTACGATATGCTGCGGATCGCTTATATCGACTGGATGCAGAATTATGAAGACGATTTGCATAAGAGCATCTATTTCGGTTATCCGAAGAAGAGTGATTTACTGGAGTGGCTGGATGAAACGGTGGATCCGTACTGGGGTTATTACGGGCTGGCTGGAAGTGACGGCGTATTTTCTGCGGAGATTTTCTTCTATATAAAGGAGTTGCTTGGATTGCAGGAGACGGTAATGGATTGGGAAGTGGATGAGCGGAAGTATGGGAAGTGGCTCAGAAGGCTGGAATCCAAAAAATGAATTCACTAATCCAAAATATTTAAATCTTTAAATTAAAAACCGGACCCAAAGAGAAATCATTTTCAGGAGCCGGTTTTTTATTCTTTTAATCCTCTGGTTTTATATCTCGAAATAAACCTGTTTCTTGATAAGTTAGTACAAAGTAACTGATTACAGATCCTCCACAATTACATGAACAGCCTCAACTGGACCATGCACCCCGATCACGATATTCATTTCAATATCCGCACTGTTGCTCGGTCCCGAGATGAAATTGATGCAGGTGGCAAGATTGTTTCCTTCCTCCACCGATTGATGGACAGCCTGAACCACTTGTGTCATGCGGGGGACAATTGTTGATTTTGGTACGATAGCCACATAAACCGTAGGCAACAGGCTGATTGAGCGGGCAATATCTTTATCATTGAATTGCACAATTGTACCCGATTCAGCTAAAGCGGCATCGCTGATAAATAAGCCGATATTGGCTTTTTTTGCAATTTCAATATTTTCCAGACCTCGATTTATGTCCCAGATATGGGTTTCTCCATTGTCCAGCACTGCATCTAAGCCGAATTCACCGAAGCGTGAATCCTTCGAAGCCACCACTTGACCGCCGCCGTATTTCTTAATGACTTCCTGCAGGGCTTCGGCAAGATTAGTTCTGTCCGTGTTCACTACAAAGGTCGACTTCTCCAGGCTGTTTTTTTTGAAAGCGGCAGCTAACTCATTGACTGAAGCTCCACTGAATACGTCCAGCTGCGGACGATGCTGCCATTCAGGAAGACCAGCTTGTCTGTTTCTTTCAGAACCGAGCTGGGAAGTAATTTTATTTAAAAACTGATCTTTATTATGAATAGTTCCAGCAGTCATCGCTATTCCCTCCCTTTTGCTCGGTCATTGAACCAGTTTCTGAAGTTGTCTTTCCCTGGAGCCGGAAATTTGCGGACAGAGGTCCAGAGTTTCATCGGACCTGGTCCTGAGGTGATGCTGTTGTCTTTCACTAATGGACCCAGAACAGCTGGCATGCCTTTTACCGCGAGTTTAAATAGAGCTGGAGAACTTACTCCGATGCCAAAAGTCTTCATCGCCATTTTCTCGCCTGTCATGCCTATTTTCTCTACATAATTCTCCCGGTGCTTAATGAGGTGTTCGTGAAGAGGAATTTTAACCGGACAGGCTTCGGTGCAGGCGGCACAGAGACTGGAAGCATAGGGAAGCTCTCCGTATTCCTCATAGCCTCCAAGAATCGGTGACAGCACAGCTCCAATTGGCCCTTGGTAAATTGAGCCGTAAGCGTGACCCCCAATATGCCGGTATACCGGGCAAACATTGACACATGCCGCACAGCGTATACAATGCAGTGCGGACTGAAATTCAGTTCCGAGAGCATTGGATCGTCCTGCATCTAAAATTACCAGATGGAATTCTTTCGGCGCATCTATACTGTCTTCTTCCAACTGAGGGGTCAGATTAGTTACGTAGGTCGTTATCTTCTGCCCTACTGCACTTCTGCTCAACAAGTTAATCATGACATCGAGCTCGTTCCACGTCGGCACTAGCCGTTCCATACCCATAACAGTGATTTGGGTTTCAGGAAAAGTAGTCACCATATTCGCATTTCCTTCGTTCGTTACGAGGGAAATCGTGCCGGATTCTGCTACAGCGAAATTACAGCCGGTAACACCGATATCCGCTTCCATAAAAGTTTCCCGCAGCTGACTCCTTGCAAAAGCAGTCAGTTCCCGCGGCTCCGAAGTACCGGTGTAATTTGCCTTGTCGCGAAAAGTATCCCGAATCTGCTCTTTGTTCTTATGGAGCGAAGGAACAACTATATGCGAAGGACGGTCGTGGTCATCAATCTGCAGAATATACTCCGCCAAATCCGTCTCATACACTTCACAGCCTATTTCTTCCAATGCTTCGTTCAAGCCGATTTCTTCTGTCACCATCGATTTGGCTTTCGTAATTTTTTTGGCATTCTTTTTCTTGGCCACTTCCTGGATGTAACGGGTGGCATCTTCAGCGGTTTCAGCAAAATAGACATGGCCGCCTTGTCTCGCAAAATTCTCACTCAATTGATCTAAGTAAAAATCCAGATTTTCAAGTGTATGCCGGCGGATTTCTTCCCCTGCGCTGCGCCACTCTTCCCAATCGCCAATTTGCTCGTCACCTACTGTGGCGTTCAATTTCCTGCCTCGCAGTCCGTCCTGGGCTTTGGCCATTGCGTTGCGCATGAAACCATCTTCAAGAGCATCATCCACCCGGTCAAAAAACGGCTTTTCGCCTATTTTCATTGCCATAGTTATACCCTCCCTTCTACTCGTGTGTTGAGTATTTGAGCGATATGCTTCACTTCAATCGCCTTGCCTTTCCGGTCGATCCGCCCTTTTATATTCATCATGCAGCCATTATCCGCCGCAATCAGGACATTAGCTGTCGATTCTTCAATATGCCGGATTTTCTCATCTACCATCTGCTCAGAAATCGGAGCCATCTTCACAGCGAAGGTGCCGCCAAACCCGCAGCAGTCGTAATTATTTTGAAGCGGCAGCAGCTCAAGCCCTCTGACATTTTTCAGCAGCCTGAACGGGGCTTCTTTTTCGTGGAGCAGACGCGTCATGTGACATGATGTATGGTACGTCGCTTTTGCGGGATAAGTTGCGCCAAGGTCTTCGACTTTTAAGATGTTGACGATGAACTGGGTGAATTCATATGTTTTATCGGCAACTTTTTTTGCCCGTTCATGCCATTCGCCTTCGTCTTTCAAAAGCTGCGGATACTCTTTGAACATAGCGGCACAGGAACCTGAAGGGGTAACAATATATTCAGAAGCTTCGAAGCTGGCAATCATTTGTTTCGCCGCTTTTTTGGCATCTTTTCTATAGCCGCTGTTATAGGCTGGCTGGCCGCAGCAAATTTGCCCCTTCGGAAAATCCACTTCGCAATCGAGACGTTCGAGTACCTCGACGACATCTTTTGCTGCATTTTGATAAAACATTTCTGAGAGGCATGTGATAAATAATGAGACTTTCATTTTTATCCACTCTTCCGTCTTTTATTTTCTTCTTAGCTCCTTAATCACAGTTCCGGAAAAGACACAGCTTTTTCACTCTGACTCCATGATCTGAAAACCATGTTACTCGGCTATTTCGCTTTTGATGAAATGATCAATTTTGTTCAGGGCATCCTGTTCATCGGGTCCGTTGGCGGCAATGTCAATTACCGCTCCTTTTGCGATCGCTAAAGACATGACACCCATAATTGATTTGAGATTCACAGTGGATGATTTGTACCGTATTGAAATATCTGATTTAAACTGACTTGCAAGGTTAACCAATTGAGCTGCTGGCCGTGCCTGAATGCCGGTTTCGGAAATTACTTTATAAGATTTTTCTGCCATAAAGATCCCCTTTTCTTGTTACTGAATTTTTGAAGGGCGGATAATCGTTGCAGCGCAGTCGTCAAATTCATCTATCTGCTCTTTACTGGTGCGCGAATCAGTGATAATAAAATTAATTTCTTCTATTGCTGCAACTTTAGAAAATGCCTGTACCCCGAACTTTGAGTGATCTGCCAACAAAAATACTTCGTCCGCAATTTCACTCATTTTCTTTTTCACCAGAGCCTGCATTTCATGCGAATCACTGATTCCCCTCACTGCATGTACTCCGCGACAGGAGATGAAGGCTTTATTGACGTAATAGGATTCCAGTGCTGCTGTTGTTTGGGGTCCAACAAACGAAAGCGATTTTTGCAGCAGTGTTCCGCCAGCGGAAATTACTGAAATCTTCTTTCGATTTGATAGCTCCATAGCCACTTTCAGCGAATTGGTCACTACAGTCAGGGGAATATCCGGCAAAATTTTGGCCATATACCAGGCCGTCGTACTGGCATCCAAAATGATTCGTTCATTGATGGATACATACTTAACCGCTTCTTCCGCCACATCCATTTTCTCTATCACATTCCTCACTTCACGTTCAAAGTAAGGGGATTCATGACCGCTCAGTTCTACACTTACAGCGCCGCCATGGCTGCGTTTTAACTTTCCCGCGTTCTCCAGTTTCTCCAAATCACGGCGGATGGTTTCTTCCGTTACACTGAAAATTTTACTCAACTCAGAAACCCGGCTGCTGCCGCTCTCATTTATAATAGAAGTTAATTTTTTATGTCTTTCTGCTATAAGCATCCTCTTCACCTCTATCGCGGTCTATGATCGGGCTGATAATACAGCTGTTTCGTAATCTGAAATTTCTTCCATCCAATACTCTTTTATCGGCACTCCCATCGTCTCGCAATAATAATTCCAGATTGCGCCAAACGGATAGGTTTTAAACTCTTCCAACAAGGCCAGCCTCTTAGTAAAGTCTCCTTCTTCCTGCAGTGCTTTCAGGTGCTCATTGGGCAGAAGCATTCCATATAAAAGGGCTTTAATCATATTGCGTGTGCCGATCGTCCATGCAGCAACCCGATTGATGCTGGCGTCAAAAAAATCCAATCCGATAATGACTTGGTCCAAAGCGTCATTCCTTACAATTTCCAAAGCAATTTCCTTCAGCTCATCGTCCAGAATAACAACATGGTCACTGTCCCAGCGAACCGGTCTGGATACATGCAAAGCTAATTTTTCATTGAATAAAAGCATGGCTGAAATCTTGTCGGAAACCCGCTCAGTGGGATGATAATGTCCGGTATCCAGCAGACAGATTTTGTCGTTTTTCATCGCATAATTCAGATAGAATTCATGTGAACCCACTACGAATGCTTCAGAACCAATGCCAAAAACCTTGCTTTCCACAGCGTCAATATTGAATCGTTCGTCTGTTTTTACAGCAAAGATCTCATCAAGTGATTGTTTCAGCCGCTTTCTTGGCGTTAAACGATCACTGGGAGTATCCTTATAGCCGTCCGGAATCCAGATATTGGTAAGACAAGGTGTTCCCAGTTCTTTTCCAAAATACTCCCCTATTTTCCGGCTGGCAATGCAGTGGTCTATCCAGAACTGCCTGATTTCGGAATCAGGATGCGACAGGGTCAAACCGTCCGCAGCTTTTTTATGCGAAAACAAAGTTGGATTGAAATCAAGGCCAAGTCCATGTTCTTTTGCCCATGCTACCCATTTTTCAAAATGCTTTGGTTCCAATTGGTCTCTGTCCACCAGTTCCCCATCGGTTTCGGCATAAATGGCATGCAGATTAATGCGGTGCTTTCCGGGAATAAGGGAAAGGGCCTTTTCTATATCCCGGCGCAGTTCTTCAGGAGTTGTCGCTTTTCCGGGGTAGTTTCCTGTCACTTCGATGCCGCCTGATAACTCTTCTTTATTGATCTCAAATCCGCCAATGTCGTCGCCTTGCCAGCAATGGATGGATACGGGGACATTCTGCAATTTTTCAAATACTTCCTCTACCTGGATTCCCCAGTGTTCATATTCTTTCTTTGCTTCCTCGAACTGGTTTTTAACACTCATAATACCCCTCCTGATCAGAATCTTGTCCGCTCCCGTTCAGTCCTGTAAATTTACTGTGGAGCGCGTGAATTTTTTCACTTCAAAAGATTGTTTTACAATACTTCGCGCTTCTGCAATGTCACTGATTTCTCCTAAAGCAATCAACTGTGCAATCAAATTTCCGATTGCCGTCGCTTCCACCGGTCCGGCAAACACTTCTTTGTTTGTAGTATCCGCAATCAACTGATTGAGCAGATCGTTCTGAGATCCGCCGCCGATTACATTGATCGAGTGGAATTCCTTTTCGAAAATATCTTCTATTTCAGCAATGGCGTTTTTATAGCTTGCGGCCAGGTTTTCAAAAACACAGTTGGCGATTTCTCCCGGTTCCACAGGTACTTGCTGATTGGTTTCCATGCAATATTTCTGTATTTCTTCAATCATGTTCTCCGGTTTCAGGAAACGTTCATCGTCCACATTCACGATAGCCGTTCCGCCATTCACACCTTTTGACATTTCCACTAAATCAGCAAATGAATACCTGTTTCCGTAATTGCGTTTAACTTCCTGGATCATCCACAGCCCCATAATGTTTTTTAGAAATCGGAACTGGTAATCCATCCCGCCTTCATTCGTAAAGTTATAGTCCAGTGCTTTCGTGACACAAATCGGAAAATAGTTTTCGACTCCTATCAGGGACCAGGTTCCTGAACTGATGTAGATGGTGTCTTCGGATTGCGGCACGGATAAGACGGCTGACCCAGTGTCGTGAGTTGCGGGAAGCACGACGTTCATATCAAAACCAAATTCCTCCGCCAATTCTTCTTTTAAATTTCCAAGGACTGTTTTTGGCATCATAACTTCCTGGAACATTTCAAAATTCAGGCCCAGCCGATCTATGATTTCTTTATCCCAATTTCTTGTGAATGCATTGATCAACTGAGTGGTTGTGGCATTGGTATACTCGTTGGTCTTTACCCCGGTCAATAAAAAATTCAAATAATCCGGGATCATCAGGAATGTTTTTGCTTTTTCCAGCACTTCTGGATTTTGCTTCTTCAACGCAGCTAATTGGTAAATGGAATTGAATTTTTGAAACTGAATGCCGGTTTCCAGATACAAGCGTTCTTTCATAAAGATTTCTGTCACTTCTTCCATGATTCCGTCTGTTCGAGGATCACGGTAAGCGATGGCATCCGTCAGCAATTGATCATTACCGTCCAACAGCACGAAATCGACGCCCCAGGTATCGATTCCGATGCTTACCGGCTTTTTGTCAAAATCACTGCATTTTTTGATACCTTTTATAATCTCCTTAAACAATGACTCAATATCCCAGCAGAAATGGTTATTCTTTTCTATGATCTGATTTCCGAATCGATGGACCTCCACCAGTTCAAGTTTGCCGTTTTCTAAACCTCCGGCAATCACTCTTCCGCTGGATGCACCAATATCAACAGACAGACAATAAGTTTTCATGGGCAACCTCCCGAAATGCAAGCTCCTGCTTTCCTAACGTGTGAAGGCAGCAGGCACGCCTCCATCTACTGTAATCATGCAGCCTGTCGTTTTTTCCGCCTTGGAGGAAGATAAAAACAAAATTGAGTCTGCAATATCTTTCGGGTATATATTGACTAACAGAGTTGTCCGTTGACGGTAATGCTCATCCAATTGATCAGGTTCGATGCCATAAGCAGCAGCACGTTCCTCACGCCATTTAGAACCCCAGATAGCTGATCCCTGAAGCACTGCATCCGGCAGGACGGAATTTACGCGGATACCAAATTCTCCTCCTTCAGCAGCAATGCACCTTGCCAAATGTGCTTCCAGCGCTTTCACTGAACTATAGGCGGCTGCGCTTTTGCCTGCGTAAATGGAGTTTTTCGAGCCGATGAAGACCATGCTTCCGCCAATCGACTGCTCTTTCATCTGATTGAAAGCTTCACGGGCAACCAGGAAATAGCCTTTTCCGAGAACGTTCATATTCAAATCCCATTCTTTTAACGTGGTTTCCCCGAATGGGCTTGAAGTTGCGAGTCCGGCATTATTGACAATGATGTCCACTCCGCCAAAAGCCAGGGCGGTTCTTCTGAACGCTTCCTGAACCTGCTCTTCGCTGGTTACATCCATCTTGACGGCAAGCGCACGTCCTTCGCCAAACTCCCCGTTGATTTCAGCGGCTACTTTTTCTGCGCCTTCAAGATTAAGGTCTGCCAATATCACATGTGCGCCGGAAGCTGCGAATTGCCGGCAAGTTTCACTGCCTATCCCGCCTGCCCCTCCTGTGACAAAAGCCACTTTTCTGGAAAATTCCGCTTCTGCTGGAGCCAGCGAAAGTTTGTACAGTTCCAGCGGCCAGTATTCGATGTTATAGGATTCATTTTCATTCAGCGATACGAATTTACCGAGCGCCTCCGCACCCTTCATCACTGATATCGCACGGTGGTACAGGGCACCGCTGACGTTCGCCATGGCTACATTCTTTCCGGAATTAACCATTCCGATCCCAGGAATCAGGATGACCCGCGGTGCCGGTTCAAACATGATATCCCCTTCGTTTTTATTGCGTTCAAAATACGCTTTGTACTCTTCCTTGAAGTTCTCGATGCCAACTTTAACCGCTTCAGCAAGCTGCTCTGCATTTTTTGTTGCAGGATCCCACTCGACAAACAGCGGCTTCATCTTTGTATGTACCAAATGATCCGGACACGCAGCTCCCACTTGAGACAGCCCGGCAGCATCGTGGCTGTTGACGAATTCGAGTACATCTTCAGCATTGTCATAAGTTAAAAGCATTTTCTTGTCGTCGCTGACTGCCCCGCGAATTACAGGCATCACTTTCGAAAGGATATTTCTCCGGTCTTCATCCGGCAGCGCATCGTATTTCTTCCCCCCGAAAACAGGTGCTTCTTTTAAACGTGAGTTGATGAAACTCTCGGCTTCACTGATCACCGCTATTGTTTTATCGTAACTTTCTTTTGCCGTTTCTCCCCAAACCACTAAACCGTGTTTTTCCATCAGCACAAGGTCAGCATTCGGGTGGTTTTTCACGCCTTCAGCAATCATCTTCGAAAGTGTAAAACCCGGACGGACATAAGGAACCCAGACAAAGCGGTCACCAAAGATTTCTTTTGCCAATTCTTGTCCATTATCGGCGCAGCATAAACTGATGATGGCATCCGGGTGGGTATGGTCTACATGTTTAAAAGGAAGGAATGCATGGAGCAAAGTTTCTATGGATGCCCGGGGATGCGTGCTGTCAATCATGCAATGCGTCAGGTAGTTCACCATTTCTTCGTCCGTCATTTCCTCCCGCTCGGCCAAAGGGCGAATGTCCTCCAAATTTAATCCGGTAAAATTTTGCGCTCCCATCGTGGCAAGATCCGAGCCGCTCCCTTTTACCCACATCACTTCAATTTCGCGGCCTCGAAAATCTGTTTCTGTGGTTTTCATCGAAGTGTTGCCTCCACCCCAGTTACAGACTGCACGATCAGAACCCAGTAAGTTGGAGCGATAAACCAATTCGCTTAAGCCCTCATTTAATGTGGCTGCTTTTTCTTCGTTCCATAAATTCTGTACCATAAATACCTCCAGTAAACTTTTATTTTCGATAAGGAATGTATTCCTTCCTTATATATAGGGTTGTTTTGCTTAGCCGTACTTTACTGAAAGAGCGACAAAGAAAGACAATTATTTTCATTTTTTCGGGAACCCTTAAATCCCCCTTGATCTTTTTCATTTCAACTGATTAAGAATAAGTGAAACGGCAATTCTACCTTAAGTAAAAAACTTCCTTCAACGGACTGATTGGTTCTGCTTCATTAAAATCAAAGGACCCCTGAACCATTTCGGACGTGATGGCATTCCATCGATTGCACACGTCGCTGTCTGCAATATACGCAAACGCTTTATCCACATCGTCACATTCAAAACAATAAAAAAACTGGTTGCCATTCTGGAAAATCGAATAATTGCTGATTCCTGCTTTGGTATGTTCTTCGAGTACTTCCTTCCAGGGGTTTCCGTGAAGCTGCACATAATCTTCCAAAGCTTCTTCTTTGATCCGCCAAGTCCAAGCAAACTTATTACTGGTTTCCATTAAGCTGCCTCCTGAAAGCAACAGATTTTATCTGGGTTCCACAAATGATGATTGGCGGAAAACCGTGAATCTGTCTCCCGCCAATCTCGCTTTTCAAATAAACCCGGATTGTTCTTTAAATTTAATAGACTTCTTTCCATTCACCGATATTATCTTTATCAAAACGGAATGGTTCACCAAGCATAACTTGAGTACCTTCACCGTCTTCGACAATTTCTTTTTCACCGAGTCGTCCTGCTTCGAAAGTTTCTCCAAGCGCTCCTGTGATATCACCTTCAACCAGTGCCACAGCTGTCATACCAGCCCCATAGCCTACATCAATCGGGTTCCACAGGAACATCGCCGGAGAAACACCATTTTCAATGTAAGTTGCCATTTCACTCGGCAATCCAAGACCAGTCAGAATCACTTTTCCAGCTAACCCTTTATCAGTCAGAACTTTACCCGCAGCCGCAATACCTACAGTTGTAGGAGATACGATTGCCTTTAGATCCGGATATTGCAGCAGCAATGCTTCTGCTTCAGAAGTACTCTTGTCGCGCAAGTCATCGCCATAAGCAACTTTTACCAGTTCGATATTTTCATATTCCGGTTTTTCAAGTTCTTTTTTCATCCACTCAATCCAAAGGTTCTGGTTCGCCGCCTGGGATGTGGCACTCAAGACAGCAATTTGTCCTTCTCCGTCAATCATTTCAGAAACTGCCTGAATCTGTGTGCGGCCGATAAGCTCAGGGTCTGCCTGGTTAACGTGCACCATACGGCTCTCCGGGTTTACAGCTGAGTCAGCGGAAAGTACTTTGATGCCTGCGTCCATCGCTTTTTCCAACACCGGCTGAAGTGCGTCAATATCATTTCCTGTTATTAGAATCGAATCCACCTGCTGCGTGATCAACTGTTCGACAATTTGAATCTGTCCTTCAGCTGTCGGCTGATCCGGAGCACGGAGAATAACTTCACCGCCAGCTTCTTTGATGGCTTCTTCAAAACCATCCATCATTTTTTCGCCATATGGATTTCCTGTATTCTTAAATACCATGGCATAAGTCGGTTTTCCATCAGTTCCACCACCAGCAGCAGCTTCCTCGCCGCCCGGTGCTGCATCTTCATTTCCGCAAGCTGCAAGCAATCCGACAGCCAAACCAACTACTGCCCATTTTGATAGGATTTTCTTCATTTCTTTCGCCCCTTTGATTGTATTTGTATACTTAACCGGCATTTTGCCGTTAGCAACCTATTCCAGCTTCCTCTTGCTTCCTGACTTTTTGAATTTCCAGTTCCACTTCATCTTCGGAACCGCTACAGAAACCAGCAATAACAGACCGATAATTATGAGCATCGTCTGAGAAGGGATATTGATCAGCCCTAAACCATATTGGAGATAGCCGATGATGAAAACGGCAATAATGGCGCCAATCATGCGTCCCTTGCCTCCGGCAGTACTGATTCCTCCCAGGGCGACCATCGCAATTACATCCAGCTCGTACATCATGGCTACGTTCGGGCGTGTACTGCCCATGCGTGACGCCAGGAATATAGCTGTAATTGCAGCCATCAGGCCAGCCAGGGTGAAGACAATCACTTTTATCCTGTCAACCCGGACTCCGGAAAAGCGGCTGGCTGTATCATTGTTCCCCATGGCATATACCTGTCTGCCGAATGTAGTCTTATGGAGCAGAAGTGTGAAAACAATGGCGAGGATGGTGAACGCGATTAAGATGAACGGAATGCCCGCTACACTTCCCCATCCAAAAAAACTGAACCATTCAGGAAAATTGCCAGAAGCCTGATCCTCTAAAATAACGTAGGCAATTCCCCGGTAGAGAATCATGGTCGCCAAAGTTACGATAACGGCCGATAACTCCTTGAACTTCACAATCAGTAAGCCATTTATCAATCCACATAATGCGCCAACCAGTAAACAAATTACGATGGCAGCACCCATGGGCACGTTCAAAGTGTTGTAAAGAGTCGCCATGATCACTGATGACAATGCGACTGTAGAACCTACCGATATATCTATATCCCTTAAAATCATGATCATGACCATCGGAAATACGATAAATCCTTTATCCAGAAAAACCATTGTTGCATCTCTAAGCCCTGCTGCATTCAAGAAGTAGGGGGATAGAGAAGTGTTGATCACGATAACCAGGAGGAACACCAGAATCAGCAGCCATTCCCATTGGAGGAAAAATTTCTTCAGTGAAAATTCCTGCTTGTTTTTCAGTGTTCTCTGAACATACTCATTTTGATCGAGAGTTCTCTGTTCCATAGTTATATCTTCCTCCTCAGCAGATTATTTCTGTCCACTCCACGCTTAACAAGCGCATTTACAATTACAGCAAATAGGATAATTGCGCCTTGTATCGCGCTTTGCCAGAACGGAGAAACATTCATCAAAGGAAGGGCGTTATTCATGATCCCCAATAATACAGCTCCTAAAATCACACCTGAAATCTTTCCGGATCCGCCGGCGATGCTCACACCGCCGAGAATGCATGCCGCGATAACCGTCAACTCAAAGCCCGAAGCCGTGTCGCCTTGTGCCGACGCGAATTTGGAAACCCAGAGAACTCCTGACAAACCAGCCAGTCCACCCATAATCGAGTAAACAATGACCAGAATTTTCGTTTGGTTAATACCACTGACTTTTGCAGATTCCGGATTGCTGCCCACCGCATAAATCTGTCTGCCTGTTCGCGTATGATTGATAAAATAAAAAGCGATGATATAAATAATGATCGCTATGAAAACCAGTGTGTTGATACCGAGAATACTGCTGGTTGCTATAGATACAAAGCTCTCGGACATTTGGTAGGAACTGATCCACTGCCCGTCACTTATCGTGTATGTCATCCCCCTGAAAATGTTCATCATTGCCAAAGTGGCGATGATTGGCAGAATCCCTATTTTGGAGACCAGAAATCCGATTGTAACCCCGCATACCGTCCCAATGCCGATTCCCATTAAAATGGCAAGAAGCGGATGCAGCCCGCTGTACACGCTGACAGTCTGTGCAACCAGCATTCCGGATAACGCAAGCGTTGCTCCGATCGACAAATCAATTCCCCTCGTTATCAGGACCAGCATCATTCCCAGCGCAAGAATACTCAGGATTGCAGTGTTGGTGATCATGTCCGTCAAATTGCCGAGCGTCATGAAGCTGGGATTTTTTATCTGCACTACAATACACAGCAGAATAATAAATGCCAGCAAACCCAATTCGCGGAATTTAGATATTGCTGCCAGTTTTGAAGCTTTTTTCTCTTGCTGAAGCTCATTCGAACTTTCTACTGCTGTTTCGGCCATACATACTCACCCCCATCCCTACTTTTTTATCCGGCGTTTTTTTCAGTTGAATCGGTCATGGATGCTTCAAGAATTGCTTCTTGTGTAGCGATTGCCCGATTTAAAATTTTCACGATTCTCCCGGCTCGCATAACGGCAATCCGATCACTCATTCCAATAACCTCTGGCATTTCAGAGGAAATCATGATAATTCCATAGCCTTGAGATGCCAATTCGTTGATAATTTCGTAAATTGCTGATTTGGCTCCGACATCAACACCTTTTGTCGGTTCATCCAGGATAATGATGTCTAATTCAGCAGTCAGCAACTTGGCGACTGCCACTTTTTGCTGATTCCCTCCCGACAGCGAACTCACCAGATCGAAAATGCTATTGGCTTTCACATGGACTTTCTCAGCTAATTCCTTGGCGATGGCAAACTCTTTCTTATCTCTCAGCCAGCCTTTGTTCCCTATAGCGCTCAGTGCCGATAAAGAGATATTTCTCCCAATGCTCCATTGAAGCACCAACCCCTGCTTTTGCCTGTCTTCAGGCAAATAACCGATTCCAAGCCTAATGGCTTCTTTCGGGCTTTGAATTTTCACTTTTTCTCCGTTCAGCACAATCGAACCCTTATCGTAGGGCATGATCCCAAAAAGCGACTGGCATACTTCTGTCCTGCCGGCCCCCACAAGACCGGTCAAACCAAGGATCTCTCCTTTATGCAGAGTAAACGACACATCAGCAAAATAACCCGCTTTCCCCAACCCTTCCACTTCCAAAAGCTTTTCACCGATTTCTCCTTTTCTCTCCGGGAAAACCTGGTTGATTTCACGCCCAACCATCGCTATGATCAAATCTTCATTCGAAATTTCTTCTATTCCCCATGATCCGATATATTTTGAATCACGCAGTACAGTCACTTGTGACGCCAGCCTGTACATATCTTCGAAGCGGTGTGAGATGAAGATTATGGAAGCGCCCTGGTCCCGTAAGTTTTCCGTAATCTTATACAACTCTTCGCTTTCCCGTGAAGTCAACGCTGCGGTAGGTTCATCCATGATGATGATTTTCGCCTTAGTTGAAATTGCTTTTGCTATCTCAACAATCTGCTGCTGGGCGACACTCAAAGCACCCATTTCAGATTTCGGATCGATTGAAGAACCCAAAGATCTCAGAATTTTTTTTGCTTCTTCATGCATTTCCTTCCATAATATACGTCCTGTAAATTTCTGGATCCTTTCATGGCCCATGAAAATATTCTCTGTCACACTCAAATCCGGGTAACTGGTAACATGCTGATAAATAGCAGCAATCCCTTTTTCCTGAGCATCGTTCGGGTTTGAAAATTCCACTCTTTCACCATTCAGGAACATTTCTCCTTCGTTCGGGGCATGGACTCCTGTGATTACTTTTATAAATGTGGATTTTCCTGCACCGTTTTCTCCCATCAATGCATGGATTTGCCCTGGCTTTAGTTTAAAATCGACATTATCCAATGCCCTAACTCCAGGAAACTCCTTCGTAATACCCTTTAACTCAAGAACATAGTCAGACATTTACTCACTCCTCATCCTCAGAATCTTATGTCTCCGCCAATGATAGCGCTTTCAATAAGTTTATTACGCAGGTAATTTTTCAGAAAGGAGATAATATTCGGATAAAGGTGGGTATTTCTCTGTTTATGTCCGTTTATGCCCAGAAAAACAAAAAAACCTCCATTTTGGAGGTTATATTGGCCGCATTAAATTTTCCCTGTATTTGGACGGAAGTTCTCCGTAATGTTTTTTGAATAATTTGCTGAAATATTTTGTATCAGCGTATCCGACTTGTTCCGAGATTTCATAAATCTTCAAATTGGTGCCAAGAAGAAGCCCTCTTGCTTTGTAGATACGGCTTCTTGTGACAAAATCCAGAACTGTCTCCCCCGTTTCACTTTTAAAGAATTCACAGAAATAAGTGGGATTCATGTAGATATGGGAAGCAATTTTTTCAATAGTAATGTTTTCCTTCAAATTCTCCAGAATCCACTGCTTTGCCACCTGTACCTCGTCATGCACTTTTTCTTTGTCCAGCACAGAAAGTTTTTGGAACACATCCAAAATCATCTTCTCCATCTCTGTGCGCAACTCATCCATATTCGCAGCTTTTTTAAGCAAATCTGCAGTGTCCTGCAGATTCAATAACCCGGTGTTCAAACGGGGAGTAAACTTTATGCCATAATTGATCAACTGTATACTGAGCGATTGAAGAAAAAACTCCACCTCGCTGGAAAGTCTTAATGATTGCAGTCCATCAACAAACTGACTAAGCTGCTTTTTCAATTCTTTTTCATTCATATTCTCCAGGGCCTGGATAATTTTCAGTATAAATTGCTGCAGCTCACCGGTATTTTCTATTTCACTTTTCTGCTGCAGATCTATATTCATCTCCTGCTGCAGAATTTGGCTACTTCCAAAAACTGGACGGTACTGCATTAGTGACAGGACATCCCGGCTCATTGGCTGCAATAAAGCTAGCTCCGTAAAACTCCGACTGATGGCCATTGAGTTTGATAAAGGAATTGTACATAGAACATTTTTCTGCATCAACTTTGTGAAATTATAGATTTTTCCCCTGAAATTTTCTATCTCTTCGTTTTCATTACTGCATAATAAGATCCACCAGGAAGAATCTTCCCCTCTCCACTTCCAGAACTTTCTTCCGCTTTCCGCCAGCATTTCTTCTATAATATTTTCATTGGCTAACATCCATGTAATCCACTCTTCCCGGGACATCAGCCGGGAATAATTGGAGGATTGGTCGATTGAAATATAAACCAGCATATAATTCCCCTCAGGAAAATCCTTCGTCCAATCAAATAAGGAAACTTCAAGTTCAAACCCTTTTGACACTTCGCTGAGCTTTTCCACCTGCTTCATATATGCAAATTTTGCAGTCTGGGCTTTAACCTCTTCTTCTCTCTCCTGTTCCTTCCATTGATTCATAATTTTTTCTTTAAGTGCCTCAAGCTGTTTCTTGAATTCCACCCGGTCTATCGGCTTTAATATGTAGTCCAGTGCCCCTTCCCGCATCGCTGTCTGGAGATAGCTGAAATCATCAAATCCACTGATGACCACCGGGTTGAAAGCCGTTCTTTTCTTCATCTCCCTGATCAGCGTAAGACCATCCACCGAAGGCATCCGTATATCCGTTATTAAAACATTAAAATCAATCGGCTGTTTATCATAGGCTTCAAGCAATTCACGCCCGTCTCCATAGACCGCGACAACTTGCCACTCCTCTCCGGCAGCCAGGACCATCTTTTCAATCCCGCGGCGAATCCGGCTTTCATCGTCTACAATGATTGTTTTAATTTTTCTTGAGTTCATTGTGAGCTCCTCCCCTGTCTTTCAATAACGCTGGGATTCTAATTTGAACGTCAGTTCCCTGATTCAGGCTGCTCGATAATGTCAGACCATATGTGCTGCCAAAATTAATGAGGATACGGGCCTGAACGTTCATTAAACCGAAATGATCATCACGTTTTGACATTGATCCTGCCTCGAGCATAAGGTTGATGTCCGCCAGCTTTTCCGGTTGGATACCGGAACCGTCGTCGCGCACTCCGAAGATGATTTCTTCCGTTCCGTCATTTCGGCGTTCCCTTTTGACACTGATGTGAATATGCGTTTTATTGCCATATACAAGGCCATGCTTGATCGCATTTTCAATAAGCGGCTGGAGGATGAATTTGGGTGTGCCGTATTGCTCCGTATCCAGTTCTGTCTCAATAGCAAAATCCAATTTCTCTTCAAAGCGGATTTTTTGAATGGTCAGGTAATCCTTGACATGGGACAGTTCATCCGAAATTGTTACTACATCCTCTTTGTTTCCTATTGAGAATCGCAACATGCGACCGAGCAGGGTAACCATTTCAATGACCGTATCTTTTTCGTCGTCTTCAACCGACATGGCGATTGTTTCCAATGTGTTATACATAAAATGAGGATTGATCTGTGATTGCAAAGCATATAACTCTGCTTCTTTCTGTTTCAGTTCAATCTGGTAGTTTTTACGGATCAGATCTTTTATTTCCAACACCATTGAATTGAAATTATTGGCCAATATCCCGACTTCGTCTGTTGAGCCAGCCGGCAAATCAACGTCAAAATCTCCCTGCTCGACTTTTTTCATAACATTGGTCAGCTGATTAAGCGGCCTTGATACATTCCATGCCAGCAAAATGGAGATAGCGGTGCTGATCAAAACAAAAATCAAAAAAACAATAATCGTTACATTTCGGACCAGATCGGTTCTTTCCGTTAAATTGCTTGCCAATATACTGTGTGCCAGAATCCAATCCGTTTCTTGCAGATAATTTAAACTGATCAAACGGCTTTCATCTTCCTGTACAGTTCGAAAACTGCCGTCAATTTTAGGATAATCAGCGGATTCTCGATCTGTTTCACGGATCATTGAAGGATCCGTATGATAAATGATGCGTCCGTTTTTATCCATCATCCATAAATCAGCATTTCCTTCATCATTCAATTCATCAATGACTTTTTTAAAAAATGTGCTTTCCACTGCAATCATGACCGTTCCCAAATCCGTCCTGTTTTCCAGGTCATTAAGCTGCTTCATGATGAGAACGAAAGGCGGATCTCCTTCAAAACGAAGTGAAGTCTGATGTGGTAAAAGAAAAACCTCTTCGCCGTTAAGTTCAATATTTTGTCCATAGGAAAGCGATTGATCCAGTCCGAAATTGGAATATGGGATTTTCGTACTTTGAAAAATGCGGTCTTTTGATAACACAAAGACGCCCAGAATATCCGGACTTTCACCATTAATGAAGTTCCTGGACAGGTAAGTATTTACTGTAAATTCATCCTGCATAAGCGACGAGCGGTTTTGAAGCGCATCATTCCTTAGGATTTCCACAATTTGATCCGAATTATAAAGCACCTCAGGCAGGCTGCTGATTTCCCTGATTTGGTTTGCTATGTTTTCATTAGCCTGGTCCAGGAGTTTGGGGATATATTCTCCCACTTGTTCTTCTATTGATGCTGTGTACTGGTTGTATGCAATGTATCCCAATAATGACATTGGTATGAACGTCAACAGGAAGTATGTAACTATAAGTTTGGTTCGCAACCTGTAGTTCTTAAATCGCCAGGCTTTAGAAATCATATTGATCCACATTTTCCGCCGTGAAATCCATCGGCTCTCCCATAATGACCATATCATCAACCATCCTTATGTTTCCTACCTTGCGGATTTCCTGCCAATCGTAGGGATCGATGCCTTTCAGAGAATTATTCGCAAGCACTACTGTTAAATAACCTAATTTCTTGGGACTCCATAACGTTACAATCTGTGCGGATCCGTCTTTCAGGTATTCATTCATCGGATTCGGTGTAGATAAGCCGACAACTGCCACTTCGCCTTCCCGCTCAAGTTCCTTGACTGCCTTTGCTGCCGCTGGAGGGCCGACTGATGAATTTCCGATAATACCTTTCAGGTCCGGATATTTCTCCAACAGATTCAAGGCTGAGGCGTAGGCCAATTGAGGATTGTCATCGTTAGCCGCCACTTCCACCAGAGTCATTTCCGGATAATATTCTTTTTGCTGAATTTTAATCCAATGAAGCCACTCGTTCAGATTTGAAGCCGTTAAAGCCCCAGTCATGATAGCAAACTCCCCTTTTTCACCCGTGTTCCAGGCAAGGATGTCCATCAGATGGCGGCCAAGTGTTTCAGGATCGACCATATTGATGAAAAAGTCCCTTGCATGCGGAAGAGTATCAGCGTCCCAAGTGATTACTTTGATGCCTTTTCCTTTCGCTTCAAGCAAGATCGGTGCCAACTTTTCCGGATCATTTACTGACACAGCGATGGCATCAACCCCATCTTCAATCAATTCTTCAATAATTATTATCTGCTGCTCAGCATCAGCGAAAGCAGGTCCTGTAAAAATAACGTTGATGCCTAAATCCTTAGCAGCTTCAAGTGCTCCCTCTTCCGCTGCATTAAAATAAGGAATATTAGCTACTTTCGGCACCACTGCAATCGTAATTTCCCGACTTCTTTCTGCATCGGTTTCCTCATAGGAAACTTTTTCCAGCGTATAAATAACATCATATTTTTCCGAGCTATCCGGCGGCATAGAACAAGCGCTAACAATCAACAAAATACACACTAGGTAAAAAAGTATTTTTAAAGCTTTCAACTCACCACACCTCGCTCCCCGGGCAATCTAGCTGCATTGGTTAAAACTGTCTATTTGTTCTTATATTAGCACTATTCTGATAATTATTCTTTATTTTTTATAAAGGAAATGATAAAAAGAGTGACCGCAGGCAGTCACTCAAAAATTTTTGCTCTTTATAAAGTCACAGTTTTGCAAGCCAGCAATTCGCCGACTTTCCTAAAAATTTCGGTATTCCTGCCTACTGACATGGCGAAGTGATGTGTCGGTGCTTCCATAAACCATTCTTCCATGAATTGACCCGGATGCTTTCCAAATTTCACAGGGGTTTGAGTATTGCCGACTTGGATGATTTCTCCATCCGTCGATTCTCCTTCACTGATAATCAGTTTAAGATTACCATCTCCAGTTTGTGTGACATTTAAAAGTGTCACTGGTCCTGTACGCACTTTGGCTTCAACCGAAACTCCGGTTCCCTGCTTGCCATGATACAATCCCATTCCACGGAGAATCGGCTTGCCTTCTGAAATTGCGATGTGGAAAGGACCGTCATGGCCCAGTAAAAGCGTTTCATCGTCGTAGTCCACCGTCATCACTTCCGAAAAACTTCCTCCGGTTCCTAGGATATCGGCAATTTTCATGGCAATTGCCGTCTTCAAATCTCCTTCGCCAGAGCAAGGTATTCCTTTAGCCGTTAGTAAGGAATGACCAATAATGAAACCGGATTGCAGTTTTTCAAAATGGCTGCCAGGCTCGCCATGATAATAATAAGTCAATGCATCCAAATCGAACTCTTTGACCATTTTCTCCTGGGCGGCTGCGACTTTACAGGACCAGTTCAATTGTTCCTGTGTCGGCTTTCTGGCAATCGGATCAGAAGGGGAATCACCACTGATTTCGAACATCCGCTCGACTTCTTCCAGCTTCAGCTTTACATCCGCGTCGGTGACGTCTTTCATCATCTTATCGAGGTCGCCCATCTCCAGAATTTCCACATGAAGCCCTGTCTGTGCCTGTATCATTGTAAAGTCACTGTACATATCAAGCATCCCATTATAGGTGTTCCCCAAAAATCCGAATCGGCTTTCCCGCAGTGTACGGGGAACAGCAGCCGCACGAATCCATTCTTCAATCTTTTTCCACGCCCGTGTCGCTTCCATACGGTGGCTGGTCTTTTCATCAGCCAGCGAAATTTCAGGTGTCTCTTCCAATCCAAGCAAGCCGCTGACCAGGCGAAACGGAATTTTCGCACGGTTAAATGCATTTGCGATTTCAGGAACCGGGCATGCACCGCAATGGGCAAGCCACTCTCCAGTCGTTGTATCCCTGTAATTTATCTTGGCTGTCGGCTGCAGATTCAGAATTACAGCAGGCGCCTTGCAGATTTGGTGGACCGGCAATACGGCCGAACTTGTTGAATAGGTGGCAGAGTGGCAAAAAATCAGGTCGACATTCTGCTCGTTGAACCAATACCCTGCTTTTCTCGCTTCTGATTCCGTATCCACCAATCCATAGTTCACTACATCCCCATGCACGGACATCTTTTTTTCAAGAAATTTACCATATTCCTCAATCCGTTCCTTTAACCCTGGAAACTGGTTCCAATATGCCTTCAAGCCAATTGTATAAAACCCTATTCGTGCTTTTTTTGCCGGCTTTAGCGCTTCAAACTCCATCTATTCATCCCCCTTTTTACTGAAATAACAGAATTACTTTGATTGTATCCGTTTACAAATATTGATACATCCTATAATATTGTCTGAAAATAACAGAATATTGCGGAGGTTTATGATGACGAAGCATTATCGTGAAAAGGCGGCTCATAATTGGTCAGAAGATTCTATCCGGCTGATCACCACCCCCAGCCGGTCAGCAAAAAACTCTTTTTTCTATGTGGAAGAAGCCGGTTACTTTCAAACTAAGCCCGGCTATTTCACCGAACGAGAAAAGCTAAACTCCTATTTGATTGTCTACACATTAGACGGAAAAGGTTTTTTGACTTACCATGGTCAAAAATACAAATTGCAAAAAAATCAGGCGTTTTTTATCTCCTGCATGGATTACCAGCATTATAAGACTGATCAAGAGGAACTATGGGAATTTAACTGGGTCCATCTCAATGGTTCCTCAATCCGTGGTTACTATCACTATTTTCAATCTGCTGATTCCCCTGTCGTAACTATCAAGAATTCAAGTGACTTCAAATCATCTTTTCAGCAATTAATCCAGAACCAACAGAATTTCACCGCTCATTCTGAACCTATAAGTTCCAAGCTGCTGACTGACCTGCTGACTGAATTGCTGTGTTCTGTTCACAGTAAATTCGAAACTGAAACTTATATCCCCGACGCTATGCAAGCAATCATCCGATACCTTGAAAAGTATTTCAATACCGCTGTATCCCTTGATCATCTGGCGGCCCGCTTCAACCTCAGCAAGTACCACTTGGCGAGGGAATTCAAAAAATATGCAGGGATCAGTCCCCATGAATTCCTCATCACCTGCCGGATTACTTATGCGAAGAATGCTCTCAAGTATTCCAATGATTCCATTTCTGAGATTGCCGAAGATGCGGGCATCCCAAATGTCAGCCATTTTATCAATTTGTTCAAAGATCGTGAAGGCACCACTCCTCTCGCATACCGAAAGAAATGGCGGATTTGATATAGCAGGGAAATGATTAAACAAAAAAGTTTCAGGGATTACTATAAGTCATTCGTATATTTTTTCGAAAATCCGCTTTATTTACTATAATTATTTTCTACTCTATAAGTCTATGCATTTACTAAGCAAAGTATAAGACAGTAACTTTTCAAAAACGTATTATAATGCCGCCACTTGCTGCTGAGCATTGGGGAGAACCCGCTCGCTCCTTTATGCAGCGGATTTCACCGGAAGTACGAATGAAAACACTTGAAGTTTTTTGAAGAGCGATGCCTAGGCGTCGCTCTTTTTTACGTCCATATTAATCTTGAGTTGAATAAATATACACTTATAATCTATTTGGCTGCTTTACTCGTCTTACATAGGAAAGATCATCTTATCTCTTCCCTTCCTGGTTTATCCAATCTTCCTTAGGGGTAATTATTAATTGGGTCTTAGTACTTACTATCCTCCCTCTCTTTTTAGCGTATAGTCCTATTACAAAACGGAATATGGCCTGAAGAATGAATTCAGCATCTCTGAGAAAGCAGGATTTAACATGCGAAAAAATTACAGTGTGTATATGTTTGGAGCCTTTTTGGGAACAGGTTCGCTTATTGGACTTGCTTTCGCCTCTATCGTTCAATTCCTTATTACGGTGCCGGAAAATGAAGTCTTTTATCTGTATTTATTGGCTATCGGAGCTGGTATGGTTAACGGCGCTGCTATCTTTTTAATAAATTATTCTTTTATTCGTTCGATCATCGGGCATTTCCGGGAGATCCTCGCCCGCATTCAAGAAGAAGATTACAGTGCACGTGTGTGCTTCTCCGGCCGGGATATGATCGGCTTGCTGGCAGATGATGTGAATTGTGCACTTGAACACTTGGAAGAGAAAAATGACGAAGTGCTTCACGATGAGTTGACCGGCCTGCCGAACCGGCAATTCCTAAAGCAGTATCACCGGAAAAATTCAGGCTGGCTGGCTCAGCAGAAAACCGCCTTTCTGTTCTTTGATCTGGATAAGTTCAAGGAGATCAACGACCAGTACGGCCACCTCTATGGAGATAAAGTACTGATGGAAGTTGCGGGAAGGATTAGAGCAGCGCTCGCTAAAGAAGAATTTTTAGTAAGGCTCAGCGGTGATGAATTTCTTCTTGTCGCCAGTCTTTCAGAAGGTTGCACGGGCAAAGATCTTGCCGAACAATTGATGGCATTTTTCTTTGAACCTTTCAATATCAACGGCAGCTTGCAGCAGCTGCAGACCAGCATCGGCGTCAGTACTGCACCCAGTGACGGCGAGAATTTGGCCGAACTGATTCGCAAAGCTGATTTCGCGATGTACATAGCCAAGAAACAGGAAGGGATTTCTTATCATCTGTTTCAAGAGCAAGATGCAGTGCGTATATCAGAGATGGCTGAACCTTGTTAAGGCAAGTACAATTTCACATAATAAAAACCGGACCCTAAAAGAAAATTTCTTGGGGATCCGGATTTTTATATTCATTCCTCCAACTACTTAAATCCCAGAATACATCATAAACCCACCGTCTACTGCCATTCGTCGTAACTATCGACGAAATATAATTACCTGTTAAGAACAGTAATGCGTCGTGCAGAATTTGTTCATTGACGCTGCTTCCAGAAAGTTTCACCGAAGCCTATACAAAGAAGCGCAGACTAGTGCCTACATCGACTACAAATATTTAAACTAAATCCTTCAATTCCTTCACTACATTGTCAGGAATCTTACCGGTCACGCCAGCTACAAGATTTTCCGCCGCTTTCATCACCATGGCATGTCGTGTTTCTTCTGTCGCAGAACCGATATGGGGTAAAGCGACAACATTTTCCATCCTCAATAGAGGGTTCTCCCGGTCGACTGGTTCCTGTTCAAAGACATCCAGTCCCGCTCCACGGATTTCTCCTTGTTGCAACGCTTCAATCAATGCCGACTCATCGACAACCGCTCCTCTGGCACAATTGATCAGTATTGCATTCGGTTTCATCCGTTTCAATTGCTCCTTGCCGATTAAATGTCGGGTCGACGGTGTCAGCGGCAAAATCAATAAAACGAAATCTGAGCGTTCGAGAAGCAAATTCAAATTGCTGTACTTCATGCCGTACTTTTCTTCAAGTTCCGGTTTTGGTGTATTGCTATTGTAAAGAACATTCATTTCAAAACCGAAAACAGCTCGTCTTGCTATTTTCTCCCCTATGCGGCCCATACCCACAATTCCCAACGTCGCATGATGTACATCTGTGCCGAATAGTTCGCTTGCTTGTGTTTCTTTTGTCCATTTTCCTTGTTTCACGTAATTATTTAATTCCGGCAAACGACGTGCAGTGGCCAAAATCAAACTGAAGGCCAGATCCGCGACGGTTTCGTCCAATACGTACGGTGTATGCGTACCGAGAACTTGATATTTCCTCATTGCTTCCAAATCGAAGGAGTCGTAGCCGACCGCTGTATTGCTGATGACTTTCAGTTGTGGCGCCTGCCGCAGGAACTCTGGCGTGACAGGAGGATTTATAGCCAACAGTCCTTCCACATTCTTCGTTTTTTCTAAAAGCATATCCGCCGGTATTGTTTCTTTTTTATTCCAAATACGGTATTCACAATGTTTTGCTATGTAATCTTCAACATCCCGGGGTATAGGTCTCGCAATAAACACTTTCGGTTTCATGGAATTTCTCCTTTGTTCTATTGATATGAGTTAAGTTTACAAGAATGAAGTTTTGCATAAAAAAAGACAGAGAAATACAACAATGTTTTCTCCGTCCGTTTATTCAACTGATTAAACTTTTGCTGTAGCAAGTTCAACAATGGCATTTGCACTTACTTCCGGACCCGTCAAAATCGGCGTCTCGCCTCTTTCATAAGAATCCATTGCACGGGCCATCGAATATTGGGCTAACAACACGACATCACAATGTGAGCTTAGCTTATCAATTTCAGTGTGAATCATTTCATCATGTTTAGCTTGATCCCCTTTTTGCAATGCTTGGAAAGCTTCTGTAATCACCACTGTTTCCACTTCGATTTCTTTCCCTTGTTTTTCAGCGGTTTCATATAAAAGATTTGTTGTGGTTGGGCCGGCTTTTGCTACAGTAGCGACAACCCCGATTTTCCCGCCGATTTTAACCGCCTCATTCAGCATACTTTCATCGGAGCTAATGATTGGCACACTGAACAAGTGCTTGAACCCTTCAACATTCGGAGAAAATGATGAACACGTAAGCAGTATTGCATCTGCACCGGCATCTTCTGCTTTTGAAGCAATATCAATCAATCTACGGGTCATGTCCTTCGTGATTTCATTTGTTTTATTTAATTCCCAGATCAGTCCTTCATCCATCACATTGATCAAATCCACGGATGGATGATGGGTATGGAATGCATGCAGAATTGGTTGGACCGAATTCATCGTCGCATGGACGAGGCCAATTTTTATACTCAAGTTAACTCCCCCTCGTTGTAATGCCACTCTGTAAAAATCATATTCGCGAAGTACAGGCTATAGCCTGTTCCGCAGTTCCCAGGCAATATGGGCGCTCTCTTCCAGTTCTTCGTATGCGAAAAATGCTTCCATCATGCTTTTTCCTGGCACTACAGGACCGTGATGAGCCAGGAGCCATCCGTCACTGAGGTTCACCCGCTCCTCAAAGGCAGTTACAAGTTCCGGACTTCCCGGTTTCTCGTAAGGAACCAGTCCGACAGTCCCTAATTTCATTTTTAAATAAGGTGTATGGTCAGGCAAGCAATCAATTTCATCTAACCCCGGTAAACAACTCCAAAGTACACTGTATATGCTATGTACGTGTACTACAGCTTTAGCGTCATGCTTTTCTTTAAAAACGGTCAAGTGTAAAGGCAGTTCTTTACTGGGTTTTAAATCGTTGTATTGATTGCCCTGCAGATCCACTATGGAGAAATCAGTTTTTTTCAGTGTTCCAAAACAAGTACCAGTTCCCGTTATATGCACTTTATCGTCATGGACAAAACTTAAGTTCGCTATGCTGCCGCTTGCTTTGCCGCGATTAAAGAGACTATGGGCAACCCAAATGGCGTCATTATATTTTTCTTCTAATGTTTGATCCATCCATATCCCTTCTTTCCATTAAGTTGAGGATAATGCGCGAAGAAAAAAGTCCGGCTTTCCAAAGTTTCCGCTTTTCAGAACAATTCTGGTCCGGTGATCCTTGGTCGGGATCATGATCGGCACTCCAGGTTCAATACTTTCACCAATATAATATTCGGTATAGCCAAGCTGTTTCGTGACGGCTCCGCTCGTTTCGCCGCCAGCTACTATTATTCGGTGATAGCCGGCTTCCAATGCCCGGGCCGCAAGTTCAGCGATTGCTTCTTCCAGCATTCCCGCAATGTCGGTTTTTCCATTTTGCTTATTCCGCTTGACGTTTTCCGGTGTATCACTGCTGTATAACAACATGGTTTCTTCATATTCAGTTATGTGCCGCCAGATATTATCCACCGATTCTTCTCCGGATAAGAGTTTCAGCGGATCGATGAAATAACTGGCTCCACCGGCTTCCTCGTATACCTTAATCTGGTTGCGGGTTGTTTCACTGCAGCTTCCTGCCAGCAGCAGTGCAGACGTATTTAATTTTTCAAAGACTCTATTCTTATTGTCTCGTTTATGTTTTTTTGCAAGAGCTTCCGCTAAACCGCTGCCGCCTGTCAATAACTTTAAACCTCCGAAAAGCTTAACCAGTTCTTCTGCATCTTCCTGTTTTTCAAAATCAGGTACTATATAAAACGGCATATCGCCCGCTTCACTTTTGCTGCTTTCGGTAAAATTTACAATATCGTTTTCCGATCCAGCAGCTTTAAAGCTTGGAAACTTACTTTGCGGGTCCATCAAACGTGTTAAATCATAATCCCACATCGGTGTTAACGGATGATCCTTCATCGAGCTCTCATGCAGCGGCACTCCATAAACATACAAACAGCCATTTTTGACCGTGCGTCCATTCACTGGCAATGCGGGGCATAAAATTGTGTAGGGTGTTTCGAGAAATTCCATCACTGCATCACAAATGGGCCCGATATTTCCTTCCGGAGTTGAATCGAAAGTCGAACAGTATTTGACATAAAACTGTTGAGCCCCTTGTTCCTTCAGCCATTTTACAGCCTTTAAAGAATCCTCGACTGCGTCTGCAGTTGCTTGCGTCCGAGTTTTCAAAGCTATTACACATACGTCCGATTTTGCCGGGTCAATGTTTTCTTCCGGAATCCCATTATATAAAACAGTGCTTAATCCTCCTTTAGCAAAAAAGGAGGCGATATCACTGCCGCCTGTAAAATCGTCTGCAATACATCCGATGAGCAAGATTTTCACCTCCAGTCTATTTATTACTGTTTAATTAAATCCTTCTTTGCGAACTTTAACATCCAGCATATCCTCATAAAATTTTACCATCGCATGTTTGTAATCATCACGGTGACCGTTCTGCAAAGCCAGTTGATAAGATTGCATCGTTCCGCTCAGCGTTGGAAGAGGAATTTCCAGTTTCGATAATACTTCAGATAAACTCTGCATATCTTTATAGGCTCTTCCCAATGAGAATTGATGCTCAAAATTCCCTTCTAGAAGTTTTGGAATCAATGTTTGTGAAGCAAAGCTGGATCCTGTAGCCGTCATTAAGACTTCACCTAATTTTTCAGGGTCTAATCCCAGTTTCACTCCAACTGGCATAAGCTCACTGAAACTCGCCACACAAATGTTCAATGCGTTATTGTTAATCATTTTAGTCAATTGGCCGGAACCACTTTCTCCCATATAAAGAACTTGAGCTCCCATAAGGTCCAATAATGGTTTGAGCGTATTGAATAATTCTTCATTGCCACCGCACATGATGCTTAAAGTACCATCAAAACTACTTGATTGCTTTCCGGATATTGGGCAATCCAAAAACTCAACGCCCTTTTCCTTACATTTCTCCGCAATCTCAACCGCCCCTAAATAACTGATTGTACTGAAATCGACAATAACCTGGCCTGGTTTCAATGACTTTAACAACCCATTTTCCCCCAGTACGGCTTCAGTGACGATTTCCAAGTTAGGCAGACACAAGAAAATATAATCGCTATCGGCTGTATCTTGTATATTGCTAGTCGTTTTGAAGCCCTGTTCACGGAATTGCTCGAGCGCTTTTTCATTGGCATCACAAGCCAGAAATTCATAATTCCCTTCTTTTTCGCCTTTACCAAGATTCAATGCCATTCCTGTACCCATTACTCCAAGCCCTATATAACTTATTTTCATTTATAAACTCCCCTTACTATTTTTTATTTTTGAAGCTTTAGTTTTTTCTATGTTCTTCTAACAGGGCGTTTCTTTTCAAGATATCAATTGCATGACCGCTCTTACTGCTTCTTTGGGACTCGATAGTACTGGAAGACCCAATTTTCTTACTTCCTCTTCTGCCGAAGCCTGCGTAATCTGAGCCAAAATAATTACGTCACATCCACGTTTTTTTAATTCCTTTGCTGCCAGAGCATTTAAGCGGTTGTGTTCTTCAACATTGCCGGCTTTCAACTCCGTCATAGCCTGTGTATTAATCTCGGTATCGACCGTGACTTCTTTTCCTAATTCTTTTGCTATGTGCTCCAATTGAGCTTTTGTTGCGGGTCCAGAAGGTACGTTAGTGGCAACGACCCCAATTTTTTCATAATTCTTAACCGCTGAACTTAGCATGGGGTAGTCCACCGCGATGATTGGAACTGTGATAAAAGGCTTTACAATGTCTACGATCGGTGTAAGCACTGTACAGGCTACAATGATTGCATCGACATTTGCTTCTTGTGCTGTCGTGGCCATTTTAACAAAATCACGATGCACCTTATCATCAATTCCTTGTATTTGGTTTGCATAATACTGAAGGTGCTCGTCGACAAAATTCAATACCAATGTATCTGGAGCCAATTCTTTGAATGCACCATTTAACGGCGGTACCGCATTTGTAGTAGCATGGATAATTCCTACTTTCACAGTAATCACTCCAGTTATTTTAATAGATTTTCTTTTTACATTACTTAAAAGCTTTTTCCGTTAATTCATACATTGCGATCTCACTATTAGGCTGGAGGTGTGCTTCCATTAGCATTTTTGCATTTTGTGAATCTCTGTTAGCGATTGCATTAGCAATCATTTGATGATAATGGACTGCTCTCTCCCTCATCCCAGGTTTCTTAGTGTAGGCCCGCATACGATTTAACTCTTCCTGCAGGTTGTCATATACTCTTAAGGCGTATTCATTATGAGTTGCCTCAACAATCAATCTGTGAAACCGTAAATCTTCGCTCGTTGTCACTTGATTTTTTTCTGCCATTACCCGCATTATTTCAGCTGATTCCGTAATCAAGTCAATTTCATTTTTAAATGCTTCTCTAGCTGCTAAAGCTGCAAAGGAGGGTTCTATAATTGTTCTGAATTCGGTTATCTTTAGAAGTTCCATAAACGATGAATGGTTCATAGTTGTGAATTCCATCGACCTGTCAAACGTAACGATCGTTCCTCGCCCTTGTTGTATTGCCACATAGCCCTTTGACTCCAAAGCTCTGTAAACTTCTCTTATGGTAGAGTTAGCCACCTGATGTTTAGCAGCTAACTCTGACATTGTCGGAAGTCTGCTGCCATATTTCCATTCTTCGTTCTTAATCTGAGTTTCAATCACTTCCAGAAGTTCATGGTATTGAATTTTCGACATAAAAAGCCCTCCAGGTTCAATATTACTTAAGAATTCATCAGATGAATTCCCTTATTTTTTAAGCCAAGCATCTCTATTAGTTATACTTGACTCATAATACCATTATTCTATTTAGCAACTAACGATTTAAGTTTTCCGAAAAACGGAGTGGACTGGAGGACAGTTATTAAGGCGACAATCAATAAGATGACAGCTACAGGGCTCGAAAGGAAGACCATCCAATCACCACCTGAAATTTTTAATGATGTATGCAAACTCGTGTCAAGCATTGCTCCAAGGATCAAACCGACAACCATTGGTGATACCGGAATATTCAACTTATCCATTAGATAACCGAGAATACCGAATCCAAGCATAATCATTACATCTACCATACTATTGTGAACTGCAAAGGTTCCAATAACACATAAAAGTATAATGATAGGCGCTAAAACTTTAGACGGAACTTTTGTCACTCCTACAGCTACCTTGGTATACAGGAGACCAAGAGCGAATAAAAAGAAACATGAGAAGAAAACTGCCCAAAGAAGGGTATAAGCCACACCAGCATGTTCAGTCATTAACGTTGGCCCCGGCATAATGCCATGAATCATTAACCCCCCCAATAAGACAGCTGTAGTGGAACTTCCCGGTATTCCCAAAGTGATAGTTGGTACAAGCGCGCCCCCAACTACTGCATTGTTAGCAGATTCAGGTGCGGCTAATCCTTCAGCATGCCCCGTTCCAAACTTTTCTTTCTCTTTTGAAAATCTTTTTGCTTCATTATAACTAAACCAGCTTGCCGTATCTCCGCCTGTCCCTGGAATTAAACCGGTAAAAACACCGATCACACTTGAACGAAGTAACGTCATTCGAAGAGAAACAAACTCTTTCCACGATGGAAGAATTTTGTCTTTAATCTTACTTACCTCTACTGCTTCTTTATCCGTTTCAATTAATCTTAATGCCTGCGGAACAGAGAAAAGGCCGATTAACGCAACGACAAAGGAAATGCCATCAAACAAATAAATATTTCCAAAAGTAAATCTTGGTGTTCCTGTAATTAAGTCCATACCGATTAGGGAGATTAATAACCCCAATGTTCCTGAAAGAAGCCCTTTAACTACAGATCCGGCTGAAAGAGAGGATATAATTGTAATCCCCAGGACTGCAATTGCAAATAACTCTACAGCACCTATTTTTAATGCAACTTCTCCTAAGAGCGGCGCAATTGTCAACAAGACGATAGCACCAATGAGACCTCCAACAACCGATGACACAAGGGAGATACCCAGAGCCTTTCCCGCCTGACCTTTTTCAGTCATTTTATATCCATCTAACCCCGAAGCTGCTGCCGCCGGTGTTCCTGGCGTATTTATCAAAATCGCTAATATCGATCCTCCATACATAGCCCCCATGTAAAGAGCTGCTAACATCGAAATCCCTGTAGCTGGATCCATTCCATATGTAAGAGGCAACAGGATTGCAATTGCCATGGTAGCGGATAATCCAGGCATGGAACCGATAAAAATTCCCAAAGTCATTCCCACAGCAATAAAGAATAAATTGCTGAATGATAGAACATTACCTAAACCAACTAATAAATCTTCCATTCATTTACCTCCTCATTTTATTTTTGTTACAACGTGACTTTAAATTTTGAAAGTTAATGTCAGAAAAAGATTCCCAGTGGAATAGGCACATTCAGCAACATACTAAAGAGGAAATAAATCACAACTGTAAACCCTACTGCCAGTATAATTGCCATCATTATGTTTGTAGCCTTTAGATACATCAAAGCCCCAAAAGTGAACAATGGAGTAAGTATGAAGTAACCAAGGGTTTCCAAAAGAAATATGTATAGCGCTATCATGGTTCCAAATATTAAAACTCGCTTTATTTTTATTGGTTCTTTTTTTTCAATCTCATTAATTTCTTTTGTACTTTGAACCTTGCTAACTAAACCACTATCTTCTGTTTTTTCATCCAGTTTATTTTGTTTTCTTTGTCTTACGACGGATTCAACCAGCATTAATACGGCAAGAAGAGCCAAGATAACAATCAATATCTGAGGTAACCTTGCAGCGGTGACCGGATAACTCAAAGATTCTATGAAAAAAATGCCACACATTGCTAGCACTAGGGCACTGGCAATTGAATGCTTTAATACAACTGTCATTGCGAAATCCCCCTTAAAAAAATTGGGAGAAGAAGAAAACATCCCCCCTCTTCTCCCGAATAATTCTTACTCCTCGTATTCGTCCTTCACATCTTCCCAGATTTCTCTAGAAAGTTCTTCATCTTCTTTTAGGAATTGAGCGTACTCATCACCAATCTTCACGTCCATTGGAAGTGCCACTTTTTCCAAACCTTCTACAAATTCAGGATCTTCTTTTAGTTGTTCGAAAGCATCATAAAGTTTTTGTTTAACTTCTTCCGACAACCCTTTTGGAGCACTGTATCCTCTGGCAGAACCTGAAATCACATCATGTCCCAGCTCTTTAACAGTAGGAACATCCGGTAATAGTTCCATTCTTTCTTCACTGAACACTGCCAACGCTTTTAAGTTTCCAGCTTGGACCTGGGAATAGACAACACCCAAATTGTTGAAACTTGCTTCAACTTCTCCACCTGCAACTGCCTGCCATGATGGGCCGTCTCCGCTGTATGGAATCAGTTCCATATCAAGACCAGTTTCACGCATCCATTTTAACTGGGTAAAGAAGTCATCTCCACCAACCCCTGAATTCGCAACATTCAAACCACCAGGGTTTTCTTCCAGATATTTCACAAAGTCTTCATACGTTTCGAGTTCACTGTCACTCGCTACTACAATGATACCGGGGTCTGTTACAACATTCGCAATTGGATCAAAATCATCCAGGTTGTATGTAAACTCCTCATTGATAATGTAATTAGTCATCAGCATAGGTGAATTTGTAATACTCAAGGTATAACCATCATTTTCTGTTTTTTGAGCCAGTCTGGTCCATGCAATTGCTCCGGCTGCACCTGGAACATACTCATTTGTAAATGTTGTATCAAGAATTTCATTTAGATAAGGTTGTGTTAACTGTGCCAATTGGTCACTCCCGCCCCCTGGATCAAACCCTTGAATAACGGATATAGGCTTAGTTGGATAATTTTCGTCAGCTTTTGCTTCTCCGCCGCTTTCATTATTTCCTCCGCAAGCTGCCAATCCAAGAACAAGTGACGGTAAAAATACTGTTAAAGATAATTTTTTAGCGTTAATTTTCAAAATTCCCATCCCCTTTTTGTTTTTTGAAATCTACTACATTCCCACCAACTGTTACTAACAAATAAACTTAACTAAAAGCCTGTACATCAATCATTTTCTTATCTAATTAAGAATCAACACACAGCCTTATAACGTTGATACCCCAATTAAGTAAGCGTTTTCATGATGCCGAAAAAAATATACACCAAAGTAAAGATTCAGCTATACAGTGACACCACCCCCAAATTTACTTATAAACCTAATTCCCCTTATTAATTAAAATGTCCAGTGAAATTTTGAAGCCAACTAACAAGTTTACTCATACTAGGGGAATTGATTTTGATACAACATGAAGCTATTCCAAATACCTGAACATTTTGATTGCGCTTTCAAATACATATAACATTTCGTCCCGGAAAAGTTGACCGAGAATTCAAAATATTAGTATGTTTTAAAATATACATCATATGTATTGATAGGTCAACAGATGTTTTAATCTTTTCTTATAAATTATTATTTGAAATCTATACGGAATATTTTCTCGAAGAAAAACGTTGCGATTAGACTGCAAACTAAACAAACACCTTCGTAGAGCTGTTTACAAGCTATTAAAACAATGGCTAGCAGTTTTGTTATGAAACTTTCCGAAAAAATCCGCCCAAAAAATGTTGGCTGTTATAGAATTAAAAATTCATATGACCTTTAGTTCAAATTCATTCAAATACATTCATTTCTTCAAATATAGCTTAAAAGTGTTTTCAGCAGCTTGGTTTTCTTGTCCTTAAGCCGGTTACTAGAATCCGGATTCAAGAAGAGATTTTAAAAAACTTAGAGATCAGCCTTTATTCAGTTTTCAATTTAAGTAATATGCAGTTACTATTAAAATTACAACTGGATTCAAATACTGAGGTATAGTAGCGGAAGATTATATCTTAAAATTTCAACGAAAGGATGTGGGTGCCGGGAAATCCGTGATACTGAATCTTACGGATTTGCCGGCCAAAATGAATAACCATACTATTACCGCAAAAGATGTTGCAAAATTAGCTGGAGTTTCACAGTCTTCAGTATCCCGGGTATATTTTGAAGGAGCTAAAGTCTCCGAGAAAACACGTTTAAAAGTGATCGCAGCAGCTGAAGAACTGGGCTATAAACCAAATGAATTTGCTCGCAGTTTGATTACAAATCGCACTAAAATTATCGGCCTCGTCATGAAAGGTGTTCAAAATCCTTTTTACCCACAAGTGTTAAAACAATTTACAACTTTTTTTAAAGCCCATGGTTATAGCGTGTTATTTGTTCACACGAACAATGAGGAAATTCAGAAAGAGGATATTGAAAACCTGATAAATTATAAAGTTGCCGGTGTAATAATAACCGATGCGACTATGTCATTGAAAGTAGCTGAATCTTTTCAAGAAAGCAAGATACCTTTAGTCTTTTTCAACCGCAAATTGTATACGGATAATTTTTTTTCAGTATGCTGCAACAATTTAAATGCAGGCAGAAAAATAGCCGAATTTCTAATCAGTAAAGGCGCTAAAGACATGATTTATATTGCCGGAAATACTGATACCTCTACAAATCAAGATCGACAAAAAGGTTTTTTTGAAGTTCTTGCTTCCCACAATATTCCTTATCAAAAATTTTCGTCTGATTATACTTATGAGGGAGGATACAATACCGCTCTTCAGATTATGGAAGACAATGTAATGCCAAATGCATTTTTTGTAGGCAATGATATTATGGCTCTTGGTGTAATTGATGCTTTGAGAAAAAATTCTGTGACAATCCCTACGACAACCAGGGTTGTTGGTTTTGACAATATAGATATGGCTGGATGGCCGGCATATGAATTAACTACTTGGGAGCAGCCAATTGTAGAAATGGTAGAACAGACGGTAAATTATTTATTGGCGGAAATCCATGATTACACTGGAGAAGCCAAAGCACTGGAACTGGACGGCAGATTAATCGACCGTCAAACTACTTGAAACTAGTTTGACTTTATAGATTAATTAGAATATTATAATACTCAATTGCGTTTTGCATACGTATTCAAAAAATAGTTTGGAGGAATTTACATGGTAAAAATATTAAAAGCAGGAAAATCTCAAGAAGAATTAACTGCCAACGATACGAAAGTATCCGAAATTGTAGCAGCTGCATTAAAAGATGTCGAATCGAGGGGTGACCAAGCAGTTCGGGAATTGTCTATAAAATTTGATAATTGGTCCCCTGAATCTTTCAGATTAAATGTTTCTCAAATAGAGGATATCATCTCTAAAGTTCCTGCTGATGTAATTGAGGACATTAAATTTGCTCAAAAAAATATCCGGGAATTTGCTGAAGCGCAATTAGCTTCTCTGAATAATGTCGAAGTAGAAAATATACCAGGAGTAATACTGGGCCATAAAAACATTCCGGTAAACAGTGTAGGTTGTTATATCCCTGGTGGACGTTACCCTATGGTGGCATCAGCTCATATGAGTGTATTAACTGCAAAAGTTGCCGGAGTAAAACGTGTAATCGCTTGTACTCCACCAATAAATGGAGAAATTCCTCATGCGACAATTGCCGCAATGTCATTAGCCGGTGCAGATGAAATCTACTTAGTAGGCGGAATTCAAGCTATGGCAGCTATGGCCCTTGGTACCGAAACAATCGACTCTGTCGATATGATTGTCGGACCCGGCAATGCTTTTGTAGCTGAGGCAAAACGTCAGCTTTATGGACGAGTAGGAATTGATTTATTTGCCGGCCCTACCGAAACACTAGTAGTAGCAGACCATACAGCTGATGCTGAAATGGTAGCCACAGATCTGCTTGGACAAGGTGAGCATGGGCCCACTTCTCCCGGTGCATTGATTACTACTTCGGAAAAATTAGCCGAAGAAACTGTTGTAGAGATTGAGCGCCAATTAGAGACCCTCGCAACCGCCGATATTGCCCGCACTTCATGGGAGGATTACGGTCAGATTCTTTTGGTAGAAACTATTGAAGAAGCGCGAATTGAAGCCGATAAATTAGCATTTGAACATGTAGAAATATTGACTGAAGATCCAAATTACTTCCTTGAAAACATGACGAACTACGGATGCTTGTTTTTAGGGCCTGAAACAAATGTAGCTTATGGCGATAAAGTCATCGGGACCAATCATACTTTACCCACCAAAGGAGCGGCCCGCTATACTGGTGGACTTTGGGTCGGAAAATTCATAAAAACTGTTACCTATCAGAAAGTAACACCTGAAGCTACAGTTGAAATGGGTAAAGTGGCTGCACGTCTTTGCCAGTTGGAAAACTTCGCGGGGCATGCTGAACAGGCTCTTCTCAGAGTAAGAAGATACGAAAAGAAATAAGCTTATTGACAGAACTCGAGGAGGTCTTTACTTGAATAGTTATTTCTCTGAAATCGAAAATAAGACGGTAATAGTGACTGGCGGAAGTAAAGGAATCGGTAAAAGCATTGCGCTTACTTTTGCCAAATTGAACGCTAATGTAGTAATTTCCGGGAGAAATAAAACAGTACTAGCAGAAACATTAAACGAGCTTCGACAATATAATGATAAATGTATTGCTATCTCAGGAGATTTAAGCAAAATTGATGAAGTTAAATATTTGGTTGATACGACTGCAGCCACTTTCGGGAGTATTGATGTGCTTATTAATAATGCCGGTGTCAACATTGCAAAACCTGCTTTGGAAGTAACCGAAGAGGATTGGGACACGGTATTGGATTTAAACTTGAAAACGGCGTTTTTTGCCAGTCAAGCTGCTGCAAAGCATATGATGGATCAAAAGAGCGGCAGAATCATTAATATTGCTTCTCAAATGGCATTTGTCGGCTATATAAAGCGCGCAGCATATTGTTCAAGCAAGGGCGGCCTCGTCCAATTAACAAAAGCCCTGGCAGTTGAGTGGGCGCCTGCAGGTATACGTGTTAATGCAGTTGCCCCTACATTTATTGAAACTGAATTAACCACTAAGATGTTTGAGGATAAGGAATTTAAAAAAGATGTCGATAGCCGGATTCTTTTGGATGGGCTGTCTCAGCCCGAAGATATTTCCGGGGCCGTATTGTATTTAGCATCTAATTTAGCGAACTTTGTAACAGGAGAAACTATTAAAGTAGATGGCGGATGGACTGCAATATAATAGTTTAGCTAGATAAATCCTAAGACTATTTGAACGCAAACTATATTTTAAACAAAAACAAAAAACATATCTTCTACTTTATATTTTAAATTAACATAAAAAATGGTTGCTGAAGAGAAACTTCTTCGGCAACCGTTTTTCATTTCTAGATAGATACTTTCTATGCACTATTTATACAGCCGATATGTCCAAGTTATAAACTTACTAGTCGCGGTTGAACCTGATTTATTTAACTCATTCATTAACTCTTTTGCTGCTTGCGCCGGATTATCAGCTGCAGTGATTGCACTCCCTATAATAACTGCATCAAACTTCTTGCCATAAAATGATAGAGAGTGTTTTTTGGTATGCCTACTGCAATAGCTATTTTAATATCCGGAAAATCTTCAGTAACCCGAAGTTCATGCAGATCAATTTTTTACATAATAAAAAACCAGACCCCACAGAGAAAATCTCTAGGAGCCCATTTATATTCCATTATTAAGCTGAAACAAAGTTTTCGCCAAGATTTCATTTCTCTTAAAGGAGCATGATTTCATAAAAATTCTATAACTAATTAAAGCATAGAGAGATGGCTAGGGAATGTTAAATTTGAAAAACCGGGATCAATATAAAAAATATAAATTGCCGTACACTGTAGTTAGAAGCGCTCTCCCTTGAGAAGCACTTCAAAAAAGGATTTAACTATGGATTGCTTCTCGCATCCTTTTTGCCGCTTCTGAAGGATTATCACTTTTGGTAATAGCACTTCCTACAATTGCCACTTGAATGGCTTTATTTAAAAAATTTCCAACAGAATCTTCGTTAACTCCTCCTGCAACTGCAATGTGAACCAATTCCAATCCAGATACCAGCTTCATTTGACCTTCTTTTATGGATTCCCCCTGCAGCTGGCTGTCTTTTCCGATATGCAGGCAAAAAAAATCAACTCCTAAACGGTTTAATTCCTCCACACGTTCCTTTTCTTTAATCTCTAAAAGATCAATCATGACTTGTTTGTTGTAACTCCGGGCCACTTCGAGTGCATCAAGAATGGTTTGGTTGTTGGCAAACCCCATCACAGTCATGACATCCGCTCCTGCCCTGAACGCCTGCTCAGCCTCATGTTTGCCTGCATCACACGTCTTCATATCCGCAACAATCATCTTATCGGGATACAAGTTTTTCATTTCCTTCACGATACTCATGCCATATTCTTTAATAATGCCCGTACCAATTTCAATCCAATCAATAAAATCCATTGTTTCTCTTACAATATGAAAGCATTCATCCTTTGTTAACCGATCCAGTGCAAGCTGAATTTTCACTCCATCACTCCTATTAAAAAAACCACATTCCTTAGAATGCGGTTTTTATTTTTATACACCTGAGTAAGCCATAAATCCGCCATCTACAGGAACTGTAATTCCGGTGACAAACCCTGAATAATTTTCATCTAAAAGCCAGAGCATTGTTCCGACCAGGTCAACCGGTTTACCGAAACGCTTCATCGGCGTTCCAGCCATGACTTTCTTTGAACGCGCAGTCAATGAGCCGTCTTGTTCCAAGAGAAGATCACGATTCTGAGCAGTCAAGAAAAATCCTGGCGCAATGGCGTTGACACGCAGGTTCTGCTCGGCAAAATGCACAGCCATCCACATCGTAAAGTTATTGATAGCTGATTTCGCCGCACTGTATGCCGGCACTTTTGTCATCGGAGAAAAAGCACTCATGGATGAAATATTTAATATTACCGGAGCGTCCTGTTTCAACAGTTCTTTGCCGAACACTTGGCTGGCTAAAAATGAACCCGTGAAATTACTGGCGAACACACGCGAAAAACCATCTTCTTCTAAATCGAAAAACGACTTTTCCTGCGTGTCGGCATCATGCGTCTCAATCGCTGTGATGGCATCGGGATGGTTGCCGCCTGCCCCATTAATCAAGATATCGATACGGCCAAAATTTTCTAAAATCTGATCTTTGGCTTTTTCAAGTGATTTGCGGTCAAGTACATCTGCCGCTATGGCAATCGCTTCACCACCGTTACTCCGAATTTCCCCGGCGACTTCTTCGCCTTTTTCAGCAGTGCGATTAAGAACAGCGACTTTAACGTTCTGCGCTGCAAGCTGGCGTGCCATTTCAGAGCAAAGCACTCCGCTTCCTCCTGTTATAACGGCCGTACGGCCTGCGATATTTTCATGATTGGTAAACATGGCAACCTCCTTATTTTGTTTGATGTGCATCCCATAATCCCAGAAGGTACATGATGCCTAAAGCACGATCATATAAACCGTAGCCCGGTCTGCATTCTTCACTCCAAATGTGGCGGCCGTGATCGGGACGTACATAGCCCTTGTAATCCTGTTTCGACAATTCACTTACTACTCCAGTAAGATCGATTGATCCGTCTTGCGTGTAATGGGAAGTTTCAATGAAATCTCCGTTTTCAAAAATCTTGACGTTGCGTAAATGAGCAAATGGCGAGTGCTTGGCATACTTCGATGCCAAATCCACCATATCATTTTCAGGATTTGCCCCCATGGAACCTGTGCAGAATGTAATCCCGTTCGATGGAGAATCAGAAATAGCGATGAGGCGTTCCCAACTTTTTTCACCCGTCATGATGCGCGGCAACCCGAAAATTGACCAGGGTGGATCATCCGGGTGAATGGCCATTTGGATGCCGCTCGCTTCTGCTGTCGGCAGGATTGCCTCCAGGAAATAAGTAAGATTCCCCCATAGATTTTCTTCGTCCATCCCTTTATAAGCCTGGAACAGCTCTTGAATTCTCGCCATTTTTTCAGGCTCCCAGCCAGGTAATGTCATATCGGATGCAGAAGCAACGGTTTTGATCAATTCAGCAGGATCTTGGGATTCAATTTTTTCTTTTTCAAAAAATAGAGCTGTTGAGCCGTCCGGAAGCGGATGATATAAAGAAGTTCTTGTCCAATCAAAAATCGGCATGAAATTATAGCAAATTACTTTGACTCCGGCTTCGCCTAGATTTCGAATCGTTTCTTTATAGTTTTCAATATACTGATTACGTTCTTCGTTCCCCAATTTTATCGATTCATGGACGTTGACACTTTCAACTACATCGGCATGGAAGCCGAACGATTTAATATAATCCACTTCTGACTGGATTTCTTCCTTTTCCCAGACAGCGCCTGCAGGCTTATGATGAAGTGCCCAGACGATTCCTTTTGTTCCTGGAATTTGCTTAACCTGCTCAAGCTGGACACTGTCGTTTCCTTGTCCGTACCACCGAAACGTAATATTCATATAAACACTCCTCTGTTAAGCTAATCTCTTCAGATAGTCCTTCACTAATTCGCTTACGGCATCTTTGCCTGAAGAACGGTATGTCTTCGTTAAATCACTGCCGATGCCTACAGCGACTGCCCCAGCCTCCAGCCAGTCATTCATATTCTCTATATTGATCCCGCCGGTTGGCATAATTCTCACATGTGGGAGCGGACCATTAACAGAGCCGATGAAAGATGGTTCAAAACCATTTGCAGGGAACAGCTTTAAGATGTCACAGCCATATTCGTTAGCTTGAACCATTTCTTTTACTGTCATACAACCTGGCAGGTAAGGCACGCTGTAGCGATTGCATAGTTTTGCGATCGACGAATCAAATTGAGGGCTCACGACGAATTTGGCTCCGTGCAATATGGCATGGCGTGCCGTCTCTGCATCAAGCACGGTTCCCGCTCCAATCAATGCATCCGATTCACTCAGCTTTTCAAATACCTTAGCCACATTTGGTGTCGTATACGTCACTTCAATCGCTTTAAGACCGCCTTGAATTGAAGCTTCTGCAACTGCAATCGCTTCCTGTGCGTCTTTTCCGCGAATGACGGCCACAATTTTAGATTCCAGCAATTGCTGGTAAACCTCCATTTTCGGAATCATCATCTGCACTCCTTATTCGAAGACAATCAATGCTTTACGCACTTTGTCCGGATTTTTTTCAACAAATGTAAATGCTTCTTGAACATCGTTTAAAGAAAAGCGATGTGTAATTAATCCGTCTGATTTCAATTTGCCATTGTTTAATAACTCGACTACTTTTCCGAATTGATCAGTCTGCAGCCGAGAACCTGTAATGGTTATTTCTTTTTTTGTAATCGGCAGCTGCGGAAGGGCGGAAGGACGCTCGTCAAATCCTAAAATCACGACATTTCCGGCTACAGAAACTAACTCGATACTTAATTCCACCGTAGAAGGCAGGCAAACAGCATCAATTACTGTATTAGCCCCTTCACCGTCAGTCAATTCAAGAATACGGTCTTTCACCGATTCATTGCCTGCATCAATCACATGATCTGCTCCACTTTCTTTGGCAAAATCCATTCTTTTTTCATCCAGATCTGTCATATAGACAGTAGCACCGGCAATTTTCGCCATTTTCAAGATACAGATACCAATAGGACCGCATCCTTGAATTAGTACTGTGTCGCCTTTTTCCACATTGCCGCGCCATACTGCCTGGGCACCAATTGTATAAGGCTCTGCTAAGACGACTTCATCCCAGCTCAATTCTTTATTTACTGCATGGAGCTGTTTTTCAGGCAGAACAGCGTACTCACGCATACCTCCATCCTCGTGGACACCAAAAACAGAGAGCTTTTCGCAAACATTCGGCCGGCCTTTACGGCAGGCATAACATTCACCACAGTAACTGATCGGCTCGACCACAACATGGTCTCCAACTTTTAAATTGTTGACCCCTTCCGCTACTTCGATCACTTCTCCAGCCACTTCATGACCTACAATTCTTGGATATGTCGCAAGCGGGTTAGTTCCATGGTAAATATGCATATCAGACCCGCAAATGCCTACGCGCTTCACTTTAACAAGCACATCATCAGCATTTTGAAGGCTTGGCTTTGGTATTTCAATAATTTTTAGTTCATTCGCATATGGAACTTGAACAGCTTTCATCATGTAACCACCTTATTCAAACAGACTTGGTAAAAAGAGTGTAACTTGCGGAACAAATGCCACCAGCATTAATACGACTAAGCTGACTCCTAAAAATGGAATAAGCTCTTTGGACGTGGTCCCAATTGACACCTTTCCTATTTGAGAAGCGACAAAAAGACACACGCCCACCGGAGGCGTCATAAGACCTATAACTAAGTTCAGCACCATCATAACCCCAAATTGAATCGGGTCCATGCCGACTGTAAGGGCAATTGGAAGCAATACAGGGAACAAGATAACGAGTGCGGCAATTGTTTCCATAAAAGTACCGACAAACAACAGTAGCAAGTTAATCAACAGAATGACAATTATTGCATTCGTAGAGACTCCTAAAATAGATTCAGCTACGAGTTGCGGGATTTGCTCCCGAACCATAATCCAGCCAAACAGGTTTGCAAAACCGACAAGCAACATGATAGATGCTGTAGCTGTCATTGATGACAGCATAACTTCAGGAATCTTTTTTATAGGTAATTCTTTGTATACGAAGATGCCTATAACAAAGGCATACAGAACAGCAACGATTGAAGCTTCAGTTGGTGTAAAGAAGCCGCCTAAAATTCCATAAAGAATGATGAACGTCATTAAAATCGCCCAAAAAGCGCCAATAAAGCTTTTGCCAATTACTTTTAGTGGCTGTCGCTCAGTTTTCGGATATTTACGCTTCACTGAAATAATGTAAGTCGGAATCATCAGTCCCAAACCAAGCAAAATACCTGGCATGGCACCTGCTAAAAACAAATCACCAATTGAAAGAGATGCAAGCGTACCTACAATAATCATTGGTAAAGAAGGTGGTATAAGAGGACCTACTGTGGACGAAGATGCAGTTACCGCAGCGGAGAAGCCAGATCCATATCCCTCTTTTTTCATAGCAGGAATCAAAATTGACCCAATGCTCGCCGTATCGGCAAGCGCAGTTCCCGAAATGCCGGCAAAGCCCATTGAAGCTCCCACGTTTGCAAGCCCCAAGCCGCCCCGGATATGGCCGAATAAGTCATTGGCAAAACCGATGATGCGTGTAGTGATTCCTCCTGCGTTCATTAAATTTCCTGCGAGAATGAATCCTGGAATACAGAGCAGGACAAACGAATTAAGTCCGCCAAACATACGCTGCGGAATTACATCGAGTGGGATTCCGGCAAGGAAAAGATAAAGCAAAGAAGACAAACCGAGACTAAAAGCGACTGGAATACCCAAAAATATCAATGCTATAAAAGATACAAACAAGAGAACAGCCATTAATTATCACCCTCTTCAAATTGCTGACTATAATCCTGTTCATTTTTTACAAGACCTATAATCTTCAAGACTGCATAGTACACCAGAAATACACCCATAATCATCAAAAAAGCATGGACTGCCGATAACTGGATGGGCAATGTAGCAGAAGACTGATTATGTCCCCCTAATATAAATCCATACCCTTTAACGACTATTACGCCACTGATTAAGATAATTGAAAGGTAAATGAAGACTTCATAATACCTCCTGAAATTGTCAGGCATTCTGTTCAAGATGATATCGACATTTATAAATTCGTTGCGCATCAATGCCAACGGCGCGCCAAAACAAATGCCGTAAAGGAAGAAATAACGGGTCAATTCTTCTGTCCATACAAATGAAAATGGGGCGAAACGAGAAATGATTTGAATCGTTACCAAAACAATGACTCCTGTAAAACTGACAATTGTTAATAAAACAAGAGTACGATCAATCAACTTTCGAAACAGCATAACTTCAAGTCAATCCTTTCCTAAGGGAAAAGCACAATCGACTATCCAGTCGAAAGTGCCTTTTATCCATGTTATTCAACTGCTAAAATTTGTTCGTAAAGTTCCAGTTGTTCCGGTGTCAACGATTCTTCGATTGCAGGAATCATTGCTTCACGGAATGCATCCTGGTCCACGTCTACAAATTCCATTCCTTCATCTTTTAACTCTTGCTCAATGGTTTCAATTTCTTCGTTGTACAGTTCTTCGCCATAAGCTTGCGCTTCTTCTGCTGCTGACTGCACTACTTCTTTCAATTCATCCGAAAGTGCATTGTATTGTTCATTTCCAACTAAAATGTAAATCCATGAATAAACATGCTCAGTACGGTTGACGTAATCTTGAACTTCATAGAACGCAGCACTTTGAATCAGGTCAACCGGGTTTTCCTGTCCGTCAATAACCCCTTGTTGTAAACCAGTAAATACCTCGTTAAAGTCCATTACCTGCGGAGATGCTCCAGCAGCTTCCCAAACATCCAGGAATAACGGAACATTCGGAACACGCATGCTGAAACCGTTTAAGTCTTCAGGCGACTCAATTGGTTCATTTGACGTTAAGTTACGCGGAGCCCTTGTATGGTAGTAAAGAGCTGTCAAGTCTGCTTCTTCACTGATTTCATTCTTAATCTGCTCACCGATTTCACCTTCTACTACAGTCTGCACATGTTCAAGGTCGCGGAAAGCATATGGTACCGCCATCAATGCTGCATTAGGTGCCCAGTTTTGCAGAGTTTCTCCTGAAATAACCATATCAGCCGTTCCAGCTTGGATTGCGTTAATTGTATCCGTTTCGCCACCAAGTGAGTTATTCGGATAAATCGTTATTTCCATTTGTCCATCTGAATTTTCTTCTACTAATTCCACAAATCTCTCAGCAGTTTTGTGCCAAATATGATTCTCATCCGCCAAATGGCCAAAACTCCATTCAATCGTTTCTCCCGAACCACCTGTTTCTTCCGAACCGCCTGTTTCTTCAGAACCATTTCCCCCACAAGCTCCCAAAACTAATACCGATGCAAAAACACCTGTTAACCATGTCTTCTTCATAATTTTTCTCCCCTTTTTCACTAATTTTTATGGATTTTAACTCAATTAATCCCTTATGAAAATTTACTTTTTCAAGTAATCATATGTTGTCGCCGCAATCTTAATGCCTTCAGCCAGACTGCGTTCCTCGTTCTTCTGTTCAATCTCTCCCGGAACCAATACCCCTGAAAAACCTGAAGCTGGTGGAACTTCCCTTATTTCTTGAATCATCTTATCCATCTGTTCTAAAAAGCTTTCTGAATCCGTAAAGAACGATGGGTTAATCGCGCAGAAATAATGACCCAATTTTCTTTTCTGATCAAGATCTCCGTACATTTTACTGATATGCGGCCCGAAAGCCATACCAGCGAGCAAACCGGAGAATATATCGACAATCATGGACAACCCATACCCTTTAGGGCCGCCAAAAGGTGTCAGTGATACCACTTTTGACGGGTCGGTCACTGCATTTCCTTGTTCATCAACTCCCCATCCTTCGGGAATACTTTTCCCTTCTTCCTTATGCTGCAGGACTTTCCCCAACGCAACATTTGAAGTCGCCATGTCTAAAATAAATGGTTTCTCATTCTTCGCCGGCACTCCGTAAGCTATTGGATTTGTTCCAAGAAAAGAATCTTTTCCGCCGAACGGAACAACTATTTTGTCTGTATGCGTCATCGCAATGCCGATTAAGTTATGCTTAGTCGCTTCTTGGACAAAATAACTGAGCGCTCCACAATGGCTGCTGTTTATCGCTGTCACCATGCCGACTCCGTTTTTTTCGGCCATTTCAATTGCATGGCCCATTGCTTTATCACCTACTAAGTGGCCAAAACCGTCATCTCCATCGACAACGCCAGTGACAGGACCAGAAGCTGTAAAGGATATCTCAGGATCCGGATTGATGCCACCTGCACTAAGCCGCTTAATATAATGTTCCGTCCGCAATGCTCCGTGCGAATTAACACCTCGTAAATCAGCGTGTATAAGAATGGCCGCTACTTTTTTGGCATGACTCTCGTTTATGCCGGCTGCCATTAACTTACGTACAATTAATGCTCGAACTTCTTCATGAGAAACAGTAACAGTAGTCATGCAGTTCCTCCTACTCTAAATTTGTATGCTGTTTTTTCATAGATTCATGAGAATGGTTTGCGTATGGCCCGTCAACAATTGCCGCATCCAGCACCAGATGAACGGCTTGATCAAATTGGCTGCCGAGCGGTTGAATAGTCGAAGGTTCACCTTCCGCACGATTCTTCGTTGCCGCCGGAATGAAGATTCCGCTGTTGCACCATTCTTCCTGCAACTTTGCTTCATTTGTCGTTATAAGAGTTACATGAGCTCCATGCTTTGAAGCTTGCCGGCAAATACCCGTCAATTGAATAGAACCGGCCGACCCTGAAATGGCAAGGAGCACATCATCTTCTCCAATTGAGGGGGCAATTGTTTCACCCACCACATACACTTCCTTGCCACAGTGCATCAACCTCATGGCTATCGCCTTTCCAATCAGACCGGAACGCCCCTCCCCAAAAATGAAAAAACGGGAGTCTTTCAACAATAATTCAACGAATTCCCCATACTGTTTTTCATCAACCCGGCTGATTACTTGTTCCATTTCCTTCATGATCTCAAAAGGAGTCTTCATCACTAACCTCCCTTTCTATCGCTCGATAACTTTTTTGTTATCAACAAAGGCTTGAACATCTTCTAAGTAAGGGAGTCCTTCATTGTCGCCAGAAACGGTAGTTACAAGTGCTCCGACACCATTCGCGAAACGAAGCAAGGATGCCGGTTCTAAATGATTCAGGATTCCGTAAATATAGCCTGCGTCAAATCCGTCTCCTGCTCCAACAGTGTCAATGGGATTGACAGAAAATCCGGCTACTGTTGTCCATTCACCTTGCCGATAAAGTTTCGATCCATTTTCACCATCTTTAATAACAAAATCTTTTATGCCGAATTTTTCAACGTACGCTGCTAATTCTTCAAACGACTCTTGCCCCGAAATCATTTGGATTTCATCCAGCCCTGTCAATAAAATATCGATATCAGGGAAGAGGGACTCGTATGCAACTCTTGCTTCTTCAATAGTCCAAAGTTTTAACCGGATATTCGGATCGAATGCAATGGTAATCTTTTTTTCTTTCGCAATTCCGATAATTTCTTTCGCAATTTCAATATTTCGTTCATCGAGGGCTAAATACACACCGGTTAAGTGAACCACGTCAATGCCCTCGAACATTTCCTCACGAATATCTTTTGGAGTAAGAACTGTAACGGGTGAAGGGTCTCGGTAATAATAAGTTTTGCCGGCGCCACTTTTATGGATTTCTTTGAAGTTTACGGAAGTTGGAATGTCTTCCACAAACTCAACCGCTGAAACATCAATGCCTTCACCACGCGCAAAATTATAAATCACTTTTCCAAAGTCATCTTTTCCCAAACGGCTGATCCATTTGCTGTTAAGTCCAAGTCTTGCGCAGCCGATAGCGAAATTCATCTCTGCACCGCCGACTTTTCGTTCAAAATTTGTTACATACCGTAACGGTCCAGTTGTGCTGGGATTCATGGTAATCATGGCATCCCCTATTGTTAATACACCAAAATCCGCAGACAATCTTTCCACACTCCTTACTCACTTTAACTGGATTCTCTATTTACTAAAATCGGAGAATAGCGTTGTTCTTTGTAACAGTCCTCGAACTTTTTGCTATCAATCAATTGCAGCAATATCTTAGCCGCATCTCTCCCCATCGTAAATGTTGGTTGTTTAATAACAGAAATAGGCGTTGTAGCAATTTCTAAAAATGGTGAATCATCAATCGTAATAACGCCAATATCACTTGGGATAGATAAATGGTACTTTTTAATAAACTTCAGCAATTCAATCAGCGCCAAATCATTTGTTGCAAAAAAAGCATCTGGCTTTTCCTCGCCTCCCCATATCTTTTCCAGCTTCTCGGCAATTTGATCACGTTCTTCTGCGATGATCCATTCTTCTTTCACTAATAGACCGCATTGTTCAAGAGTTTTTTTAAATCCGTTGATACGTTCGACCCGCGGAGTAACCTTTTTTTCAATAGAGGTTGAGACAAGACCAATTTTCTTTCTGCCACTCCCCACTAATTGTTCTACCGCTATTTTCGAAGCGCTTTCATTATCCAGCAAAAGTGTCGGGAAAATAGATTGATTAATCTTCCTATCCACAAAAACAATCGGGAATCCCTCTTCCTTTAACTGTTCATACCGGCTATCATTTCCATTTGTCGGGAATATTATTAGACCATCCACTTGCTTTGCAAGCAACATATCAATATAAGCTCTTTCCTTCTCCGGTTTATCATCTGCATTGCAAACGAATAAATGAAAGCCGTTTTCTCCGCAAATATCTTCAATCGACCGGATAATTTCCGTCGAAAAAGTATGAAGGATATTGGCTACGATTACGCCTATAGTGGCTGTCTTCTTTTGCTTCAAACTCTTTGCTACATGGTTTGGTATATATCCCAGTTCTTTAATAGCTTGTCCTACTCGAAGCTTCGTAGAGGCAGCCATGTATTCATAACGATTATTAATAAACTGTGAGACCGTGCTTTTTGACACGCCAGCTTGATCAGCAACGTCTTGCATTGTGACTTTTTTCATTTCTTTCGCCTCGTTACTAAACCGGTTTAGTAAATCGGTTTAGTAAGAGTATAAATGAAAGCCCTTTCAATTACAAGGCTTAATATCAGAAAATTTAATTTAAACACATATTAGTACTCTGCATGCTTTACTAGTCGCTGCATTAAAACTCCATATGCGCCAAGTAGAACAAGTTTCGTGCATTTCTTTACAAAAATATAAAATCCCTATATTTTGTTTCTTCTATAGACTGCATTTCGGTTACAGGGATATAGAACTTACTCTAAGTAACAATAAAAAAACCGAACCCCCAAGAAAAATCTCTCGGGAGTCCGGTTATTTTTATTCCTTTATTCTTTTGGCGACAGGTCTTCAATAGAATCGATGTCCATGTAAGAAGGGACAACAAATCCGATTTTAGCACCTTCAAGGTTTGCACCAAGATCTACTACGTCTTCACCATACTCTTCGAATTGTGTAGCGTGAGTTCCTGGCAACCATGCAGCTACCATTCCGTCAGCTTCGCCGCCGGCTACCGCTGACCACATTACAGCGTTATCAAGCGGAGTCAATTTAACGTCAAAACCTTGAGCTTCAAGGACTTGGCCGACTACGTTTGTAGATGCGACTTCTGTATCCCACTCTACGTATGCAAGTTCGATTTCAGTGCCGTCAACTGTTTCAGTGCCTTCAGTCCACTCAGCCACTTTGTCGCTGTTTTCTTCGATCCATGCTGCTGCTGCATCTTCTACAGCTATTCCGTTGGAAACTTCAAGCATGATGCTTTCGATGTCCGCCGGTTCCCAGTTGAACTGGTCAAGGATTGTGTAAGCTTCAGGATTTTCTTCTTCCAACCCCTGGCGTACCATTGTGTTGATCGTTTCAGCATCACCGAAGACGCCATTTGGATCTTCAAGGTATTTAAGATCGTATTTCTGGAATTTCCAGTGCGGGCTCCAGCCCGTTACGATGATTGGTTCTTCGTTGTCGATGGCTTCACCAAGTGCTGTCGCCATTGCGCCACTTGAAGAAGTTACAACTTCCCATCCCGCGAGGCTGTCGTAGTCTTCAGTAGCTTGTTCAGATGCTGCAACTACGCCTGCACCAGGCTCGATGCCTGTGATTTTATAGCTCATCTCTTCGCCGTAGTTCACTTCGCCAGAATCACCGGCTGTTCCTTCGTCCGTGTTCGCCTCTTCGTCACCACAAGCTGCAAGCAGCATCATTGGCGTTACAGCAAATGCTAACCCTAAATGTTTCCATTGTGCTTTTTTCATAAAATGATCATTCCCCTTTTTCTTTAAAATTGTATGGCACTTTCCTTTTTAGAAAAGATTCCAGGCGGATTAGATATTCGTTCCTTTTTTCAACGAGAAGCTTTGCGTAAAGCGGTCGATGATGATTGCCAGGATGACAATCCCAAGACCGGCAACAAAGCCGGTGCCGACGTCTGCACGCTGCAGAGCCGAGAGTACTTCGCGGCCAAGTCCAGGTGCACCGATCATTGATGCGATGACGACCATGGACAAGGCAAGCATGACTGTCTGGTTGATGCCGGCCATAATGGTGGTCTTGGCCATCGGCAATTCAACTTTGAACAGTTTCTGTGCGCCTGTGCTGCCGAATGCTTCGGCTGCTTCCACTAATTCTTCCGATACCTGACGGATGCCGAGGTTCGTAAACCTGACAGTCGGCGGTGTCGCGAAAATCAAGGAAGCGAAAATTCCGGGTACCATCCCGATGCTGAAGAAAGCAACCGCAGGAATCAGGTAAACGAATGCGGGCATTGTCTGCATGAAATCGAGAACCGGTGTAATGATGCTTTCAGCTGTTTTGCTTTTCGACATCAGTATGCCAATCGGCACACCGATGATGACTGAGAGCAGACTGGCAACGAGCACCAGCGAGAAGGACAGCATCAGTTCTTCCCAAAGCCCCTGGTTCCAAACAAGCAGCAAGCCGACGATTGAGAATGCGGCCAGTCCGAAGCGTTTCCCGCTAAGGAAGAAAGCCAAGACAGCAACGATTAAAATAACGATTACCGGAGGCACTGCCGCCAGCATATCAGCGAAATCTTCCAGCCCGTCCCCGAATTCATTCTTGATCGGATCGAACAGAAACGCAAAGCTGTCGGAAATCCAGTCTGTGAAATCAGACACCCACGACCCCAACGGTAATTTTTCGATGTTTTCCATAAAGTTAAGCATGTGTCAAATTCACCTCACCCTGTCCTGCAAGCGCTGAGATGACCGCACCGCGTACAATAATTCCAAGTAATTTACCATCTTCCACTACCGGAATCGGAACCGGCGAATTGTGGCTGATTTCAAAGATTGCATTCATCAATGTATCTTTCGTGACAGTCGGAGCATCCGTTTTCATAATGGCCAGCAGGCTGGTCACATCGCTGCGCAGTGCAATCGATGCATCATCCGCTGTTACATAGCCTTTCAGATTCCGTTTGCTGTCCGTTACATAAATGCTGGAGATGCCTTCTTTCTGCATCCGTTCTAGCGCGACCCGCGGGCCGTGTTTTTCGATATTGACCGTTTCCGGACGTTTCATGATGTTGTAAGCCGTCAGGACTTTCGAGCGGTCAACGTCTTCAACAAATTTCTCGACGTAATCGTTTGCCGGATTCATCAGAATTTCTTCCGGTGAACCAACCTGTACAATCGAGCCGTCTTTCATCAAAGCGATTTTATCGCCGATGCGAAGTGCTTCGTCCAAATCGTGTGTGATGAAAATAATGGTTTTCTTCATTGTTTCCTGAAGATCCAATAGCTCATCCTGCATTTCTTTACGAATCAGCGGATCAAGCGCTGAAAATGCTTCATCCATCAGAAGCACTTCCGGATCGTTGGCAAGTGCTCTTGCCAAACCGACACGCTGCTGCATCCCACCGGAAAGCTGGGATGGATACTGGTCAATGTAATTGCCCAGTCCGACCATCTCAAGGGATGTACGGGCTTTTTTGCTCCGCTCTTCTTTTGCTATCCCTTGTATTTCAAGACCATATTCAGCATTTTCCAAAATCGAGCGGAACGGGAAAAGTGCAAACTTCTGGAATACCATACTCATTTTCGTACGGCGCACTCGCAGAAGATCTTTTTTGTTCATGATTGCCAGATCTTCGTTGTCGATATAGACATGGCCTTCTGTCGGGTCGATCAATCGGTTGAGCAATCGCACCAAGGTCGATTTGCCGCTTCCCGACAATCCCATAATGACGAAAATCTCGCCCGCTTCCACTTCAAAAGAGGCCCGGTTTACGCCGACAGTACTGCCCGTCTGTTTAAGGATTTCTTCTTTCGTCTTGCCTGCATCCAATAACTTCAAAGCCTGTTTCGTATTTTTGCCGAATACTTTCGACAAGCCTTCTACTTTAATGACTGGCATATATTCTCACACCTCTCTTACCATTTTTTTGCTTCTCATGGCTTTAAGAGTTTTTCAAATCTCATACATCTTTATCTATTTTGAGGCAGTTTTTGCTGCATAGAAAATCCGGTTTTTTCTGTCAGCAATCAAACAAAAACCCATATAAATAAACTCTTTTCATGCCAATGAACCTAAGCCGCATGTAATTAACTATACGCTTAATTACCTATGGTTTCAAACCGACTATCTAAATTTACGCCTCTCGAAAGGTTTATTTACGACATTTTCCGACAATTTTAAAACGCATTTTTTTATTATTTTCTCTGTCCTCAATGCCTTTGTGACGGGGGTTGAAAAAGTTGATAGAAAAATCTGACTCTTTCTGCCTACACTTCGTTAAATTTTTTAAAAATATTTTTTTGATTTGGCTTTTTCAGGGCTGTTTTCCGCATTTTTGCAATTAAAAACCTTCGGATTTATTTCGGTTTTTTCTGCAAAAAAAAGCGATTTCCCACCGGAAAAAATCCGTCTGGAAATCGCTTTTTTTAATTTTTGAAATATCTTATTTCATACATTACGCAACCACTCTCCGTCTTCCACGGTCCGTGTTTCATACCAGGAGGACGAGATGCCACCATGCCTTCTGTAAAAGTCTCCCCTAATGTAAGGTCTGTAACACTTCCTTCAATAATAAAGAGCTCTTCCCGGTAATCATGAACCTGCACACCGTTTGGGGAGGTGTCAGTTCCAGGGGCAAATTCCAAAATTCTTGCCAAGTCTCCATCAGGAGATTTAAAGATAATCCTTTCTGAAAGACCCTCGACCGGACCATCAATTGCTACTAGCTTGAACTCCCTAAAATCCGTAAACTCCACAGCGTCTTTCATTAGGAACACCCCTTTGTTACTATCTGATGCCTCATTGCATCAATTCCACAGGGAATAGGATGACCTGCGGCATATAAGTAATGATCAACAGAATAACGATAAGGATCGCTATTTGAGGAATTAGGTACTTAAACATTTTCGGTACTTTAATCTTCGCGATTGATGCGGTTACGAACAGACAGACACCAAGTGGTGGCGTTACCATACCAATGGTCAAGTTAACCGCCATGACAATTCCGAAATGGATCGGATCGATACCCGCAACTAAGACCAATGGCAGGAATAGCGGCGTAAAGATGGATACCGCACTAATCGTATCGATGAACGTTCCTGCGATAAGGAGGATAACGTTTATCACCAATAATAGAAGAATCGGATTCTGAGCTACTGGTCCCATCAAATCGATCAACTGGTTCGGAATTTGGTTAAAGGACAGAAACCAAATGAACAAGGAAGCGAAGCCGATTAGGAAAATAATCGTCGAGCTTGTTTTTGCCGTATTCATGAGAATTGGCCACAAATCCTTGATTTTGATTTCCCGGTAAACAAACAAACTGATGATGAGAGCATACAATACCGCAATTACCCCAGATTCAGTTGCAGTGAAAATACCGGAAACGATACCCCCGATAATAATAATGGGCATAATCAATGCAAGGACCGCATCTTTTGCACCGACTGCAATTTCCTTGAATGTTGCCCGTCGATCTGCAGAACGGTAATTATTTTTTTTACCGACGAAATAACTGTAAATCATCAAGCCGACGCCCATTGCAAGTCCAGGAATAATTCCCGCTACGAACAGATCGCCAATAGAAACGCTGGCGATGACTCCGTACAAAATTAGTACGATACTGGGCGGAATAATCGGACCAATGGTTGCGGCTGTCGCTACAAGACTGGAAGAGAACCGCACGTCATAGCCTTCTTTAGTCATAGCTGGAATCATCATGCCTCCGATGGCTGCTGCCGCTGCAATGGCTGTTCCCGTCAAAGCTGAGAAGAACAGACTTGCCAGAACAACTACCATCGCTAAACCGCCAGGAAGTGGTCCTACTAAAGTTTTGGAAAAATCAATGAGGCGTTTCGATATACCGCCTCTTGTCATGATTTCGCCCGCCAGGACGAATAATGGAACTGCGACCAGCGTGAAATTATTGACTCCGCTGAACAAGCGGCGTGGCACATTGATGAGCAAATCCGGGTTTGTCAGCATAATGCCGATAACCGATACAAAACCGAGGCCGAATGCAATCGGCACTCTCAAGAGAATCAATACGAACAATAACACCACAAGCCATATCATGAGAACACCTTCTTAATGTGGAAGTAAAGCATGAATAATGCGCTTACCGGCACTGCCAGATAGACATATGCTTTCTGGATCGGGAGGATCCCAAGAATTTGTCCTGACCGGAAATTGGACATCACCAATTCATAACCGAAGTAAAGAAGTATGATGATCATAATTCCCACCACGATAAATTCCAAAATATTAAGGAATACTGAAAAAGCTTTCGGTATTTTTTCATACAAATCTACTGTCAGGTGCTCACTGTTTTTTATAGCCAGCGCCGCTCCAAACAGCACACTGTAGACAAATGCCATCATCACCACTTCCTGTGACCAGCTAAGCGGCTGCTGAAGGGCATATCGATAAATTACCTGAATTAATGTAAGTGCGACAGCGATTACCAAACTTACGCCGGTAATGATCTCCAAGAGCTTGGTGATTGCTGCGTCTATCTTGCTGAAGACCATCATCCCCACCCTTTCTTTAAGAAAAATTGTCCCATCAAGCAAGTTGAATGGGACAATTTTTGTTTAGTTTGCCGCTTGAATACGTTCCACCAGATCTGCTGGAACTTGCTCGCTTACTGCTTCCTGGACATCTGCTGTCGCTTCACGGAATGCTGCTCGGTCCGGCTCAGTTACCGTAACGTCATTGTCAGCCAGTACCTGAAGAATCTCTTCTTCTCTATCAGCAAGGAACTGACGCTGATACTCTGCAGCTTCAGCAGTCGCTTCATCAATAGCTGTCTGCTGTTCTTCGCTCAAGCCTTCCCAGACTTCAGCGTTCATTACAACTACCGCCGGCGAATAAGTGTGGGCAGTTAATGAAACATGATTCTGAACTTCATAAAACTTCATCGAGTCGATTGTAGGCAATGGATTTTCCTGACCATCAACGACACCCTGGTCAAGAGCAGAATATAACTCATTAAAGTCTACCGGAGTCGGGCTTGCCCCAATTGCACGCATATGTGCTTCCCATACAGGAGCTGGCTGAACGCGAATCTTCAATCCTTGTGCATCTTCAGGAGTATTTATTTCTCGCTGGTTATTAGTTAGATGGCGGAATCCTACTTCCCAGTAGCCCAGCCCTTTCATATTGTTTTCGCCTGCAAGGTCCAGAATCTCCTGGCCGATTTCCCCATCAAGTACGCTGTAGACATGGTCTCTATCTTCAAAAAGATACGGGATACCGAAAACATTTGCTTCCGGAATTGTGTTGGCGAACGAGCTGTCAGCGGAAACGGTCGTCATTTCGATTGTACCGCCCATGACCTGTTCGATTGCGTCCGCTTCACTGCCGAGTGTAGCGTTTGGATGGATTTCAATGGTGATTTCACCGTTAGTTTTTTCTTCTACCAATTCTTTGAACTTCTCAGCTGCTATATGGTATTGGTGGCTTTCAGAACCAGAGTGTGCCAGTTTAAGTGTTTGGCTTCCGCCTTCTCCGGATTCACTGCCTCCTCCCCCACAAGCTGTTAAGATTAAAGTAAAAATCGCTAGTATACTGATCAACATCGTTTTCTTCATTTTAATTTCCCCTCTCCATAACTTCTTTTTTATACAAATGCGGTACCCGGCTCGTGAAAATCGGAACGTTTTCCCTCACTGTTTTCACTTTCTCGAGATCCAGTGAAATTGACAGCGTTTCTTCGTCCTCTGCACTGCCCTCAAGCAGCACATCACCCCAAGGATCGATTGCCATCGACACCCCGGCGAATAAAACATCATCATATTCGCCGACGCGGTTTGCAGAAACGACATACATCTGGTTTTCGATGGCTCTTGCAATTTGCAAAGTACGCCAATGGCCCGTTCTTGCTTCCGGCCATTCTGCTACGATGTGAAGAACTTGTGCCCCATCAAGTGCTAAACTCCGGATAATTTCAGGAAATCTTAAATCGTAACAGATAATGAGCCCCATTTTGATCCCTTCCAGTTCGAAAACTTCCGGCACCGTAGCGCCGCCCGCCAGAAATTCATGTTCTTTCAGCATTGGAACCAAATGCACTTTATCGTATTCGTAAACCAGGTCCCCGGTTCTTGAAAAGACGAACGAAGAATTGTAGTACTTCCCATCCTTTTGATTTGCCACAGAGCCACCAATGATATTGACATTAAAATTCATCGCCAGCTCTTTCAGGAAGCTTTTGGTTTTTGCTCCATCCCTGTCAGCCACCTTGTCGAGCGATGTTAACGTATAGGCGGTCGTCCACATTTCCGGCAATACAATAATATCCGGTTTGTTTTCCTCCATTTCGGCTTCGAGCCAATGTCTTACTTTCATCCGGTTTGCATCAGGTTTTCCAGCGATGATATCCATTTGGTAAATAGAATACTTCATCCTACACTCTCCTATTGAGCAATATTTGTAATTGTATATTCAGTGGAAATTGTTTTGCCGCGTACCGGATCTTTGATGGATAATTTGAATTGCGTCCCATATTTGAAGCCATCCAACAGCGGTACCGTACCAGAAAAGACTATGCTGTTTGTTAAAGGAACATTTTTTTTCGATAAGTAAGATTTTATTTCATCCAATGAAATAATGGAGGAAATTGGATTTTGCTGATACGGCTCCCAGCTGTCTGCGAAGTAAACTTCGGATGATAATTCCAACTCGTCCCAATGAGGGATCACCTCTTCAATCTTCCAGGCTTCTTCAGCGAACGGCTTGTCGCACACTTGCTTTGACTTATTGATATCAACTGTTTCGAGCCCCCGGTCCGTGTGGTCACTTCCGACACTTAGATACGTATCTTCCGATGATTCACCGAAGATCAATACGATTTCCGCTTCACCACTCGTAAGTTCACCGATTACTTCAATCGCACCCCCTTGGTTGAGAGTGCTAACACTGACGGGATAAAGCGACGGAATTTCTGCAGGTTCCGGAACCCCGATTTCGGCTAGTTCCTTGATGTGTTCAAGAGTTTTTTCTTTGTTGCGTCCTGTATAGCCGATGCAATAGGCTTTGGTGATCGCTATGTTTTTAGTCTCACCTTCCACTTGTATTGCTGCGTTGTAAGTATTCTTTTTTAAGTTTTCCACATGATCGCCTCCTTTTGTAAACGCTTACTTCTTGTTGCTGGATATACAAACTATCTAGCTTCGCTTCCAGCTTTAACAATTTCTTTTGTCCGTTCCAAATGCTGCGCCATTACACTGACGGCTTCTTCCCCGTCACGCTGTTCGAGCGCATCAATGACAATACTGTGCTCATCGATTACTTCTTCCATCCGACCCGTTTTCATAAGTGCATGATGCCCAATCAGGCGGGTCAGGTTGTAAAGGTCCTGAAGAATCTGCGACAGTACATTCTGGTTCGAAAACTTCAGAATCTGCCGATGGAATTTCTGGTCAAGTTCGATAAATTCAATTTTGTTATTGTCCACAATCGCTTGTTTCTGCTTTTCTATGATGTTCCGAAGAATTTCAATCTGCTCCGGTTTGACTCCCACCGCCAGCTTTCTCAAACCTTCTGATTCAATAGAAATGCGCAGAAACATAATCTGTTCTTTTTCACCCTCTGTAATCTGCCTGACCTGAACACCTTTACGGGGGATATGGACCAGTAACCCTTCACTTATTAAGGAAGCCACCGCTTCACGGACTGGCGTCCGGGAAGTTTGTAGACTATCAGCCAGCATTGTCTCTGTAAGAATTTCTTTGCTGCTGATAGAACCGCTGAAAATCGCTTTGCGCAATTCGTCATAGACGATTTCTTTCGTGGTTCTTTTTTTCGCTACAGGTTTCATTCCAATATTTCGCACATTAAACGCCTCGAATCTATGTGTAATGTATACACTATACAGAGTACATATAAAAATGATAAGATGTCAATGTATTTAGAAAATTTATTTAATAATTATTTTTCACTTTCTTTGTAAACACTGTCATATCAGTATCTACTGCAAGAAAATAATTTTGGGATAGAGGAGAAGATTTAAGATGATTTCTTTAGAAAACGCTACTCCGGAAGAAATCCGGCAAATGATCCGTACAGGCGAATGGAATAAACCTACTTCCAGTTTGGCTAACGGGTATCTTCAGGCAAACCTGGTTATTCTTCCAAAAGACATGGCGTTTGATTTCCTTTTGTTTTGCCAGCGAAATCCAAAATCCTGTCCATTGATCGACGTTACTGAGCCAGGTTCATTTGTCCCGGCGCAATCAGCACCTACAGCAGACATTCGCAGCGATATCCCACGGTATCATGTCTACCGTCATGGAAAATTGACAGAAACGCCAACTGATATAACTGAGTTTTGGAATGGAGATATGGTTGCCTTTCTTATTGGCTGCAGTTTCACTTTCGAAGAGGCGCTGGTGAAAAACGGTATACCCATGCGGCACAACGAAGAAAATCGGAATGTGCCGATGTACAAGACCACGATTCCTACTATAAAAGCTGGACGTTTCGAAGGGCCGACTGTGGTAAGTATGCGACCGGTGGCAGAACAGGATATCGTGCGGGCGGTCCAGGTGACTAGCCGCTTTCCAACTGTTCACGGTGCACCGCTCCATATCGGCAGTCCTGAAAGCATTGGCATCAATGATATAAACCAGCCGGATTATGGTGACAGCGTTTCTATTAAAAAAGGGGAAGTTCCGGTTTTCTGGGCCTGTGGAGTTACTCCGCAGGCTGTCGCAGCACATGTAAAACCACCGTTCATGATTACCCATGCGCCGGGCCATATGTTCATTACGGATATTAAGACGGAAGAAGTTGGGGTTATGTAGTCCCACCTTAAGAAACGATTTGCTATCAGCAATTAATAATACATTTTGAAATAAAACCGGCTTTATTCTTTTTATGGAAAGGAAGCCGGTTTTATTGTGCTGTCCGTGTTTAGCTCCCTTTCAAAGTGGAAAGCACATATTAATGATATCTTTTTGCCAAAGGAGCAGTTTTATGCGGGACAAACACATCGGCTTTGTGTTTTATGTATCATTCATTATAGTCATCGCCCTGGTGCTGGCTGGCGTTTTCATGCCTGAAACTCTTCAGGCATGGAGCAGCGCAGCGCTTTCTTGGGTGCAAAGAAGCTTTAGCTGGTTCTACATGCTGGTGACGACCTTTTTCGTCGTTATGGCGCTATTCCTCGGTTTTGGGCCATACCGGAAAATGCGTCTTGGCAAACCGGATGAGGAGCCCGAGTATTCGTTCTATACCTGGATCGGCTTGATCTTTGCGGGCGGCATGGGTGTCGGCCTTGTTTTTTACGGTACTGCCGAACCCATTCTCCATTACATCAATCCACCGCCCGGAACAGAAGCGGAAACCACAGAAGCGGCAAGAACTTCCCTGCAGTACAGTGCGTTCCACTGGGCGCTTCAGCCATGGGCCGTCTATGCTACAGTCGGGCTGGCAATCGCCTTCATCAAATTTCGCGAAGGCTATCCGGTGCTGCTCAGCCAGGCTTTTCGTCCATTGATCGGCAACCGGGTTGATGGGCTGGCAGGAAAAGGCATCAACATTGTCGCGGTCATCACAACAGCTATCGGTGTTGCCACCACTTTCGGTTTGAGCGCACTGCAGGTCAGCGGCGGCATATCCGAAGTGTTTCCTGTCCCCAATTCAACAGCCACCCAGCTGATCATCATCGCTGTCATTTCAGTGCTCTTCATGATTTCTGCATTATCAGGCGTCAATAAAGGCATCCGGTATTTAAGCATGATCAACTTGGCCGTCGCGGGTCTGTTACTGCTCGCCGTCCTCGTTCTCGGACCGACGGCGTTTCTATTTGAGAGTTTCACGACGGCTATCGGCAGTTATTTGGGCAATTACCTCGAACTCAGTCTGACGCTGGCTCCGTATTCTGATGAAAACTGGTTCGGCGAATGGACCATTTTTTTCTGGGCATGGGGCATTTCATGGGCGCCTTATGTCGGCACATTCATCGCGCGGGTATCACGCGGGCGGACCATCCAGGAATTTATCATCGGCGTGCTTGCTGTGCCTTCCCTCCTCGGCATTCTATGGTTTACGGTGTTCGGCGGCACAGCGATGGATATGCAAATGAACGGCATCGCTGACATTGCCGGTCCCAGCCAGGAAAACCAGGAGCTTGCCTTATTCCTGATGCTCCAGAACCTGCCCGGCGGATTGATATTGAGCATCATGGCCCTGTTGCTGATCATCATTTTCTTCATCACTTCCGCTGATTCGGCCAGCTATGTGCTCAGCACCTTGACGTCCAGCGGGGCCATTACACCGGGCAAAGCTGTCCGTTTGGCTTGGGGTCTATTGATTGCTGCCACTGCGGCAGCCCTGCTTCTGAGCGGTGGGCTCCAGGCGTTGCGTTCCATCGCCATCATCGCCGCGCTGCCTTTCTCCATAATCATTGTTATTATGGCTTTTTCACTCCTCAAGGGATTGAGGCGAGACAAAAAATAAACCTAATGAAAAAGCTGTTCTCCTGAATTTAAGGAGAACAGCTTCTTTATTGATTCTTCAAATCCTCCACCGGGTTCACCAATGTCTCAAATCCGTCAATGCGGCATTCCACCACATCACCGTCCCGGATGACGACCGCTCCCGGTGTGCCGGTCGAGATGATATCACCCGGAAGCAGCGTCATGACTTTTGAATGGAAAGAAATCAGGTGCTGCGGCTGGAAGGTCATGTTCGACACCAGATTGTCGCGGTGAATTTCTCCGTTAATGACAGTCGCCACTTTGAGCCCGAGAACGTCTTCCACTTCGTCCGCTGTCACGAGCTGCGGACCGAAACTGAAGAAGGTGTCAAAACTTTTCGCGCGTGTCAGGTAACGCGGATTTTTCTGCAGAATGTCTTCAGCCGTCATGTCGATGATTGTCGTATAGCCGGCGATGACACTGAGCGCGTCTTGCTCTTCGACGTCCTTGCACATTTTCCCGATGACGATGCCAAGTTCCGATTCTGCTGTCGTTCGCTCGGATTGCAGCGGTACCTGGATGGTACCTCCTGGTCCGATGATCGTCGTATCGGGCTTCATGAAACTGGCTGGTTCCGTGTTCGGCGACACTTCGCTGAGATCGGCAGCATGCTCGACATAATTCAGTCCGATGCCCCAGATTTTGCGCGGATGGCGGTAAAGCGGGCCGAACTCCGTATCCTGTATTGCCAGTTTATCCAGTGTTTCTGTATTTTGTGCGGCATACCATTCTTTGAATAGTTCCAGTTGCTCAAGCGGCAATAGATTGAAAAGTTCCGTCGGCCACTGCTGGCCGAATTCTTTATTGATGGCTTCGACTGGAATCATTCCAGCTGTTGCGACGACAGCAGCTGTCTCTTTTCCGTTCAGTTGAATTGTTGCTAAACGCATATATATCTACCCTTTCGTAACGTTAGTCTATGTATCGAAACCGCCGCCCATACAAGGACGGCGATTCTTGTTTGCTTATTGTGCCGTATAGCCGCCGTCCACCAGAATGGTTGCGCCTGTCATGAAATCATTTTCGCTGAGGAAAATGATGGCGTGTGCGATTTCATCCGCACGGCCAAGACGCCCGATTGGGTGTTTTTGGACAAGCTGGTCGTAGAATTCCGGTCCGAGTGCATCACGGCTGACCATGCCGGATTCGACGTAGCCAGGTGCCACTGCGTTAACGCGAATATTCTTATCGGCATATTGAAGTGCCAGTGATTTAGTCATCAAGTTGACTGCGCCTTTTGAAGCGTTATAGGCAAAAGCTCCGCCCTCTCCGACACTGCCGAGAATGGATGCAGTATTGACGATGACTCCGCCGCCGTTATTCATCATATGGCGAACGGCATGTTTTGAGCCGAAGAACACGCCATCCTGATTTACGGAAATGACTTTATGGTAATCTTCGTAACTCAGCTCATGGGTTTCACCAAGGGCACCAATCCCTGCATTATTGACCAGAATATCGATTGTGCCGAATGTATCAACAGCAAACTGAATCATGTTCTGGACTGATTCTTCGCTTGCAACATCGACTTGGACAAACTCCACTTCGCCGCTGCTCTTCAAATTTTCAGCTTCCTGCTTGCCGCCTTCTTCATTGAAGTCGGCAATCACCACTTTCGCACCTTTTTCCAGATACGCTTTCGCTGCGGCAAGCCCGATTCCTGAAGCTCCGCCTGTCACTACTGCCACTTTCCCTGCTAAATCCATGTACGTGTCCTCCTTTTTAATGATGGTTCATTCTTATATTATCTAAATAATAAGTTTATTCACAGTTAAAGCACTTATTTCTAACACTGAACGGCAGTGTAAGCCGGCTCTATAGTTTGTGCGCATTCATCCTTTTTCATTTCGTTCTCCCTTGATAACTGTTTGTTGTTTTATGACGCCTCTCTATGAGCGGTCTTCCCGTTTGAGCGTTTTCTCCAATTTATAATACTCTTCTTTATTCTCCGTTATTTTTGCAAGCTGATAGAGTTTTTCCAGCAATAAGTCACGTTCCATATCATAAATGATACTTTCTGACACATTTACAATAGTGTTTTCGGCAAAATGCCAGATAGCTGCGTAGCGTGTCGGATGGGCTGCACTTGCAAGCATTCTTAAAGAAGAGATAATTTCGATGATGACAGGAAGATCATCTTTGGCGTAATGCCTGATCATCCCAAAACCTCTGTACAGTGAGTCTTCGAATCGTTGCGCCTGGAGGATCACTCTGACTTGTCCGTCTGAATCAGCAAGATATGGAGCAAAGGTGATATTCCGATCAATTGTCTGCATTAAATTGGCCAATTGGTAAACAGCATTAATCGCGGAACGAGGATCTCCATTATTGATTGATTTGATTGCTACTTCTGCCAGTTTACTCATCGCCGAATCGTTATCCTGGATTTCTAACTCTTTATTGCCAAATAAGAAAAAATCCTTATACGCTTCTTCGTCAACTTCTTCTGACCCTTCGCCCCAATAGGAAAACAGCAGGTTGTTGGATAAAATGAAGTTTCCGACTTTTTCATGAAGTTCAATAATAATATCTTCTTTTTGCGCTTTTCTGACCATGTCCTGAAAGTCGACAAACTGCAGATACCCGGCGGCGGAAGTATAAACTTCCTTGGTTTTCCCTCTGAAGTGTTCTTTTAAATCGTCTGCTTCTATTTTTTTCAGCTTTTCTATACCTTCCGTTAATTCATTTTGAATAATTTTTTCAGACATGATTTTCATGTTGGAGGTTATATTGTGGACCTGCATCCAATAGATAGCATGATTGATGAAGAAGAGAAAAATAATCGCTGTTATAAAAGTCAGTAGGACTGTGATAATCGGTACAAGGATAAAATCATTATTTTGGAAATTACTCATAAATAAAAACATCAGCAGAACATAGACAAAACTGCCATTGAAAATCCCTACATAATGTTGCGTCTGCCTGTCAGCGATAAAATTCTGCAACATGCGAGGCGAAAATTGGCCGCTGAATGTCGTCAGCAAAATCAATAAAATATTCAATGTAAAAGCACTTAAAAGCAGGACACTGCTGATAAGAGTACTGACAAGCGACCTTGTACTCTCGAAATCAAGAATATAGAAATCGGATTGTGAAGGGAGGTCGAAATACATGTCACCGAAAATCGTTGCTATTGCAATAACGATAGCGACCACTATGTATAAAAGTGGAATATGCCAAAGAGTCAGGCTTATTTCGTATTTCCGCTGCCGCTTGGACATCTGAAAATATTTTTTTATTTCCCAAGGCAGTAACTTTAATCGCATAATCGGTATTCCCCCTTCTTATTTTTATGATAATTTAAAGTTTTTGTTTTTTATCGCTGTTGTTACAACACCGTCAATGTTCGTAGTTGGCCCATTGTTGTATAGTATGAAGACCTTCCATCAGGCAAGGCACTTCTTTAATGTTCCTTTACCCTTCGAGTTGATAATTAGTCTTTTTTGAGTAGGAAATAACAGTGTTTTAAGGAGTAAGCAAGAAGTTTCTTTATAATAGAATAGTCATCGCTTTTTCCACTTCTCAGAAAATGAAACTGTCATTTAGCGTAATAAGAATATTATTTAGTAAAGTTCCCTAGTGTATACTGTAAGTAAAAGGGGGAATAAAGATTGATCATACTTCGCCGGCTCTATTTGCAGGCGACCAGCCTGTCATGGCTCATACTCACTGCAAGCACATTAATGCTGATAGCTTTCAGCACTTTATTGCTGCCGTCCATTGAGCCTTCTACTTTCACCAGCTATAACGATTCGTTATGGTTCACCATGACAACCATGCTGACAGTCGGTTACGGAGATTTATACCCTTCCACTTCCGGCGGAAGAATCTTTACAGTAGTTTTTTTATACATAATCGGCATCGGACTGTTCGCGTCATTTATAGGTAAGGCTTTTGAAAATCTGAGTTTGCATAGAAGACGGGAAGAAGGAGGTGAGCTGGTGTACAAAGGAACTAACCACATTGTGATTATCGATTGGTCTTACAAAGCTGAAAACGCAATTGCTGAAATTTTGAAGCAGAATGAAAAAACCCAAGTCGTCGTAATCGACCGGCTTGAAAAAGCGAAAGAGATTCATCCCAGAATCCATTACGTTAAAGGCAACGCCACCCACGGGGATGTGCTGCAGCAGGCAAATGTTCAGCAGGCAAAAGCAGTACTGATTTTTGCAGATGACCGGATAGAAGATCAGATGCTGACGGATGGAAAATCCCTGCTGATCGCAACTGCGGTGGAACGGATGTCTCCGAATGTCTTTACGACAGTCGAAGTTGAACGGGAAGAACATCTACCAAATTTTTCACATGTCAAAGTCGACAAATTTATCATGTCCAACGGCACGATCGCTAAAATGGCGGTTAACTCCATTTTTGCCGAAACGAAAACGACATGAAAAAAGAACTTTGGGTGCAGCCACTTTCTACGGCTTCACTCAGAGCTCTTTTTTTATCGCGTTAGGCAGGATTCAATTTTCTTCGTTAAGACAAAGCCCATCTGTTCAATCGCAATCTTAAGGGTCGCTTCCATTCTTTCGCCTTTCAGCGAGTGGGCGAAATGCGGTACGTTCAATGCGATGGATGGCGTAATTCCTGTAATGACTGGTGTAACGCCCATAATTTTCAAGGTTTTCACCAAATCCAGCAAAGGCTGTTCAATTTGCGGATCAATTTCAGTGATCCCTGAAAAATCGATGATCAGAAAATCCAGGCCTCCGCCTGCTTTATTGACTACGTCATCAATCATCTGCTGAGCACGGGGAAGGGTGACGTGGCCGATAATCGGCAGAATGGAGATATCATCTGTCAACGGCACAAGCGGTGAGGAAAGTTTCTGAATCTCCTTCTTGGCCGTCTCCAGCTCCAGAATATACGTCAGCAGCGAAGACATCATCTCGAACATTTCCTGATCCTCTGCAGTAAAATCATAGGGATGCTTGTCCAAACCGCAAATGGTGCCGTAAACTTTCCCATTTTCATAATAAATCGGGATGCCCATAAATGAACCCTTATCAAAATCAGACGCGATTTTCAGGGTTTGGGCATTTTCATCCGTGGAAATGTCGTCTATCTTAAGCACATCCTGGCCGTGCTGGATCGACAAATTACAAAAAGTCTGGTTCAAAGGCGATTCGCTGCCTTCTTTAACCAATTCTTCGTTTCTATTAAAAGCTTTTGTGATGGTATTGGTTTCTCCATCATTCTGCGCGATAAACAAAGTGTTGATATTCATACGGCCGCTTAACATTTTGAGTACCTGATTGGCTGCCTCATGGAAATTTTCGAATTGGCGGGACGGGCCCGCAGTTGACTGTTCCATCATATTCCTCCAGTTTCGGGAGTGCACCTGATATATTGCTACACTTTTACTTATTATAATTTGTAGACATCAACTATAATGATACCCGCTAATAGTAAAGTATAACCTTTGTATATCATTAATGCTTACTGCCGATACCGTGTTTGGACAGTTTTTTTACAACGGCCGATTCTGGCTTGCCACCGCATCCCCAATCGGCGTCGGCCCCTCTGTCAATTCAAGGATCAGCTTCGTCGTTTCAGGATTATGAAGCAGTTCGGCAAGCACGCCTGCCACATCATCCCGTGAAACTTCTCCGTAGGGAATGGCCAGGCCAAGTTCAACCTTTCCTGTTCCCGGCTCATCTGTCAGCGTACCCGGCCGAAGAATTGTCCAATCAAGCGAGGATTTCGCCAGCTCGACATCTGCCTGCCGCTTCACTTTCATGTAGAATTCGAAGCTTTCCGGCATGCCCATGCCGCGTCCCGCATCCGGAAATGCAGACACCAGCAGGAAGCGTTTGACTCCCGCTTCTTCCGTCGCCGCAATCATTTTGCTGAGGCCGTCCCCATCGATGGCCTTGGTTAGATCGTTACCCGCTCCGCCGGCCCCTGCAGTGAACACGACTGCGTCCATTCCTTTAAGCAATGACGCATATTCAGCCGCATCCGTCTCGATCAAATCAGCCAGCACTGTCTTCATCCCCAGCTTCTCCAGCTCTTCAGCCTGTTCTTCTTTGCGAATAAAACCCAAAGCTTCGTCGCCCCGCTGTGCAAGCATTTGCCCCAAGCGAGTCCCAACTTTTCCGTTTGCTCCAATAATTGCTGTTTTCATGGCGCTCTCTCCTTCTTTCCGTTAATTTACTAAATGCGCTTATTCGAATGTTCCTTATTCTAATCACACGTAATTTTTCAAGTCAAAAGAAAGAGCTTCAGCGAATGCCCGGTTGCTTGTAGAAATCCATCACTTTATTTTATTGCATTTGCAACAAATATATAGTAAATTCTATTTATACTAAAAATCCGGAGGCTGCCCTAATGACTGAAATTCTGCGTGAAATCGGCATGATTGCCAGAGCTTTGGATTCCATCAGCAATATCGAATTCAAAGAGCTCGATTTAACCAAAGGCCAGTATCTTTATCTGGTGCGGATTTGCGAGAATCCGGGAATCATCCAAGAGCAATTGCTGGAATTGATCAAAGTGGACCGCTCTACAGCAACCCGCGCCATTCAGAAACTGGAACTGAACGGCTTTCTTGAGAAGAAGAATGATCCTGACAACAAAAAGATCAAACGATTGTTTCCAACCGACAAAGGACAAGACGCCTATCCTTTCATTAAAAGGGAAAATGACTATTCGAATCATGTGGCGCTGGAAGGTTTTACGGAAAAGGAAGCCGAGCTTGCCGCCAGCCTGCTGCAGCGGATTCGAAAGAACGTTGAGAAGGATTGGGAATCGGTCAAAAAAGGACAGAAACGACATTATTAAAGGAGCGCGATTTATACATGACACTCATCAAATGTACATCAGAACACTTGCCTGAACTCCAGTCAATCAGCCGGGAGACATTTACGGAAACTTTCAAGGAACAGAATTCGCCTGAACACCTCAATGCCTATTTGGAAAAGGCCTATAATCAGCAGCAACTGGCGCTTGAACTGGCGAACCCGGATTCGCAATTCTATTTTGTCTACAGGGACGTGGAAGTCGCCGGTTACCTGAAAGTTAATATAGGCGAAACCCAGTCTGAAGAAATGGGTGATGATTCGCTTGAAGTGGAGCGCATTTACGTAAAGAAGAAATTCCATAAGCAAGGCTTCGGCAAAATATTGCTGGCGAAAGCTTTCGATGTTGCAACGGAACTGGGGAAAAAGAAAGTATGGCTGGGCGTTTGGGAAGAAAACGAAAATGCCATCGCCTTCTACAAGAAAAAAGGGTTCGTCCAAACCGGCGCACACCCCTTCTATATGGGTGACGACAAGCAAATCGATTTGATCATGACGAAAACACTCTGATGCTTTTATACCGAAAGGCGGGCAATTATGTATATCCCAAAGTTTTATAAAGTTACAAGTATTAATGAGATTCGGGAATTTGTGCATCACCATTCGTTCGGCACACTTGTTACGACGAGAAAAGGCAGGCCCATTGCAACCCACCTTCCGCTGCAGCTGGTGAAAGAAGGGGAAGACTACTATATAACCGGCCACATGGCGTACGGAAATCCCCAGTGGCGAACATTTGAGGCGAGCGAAGAAATACTCATAATGTTCCAGGGACCGCATTCCTATATCTCTTCTTCCTGGTACGAGCAGGAAAATGTTCCGACATGGAACTACCAGGCTGTCCATATATACGGCGCGGCTCAAATTCTGGATGAAGAAGAATTGAAGCAGGACTTGACGAAACTGCTGGAGAAATACGAGCACCACCGCACGGATCCTGTTCTATGGGACAAGCTGTCCCCTTCTTTATTGGAAAAAGAAATGAAAGGCATCGTCGGCTTTAAGGTGAAAGTGAACGACATCCAGGCAGCCTATAAGATGAGCCAGAACCGCAGCGATACGGATTACCGCAATATCATCGAACAGCTGCGGAATCAAGGGAATTCTGATTCCAGCCGGATGGCGGATGAGATGGAGAAGAGAATGGAAGAAATTTGATCCTTACTTTTACTGGAATATATAGATGCTCTACTAAAAAGGTTCAAGTCTGAAGATTTTCAGACTTGAACCTTTTTTAAAAGTCACTAACATTTTCCCTCTAAATAATTCACGCCATTTACGCGGTTAGATTTTTTTAAAACTGCATAACCTCCACTTATTTATTTCTTCAATATTCCAGTTAATATTTTTACTCCAAAAATAAAAACCAAGTAAAAAGAACTACTATTTTTTATATTATAAATTCGCACCATAACAAAAAGGACAGGAAATCGAATTAAAAAGATTATTGTCTAAAAATTTACAATAAAAATAGACTATCTATCTATATTTCAAGATAATTATTAAAGTTATAATTACCTAACGATTATGAAAATCTAGTCGTTTACCAATATAATACTATTTTTTTAATATATATTTTCGGCTTTCTTCATATTCAAATAAGGAGATAAGAATTATGTTCATTTTTAAACGAAAACCTATCTTACCAGATAGTAACTTAGACATACTTAAGAGCGAAGTTGGCCGGACTGTAGAACTTATGCTCATAGATAAAGAGGAAACCATTCTTTTTATGAAAAGATATGATTTGATTTTAATCTTCTGCTGGGAAAACGAATACATTAATGGATCTCTCTATCAATATTCCACATTTACCGTGTGTCAGAATGGATTAAGCAATATACGCAATATCCCCCTCTATGAAGTAAAAAGATATTTCCGAAACAGTGACGATTCGATTGTTTATATAGATGATGATACCTTAAAGAAATTATCAAAACAGAATCAACAAGTTTTTTATGCATTAAGCGAATTGTTGAATACGTTTGAAATAGATGCTCACTCTTCTAAAGTATATAAGTGCATTTGGTGACCTATAGTTCTTCTGAATTGATTTTCTCAATTGTATTCCATAAAAAATGGTAAGTTATAATTTTTTTAAGAGCAAAGAGTTTATCATTTGAATTTAGCAAACCAAATTAAAATAACTGAAAAAATAATCTACTCTCTTTTTTTATCAAACACAACAAATAAATTTAGATTGCTTTGGAGATGATGTCCAAATCATCTTTTGGTCGTACGAGGTGAAAACAGATGAATGGCCCATTACCGGGAATTTGTTACACCGGGATAAGAAAAAACATCACCGAAAAAATTAAAAATCAACAGGAGTTAATGAATTCAATCGCATAACAATAATTAGCGGGTCTCTAAAGCCATTGAAATTCAATCGGCTACCCCAATTTTCTAAAAGTAACCGATTGATACAGCGGAGTGAAATAATACAGCGTTTCAAGTTGAGCTTTGGATACCCGCTCCATCTCACGAAATACAGCCTCCGATAATTGATAATCGTAAGCGGCATTAGGCAGCTTTTGCAGATGCCGGCTCGCCTGGTCCCATGCAACTTCCTCTATCTCCACCCAAATGGACTTTGTGTGCTGGGGTGTTTTAATGGATAACCGGGCAAACAAGGTGATGTAAGTTTTGCCGTCTTCGGTATGAGTGTCTTTTACACGCGAAAGGTAGTAACCGGTATGCTTTGGAGGCTCTGTCTGCTTCTGCATTGATCTTCCCCTGTCCAAATGAATTTGAATAAAAAAAGCCGCAAAGAATCAAAGATTCTCTGCGGCTTTGCGGGAAGCACTATAGTCCTCCGCATTTTACCGTTTGCAATTTCAACTTGTGTGTTAGTGATATTTTAGTTATTTTACATATTAAAAGAATTGGTGGTTTGCGTAAAGCGATAAGGCTTTTGTTTATTCAACTATGTAACTGTCCATTACTTTTTGTCCCGTATTTCTTCCAACAGCTCAATGACGCGGTTATTCTGTTCTCCGAGCGAGTCCAGTTTCTTTTCAATCATGCTTGAAGAAATCAATACAATACCAATAAATATAATCCCCAAAATAAAGTCCATTTACACCTCTCCTGATTCTGTTATTTATTTCACTGCTCAAACTCGATTTCTCCCTGCACGACTTTCACATCTTCTTTCGCTGCAATAAAATCCTTTACTTCCTGAACTGATTCTTCGTCCATCCGGAGCGTAGCATTTTTATGCGGATGCAAACTCTGCAGATAGCCTTCTCCATCTTCCGTCACCCATAGATGATAGGACCGATTTTCATCGTTTTCCATCACGAACTCCATCGAGAGCACTGGCCTGGTTGTAATGATCTTGCCCTCTTCCATTTCCTCAGCAGAATTGACTGCCTCTGCAAAAATATCGAGCCCGTTGCTCTCATCCAGATATTCTTGTTCAATCAGCTCTTCGGCATCTTCTTTTTCCCAATAATCCAGCCGTACGTTTTCTGCTTCTTCAATGACGACCGACGAGCAGGCCGAGCAAAAAAGCAGCATCAGAATCGGCGACCATTTAATAATCCGCATTTTTACAGCCCCTTTCCAGAAACGCTATCCTCTTCGTGAATTAACTGTCTATTACAAGTCTACATGAAAAATACCGGAAAATGTAAATTAATTATCACCGTTTAAATTCCATTCGCCAGCTGTTTTAAATTGAATTATAGACTATTGCATGTTAATTTTAGAGTGACCGTTATATCTAATATAGAAGGGGCCGATTCTATGAGTTCTAAAAGAGAAGATTTACTGATCACCGCAGAACGGCTATTTTATGCCCACGGGTTCCATGCAATTGGGTTAAAAGCGATTGTGCAGGAAGCCGGGGTTGCGCTTATGACGCTTTATAATCATTTTGCCTCTAAAGAGGAATTGATTTTAGAGATTCTCAATAGAAGAGAACAGGCTTATTTTGATTTGCTGAAGAAAGTCATTGATGAAGAAATGGGCACTGTGCAGGAAAAACTCACTTACGGCCATCTTCTGTGGCTGAAAAACAGTGCTTCGAATGGCTGTATGTTCCTGCGGGCAAAAGAGGAATTCAGCAGTGAGCCAAACCACTCGATTGTCACAAGAGTGAATTCCCATAAAGAAAATTTGATTCACTTTATTCAAACGTACGGATTGCCGAGAATCGAAGCTTTAAAACTTTCCCTTTTGTGCGAAGGCTCCACTTCGATGGCCGAAACCACAGATATCAAAGAAGTGGAAGAAGTACTGATGTCTCTCGTTGATTGCATCGAAGCAAGCTAATAGCTTACTTTTTTTACCCTGCAATAGAGTGACCGTTCTATATAAAAATTGGAGTTGATTACTATGTGGAAAATCGTGTTGCCCGGTATATCCATGATCGGCGTTACGTATGCTTTTGCCAGATACAGCTTCGGTTTATTTCTGCCTGATATCAGCTCCGACTTGGATTTGTCAGAAAGCCAGGCCGGTTATGTAGGTTCGGCGGCTTATATAGCCTATACCGCAGCTTTAATCACCGCTTCCGTATTCATAGCTAAATCCGGGGCTCGGCATATGGTGCTGTTATCCGGTGTAACTGCGATTCTTGGCATGGTCGGGATGGCTGTTTCAACAAATTTCATCATTTTGCTCCTCAGCGCATTCATAGCTGGTCTCGGGAGCGGATGGATTTCGCCCGCCTTTAGCCAAATCGTCGTTCAATCCTTGACTCATGAACTGCAGGACAAAGGCAATACATGGATCAATACCGGCACCAGTGTCGGCATCATCCTTACCGGACCTGCAGCTTTGCTGTTCTCCGAACAATGGAGATGGGCTTATATTCTGTTCGCTGTCCTTGCTTTAGGTTCTGTCTGGTGGAATGCGGCTGCGCTAACGAATAAAATACAGAGTTCTTCCCCACCCGCTCGTCTGGAATTCGGGACGAAGCTATTGCTGAACGCCCGGTTTCTCATTTTTGCTTCTATAGGAATCGGATTCGCTTCCTCCATCTACTGGACCTTTTCAAGAAGCTATGTGACCTTGATACATGACTTTACAATAACTGAGAGTGTAGTGTTCTGGATCATCATGGGAGGCGCCGGCATACTTGGAGGGATTGCAGGCGCAATCATCAATAAACTGGGGTTGGCAAGCTCATACCGGTTAGGAATATTCGTGTTAGCTGCATCGTTATTTATCCTGCCCCTCTCTTATCAGGCGGCCATCTACTTTTCAGCTGTACTTTTTGGCATCTCATTCATTTTCATGACCGGATTAATCATCGTATGGGGCACTCGCCAGTTTCCGGACTCGCCTTTCATTGGCGTCAGCATCGCCTTCTTCTCATTAGGAATCGGGCAGTCGATTGGCTCCATTATTGCGGGGCTATTGATTGAAGGAACATCCTATCCTTTCGCTTTTATCGTGTTTTCAATCATTGGTGTTCTTTTTGTCTTCTGTAAAGTTAAGATTCTCAACAGTGAAGCATGATTGATGCAATACAAAAAGAAAGCCCACAAAAGTCCGAAGACTTTTGTGGGCTTTCTTTCATTGTCCAAAGGTATTAATTTTTATTGATTACCTGAGCCCCGTCCGGTCCCGCCAAGATGACTTTGTCGGTCATATCGATGAACAGGCCGGTTTCGACGACGCCGAGCAGAAGCTTGAGTTCGTCATGGAGCGCATGTGGATCTTCAATCGACCCGAAAGCGCAGTCGAGGATATAATTGCCGTTGTTCGACACGAACACTTCGCCTTCCCGCTCCCGCAGCACTGGCTTGGCACCGAGCGCTGCGATTTTATCAGCCGTGCGCTGCCACGCAAACTGCAGGACTTCGACGGGCAATGGGAAGCTGCCGAGTTGATCGACCATTTTCGACTGATCCGCGATGATGATGACTTGCTTGGCGTGTGCATTGACGAGCTTCTCGCGGACGAGTGAACCGCCGCCGCCTTTGGTGAGCTGGAAATTCGGATCGATTTCATCCGCTCCGTCAATCGCCAGATCGAGTGTTTCGACTTCCGAGAAATCGGTCAGCTGAATACCGAATTCCTTCGCCCACCCTGCTGTCCGAAGTGATGACGGGATGCCTTTGATGTTGAGTCCCTGATCGATCAGTTCACCGAGACGCTTCAGCAGCCAGTAAACGGTCGTACCGGAACCGAGTCCGAGCACCATGCCGTCTTCCACATATTCCACTGCCTTTTCCGCTGCCGCTTTTTTGTAAAGGTCCTGATTCTCTGCCATCTGAAATGCCCCCTTAGGCCTGGCTCAAATAGGAAACGACGTCTGCCATCGCTTCTTCCGCATCTTCACCGACAGTACGGATATTGAGTTCGTCGCCATTGCGCAATTGCAGCGTAATCAGTCCGAGGAAACTTTTCAGGTTAATTTCATAAGGCGTGCCGTTGACTGATTTTTTCAAGTAAATCTCCGACTGGTATTTCTGTGTCGCTTTACTGACTTCAACGATGGTCGTCTTGTCCGAAATATTGACGGTAATGTCTTTCGATACGCTTTTCTCCACGAAAATTCCTCCTTTAGTGTCTACAGCTTGTCTTCCAATTTCACTTTCTCTTTGACGGCTTTATTGACCAGATAGGTCGGATAATAACCCGACAGCACGTCGGCCACGTTTTCCGCTGTCTTGCGCTTTAGCTCCGTTTCCGCTTCAACAGAATAAAATGCGGAATGCGGGTTCAGAATGACGTTGTCCATTGCAAGAAGCGGGTTGTCCGCGGCAATCGGTTCTGTTTCAAGCACATCAAGACCGGCACCGGCAATTGTTCCTGCCTGCAGCGCTTCGATCAATGCCTGTTCATCGATGATCGGACCGCGGGCCGTGTTGATGATAAATGCTTCTTTTTTCATCATAGCGAATTCTTTCGTGCTTATCATCTTTTCCGTCTGCGCATTGAGCGGCACATGGACAGAAAGGTAATCCGAGCGCTTGCAAAGTTCTTCAAGCGTCACGAGTTCCACGTTTTGTGCGGCAGCTACTTCCGGTGCCACGAATGGGTCGTAGGCAATGACGTTCAGATCAAATGCCTTCGCTTTTCTGGCAACGGTCTGCGGGATATTGCCGAAACCGACAAGGCCGAGCGTCTGGCCTTGCAGGCGGTAAATCGGCACAGCGACTTTAAAATCCCAGACGCCGTTTTTCACCGAGTTGTTGAGGAGCGTCACTTTACGCGCCAGCGACAGCAGCAATGCCATCGCGTGGTTCGAGACTTCATCCAGGCAATAGTCGGTGACGTTGCCGACGATGATGCCTTTTTCCGTCGCAGCATCGACGTCGATCGTGTTAAAGCCGACGCCGTAGCGTGAAATGACTTTGCAATTATCAAGCTGTTCAATGACTTTGCGCGTAATCGGTGCATACTGGTTGATCAGCGCATCTGCATCTTTACAGGCTGCAATGACGTCGTCTTCCGTCTTGCATTGTTCGAAAGTCAGTTGGATGCCGAGTTTATCCAGAACGGCTTCTTCCGGTGCGAATGTGCTGTATTCATAGTCGGTGACGACCACTTTGAATTGGCTCATGGGGTTTCTCTCCTTTTGGGTTTTCTCTTTTTACCACTCAGCAATGGAACCGTCTTTATGGCGCCATACCGGGTTTTTCCAGTTGTGGCTGATTTTCGCCTGTTCGCGGACGAAGTCCTCATTGATGGAAATGCCAAGACCTGCATTCTGCAGCATATCGACATAACCGTCTTTGTATTCGAAGACAGTCTTATCGTTCAGGTAATCGAGCAGATCACTGCCCTGGTTGTAATGGATGCCGAGGCTCTGTTCCTGGATAAAGACGTTATGCGACGTGGCGTCGACCTGCAGGCAGGATGCGAGTGCAATCGGGCCAAGCGGGCAATGCGGTGCAACGGCCACATCGTAAGCTTCCGCCATTGCAAAGATTTTTTTGCATTCGGTGATTCCGCCTGCGTGCGACAGATCCGGCTGGATGATATCGACATAGCCGTCAGACAGGATTTTCTTGAAATCCCATTTTGAGAACATGCGCTCACCTGTCGCAATCGGGATGTTGGTGATGTGCGCGATTTCACGCAGGGCTTCATTGTTTTCCGGCAGGACCGGCTCTTCGATGAACATCGGGCGGAATTGCTCGAGCTCTTTGACAAGGATTTTCGCCATCGGTTTATGTACCCGGCCGTGGAAATCGATGCCGATGCCGACATATTTGCCAACCGCATCACGGACTGCCGCAATGCGTGCAACCGCCTGATCGACTTTTTCGTAGGAATCGATGTATTGCAGCTCTTCCGTACCGTTCATCTTCACTGCGCTAAAGCCAGCTTCGACAGCCGCTTTTGCCGCAGTTCCGACTTCATTCGGACGGTCGCCCCCGATCCACGAGTAGACACGGACCGAATCGCGGACAGCTCCGCCCATCAATTCCGAAATCGGTGCATTATGGTATTTCCCTTTGATATCCCAAAGTGCCTGGTCAATACCAGCAATAGCACTCATTAAAATTGGGCCTCCACGGTAAAAGCCTGAGCGGTACATTGTCTGCCACAAATCTTCGATGCGGCGCGGATCTTTGCCAATCAGGTAATCGCCCAGTTCATGGACAGCAGCCTCGACTGTAGCGGCGCGGCCTTCAACGACCGGCTCTCCCCAGCCGACAATGCCTTCGTCGGTTTCGATTTTCAGAAACAGCCATCTCGGCGGAACGATAAATGTTTCCAGCTTCGTGATTTTCAAAATAAAACCCTCATTTCTTTTTTATGATGTAAACTGTCGGTTTTTCGCTTTTCGCGTGCGAAAAGCATCCGTTCGTCTATTGGTTTTGGTTTTTGCAGAGATTTGGATGGAAATAAAACCTGGAATTCCTCATAAATCTGCTTCTGGCGCTGGTTTCTTAGCGACTTCTGCCGATGAGTTAAGGGATTTGTGCGTTTGGGAAATTATATCAACGCTCAGGAAATTATATCGACGTTCAAAAAAATATATCAACGCTCAGAAGATTATATCGACGTTCAGCGAGATATATCTACGTTCGCTGATTTCCTGCCACTCCGCCTCCATTTTCCCTGACCTAACGTCAGCCCCATTTCCGGCCAATGCTAAAAAAACGCTAGACTCAGCGCTTTAGCTTCTTGCGTTTTTAATTTTATCGATAAATTGGCGGGACAGGTCCGTCAACACTTCGTAGCGTTCTTCAGCAATCGCTTTGCTGTCGACGAGTGAGCCGCCAGCTCCGACTGCAACCGCGCCGTTGCGGATAAACGTTTCGGCGTTGTCCAAAGAAACGCCGCCCGTTGGCATCATCGGAATGTGGCCAAGTGGTCCTTGCAGATCTTTGATATAGGCTTCTCCAAGTGCGGCACCCGGGAAGATTTTCAAGAGGTCGGCGCCTGCGGAATAAGCATTCACAATTTCAGTCGGCGTCATGACGCCCGGGATGGAGATGCGGCCGTAGCGGTTCGCCATCTGGATGGTTTCAATATCGAAGCTTGGGCAGAAGATGAAATCCGACCCGGCATCGATGGCCATTTTTGCGGACGGCGCGTCGAGAACGGTACCTGCGCCGACAAGGACGCGGTCGCCGAATTTCTCTTTCAGCTCACGGATCATGTCTAGCGCACCGGGAGTGTCCAAAGTGATTTCAAGGGCACCGGTGCCCCCTTCGACAAGCGCTTCTGCGATTTGGTGGATCTGTGATTGTTTGGGTTTACGGATGACTGCGATGAGTCCCGATTCTTTTAGGCGAATAAGGTTTTCCCATTTTTTCATGGCTGCTTCCTCCTCGGTTTAACGTTTTACGTCGCGGTTGGCGCCGGCTGGTTTCATGAAGCGTTCGACTGCCTCGAATGTCGGCAGCCCTTCGATGTCACCGCTGACACCGACGACCATTGCGCCGATTGCATTGGCGCGGCGTACCGCCTGTTCAAGCGGCTCTTCGCGCAGCAGGCCGCTGATGACACCTGCGGCAAAGCCGTCTCCGGCACCGACAGGGTCGACGATGCGGTCTACCGGAAAGCCTTCAATGTAAGTTTTCTGCTCGCCCGCATGCAGATAAGCCCCTTTATCGCCCAGTTTGATGACGATGATTTTTTCATTGTCACCGTCAGCAAGTGCCTGAGCTACTGCTTCGACATCCGTTTCGCCCGTCATCAGCTGTCCTTCATCAAGTCCGGGCAGGATGACATCAGCGTTTGCGGCAATTTCGTTGAATGTCTTTTTGGCTTGTTCAGCACTCCACAATTTCAGGCGCAGGTTCGGGTCAAAAACGATTTTCGTGCCGTTGCGTTTCGCGATGTCGATTGCTTCCATGACAGTGGCAAGCGCCGACTCGCTGAGCGCTGGCGTGATGCCGCTGATATGCAGGATGCGCGCCGCAGCAATTGCGCCGGCATCCAGTTCATCCGGCTGCATCAGGCTCGCGGCAGATCCTTTCCGGTAATAATAGACGTTCATGTCTTCCGGCGATAATTGTTCTTTAAACAGGAGGCCCGTCGGCGCTTCATCCGTCAGCAGACAGGATGAAACGTCCACGCCTTCTCCGCGGATACTTTTCAATACAAAACGCCCGAATGGGTCGTTGCCGAGTTTGCTGAACCAAGTGACAGAATGGCCAAGTCTCGTAAGGCCAATTGCGACATTCGATTCCGCTCCCCCGATTTTCTTTGGAAACTGATGGATGTATTCGAGCGGCAGCATCTGCTCAGGCTGGAACAGCACCATCGTTTCGCCAAATGTAAACACTTCTGATTTCTCCATTTAAGACACAACCTTCTCTAACGTAATTCCCGGTTTCATTACTCCGGAATGAAGAACATCGTGATAGCCGGAACGAATGTCAGGAATAATAATGTGATGATCATTGAAAGAACGAATGGCAAGACGGCGCGGGACAGCGATTCGATCGATACGCCGGAAATTCCGGATGCGACGAATAAGTTGACTCCGACCGGTGGTGTGAAGAAACCGATTGCCAGGTTGACGACCATCAAGATACCGAAATGCACTGGGTCATAACCGATTTGAACCGCAATCGGAAGCAAAATCGGCGTTAAAATGATGATGGCAGCAAGTGTATCCATGAACATACCGACGACCAGCAATAACAGCATGATCAACAGAATGATGACGTACTGGTTCGTGGAAATTGACAGCATCGCCTCAGCAATCTGGTTTGGCACCTGCTCGATTGTCAAAAGACGTCCGAAAGCGTTCGCTGTTCCAACGATGATCAGCACAGTCGCTGTCGTCAATGCGGAGTCGATGATGACTTTCGGAAGATCGCGGACTTTCAATGCGCGGTAAAGGACCATCGCTGCGAATAAACCATAGACTACTGCAATAACAGCGGCTTCTGTCGGCGTGAAATAACCGCCGTAAATACCGCCAAGGATGATGATGGGAATGAGCAATGCCCATTTCGCTTCCCAGAAAGCGATTCCGATTTTTTTGAATGAAGTCTTTTCTTCAAGACCTTTATAGCCTTTTCTCTTCGAATAGAAGTACGCCCAGGCAATCATAGACAGACCTACAAGGATCCCGGGAACGATACCGGCGATGAAAAGATCACCGATTGATACGCTGCCTGTTACTCCGTAGATGACCATCGGGATACTCGGCGGGATGATAACACCGATCGATCCGGCTGCCGCTACAGTAGCCGTGGCGAATTTGATGTCATAACCTTGGCGCACCATTGCTGGAATCATGATTCCGCCGATTGCCGCAACTGTTGCGGGGCCGGAACCGGAAATGGCTGCGAAAAACATACACGTGATGATTGTTGCAATGGCGAAGCCGCCGGTTCTGTTGCCGACCAGCGCGTTCGCTACATTAAAGAGGCGTTCGGAAATACCACCCTTACCCATGATTTCACCGGCAAGGATGAAGAACGGAACCGCCATCAACGGGAACGAATCGACAGATGTGATCAATTCCTTCGCAAGGAATTCGACCGGCAGACTGCCTGTATACATAATTGTGATAAGTGTTGATAAGCCGATTGCGATACCGATTGGCACCGTCAGGATCAGCAAAAGCGCAAAGCTGCCAAATAACACTGCAATAGTCATTCTATAAACCTCCTAGATGTTTCATTCCGGGCTTACCCTAGTTTTTCGACTTTCTTGTCCAGATTCATTTCATGCTTTAACGCTTTGATGTGTTTCACCAGGTTCTGTACCAGGCGGATCAGCGTCAAGCCCATGCCGACCGGTGTTGCCAGGTAGATAAGCCCCATTGGAATTTGGTTGGCCGGAGATTTCTGGCCGAATGCCAGCAACTGGCTCGCAATGTCATAGCCGTAACGGATGACGAAAATGGCAAAAGCGATGAACAGTAGGTTAGCGATGATCGTCAAAATGATTTTGCCTTTGTTTTTGAGCACCAATAGCAGCACATCCACCTTGATGTGGCGGTCTTTTTTGACGCCATAGCTGATGCCGATATAGACAAGCCAGATAAAGCTGTAGCGTGCCAATTCTTCAGTCCATGACAGAGAACTGTCGAGTTGTCTCATGACCACTTGCAGAAAAATGACCGCTACCATGATTACAGAAAAAAGCACCAAGAGCACTTCTTCGATATGCCGGTCTAACCAATGTATGATTTTCATGTCGGTCTCCTTTATCAATAAGTTTTTATGTGTTTGCAAGGGAATTGTTTTCGCGAAAACCCATAACCTGAAAAGCAAGAAAACGGCTTTGAGGAAATATTCCTCCTCAAAGCCGTTGCCTATTTATTATTCTGCCAATTCTGCTTCAGCTTCTGCGACAGCGTCGTAGACTTCCTGAACAGTTTCTTTACCGATTTTTTCTGCGTACTTATCAAGTACAGGCTGAACGATTTCAACCATTTCAGCACGTGCTTCAGGAGTTACATCGTTATAGTTCATGCCTTCAGCTTTCAATTCGTCAGCATATTCTGCAACAGCTTCACGGTTAAGCTCACGGTTAAGTTTACCCGCTTCAACAGCTGCTTCTGTTACGATTGTTTGCTGCTCTTCAGTCAATCCGTCAAAGAACTCTTTGCTCATCAAGAATACGAATGGGCTGTAGATATGGTGTGTTGTGGAAACGTAATCCTGTACTTCATAGAAACCTTGCAGGTAGATAGTCGGGATTGGGTTTTCCTGTCCATCGACAGTACCTTGCTGCATTGCTGTAAACAATTCACCGAATGCCATTGGCGTCGGGTTAGCTCCAAGTGCTTTAAAAGCGTCAAGGTGCAAATCATTTTCCATTGTGCGAAGCTTCAAGCCGTCGAAATCACTTGCAGTTTCGATTGCGCGTTCGCTGTTTGTTACATCACGGAATCCGTTTTCCCAGTAAGCAAGGCCTACAAGGTTCTGGTCTTCCAATTTATCAAGGAATTTCTGTCCAACTTCGCCGTCCAACACTTTATCCGCAACTTGCTCATTCGGGAATAGGAACGGGAAATCAAATACGCTGTATTCTGGTACAAAGTTAGCGATTGGTGCTGTTGAAGGAATTGTTACTTCCTGTGAACCAAGCTGCAAAGCTTCAGTCATTGCGCGGTCATCGCCCAATTGGCTGCTGTGGTAAGTTTCAACTTTGATCGCGCCGTCAGTTTTCTCTTCCACGATTTCTTTCCATTTCAATAGAGCGATATATTGCGGGTGTGAATCGTTAAGGCCGATACCTGCGCGGATTGTTTTTGTTTCGCCTGAACCTTCGCCTCCGCCTTCAGTTGCTGAACCTTCAGATGCTTCGTCGTTTCCGCCTCCGCATGCTGCAAGAACCAATACCATCATTGCCAATACGAATAAAGAAAAAATCTTTTTCATGTCAGTCTCCCCTTTTTCATGTTTTATTTGGTGTAAAATTTGTAAATGATTTTATGTGGTGAAGCTTGTGTAACCGAATTATTTTTTGACGACTGCATGGCCGCCGAATTCATTGCGGAGCGCTGCTACGACTTTACCGGTAAAGGTATCGTCTTCCTGTGAACGATAGCGCATCAAAAGTGACATCGTTATAACCGGAGCCGGCACCTGAAGATCAAGTGCGGTTTCAACCGTCCATTTCCCTTCACCTGAAGAGTTCATGACGCCGCGGATCTCTTCCAGTTTCGGATCTTTCGAAAATGCGCTTTCGACCAATTCCATCAGCCATGAGCGGATGACGGAACCGTTGTTCCAGACTTTCGCCACACCTTCCAGGTCATAATCGTAATCACTCTTCTCGAGGATATCGAAGCCTTCAGCCATCGCCTGCATCATGCCGTACTCGATGCCATTGTGGATCATTTTCAGGAAATGTCCGCTGCCGAGTTCGCCGGTATAGAAATAACCGTTTTCGACAGAAACGCTTTTGATGACCGGTTCGATAATTTTGAACGCTTCCGGATCGCCGCCAATCATTGTGCAGATTCCTTCACGCGCACCGGAAACTCCGCCGCTCGTTCCGCAATCCATGAAGTGGATGCCTTTTTCTTTCAGGCTTTCACCCAGTCTGACAGATTCTTTGTAATTGGAGTTGCCTCCATCGATGATGATATCGCCTTCGTCAAGCAGCGGCTTTAATGTCGCAATGACATTTTCCGTAATCTCGCCGTGCGGCACCAGCATCATCAGAACGCGGGGTTTCTCCAATTGCTGGACAACTTCTTCCAATGTATATGCGCCAATCGCGCCATCAGCTGCAATTTTATCGACCTGCTCGCTATTTGCATCATGCGCCACTACTTGATGGCCATTGTCCATCATATTCAACGCCAGGTTATAACCCATCTTGCCGACGCCTATCATTGCTAGCTTCATGTTTGTAACCCCTTTCTTTCCACTTCAGAAAACATTTGGCGCCCGTCAAACTCTATCGTATGCCGTAGCCAATTTCAAGAAGTTTTTTACTGTTTTTTTGATTATTTAACAAATTACCTGCCGAGCCAGCCGCCATCCACCGGTATGGTGATGCCGTGAAGGTAATCCGACGCAGCGGAAGCCAGAAACACTGCCGCTCCCTGCATATCCTCGGGTTTGCCCCAGCGTCCTGCCGGAATGCGGTCAAGGATTTGGCGGTTGCGCGTTTCATCCGCCAGCAAAGCCGTATTCATCTCCGTGTCCATATAACCCGGAGCGATGGCATTGACATTCACGCCGCGATGCGCCCATTCATTGGCCAGCGATTTCGTAAATTGAATCACGGCTCCTTTGCTCGCCGCATAAGCGGGAACACGAAGGCCGCCCTGGTAGGACAACAGCGAAGCCAGATTGATGATTTTGCCTCTGCCGTTTTCCAGCATATGGGCACCGAATGTCTGGCACATGAAGAATGCTGCATTGGCATTGACGTCCATCACGAAATCCCAGTCCTGCTTCGGAAAATCGGTCGAATCATGCCGCTTTTGAACACCGGCATTATTGATGAGGATATCGATGCTTCCCGTCAATTCCTTGCAGCGCGCCAGCAATTCGCCGTACTGCCCAAAGTTCAGTAAGTCGAATTCAACTTTCGCCGCTTTCACGCCAAGTTTTCGGATTTCATCCAGTACCGTCTCATCAACCGCTCTGGCGACAATGACGATATCGGCACCCGCTCCCGCAAGCCCAAGTGAAATCTCTTTCCCCAGTCCCCGGTTGCCGCCGGTGATCACTGCAGTTTTTCCTGTCAGATCAAAAAGTGAATGATTGATAACCGAACCCCCGCTTTCTGCCGTCAGCTTGTCCATTTGTTTTAAATTGCCTAATGCTAAGATATGTTACGGAAATAAATTCCGTGAAGCTATTCAATTGATAAAGCTTTCATCTCGCGAAATATGGAGTAAATTTCGTCCGAAAGAGAAGAATGTAAACCCTTCCATAAACTTCATTATAAACGGTGCGGAAATTATTTCAACCATTATTTTAAATTATCGAAAAATGTTTTATCTTAATTAGTTGCAGATTGCGGAATTTAGTTCCATACGCCTGGGTCACTGGTAGGAAGAGATATAGCGGTTAAGGGAAGTTACCATGTTTTCGGTGATGGGATTAATGCCTGGCGGATTGGCTGGAGTTAAAACTGGGGAGAAAATATGTTGAATGATCATAGAATCATTAGAGTGATCATAGAATCGTTTGAATGATCATAGAAGTCCGATTTGTGATCATAGAATCGTTTGAGTGATCATAGAATCCAAAAACAAAAAGCGGCAGGCTTTTCATAGACGAAAAGCCTGCCGCTTTTTGTTTTCATCTAAAACATTTCCACCCGCAGCCAGCCGCGGACGCTATTGATGAACCAAATAGCATCGTACTCGCCCAGTTCATCTTTACGTATGATTTTTTCTTTGAGAACTCCTGTATCCAACAGCTGCTGACGGAATGTGCCCGGCAATAAGCCGCAGCTCGCTGGCGGCGTGAAAAATTCTCCAGCTTTTTCGACTGCCAGATTGCCGATCGCAAACTCCGTGAGTTCCTGTCTTTCATTCCATAATAATACGGAAAATGCTTCCGCCGGCATTGTTTCCGCAGCTTTTTCATAAACCTGGCGGTAAGTTGTCTTATGGTAGAGAAACGGATTTCCGCTGTCGATGGCAGATTTAGAAAGGGTGCAATTCACCGGCTCAGTGATTGCCGCCGTACTTTGCGCCTCCAGATTGAATTCGCCGGTGCGGCTGAGCAAGAACCGTACTTTGAAGGTTCCCTGTGAAAATTCTTTTGCAAGTTCGGCAAGGCTGGCAGCGACTGCTTTTTCGTCCACCGGAAAATTGAAATAAGCAGCGGAATCGAGCAAACGCTTCATATGGTAGGACTGCAAAGGGTACGTTCCATTCTCGAGCTTTAGCGATTCGAGCAGCTCGAACTCCGGCCTGCGCGCAGTCAGCACTTCAGCTTTCGTCTGCAGTTCCTTGAATTCCCCTTCAGATGTCGAATCCCATGTAACTCCGCCGCCAACGCCGTAACGCGCACGGCTTGTTTCCTTATCAACAACTACTGTACGGATTGGCACACTGAATACCGCATCTTTAGCAGGTGTTATGTATCCGATAGCTCCGCAATAAACTTCGCGCGGTGCCGACTCCAGTTCCGCAATCGTCTGCATCGTGCTGATTTTCGGAGCGCCGGTGATGGAACCGCAAGGAAATAAAGCCTTGAACCAGTCCATTATTGTTAAATCCGGATTTAATTCCGCAGTGATTGTCGACGTCATCTGATGGACTGTCGGATACGTTTCCACTTCGAACAGCTTCTCAACTTTAACTGAACCTCTCGTCGCAAGACGGCTCATATCATTTCGCAGCAGGTCTACGATCATCAGGTTTTCTGCCCGCTCTTTTTCAGAAGCCAGCAGCTCGGCAATATGTGTTTCATCTTCTTCCAGCGTACGCCCTCTCGGCGCAGTCCCTTTCATCGGCTTGGTTGTCAGCTTGCCGTTCTCTACTTTAAAGAAAAGTTCCGGCGACGCAGAGAGGATGCTGTGGTCACCGATATTCAAGTATGCGCCATAGCCTGCCTGCTGATTGCGCGCGAGTTGGCGGTAAAATGCGAAATCGCTGCCGCTGAAATCTGCATGCAGCCGTTCGGTGTAATTGACCTGATAAGTATGGCCTTCCGCGATTGCATTTTTGATGCTGGCAATTCCGTTTTGGTAATGCGTTGGTGATCCATACAGCTTCCAGTCATCCACCGAATACGGTTCGGATGCGGCGGCTACTTCTTCTTCCCTTATATCAGGGTTTTTATAGATCCCGAACCATATTAATGGAAGAGAACCAATTTCACGGGTCTCCATTTCGAGCTGAAAAGCGGGTGCCGCTTCGTATGACACGAAACCGGCAGCATAAAATCCCTGTTCCGTCGCTTTATCAATTTCTTCCATAATAGAAGAGATCTCAGAAAGGTCCCTGCTTTGCAAAACCCGGATCGGCTCCCTGAATTCGAGCGGTTCGATATCGCCTTGCTCATTTTGAAATTCAAAAAGAAGATAAGGTTTCTTCATCTGCCGCCTCTCCTCTCTGTGCCGCTTTCCACGCTTTCGCCTGTTCGCAGGCATTTTTCAGCATCTGAAATCCATCGAGCGTCAGGATGGATTCCGGATGAAACTGAATGCCGGTAATCGGCAATTCGCGATGGCGCACGGCCATCACGGCATCGTCGTTCGTTCGGGCTGTGATTTCCAGACACTCCGGCATGGAAGCTGCTTGGGCTTCGAGTGAATGATAGCGGGTGACTTGTGTTGGTGAATTGATACCGGCGAACAACCCTCTCCTATCGTGAGTCATTCCAAAAACCTTGCCGTGCACGGGCTTGCAGCCTTTAATAACCGTGCCGCCGAAGTATTCGACAATTGCCTGATGGCCGAGGCAGACACCGAGAATTGGCATTTTGCTGCTCAGCTTTTCAAGCACATCCCGGCTCGCCCCTTCTGTTGCCGGTCGGCCGGGACCTGGCGACAGGACGATTAAATCCGGTGCCATCCTGCCGATTTCTTCCGCCGTAATTTCCGTGTTTTGAAATACGAGCACTTCTGGATCCAGCTGTCCGAAATAATGCACAAGATTATATGTGAATGAATCATAATTATCAATAATAAGTATCATGGAAAACACCTCTTTAAATAAGGATGTCAGGCTGTTTCATTATACGTGTTCTGAAAGATAATTTATATTATTTCTGCATCATTTTCAGTGATAAAAATAAAAAGTTCCTCCCTGAAACGGAGGAACTTTCTTTAGGGCTTCTAATCGTCTTAGTCTTCGTCAGTTTCTGTTTTCTCATTGCTTTCACCCGGTTCATCTTCTGAGATGGATTCGCTTCCGCCGTTACCTTCCTGCTCTTCGCCGGGCACCTGATTTTCCTGTTCCATCTGCGGCTCGTCTGAATTGCCGCAGCCTGTAAGTATCATAGCCGACATGAACGCCGCTGCTCCAGCCTTCAGCCACTTACCTTTGATCAAAGGAATTCCTCCTTTACTTGACCAGATTCCTAAGGAACTTTCTCTTATTTCTTTATACCACGTGGTCACAATAAAAAACGGAAATACAGAAAGTGATTATTTCTTCTTCGGACTTGCAGGCGGTGGTATTGGCAGTCATTTTTTCCACCGATTTTTGATGGTTTATCAGTGATTCTTGAAATTTTACCAGCGATTTTTTTGTTTATCAGCGAGTCTGCTTTTATCGTCGATTTTTTACTGTTTATCGTCGATTTCGGGAGCTTTATGGTCGATTCCTTATAAATACACAAGCCACACACAAGCACATTAAGTTCTAAGGCCAGGATTCCCCTTCATTCCCTGCCATAAATCTGTTTGCTCTATTTGGCGTGCCATTTGCAGCAGCAAATGCTCCTGTCCTTTGCCGGCCATTAATTGTACACCGAGAGGCAAGCCGCTTTTCGTAATTTGTACCGGAAGCGATACAGCCGGTTGCCCCGTTAAATTGGCTAATTGAGTGTATGGCGTATAGGTAAGGCTTGGCAAGAACATATCGTAGATAAGCTGTTGCTGGCCGGCCATGGTCGAAGTACGCTCCCAATCACCAAGAAGCTCTGCACGGGATTCTCTGCTATGCGTCAGTTCGCCGAGTTTTGGCGCCGCAAAAGCTGTTGCTGGCGTCAGATAGAAATCATAGCTTTCGTGTAATGCAGCCATTTTTGCGGCAGCCGCATCCCATGAAGCGATGCTCGCTGAATAATCAGCAGCAGATACTTTTAATCCAGCCTGGCTCAAGAGCCACGATTCGATTTCCATATCATCAGCTGTCAGTTCCCGGCCTGCTCCCTTTTCAAGATTGCGCACAAGCAGCGCCATTTCCCCGCTGTTCATCAAGTAATAATCCCGCATCAATCCAATGCCGTCAATGCCATTGTCTTTTTCTTCGACGCGATGCCCTTGCTGTTCGAGCCACTTTGCCGTTTTTATTACCGCTTGGCGGGCGTCTTCTGAAATCGGCGTACCTACAGGCGATTCGACTGAAAAAGCGATTCTCAACGGCCGTGAAAATTCTTTATCCATCTCTTCTCTGTATTTCCCGGGAAATAATGGTGTATGAAAAGCGGCGGCGGGCTGTACCGTCTGCAATAAATCCAGCATCGCCGCGCTGTCGCGGATTGTTTTCGTCAAGACAAAATCAATCGAAGCCCCCTGCCATTGCCGTCCTGCACCAGGTCCAACAGGCATGCGCCCCCGTGTCGGCTTCAACCCGAACAAGCCGGTGAAAGAAGCCGGAATGCGGATCGATCCTCCGCCGTCGCTCGCTCCGGCAATCGGCACAATGCCGGAAGCGACTGCAGCGGCCGAACCGCCGCTCGATCCTCCTGGGGAATAATCCGGATTCCACGGGTTGCGGCTTGCGCCGTACAGTTCCGGTTCACTGATGTTTTTCAAACCGAATTCAGGCGTGTTTGTGTGTCCGACAAACGTGAAACCAGCGCCTCTAATTTCCGCCGTTAAATGCGAGTCCTGTGCGGCTTTCATATCTTTCAACAACTTTGAGCCGGCAGTCAGCTTTTCACCTTTCAACGCCTGGGAGATATTTTTGAGCGCCATCGGGACGCCGGAAAATCCTCCGTCAGGAATCGAATCCAATGACTTTTCCGCCAATTCCTTGCGCGTTTCGGTGAAAGCATTCAGTTTCGGATTGACCTGTTCGAGCCGATTGAAACTTAACCCCAACAATTCCCCAGCACTTACTTCTCTATTCTTCAACAAAGCGGCCATTCCGACCGCATCCAATTGGATGTATTCCTTTAAGTTCATTGTGACTCTCCTTCTATAAATGATTTTCTTTCAGCTACAGAAAGTATATCATCTATTTTTTTCCATTACATAAGTCATCAAATTGAAGGAATTTACTATTCTTTATATAATATTAAAAATTTATGATTTAGGCATTGACTTTTTATTTTACATGGCTACAATTGAGATTGAGAATCATTTTCATTTAAAAATTAAAGGAGAGAAGTTATCTATGAAAAAGTTTTTATTTCTAGTCATTGCTTTAACCGCGTTAATCCTTGCCGCTTGTGGCGGTCAGGCGAAAGAAGAAAAAACAGAAAGCGAAACTGCTACTGAAACAAACGAAAGCAAAGAAGTGAATCTTTATACGGCACGCCACTACGATGTAGATGATGAATTGTATTCGAAGTTTGAAGAAGAAACAGGCATCAAAGTAAACGTAATCAAAGGTGAAGCCGATGAGCTGCTTGAGCGGATCAAACGCGAAGGCGATGCTACAGAGGCGGATCTGTTTTTAACCGCAGATGCCGGGCGCCTTTATCGTGCCAAAGCGGATGATTTGCTTCAACCGGTTTCAAGCGACTTATTGGATGAGCAAGTTCCTGCCAACTTCCAGGACACAGACCAGATGTGGTATGGCCTGACAAAACGTGCTCGTGTGATTCTTTATAATAAAGAAACAGTTCAGCCCGATGAGCTTTCTACTTATGAAGCTTTAACAGAAGAGAAATGGAATGGCCGTGTGCTAATCCGCAGCTCTGAAAATGTCTATAACCAGTCCTTATTGGCTTCATTCATTGAAATCGATGGCGAAGAAAAAGCTAAAGAATGGGCAGCAGGCATGGTTAATAACTTTGCCCGCGATCCTGAAGGCGGGGACCGCGACCAGGCGAAGGCTATAGCAGCCGGCATTGGCGATGTCGCTATCATGAACACGTATTATTTCGGCCAAATGCTGAATTCCGAAGATCAGGAAGAAGTGAAAGTTGCTGAAGGCTTAGGGATATTCTTCCCGAACCAGGACACAACCGGTACCCATGTCAATGTCAGTGGCGCAGGGGTAGTAAAAGCTTCGAAGAATAAAGACAATGCCATTAAATTGCTGGAATTCCTTTCCGCTCCTGAAGCTCAGGAAACTTTCGCTTCTGCCAACTATGAATATCCGGTCAACGAAAATGTTGAGCCAAGTGAATTACTGCAATCTTGGGGTGAGTTCAAAGAACAGGATATTCCTTTGTCCACCTTGGGCGAACACAACGCTAAATCTATTTTGATTTTCAATGAAGTCGGTTGGAAATAATAAAATACAGAACCCCTTGCTGCCCTCTCATTAGCAGCAGGGGATTTCTTGGGATTGGAAGGAGGCGACAGAAACGTGCAGCATAGATTTACAAATATAAATGCCTGGACTGTAAGTGCGGTAATCATCATCTTCTTGCTGTTTCTCCCGAACCTGACAATTGTAACCGGGCTGTTCACTCCTTCCAATGAAAATTGGGAGCATATGAAGAAATTTGTTCTTTGGGGATTCGTGAAAAACTCCCTGATTTTGACGGCGGCTACAGCCTTCTTCACGATTCTGATCGGCTTGAGTCTTGCCTGGCTTATTGCCCAATATGATTTCCCGATGCGTCATTTCCTAAAATGGGCTTTAATCCTCCCGCTCTCGATTCCGCCATTTATCGGTGCATATACGTACCATGGGATGCTGAGCTATACGGGTGTCATCCAAACCACTCTAAGGGAAAACTTTGGCATGGCAGTTAATTCTGCTTATTTTGATATCATGAACTTGCCCGGCGCCATTTTCATCTATACGATGTTTTTATTCCCTTATGTCTATTCAATCGCGCAAGTCTATCTGTCCCGGCAGTCCGCTTCGTTGATTGAAAGTACACGTATTCTCGGCAAAGGCCCGTGGAAAACTTTTTTCCAAGTCGTTCTGCCGATTTCACGGATTTCCATAATAGCCGGTGCCAGCTTGGTCGTCCTTGAAGTATTGAATGATTATGGAGTTGTAAAATATTATGGTGTCCAGACATTTACAACAGCCATTTTTCAATCCTGGTTCGGGCTGGGAGATATCGAATCGTCGATCAAACTTGCCGCTTCACTTATGGGCTTTGTCATATTGATCCTGATGATCGAAAAACTTCTTCGGGGCAGGCGTCAATACAGTTATTCAACTACAAAGGTCCGCCCACTTCCCCTGATTAAATTATCAGGATGGAAAGCGGCAGCCGCTGCAGGCTATGGATTATTCATCCTGTCACTGGCCTTTTTCATACCGGTCGCACAATTAATCGACTGGACGTTGCTCACTTTCGGCACTATTCCGATGGGCGCATTCATGAATTATGTAAGAAATTCAGTTTTCGTCGCCGGACTCAGCGCAACTTTGATCATCGCTTTCGCACTTATCGTAGGTAACTTCGCCCGTATGGTGCGTGGCCGGCTTGGTAAACTGTTGCCACGGTTGACCGTTCTTGGCTATTCGATACCCGGCGCAGTCATCGCAGTGGCAGTTGTCACCGCCTTTATCGGTCTGGACCGCTTCCTGGCACCCTTTTATGTCTGGGCCGGTTTCAGTACGACTCTTGTCTTGAGCGTCAGCATTGTATTGCTTGTTACCGCTTATATTATTCGTTTCTTTGCGATCGGCTATAACTCCATTGAAACGGGATATGACAAAATTGGTACCGATTTCCGGGATGCTTCAAGAACCCTGGGACTTGGAGTTACAAAAACGTTCTTTAAAGTGGATATGCCCATGATGAAAGGTGCTATTATCAGCGGTTTTATTCTGGTTTTTATCGACGTATTAAAGGAGATCCCTTTAACGCTGATTTTGCGCCCGTTCAATTTTGATACACTTTCCACAAAAGCTTTTCAATATGCGAGCGACGAAAAGATTATGGAGGCTTCCCAGGCTTCACTATTAATCATCGGCATTAGTGCCCTGGCCATTGTTTTCTTTTATAAATTCCTTGAAAGGGAGTTGGACTAGCATGTTTGTGGCAATTGAAGACGTTTGCTTTTCATACACCGATGCGAAGACGAGAGCATTGGACAATTTCACACTGAAGATTGAAAAAGGCGAAGTCATCTCCATTCTTGGACGCAGCGGCAGCGGTAAAAGTACCGTACTGCGCCTTTTGGCAGGTCTTGAAAAACCTGAAAAAGGACGCCTCATTATACAGGATGAAGTGCTGTTTGACGATAAAATTTTCCTGCAGCCTGAGAAGCGCGGCATTGGTATGGTATTTCAAGATTACGCACTTTTCCCTCATTTGACCGTTGCCGAAAACATACTGTTCGGGCTGTTCCGAATGAAAAAAGCCGCTAAGAAAAAGCGCCTCCAGGAGGTTTTGGAGCTCGTGGAGCTACAGGATTTCGGAAAACGCTATCCGCATCAACTGAGCGGCGGGCAGCAGCAGCGTGTCGCCATTGCACGCGCTGTCGCTCCAAATCCGCATCTGATTCTGCTCGATGAACCGTTCAGTAACCTGGACGCCGAACTTCAAGGGAAAATCCGCGAAGAGTTGCGCGACATTCTGAAAAAGGCGAATATCACTTCAATTTTTGTTACCCATGACGAAAAAGATGCCCACATTCTGGCAGACCGGATCGTCAAATTGAAAAACGGCCGCATTGAATTTGTCGGACGTCCTTGTGATATGCTCGATACGTACCGCCAGACCGGTGTTCAGCCATCAACCGATGGATTTGTCGAGAAAAGCTTGACCGGCGTTAACTAATAAAATCCCCTTAGCTCAATTGAAGAGCGGCGGGGATTTTTTCATGTGCATTACTTAATCAAGAATTATCATTAAAGCCTTTTTACTGTTGATTTGAACATAAACCGGCTTCTCCCACACCTATCCGCCAAGCAGACTCCAAAATATCACAATATCGGCGAAACCAGCTTCGCAATGTCTTGTTTCGCTTTTTCCAGCCATGGTTGATTTTCAAAAGTCTCTTCTGTCATTTCCACTGACAGCTTTTTGTCCTGTAAATAGACATTGACCATTTCCTGGGTTGCATCCAAATCATATACAAACGCATTCAATTCGAAATTCAAAGCAAAACTGCGAATATCCATATTCGCGGAACCAACTGTATAAGCTTTTTCATCAATTATCAGTGTTTTTGCGTGCAGAAATCCATTTTTATACTTAAAGACTTTGACGCCATCCTTCACTAATTCACGTACAAAGGACAGCGTAGCGGAATGGACGAAAAGATGATCACCCAGATGCGGAATCATGATTTGAACATCAACTCCTCCAAGCACCGCAGTTTTTAACGCATCCATAATCGACTTGTCGGGTATAAAATAAGGAGTCTGCAGATAAATGGACTTCCGTGCATGATGGATCATTTTTAAGAATCCATTTTTAATATCTTCATGCGTTTCCAAAGGACCACTAGCGACAATCTGCATAGGCGCACCTTCTTTATTGTCCAGCTGGGGAAAATAATTTTCGGCATACTTCATCGGATATTTATCAGCTGCCTGATTCCAGTCGATGAAAAAACGGTTCTGCAGCGAAAGGACGATCTCCCCTTCAACCCGAAGATGCGTGTCACGCCAGTAACCGAACTCCTTTTTCTCCCCGAGATACTCATCCCCGACGTTGAAGCCGCCAACATAGCCAATTACGCCATCCACCACCATCAGCTTCCGGTGATTCCGGTGGTTCAACCGGGGATTTATACTCGACAGCATTGCCGGCAGGAACGCTGCTGCCCTTCCACCAGCCTTGTTCAATTCATCAAAAAAGTCTTTCGGCAAGCTGCTCGATCCCAAGTCATCATACAGGAACAGCACTTTGACCCCTTGTTGGGCTTTGTCGATCAATAAATTCAGAAGCCGCTTTCCAATATCATCATTTTTGACAATAAAATACTGCAGATGGATATGATCCTGTGCTTTGCGGATATCTTCAAATAAAGCTTCAAATTTACGTTTGCCATCATTATAAATCACTATATCCGTTGCAGTTGAAATAGGCGCCCGGGTCCTTATCATATTCATCTGAATAATATTTTTCATGTCTTCGGCAACCGGTGATGCAGTTTTGAAACTCTCCGATTTCAATCCGTCCAGCTGCTGATCCACTAGTGCTGCAAAATCAGGATTTTCATAGGCAGCCGGCCGTTTAAGCCGGTCCCGCCGTAACGGTTTTCCAAATAACAGATAGAGGACAAAACCAACAACCGGCACGAAGAAGAGGATTAAAATCCATGCCCAGGCTGAAGAAGCCGTTTTCCGTTCAAAAAACAATATAAAAAATGCCAGCACTACATTCAAGATGATAAAAAGATTACTTAAAGCGCTCCACCATTCGAATGAAATCTTAATCCCTCCTCACATTCCGGCTTCGTTTACAGCTTTCGTCCATAGTTCTTATAATTCTTCCATACCCCGCCGGTCTTTGTTCTAAAGATATATTCGGAAATTTTCATAAAAAAACCAATCGCATTCAGCGATTGGCGCCATTACTCTTCCTCTTCCTCTTCCTCTTCTTCGTCTTCTTCGCCTTCTTTCGGCTCTTCTTCCGGTATTATTTCCTGTTCGCCTTCTTCCGGTGTTACATCGATATCTTCATCAGTAGGCTGTTCATCTTCAGCATCGCCACATGCAGCCAGCATACCGACAGACAGGAATGCAGCAGCTCCGAGTTTCATCCATTTGGCTTGAGCCATTTGAACTCCTCCTTTTGTTTGTCGATTATTCTATACTGTCCCTTTCCCCTTTATAGTTGGGTTAAACACGTATAGTCAGGAGCTACTGCCATCGAAGTGTGCGGCTGACCGTTTCAGTTTCCCCAAGCAGTCTTCTGTTTTCTCAAACGGCCATAATACGCCCATATCCGCACAATGAATGTGCCAAAAATTAGGATGGCGATGATGAATAAACCGCTGCTGCTCCATGACAGCCAATCCTGCATTGTACCTGCTCTGCTTATATTACCGATGATGAAATAAATATAAAAAGCTACAAGCGGCGAGAACATGGCCGTATATGTTACCGCAATTCTTTTCGCGTGTTTTAACCGGCTGCTTTGATCGCTGTATAATTGCGGCCGTTCTTCGCCTTCATTGTAAACTTTGCTCCAGATCGTCCATTTCTCCATATTCGAAAGTGACGTGAATTCTTCATTCCATCCGGCTTCCCGGTGAATGGCAAAATAACTTTGGGTCGGTCCTCTTTGGTAATCTACACGGTAAGCGATTCGACGTGGTTCGCCTTTGATGAAGTGAAAGATGGTTCCGATTTTATTCACCCGGTAAAGGTTCAAACCGCGCCTTTCCATCGACTCCAGCCAGTGTTCCATTTTGTCAGGTGAATACATCCAGCTGAATTTCACCTTCGTCACCCAGCGCCTTCTTCAATTCCTTTTCACTCTGTTGGTCTATTTCATCGACAGGCCAGAATCCATCTGTCGTTCCATCGAGTTCCTTATTCGTCCCGGTTATTTTGGCAATTGAATAAATTCCGAGTACTATAGCACCCAGTACGAGAGCGAAGAATAGATAAGTCACGATCCACATCGGGCTTTCTACGATATTACTGCCTCCATCCTGTAACCAGGAAGACATCATCGAAACAGTAAAATTCAGCAGTATAACCATGAAATAAAAAACCATAGGGAAAAATAAAAACGTAATCATCCGGTTATGCTTAATGATCCCATCGCGAATCGGGGATGTCTTAATAGCGCTTTGGGGTTGTTCATTAGAACTGAACTCCCAGTTACCGGCAGTTGCAGCCTTTTCCCAGCCTTCGTCCTGCAGCGTCTTCGGTAATACGGATGTTTTCATCTTGTCGTACGCTATACGGTACACCTGTTTTTTCGGTTTCCCCTCCTGAAAATAAAAGCAGCGCGTCCAGCGGTTTAATCGGTCAAACACTAATCCTTGTTCCGCCATGTCCGATAGCCACGTTTCTGTCTTTTGAACATCATAACTCCAAAATGGCCTGTACACTTTCTTCATTCGAATTCCCCCTCGAACACAATTGCATTGCGCTGCAGTTCTTTGATTCTCGTTATTTCTGCCTTCATCAATTCTTTGCCGGCGCCGGTAATCTCATAGACCGTCTTCCGCTGTTCATCCGCGAACACCGTAATCACGCCGTCTTTCTGCATTTTGGTCAACGTGCCGTAAACCGTTCCGGAGCCCAGTACCAGGCGGCCGGCTGTAATCTCTTCGACATGCTTGACGATGCCGTAGCCATGCCGGGGCTCCGTCAGAGATAATAAAATATAGAAAGCCGTTTCTGTCATCGGCACATATTTCTTCAGCATTTTTTGGATATCCACAGGTAGCCCTCTTCTCCACTATGTCATACCTCGACTATATCACAACGCGACATAGTAAAGGAGTTTTATTTTTCATTGGAATGCTCACGTCTTGTATGGAATTCTCGTTTATCGGCGGTTTTTTTGAGTTTATCGTCGATTGTCAGACGTTTATCGTCGATTTTTTTGGGTTTATCGTCGATTTTTAGTCGTTTATCGTCGATTCTTTCCTGTTTATCGTCGATTGCCTAATTATTCGCCGACTAAAAAAACGCAAAGCGACTCCACTTTCAAGTCGCTTTGCGTTTTCTCATTTTATCAGTATCCACCAGTCGCCTGGCCACCGCTTCAACAAACTTTTGACACCGCACCAAATCTGTTTCCTGCGGCATAAGTTCAATCTTCAGCGTCGCGGCAAGATTGGTATGGACATACAGCATATCCCGAAAGCGGTTGACCGCTCCGCAGAATTCCGAAAAGAAGCTGTCACCTGTCCCGAACACAGCCGTTACCAGTTCGGGACGCTCCAATTTTTCGAACGCTTCAAACAGCTCCTGAATTTCTGCCGGAACTTCTCCGCTTCCCCATGTATACGTGCCGATGACAACTATATCGTAACGTTTGAGTTCATTCACATCAAAATGATTAATTTCGCAGACGTCAGGCAAAAAGCCCACAGTCCGGAAGCGTTCCGTTAAAATTTCAGCCACTGCCTGTGTATTGCCGGTGACCGATGCATAGACGATAACGATTTTCTGATTACAATTCATCAAACCCATTGGACTGGGACACTTTCGAATACGTACGCGACTTCTGTTCGAAGAAATCCGATTTTGTGCCGTTCATCATGTCATCGCCGAATACCTGGATCCATGGCATCGGATTGCTGCGCTCTTCGTAGAGATTTTTCATGCCCAGCTGACGCAATCGTTTATTCGCAAGGTATTCGACGTAATCACCGAATTCGTCCAGATCGAGTCCTTCAATATCAGCCAGAATGTACTCGGCCCATTCCTTTTCAAGCTGCACCGCCTGATCAACTGTCCGGTAAATATAGTCGATATTCTCTTCATTGTTTAACTCAGGATTCTCCGTCAATAAAATCCGGACAAACTGTCCGATGAAGTAAGCATGCTGCATCTCGTCGCGCTGGATATAGCTGATCATCGTGCTCGTCTTCAGCATCTTCTGCTGTCGCGCCAGGTGATAGAAAAATGCGAAGCCGGCATAGAAATAAATGCCTTCAAGGTTGATCGAATTGATGCCCAGCTTGAATAGGCTCTGCGGCGTCGGATTCTGGCGGAATTCTTCGTAGGCATCGAGAATCAAATCATTGCGCTTCCGCACAACCGGATCACTTTTCGCCTGGTCGAAGCGCGCATTTTGCTCAGCCACTGACACAAGCGAACTCAGAATATAGGAATACGATTCGTTATGGACCGCTTCCTGCTGGGAAATGACCGCGAAGATCGCTTTGAAACTTGAGTCGGTCACATAGTCCATCGCCATCGTCATCGTCGGTGTCTGCAGACTGTCGAGCGATGCCAGCTGTGTATTGATCCGGAGGAAAACGTCCCGCTCCGTGGCACTCAAGTGGTCCCATTGTTTGATGTCGTCCTGCATATTGATTTCCTGCGCTTTCCAGAAATTCGACAGCAGCGTCTGATACAGATCATACATCTGAGGATAGGCAATATCATTCCAGTTCAATAATCCTGATGATTTGCCGTTCAAAATGCCTGTCGATTTATTTGGATGCTCAGGATTGAGCAGTTTGATCTTTGTTAAAGGTGTATCGATTGCCATCATAAGTCCTCCCTCAGCTTTGGCACGCTTCGCATTCTTCGATTTCTGCCTGCGAAGTGCTGCGTACATAATAAGTCGTTTTCAATCCCTGCTGCCATGCTTCCAGGTGAAGCTCCAGCAATTCCTTCGCCTTTACAGTGTGCGGCACATACAGATTGAAGCTGATTGCCTGGTCGATATGGCGCTGCCTTGCAGCGTTCTGGCGGATGCTCCATTTCTGGTCCAGTACATGGCGGGCGCGGCGGTAATAATCGTATGTCCGGTGATCAAGATCCGGTGCCGTCACTTTAAATTTGAAGTTCTTCTTCTCTTCCGCATATTCCACGGCATACAGCGGATCGATTCCGTCTGTGGAGCCGCCGATTTTCGCTGTCGACGAGTTCGGAGCCACGGCCATCATCCAGCCGTTCCGCACGCCGTTCTCTGCAATTTCTTGTTGCAGCTCCTGCCATTTCTCGCCTTCATAGCCTTTCCGGGAGAAATACTCGCCCGTCTGCCATTCTGAACCTTCGAATTCCCGATAACTGCCTTTTTCTTTCGCCAGTTCCATCGATGAACGGATTGAGTGATAAGCAATTTCTTCATATAATTTGTCCGCAAATTCAACAGCTTGATCTGTCTCCCAGTGAATGCCTTCAAGTGCCAGAAGGTGATGCCAGCCGAAAGTTCCCAAGCCAACTGCGCGGTACTTTTTATTCGTGGCATCTGCCTGCCCTACAGAAATTGTGTTCAAGTCGATAACATTATCGAGCATGCGCATCTGAATTGGCACCAAGCGTTCCAGCACGTCCGCTTTTACGGCGCGCGGTAAATTGATCGATGACAGGTTACAGACCACAAAGTCACCCGGTTTACGCACTATCACGAGGTTTCCATCTTCGTCCGTGAATTCTTTGACAATTGTTGTCGCCGACATGTTTTGCATGATTTCTGTACATAGATTACTGCAGTAAATAGACGTCAACCCGCGTCCGCGAAGATGCTTGTTCGGATTCTGGCGGTTGACTTCATCACGGTAGAACATATACGGCGTACCTGTTTCAAGCTGCGACACCATAATGCGTGCCATGATGTCCATTGCCCGGTACGTCTTTCTCGGCAATAACGGATTAGAAACCGCTTCTTCATATTTTTCGGTGAAGTAGGCACGGTCGGTATCATCATAGAAATCTTCCAAACCAAGTGCATTGCCGTTCGCATCTTTCCAGCCCATCACTTGCTTGACCTGATGCGGACAGAATGTATTCCATTCGCCGACACTGCGGCCATTTTCATCACTTTCCTTCAATTTCTCCATAAACAAATCGGGAATTGAAACACCCGTAAAAATGTCGTGCGCTTTGCGGCGCTCATCGCCATTATTCGTTTTCAGGTCCAGGAAACCGTTCATGATGTCTTTATGGAAAACGTCCAGGTAAACCGCCACTGCTCCTTGACGCTGTCCAAGTTGATCGACGCTGACCGCCGTGTCATTGACCAGGCGAATCCACGGAATGACTCCTGAGGAATTGCCTTTGAATTTCTTGATATCCGAGCCAAGCGCCCGGACTTTGCCGTAGTAGATTCCGAGTCCGCCGCCGTCTTTGCTAAGCCGCGCAATGTCCCAGTTGTTCAAGTAGATACCGTCCAGCGAGTCATCCACCGTGTCGATAAAGCAGGAAGACAATTGGCCGAAACTTTTGCCGGCATTTGATAAAGTCGGTGTTGCTACCGTCATATACAAATTACTCATTGCCCAATAAGCTTCTCTCACAAGTTCAGTCCGCTTGGCAGCTGGTTCGTTCTGCATTAATGCCATGGCAATTACCAAAAAACGTTCCTGCGGCAATTCATGGAGATTCCCTTCGTAATCTTTTGCCAAATAGCGATCCGCTAAAAGGAACAATCCGATGTAATTGAATAATTGGTCGCGTTCCGGCTCAATAACTGCACCGAGTTCCCTGATTTCCGCTTCCGAATAAGCTGTCAATAAGTCATTCGAATAAATACCGATACGGGAGAGCTTTTCAACAAGGCGATAAAAATCACCGTATTTCTCCTGTGATTCATAACCGCGGCTTGCGGCCGCCTGCCGATAAAGCTCGCTGCAATAAAGTTCTGCTGCAAGGAATGTCCATTTCGGTTCATCCATCGAAATGCGGTTCAGCGCATAAAGCATGGATTGTTCCGTATCGATCTTGCCATCCAGCTCTCCGATTTTATTGCGCAATGCCGTGGTATCGAGTCCATGCAACTGCTCGGCACGCTCCAACGCTTTTTCGACTGCATCCATTTCTGTTGAGATTCCCATTTTCATGTTAGATCAGCTCCTTCGCAAATTCGTTCAGTTTCATGCGGCGTTCTTTTCTCGCCTGTGCGTTCTTGAATAAATGCTTCTCTTTGTCTGTTTCAGGAATGACACCTGGAACAGGAGTCGGCTTGCCGTTTCCATCCACAGCCACCATCGTCAAAATGGCGGTTGTCGTCAGCGTCCGTCCACGCGTTTCAATATCCTGGCACTCCGCTTTTACATACACTTCCATCGAAGTCCGGCCTGTTGAAATGACCACGCCTTCCAATATCAGCACATTTCCAATCCGTGCCGATGACAGGAAATTGACCGTATCAATCGATGCTGTGACCACGACTTTGCCGCTGTGCTTCATCGCCGTGATCGCTGCAATTTCATCAATATAGGCAAGCACCGTTCCACCAAAAATCGTGCCCATGTGATTCGTATCCGGCGGCAGCACCAACCTCGTTTGAATTGTCCTTGATATGCCTGCTGAAATTTGCTGTTCCATATTCCATTCCATCCTTTCTTAGAAAAGCGCAAGCGCCCGTTTAGCTCTGACATCTCTTTGCGACGAAGCTAGCGCAGCGATGCAGAGACAGGAGCAATAAGGGTTTAAGCGAACCAGCGTAGTGGCGTTCTTTGCACTTTGCTGGGTTGACTTATGACCCGAAGAGCTGGGCCGCTGGAGTCTGGACAAAAGCCCGCTCCTTTTAAAGTACATAGAAAAACCCATCTTCTCTCAAGAGAAGATGGGTTGGGTAAACGCAGTATTAAAGGAAATCACGGCGGCAAAATACACCTGTTCCTGTTAAGACCATCGTTACACCCCCCAGCTCCCGGAGAAGGCAATTAACATATAACGAAGGCAGGTCTCCTGGCTTGTGCGTCATCCTCTGCTATGGCCTTCCCATCTTTCGACAGTGGTTTCCATAGCTCGTCAGCACTTACAGTTGCGGGTACAGCTCCGGATTTTCACCGGCTTCCCTATTAAGCCTTTTCAGGCACCTTTGTTATCGGTTATTACTATATATTGTGTTTTCTTATGTACTATACACTAAATATTGTATTTCTAAACTATATCTTAGCCGCCCGTTTTTGGCAAGGGGAAGATTTTTTAAAACCCGCCGCTTTTTCGGACAAGTTTGACTCTCTCGATTATAGCAATCCAAAACAAATATGAAAGGGTTTAGATGATTATCTGAAAATAGCAATTATCAGATAGATTTCATTTCTGTTACTGTGGCCTTATATACTTTATTTAAAAATTAATTATGCTATGATAAGAATCTGATGTTTGAGTACTTACATTACATACTGCTGTTGAATTACGGAATAATATTTTAACTGGAGATGCAATTTAAAATGAAACAATTCGCCACCAATAACTTCCACTACGGCTGGGTTATCGTCGCAATTGCGGCTTTATCACAGTTCTTCTCTGGCCCCGGACAAACTTATTCAAACTCCATTTTCATCGACTATTATATACAGGACTTTGGCTGGAGCCGCTCGACGGTGTCCGCCATCTATTCAGGCGCGACACTTGCGGCAGGTTTTCTGCTGTTTTTTGTAGGACGCCTGATCGATCGCAATGGTTCGCGTAAAATGGCGGTAATCGTATCGGTTTTGCTGGCTGTTGCCTGCCTGTTCAATAGTTTTGTCACCAGCATGCTTATGCTGTTCATCGGTTTTTTCCTAATTCGCTTATTGGGCCAGGGTTCAATGGCATTGATATCGAATTCACTGATCCCTCAATGGTTTGTGAAAAAAAGAGGACGTGCCTTGAGCATCGCGGCAATCGGCGGACTGGTCAGTTCAGCGGCGTTTCCGCTGTTGAACGTCTGGTTGATCGAAGCCTTTGGCTGGCGCATGTCCTGGATGGTGCTTGGCGCAATCATTATTGTGCTGTTCACGCCGCTCGCTCTTTTCCTGATCCGGAATTCTCCGGAAGATGTCGGCTTGCTGCCGGATAACGGTGCTGCAGTGAAAACAGATAAAAAGAAAAAAACCACTGAAGAAGCCAGCTGGTCTGTCAGTGAAGCTTCCAAAACACGTGCTTTCTGGTTATTGCTCGTTTGTGCCGCCATTCCCGGGATTGTGAACACCGGCCTGACGTTTCACCTGGTGTCCATCTTCAAAGAAAACTCCTTGTCACTTGAAGCCGCTGCAGGCGTCCTTAGTTTAACGGCGCTGATCGGCTTGCCGGTTACATTCCTAACCGGCTTGCTGCTCGATAAAGTAAAAGTGCAATATATGCTTGTGCTGGTGTTTGCCGGAGAGATTGTTTCGCTTCTGCTGCTGCAAAATGCGAACTTCATGGCGGCTGCCATTATCTTTGGCTTGGTATGGGGTGTCAGCATGGGGATGGAACGCATCGTCATGGCTGTGGTATGGCCAAACTACTTCGGCCGCAAGCATATCGGCAGCATCAGCGGCATTTCGATGGCGATGATTGTGACCGGTTCTGCCCTTGGACCGTTGCCGCTCGGCATTGCGTTTGATGTATTCGGCGGTTATGCAGAGATCCTCTGGGCATTGCTCCTGTTCCCGGCAATCGGGATGGCTGCAGCCTTAATGGCGAATCCGCCGGTCAAAGAAGTTAAAAAAGAAAAAACGGTTGTTTTGCCTGAACCACGCATCATGGAAAAAGCGCCGCTTCTCAATGAATAAGCAGTTGGAAGACCACTTAACCCGCACATAAAAAAGGAGAATTCTTTTTTGAGAATTCTCCTTTTTTATTTCCATTTTTCTGGTACAATAATAGATAGAATTATCGGAAAATGGAGGTGATTTAAATGACATGGTTTTTTGTGATGGTATTCGGCATGATTGGGTTCGCAGGTTTTATTGACTGGAGAAGAAAAAAGAACAATAACACAGTTCACCGGACAATAAATTCTCACGCAAAACCCGGAGAAAGTTCCAATTACAGTGCAGGGGGCGGGAACACCGACCATTATGGAGGCGGACTTTGATTTAACCCATTATCGTCTCTGCCGTTAAGGATAAGCCCGGCGCAGAGCGTCCAAATTCCGCATGGCTTTTTCAGTTCCCAGCGCCACGCAGTCCATCGGATTTTCTGCAAGAGTTACTGGTATCTGGATTTCTTCAGCCAGTTTTTTGTCCAAGCCGTGCAAGAGCGCGCCGCCGCCAGTTAGCACAATTCCCCGGTCATGAAGGTCTGCGGCCAGTTCCGGTGGAGTGATTTCAAGTGTGCGCTTGACTCCATCGACAATGCCCATCACTGATTCGGCTAAGGCTTTTTCTATGTCAGCAGAGGTAATTTCAATTGTTTTCGGCCGTCCGGTCAAAAGATCGTTGCCACCGATTTCAAATGTCTCCTGAGATTTTCCGCCTTCGCCTTCTGCAACTGTGCCCAAACGGATTTTCAATTGTTCCGCTGTCCGCATCCCAATTTTCAATTCGAATTTTTTCAGGATGTATTCTGCCACCATGCGGTCCATTGCTTGCCCTGCGGTTTTCGAGGACTTGCTGACAGCAATGCCGTTCGATGAAATGACAGCCATTTCGGTTGTTCCACCACCAATATCCACTACCATCAAGCCTTCAGGTTCTGAGACCGGCAGATTGGCTCCGATTGCCGCTGCCAAAGGCTCCTCTATCGTCAAAGTTTCCCGTGCACCGACCCTTTTCGCCGCTTCAAGGATTGCCCGTTTCTCGACAGACGTAATTCCGACCGGGACACTGATAACAAAAATCTTCCGTTTCAAGTTCCCAACCGTTTTTGTCACTTCTTTCAAGAAGCGGCTGATCATCGTGATGGCTTTTTCATGGTCCGCGATCACTCCCCAGCGCATTGGATAGCTGACTTTGATGCCGCCGGAAGTGCGCCCATTCATTGCAAAAGCATCCTTGCCGACCGCAATCACTTCATCGTTTCCGCCATTGACCGCCACCATTGATGGTTCGCGCATAATAATTCCTTTATTCTGCAACACCAGTAATGTATTGGCGGTACCTAAATCGATTCCCACCTCTCTTATTCCAAAGTTAAACATACGGTTTCGTCCTTTCCATGCAAGTTTGCCCAATCGTGCTGCAGTTTTTTAAAGCCTTGGGCCGGTCAATGCCTCTTGAAAGATGAACGCTCCTCTTCTTCCATTGCGAAATCAATTTCCTTCAGTTTCCTTCTGCAGCTGTGCACCAAATTTTTGGCGGATTCACGCAATGAAAAATAATGCTGGCGAATATGCGTTTCATTTTCCATATTAATTGGTATTTTAATGATTTTTGCATATTCCTCTGTCCAGCGGCTGAAATATCGGACCATTTCCTTGGAGCGATATTTCTCGCTTTTCAAGGACTCTCTTAGCTCTTTTTTATCGTGCAGGAGCGTTTCTTTGTCCCGGCGCAACAACTGGACCTCCCGCTTCAGCACTTGAATTTCCCATAAAGCATTTTTGGCTACTTCCTGCTGATGGCCTTCCAAACCTTCAGCAAGTTCCGTAAACGCACGTTCCCTGTAAAAATGATTTGTTGCAGCTTCTGTGTTTTTCATGGAGTCCACTTCCCTTCGGCTCTGCCCTCTATAAAAAGCAGAATCTGTTTAGTCTCACATCAGTGTTTCAGCTGGCACATCAAAAAATTCCGCCAGACGATTTGCATGGTCTTCTGATATTTTTTTCGTGCCGTTTTCATAAGCCCAGATTGCACTGGTGGCAACTCCGATTTGCCTGGCCAGTTCTTTTGAGGATAATCCCTTGGCTTTTCTCAACTCCTGCAGTCCACTGAGCGCATTCACCATCCTCCATTACCTCTTTTCATCATATTTTTGTACTTTCCCCTATTGTGGCCGATTATTTTTGATGCAGTCCGATAATGCCATTGCGGCGATAGATAAACTGTTTATCTTCCAATGTTTTTAATACTCTTGTCAAAGCTGCATGAGACATATTCAAGTCTGCTGTGATTTCTTTGATTGTTTTGAACAAAACGCCTTCGGATGAACAGTTATTCAGGAAATAAATCATGAATACTTCACCGTTCTTCGTGTTCTTGTCATCCTCACCTGCGAAGCATTGCCGTGATTTCTTCAATAGATCTTTTTCTTCCATTCTCAGGTTTCCATATACTGCTGATTTACCAACCACAATTCGCACCTCCTATAAACTTACATATAAATATTTCTTCTTACATATTTACCCTGCACAACAGCTGTTAATCATATTTTTATTATATTAATCAGAATATAATATTTGTAATGCGAAGTGATTTGAATATTTGCTGGAACTTCTTAAGGCTCAGCTCTGCCATGGCGGGATTAAATAAAAAAAGCCAATCCCGGAAGCCAAGCTTCGGAACGGCTTTATTACGGTTCTATTTATTATTGTGGAATGGCGTTTCCGGCAATATTGTTTCAATCTATTTGTTATTTCTTGAACATTTTAATGGAATATGAAATTCTTGCTAATTGATTTTAAGTCTACTGTTCTATATTAAAAGGTCAAATTCATCATCAAGCCCAGATAAACACTGATAACAAAGCCGATTCCAAAGACAAAAGACAGCCATACCGGAATTTTTCTGTAAAAACTCATGATCATCAGCCCGATGGATAGCGCTCCGATCAACAGCAGCAGGATGCCGTTAAGTGAAAAGACAAATTGCGGTGTGATTGGCAAGTATTGTTCTCCGATAATTATTTCGAGAAACGGCGCCATTCTTTCCGTCCAAAACGTATTGCTGATGTTATGCGGCGGCGCCAGCTTGCTCATAACAGCTGTAAACAATAAGACCAAGCCAAGCATATAAGTTTCAAGCTTCAATAAATTGCGGGAAGGTTCTTTCGCTTTATTGCCAAAGCCATTAAGGAATGCTGCCGTGAGTAGAGGCAAAATGCTCAAGTGCTTTAAGAGCAGCATCTGTCCGTATGGCAGCACCCAGGAAGCTGCGTAGTCGGCGGGTTTGGAAAACATTAGCCAGACAGCAAAGCCGCTTACCAAGAGAATCGTCACCATGGTGAACGCGAAAGGCGTAAACCATTTGAGGAAACTGCGCCAATTGGTAAGCGCCGGTGACCACCAGGTGACCAGGATTAATACACCAGCCCACAGGGTCAGCGCCAAAAAATGCAATGTATGGCTCAACAATCCCGGGATGAAATCCAGTGATGCCGCATGGCTGCCGAATCCGATGTTAAGAATGGACAGCAGGAACCAGAAAGCCAGGATGTACCTTGAACTGTTGACCGCCGTCGCGCCAAACCAGAAAAATGACAGGAAAATACTGAATGCGAAACTCTGGCCGACCTGGAACTCGGTAATCGACGTCCAGACCGCGGAGGTGAAGTCAGCGTTATTCATCAACAGGCTGATCAATTGGATTGCCGGTGCCGCCGACAGAAGCGGGATGAAGGCAATCGCCAGCAGGATCGCTGACTTCTTAACATTAATTGCCGGCTTACGATGCTCCGGCACAAATTGCAGAACCAGTACGCCGGCCAAAAAAGACATTACTGCGTAAAGCAGAAAATCCGAAATGGTGGTGAACAAAATCATTTTCTTCTGGCCATCACGAAGAATGTAACTGCTGCGATTGCAAAGATGGCGATGATGATAATGGTAATCCAAGGAGTCTCCGCCGTTGCAGGCTCAGTTGCCGGAGCCGCGGCTTCTTCTGACTGCTCTGTGGTTTCAGTGGCTTCTTCTGAAGCCGATTCTTCTGCGGCTTCTTCAGTTGTCTCTTCTTCTGCAGCTTCTTCAGTTTCTTCCGCTGCGATATTGAACGTTAAAGTACCGGTTACTTCATGGCTATCCTCGCTGATGGCACTCCACTCAACGGTATAGGCACCGTTCGGAAGTTCTTCCGCCAATTCGCCGGTCAATTCCATTTCGGAAGAAGTGACGCCGGAAACTTCGACAGTGTTGCCCGATTCATCCTTGATCGTCATATCTCCCTGCTGGATTGGCGACTCGAACAGGAATTGGATTTCTTCCGGTGATCCTTCGAGAGTGGCACCTTCCGCTGGCATTGAAGAGGATAAACCTGAGTGTGCGTGTGCTGTAACTGGTAAAAATAATAATAGTAATGCGATTGCTGCTAATTTTTTCATTGTGTACTCCTTCTATCTGTTTAGACTTTTAAATATTTCTGACCTTCTAATAGTATGTGATTTTGATGCGTCGCATAAAGCAATCATGTTAAATTTGTGTGAATAAAACCTTGGGGGAGTTTCTAAAGAAGCGGCGAAAACAGCATTGAAGCGGTGACACTTTGAATAACATAGGGCAAAAACTGGGTATCACCCGTCCACAGCCAGTAAATGACGGCAACCAATATAAGGATCAGGAAGATGATTCTAATTGTTCTCATAAAGTGCCTCCTCAATTGCTGAACTTTGATATATTCTCCTGAGCGTTGATATAATTTTTTGAACGTAGATATAATCTTCTGAGCGCTGATATATTCTCCTGAACGTCGATATAACCCCCAGCGCCCCTCTTCAATAAAAAAAATTCTCCCTCCTGCTCTAAATAAAGTTGATGGATGCTTTTCGCAGGCGAAAAGCGATTGAAAACCTTAAAAACTGTAAGTTTTCTCATTTTCATTCCTTTTCCGCCCCTAATTACAGTTGATTTTGAGTATCAAGCTTCGTGATCGTTCACAAGAAATCGGGCTTCCTCTTCGATCATGTCTATATAACGTTGCTTAGTGAAAGGTTGGATCACTTTTTCGATCTTTTTAAACTGCCTTCAGCCTTTACAGTGTTGCGGGCAAAATCAACGGTTACGGTTAAATACACTTTGCCTTCGTATTTCACGACAGCCGCAACTAGTTGGTTCGACTTATCGACCACAACGTACTCGGGCACCACATTCATCTGGACAAATTCCGTCCAGCCAGTGTTCGATTTTTTATTAGCGAAAAAACGGCAGCGGGTAACCACGTCAGACAGTCGGCTTACGAAAACTCGTCTATAGAATCCTCTTTGCATTAGCTCCCGCTCCTTTTTCACTTCCCTAGTTCATTGCATTGCATGCATTTTAACATATATAGAAATGTTCTTGTTTAGTTGCTGCGCTTTATCCCAAGTTCCGCTTGCTTCTCCAATTTCTGAACCAGTCCCGGAATTTCATCCAGGCCGTTGATGATAAAATGAGCGTCAGCAGTTTCCCATTGAGGATTCCGTTTCCAGATACTCGTCATCCCCGCGTTTACGGAAGCTTCCACATCATTCACGGGATGGTCACCAACAAAGATAGCCTGGTCCGCTTGTACGCCGAGACGTTCAAGCACTCTTTCAAATATCCGTTTATCCGGCTTCCGCAAGCCTTCCTTTTCAGAAATCAAAATGGCATCAAAATATTCCTCTATGCCAAGTGCCTCTATATTGCCTGACTGAAAATCCGTATAGCCATTGGTGATCATACCAAGCAGGATATCGTCGATTTTCAGCTCCTTAAGCATCGGGACAAGATGAGGAAAAGGAACACATTGTGCGGCGAAATGTGTCAAGTAGTCTTCCAGCAATTGTGCCTTGGACATACCGGTAATATCGAATTCCTCGATTAATTGCTGATAGACCTTATCCTTCCAGACGTATCCATGGTTATCCAGTTCGAGGAATCGCTGAATATAATACGACTGATCAATATGACCCAGAGCGCTTTCCAAACGTTTATGCTGGCCATAAATGAATTTTTCCACTGATTTATCACGGTCCAGCAATGTTCCATCCAAATCGAAAATGACTGCTTTTATCATATCTATATCACCCTTTTCTTCACAAGTTAAGTTGAACTGGTATAAATAATACAGTATTTTGGTACTTTTTTGAAATTAAGGTCTTTATACCTATATTACCTTCAGGATTTTCCTATTATAATTTTCTGGATATCACAATTTTGTTAGATGGGGGAAAGAGATGAAAAAATTATTGGTTTTATTGATGGCAGTATTATTGGTGGTTTCCGCTTTACCTGCTTCAACTTTTGCGATTGCGAAAGACGATCCTGAATTTGAGAAATTCCTTGCGGAAATCAACTGGTCCAAAAAAAGTTATATAAATTACCTGATGGAGAAAAATTGGTCCCTGGATGATTTCGGGGATGTATCTGAACTAGGAACACCATTGTCTGAAGAAGGCGTTCAGACTGTACTGACAGATTTTGAACTGACTCGTGAAGAGTTGAACGAGCTGCTCGTGAATTTCGGGGATATCGAAGAAGGCGAAGACGTTTTAGATGGAACTTACCTCATCTTCAATGAAGAGCTTTATTTCTATACTGAATACTATTTGACCGAAGACTTCGGCATGATTGATGAAGACGGTGAGGAATTTACAGAATTCCTTAAAGGCATCAACTGGACTAAGGAAGATTACCTGGCTTACCTTGAAAGCAAAGATTGGGGCCTTGAATATTTCTCAGACGTTTCGGAATTAGGAACGCCATTATCTGAAGAAGGCGTACAGAAAGTATTGAAAGACTTCGATTTGACGCGTGAAGAGTTGAATGCATTGCTTGTTGAATTCGGTGACATTGAAAAAGGCCAGGATGTATTGGACAGCCATATGTATATCATTTTCAATGAAGATCTTTACTTCTATGTTGAATGGTACTTGGATGAAGAGAACTTTATCGACCTTAATGATCTGGATATCTTTACAGAAGTCGGTCTTACTGAAGAAGAATTGGACCGTCTGTTAGAACACTTTATGACATTGAACTTTGAAGATGAAGCATTTTTAGATGAATTGGATGCTCTATTGCAGCGCTTGGATGCAGTTGCATATTTTGAAAGCATGGATGACCTAGATGCAGAACAAATCGCGGTACTGTTGGATATTTTCAACGACATGATGAATTTGTTTGAAGTTGAAACTAAGTATTACCTGACTGATGGAAAAGAAAAAACTGCACTTACATTAACTTCACTATTAGCTTTGGAAACAACTAACGGAAAAGATTTGCTGATTGAAATCTTTGATCGTGAAGGTACATTCCTTGCTGACATCGTTTTGACAGCTGAAATGTTCGGTTCTGAAATCATCAAAGAAACAGGCAAGGACCTTGTAGTAGTTGAAGAAGTAATTGCAGCTCCTAAAAAAGATGTGAAAAAAGAAGTTAAGTCCGTGAAAAAAGATACAAAATCGGTACAAACAACAAAAGGCGGAAAACTTCCGAAAACTGCCACTGATTATGTGAGCAATGCATTGGTCGGATTGGCGTTCGTATTGATCGGCCTTCTACTATTCCGTCGCATGAAAACTGTGAGCAACTGATTGATGAGAACTAAAAGCACCAAAGGGGCCGGCCGTAAAAAATTCATTTTGTCGGCCTTGGCTTTATCAATGATTCTATTCGGTCTTTGGTTCAGCGGCACTAACGCCGCTTCTTTTCTGAAGGGCTATCTGCTTTTTAAAACCGGACAGGTCAATGAAGTGGAAGTCAGTGCCAAGACGGCGCCTTCCACCGAAGCAGTTGAACTGCCGGAAGACGATGAGGATGAAGTTCTTTATCCGGTGCGCCCTAAGAAAGGCGACAACATCGGCGACCTTATGATTCCAGCAATCGGTGCGACATTACCGATTTTTCACGGCACCGATGAAGATGAGCTCCTGAAAGGCGTCGGCCATTTTGCTGACAGTGTATTGCCGGGGGAAAATGACAATACAGTTCTTTCCGGCCATATGGATACGGTATTCCGCGAATTAGGTGAAGTCGGTAAAGGCGACCTGCTGATAGTCGAGACATCCGCTGGAAAGTTTACCTATAAAGTGAGAAAGACGCGTATCGTGGATGCGGATGACCGCACGGTGATTGTGCCGAAACCGAAAGCTATGCTGACGGTTTCGACATGCTACCCGTTCGATTTCATCGGCTCCGATGCACCCGAACGCTTTATCTTGATCGCTGATTTGGTTTCGAAGGAATAAAGAAAGAGCATTATTGGGTTTATCGGTGATTTTCTTGGATTTATCGGCTTTTTTTCGAGGTTTATCAGCGATTTTTGATCGTTTATCAGCGATTTTTTGAAGTTTATCGGCGATTTTTAATGGTTTATCAGCGATTCTCCCATTCCTACGCTAAAAGCGCCTCACTGCATCCATTGCAGTGAGGCGCTTTTTTGTATTCTCCTTATTTAGCTGAGCTTCTTTCCCCATCACTTTCTCGCTTTCAAAACACTCAAGTATTGCTCCCAAGGACCAACGTCTTCACGGTATCTTTCAGCCATAACACGTGTGATTTGCGAAATATGCGTCAAATCATGGACGACCCAGGTAGAGAGCAGTTCGCTTAAAGTGACTGAGCCGAATTCGGGATGGATGCCCCGCAAATCCAGGTCCTTTTCTGGATTCACCAGTTCTTTCAGCTTCTCCAGATTGGCCATCCGTATCTTTCTGAATGCCGCCAGCTTCCGTTCAATAGTCGTGTCAGCTGTAGTTTCCAGATGGGCAAACCGGTCGAATGGCGGAAAAGTTTGGTCTTCACCATACTGAAGAAGTGTTTCAATCCGCGGAATCCAATTGCTTATCTCCGCTTCAATCAAGTGAGCAATCACTTCTTCTGCATTCCACGTCCCTTCGCCTTCATTGCAGTGGATCCATCCCTCCGGCAAGCCGGAAAGAAACGCCTCCAGACTGGCTGGTGTTCGCGCCAGCAATTGAATGGCTTCTTCAAAGCGAAAATTCATACAGGCACCCCTTTTCGGTGGTTTACTTTCTTCCTGTATAGAATTCGAGTTGTTTTGTTATTTTCCTTCTAATGTCTGGCCAAAGGTTATAATGCAAAACTCTTTAGTTAATTACTGCAAGATTTCCTCCATCACTTCGAGATTCTTTTGCATCAATGAAAAATAAGTTTCGCCTGCATCGATTTCTTCTTGTGTTAAAACACTCAAGTTATGCAATTGCACAGCTTCAGCACCTACTTCTTTTTGAATCACTTCAGTCAATCGGGAAGAAACATTTTGCTCGAAAGCGATATAGTCGATATTCAGCTCTTCCGCTTGCTTCACAATATTCACGAGCGCCTGTTGAGATGGTTCGTCCTGGCTGTTCAACCCTGCTATCGCCACTTGCTCCAAATCATATGCATCTGCCCAGTAGCCAAACGCCGAGTGGGATACGAAAAAAGCTTTCTGTTCAGCGTCAGTAGCCATTTCTTCGAACGACTGGCCCAGCTCTTGCAACTCTTCAATCAATTGCTCGTAATTTGTTTCATATTCTTCTGCATTTTCGCTGTCACGCTCAATCAATTCATCCTTGATGGATTCCGCGAGCTGTTGACTGAGTACCGGAGAAATCCAGACATGCGGATCCACTTCATGTGCATGGTCGTGCTCTTCTTCCGTTCCTTCTTCATGCGCGTGGTCGTCATGCTCTTCTTCTGTTCCTTCTTCATTTGCATGGTCATGCTCTTCTTCCGTTCCTTCTTCATTCGCATGGTCATGCTCTTCTTCCGTTCCTTCTTCATTTGCATGCCCTTCACCAAGCCCAGCTTCCGGAATCGCCTCAGCAGTGGCAACGAATTCAACATTTTCATTGCTTAGAGTCTGTTTGGCACTATCAATAAAACCTTCAAGACCCAATCCGATATAAAACACGGCGTCTGCGTCAGCAAGCGCAATCATGTCTTTTTGCGTCGGTTCAAATGTATGCTCGTTCGAACCCGCCGGATAGATCGACTGTACATTTACCCGCTCGCCGCCAATACGTTCCGTGAAGTATGTAAGAGGATAAACGGTCGTATAGATATTCATCTTTTCTTCTGTTGCTGCATTGCCTGTTTCAACGGTAGATGTACTTTCTTCAGCGTTTCCGCAGCCGCTTGCTATTAAAAGAAGCAAGATTGGCATCAATATTTTTTTCATCTGGATTTCCTCAATTCATTTTCAAAGTTTTTGTTCTTTACCAGCTTGCTTTCCTGATTCCCGGAATCTGCCCTTTATGAGCCAGTTCACGGAACAAGATGCGAGACATTCCGAATTTACGCATATAGCCTCTTGGCCTTCCGGTCACCATGCAGCGATTTTTCAACCGGACAGGCGACGAATCCTTGGGCAGCTTGTTCAATTCTTCATATTCACCGTTTGCTTTGAGTTCTTTCCGGTAATCGATGTACCGCGCAACCGCCAGTTCCTGCTTTCTGGCTTTTGCTATTTTAGATTTTTTGGCCATCTTCTTTACCTCCTTGCGCTTTATTAGTAATGATTACGATTTGTAAAACCGTAAATTTTTTTATTTTGTTTCTCTGTGCAACGTTACTTTACGGAGACGCGGACAATATTTCTTCAGTTCAATCCGTTCCGGATTATTGCGCTTATTTTTTACCGTTGAATAATTGCGATCCCCCGTCTCGGTGCACGCCAATGTGATGTTGACTCTCATATTTATTCCTCCTTAAAAATTATCAATTTATAAATAGTAATTATTACGTTTTACATCATATAATGAAATAACTGGTTCTGCAAGAAGTTTATGATCAGTTTTATGAATTTATTGGAGTTCGTTATAATTTACACTCAATTAGTAATTGCACTACTAAATAAAAATTCCGTTTTTTCCGCAAAATAAAAACCTCTAAAAATATTGAGGTTTTTAAAAGTTACACTAAAAGGCAGCATGTTTATTCATTATTTACCTCGCACTTCCTTTAGTTTAAGACGATAATTTCCGCAGCGGTAACATCTCTATTCTTTGGGCTTATATCTTTTTCTTCATCCAGGATAATTTGAACGAATTGTTCTTCTTTCAAGTCATTAATATTTATTTGTTCACTATTCGCATTGGTAATGACAGTATCTTCGGTGACTTCCACATTACATAAGTAGGCCACACTTGGAATATCTCCCTCCGCATCTCTATTAACAGTTGATGAGCAATCAACCAGCAATGTATTTGATTTCATATCCCAAATTTCTCCTTCAAATGAATCAACGGGAGAACTGCAGCTTGCTAATAAAAAAAGCAACAATAAAATTATTAAATATTTCATAATTCACTCCTCTAAACGCTTTTATATTCTCCAAACGAACTATTGCTGATTCCCTGACGCCTGTTCTTTCATTTTTAATGGAGTGAAATAATAATCGCAGCCTTGCCAGTTCAGTTCATCAACCAGAGCGTCAAAGGTGGAACGGAAAAACTCTTGTATCTCAGCAGTTGGATTTTCCTTTGCAGCTACGGCATCCAAAGGGAGGAAATATTCACTTTTCGTTTCATCGTAAAATGCTTCAGAAGGCTTGATGGAAGGTGAATTCAAATAATTGTACTGGAATGGATAAGGCAAAACGAAAAAGGTGGGTATCTCTGTTTGATCATCACCCAGCCAAAAGCCGTATTCGATCATCTGCTCGTCAAAAGCCGCTTTTTCGATGACCCGGTCTTCCGGAAAAGGTTCTATGATGCCGGGCAGTATCAATAATGAGACATCGAATGTCCCCCAAAACAAGGCAGGTTTCATTTTCCGGCAGCGCATCGGTGCTATAAACTTCCTTTGTTCCAATAACGCAAACTGAAACAGCTTGAGTCCCTCCATAGCGCTCTGCTGATCGAATTCGAGTGGCGTATCATCTTCATCCATTGGAGTGGTATAGGCCATTTCCTGCGGTTTCGGGTTGATTTTCAAATCGATTCCTCGGGATGATAATGCGCTAAAGATCTCGTCATGATACCATTTGATCGATTTGGAAGGTTCAAGGCTGATGCTTTGTGTATCTCCCTCTACATTTATGAGAATACGGCTGTTGCGAATGTCTGTATCTACTTGAAAAGCCTGATTCTCTGTAAACAATAATCCTGTACTGAACCCGTCAGGCGTAATATCCAAAGCTACATGTGCCCATTGTGGTTCCTGCTGCGCTGTTTCCAATTTTATCTTTCCGAGGATTTGAGAAATTAAATGAAGGGTGAATTTGGTTCCGGCCCATTCTGAATGCCTGATCACGTCGATTTTCAATCCATTCTCCTCCTGTCGATAAATGAAACATCAGACAGCTCCAATTGACAGGACCGTCCATATTCCACTTTTACTTATCCACAGTGGATATTCGACAGAAAAAAGAATATCCCTTTATCCACAGATTTATTTCTGTGGATAAAAGGATATGAGGGAATTACTGATCATCTGCTTCCAAATCTGAGTGTTCTTCATTTGGCAAATCATTGTCCGCGTCGTTTCCCGGCTGCGGATTTGGAGCAGCCTGCACGACTTGGTTCGGCGTTTTGCCGACGTAGGATTTCAATAGCTCCCCGATATCGATTCCTGTCATTTCCTTCAATGGCTCCTGCATATCGACCATGGTTTTGGTGACACTGCGGCCAAATGAAGGGATTCCTTGGCCATTGCCGGAATCGATGATTTTTACTGAATCGATATTGTTCAGTGGCTGAGCGACTTTTTCAGCGAATATCGGCAGCATATCGATCAATTTCTCGGTGATGATGACATCGCCATGCTGTTCCATCGCCTCAGCAAGCAATTTACGTGATTCGGCTTCCGCTTTTCCTCGTTCACGGATAACTTCCGCTTCTGCGGCACCTTCGTCGCGGCGGATTTTCGCTTTCGCTTCACCGCTGATAACAGATTTGCGGGCTTCCGCTTCCGCCGCACGCGTGGTTTCATAATATGTAGCATCCGCTTTGGTTTTTCGCACTTTGCTTTCTTCTTCTTCCAATGTAACGGCGCGTTCCCGCTCCATGAATTTCAGGTTCAGTTCTTCGTCCTGAATTTCTTTCGCAAGCTTCACTTTTTCAAGCTCATAGGATTGCTCGGATTTCGCCCGGGCCCGTTCAGTTTCTTCTTTGAACGCGGCATCCTTGATGTCTTTCTCTTTACGTGATTCGGCAATTGAAATCTGGCGTTTATATTCTTCTTCTTTCGCTTCTTGGTCTGTACGCGCACGCTGAATCCGCGTTTCTCGGTCTGTCTCCGCCTCTGCGATTTCAGCCTGTTTGCGGACTTCAGCGATTCTCGGCCGCCCCAGGTTTTCCAAGTAGCCATTTTGCTCATCTGCATCGCGCAAATCGGTCAGCCCAAGAGAAGTGATTTTAAAGCCCATCAAATCAAGCTGCTTTTGCGCAACTTCCTGGACGTCCTGATTGAATTTCTCACGGTCTCCATTAATATCTTCGACCGTCATCTTCGACAGGATTGCACGCAGGTTACTTCCAAGCACTTCGATGATTTCCGTTTCGATCTCATTCTGTTCTTTGCCGAGGAATTGCTCGGCGTAATTGGCGATGCCATTCAAGGTATCGGCAACTTTCACCATGGCTACTGCATCCGCCACAATCGGCACTCCGGCAATTGTGTAAACGCGCGGTGTCGAAAGCTTCAATTGAAATGAAGTCAGATTAACAGGTGTGGAAGTCTGGAAACGGCGCAGACGATAACCGCCGCCCCGAATTATCTTCATGGACCTTCCTTCTTCATCGGTAAATATATTCGTATCTTTTTCAGGATCCCCCAGTTTCGGTCCTGTAATGATCAATGCTTCGTTTGATTTGGCTGTACGGTAACGGAATCTAACCCAGAAAAAGTACCCGATACCAGCCAGAACTGCGACGATCAGCACCGCAATCCCCAGTGTCGCGTATCCGATTGATTCTAACATTCGTGCATCTCCCCTTTAAACAGATTTTTATTTATATTGCTCACTATTTAATACGGAGAGAATTGAAAAACGTTTCAGTTTATTTGGAAATTAAGGATATTATTTCTCCAAGCTAAGATATCGCTCTGTTTGAAGAAGGAATTCAATTGGTTTTTGCTATATAGGTTTATTTTCCTGTAACGAGTATTTTCGTACTATTTTAAAATCTTTTTGTTAAGTAAAATCTGAAATTTCCCATTACTTTTTTACCCTTTTTACGAATTATTGCAAAAACTTAGTTTATTCGATATACAAACTAAATTGTCACTGCTATAATCAATTTGAGTTTACATAGCGATATTTTTTATATTTTGAAAGCGCTTTCTATATTTTGCGGTGTGAGCTTAAAACTGGCGAATGGAGGTAGGATTGGAGATTTCAGAAAACCTTTTTTAAAAAATTGATTTTAAAAGGAGAGAAAGAAATGTTGAAAGTTCTACGTAAACCCATGATTACCGGCTTAACATTAGCCCTTTTATTACCTGCAGGACTAAATAGTTCCGCTAGCGCTGAAGATTCCCTTAAGGCGTTGGATGTTGATTCAATTGCAGAACGTTATGCGGATTCCTTCGATATCGGTGCTGCCGTCGAGCCATTTCAACTCGAAGGCGAAAGTGGCGAAGTATTAAAGCACCATTACAATAGCATTGTGGCTGAAAATGTCATGAAGCCGATTTCAATCCAGCCTGAAGAAGGTAAATTTAATTTTGAAGAAGCCGATAAGATCGTTGAGTTCGCGAAAGAAAATAACATGGAAGTTCGCTTTCATACGTTAATTTGGCATAGCCAAGTACCAGAATGGTTCTTCCTGGATGAAAACGGAAAACCAATGGTGGATGAAACTGATGCAAAACAGCGTGAGAAAAACAAAAAGATTGTTCTAAAACGTGTGGAAAAACACGTGAAGGAAATAGTTAAACGCTATAAACATGATGTCGATTCGTGGGATGTAGTCAATGAAACCATTGATGATGGCGGTGGCCTTCGTCAATCACAGTGGTATCAGCTTACAGGGACTGACTATATCAAAGTCGCTTTTGAGACTGCCAGAAGATTTGCCGACAAAGACGCAAAACTTTATATCAACGATTACAATACCGAAGTAGAACCTAAACGGACGGATTTGTATAATCTCGTCAAAGATTTATTGGCAGATGGCGTGCCAATTGACGGCGTAGGCCATCAAGGGCATATCCAAATCGGCTGGCCTTCCCTTCAGGAAACTGAGGATTCCATCAATATGTTCGCGAGTCTTGGATTGGACAATCAAATTACGGAATTGGATATCAGTCTTTACGGCTGGCCGCCAAGACCGGCATATCCGACTTACGATGATATTCCTGAAGAACGTTTCCAAGCGCAGGCAGAACGCTACGACGCCTTGTTTGAACTATATGAAAAACTGGATGACAAAATCAGCAGTGTCACATTCTGGGGCATCGCTGACAATCACACCTGGTTGAATGATCGTGCCGAACAATACAATGACGGTGTCGGTGTGGACGCGCCATTTGTTTTCGGACTTGATTACGAAGTGAAACCGGCTTACTGGGCGATTATGGATTAGTAAAAAGCAGCTGTAGGACAACGTTGAATTAAATCCTTAACGCCGAACTCAAAAAGGCCCCCATACTAAACTGCACCCCCGTTGTTAGATACAACTAACAATGGGGGTGCAGTTTTTCTAATGCTTTGTTGCATTCCCTGTTATCTCCAACCATTTGGACCACGCTTTTAAATAGAGAGCCAAATCATCAGGATGGTGTTTGCAGCACAATGCGATTCTGAGATACAAGCCGATGAGCACGAGTTCATATGTATTTGTCGGTCTTTCGTCCAACCAATTGATTGCATAGTCGAAAGTCTCTTTTGTTAAATCATCGGGTGTTGAACAAAATGCATAGACCAAATCATAACCCGGAGCTCCGATAACTGGAGCAGGATCAATAACGCCAACTAAATTTTGTTCGTCAAAAATGAAATTATGGAAACCGCAGTCTCCGTGCAATAAATAAGATTCAGTATTCGGTTCAACTTTCCCGACAAGGTCAGCAATAAATTGATGATCAGCTGGTCCAAGCAAAGAGCCGATTGCCTTCTGCGCATAGCTTACTTCATTTCTTAAAAAATCCTGCCAGGAAGCTGACCGCGAATCCACCCAGCCCCAGCCCGATTCAGAAGAAGCGGCCGTATACTTATTGAGGAGCCCTTCCGCCAACTCTTTCAAAACTTCTTTTTTGCTGCTTCCATTATAGTCAGTCGATCCACTTATGAATGAATAAACGATACAAGTTTTGGATGGTGCAGCATAAAGGATCTTTGGCAGCAATCCAACTTCTTCATATGTATCCAGGAATAATGCTTCAGGTTCAGTAACGGCCGGGTCGTTCAACTTCAGCACATACTCTAAGTCATTTACTTTCAAAAGATACAGCTCACTGACAGTTCCGCCGCTCAGTTTTTTAAATTCTGCTGGTTCTGCTGGTATTATATTTTTTTCAATAAGTTCTAGGATTATCTTTTTAATAGCCATCTTCCCTATCATCCTTACTCTTTGTAGCGCTTCTTTTCCCCAGCCATTCCCCCGCCAATACACTGAACAAATTCGAGTCGCGCCAACCGTCTCTCAGCAGCACAGTCTCCCGCATCCTGCCTTCAAAATGCATGCCCAGCTTTTCCAGCACTTTACGTGAACCTTCATTTCCAGGAGCACATGTCGCATAAATGCGGTGAAGCTTCAATCCATTGAAACCGAAGCCGATCATCAGGGACGCAGCTTCTGTGGCTACCCCTTTGCCCCAATGATCCGGATTGACGATATAACCAATTTCACCTGACTTATTTGCTGCGCTCCTGATGTTAATCTCTACAGCGCCTATCAGTTCTTCATGCTCTTTTAAAACGATTGCAAAGATGTAGCGGGTTCTCGGCGTCTTCTTTGAATCCGCCAAAGCTTCCTCCACAAATGCCTTCGTTTCTTCTATTGTATTTGGCCCCCATGGCTGATTCCTGCTGACTTGTTCCAGCGATGCGTATTTATGGACTGCGCCCCAATCGTCTTCCTGGAAATCACGCAAATAAAGCCGGTCAGTTTTCATTTTCTCCATTAAAGTCACCCCTTATGCATCGATTTGAATGTACTCAAAGTTGAGCTAAACAGCTTCGGATACTCTCTTGGAGTTCTGACAACTCCGATGAATCGTCAATTTGAATGTAGAAACTTTTCAGGAAACCCTTGGCATTGGCAATTAAAAACCAGTAATCCTCTTCTTCCAGCTGCGCTTTTCGCTTTTCCATATCTGCAGGCAATTCCTCCAGCAAGCTCTCAGCAACATGAAAGTCCAATCCCCTTTTCAACATCTCTACAATGGGGTTGAGTATACGTTCTTCTTCATCATGGATATAGACTGTGTCAGAAACAAAAGCCTTTTTCCAAAGTGGACTCAAAAGTTCCGCAAACATTTCCGCGTCTGCGAAACGACTTTTAGCCAACTCATCAAACACATCTGCTGCGTGGGCAATGCTGTGTGCCCAGCCTTTTCCAGAGACAAACCCTCTCAAATCTTTTTCGGCGTTTATATAAACAATCATTTTATTTTTGACTTCGTTTATTTTATCTACTGACAAAAAGTTCGATTCATTATCACTGTAAAGTACAACGGCGATCAATAGGGTTGTAAAAGACCTTGTAAATACCGAATCCGTCCCTGCTTCCCCGATGCCTTTGAACAGCATATCCTCTGTTAAACAAGTATCAAGCAGTTCCTTCAGCAAGCTGTCGTCCAGTTTCTTTTCCATCTCCAACTTACAGAATGTCCCGTAGATATATGCGTCGCGCAGCTTGCTGTCTGTTGAACCGATATGCTCAAGCATTGATGCGATGAGTATATCTCCATCCTCTCCGTCCCATTCTTTTTCTCCGGTTTGAATCTGTTTCAGTATTTCTTTAAGTTCTGGTGCTGTCAATAAAGTAGGGTATTCCGTTGTATTCATATGGATCCTCTTTTCCTCATACATTTATATACTTAAAATCCTGACCAGCAGCCGGTTCATTTCTTCAGCGCTTTGTTTGAAATCCTGTCGGTGCCACTCAATTGCGAGACCCAGAATCGCGTTAGCCTGATAAGCGCTCACCATCGAGATATCGATGTCGATTCCGTTGAGATAATGTTCGCTGACATCAGTCTTGATTAAGTTTTGGACATGATCAAAGAGCAGGTAATAATAGGACAGCGGCACCGTTTTTGAAAAAACAATCCGGTAGAATGTTTCGTACTTTTCGATATGGTGGAAGATGCGGATGGTGGACGGATTCACATTTCTAGAAAGCAGATGCTGAACATGCTTATACGGTTCCTGATAGGAATCCGCCAAGTCTTTCATGATGGTTTTGAAGTATTCCTCGAACAGATTTTCAACCTGGCCGTAATGTGCATAAAATGTCCCTCGGTTGACCTTTGCCAGCTGGCACAATTCCGTGACAGAAATCGAGTTCAAGCTCTTTTGTTCCAATAAATGCATGAGTGCTTTCCGCAAAGCGTCTTTTGTCTTGAATACCCGCATGTCTGTTTTCACTTTTTCACCTCTTAGCGAACAGATTCTATTGTTTTGTACGTTAATGAACATTTCCTGCTTTTTTGTTTATTGAATGTTCTTACATTGAACGAATATAATTTTATTGTACACTTGTTCATTAAATATGAGGAGGTTTTATTGATGAGATTAGAAGGTAAAGTTGCGGTAGTTACTGGAGCTGCATCCGGAATGGGTAAGGCAATTGCGGAATTGTATGCGGCTGAAGGCGCGAAAGTGGTCGTTGCGGATATGAATTTCGACGGAGCTGAAGCGGTGGTGCAAGGCATTTCATCGACCGGCGGAACAGCCAAAGCGGTGAAAGTGAATGTCATGAGCCAGGAAGATATCGACAACATGATTGATACAGCAGTAAATGAATTTGGCACATTGGACATCCTGGTCAATAACGCCGGCATCATGGACGGCTTCGAGCCAGTCGGCGAGATCACAGATGAAAAGTGGGACATGATTTTTGATGTAAACACGAAAGGTGTCATGCGCGCTACCCGTAAAGCGATTCCGATTTTCCTTGAAAAAGGCAAAGGCGTCATCGTCAACACAGCATCAACAGGCGGATTGAACGGTGCTCACGCAGGTGCTGCATATGGCGCTTCGAAACATGCTGTTGTCGGATTGACGAAAAACACTGGTTACATGTACGCAAACTCAGGCATCCGCTGCAACGCAATCGCACCGGGGGCTGTAGAAACCAACATCTCTTCTACAATGAAGAATGTCAGCCAATTCGGCGCAGGCCGTCTGCAAGCGGTTCAAGGCGTCATTCCACGCATCGGCAAGCCTGAAGAACTTGCTCAAGTAGCATTATTCCTGGCTTCAGACGAAGCAAGCTTCGTGAATGGCACGGTTGTAACAGCTGATGCTGGTTGGACATCTGCGTTCTAATTAGAAAACGAAGGCGCTCGCTAAGCTCTGACAGGCATAAGACGGAACAATGTAGTGGCGGGTTTTGCCACGTAATTGGACCGGCTTATGACCCGAGGAGCTGGGCCGCTGGAGTCTGGACATAGATCAACTCGAAATGCCAGTCCCGCTTGAGTGCGGGACTGGCATTTTTATGGTGATTCCGGCTTCAGGACAGTATTTTCGTTCTCAGGACAGTATTTTCATTTTCCGGACAGTATTTAGCCTGTTCCGGACAGTAAATCCATTCTTCTGGAAAAACCACACGAAGCGTTCCGTCAAACCAGGTAACAGTATGATAAATCGCTCGGCCTCTCGCCTAGTTCAAAGTGCAACAGTGGATGTTTTTCGCTGTGCGAAAAACTCCAATGATTTTAAAGGAAGCCTTAGCGGCCGCTAAGGCTTTTTCATTTTATCGATTCAGATCTTTCAATTTGGTTTCAAGGATTTTTACCCGTTCATTCAATTCGTCTAAGTGCTTTTGCAGAAGAATCGTATTTTCCTTCTCTTTTTCCAGCCGCTCGCTCGCTTTTTTCTTATCGAGCTTGAATGCTCTGTAGAAAACAAAGAATAAGATCGCAGGCACGCCCAGTAAAAAAATCGTCGCAACAATATCCCCGAGATTTATGTAAAGTGCATCATTCATTTTATTTTCCCCTTTAGTTTTATTGTCCTAACTCCAAGAAGAATTCCCTTGCCTCTTCCGGCATTCTCTCCACATCGAAAACTTTCAATTTTTCGGTTCCGGCGACATCATGATTACTTAGGTCTGCTGGTTATATTGAAAGAGTGTCACTTGTTTTATCGTATCCGGATCATTTTCTTGAATAAATTCAAATTCTTCTCGTGTGAAATTATTTTCGTAGCCTTCCACCACCTTTTTATAACGAACTAACTTACCTGTAAAACAAGGTAATAACTTCCAACTATTCTCTTTATTTATTATAACAATGATATTCAGATTTACTTATAACTTTTTCATTAAAGCTCTTCAAAAATATTTACTTAAAATAAAAAGGAAAGGTTCAATTGCTTAGCCCTTCCTGTAACTATTACACAGCCTTTTCTTTTCCTGCCGTTAAATACAAAACCACTGCCAGCAGCAACGCGCTCACCGGGAAAATCACCATTATCCTGCCGGCATCCATGATTTCCGTGGACAAGACCAGCACCAGATGGACCAATACGAATAATACTGAAAACAATAAAGCACTGTTGATCAAAGCTCTTTTACTTTCATCATTATTTCTTCCAACTGCAGCAATCACTGCAAATGGGAAAGCACATAATAACGCCAATAGCCCATAGTTTAAATTCGTTAATCCACCTTCAAACAGATACGCATCAAAAAGTAATCCCATTAATAGTGCCGTCCCATAAACAACGATAAATATCCCTATTACACTTCCCACAGCTAACGTGACTTTCGATTTCAACATCTCTTCCACCCTTTCTCTCTATGTCCAAGAAACTTTTCACGAATCAAGCAATGAAACAAGAAACTGGTGCCTGCTGAAATTAAAATAGTTTTCAGCACGGCTCGCTTTCTCGCGCGCTTGACTAACAAGCTAAAATGTTCATTTTTCGATTGAACTACCAATATTCTTCCCATGTCTTAGCCCCTTTCATCTTTAAAACGTTTGTCTGAGGGAAAGGTGAACAACATACGCCAATCGTATTTGCCGACTTTTTTGCTAATCGCACGCAAAATGTATTTAATCGCACGCATTCTGAATTAATCGCACGCAAGCCGTGTCTAATCGCACGCATTTCATTTTAATCGCACGCAAATTACTTCTCCTCCCATTTTCCGCTACGCCAATGCCTTAAAAACCAAAAAAGAAGCTTTTCGCTGAGCGAAAAGCCTCCAATTAATTCGAAATCTTAATATTTATCAGTGGTTGCCCCCAAAACGGCCGCCCGGATCATTGGAAGCTCGGAAAAAGCCATCAATTCTTCCGGAGAACCGGTAACCACGACTCCTGAAACTTCTAATTCCTCAGCCTGAACTTCCTCGGAAGAACTGGCGCCCCCGACAACATCGTAAATTCGTCCAGCCTCCTCTTGGAAATGGCCTTTTTCATCACGCAGCCACTCCATTTGCTGGATAAAGCCTTCTGCAGACTCCAAAGCATCCCGATTTTGGAAAAAGCCGTAAGCTTCATATCCATATACCGGCTGTTGTTCTTCCCCCTGGTCTGCAGACCCGTTAACATCCACCCAATACCAATTTAGCTGGTCCAGAAAAATCTCTTCCACTTCTTCTACTCCATAAGCCGCATCAAACGAAAACGCCATTTCCACGACTTGATTCTCCCCTGCTTCTTCCAGCAGCTCACGTTCATCCGGTACAAATTTATAATCGAGCTCCGGTGAATAAAATTCCACCAGCCGCTCTCCCTGAAAATACATCACCATTCGGTCATCTTCAATATTCCCACTTCCTGAATAAGAAGGAGCCTGCACCGGCCGCGAAGATCCGAAAATGGTAAAGACCTTTTCCCGAGTTTCCCAAGGAACCGGCACGCCTGCCACATATTTCGTGGAAGAAGTTATGGCATGTGCTGAAAACGGTGTGTAATTAAACAGAGACCCACCCATTTCTACATTCGCTCCTCGGATAGAGCCAGTGGCGTAATCGTAATTGTTTTCGTCCTCCATATTTTTATACATCAAAAACGTCCCCAGCCACATCAAACCAGCAAACAATAGAGCACTCACAATTACCGAAACTAATATAGTGCGGATCAATGACTTTCTCTGCGCTTTTTTCACCAGTTTCGAAAAATCGCCGTCTCCGGGAAATAAATCATTTTTATCCTTCATACCTTTGCCTCCTGTACTCTTTCACAAATTCCTTACGCGCTCGGTACAAAGTCGTTTTGACCGAGTCTTCCTTCATTTCATAAAGCTCAGCAATTTCACGTATTGCCAGATCCAGGCTGTATTTTAACAGCAGCACCTGCTGATGCTTCGGCTTTAACTTTTTCAATACGCCGTCTACATCTTCCCGGGTTTCGTTCTGCAGCACCGCTTGTTCCGGCGTAAATTCTTCGAACAATTGCTGATAATTGAATTTCAGATCGATCGCCTGCCTCCGCGATCGCTTGCGGTATAAATCGTAATAACCATTGACTGCAACGCGGAACAGCCAGCTTTCCACATTTTTATGGTTGATGGAATCTATGTAGAGGATGAATTTATACGCGGTATCCTGAACGATATCTTCTGCATCTTCTTTTGAAGCACCCATCTTCATCAAATAGGACTTCACTATCTTTAAGTAATCATATAATTTTTGGTCCATCATCGAATCGCTCATTCACCGGCCTCCCCTCTTATAAACGTTCTTCTTCAGGAAAGGTGAACAATATTATGTAAAATTTTAAATTCCAAATGAAATAAAATCTTTCAAACTAAAAAGCCGTACAAGAAGCCTCGTTCAACTTCCTGTACAGCCTATTTCTGTATTGCCCTACCTTTGTTCAGCCATCTCCAGGTTCTTATGGATAGTCACCTGATGCGGGAATGGAATTTCGATGCCGTTTGCATTCAGTGCTTCCTTGATGGCTTTGCGCAATTGGCGTTCGACCGCCCATTGCTCGCCGTTCTTCGCTTTAGCGATGATGCGTAAAGTGACGTCGGATGCGCCAAACCCCTGGACGCCAATGACATCCGGACCTTCTACAATCGTTTCGTTTTCCAAGGTGACATTTTCACATGCTGCCTGAATGATTGCAATTGCCTTGTCGATGTCCGCGTCGTAAGACACCCCGATATCCACTAGTGCGCGCATATTGCCGCGCGAATGGTTACTGACAGTGGTGATGTCGCGGTTCGGAATATAGTTCAACGTTCCGTCAAAGCTCCGGATCTGCGTTGTGCGCAACCCAACTGCTTCGACAATGCCGTCGATGCTTCCCACCGTTACGTAATCATTGACGTCAATCTGTTTCTCCAGCAATAAAAAGAAGCCGGTGACGACATCGCTGACGAGTCCTTGTGCACCAAAGCCAATTGCCAACCCGACAATCCCGGCTCCGGCAATCAAACTCGCGACGGACAATCCGAATATGCTGAAAATCGTAGCTACGAGAATAAATATCAACACATAGCCAAAAACGTTTTCCGATAAGCTTTGAAGCGTCAAAGCGCGGCCTTTTGTAACGTCGCCTTTTTTCAGTAACTTACCGAAAAAGCGGCTAATCACTTTATTGCCGATTGCTCTTACGATAAAGAATGCAATCACGATTCCAACTATCTGAGCTGCAATCAATCCTGCATCAACAAGCAGCCCTTCCCAGTTTATACTCTTATAATCAAACAAAAAATCAATCCTTTCATTCCTTCAGGCAATCCAGCAACCTGAATCTGCTTTGTTTCACCTGCCGGTTTCCTGTTCATTTATAACATAGATCAGAAAAGATTTTTAGTCTTGCCTTTTAAGGTCATTCTTTTTACGGTTCCAGCATAAATTTCAGAGATTTAAAAAAGAGAAAGCGCCCCATAACCCGCAGGCACTTTCTCTGCTATCATACTTACAAAATCCCTGGTTTTATTGTCCCATTAACTTTAACTTCTCATAAGTCGCCTGGTCACAAATCACATAGAGGCGGGCCCCTTCCGGAATCGGATCCCCCAGCCGGCGGACTATGCTAAGGTCATGGCCTTCTGCTATCAAATTAGCGCCTTGTTGCAATAACGATTCAAATGCGTCACCATATGTTTTCCAGGATGATTTCGACTCAATTTCCCAAATATTTTCTCCATATGCGTGGTTGAGCAATTGCATATATAATCGACTGGCTCCATGATGCATCAGCGACTTCGTCATTAACTGAGGGAACGATTCACTGGACAGTACGAATTCATCGACGTCAGCATGCCTGAACATCCCGATATGATCTTTATGTGTAATTTCAGCTATGGTATATATATCGATCCCTCTTTCTGTCGCATACCTTTCCACTGCGGACGCAATGAGAAGCGTCTTGCCGTCAGCCTGTACTTCATAATCGTAGTCAGAAGCAAAAACTGCCACAGACTCCGCTTCTTCTATATTCGCCTGCTGTAATATCTTCGGTTCAGTAGGGTTCCCTTGGATATAATGAAACCGTTCATGCTTAAAAGGAGATTCTTTAAGACCGTCTATCAGCACCACATCTTTTTCAATACCTCTGTTCAGCAGAAGTTCTATTATGGTCTTTTCAACGTTTTTTGACCATCCGATAATCAAAAAATGATTCTTGCCAGTATAATTCAGCTTTCCTTCCATTTTTAGCCTCCCATAATAAGTGAATGAATCCACAATTTTCCCAAGTATAATACCAACCAGGCCAATCCCGAATAAGTACAGAAACATCCCGTATATCCTGCCCGGCACTGTAACTGGAGAATAATCACCAAAACCGACAGTGGTGACTGTTGTTAAAACCCACCACAAGCCATTAAAGGGACTCCCGAACGTTTCGGGTTCGATATAATAAATAATATAAGCGCTGGCGATATAAAAAAGGCCGGCAAACACGACAACTTTAGCTGTATTAATCCTTATTACTTGTTTGATCAATTTAAAGATAACATTGACCTCCCTTCAGTTCTTAAACAGTCAGAACAGCGGAATCTAGATGTAATCCAAGTTTAAATTCTTATAACAACAATACCCTTGTTCCATTTCTATACAAACGTTTTATGTAAAATCGGCCGCTAATTGCAATTCCATCAGATTCTGGCAGACCTTTTGGTTACTTAACCAGCCGCAAGAAGACTGGCGCACATACCTTCCTGCCACAAGAAAACCCAGTTCACTGTGAACTGGGTTTTTACACTATATCAATCATTTCTTGAGTTATTCTATCTATCCGTTTCAGCAAAAATTACTTCAACCCAAGTGATCGCTTAATCGCAATCCCTTCTTTTCTTGCTTTAGTCCAGCTGAAATCGGGAAACTTCACTTCTCCGCTTTCTTTGGCCTCGACCATATGTTCAAGCGCTTCGAGGATGATTTCACGCTGGAGCTCTTTATGATACGGTACTCCAAAATGATGTCCCATCATGAAAGGCAAGAACATGGAGCGTGGCGGCTTAATCTTTTCGGTTATATCAAGGGCTACTGTCAGCGAAACAGTAGGAATTCCTCTTCGCTCTAAAGCGCGCTGCACGAGCGCGACAGACTGATGGCAAATCGGTCATGCAGGGCTAAGCAAAGCGATATCCGCATGGTCTCTTACCGCAGCATCTGCAATATCCTCCGCCAGCTTCTGTTCGAGCTGTTCGGGGTCCATATTATAGCCGATAAAAGAAAAGAAATTCTCAGTCAGGCCGCCAATCACGCCATCTTGAGCCAGTTCCTGCAAACGTTCAATCGGAAAAATCACATTAATGTCCTGATTTGCTCCCACTGTCGGGTACTTCAGCTGATGAATTTCCAATTCATCAGGCTTCAAACTGGATGGCACTTTCCGGTATGTATAGTCTCCAATAGGGTGGACTGTATCAAAAGGCAACGTTCCCACCGGTTGCACACCTGATGTGCTTATAAACGTAAGCTTGGACTCGGAAAGCGGCTTTTTTAAAAACGATAATGGAACATAATCATCTTTTGAGATCATGGAGCCAGGATACCTTTCATTCACCGTGTTCCATACTTCTGTGCGCAATTGCTTCTGTTTAAAGATTTCCGTCATGAATCCATTCCCCCGATCTTTTTATGAAGTAGAAATGGAGGCTAAAGTACAAATGAGCCAAAGTCTCAGCATCTTTATTCTCCAATGTCTCAAAAATGAACTCGCGATCTGTTTCAGGCGAATCCAGCAATAATTTTAACGCTTCTATCCAGGATTTATCTATCTCTTTTTTCCCAGCTTCCTCATTTCCATCGCCAAAATGCAGCCGCACATAGCGAATCAGTTTTTCTTTATCGTCATTTTCTATGGCTTCTTTTAAATAGGGCAGCGACAATCGGCATCCCTCCTTCTGTATTGTACGGCTATATTATCACTTTTCTGAAAAAAGTAAAATCTTTTAGACTCCCCCAGTATTTACTTTCTTGTATTGGAAAAAAGATGGATTAAAGTCAAAAAGAAAATGTGTAAACGAGGTTCAGATACAAAAATATTTTATTTTTATTCGAACTTAACTTTACGTTGAACGAACCAATGTTTAAACTTATTGCCCAGGCCGTCCGGCACGTCCTGGATCGAACTGACGTGAATCGGCTTCGCGCGGTTGGTGAATCCAAGGCTCCGAACGCCGAAAGCGCGCTGCAGCTTGGATTGGCTCACTTCAATTTCCTGTATCCGTTCACGGCGTGTGATAAAGGTCGTCGTTGTGAACCCGCCTGTCCGGATCTGAATCGAATCGCCTTCCAGCGCATAACGCGTGAACAGATAATCGAACAGCCGGCTGACGAGGCTTATCACGAAGAGGATAGCCGCTATCCACAAGAGCGAAGGCCTGAAGAACCATAAAGCGACAGCGGCGATAATTGTCACGTAATATGGACGCAGCAGCTTCAGCCAAATTGTATTGCGCGGCAGACGTGTCAGGTTGTCCTGCACCGTATACTGCGGCAGCAACTCCCCAAGCAAAGCATAAGCCTCTTTTGTCTTCATAAATGGATACAGCGAATTGGTAGCGAGCTCATCGCCTATACTGACGGCTTCCGCGCTGATCAACTTGACTTCAACTATTCCCCAGATGCGCTTCATCAATGGCTGTTCGATTTGAATCGCCTGTACTTTATTGCGCTGGATGGAAAACGTATGAACTTGCCCTAAACCTCGCGTAATGTAAATGCGGTCACGGTCCGCTTCAATCCGGTAATTGCCGTAACGGATCGTGGTGATCACATAACCGATGACCGAGGAAATGAGGATGGCTACAATAAACAGCGGAGTGAGCAGCCATAAATGATCCGCAAAATAGAGGACGGCGTTTTCCGCATCGTCTTCCAGCGAGAAAAATTCATCGATTTGAAAATACAATGTCAATAATATCGGGAAGATGGCAAGGAAACTGAGCGATGTGAACGCGGCGCGCAATATATCCTTTTTCGTTGAACGGAAGTATTCCACACGTGCTGATTTCTCTGGCCGTATCGGCAATGAACCGTCCGATTCCTCTTCTTCTGATTCAGATACCGGCGTTTCTGCAGCCGTCCCTTTTTCAATGATCTCAATTATCGCATCAGCTTCCTGTCTTTTCAAAACCGGAAAGCGCACAGATGCCTCCTCATTGGATGTTCCCGTTTCAAGTGTCAGAGACGTTAACTTGAACCAATTATGTATGAATGAAGTCGACGTTTTCTTGTTCTGGACCCGGTCGAACGCAATGGTCCGCACTTTCTTGACGAAAATACCCTCACGCAAGGTTATAGATGCGTGGTCAACTTCATAAGTATGGAGCCACCAGGACAAAAAGATTTTTCCGATTGTAAATGCGGCAGCTGCCAGGAACACAAGCTTTGCCCAGAAAATCCACCCTGACGTTACGTCGAAATTGAATATGAACAGAAATAAAATAAAGAAAAAGCTATTGCGCAGAAATTCGAACAGCTCTACAAGCAGGTAGGCTGGATGATAGCGTTTAGCTTCTTGAGAATTACTCAAAAGAATCATCTTCCTTCACATTGGCATACGAAGCGATCAGCGAACGCAGCTTCAACGCTTCTTCCTCCGGAATGGCTGGAATCTTATGGCTGGAAGCAGTCGTCCCGATGTTCAGTGAATACAAGCCCGCTTTTCGGAGAAATGGACCCTGGTCAGTCGTGACGTATTCGATCTTCGCCATCGGAATGATTTTATGTTCGACATTCCAACGGCCGTGTTTCAATTGGATAAATTTTTCATCCACCTCATAGCGCCAGGTGCGCTGGATGAAAACAGGTTCGATCCAGATACTGAAAATCGCCGATAAGACCGTGATGCCAATCAGTATGTAAAGCGTAATGTTGAACCAGTTATACCATTCCCAAAACTGGCTTGCCGCAAGCAACGCGCCAAAGCCGAGCAGGAAAGACCCATGCCCGATTGTATTTGTAGTCCGCCAAATTTTGATTATCTTTGTTGAGATCTGCCTTTCCGGCTCCTTTAATATATATTCCATTCTTTTTCACCTCATCTTTACTACGGTTCTGCAGTCGTTAAGTTTCGAAAAATATAGGTGCTCTGCAGCTTACTATATACCTTTCCTCCTTGCTTAAGGAACCAGCCAGGAAATCCATACGTTTATCCATACCTCTGCATGGTATACAAAGTATAAAGGTTTATTTCCCTGCCAATATCTTATGAGGAGGATTCAACATGAATAATTACTTGAAATTCGGTATCATGATCGCCACTTCGACTTTTCTGATGTACTGGCTGATGTTTTTGAATGTCTTCCAATTCGAACACGTCACCTTGAGTGAAACGAGAATTTATATGGCTTTGATCATGGGCTCTGTTATGGCCATTGTGATGCTGCTGTTCATGTGGCCGATGTACAAGAATAAAAAAGCCAATTCAGCGATCCTGGCCGGAAGTGCATTGGTATTCGCGTTATCACTCTGGCTTGTCCGCAGTCAGGTTCTCATTGAAGACGTCGGCTGGATGAAAGCGATGATTCCTCACCATTCCATCGCTATCCTGACAAGTGAACGAGCGGATATTTCTGATCCGCGTGTGCGTGAGCTGGCTGACGAAATCATCAAGACGCAGCGTGAAGAAATTGCGAAGATGAATCAGTTGATTGAAGATCTGGAAAATGAGGAATAATAGTATTCAATTTAATGACAGGAGGCCACCGGACGCGTACGTTGCGTCTGGTGGCCTTTCGTTTTTCTCTCAATAGTTGGCCGGAGTTTTCACTCATCATTATTGTCAGCAGAAATCTCCCCGTCTTTTAATCATCCCGCATACGCAATAATTGAAATGGAGCAAGCTTTGCCATCGATGCGTCATCTTCCTTCTTCGCCCGCTCCACCTGCACCGGCTGTTCTGTAGCCAGCATATGTTCCAGGCTGTCGAGCATCCCTTTAGCGGCTAAAATCAGCAGCGTAATCAATCCAATCGGTATAAAAGCGATCCACGGATAAGAGGTCCAAAGATATCCCCACCACATGCCAAGCGTTCCCGCCCATTCGCTGGACAGGGAAACAGGCTCCATATTTCCGAATAGATTTTCTTTGAAAACCACGCCGCCGATAAAGATGCTCAAGATGCCAAGATGGGACATGAGAATTAAAGTCTGGATAAATTCCCGAATGAGAATTATCCACAACTGGGGTACCAGAAACGGACGAATATGCTTTGTGATAATGCGCCATTTTCCAGCTCCTAAAGTACGGGAGCAAGCGATAAACTCCTTGTTGTAGATCAGTTCCACTTCATTCGCGATAAGCACTGAATTTAACGGAATGAAAATCAGCGACAGCACGGCGACATAAATGATGATTTGAATACTGGAAGGCGGCGCGCCTTCTTCATATAAAACCCCTCTCAAACTCACCCAGTTCAATAAAAGGAAAGCCAATAGCGTAATCGGAAAATAAGTGAGGGAGTCGGCGATGGATTTCAGTGGACGTTTTATTCCTTTCAAATAGAACTGCATAAAGATTCCGATGAAAATTGCCGGCACAACACGCAGCAACGAAATCAGGAAAGCGGCGCCGATTGTATATTTGGCACCCACAAGCATGACAATCGCTATGTCCCGTCCAAATTCATCGGTGCCAAACGGCGGATAAACGGAACCGCTGTAAGGGGCATGCAGCGGCCGCCCATTTTCATCGTAGAGCAAGGGAGACGACGGGATTTGGTCATTGAAAAAGACCAAGTAGAACAGGCTTGCCAGGAAAGTGCCGCCGATCAGTACAGCACCGAACAAAAATAATTTGTATTTGAATAACTGCTTAATCATCGACATTTCTTTACCACTCCAATCTCTGGCCAGTTGTCTTCCCAATTATCAGCGTTAAGAGGGCATACAGCAGAAAAATCGGCAGGTAAAACAGAATTAGCGTAAACGCAATGATATCCGGCTCCGGATATGTAATGATAAAAGTAAATATGCCATTGATATTGAAAATCTGTTCAAAAATGACCATTGAAGATAACAGCAGCAACAGAATCGATTTGCTGTGACTGAATATGCTGGGTGTGATGTTCCGCAAAATATGCCGAAAGAAAAGCGTCGACTTGGTAATTCCTTTGCTTTTCGCCAGATTCACGTACAGTTTCCCAAGCTCGTCTCTTACCAGGAACAGGATCACTTTATAAACCATTAATGATGGAATCAGCGCCAATGCCAGAATAGGCAGGACATAGGATTTATTCTGTCCAGTGGAAGCTACTGGAAACAGCAATGTCCCCGTTTGCTTAAAGTAAAACAGGACGCCAAACTGAATGACGATGATAATGAATAAATCCGGCAGGGCTTCCAAAAGAGAAACAGTCTTCGAAACAGAATTAAACCGGTTTTCAGGAAGATATGTAGTAAAGTAAGCCAGCAATATGCCCATTCCCAAGGCAAGCAAAAATGCCGAGAGAAAAATCGCCAATGAATAGAAATAATAATCCCAGAATTGCAGGAAAATCGTGTATTCCTTGCCATTCGGCCCTATAACGGAAAGCAGGTCCGGGGATGCAAGCGACTCTAAAATCCCTCTAATATTTGATAAAAATAACCATCCATCCAGTTGAATTCCTTCAGTAAAAAGCCCGACGAACGCGCTTAAGAAAATCAATCCGAGTGCGACATAAAAAAACCTTAATAAAATATCGAAGCTTGCAGCCATGTTTCCCCTCCATTCAAAGCTCGAAAGCTTGTGTATCTCTAGGCTATTCTATGAGAAAAGACAATATTAACAGCGGTGTTACTAATCTCTGCTATTTCTTGTTTTAAATAAAAGATGTTACTCAGGAAAATGAATGTAATTTCAGAATCAAGATACCTCAAGTAGTTGGCACTGAATCCATGAATTCCTCCTCCATGATGAACGACTTTTTGATTTTCTTCCTGTTTTACCATCCACCCTAATCCATGTTCACCCAATCCCTGCTGCATCATCTTATCGATACTTTCTTGACCAACTATTTCCTTATTGTGAAAAGCTTGGTCAAAGAGAAATAAATCTTCTGTTGTGGAATATAAGGAAGCCGCTCCATATGGATTTGACATGTGGATATATGGTGCATTTATTAATTCATTAGCTTGAATGTTATAACCTGCTGCCCGATGTTCAATAATTTCCTCTTGCTTATCAAAACCTGAATTCTTCATATTAACCGGTTTAAAAATATTCTCTTTCAAGTATTGCTCGTAAACCTGTCCTGTAAGGAGTTCCAAAATATAACTAAGCAAGATGTAACCGGAATTGGAATATTTATAACCTTGTCCTGGCGGGAAATCGAGAGTCTTATATTTAAACCGGTCAATGGTTACTGAGACGGGAGAGTAGTTCTTTACCCATTCCAGAAAGTCGGGGGAATCAGTAAGATTCGCAATCCCTGAAGTGTGGTTAAGTAATTGAGAGATTTTGATGAGATTTCCGTTTGGAAAATCCGCTATGTATTTGTCTATAGTCGAATCAAGGTCAAGTTGTTGTTTCTCCACCAATTGCATAATTGCAGTAGCTGTGAAAAGCTTGGTAAGGGAGCCGATCCGATATTTTGTTTTAGCAGAGTTCGGCACACCAAGTTCGTAATTGGCTAATCCAAAACTTTCATTAAAAATCACTTTATCTCTCTCTGCAATAATTACTGAACCCGAAAAAGTTGAGTTTTTAAGGAAATTTCTTATTTCTTGTTCGACTGTCATTTTAGTTTTCTCCATTCTCAGCCTTTGACATGTTCGAATTTAAACTCGTTGCAGAATACACTAAATAGTCAAATTAATTTTACCACTAAATTATGGAAATATGTTTGGCGATACTCAAATACGAGGTCAACTATTGACACCAACTTTTGCACTTATTGCTTTATAGATAAAAAAGGAATCGACACCAGAAAACTGGTATCAATTCTGATCTTCCTAAGTCGCTTATTTATTGGACGCTTCCCTATACCATTCCGCTTATTTCCGGAGCACAAAATAGCGATTAAAGCTTCAACTGAAAAGCAGGTTAATATACGACACTTTTCTTATCCTTTAAAAACATCAGGATTGCTGTAATGAAACTAAACAAAAAGAAGAAGCCCAGATATCGTATAGACCCTTCCACGCACATAAGATAGATGGCAGTTTTCTTATTTCCCTAACAGTTTAGCCACCTCTTCCTTCATATCAAATGTCACCGTATAAATCGTGTGCGTATCTTCAATATTCACCAGCGAAGCCGTTTCCCCTTCGCCGCCAAGCCATAGATTCAAATAACGCTTCTCTCCATCTTCCATGACCACTTTCAGATAAAATTCCGGGTCACCCATATTCACGATACCTAACTCTTTGTCTGCACTTGAAAAAAGGTGTCGAAAAATCTCCAGTTCATCTGTTTCGTTATAAACAATGGGATTTATCCCTTTTACTTCAGACAGCTCAACTTTTGCGATTTCACCTTCTCCTAACAACCCTTCCATCTCTTCTTCTTCAGCTTTAACTTCTTCTTTTTCAGGCTGGCATCCAAAGAGAACAGTTGCCATCAACGCGAATAAAAGTAAGGTTATTTCTCTTTTCATTTATGCCGCCTCCTTATTTTTATTTCCTTATGATTCCCAGTAGACGGAAATTCGGGTCTAAAGTTACATCAGCATTTAAAATCAAAACACCCGACTTCGAGGATTTCCAGAACCTCTCGGAGTCGGGTGTTATTTATTGGCCACAATTTTTATTTTCCAGTCAAATCAACTTTAATCGGAGCCATCTCAATCGGCTGGTTCGAACTCAATGTGCCGAATGGAACCATTAATGAATAATCGTCCAAGTTGAAGTCTTTATCGACCGTGAAAGTGGATTGATAACGATACGGTTCATCATTCGCTTGTTTCGCAGCCTCACCTTGGATTCTGTTTTCCATCAATTGGCCAAAGTCTCTTTCTCCGGCCTCATCCAACACAACATCATCGCTTTTCACAAGCACAATAAAGTCTGCAAAGTTCTGGATCAAGTCTTCCCGCAGCGCGCCTTCTTCAAGATCTTGAATCGTATAATCGATGATTACCTGGTTGTCCTCTTGCTCAACGCTATTGACTAAAAGACTGTGATCAAATCGTTCGCTTTCCACTGTAAACGGTGCAGACAGTCTATCTAGTGCGTGAATAGTCTCTTCTTCGTACCTGACCACTTCCGGATGGACCAGCAGGTATTTCGCTTCGTCATCAACTTTGCTGCTGAACAGTTCGCGGACATCCTGCTGGATTCCGTCTCCGTTTTGGCTTTCTGAAAGCACATCTGCATGGCTTTTCGACAGACGGTTTCCAAGATCGTCAAAAACAGTGAGCCTTATTTCGTCACCTGCTCCGTCTAACGGTAAGTTCGTCTCATAATTCAGCATGGTCGTCGCTTTCCCTTTCACTATGGATTCCATATGAAGCGAGTAAGCTGTGCTTTCAAGCTGGCTTTCCGCATTTGTCAGGATTGTTTCCGCAGATATCTGCTGGAGCGGAATATCAAATTTCCACTCACCCTTCACTCCTCCAATAGAATTGAAAGTCAGAGGCAAGTTGAAATCTGCCGGCAAATCAGCTTCAGATTTATAGAATTCCATTGCCGCCGTATAGCCTTCTTCTGTTTCTTCCAACCCCGTCATCGCTGAAGTCCATTGATTTTGTTCGTCTCCATCGAACAGATGGAAACTATAGCCCGATTCCGGTCCGACATCTTTAGATAGATCCATCGCCACCCCGTCTCCTTCAGCCACAAAAGTGATTCCCATTACATTGCCGTCGTAATAAGCGCTGGTTACAGTGACATCAACCCCATTGCTGGATGCTGCCTGATTGAGTTGCGTGATCAAGCCGCTTTCTTCCAGTTCAGCTCCAATCTGCAAACCGAATTTCTCATAGAAGGAGCCGATAACCGGAACTGCGGCCAGCACATTTGAAACAGGAGCGAATACTAAGCCGGATGCAAGGAAAGCAGACGCCGCCACAGATGTTACCGCTCCGATGGCCTTCGCATTGAACCTTTTGCTTGCCCTCTTCGCTTTTCTTCCGTTTTTTATTCCTTTATCGATCGCTTGAAACACTTCAAATTGTGGCACTTCGATTCTGCTGATTTCCTTTTCAAACTGTTTTTCGTCCATTGATCTCCACTCCTCCGATGATCATTTTCAGTTCTATTTTCGCCCGTCGCAGATAGGTTTTCACCGTATTATCCGGCTTTTTCATTACTTCTGAAATCTCACGTATCGACAGACTTTGGTAGTAAAACAGGATGATGACCGTCCGGTACCGTTCATCCAACTTATGTATCGCGTTCACGAGATCCATCTTGTTCTCAATATCTTTCCCGCTCGTATCGGGCATTTCACGAATAAAATCTTCATCCAGCACCAGCCGTTTTCGCTTTCTCAAGAGATCATAAGCAGTATTGATTAATATTCGCGTCAGCCAGGTGCTGAAATATTCTGGCTGCTTCAACTGATTGATTGTCGTGAACGCCTTGCAAATAGTTTCCTGCAGCACGTCCAGCGCATCTTCTTTATTGCGGACATATAAAAAAGCCGTTTTATATAATTTTTCACTTTCACTTTTCACCAGCTTCTCAAAAGCTGCTTCATTTCCTTTTATCGCTCTTTTTACCAAGGCCAAATCTTCCACGTTTCACCCTCCTTTCAACCGTTAGAGCATTTGGGGTCTGGAAAAGTTTCAGCGCAATAAAATAACTTAATTTATTTCATTAAAAAAGCCACCTGGAATCAGATGGCTTGGAGCGACTCATCGAATCTTATTGGAATTATTGCAACGGGATGAAACCTACTTGCCAGATGCCGTCTACGTTTTGGATCATATTCATTCTTGCTTTTCCTTCAGGGCCATCTGCATGGCGAAAAGATACCCCTCCGAAGGGATCATCCCCAGTATAAAATTCTCCAGCATCAATATTCCTGAAAAATATAATAGAATCTTCAGGTTTGGCTCTGTGCTCATCAGGAATAGCCAAATGCTCTTCTTTGCTCCACATGATATATTCTTCGCGGTCCGTAAATAATTCATATTCCACTTCATAATTTTGATTGTATCCTGCCCATACATATAACTTCGCCACACTGATTGGATCGAGATCTTTCAAGTGTGCAGTATCGAAATCCGCACTGTAATTTTCATAGGCCGCCAATTCCTCCGGAGTCAATTCGAATACCCCGTCTGCAGCTATCTCGCTTTCTTCTTCAATTGGTACAACCTCAGTTTCTTCATCCGCTTCTGGATTCTCAAGTACTGGCGGCACCACCGATTCAACCGGTTCCTGCTGCGGCGTTTGCTGCTCTGCCCCATCCGGATTGCCCTGTTGCACAGGATTTTCGTTCAATATACTGTTTAACAGGTAAGCCACCGAAACAATCAGAACGAGTGAAAACACGACACTTAACGATCGCGGCACCCAATTCACTTTTCGTGCTTCCTTCGTAATGCGGCTGAGCACCTGCTGTTTATGCTTGTCCGTGAACTTTTCACCCTCGAACACACTGTCATCCATCAATTTACGGACATCGGTCAGTTTAGATTTCATCAAAATCACCTCTTTCCAATGTATCGCCCAGCATTTCCCTTCCCCGCTTCAAACGGGTTTTGATGGTGTTGGCTTTCATTTTCAATAAATCACTGATTTCCTGGACGCTCAGCTCTTCATAATAATAAAGAAGAATCGTTTCCCGGTATTTCAGCGGGAGGGACAGGATGTTCTCGACGAGTTTGTTATTGGATTGCTGGCGGACGGACTCCTGCTCCGGCGTCCGGTCCTGTGCATTGATAAATTGGAATAAAGAATTATTGACGACGACCCGCTTCACCCAAGCGGTACGCAGCACATCCTTGCACCGGTTGATCGTAATCTGATAGATCCACGCCTTGAAATAGTCCATTTCCTCGCAGCTTTCACGCTTTTTATAGCAAGTCAAAAAAACATCCTGAACCACTTCCTGCGCGGTCCCCCAATCCTTGATGTAACTGTAGGCTAATTTCGTCAGCCGGTCACCGTATGTATCCATGATATTCACCAGCCACTGTTCGGTATCTGTTATTTCATACGTCCCCATTTCCACATTCACCGACACCTGTCTCCCCCCCTTTTTTGTTTTTGTTCCATTTGTGTATCCCTTTAACGTAAGTGAGGGAGCTATGGTTTCAAAAATTACGTATTTTTTATCCGAATCTCGTCAAAACAATCGCTGAAAGATGTCTTTTCCTAGTTTGAGGCGTTTTTTTGGCTTAAATAAAAGCTTTTCGCTGAGCGAAAAGCTTTTATTTGGGTTTTGCGGCTTTGGAAAAGGCGGAATTTGTATGTCCGAAGGATTTGCGTGCGGTTAGCTTCCGTTTGCGTGCGATCCGGGTCTGCTTGCGTGCGATTATTTTCATTTGCGTGCGATTAAAAATTTTTATGCGCGGTTAGGAGAATTTGTGCGCGATTAGAAGTTTTTATGCGCGATTAAAAAAAGATATGCGCGTTCAGTAAGTTTCCCTGTCAAAACTCAAAACTCCACGTAAAACGGATGCTCTTCTTCATTTAAGCAAAACTCGATTCTTTCCCGGAAATTTTTCCATGTCACCATTTCCAGTCCTTCGCTTAGCGGAAAGAATCCCACTTCCAGACTTTCTGATGACGTTGTCGGTGTTCCTCCAATTGGCTTCGCCAAAAACAGAGTGTTGCAGATGGATCCTTCGACATTCTGAAATACACCGCAGAACTTCACGATTTCAACATCGATGCCCGACTCTTCCTTCGTTTCCCGGATCGCTGCATCTTTCAGCGATTCCCCTTCTTCCACTTGGCCGCCCGGCATTTCCCATCCTCTGCGCGGACCTTTGATCAATAAAATTTCACCTGCGTCATTCAATACAATCGTAGCAGCTGAGACAATATGTTTCGGTGTTGTGTAGAGTGTTTGAGTGTTATGTTCTTTAGATATCATGACATTTCCCCCGTTCGAATTACTTCTATATTTTATTGACTACAAGATTTACGGTATTATTCCCAACACTTATTTTAACCTGTAAACTTCTTATTAGACTCTAACCATTGATTTAAACAGTATGAAGATTCCAGAGTTTCTGCAACCCCTGCTAATTTTCAAATGGCACGGTTGTTGCTATGCCACTTTGGACAATCACTAAATTCTCCAGCTCGCTGGACTTTTCTTTATCAACTTCAATAACGAACGTTCTTGGGGTGGCATCTGCAGTACAGGCACAATCCGGTTCTGTTAGTGGTATCTGCATCGTATTATCATTGAACCATTCAATATTTCCCACCTCTAAAGCACAAGTACCGGACTCATGAACTCCGATGAAAAGGATATCTTTTCCTTCAAAATCCACATTCGGCTTCTCCCCCTTAAATCCATACATGTCCCAGGTTTGCTCAAACTGAGACTGGTCCACCGCTCTTCTAGCCATAAAATGAAAACGGGGCGTCGTCTCTCTCTGAAATGCAATCTCATCAGTATTAGAAGGCAATGTCTTTTCACTCGCTATGACACTTTCAGTATTATTTGCGCCACTATTGCAACCGGTTAAAAGTAACGCCATGAGCAATAGACTACTAAGAGATGATTTGTAGAATTTCATCGGTCATCTATACCTCCTCTTAAGTCGTTTATGCTCTTTCAACATTCAAGTATCAAAAAGCTCACCATTCAACGCATCCACATACCTCTTCGCCGACCGCTGCACCGCCGCGCCTGCATCTTCCTGCACAATTCGGTGAAAAGCATCATACAGTCGATTAAACGATATTCCTTCCAGCTGCCCGGCCATCCTCTCAACAATCGATGCAGGCAGCGGAATGAAGTTCGGATAGCTGTACATGAACGTCACCCACTGGCGGTCTGCCACTACCCGGATGATATCTCCCGTCAGCAACACACCATTTCCATCATTCCCAGTTTTCCATTGTGCTGCAGCGGCACCTTTGAAATGCCCGCCTACACGATGCAAAACGATGTCCTCCGCCAATTCGAGCGATTCGCCTGACCAAAAAATGATCCTGTCACTCGGTCTCATCACCCATTCCTTATCATCTTCATGGATATAAATCGGTGCATCGAATGCTTCCGCCCATTCCACTTGCGTCGAATAATAATGCGGATGCGACAGCGCAATGGCGTCGATGCCGCCGAGCTTCTTTATTTCCCCAATTGTCTTCGGATCGATATATGTGATACAGTCCCACAATAAATTAAAGTTCTTCCCCTGCACCAGATAAGCTGTTTGGCCGATAGCAAAATTCGGCGAAGTGGAAATGTTGTAGAGCCCTGCTTCTTCCAGCACAATCTCATTTTTATATGTTTCTGCCTGGATTAACTCTTCCAAGGTGGTCCAAGCTTGTCCACTCGGACTGACATATTGCCGCTCTTCATTGCAAATCGTGCAAGTATCCGGCTCCGCCATCGACTGCTCTGCTTGCACTCCGCATGTCGTACAGATAAAATTTTTCATTTCCTTCACCCTTTCTTCTCTTCGTTCCCTATGTATATGAAAATTTTTAATTTTGAGTTAGTTGACTTCCCAGTAACCAGTATATCCTAAATATCCCATTTTGAATTCATCCGTTGGTCCAATTTGTTCGCTAACAGGAATATTTTGTGGAAATTTCGGTTAATTAAAGCCCGAGTGATCATAGAATGCTGAAAAGTGATCATAGAACCCGAAAGCCGCTCATAGAAATTCCCGCTCCTAATAAAAAAGAAGAAACCCAGCCTTCGAGTCTCTTCTCTGCGCTATAATTTTTATTTTTTCCTGAACAAAGCCGTCCATAAGCCCGAGACACCGAAAACTTCTTCTGCCTCTTCAGCTCTTCTCATCTTTCTAATCTCAACCGGCTCGAAACTCCCAAAAATATCCCGCAACTTTTCTTCTGTGAAGCCCAAACCGCCATTCAAACTTCTTTGTCTGTATACTTCCCAGTCGGTTATATCCGAACCGCCCAATTCTCCGCCTTCAATAAAACAAGTAATAGCAAAATGGCCTCTCGGCTTCAACGCATTTCCCACCAGTTCTATGTAGTTGTTCCTCCGGTGAGGCGCGATATGGTGGAAACAGCCGGAATCATAGACAATATCGTAGGTCCCTTCGTCAATCTGCACATCGAAAATATTATTTTGAATAAAGTTAATCTCCAAGTGTCGCTCTTCGGCTCTTTCTTTTGCCCAGTCAATCGATTCTTTTGAAAGGTCAACGGCATCTACCTTACAGTCCTGTTCGGCGAAATAAATAGCGTTCCTCCCAGGACCACTCCCCAGTTCCAATACATTCCCAGGATGGAAAACGCCTTTATTGAAATAATCCACCAGATTTTCATCCGGTTTATTCACAAAAAACGGAATACCTTTCGCGCGATTGGCATAAAACTCATTCCAAAATCCAGTGGGCTCCCGTAATAATGAATCAAGCATATCCAGTAAGTCTTCGTGGCTGCGGATCGTTTCTTTCATCGGCGGACCTTCTTTCTTCGAGTATTCAATTGAATAATTCTTTAATATTGGTTCTTAAAATCATGTTCGTGATTAACTTGCTGCAGAGCGACAAAAGGAGTCATCCCTCTGACCCTTGCTTTTCGCAGGAGTGCAACAACCAAAGGGTAAACAAAATTTTTCGCTACTTAAGAATCAGCAGCTGCTGACGTGACTGTAAATCTTTAAAGAAGTCCAAGTGATCCGAGAATAGATTCTCAGGAAGCTCCGTTAGACTGTAGAATTTATTGCTCAATGATTCCTCATTCTGTTCAACTAATTGTCCACCAAAATTTCGACAAGTGAATAAAATCTGCACCATGGCAACCTGGTCACCATTTTTGAAGGTTTTATCATATTTCGGACCCGAATAAATGCCGAACAGCTCCAACTCTTTCAATTGCAGTCCGGTTTCTTCAAATACTTCTCTTCGAGCTGTGTCTTGGACAGTTTCATCCAGCTCCATAAATCCGCCCGGCAATCCCCATTCACCGGTATCAGAGCGCTGCTGCAAAAGAAGCCGTTTGTCGGAATCGAATACGAAAGCTCCGGCAATTACCATAATCACTTTTTCATGCCCTACCATAGATCTCAAATTCTTTATGTAATCCATCTAGCCACTCCACCAACCTTCAACTCAAGAATACTTTTATTTCTCCTGCTCCGCATTCAATCTATCTGTCAATTGGACCGCATTATCAATAAATGCAGAAATTTCCGTCATTTTGTTTTATACTGATTATACCATTTAATAACAATTGCATTAAGAACCTATAAGTTTTTATAAGAGAATCAACTGTTTTAAAACCTGCTTTATAATTAATCTTTTTCCAGCAAAAAAAGGAGGAACTTTCGTGGATATTCTAATTTTCGTTTCTTATGTAATCCTGCTATGTTTTGGTGTCAGTAAATTCGCCGGCAAAAAGCGGAACAGGTGGATTAATGCCGGTTATATCACGGCTTTCTTACTCCCCGTCATAGTTCTCTTTCTCGGAATTAGAATAGTTGGAGCACTGACAGGTGATGGCATTGCAGGAGGAGTGGCCGGTTTTGGATACGCTATTGTCACCTGCGTTATCGGATTTATATTTTTGTTCATCGGTTACATTTCGAAGAATGTTCAGAGTGATTGAAAGGTTTGATATTTATGTATCCGACATATAATTTCAAAGTTGCCTGGTGTTTGGTTTGTTCACAGGGGTGGGTAGAAATCGTAAGAGAAAAAGAAACGAATAACTTATTATTTCTTTGCGAGGAATGTGAAACACAATGGAAGGCCATCACTGATGTATGGAATAATAAAAACGGAATACACGATGATACATCATTCGTTACCGCACCTTCTCTTCAAGAAATTGAAAGAATGGGATGGAGTGACTTTATTTAAAAAATTGATCGGAGATAGTTTGGATTTTACACCTTCCATATCCTTTTTCGAAGGAACATCAAATACAGATTCTCTTTCCTAATATCTTCAATTACTGAATTGACTCATTTTGTTCATGAGCGGTGAGATTCCGTAAAAATACCGGCCGAAATAAGGCCGAGTGATCATAGAATGCTGAAAAGTGATCATAGAATCCGATAAGTGATCATAGAATCAAATAAGTGATCATAGAACTCCGAAAACCGCTCATAGAAATCCGCTACACATAATAAAAAGAAGAAACCCAGCATTCAGGTTTCTTCTCGACTCCTTCCGAATCAAGAAAGCATTTCAAATGAGCGATAATCGTTATTTCCGCAAAGAGATGCTTCCATTTAGAGCTAAAATCAGATCCAGTCCCATCTATTCTCACGAATAAAGTGAATTTCCTTCTGATAATGTTCAACATGCCCTTCAGCCATCATCACCTGAAAAGCAGAATCACCCTCAACGGCTTTTCTTTCGATTGTTTTACATAAGCCTTCTAAGCGAAGAATGACCATTTCCAATACATTTTCCGCTACTTTCTCACCGTATGCTTCAAAAAATATTTTTATCCTTTGCTTTGTCAGCTCGCTATCCTTTAAAGGATCGTAATAAACTTTTTCCCCTCCAATTTCCGTAGGGTTGTATCTGCTTAATGGAACGCAGGTGTACAGTGTATAGGCGACATCCCAGAGCCTCGGCCCTGGTCCAGCCACATCAAAATCGATGATACCTGCCGGCTTCCCCTCGTTAAAGATAATATTGTAAACAGCGAAATCATTGTGGCACAGCACTTCGAACGGCTGGGGCGTAAGATCGAGCGGCTGCCAACTATCATCAAAAGGAAAATCTATCACAGCCTCGTGGTAAAGCCGCAGCATCTTGCCGATTTCTTTCAAGCTATCATCTGACAACATATATTTTTTCAACGGATAATTTCCCGCTACCCCTTCGATAAACGTCAAAATTTCTCTATCTTTATCATCCATCCCTAAGAATTTTGGCGCGTAATGATAGCCTTTTTTCTCCAAGTGATTCAGCAGCTGATGAATTTGGGGACTCTCCGGCTTCATTTCCCGCCTTACCGTCTTTCCTAACCGGTAAACGTCAGAGACATTTCCGCCGACCAGCTTTTCTTCACTATTACCTTCTTCCATTCGATTCCTCCGTCCCCATTAATTTTAATTACTTACCCACAGGTAACGTACAAATCTCATCTTCTCACCATTCATTTCAAATTCATCGTCACTTATCCCCATGTGGATAAATCCATTCTTCTCCAAAACTCGTTGAGATGACTTATTCACAGTCGTCGTTTTTGCATGAATCTGTTTCAAATCAGATTCGGTGGATAAAAGGAGGTGTAAGGCATTGCTGCCGAGTCCTTTTCCGCCGTAATTTTCTCCCAGTCGGAAACCGACTTCTGCCGTGCCCGCTGCTGCATCAATATCGACCAAGTTAATCCGTCCTGCAATATTTCCGTCAGGATCTTTAACCAAATAAAACCGGCAAACAGCTCTCTCCTGCTCTTCCAAAAGTTCCCGATGCCTCTCTAAAAAAGCCGCCCACTGGTAATAATCGTCGCCTCTTCCTGGCACCATCTTTTCAAAGAAACTTCGATTTATCCTTTCAAATTCCAACAATTCTTCCGCATCCGATTCCTGAAGCAAGCTCAGTGAAATCTCCATCACTTACAGTCTCCTTTTCCGATTCGAAGTATGAAAATCACATGTCTTAATATGATCGTCTATCATTCCAATCGCCTGCAGAAACGAATAAGTGGTAACCGGTCCAACGAATTTGAAGCCGCGTTTCTTCAGTGCCTTGCTGATTTGAACCGATAAAGGAGATTCAGCGGGCATTTGCGCACTGTCTTCCCACTGATTGATGATCGGTTCAGAATCCACAAAGCTCCACAAAAAATCAGCCAAACTCCCAAACTCCTCTTGAACCTTCAAGGCTGCCTGCGCATTGCTGCGAACCGATTTCAGCTTCGCAAAATGCTTGATAACATTATAATGTTCTTTTATTGCTGCCAAATCCTCATCACTCAACCCGGCGCAATACGCAACGTCGAAATTTTTAAAAGCTGCTTGGTAAGCGTCCCGTTTTGCCAATACGATGCTCCAAGACAAACCCGCTTGCGCTCCTTCCAAGTTCAGCAATTCAAAGATATAACGGTCATCCCGGGTAGGTCTGCACCACTCTTCATCGCATCGTTTCACTGTTATTCGGCCATGAACATTGAGCCATTTCCGCCACACCTTTCTCATTCTATTAAATTTACTTTACCATTCTTTTCTGAATATCTGCCCACCTTACTGAAAATTAAAAAAGAAGTGCTTAAGCTGTTGATAACTTTAATTAAATTTTGGTAATAAAAGTTTTCCACAGAAAAAAGGAAGAAACTTTATGCAAGTTCCTTCCTGTTGATAAGCTATCCATTTGCCCATCACTTACATGACGCCTTTATTTTTCATTGCCTGCTCATGCTTCAGCAGCCACTCTTTTCTCGTCAATGTGCCCGCATACCCCGTCAGTTTCCCATTCGTTCCAATAACGCGGTGGCACGGCACAATGATGGTCAGCTTATTTTTACTGTTGGCGTTGCCCACTGCACGAACAGCTTTTTCACTTCCGACTTTTACGGCAATGTCCCGGTAGGAAGCGGTTTCTGCGTAGCCGACTGTGGTCAAAGCCGACCAGACTTTGCCCTGGAATTCCGTTCCTTCGGAAATATAGGGAACGGTGAACTCCATGCGCTCACCTTTAAAATATTCTTCCAGCTCCCGTAGGCAATCATTTAATACCTGCGGCGTATCGGACTGCGGCTGATAAAGCAACTCGTCGCGTTCCGTGAATAAAACCGACAAGATCCCTTGTTCTGTACCGATTACTTCCATGATGCCGATCGGCGACTCAAAATCCACTTGATGCAATTTACTCATATAAACTCCTCCAAAGATAGAAAGTGGCGTATGCCTCCCACCCTCTCCAATTTTCAGCCCAGCGCTCGATTTCAGCTATTGACGGTTTCTTCTCCAGCTCCAAATGATATTTCAACGCATTGTGCAAACCGACGTCGGCAATCGGAAAAGCCGAGGTGAAGCCGAGACATTTCATCATGACATAATTAGCGGACCAGGGACCGATCCCTCTAATCGCCACCAGTTCTTTTTCCACAGTCTGCGCATCTTTTCCGATTGTGAAATTTTCCTTCACCAGATTTCCTTTCGCCATGTTAGTGGCAATGCCGATGATGTATTCTGCTTTCCGCGCCGAATACTGCATTGGCGTCAAATCACTCACCGCAAGCGCCGCAATTTCGTCACAGGAAGGGAACGTCCAGTAAATTTCGTCTTCGTAAACAATTGATTTCCCGTAAGCTTCGACAAACCGTTTTTTCAAGGTATAGGCGAATGTCAGATTAATCTGCTGGCCCGTGATTGCCCAAGCCATGGCTTCAAATAAATCGGGAAAGCCAAGGACCCTCAATCCGAAATGACGCTTAACGATCGGCTGTAAAATCGGATCCCCCGCTGCCATGTCGTAAAAGGGTGCTAAATCCGTCTTCAAATCAAACCATTCCCATACGTAATCTGCGGCTGCCCGCTGCCCTTCTTCGGAAGGTTTGCCGTTCAGGAATTCAATTCGCAAATGCTGCTCATCATGCGTGATGCCTATTAAGATCAATTCTTCCCGATGTTCGAGCAGTTTAATGATTTGATCATTTTGTATGCGGTGAAGATTCTCTTGGACGGACCGATTGAGGAATACCACGCATTCATCGAAACTAAATTCAACGGGCACAGGAACTCTCACGTAACTGCTGTCTGTGTTCGGAATCATTTTCCAGCTCCTTCGTCATTTTTCGGTAGCCGCTTGGCGAAAGGTTTTTGGAGCGCCGGAACGCTTTATAAAAATGCGATGTACTTTGGAAGCCTGCCTCGTAGCAAATTTCCAGATTCGTGTTTTCGGTATGCTTTAGCATATGTGCCGCTTTATCAACGCGGGTCTTCTCCAGAAACGACCGTGGCGTTTCTCCCGTTTCCTGCTTGAACACACGATCCAGATAGGAAGGGCTCAAGCCCGCATGTGCAGCTATTTCCTCCAGGTTTAGTTTGCGTTTGTGATTGGCTAATAATAAGGCAATCACTCCTTGCACCACTTCTACGTTAGGAGAGTGTTCAGTCTCAGGCTGACACCTTTTGCATGCCCGGTACCCCCGGCTCTCCGCTTCCTGAATCGTTGTGTAAAATTCCACATTCACTTTCTTCGGCTTTCTGGAACGGCACGACGGCCTGCAGTAAATCTTCGTCGTTTTTACTGCCGTGTAAAATAACCCGTCGTATTTCCGGTCGCACGCCATGATTTTCTCCCACATTTCTTCAAACGTGAAAGTTGTTTCTGCAGCCATCCAATTCACTCCCTCCTTTTTAATTTCCGCTCTCATTCTTATGTCCATTGTAACCAATTACCGGCAATACTTCTGCTTTCATTTTATCAATCATCGCCAAAAATTTTCGTCCTCGATTTTGCGCTTATGGTCGCTCAAAGAATAGTTTCCCAAGTGATTTTGAGCTTAAGCAATAAAAAAGGAACAGAAGAAACTTCAAAAGAAGCTTCTCCCATTCCTACCCATTTATAATTTAAACATATTCTTTCTCATGCTCCCATAAAGAATGAGCTTATCTCAATTATTCCGGGAAATTTTTTCTGTTATGGTGTAACCGGTTCTGTTGGTTCCGGCTCTGTTGGTTCTTCAGGTGTTTCCGGTACATCAACCTCAGGAACTTCTTCTACGACTTCAAGTGAATTCAAATATTCCTGGGTTAATTGAGCAGCAGCATAAGCTGAGCTGATAGACACTTCCACTTCGATCACTTCAGCGGAATTATCATCAAATTTTTTCGTAACTGCTTCCAATTGGTTTGTAGCAGCCCCTAATTTCCCAAATACTGAGTCTACCTGCTCTTGATAATAAGCAAATTCTTCAATTGTCAAAGCTTCTTTGCCTTCCAATTCTATCCCAAGTTCAACCAGGATATCATTAACGGTGAATACTTTCTTTTCAACTGGCGCAAGGCGATGGGAAACATCCGATCCTTTTTTAAAGCTTTGACTGACTTTAGCCTTATTTTCCTTTGCTTCCGCTTTTTCAGCTTTGTTGTCCGCGGCCGAAACTCCACCGTGTGCGGATAAAGCTAGACCGACTGCCAAAGCTGGAGCTGTAAATTTAAAAAGTGATTTTTTCATTGAAAATTTCCTCCTTCAACTTACAGATTGTCTTACACCATCATGCTTACCCGGATGAGTTATTGATATGCGTACTTTCTTTTATTTAACATTAATAAAATAAAAAAGTAATATTTTTCATTTTATTAATGTTGTATGTAAAGCAATTAAAAACACCTCTAAAAAAGCCTGAAAAGTATTTTTCAAATTTAAAGCCATGCCGTTTATTCCATTGTATAATTAGGTCAATCAACCATTCCGATCTTTACACCGAAGGAGGCAATCCTATTCTTACTCAATTTCCCATCCTCCATTTTTTGCTCTTGCTACTGTTGAATTTGGGAGTTGGTGCGATAGGTTTTTTTCCCAGCTTTTTGGTGACTGGCCTTAATGTCAATTCTTTCGGCATCACTCTCGGTACAATGCTTTCGCTGTCCGGCGAAATTTTCGGGGCGATTGCCGGATTTTATCTATACCGTTTCGGATTCAAAAAGATGGATCCGGGATGGCTGAAGCATCGGTTCTGGATACGGATTCAGAAGTCTTCCACCAGCCAGGTGTTTTGGACAATCATTTTGCTTCGCCTGATTCCTTTTGTTCCGTCCGGATTGGTGACCGCGGGCGCTTCTTTGACGTCGATTTCCGGTCCCTTATTTATGGTTGCCAGCACGATTGGAAAGATTCCTGCCGTTTTTATTGAAGTGGCAATCGTGTATAGCTTGATCCACACCGTTTCAGTCAGTTACCAGTACAGCTTCGCCATCATGTCTCTTGTCATACTGCTGCTGATCTGGACTAAAAACAAAAGAAAGACCCAGATGTAATATTTCAACTTACCTAATAATGGAGCTGTTATCTTGAAGACATCCCATAAACTTATAAGATTCGGATTGCTTTTTACGCTTTCCTTTTTCATTATCGGCTTCAGTCCCTCATCACTGGGAACTTCGCTCAAAAAAATCATGGCGGATGGCTTTGCGCTGGAATCATCCCAACAAAGCATGTCTCCAAAGGCTTTTCTGTTGACGAATTCCAGAAACGGACAGCCCCTTGAAAATTATCTGATGTATATCGTCGATACCAGCACAAGTACTTTGGTTGATGTTTTAAAATCGGATGAAGCCGGTGAAATGAAAGCAGAAGCCTTGATGGATGGAAAAGAATATCGGCTCAGAATTGTACGTGCAGATACAGATTCCGGCGCCGTGAAACTGGCCGAAGAAAACCTTTATACTCATCAACCGGATGCGTTGCCGATCTCAATTGAAACCTATATTGAACGCGAAGCGATTCATATAGATGTACCGGTTCTGATGCAGGATCCGGAACTTCCCAACGGCTGTGAAATTACGACATTAACTTCTGTCCTGAACCATTACCGCCTCAAAGTTTCCAAAACGACCATGGCAGACGATTACTTGCCGAAGTCTCCCTTCACATTCAAAAACGGTAAACGATTTGGACCAGATCCGCATCAAGCGTATGCCGGAGACCCAAGAAAGGCAAACGGCGGCTGGTATGTTTTTTCTGAGCCTATCGTGGAAGCGTCCAAAGGCATTATTTCTGATAAACATAGCCGATTAATCACAGAAAATGTCAGCGGCAGCACCAGAGAAGAAATTCTTTCCTACACCGACCGAAATATTCCGGTCATTGTCTGGGTAACGCTGGACTTGTCTCCTCCAGTCACTTCCGGCGGCTGGTACATTGAAGGGACCGGCGACTTCCACCCTTCTTTCAGCAATTTGCACAGTGTCGTGCTGGACGGCTGGGAAGATGGCAAAGTCTACGTGATGGACCCTCTTAAAGGACGCGTAAGTTATCCTGAAAAAACGTTTTTCGATAGTTATGAAACAATGGGAAGCCAGGCTGTCATTGTCAGAAGATGACTTGATTTCGGTGGTCTGCCAGAAAGTTATCCGGCAATCATTAATAAAGAATTGAAAAAAATAAAATAAAAAGTATTGACTTTTAATTCAAACGAATCTAAAGTAGTCATTACAAATCAAATACGTACATCACTTTCTTATCCAGAGAAACCGAGGGACAGGCCCTATGACGTTTCGGCAGCGGATTCGCTTCATGCGAAAACTGTGCTAATTCCTGCAAATGCGATTTTTGCATTTGGAAGATGAGAACGAGATGGTTTCATTCCGAAGCCTTCTTTTTTTCTTATGGATTAAGAAAAAAAGAGGGCTTTTTTCGTTCATTTTTGGAAAGTTAGATCTGTACGCACAAGATTTGCAAAATTATTCACAGCTGGAGGAGGCGTACAAATGATTCAATTTGAGGGAGTTACAAAAACCTATCAGTCGGGGAAACAGGAAATCCATGCATTGAATGGCATTGATCTCACTGTCGAAACTGGAGAGATTTTCGGAGTGATCGGCTTTAGCGGAGCCGGCAAAAGCTCCCTCATCCGCACAGTCAATCTGTTGGAACGTCCAAGCAGCGGACATGTACTGATAGACGGTAAAGACATTTCCACTTTATCGGCAAGGGAAATCCGGAAAACAAGGAAAGACATCGGCATGATTTTCCAGCATTTCAACTTGCTGAATTCGAAAACGGTTTTCCACAATGTTGCGATGCCGCTCATTCTGGCAAACACGCCGAAAAACAAAATCAAGGAGCAGGTAAAAGAGCTGCTCGACTTCGTCGGCCTTTCCGACCAGGCAACGAAATATCCGGATCAGTTGTCGGGCGGCCAGAAACAGCGTATCGGCATTGCACGCGCTTTGGCCACCAATCCATCCGTACTGCTTTGTGACGAAGCCACTTCCGCGCTTGACCCGCAGACAACTCAATCGATTCTGGAGCTGCTGCGCCGCATCAACCGGGAATACAACATCACCATTCTGCTGATTACCCACGAGATGGGTGTCATCCGCGAAATCTGCGACAAAGTGGCCGTGCTCGAAGCTGGAAAAGTCATTGAACAAGGAACGGTGTTCGACGTGTTTACGAATCCGCAGCAGCAGACTACGCAGCGGTTTGTCCGCTCAGTTATGAACGATGAACTGCCGGAATCGCTGCTGAAACAGATACAAAATCCAAGCCGTAAAAATTCCATCTATCGAATTCAATTTACAGGCACATCGGTCGGCCAGCCGCTGATGTCCCGTATCTCGCGAAAATATCAATTGGATCTGAACGTCCTGTTCGGCAACATCACCGAATTACAGGGCGCGCCCTACGGCAATCTCATCGTTGAATTCACCGGGCCTGCGGAAGAGATCAAAAAAGCGCTGGCAGATATCCGGGAAGGTAATGTCAATGTCGAGGAGGTCCTGAACTATGCTAGTTGATAACGAACAGATTTTGGAAGCCTTATGGGAAACACTCTATATGACAGGGGTTGCCTTTCTGTTCTCCCTAATAATCGGATTTATACTGGGACTCTTATTAGTCGTTACACGAAAAGGCCATCTATTGGAAAATGAACCGGTTTCAAAAGTCCTGAACGTCATCATCAACATTTTCCGGTCAGTCCCTTTCATCATCTTGATGGTCGCCATCATTCCGTTGACCCGCATTATTGTCGGCACATCCATCGGAACGGCAGCCGCGATTGTTCCACTTGTTTTTTACGCCGGGCCTTATATCGCACGGCTGATTGAAAACTCGCTGCTTGAAGTGGATGAAGGAGTTATCGAAGCGGCACAGGCAATGGGCGCATCCCCATTCCAGATTGTTTTCCGCTTCCTGATACCGGAAGCCTTAAGTTCGCTTGTTTTGGCTTTGACAATCGCAATCGTCGGCTTGATCGGTGCATCCGCCATGGCCGGTGCCATTGGTGGAGGAGGCCTCGGCGACTTGGCCATCACCTACGGCTACCAGCGTTTCGACACACTCGTTATGGTCGTCACCGTAGCTATTTTGGTGGTCCTTGTACAAGGCGTCCAGTCCGGTGGCAATCTTTTATCAAGGCGCGTTCGCCGTCGTTAATAATTCATTTTAATAAAACATTGGAGGAATCATACATGAAAAAAATTACAACGCTTTTCTTACTGGCCGTTTTGGCTTTAACACTCGCAGCATGCGGCAACGAAACTGAAGGAGCTGGAGACGGCAACCGGAAAGTCACACTTGGCATCAGCGGTTCGGATACGACAATCTGGGACTACATCGCCGATAAAGCGGAAAAAGAAGGCATCGACCTTGAAATCGTTACATTCTCTGATTATGTGGCACCGAACATCGCCTTGGCAGAAGGCGAGCTCGATTTAAATGCTTTCCAGACGATTTCTTATTTTGACGAATTTGTCGAAGAGCATAATATCGACATTGTCCCAATCGGTTCTACAGTCATTGCCCCAATGGGTCTCTACTCTGAAAAATACGACTCGATCGATGAACTTCCGGACGGCTCACAGATTGCCGTTCCAAACGAAGCCACCAATATGGGCCGTGCATTGTTGTTGCTTCAAGAAGCCGGTTTGATCAAATTGTCAGACGATGCCGGGTTGACCGGAACTGCTGACCATATTATTGAAAATCCTAAAAATCTTGAAATCGTTCCTATGGTGGCAGCACAAACACCGCGTGCAATGGCAGACGTTGCGGCATCAATCGTCAACAACGGAATTGCAGTTGACGCTGGCTTAAATCCGACTGATGATCCAATTGCCCGTGAAAGTGATACGGCTACGCCTTACATCAACTTGATTGCTGCAAGCGAAGAAAACGCGGAAGACGAAGATTTCCTGAAAATCGTAGAACTTTACCAGCAGGAAGATACAGCTGACTTTATTGTCGAGCATACAAAAGGCGCACAAATTCCAACTTTCATAACTGTAGAAGAGCTTGTTGACTACCAATAAAATCTGAGGAGGATTCCACATGACAACTATTAAGGAAGCAAACACGACAATTTCACAGTCCATCGATTCAAAACGGGAGCAATATATCGCAACCAGCCAGGCAATTCACGCCAAGCCCGAAATCGGAAACCAGGAAGCTTTTGCAAGCGCCACTCTCATTACATTGCTGAAAGAAGCGGGCTTTTCCGTCGAAGCCAGCGTTGCCGGCCATGACACCGCTTTTTATGCCAGCAAGGAAAGTTCACTGCCTGGCCCGACAATTGCCTATCTTGCTGAATATGATGCCCTTCCCGGCATTGGACACGCCTGCGGCCACAATATTATCGGCACGACAAGTGTCGCGGCTGCGATTGCGCTGTCTGAAACCTTTGCCACTACCGGTGGACGCGTTGTCGTGCTGGGAACTCCAGCAGAAGAAGGCGGTCCGAACGGCAGCGCAAAAGGAAGTTTTGTAAAGCACGGCTTGCTTGAAGGCATTGATGCCGCATTGATGATCCATCCATCGGGCAGATCTTCGACAACCACGCCTTCACTTGCTGTTGACCCGCTTGAATTTCATTTCTACGGAAAACCTGCCCATGCGGCAGGGTCACCGGAAGAAGGCATCAATGCACTCGATGCAGTGCTCCAGCTATTCAACAGCATCAACGCACTTCGCCAGCAACTGCCATCTGATGCCCGCGTACACGGCATCATCACCCACGGCGGCGATGCACCGAACATCATTCCGGAATATGCCGCTGCCCGCTTCTACATCCGCGGAGATTCCTGGAAAAAAGCTTCGGAAACAGCAACGAAAATACGTGCTATCGCTGAAGGGGCTGCACTGGCCACTGGAACTACCGTCAAAATCGTCCGGTTCCAGAACGAAGTGAAAGATCTTGTCATTACTTCTCCTTTGGATGCAGTAGTGCGGGAAGAACTTGAAGCTGTCGGCGAGACAGTAGCGACCTCCCGCAATACCGGAATCGGTTCGACAGACGCCGGCAATATCAGCCACGTCGTTCCAACCGCCCATCCTTACATTAAAATCGGGCCGGATGACTTGATCGGCCACACGGTTGAATTCCGGGAAGCAGCTAAATCCCCGCAAGGTGACGAAGCTTTGATCCGCGGAGCAAAAGCATTGGCGAATACCGGCTACCGCCTTTTGACAGAAGCCACGTTACTTGAGGAAGTAAAGCAGGCTCATGCCGAGTCATTAGCTGCTAAAAGCTGAGTATAAATGTGCAAATAACGGCTTGAAACTATAAGATTTAAAATATCCCGAACGTGAGGCACATTTAATCGTGTCATTCGTTCGGGTTTTCTTTTTTATATCAGTGAACAAGAATTTTAGCCGCAAGACCATAAAGTAAATGCAACAAAGAAAGGTATTACCTCTCCACCTTGGGCAGTTATTTCCAGACGACCAGTAAATCAATCTCTTCTGTATCTTCACAGTCATCAAGCAGATAATCGATTCTTTCAGCTGTTTCTATCGTCGTTATTTCAGAACAAACCACCTCACTTATACCACCCGAACCATATCTATCCCTTGAACTGTTCAAGACGGATTTGTATTCAGAGCCATCAAATTGAAGATCTCGGGAAATCAGATCTCCTTCGGTCGTGAACTGGACAATCTGGATATGATCCGGTTCTTTTTCATTGGCATGTTCTAAAAATGTCTGGAACCGTTTCATATTCTTTATTTCACCGAAACTTGTACTCTCAATCACATCCGCCCTGGGCAATGGGGAAAATGCATTTTCGCTTGGCTCCTGCTTAGTGGTTTGTGAAGAATACTCATTTACCTGTACATCCCGGCATCCTGAAAGAACTAAACCACCAACTAAGACCCGTGCTGCCAACCGTTTCATTTCATCTACCCCTTTATCACGATGAGACCGGTTTACCGGACGAAAAGTTACAGTGAAGATTTTTCTATAGACAATGATCAGTCATGAAAATGAACAAAAAAAACACGCTTGCAATGTAGATGCAGCGTTCTAAATAACTCATATTTAAATAGGTTCCTCCATTTTACTATTCGAATTACATTCCAGAGTAAATTAATATATCTTTTAAATCTTCGATTTCCTGAATAGACAGTTTAATATCTTCTTTTAAAGCATCGGTACGATTCTGCTCTTTTACATTATTGAAAAATAACTTACTTTTTGTAAGGGAAGCTATCTTAAAGGAAAGCAATTCACGTATCTCCATGACTTCGAAAAAAGTTAATACATGTGTCATAGAAGTTCTCCTTTATCATTTGAAATTATTTACATCCATTAGTATACCCTCGTCATCCAACTTTAAACTTTTATGCCAAAAATAATATTTATATGATATTCATCGCTCATTACTTGGTATTTACCCAAAAGCCATCTTTATAAATTTTCTCATCGGTTGCTCCGGCCAAAGACTGCAATAGAATTTTCACCTACCTTTTCCCCCTTCATTTACAAGCTGACTGTCCGCAAAATACTTTCTAATTATGTACTCCGACTTCTCAACCATATTAGATGGGAGATTGGTTAATGAAAAGTACTTCAATTTTGTGCTTTCTCCATCATTGATGGATAAATCGCCGCTTGCAGTTGATGTTGTATAAACTGCTGTCACACCAAATATCTCATCACCGTTAGGATATTGATGGCATTCTTTTTCTCCAGAAAGGATTTCTATAAATTTTAAGTCTATAGCTAATAACCCTGTTTCTTCATATAGTTCGCGCAGGGCCGTTTCTTCCAAACTTTCACCATACTCCATCACACCGCCAGGAAAGCCCCATTTTTTTATATCAGCACGTTGCTGAAGCAGGATTTCTCCCTTTTCGTTAAAGACAGCAACCATTGCCCCAACTACCATAAGAGCTTGAGTGCCGACCAGTTCCCGCATTTTCTGTATGTAAACAGCCAAATTTTTGCCACCGCCATTTTCTTTGATTTAAATCTAATCGCCACGCCATTGTGATGATAGTTAGTCAATTAACTGTCTGCTATGAAATACTTGTAAGCTATTTGATTAAGTTACTTTGGCCCACTTTACCATTATACTCCTGAATTTATAAATACCTTTCAGCATCCTTACTTGATCAATAAAAAGAAAGAAACTTTTCACAAGTTTCTTCCTTTGCTGTTAATATGTTTTTGGAAGCTCTGTCTTTACCTCTATAAACTTTGTACCAACATATAAAGCACTGCAATCACAACCGCACCACTTAGGAATGCCAGATAGTTCTTCAAGTTGCCTTCCTTCAACTCATCCTTGAAGATATTCAAGAGAATTCCCCCTGCCAAAACAGAGACAGCGATGCCGACAATCACTTCATGAACTTTGAAAATAACACCAATCAACCAGCCGATAAATATAGCTGCCACTAAAAACCATCTGCCGTATTTGTCATAATCTTTTTTATGGATTCCTTTCAATGTATGGTCGGTTGCTGCAAAATGTGCTGCCAATGCCAAAAAGTAAAGCGCCATGCTCCACTGGCTTGAGAAGTCCTCCCTAATTAACAAGTATCCGATAATCAGGTTGTATAGAAAGAAAGAAGAAATGTGGACGAGAAACACTGGAGTCGAACTGGTTCCCGCTCCTTTGCCTTCTGACTTTCCATGTGATTTTGCCCAGGAATCCAGGCCGAAGTAAGCAAGCAATCCCATTAATGCCAATAAATACGTATAGTCACCGAAGAAACTTAACCAGCCGTCACCAACTGCCTTCTTTATCACTTCAAGGTACTTATGCAGTTCAGGCAGCAAGTACAGGAATACATAGGCAATGGTCGCTCCACCAAAAGCTGATAACCAAGGACTTCTTGGATTGTCTGCAGAGAGTTTTAAATATTTAGCACTGAAATGCACCACAATAAACCCAATTATGAATAACAAACTCAACCAGTTAACGCCCGACATACAAGCACTTCCTTTCTTGTTGGTTATTGTTTTTCCATAAAAATCATTTACTGAATGGAACTTCATCAGAACTATCAATAATAAGGATTAAATGTTCCGCTTAAAATGAGCTCTATCTCCAGCTGTAAGTGCCGACTTTCTTTTCTTTCCGACCCTTTTTCCCTACCATTTCCTCCATACAGAAACTTAAACGCTAGCAACTATAAATCAATCAAATAAATAAAGATCTTACCTTTTATAATACAATTTCCCGGGTAAAGAAGCCGTAAGGATTCAATTACTTATTGCTTCATTTTCTTACAAATTACTAGCCGCTCTTATAAGGACCATTTACTGAATGGAGGGATTGATATGAATGTTTGGCTATGGGCAATTGTGTTGGTGGGAGCGTTATGGCTGGCGAAATGGGGCGCAGACAAAATGGCTGAGCCCTTGAAAAAGCTGCGTAAGCAGTGGGGGATTACCCAAGTGGCAGGAGCAAGCCTGCTCGCTATTTTAACTGCCAGTCCTGAAGTGGGCATCAGTACAGTGAGTGCTATCCGAAATGCCAGCGATATCGGCCTTGGAACACTGCTGGGCTCGAATATCATTGCTATTCCGTTAATCATGACTGTGGCCTATGCTGCTTCCCGCAAAAAATTCGGTCGGGGAAAAAATGACGAAGAAAGTAAACAGCTTGAACAGAAACACAACGAACATTTGCAGGAGCATCTGTTGTCACTGTCTTCGAGGGCGGCAACCGTACTCGCTCTTCCGTATTTGGGAATCATTGCGCTCGTCGCCATTCTTACATTGCCGGAAGGCTGGCGGGGACTTCAGCCAATTGATGGTTGGATTATGCTTGGTGCCTTCTTCCTTTTTATCGGACAGTCATTGTGGCGGGGCAGAAAAGAAGGAGAGGCTGTAAAGTGGAACAAGAAGCAGATCAAGATGGCTGCACTTGGCGCTGTTGCACTTGTTGCAGGGGCTTATTTTACAGTGGCTGCAGCCGAGAATGTCATCAGCACCCTTGGAATTTCACAAATCATCGGCGGCATATTCATCACTGGAACCCTCAGCACAGCTCCAGAAGTTTTTAAGACCTGGAAAATTGTCGGCAGCGGCCAGCCGACTGCTGGAAGCACGAGTGTCATCGGAGACAAAGCGATTACACTTTCCCTCGGGCTTGTACCACTGGCTCTAGTGACTACCTCTATAAGCAATTTTCAACTTTACTGGATCAACTTAGTATTTGTAGCCTTGATGCCGATTGCATTTTCTCTGATGGTATTAAAAAACAAACATTCGGGATTGAAATTGTGGAATGTACTTGTGCTGGATGGCTTGCTGCTGCTTTACATCTTCATTATTTTAAAGTGGGTGTTAAACCTGTTTTAAAAAGTTGCCACTGCCGCTCTCCTGATTTCAGCATCCAAATCCATTCCCTTCACTGCGTTTAATAATCATGGACTTCCACATAGACAGTACCGACAACTTGATCATCAAACTTTGCTTCCAATTTCCACATTCCTTTTTTCGGCAGCGCCATATGTGTCGGGATACGATAGGGCTCTCCATCATTCGGAGCAAGGCGTGAAATATCCCGACCTGCCGGAACTACTTCTATTTGCTCCTGAGTCTTCTCCTGAGTCCCTATGACCATAAATTTACCCGTTATGTCCTTTTCGCTTTCCCAGAAATGCCACATATACTTTTGTATTTTGTTCGGATAAAAACGATCCACCTCACTGTCTTCATAAATAAAACCAGTGACCCCTTCTTCTCCGATCATGGAATAGCCGTTTGCTTCAAAAAGCGGGCTTTGTTCCCAGTTTAGTTCTTCAGCTGCCGATTCATCACTTTCTCCTGAAATCTCATTACAGCCTGTAAGAACGAGAAGAGTAATCATCATTAAGAACAAACCTCGGAAAAAATTCACTTAAGTCACTCCTTCCACTTTAACTTTCAGAAATCTATTTCCTTTAATATACCAAAAATATACAATCAACTCTTCTGAAGTTAGAATTTTCTATAAAATAAAAAGAAGAAACATAATGTCTCTCCCTTGTCGTTTAAAGATATATGAATAGACACCAATAAAAATAAGAAAGTCAGTAAACTTTATTCACTCTGGAAAATTTGATCAATCCGATCAATAGACAAATCATGCTTGCTGCCCAGATGATTCCTGAGATACCAAGACGAAGCGATATTTCTTCGGAAGCCATGGGATAATCCCCATTAAAAGTAATGGCATTAAGCAAGAAATATAAGGCGACAGACACAAGAAGAAAATGAGCGAGGACAGAAGCGTAAGCTATATTATTGTTTTTGCTTCGGACCCATAAAAATAAGGTCGCCAGAATCATTAAGCCGACAACCAAAGAAAAACCGACGATCAGCAACCCGTGCATTTCTTGTTCCATTGGCATAAAAATCAACTCCTCGTGAAAATCTCTGCTTTATCTTCAATTTTTATAAATTGTTAACTCAACTCTCAAAAGGATTTATTACCTTCCATCCCTTTCCTTCAAAGAGTTTGGTAAGCATCCATAAATGATCGCCACCAACCAGCAAAAGAACTCGTTCTTCTGGTTTTTCAACGATGTCAAAAACATTTTTCACAATCATTAATTCTCTCTCAACCCACTTACTTAAAAAAGTATGGCCGATATTCTGCCCATTATGGACTACTGAAAGAAATGATAGATACATTTTTTCCAACTCAGCATTTTTTTCTTTATTATTCAGTTCCCGATAAGATTCTATTAATGAAACGCCGGAACTAATAGAAGGCGTGCTGTAATTTTCGATTACTCGTAAAACAGCAGGATGATCCGTTTGAATCGATTGATTAAGTAAAATCATATCTTCCTGAGTTAAGTGACCACTCCAGTTGATTGCAAAAATTTCCTCATGATTTAATTGGCTGGCTAACCTGAATCCTATCTGTTCAATTTCATTCATTGAATATTCTTCAGGGCTCTTGGTGTACTCAGCATTTAAATCCTCATGCGCACTTTTTTCCCATTCCACTGCAACCTTTGAGGGTTTTAATTCCGCCAATAAATCAACCAGCTTCAATATTTCCTCTTCCTTATTTGTCAATGTTTCCTCCTGTTGAACAAAATGATATGTCCCTACTAATACTATTTCTCCGATTGGTTCCATTTAGCTTATCTCCCTTGTTCTATCCAAAAATATTTCTTACTTCTTCTTAAGTATAATTACTCTACACAACTAACCAAAACATCCCCAAACGTCCGAACATCTTCCAGATAATCATATCCCGCTGGAGAACCAAAACTATTGAAAGCTCTGACAGCTACCAGATTATATTTCGGAATCACAAGGAGTGTGACTCCTGTATAACCCAGTATTTGAAATGAACCTTCCGGAACTGATCCCCCAATTTCGGTCTGTTTAGCAGGCAAGTCTTTCACAAACCATAAAAAGCCGTTCTGTGGTAGATCCGCATCCGACATTTTCGGACTTTGAACCGAAGTAGCCAGCTCGATGATGCCACTTGGAACAAGCGGTTCGCCTGCTGCGCGTCCTTTATTCAGGTGAAGCTCTCCCCATTTGGCCAGTTCCCTCACAGAAACGTACATATTCCGTTCATTTCCAGAAACGCTCGTGCCGTTATACCAGCTTGTATCATCCGAATCTCTTATCACGTCCACCAGATTTTCGGTCATTTCCGAATGCCAACCTGTTTCAGTAAAATTCAATTTGCTGAAGACTTGCTCCGTCAGAATTTCTGCAATACTCTTGCCTGTAGCATTTTCAATGACTTCGGTTAAAGTATTGATGCCAACCCCCCGGTATGCCCAACTCTCACCAGCCGGGAATTCCCTTTGAATTTCGCTGCCACTCTTTTTTAAGCCGTGCGTATGAGTCAAGAGGTGCCTAATGGTTACTCCCTCGAAAAGCTCGGGTTCGTTAGTAGGGATATATTCGGTAACCAAGTCATCAATTGACCGTATAAATCCTTCATGCACAGCATACGCGGCAGCAAAACCGATATAGCATTTTCTTATTGATGCAATATGAAATTGCGTCGTTTCCTGTACTCTTTTCGCATTTTCTTCCTTTGAATGCGTACCCCAGTATTTTTCCACTGTAATTTTTCCATTCTGCACGATCAATAGTGCAGAACCTGTGCAATCTACAATGTTCGCTGTGTTTTTGACGTGATCAATCACTGGTGCAAATAACAAGTCGTTTTTCTGGTCAGTTTGCATAGTTCACCCGCTTTCTTCTATATAAGACAGAAAATCTCTTTTGGTAAAAACATTTAAAACGCAAGGCTGCTTCTCCTTTTTCTCCAACGCCTTGTGCTCTTCCGGGAATTCCGATTCTACATGGAGGCGAATGAACGGCAACTTTTCCTGCGCCTTTTGGGAACGTATATTCACTGCTCTTGCCCCAGCAAAAACATAGTCCAGATCCAGTTCTTCAAATGCAATCTGCAGCATAGCCAGCTTGGAAGCTTCGTTAAAGCCTTGACCCCAATACTCATAGCCAATCCATGTACCGATGTGACAAGACTTCTTTTGACGATCGATAAACATTAAATCAGTAAGACCGACCAGCCTGTCATTTTCATCGAAAATGACCCGTGGAACAGTCCTGCCCAATTGTTCTTCCGCCAGCACCCTCTGGATGAAGTGTTTAGTATCTTCAACGGTACCATCCGGTAAACCCAGCGCATCTTTCACTTGAGGAACAGAAGAAAGCCGATAAATCTCATGACAGTATTCTTCCCGATGGTTCACTAACTTAATTCCTTTCATCTTTTCCACTCCATTCCACTGCTCAAGCTTTTTCCTTAAAAATAAAAAAAGCCCTGCTTCAAACAAAGGGACCCCTGGAGGTGGTACCACCCTTATTTAAAGCAAAGCTTTACTCTCTAAATGGATAACGGGATAAACCGCTGTATTTTTCAATACAGGTTATGAAAGGCAGGTTCGATAAACGTCCTTTGGATATCTCACAGCTTTCGATATCTTCTCTGGAAAAGTCCTGTTTATTTACTGATCCTTAAAATTTCCAATAATTAGGTATTTAGATTTTATCCAGATTAATCGAAATAACAGAATAAGTCAATAAGCTTTCTTTTCAACTATGAAATCAACTTTGAGACCTTATAATCCGATCATTCACAAAAGCTTTTATAAAAAATAATTCATTTTCATTCGGCTCTCTATTGCTTTCTGCCTTGAAATTTTCTTCAGCTTTTTGAAGTGATACAGACTTCACCGCTGCGCTCGCTGTTATCAGCTCTTTCCAGTAAAGATCCATTTCATCCAAATCACAAATTGTTTCATGACCAAGAACGAACCATTCAGCGTCATATTTTTGTATATCCCGAATCATGGGCATTAAAAGGGATTGATTGAAATGAAATAAACCATTTGTCGTTGTGCCATATGCGCAATCACCCAAAAAGAGTACTTTTTCGTCAGGAATATAGACAATTGTTGAGTCGGTCGTATGTGTGCTTTCAACGGTTTCAATAACACATTTTTTATTCCCTAAATCGATAACTACTGATTTCTCAAATATTAAGTCTGGAGTTCTCAATTTGAAATTGTCCCTATCAGGCATATCTTCTTTCAGAATCTCCATACATTGGGGACTCATCTGTTTATCCGACACACGCTTTTGAAGTGAAAGGTCATCGTACGAGAAATTCAGCCATCTCTGTAACAGCTCGTTTGTTTGATGGTTGACGATAATCGGTGCATCAAACTCATTCATGCCCATAAAATGGTCCCAATGCGCATGTGTGATAACTGCATATTCAACCCGTGGCACATTCAGCTTTTCGATTTCCTGTAAGAATTCTTCAGCATGCCGGGGGGAATTGCCTGCATCAATTATAAGACTGGAATGGTCGCCACTTACTAATCCCAGAGCTGGCCGTCCTTTATCTTCCTGATTGGATAAATAATAAGTTTTATCACTGATTTTATTTAACATTTTCTCTCTCCTTTATATCTGATATCCATTCATTGAAAGAGAAAATCCTAAGGCTTCGCCCATATCAAATAGACATTTCCCGCCAGATAGCGCTCTTCTCTGGCAAAGTTCAGCTTAGAACTTTTAACCAGCCCACTGATATCGCGATTTGCGTGGCAGCCCACCATTTTCACCGCCAACGGATCAAGGGATTTCTGCAGCCATGCCAGAGGTTTATTGGAACTGATGCCGTGCTCCAGCAATAGTATTTTCCCTTCCGGCCTGCACCATTTTTGAAAGTTGTTCAAAACGTCGAGCGGGTTTTGATAGCCGCATAAAGTTCCGGAAGAAACGATTACATCAAAACTGTTTTCAGGGAAATCGATCGTCTCCACATCTTCCTGAATAAGCGTCGTTTTGAACGGATATTCTTTTGCAGCCTGACGAGCTCTTTTCAGCATTTCTCCGCTGAAGTCCACTCCGGTCAATTCGACATCCCTGTTATACAGAGGGAAATTAAGCCCTACTCCAATTCCGACTTCCAATACTTCACCGTGCATATCCTGAAAGATTTTTTGCCGGTATTTGAAAGTCTTATCATGTGTACGGAGTTTATTGTATTTATTCGCTTGCTTATCGAACTTTTTCGGTAAGGAATTCTGCATTTTGCTCTACTCCTTTGTATTGAAAACTTCCGTGGCCAATAAATGCTGGAAAAATCGGTGTCTATGCAGGTCAATCAATCCCTTTAAGCCGCACATTTTGTATATATCCATTATAACTGAAATTTTCAGACTCTTTTCAGAAATATTTTTCTTGCCACTCCTCTGCAATTAAGTGATGATGAATGGGACATGTGTCCTTTTCGTGCCGTTTCTGCCCCTGTAAATTAGGAGTATAGAAAGGTGCGTGCATTTTATGAAAGGGATTTTATTTGCGCTGCTCGGCGGATTCTTTCTGACATTCCAGAGCGTGGCAAATGCGACGATCAGCAGTCAGATCGGTTCGTGGCAAGCGGCTACGATGACCCAGCTGACCGGCTTTGTGCTGGCAATTTTCATTGTACTGATCATAAGAGACCGGTCGTATCGCCAACTTCCACAGGTTTCACCTTTATATGCGTCCGGTGGCATGCTTGCAGCGATTGTGCTGTTCAGCAATATGACTGCGGTCCATATAATGGGGGTAACGTTGACCATCGCTATTTTCCTGATTGCCCAGCTTGTTCTGGCAATTGCCATCGATGGCAGAGGATGGTTTGATATGTCTCAAAAGAGAATTGGAAAGACTCAGATTGTCGGCGTACTGATGATGATTGCAGGCGTCATTATTTTGAAATTGTAGGAGTGGAGAAGAATGGACAGGCGCATTGCGGATTATCTTCAGCAGTTTGAACTTTTGGATTTATTTCCTGAGCATGTCCGGGAAGAGATGTTTGTCGCCACCTACAGCAGCGGTGAACGCTTGTTTTCACAAAGTGACGAAGCGGACACGCTATATCTGCTGGTCAAAGGAAAATTGAAAATTTCCATACTGTCCCCTGAAGGAAAACGGCTGATTCTGGCATTCAAGTCACAATTCGATATCGTAGGCGATGTTGAATACGTAAGAGAATGTCCGTTCATCAATACGGTGGAGGCCGTAACAGATATTGTGGTCATCGGCATATCATACGATGCACTCCGCAAACATATGGCGGATAACGCGGCGTGGCTGCAATTTTTACTCCAGACCATCACGACGAAGTTTGAAACTAAAACGCGGGCGATGAACTTCAACCTGCTGTATACAGTCGATGTCCGCGCGGCAAGTTACCTGCTGTCGATGACTCCGACCCAGCCGATGCTTGAATCCACTTCGCTCATCGATATGGCGGATTTGATCGGCACCAGCTACCGCCATTTAAACCGGGTCCTCCAGCAATTTGAACAAGCTGGATGGATTGTGAAAAAACGCGGCAAAATCACTTTGCTCGACCGCGATGCCCTTTTGGAGCAGGCGGGACAAAATATATACGAATAGGAGGGATCCAAATGGCTCTCGGAATCTTTTTGGCAATTATCGGCGGAGCGTTTGTCTCCATCCAGAATACGTTTAACGCAAACGTCAAAAAACAGGTCAGCGTCTGGACAACCACTGCATTGGTTCTGTTTTTGGGATTTGCCGCCTCGCTTGCGGCCGGCCTGATATTTGAAGGAACAGGCTTATTCAGCTTCCAGGCTGAACCATGGTTCTGGTTCAGCGGCATCGTGGGAGTCGGCGTTGTGGCTTGTGTCACACAAGGCGTCCAGATTCTCGGACCCAGCCGCGCTATTTCGCTCGTCATGGTCTCCCAGATTTTCTTCGGCCTGATGTGGGATACGCTCGGCTGGTTCGGGCTCGAGCAGGTTCCATTCACCTGGCAATCGCTTCTTGGCGTATTGATGATCAGCGGCGGCGTGCTGCTGTTCCAGCTGGGACCTAAATTAGAGCAGAAACCTTTTGTGAAACTGAATCCTGAAACGATGGAAGCGAATGATTGATATTGAACGCAAAAAAACCTGGCAAGCCTTGTAATCAGGAGTTGCCGGTTTTTATTATCTCCAATTAAACTGAAATCGGAACCAATCAGTTTTTCTTCATGCTCAGCAAATCGCCAAGCCATCCTTTTTTCTTTATGAAAACGGCAAGAATCGAAGTGTTAATGACTATAAATATACCTGCGAATAAATAGCCCAACTGCCAGTCCAGTTCCGGCATGTGGACGAAATTCATTCCCCACCATGCTCCCCAGGCGGAAATCGGCGTGAACAATAAGGTGATGACCGTCAACGTTTTCATCACTTCATTTCCTTTTACTGAAGCAATAATTTCTTCAAAATTAATCATGGTTGCCACTTCCTGAGTATATTCACTGACTAGATACTGACAACGATCAAGTTGCTCTCCAGCTTTTTTGTACAGCTTTTTATCCTGAACGGTTTCTCCGAATATTTCTTTAACCACCATATGCATCTCCCGAATGGGTATGATCATATTTTTCAGGATAAGCAGCTGCTGGCGCACACCCATTAGATGATTCATCACCTTCTGTCCATTTGATTTCTCAAGCTTCCACATCAGTTTTCTTACATTAATTTCCATTTCATCGATCTGACCAAGAATGTCGGTGATAATTTCATTGGTAATGGACATCATTCCTTCAACTGCTGTATCAGCGGACTCCATATTCTTTCTTATCAATTCCTTATCCAAGTCTTCGACTGAAAAAAAATCCAAATTACTTGTAATCAACATATTCTCTGATAAAAAAAAATGTAAAATTTTTTGGGAATCTTCATCAGCAGGATTTACACCAAAGACCAGAGAACCCCAAATCACTTCCTTTTCGTTGACATTTCGGTTCATCTGAAGATTATTATGCTTTTCATCCCCCACTTTTTTCAGCCATTTGTCAGAAACCTTATAACCGGAAGTCATTTTACGCAGTTCCGGCTCTTCTGACTGGAAATCGATTTCTGCCCACTTCCACTGCCGATTGGCATAAGAATGTTCTCTCATTCACAGACTCCTCCTTGCAGCATAGGACCAAACTTCATATCCTGTTATCTATTTTGGATTCTTCCGCCTTTAGCCACTTACAGTCTCTATATTCCATATCCTTAACCCGGAAACTTAAACACCAGCCGGTAATCTGCTTTCTTTTTTCTGTCACGAGGGTATAACTCTTTCCGTAACATTGGCTATAAGCCGAAATCAAATGCCTCACCATAATAATAAGAGGACTCTTCATGTAGAGAGTCCTCTTATTGCACGAATTCTTCTGCTCCAAACCATCTGTGAGCAACAAATATTAAAAATCCACTACTATTCTTAAGCAGATTTCAATGTAAACAAAGTGATTTCAGGCGGGCAATTGATCCGCAGCGGCAAGATGCTGAATCCGACTCCCGGATTTATATACAAATGATTGCCTGTTGCTCCGTAGTCATCAATCCACCCATACATATGGTCATCTTCTTTTTCATTCAACAATGCAGTATAGGACCATTCAGGTGTGCCCGGAACTCTCATTTGGCCGCCGTGTGTGTGGCCCGCTACTGAAACAGGTGCAGAGTCAGCCGGCAATGTGCCGAAAGTTTCGGGATTGTGCATCATGACAAAACGAGCTGCTGAATCCGGAACTCCGTTAAATGCTGCGGAAGGATCTGCGTTTTCTGGCCAGGCAGCCCCTAATCCTACAAGATAAAGAGATTCAGGTGAAGGGTTTTCTTGTTCCAGGCCTCCATCAGTAAGTGTCAATGGCACGGCTTCGTTGTGAAGAACCGTTATCCCAATTTCCTGCAGGGCAGATTTCATTTCTTGTGCCAGTTCTTCGTTAGGATCAGCTGTTTGTGATGCCATGCCATAATCATGATTCCCCAGCACAGCAAAAACCGGAATGTCTGAGTCTGTTAATGGCTCGATCAATTCTTTGACCCGCTGTCGTTCTTTTGCATGATTATCTACTGAATGGTAAATATAATCCCCTAGAAAGAGGACGGCACTAGGATTCAATTCAACCAATTTTTCCGCCATTTGTTCAACAGTGGAAGCATTGTCCATCCACATCCCTATTTGGAAATCGCCAATGACAGCAATTTTTTCGTTTTCCCAGGCTTCCGGTAAATTCGGAACAACCGCTTCTTCTTCTTCCAAATTAACAAAATAGGGTTCTACAAGTCCCCAGACCAGTAGAACTGCTATAAGTGCTCCCAAAATGAGCAGCAGTCTTTTGACAATTTTCAAAAATTACCCCTCCTTCTTATTCCACTTTCAATTATGGATCAATGCCCAATTTTCTTCTTGCCTGCCCGGTAGCCGGAAGCCAGAAACTTCCGCACAGCATGGACGGGACGCACGTGGCTGTTGCTTTGCCATTGCACCCATTCAAGAGCCAGCAAGCAAAGAATCAACCAAATAGTACCGGCGATAAAACCAGCCAGGACATCACTCGGGAAATGCGCGCCCAAATAGATGCGGCTCGTTCCGATTAAAATAATCAGTATTCCCAACACAACGAGCGACGAAATTTTCACTACTCTTTTCTGCCTGCTTCTGACAATGAAATACGCAGTAAAACCGTAAAAAACGAGCGACCCCATCGAATGGCCGCTGGGGAAACTAAAGCCGATTGCATCGATTTCTTCATTGATCGAAGGCCGGCCTCTGCCGTAAAATTGTTTCAATAGCCACGTCAATAGTCCGCTGCCGCCAACAGCAATGATGAAAAATAAGATTCCCCATTTGTCTTTCGCTTTCCACCAAAGCAGGCCTATCAAAATAACCGACAGCGTCGTCAGAAACCAGACAGACCCCATTTCGGTGATGAGGATATAAAAGGTATCCAGCGCAGATGTCTCAATCGCTTCAAAAAAGCTGATAATGATATTATCAAAACTTCTTAACTCATTTTCCAACAGCTCTTCAGCCAGTTCTGCAAATAGCCATACAAAAAGACTGGCTATACCCAATCCAACCAATAGAATCAGTACGGGAAAACCTGCTTTCTTATTTTCTTCTTCCATAACACATTCACTCCTTGCTGAATAAGCCGGCTGCCGTTTTCAGCCTGCTTAATAATCTTCACTTCGCCACGACGATGTTAGTTGAATGGTAACAATTAGATTACATTTCCATTACACCTGTATAACTAGACTACCCACTGCACTTATCAATAAACGCCAAATGTTTTGGAAGCTTGGTATGTTCAGGCTCAAAAAAGCGGCACTCATCAAATTCCTTTGGATGAGCGCCGCGTATTTCACTTATATACATATTTTTTTTTTTGTATTCCTTCTTTAACTAACATTATGAAAAAACTCAAAATACACAGAAGGGTGTTCCCATCTATTTACTTCAATTTAAAATACTTATATATATTTCTTGGATACTTAAATAGCCATCAAGCTTTAATACTGGATTTCCAGCTATCTCCAATTACTCTAAAAATCTCATTTCATCCAACGGCCAAAAAACAAATATGGCTTGGCCTTTAATCTCTTCAACCGGTACTAACCCGATAATCCGGCTATCCGTACTGTTTTCCCGGTTATCTCCCAATACAAAAATATAGCCTTCTGGAATCTCTTCGATTTCCAGCAGTTCTTCCAGTGTAAAATCTTTTGTCAAACTGCCGTCATTTTTCTGCTTTTTCAGAGTTGATAAATAAGGTTCTTCCTGAGCTTCTCCATTTATAAGCAGCTCATCATTTTCAAAAGCTATATGGTCCCCTGGCAGCCCGATTACCCGTTTTATATAATCTTCTTCTTCGGAAGCATGGAAAACGACAATGTCATACCGCTCCGGCTCTCCCAAGGTATAACCGATTTTGTTAACAATTACCCGTTCACCGTCTTCAAGGGTCGGCATCATCGATTCACCGTCGACCAGAACCGGTTCAAACAGGAAAAACCGGATACCTCCAACTACAATCACAGCGATAATAATCGCTTTTGCCCACTCCCAAAGCTCGTTTTTCCCTTTTTTGTCTTGTTCCATCCTTAATCACCTTCTCTGGAATTTACGGATTCTTAAAACCAACTTTCATACAAATTACAGTTATCATCGAGAAAAATCAAATATGATGAAAAGCTATTTTTTATTCTCATACCCTTTCCCTACCGCTTCTTCTTTATCAAGGTCAATATATACAACCAAATTTCCTGAAGCGGCAGTCTCCGTATTATTAAACACCACTGCATAAACTTGTTCTTTGCTGTAATTGTTGTCGATCACAGACTTAATTTCATGTGATACGTTTTCTTTTGTGACAGCAGAATCTTTGGGGCTGACTGGAATCAAATCCTGTTCTGCCTTTGAAAGACTATTATAAGCCACCATCTCGATCGGTAATTCAGAAGCGGATATATTACATCCTGTCAGCAATAAAAACAAGACAGGAAGAAATAGAATTTTTTTCACATGGAACGCCCCCTTATCCAGTCGATATCATTTCGCTCTAACCCGAATAATAAACCCTTCCCTTTTTATTCAACTTAATTCCTTAAAAACCTTTTTCCAAGAAAATTTACGGGTGGAATTTCAAATATAAAAGAGGCAGCTCCCGATAAGGTGCCGCCTCCTGCTATTCTTCCGCCAACTCTTTTGATTCCCCGTTACCCGCCAGCGACAGCCATGTGACGAATACGAGCATAATCGCCGCGCCGCCAAGCTGGATGGGTTCCAGGAATTGGCCAAACCAGAGGGCCGAGATAATCATCGCTGTCAGTGGCTCAAAAGCGGATAAGATGCTTGCTTCCACCGGTAAGATAAAGCGCATGCTGCTCAGGAACAGGACAAATGCAAGGGTGCCGATAATGATTACAGCCAAAATCCCCAAGGAGACGCCCGGTTTAGCCAAAAGCGGCCAATCATTCGATTTGAAAACAGGATTGACGAGTCCCAGGAAAATGCCGCCGAACAGCATGGACCATCCAACGATCAAAAGTACGCCCCATTCCTCCATCAGCCTGCCCGGATAGAGCGTATAGAAAGCGAAAGCCAGGCCGACCATCACTCCCCAAAAGAGCGCTATTCCGCTGATTGCCAGTTCATCCAGCCGGCCATTTGTCAGTAACAGGAAGAGTCCCGCCATGGTACCGATCATCCCGATGAGTTGGTATTTAGGCGGAAATTTTTTATGCCGCAGTGAAATAAAGAGAATGAGATAAACCGGCGCCAGGAATTGAAATAAAGTCGCAACCACTGCATTGCTCGTTTCAATAGAAGAAACAAAACTGAACTGGACACCCAGCATGCCAAGCACGGAAAAAATCAGCAGTTGGCGCACCCAAATGCCTCCATGAAAAACTGAAAGGATTTTGACTCTCTTCAATTTTAGAAAAACAAGCAGCAATACCCCCGCAATAATCAGCCGGAGAGTTAAAAGAAACGAAACCGACAGTCCATAAGTTCCAAAAAGCCATTCCATCAGCGGTCCTGTCGCTCCCCATAACGCAGCTCCGCTCAAAATCATTGCAATTCCTTTTACACGGTTCATCAGGCTCCTCCTTTCACTGTTAATCCCTTGAACCCGCTACCTATACAAAATTAATTACCATAGCTATCGCTTCTTAAAGGGATGTCGTTAAATTCCGGGTGAATGAAAATATCTTCATACGGTATCGTCGTATCAACTTCATACTCTCCTGTTTCTTCATTGATTTCAAATATCACTAGCTGCTCCCAGCCACTACTCGTACCTTGGTCCACTATCCCTATCTTATTTGGTGCAATGTGCACCAAGCGGTCTCCGGGACTTTCCACCGAAACATATGGTTCTGATTCAGCTGTAACTTCAGTATTTGGCAATTTAACAGCTATGATAATCAGGCATATTAAAATCCCACTTAAAATTACTTTAATAAATGTGTCATTATTCACTTTTCACCATCTCCTCTTTCAAAATTTCACACTTTTCATTGTCTCCACTGCATTTAAATGTCTAATTTCTCTCCTGCGTTTGCAATTTTTTCACGTGAGAAGTATCGCCTTCCAAGACAATTGTGAAGTTTTCATCGCCTGCTTCTACTATCGTAAGACTTGTATCATGAATAAAGGGCGGGGACCATAAATCTTCAAGTGGCAGTTTCTTAAAAAACACCAATAATGCCTTGATGATAATTGAATGAGTAACTATTAATATGTTTCCCTCTCGATGATGCTCTCTTATTGCGTGCACTGCTTCAAGTGCACGTTCTTGCAACTCGCTGAAGTTTTCCCCAGTTGCTGATGTATAGAGATGAGGTGTGTTCCAGAATGAAAAATACTCTTCCGGGTAGTTTTCATTTATATAGACATGCTCCTTACCTTCCCATTCTCCTACGTTTATCTCCCGTAACTTATCATCAACTTTGATTTCCAATTTCCGTTCTGCACAAATTGCTTGGGCTGTTGAAAAGGCCCTTAGACTTGGACTGGCGTATACCGCTTCAAATTCTGTATCCTTTAACCGCCCACCCAATTCCAATGCATTTTTCTTACCTTTTTCCGTTAAAGGAGAATCTCCCCAGCCCTGCATTCTTTTCTCCAAATTCCATTCAGTTTCCCCGTGCCTTGTAATATATAACGTTAACATTGAATTTCTCCTGCTTCCCTGCCCTCTTAGGCTTATTGATATGAGTTTTCTTTATATGAGAGGAATTTGTTCGACAAGCTTCCGACTCATTTCCTCACTCCTTTTTACTAAACGCATCTCTGACTGAGTTCATTTTTTTCAATAACATTTTTCAGGTCATTAGTTTATTCCTTTCCCAATAATCCAGCAGAAAAATACCCATATCACTGCTTTCATTTGAATGCTAAAAAACCTTCTTAAATACTTTTATAAATTTATAAAAGAAACACTATCTTACAATTCCCTAATCGATTAAACTTTGAATAGATGGAAAATAATAACTTTATTTATTGTACAATACATATAACAGGATTTTTAATTTAATTTTCTAATAAAAGCTATGTTTATAGCCGTATTAAGCAGTTTTCTTTATGTTCCGGGAGGAGAATAAGAATGGAGAATTACTATATTGAAAATATAGACCAGGATTTTTTAGCCTCTACTGCTCTATTGGATGTAATTAAGGATCCGGTTTTTTTGATGAAGAAAGACCGGGATTCGTTCAAGTATGTCTATGTAAATCCAGCAGCCTTAACTATATTGAAGATGCAGGAGATTACGGGGCGCCGGATTGAAGAGGTCCTGCCTCCGGAAGTTTGCCAGCGATTGATGCCGCATTACCGAAAGGTGCAATCCACCAAGGAATCCGTGGAGTTTACCGAAAGAATACAGACTGAGAACAGTGAATTCATTGGAGAAACGATGCTTAACCCAATCGTGTCCAAAGGCCGCGGATGTCTGTATATCCTGGCAATCGTTAGAGATGTGACGGAAAGGGAACGCAAGAAACAGCTCCTTCTAGATACGCAAAGAGAGATGGAAATCGAGCGTAAAAGATTGAAATCACTCGTTAATAACAATGTAAATCCAGTATTTGAGTTTGATCAGCAGAAAAAATTCACCAGCCTTAATAAGATGGTTTCGGAAGCTACCGGTTTCTGCGAAGAAGAACTGCTCGGCACCTCTATTTTATCTCTAGTAGCTGATGATTGTTTGGAAGAGACGCGATTAAACTTTGAAAAATCGTTAACAGGACAGTCCATTGATTTTGAAACCAGCATTTATACTAAGGACCAACAGACTGCCACGTTTCAGATGAATACGATTCCTATCATTATTGAAGAAAAAGTAATTGGAGTTTATGCCATTGCCAAGGCGATTACCGAGCAGAAAGAAACGGAGCGCCTCCTGCAGGAAAGTGAACAGCGCTATAAATCCCTGTTCGAAAACCATCCCCATGGAATAATGACTTTTGACCGGGAAGGCAATTTATTGAGTATCAATAGAAGAATCGAGTCCATCACAGGCCATAATCTAACGGAACTGGGGGGCGAGTTATACCTTTCAATTATCTTGAATGAAGAAGCAGAAAAAGTGAGTAATAACTTTTACAAAACTATCTCTGAAAGACAGCCTGTACAATATGAATTGACGTTCCGCCATAAAAACGGTCACCTGATTGAACTGCAGGTAATAAACATACCCATTATTGTAGACAGCCACTTGGTCGGCATACATGGCATCATCACTGATATCACGGTGATCAATCAAGCCCAGAAGGCTTTAACCGCAACGAAAAAAGAACTTGAAGTATTCTGGGACAACTCGACTGACCCTATTTTTTACATAGACACAAAAGGCGATATTCTGAAAGTGAATCCTGCATTTGAGAAAACATTCGGATTCAGGGAAGAAGAAATGGTCACCGGCAAAGGCACCATTATTCCACCGCATATGCGGCACGACCAAATCAATATTGTAGAAAAAATCCTTAACGGTGAAACGGTCAATTCCCATGACACCATCCGCCTGACGAAAACCGGGAAACCGCTCAATATCATTTCTTCGTATTCACCCGTAAGAAATACGGAGAAAGAGATTATCGGTGCCACCATTATTTATAAAAATGTCACGGAACTCAAAATGGCTGAGAAAGAATTGCTGAAAAGCCAGGAGAAATACAAAACTATAACGGAAAGCACGTTTGATATCGTTACGATGATTAACCTTGATGGGTTGATTGAATATGTATCTCCTGCCTATAAAACTATTTTGGGTTATTCCCCCGATGATTGTATCGGGAACTCCCTTATGACAAATATCCATCCGGAAGACGCAGTTGATTTGACCGAGAGTATTTCTTCCTTACTTGAAGGAGGCAGGCCAGCCACGATTGAAGTCCGTTTTATGCACCGGGAAGGCCATTACATTTGGATGGAAGTTTCGCCTACACCTGTTTTGGAAAACGGAGAAGTGAAACAGGTATTTACAATTTCAAGGGATATCACGGAACGAAGAAGACTTCAGGAGAAAATAGAGAGAATGGCTTTTTACGACCATTTAACCGGCATACCAAACCGCCGGACTTTTGATGACAAGCTGGAAAAAGCATTTAACCGGGCGAAATTGACTGGCAAAAAAGTAGCTGTTCTCATGCTGGATGGACAAAAATTCAAGCAAATAAACGATCAATACGGCCATGATGCTGGTGATGCTGTCATTAGGGAAATGGGGATGCGTTTACAATCCTGCGTTAACTCGATGGGGACAGCGGCCCGTTTAGGCGGAGATGAAATGGGCGTTGTCCTGCCCGCAATCGACTCACTCGAAGCAGCCGAAGACATGGCAAAAAAAATACTGGATTCGTATGAAACACCGTTGTGCTTCAACGGAGTCAACATCAAAATAGGAGCCGGCATCGGCATCTCGCTGTACCCCGATCATTCCATCGATGAAAAACAGCTGATAAAGTTCGCTGATCTTGCTTTATATGAAGCGAAGAAATTGGGACGGGATATGTATAAGGTTTATGAGCCGGATTGTATGTAGTTTCGCGGATAAAAAAGTTTTAAAGACAGTGCCAAGATGAAAAGAGCCTGGGAGAAAGCCGTTTTGGTGGTGCACCCCAAAAGTTAGAGTTCAAATCTAACATTTGGGGTGTTTTTATATGGCGAAATATAGTGAGGTTTTCAAACTGCGGATGGTAAAGGAGTACTTGGAAGGTTCTTTGGGCTATGACCTGTTAGCCCAGAAATACAGTATAC
>NZ_RCWH01000004.1 GCF_003668635.1 Planomicrobium sp. Y74 | reverse complement strand
TGTCTTTCAGAAATAACCACATAGTCCAGTGACGATGGCAAAGAGGCCACACCCGTTCCCATCCCGAACACGGCAGTTAAGCTCTTTTGCGCCGATGGTAGTTGGGGGTCTCCCCCTGTGAGAGTAGGACGTCGCTGGGCTATTCTATGTTTTATTTTTGTTCCGAGATTCTTTTGCCTTGCTTCCATAGCTCAGCAGGTAGAGTGCTTCCATGGTAAGGAAGAGGTCACCGGTTCGAACCCGGTTGGAAGCTTTTATTTTTAAAAATGAAGTTTCTTTACATGGGTTACATAATTATTTATTAAGGCCCCTTGGTCAAGCGGTTAAGACACCGCCCTTTCACGGCGGTAACACGGGTTCGAATCCCGTAGGGGTCACCAAATTACCAAACGAAGATGGTAATTTGCGACGACGCAGCGAAGCGAGGAAGGAGCATTTCCTTTAACTTCTGCAAAGCGCAGTCTGTAAATCATACCAGATGATATTTTTTAAATAAATGGAGGATTAGCTCAGCTGGGAGAGCATCTGCCTTACAAGCAGAGGGTCGGCGGTTCGATCCCGTCATCCTCCACCATGTAGTATTCCAAATTTCATATCGGTGGGGTAGCGAAGTGGCTAAACGCGGCGGACTGTAAATCCGCTCCTTCGGGTTCGGCAGTTCGAATCTGCCCCCCACCACCAGTTTTATATTGGCATTGGGGTATAGCCAAGCGGTAAGGCAACGGGTTTTGATCCCGTCATGCCCTGGTTCGAATCCAGGTACCCCAGCCATTTTTTATGAGCCATTAGCTCAGTTGGTAGAGCATCTGACTTTTAATCAGAGGGTCGAAGGTTCGAATCCTTCATGGCTCATCTTTAATTTCCTTGCGCCTGTTCAGCGCGGGGCCTTAGCTCAGCTGGGAGAGCGCGACGCTGGCAGCGTCGAGGTCAGGGGTTCGAGCCCCCTAGGCTCCATTGTTCCATGTGTATTTGTACTATCCATGTGTAAAAATCCCGTATCCATTCATTTGGATACGGGATTTTTTTATGCCTTTCGAATCTAAACGGGCGCTTCCGCTTTTCTTAGTTCCCTACATAAATCGATTGCGGACGGAAAATTACGTTGTCTTCTTGCTGTTCAATCGTATGGGCTGTCCAGCCGACGATTCGGGCGATGCTGAATGTGGGTGTAAATAATTCAGGCGGCATTTCAATGGAACGCATAATAGCTGCGGCGTAAAATTCCACGTTGGTGTACAACGCGCGTCCTGGTTTTCGTTCATTTAGCAAATGGATAATCCGTTTTTCGGCGTCCACTGCGAGATCCAGCCAAAGATCACTGCCTTGAAGCTCCAGGCATTTCTGGCGCAATAGAATTGAGCGCGGGTCTTCGGTTCGGTATATTCGATGACCAAAGCCCATAATTTTTTCTCCTGCTTCCAGTTTGCCATTGATCACAGAATCGATATCATCCGCCGCACTGATCTCATTGAGCAAGGTGATGACTCCGGAAGGCGCACCTCCGTGTAATGGCCCTTTCATCGTGCCGAGTGCGGAAGTGACAGCCGCCACCATATCCGATTCCGTGGAAACAGTGACTCGCGCAGCGAAGGTGGAAGCGTTCATGCCATGCTCCATCGTCAGCTTCAAATAAGTTTCAAGTGCTTCAATTTGTGCGTCGCTTGGCTCTTCACCATCAAGCATCCATAAATAATTGGCGACGTGTCCAAGTTTGTCATTTGGTCGAATTATCTCATAGCCGTTTTGAAGCCGGTAAAGCATAGCGGTCATAACGGGCAACGCGGAAGTGAGTGCAATCGCCTGTTCGAATGGAGATGCCGATACATATTCCTCATCATAATAAGCAGACAGCAAAGTCCGCATTTTATCCATGAGAGGTGCAGTCGTCGGCAGCTCCCGGGCAATCTTTTCAACGTGGGAAGGAAGTTTCCGGTACTTCAGGAATTGCTGGCTCAACTCCTGAGCCTGGTTTACTGCCGGAAATTCCCCATGCCATAGAAAGTAAGCAGTTTCTTCAAAACTTTTATGCTGAATCGCCTCCTCAACCAGGCTTCCACGATACCGCAGTTCTCCTTTCTCCCCATCTACTGAAGCGAGACTCGTCTGCACTGCCACAACATCTTTTAAACCTTTTTGGAACATGTTAATTCCTCCTTTTTTTAAAGTTTACCCATTGCCATTGATTATGAAAATTAATGATTTATAATTGAATCAATTCAAAGTATTAATCAATGAGGAAGTGATCGCCATCGACTTGGCCTGGTTAAAGACTTTTGCTGATGCAGCAGAGACGCTGAATTTCCGTAAGACTTCCGAGAGGCTGCTGATGTCGCAGCCGAGTGTTACTGTTCACATCCGTCTGCTGGAAGAGAGCCTCGGCGTGGTTTTATTCCAGCGGCAGAAGAACCGGGTGTCGCTGACGGAGGAAGGCAAGTTGTTCAAAGGGGAAGCGGATAAGCTGCTGCGGCAGTTGGAGCAAAGCGTGGAAAATGTCCATTCGTTTGCGCAAGGATACCGCAAGAAGTGGGTGCTGGCGATTTCTCCTTTGATGGCAGAGACGGTGCTGCCTTATCTATTGAAGTCGTTCACAAAGCAGCATCCGGATTTGGAGCTGGTTATACGGGTGGAGGAATCTGAAAAGATTGAAGGGCTGGTGGAGACTGGGGAAGTAAGTGCTGGAATTTCAGCCATCCATCCGGTGAGCCGAGTGCTGCACAGTGAAGTGGTATATAAAGACGAGCTTGTTTTTGTAGTGCCGCGTGACGCTTATGATGACGAATCGGGGCCGGTAATTTCCGATGAAGCGATGCTCCGTTCCCATTATCTTTTCACCCATCATCACCCGGTATTCTGGGACGAACTGTTGGTGAAATTAAGCCTGAAAGTGCCTGGTTTGCGGACGATGACTGTGACACAGGCGCATATTGCCAAGCGCTTTATACAGGAAGGGCTTGGAATATCATTTTTGCCAAGGTCGATGATGCGCAGGGAGTTGATTGAAGGGCGTCTATTGGAAGCGCCTTTTAATTTGTTCTCGCTTCCTGAAGTGGCAACTTATTTTCTCTGTAAGGAAAAGAATGAATTGGAAAAAGAGTTTTTGGAAAGAATCCAGGCGGTATATTTTGGTTAAGGGGGAATTTAAATGATTATCGAACAACCAGGTGTACGCTTGCGTTTATTGAAGCGGGAAGATTTCGAAGCTTTGTGGGGTTTGTATACACCGGGCATTTTCGAACATATGCTGACAAAAGTCGAGACGTTCGAACAAATAGCGGGCTGGCTGGAAGCCGGATTAAACCAGTCGAACGTGCTGGTGTTTGCTGTAGAACAGCCGGACACCGGGAAAATAGTCGGCACGACCCGCATATACGCAATTGACGACCTGAATAAAAGCTGTGAGATCGGTTCAACTTTTTATGCGGAAGAAATGCATGGCAGCGGATTGAACAGCCGGGTGAAGTATGCGCTGCTCACTTATTGTTTTGAAGAGCGCGGAATGATACGGGTCCAGTTTAAAACGGACAAGGAAAATATCCGCTCGCAGAAAGCGCTTGAAGCCATAGGGGCGGTAAAGGAAGGGACGTTGCGCAACGAACGCATCCGTTCGACCGGCAAGCCGAGAGATGCTGTTGTCTATTCGATAATTGATGAGGAATGGGCAGCAGTAAAAGAATTATTGCTGAAACGAATGAATAAAAATACGTAATCTTGTGCAGTTGAGCCATGTTGTTGTTAGCGGTTACAATAGGTTTAACTACTCAAGGGGGTATAAAAACATGAATAAATTAAATGTGTCAATTATTGGAGTACCAATGGACCACGGACAAAATCGCCGCGGAGTTGATATGGGACCGAGCGCAATCCGCTATGCGGGTGTGGTGGAGCGCATTGAAAACCTGGGGCATACTGTCAAGGATGAAGGGGATATCCAGGTAGGTCATGCAGATGGACAAGTCGATACAGATACGAACCTACGCAATATGACGGTCATCACCGAAGCAATGGAAGCACTGGGTGAAAAAGTGCAGGCTGTTACGAAAACAGGAAATTTCCCGCTGGTACTTGGCGGAGACCATAGTATCGCTATTGGAACACTTGCCGGCATCTCACCGAATCATGAAAACCTTGGTGTTATCTGGTATGACGCGCATGCGGATATGAATACGAGCGAGACGTCGCCGTCGGGGAATATCCACGGTATGCCACTTGCAGCAAGTTTTGGCCATGGCCACGAGAAATTAACGCAGATTCGCGGCTTTTCACCAAAAGTGAAGCCGGAGAATATCGTCATCATCGGCGCGCGTTCTGTAGATCCGGGAGAACGTGAATTAATCCGCGAGCGCGGCATCAAAGTTTACAGCATGCATGAAATCGATAAGATGGGTATGGATTTCGTTATTGAAGATTCAATCCGTTATTTGAAAGAAGAGCGGGGAACAGACGGTGTCCATCTATCATTGGATCTTGACGGCATCGACCCTCTTTATACACCAGGTGTCGGGACTCCGGTTCCAGGCGGCATCAGCTACCGGGAAAGCCATTTGGCGATGGAGATGCTGCATGATGCAGGAATCATCACATCCGCTGAATTTGTCGAAGTCAATCCGATTCTGGATGAAAAAAACAGAACAGCAGACGTGGCAGTGGCTTTAATCGGTTCATTGCTCGGCGAAAAACTACTTTAAAACAGGCGAAAGCCTGTTTTTTATTGTTGTGAAAAGAATTTATAAGAAATAAGGAACATCCCTTTGGTTATTTCGTATGAAAATTAGATGGATTTATTTGGGTAATATTTGATACCATAGAAAAGAGAAAAATAAATGAAACCTTTCTATACATCATACGTATATAAAACATAGCCGCATAGGCGGAGGGAAATGAGATCATGGATGCGTTAGTGAACAAGAGAATAGCAAAAGTCATTAAAGGCGACCAGGACGCATTCGCAGAGATTGTAGAATTGTATCAGCACCAGCTGTATCAAATTTGCTATCGTATGCTCGGCAATAAACACGAAGCCGAAGATATAGCTCAGGAAGCTTTCATGCGTGCTTATGTCAATATTCATACATTCGATCAGAAAAGGAAATTCTCCACTTGGCTTTATCGTATAGCTACAAATTTGTGCATCGACCGGATCAGGAAGAAAAAGCCGGATTATCATCTGGATGCAGAAGTGCGTGGGGCAGAAGGTTTGAATATGTACTCGAGCATTGCCAACGACGACCAGCTTCCCGAAGACGAATTGGTGAAGATGGAAGTCCAGGAGCGGGTACAATATGAAATCAGCCGCTTGCCAGATAAGTACCGGGCAGCTATTGTATTAAAGTATATTGAAGAATTGCCGCTGGCTGAGATCAGCGAAATTCTGGATTTACCGCTTGGGACTGTGAAAACACGCATACACCGCGGGCGGGAAGCCTTGCGGAAGCAATTAAGCAATTTGTAGGAGGCGAGCAGGATGAAGACGTGTCCGGATTACATCGTCCAGTATATGAACGATTATTTAGACGGTGACCTTGAACCATCCAAAGAACGGGTGTTGAAAGAAAATCTGGCGACCTGCCAAGATTGTCAGAAGATATATCATGAATTGAACAAGACGATTGCATTCGTCCAGAGTGCATCCCATATAGAAGCACCAAAAGGCTTTGTCGAAGCCACGATGAACAAACTGCCAAAACAGAAACAGCGTTCGGGCGCCCAGCGCTGGTTCAAACAGCATCCGCTGTTGACGGCTGCTGCGATTTTCTTTGTAATGATGAGCGCTGTTTTGTTCTCGGACTTCAATAATGAACAGCAATTCTCCTTTACGAAGCAGCCGAATGTTGTAGTGGAGGGGAACACCGTAATTGTACCGGAAGGTGAAGTGGTGACTGGTGACATCACGGTAAGAAACGGTGATCTGCGGGTCGACGGGGAACTCCATGGGGATGTCACCGTTGTGAATGGCCAATACATGGCTTCAAGCGGTGTAATTACCGGCGAAGTGGAAGAGATCGACCAGGTTTTCGACTGGTTATGGTATACAATCAAGAATGGTTTCAAAGACGCGGCCTCCATTTTTAATAATGAAGACGCAATGATCGGCGAATAAATCCGTCCCTTTGGGGACGGATTTTTTTGTCTAGTCTCCTGCGCCTAGATTCGAGTAGGCGCCTTCGCTTTTCTATAAAGCATGACCAGAATGATTTATGATATACTTATTTTATGCAGATGTAGAAAAGCGAGGGTTGCAGATGCCGTTTTTGGAGAATATTTTTAACCTAACACCACTCGAACTCATAGTCAATATAGCTGATATTTTATTAGTTTGGTTCGTTTTATATAAATTGATAACGATTATTAAAGGGACAAAAGCAGTCCAGTTGTTAAAAGGGATCTTTGTCATTATTATCGTCCACTTGGTTACGCAAGCATTGAATCTGCAAACACTCGGCTGGATTATGCAGGAAGTGTTGAACTGGGGTTTCCTGGCGATTATCATTATCTTCCAGCCGGAATTGCGGCGGGCGCTTGAACAATTAGGGCGCGGAAAGCTCTTTTCCAGCAGTACATTAAATGAAGAATCAGAGCGCAACCGCTTGATTGAAGCCATGACAAAATCCGTCAGTTATATGGCGAAAAGGCGCATTGGTGCACTGATATCCATAGAGCGTGAGACCGGATTGAGTGAGTACATTGAAACAGGAATACCTTTGAACTCAGACATAACGTCAGAGTTGATGATAAATCTCTTCATCCCTAATACCCCTCTTCACGATGGAGCCGTTATCGTCCAGAAGAACAGAGTGGCGGCGGCAGCGTGCTATCTTCCTTTATCGGAAAGTCCGTTTATTTCCAAAGAACTTGGAACACGCCATCGTGCCGCACTGGGAATCAGTGAAGTGACGGATGCCATTACGATTGTTGTGTCGGAAGAGACAGGCGCCATCAGCTTGACTGCCAATGGCGATTTGCACCGTAACTTGTCACTTGAAGATTTTGAAGTGAAACTCCGTCGTATTTGGTTTGGTGAAGAGCAGCAGAACGAAACTTCTTCCTGGTGGAACTGGAGGGGAAAAAAGAATGGATAAAATGATGGACAACCCCTGGTTTTTGAGGATTACTGCATTATTGCTAGCCTTTCTTATGTTCTTTTCCGTAAAAGCGGAAGAAGAAAACAGCAATTCAGCGGCCAGCAATACGATGACAGAAGTTATTGAAGATGTACCGCTTGAAGTTTATTACGACGATACAAGCCTGATGGTCAGCGGCGTACCCGCGACAGTCGATGTCCAAATTACAGGACCCACCAGTGAGGTCCAAACAACTCAGCAAATCAAAGATTTCACCGTCTTTGTGGACTTGCGCAACCTGCCTCTTGGAGAGCACCGGATCCGTGTGCAAACAGAAAACATTTCACAGGAATTGGGTGTCCGTATAGATCCGACTTTCTTGAATGTGCAGATCGAAGAACGCGTTACCCAGGAATTTAAAATCGATGCGGAATTGAATGAACGTCTGATTGCTGAAGGATATGTACTGAAAAGCATTTCAGCAGATCCGGGCACAGTAACAGTCAGCGGACCGCAAAGTGTCATTGATTCCATCAGTTTTGTAAAAGCGACGGTAACGGAAGAGCCGGGCTTGGATTCTTCCGTTACAAGGGAAGCGAGAGTCCGCGTCCTTGCCAACGACTTAACGAAACTGGATAATGTAACGATTGAGCCGGAAGTGGTGGAAGTCGAAGCTGTGATTGAAGAATACAGCAAAGAAGTTCCAATATCGATAAGCCAGACGGGAACAGCGCGTGAAGGGATTTCTGTGGAGGAAATTGAAACGGAAGTCGATACCGTCAAGATTTCAGGACCGCGGAATGTCGTCGATGCGATAGAAGAATATGAAGTCGAAGTGAATATCAGCGGTGTAACACTGACGGACACGGCAATTGAAGTGGATCTCGCGGCTCCGGAAGGAACGAGTTCCGTCAATCCGGGAAGCATAATAGTAGAAGCTGAAATCGAAGTGGATGAATCTGTGCTGATTCCTGAAGATATTAGTTCCACCACTATAGATTACGGTGATTCTGCCGATAAGCTGTTTTTCGACAGTCTTTCTAAAGAAGCTAAAGATTCGAAGGATAACAATGAAACCGTTGTTCCCGCTCACGATGAAGATGCAGCTGCTTTAATTGCTTATGGAACAGCAGAAATACTGGGAAGTTTGAATGTGGAAGAATTTGTGGTATATGTAGATGCAGTGGAAAAATTGGGACCATATAGAGTGTTGTAGAAATTGAAGGGCTGATTTAGCCGTTCGCTGCAACCATCCATATAAGTTAGGCATTATTATCCGATATTGCATTGGATTTAAGGAGAGAATAATAGCATGGGAAAATATTTTGGAACAGATGGGGTTCGCGGCGTCGCCAATAGTGAATTGACACCGGAACTTGCATTTAAATTGGGCCGCTTCGGCGGCTACGTATTAACGAAAAGCTCAAAAGATAAACCGAAAGTTCTTATCGGACGCGATACCCGCATTTCAGGCGAAATGCTCGAAGGCGCTTTGGCTGCCGGGTTATTGAGTGTCGGAGCGGAAGTGATGCGCCTCGGCGTCATCAGTACTCCAGGTGTTTCATACCTGACTCGCGTGATGAGCGCGGAAGCGGGTGTCATGATCTCGGCTTCGCATAATCCCGTCGAAGACAACGGCATCAAATTCTTCGGTTCGGATGGCTATAAACTTTCAGATGAGCAGGAAGCAGAAATCGAAGCTTTGCTGGATATGGAAGAAGATACGCTGCCGCGCCCAACTGGCGGCGACCTTGGCGCCATCACCAGTTATTTTGAAGGCGGACAAAAATATATCCAATATTTGAAACAGACAGTTGATGAAGAATTCGACGGCATCCATGTGGCGCTTGACTGTGCACACGGGGCCACTTCAACTTTGGCGACGCATGTATTCGCCGATCTTGATGCGGATATCACGTCAATGGGAGCTTCGCCAAACGGCTTGAACATCAATGACCAGGTCGGTTCCACGCATCCGCAGAAATTAGCGGAATTGGTAGTGGAGAAAAACGCTGACATCGGACTTGCTTTCGACGGTGATGGTGACCGTCTGATTGCAGTAGACGAAAAAGGCAATATTGTCGATGGCGACCAGATCATGTATATCTGCAGCAAATATCTTAAATCAGAAGGCCGCTTGAATAAAGACACGGTCGTTTCAACTGTGATGAGCAATATGGGCTTCTATAAAGCGGTGGAATCAAACGGCATGACCAGTGTGAAAACAGCAGTAGGCGACCGTTATGTGGTCGAAGAAATGCGCAAAAACGGCTATAATCTTGGCGGCGAACAGTCCGGCCATATTATTTTCCTGGATTACAATACAACAGGCGACGGATTATTGACGGGCCTTCAATTGGTGAACATCATGAAGGTTACCGGCAAGAAATTATCCGAGCTTGCAGGTGAAATGACGATTTTTCCGCAACAACTCGTCAATATCCGCGTAACAGATAAACACGCAGTGACTGATAATGCGAAAGTGGCTGCTGAAATCGAAGAAGTTGAAACGGAAATGAACGGCAATGGCCGTGTGCTTGTGCGCCCTTCCGGTACAGAACCGTTAGTGCGTGTCATGGTGGAGGCAGCTTCGAAAGAAGATTGCGAACGCTATGTGGAACGGATTGCAGAAGTGGTCCGTGCTGAAATGGGCATGAAATAAAAAAATGAGACCGTTCCGAAGCTGAAATGCTATCGGAGCGGTTTTTTATTTTGAGGCATTGATAAACAAATTAACAGAAATACAAATATCTTAGTTTCCGGAGAGGTCGAACAATCGAATTTTATTGTTTATTCGATATTAATACAGCTTTGTCTAAGGACTTAGGGACGATTGACTAAGGTAATTGGAAAAGGTATGATATAGTAGCCTGTTTAAGGTCGCATAAAAAGGGGGATAGTAGTAAAGCGTATAAGGAAACTAGTTGAAGCGCCTGTACTGGAGAAATCGGACGGACAAGTCATTTTCCAGTAGACGAGGAGGAGGAGTATCGAGATTTCGGCGGATACCTCCCGGCCGTGAAGCCCGGTCGTTATGTTCATCTTCAAAGCAGCTGAGTGATCAGCTGTACAACAGGGTGAATGGGCTCAAGAATGCGTCCGCGCAAAATGGCGAACGCTTATTTTGATACTGAAAAAATTGGAGGAACTATAATTATGTGTGGAATTGTTGGGTATATTGGAGAAAAAGATTCGAAAGAAATCCTATTGAAAGGCCTTGAGCGTTTGGAATACCGCGGCTATGATTCAGCGGGTATTGCTGTGCGCAACGGCGACGGCATTACAGTTTTCAAGGAAAAAGGACGCATTGCGGACCTTCGCGGAGCTGTTAACGGTGACGTTACCGGCAATACGGGAATCGGGCATACACGCTGGGCAACGCACGGCAAGCCGAGTCAGGTAAACGCTCACCCGCATCAGAATACGTCAGACCGTTTCACGATTGTGCATAACGGCGTAATCGAAAACTATCACCACCTGCAGCGCGATTATTTGGCTGACGTGGAAATGGAATCCGATACGGACACGGAAATCATTGTTCAATTGATCGGTAAATTTGTTGAAGGCGAAGGCATGACGACGCAGGATGCTTTCAGCAAAGCCTTGAAATTGATGAAAGGTTCTTATGCGATTGCATTGCTTGATGCTGAAGAAGCACAAACGATTTTCGTTGCGAAAAATAAGAGTCCGTTGCTTGTCGGCCTTGGAGAAGATTTCAATGTTGTGGCGTCTGATGCTATGGCAATGCTGCAAGTGACAGACCAGTTCGTTGAATTGATGGACAAGGAAATCGTGATTGTCCGCAAAAACAGCGTGGATATTTTGACGCTTGAAGGTGAAAAAGTGGAACGTGAACCGTTCACTGCTGAAATCGACATGAGCGACATCGACAAAGGCACCTACCCTCATTATATGCTGAAAGAAATCGATGAGCAGCCAGCAGTAATGCGCAAAATCATCCAGGCCTACCAGGGTGAGGACGAGAAATTGACGATCCAGCCTGAAATCCTTGATGCTTTGCAGGAAGCTGACCGCTTGTACATCATCGCAGCAGGCACAAGTTATCACGCTGGTTTGATCGGCAAGGAATATTTGGAGAAAATGGCGGGCATTCCAGTGGAAGTGCATGTAGCGAGCGAATTCGGCTATAACATGCCGCTTCTTTCCGAAAAACCGTTGTTCATCTTTATTTCCCAGTCGGGTGAAACGGCTGACAGCCGCCAGGTATTGGTGCGCATCAAAGAACTGGGCCACCCGTCACTCACCATTACAAACGTTGCAGGATCGACTTTGTCACGCGAAGCTGACCATACGCTATTACTGTATGCAGGCCCGGAAATCGCTGTAGCGTCCACTAAAGCTTATACAGCACAATTGGCGGTATTGGCGATTTTGGCAGCCGTAACAGCAGAAGCACGCGGACGCGACCTTGGTTTCGACCTGGTGCAGGAAATGGGTATTGTGGCGAACGCCATCCAGGCGCAAGTCGATATGAAAGAAGAAATCGAGCAATTGGCTTATGAATTCCTTTCTACAACTCGCAATTGTTTCTTTATCGGCCGTTTGATGGATTATTTCGTCGGTCTTGAAGGCGCCTTGAAGTTGAAAGAAATTTCCTATATCCAGGCTGAAGGCTTTGCCGGCGGCGAATTGAAGCACGGTACAATTGCTTTGATTGAAGAAGGCACGCCTGTTATCGCGCTTGCGACACAGGAATCCGTCAACTTGAACATCCGCGGCAACGTCAAAGAAGTAGCGGCGCGCGGAGCGAACACAATGATCATTTCAATGGAAGGCCTGAACGAAGACGGCGACAGCCACGTTCTTCCGACAGTGCACGAACTGTTGACTCCGCTTGTATCGGTTATTCCGTTGCAGCTGATCAGCTATTATGCAGCACTTCACAGAGACTGTGACGTTGATAAGCCGCGTAACCTGGCGAAATCCGTTACGGTTGAATAGAGAATAATAAAGCAGAGCCGGATCCTTAGGGGTCCGGCTTTTTTTGTGCTTTCAGATTTAAAAACGCAAAAAAAAAAACAGACCAGGAGTTATATCCCGGTCTGTTTCGTTTATTGATTTTATTACATTCTGCCGTAGCCAGTGAAGTGGTCTCCCCAATAAGGGCCGAATACGTCGACAACTTCTACTCCGCCGTTATTGGCAGCAACCATTTTGCCGTTTCCGACATAAATCCCGATGTGGGAAATACCTGCTTTATACGTTCCGGAGAAGAAAACCAGATCTCCTTGTTGTGGAGTGCTGACTTTCGTCGCCATGTTGTAGTAACCAGCTGCGCTTGTGCGGGCTACGTTGTGGCCAGCTTTGTTCAGTGTATAGGCGATAAATCCGCTGCAGTCAAATCCTGCCGGTGTTGATCCGCCCCATACATATGGAACTCCAATATATTGCTGTGCAATAGATGCGATTGAAGAAGTAGGGTTGCTTACCTGTGTTACTTTTGGCGCTTTCGTGCTGCTTGAAGCTGCAGAAGAACCTGCGCTTGTCTGGAATGTTTGGCCAGGATAGATCATATGGCCAGAAATGCCGTTGATGCTTTGGAGGCTTGAAACCGTAGTTCCATAATCCTGAGCGATTTGCCAAAGTGTATCTCCAGATTTTACTTGGTGAGTAGCTGCGCTAGTTGGCGCAGCGATAGCAGCTGAAAGGGCAATAGTAGCAGTGAAAGTTAGTAATGCTTTTTTAGTTCTTTTCATGTTTTTATTTCTCCTTAGTTATCTGGAATTCACGGTATTCATATCGTTGAATAGTGATTCTCGTATTTTATGGGTAAAACTAAAATGTCTGATAGGATATTAATAATTTGATAATCCGTGTCACTTATCTTTGAAACCTTGATTAGTGTAGCATGCCATTTTTCCGAATTAAACCCATGTAATGGTTTTGTTAATTCATTATAATATCTTGATATATTTTTGATATATTGTATCTTTATATAATAAAAAACAGATAATTAGCTAGAACTCTCTCTTAACGTTAGTACGAAAGGATTTTAAAAGAGATTCTAATAAAAAAGTAAATTCGATTCTTTAAAAACAGGCTGATAAATTTACATTTAATGGATTGATTATTTCATGGATGAAATATAGTTTTTCTTATTTTATGCTCAAATTTAAAGTAAAACTGAGCAAAGAACACCAGTCTATGAATTGTAAAATTCAGTATTTTTGTATTTTACTGGGCTTTCAGATGGTATGATTAAAGTAAAAAAGGAGGGCTTTATAGATGAAATGGGCAGTTTTAAAAGACGGCAGAACAATGCTTGGGCTAGTGTTGTCCGTTTTATTGAGTGTAAGCGCATTTGTGCTGGCGGTGAATGATATCGGTTACTGGGTTGCTCTGGTTTTAATGGCGCTGATTGTGCTTTTCTTCAGTATTGCCAAGGCGGATAAAGTGACGAGACAGGAATAGGGGAGCTGCAGCATGAAAAATCAGGCGTATGTGAATTGGGGTGGACATATAGTCAGCCTCAGCTGGGAACCTTACAGAAAGATGGAACCGGCTGATATTGTGACGAGTGTGCATGGCTACTGCTTTTTTGAAGGGAAAATTGTGCTCGTACATGTGGATGGCAGAGGGTTCAATGTTCCCGGTGGCCACATCGAAGAGGGGGAAAGCCCTGAAGAAACGTTGCACCGCGAAGCTTATGAAGAGGCTTATGTCAAAGGGGATATAAACTATATCGGGGCAATTTGCGTGGATCATACAGAAAACGTGAAGTTCGTGGAAAACGGAAAATATCCGCGTGTCGGGTATCAATTATTCTACCGGATGGACATTGCGGAATGCCTGCCGTTCCTCCGGGAGCACGAGACCCTGACGCGCATTTGGGTGGAGCCGGAAGAAGTGCCGCATGTGATGGAAGATCATAAAGTAGCGTTGTTAGTCTTGAAGGAAGCAATGAACAACAAGAGGGAAAGTGGAGTGACTGTGGGAAATGAAATTGGAAACTGAACGGTTGATTGTCAGCCCTTGCACTGAAGAAGTAATTGCATTGCTGAATGAACAGCATTACGAAAACGGGCCTCAGGTTTCAAATCACCTGAAGCAATTGGCGGAAGATCCGGCCATTCTTTATTGGGGACCATGGCTTGCGGTGCTGAAAGCGGACAACAATATTATCGGGGATCTTGGATTCAAAGGCGCCCCGGACGATAAAGGTTCGGTGGAAATCGGCTATGGTTTGCTGGAAGAATACCGGGGCAAAGGATATGTGACAGAAGCGGTTGCGGCTCTGGTCGACTGGGCATGGAAGCAGAACGGTATACATAAGATCAAAGCGGAAACACTGGTGGATAACCATAAATCGATCCGTGTGCTCGAAAAAATCGGGATGAGAAAAGTGGCTGAGAGTGAAGAGATGGTTTATTGGGAGATAACTGACGTGTAATTATTTTGGACATGGGAGTGGTATATGAATAGAACATCAGCCTTATATGGAGAATTCACAAGTATATGTAAAGCATTAAATGATGAGTTGCGTATTACGCCGGTATTGTACGGGTCTCTGGGATTGGCAAAAACGACAGGAACGGACTTTTCTCCGCAGGATATCGATATTCTGGTTCCGCTCATTTTCCTGGAGGACAGGTGGGATGAGTTGTGTAAAGTGATGAAGCGACTTGGGTATGAACTGATCGATTTACGGGAACATGAATTTCATAATGGCGAAATGCAAATTGGGTTTTCATTTATAGAAGATTTAAAAAGCTTTGCAGCTATTGATTACTTAAATTTAGCTGTAGTCGAAGAGGACCGCGCGGCATATTATGAGTTGAATGCTGTGGATTATTTCAAAGTCTATAAAAAATCGTCCGAAGATGGTTATAGAAGGACCAAGAACGATCAGAAAGACTTGAAGAAACTGAAGGTTTTACAACAGATACTGGAGGAGAAAAAATGATCAAAGGCCTTTATGAAGCTCATTTACCGGTACGTGATTTAGAGAAATCGATCGAGTTTTATAAAAAGCTGGACCTGGAACTGGCTTATCAAACAGATAAACTCGCATTTTTCTGGATGGAGAAAGGACATAGCTGGCTGGGATTGTGGGAAACGGAGAAAGTGGACACGCCTTATCATCCATCGCTTCGGCACATCGCTTTTCATGTATCGCTTGAAGATATCCGAAATGCAGGGGACTGGCTGAAGCAAAGAGGGATCGAAGCACGGACGGCTTTCGGCTTTTCGCCCGAAGAGCAGCCGTTGGTCCTGGCAAATGATGCACATGCCCATGCGGCGGTTTACTTCCATGATCCTGATGGCAACTCACTTGAATTGATTGCGCCGCTGCGCTTGGATACTGAAGAGAAGCTTGAAAAGATGTCACTGAAAGAATGGGATCAAAAGTATGCATCGGAATAAATCCGGATAGGCTGACGCTGCGGAATAGTTGCTTAGGAAATGAGAGGATTTTTATTATGCTGAAATATACGCTTTGCTTGATCAGAAATGGGGATCAGTTCCTGCTGCTGAACCGCTTGAAAAAGCCGCAGATGGGCACGTGGAACGGGGTCGGCGGCAAGATAGAAAGCGGCGAAACACCGCTCGAAAGTGTCATCAGGGAAACATTTGAAGAAACAGGGGTTCAGCTGAAAGAACTCGTATATGCCGGGAATGTGATTTTCAAAAGCACAGAAGGCCAGGAAGGCATGTATCTTTTCACGGCGGACTTGCCGGAAGGCAGTCATCTTGAGACGCCAGCGGGAACAGTGGAAGGCATCCTGGACTGGAAGCCGGCCGACTGGATCCTTCATAAAGACAACCGGGGCGTAGCAGCGAATTTACGGGCTTATTTGCCGGCAGTGCTGGAAGGTAGGATGGGATTGGAGCATCTGTTTACATACGACCAAGGGGTGATTTTGGATTACACGACTGCCGAACTCATTGGAAATGAAATAAATGAAAAATATGCACCGCCGGTTGTGATCAGTTGAATAGAGGGGTGCTTGGATTGAAAAAAAGCGTTGGCGATAAAATTACGGTAAACGGTACAGAGCTATATTATGAGCGGACGGGTCGAACGGGTGAAGGACCAATCGTCATCTTTGAGTCCGGCTACGGCTGGTCTTCGGAAAACTGGGATCCGGTCCGAAAAGAATTGGAAGGATCCACGGAAATGTACTTTTATGACCGTGCCGGTGTCGGAAAGAGCGGCAAAAGTGCCGGACCTTTGCACAGCCTGCAAATTGTCCGGAATTTAAGGGGGCTGCTTCAGCACGCAGGGGCCAAGCCACCGTATTTATTGGTTGGCCACTCGTTCGGCGGCGTCAACGTCCGGCTTTTCGCCCATCTCTATCCTGAAGATATCGCAGGAGTAATCTTGCTGGACTCCTGCCACGAAGATCAGAACCGGAAGATGGTGCCATTGTTCACGGATGAAGTGAGAGAGGATTATTTGAATCAGTTTACCGTCGAATCGACGTTGGAAGAGTTTGAGCAAAGCCTTGACCAGGTCCGCGGCAAACGGCTGGGAAACATTCCGTTGCTGATAGTAACCGGTGGCGATCAGCCTCACCATACGGCAGCGTCCATGCGAGAATGGCTGAACTTTCAGGAAGAGCTTGCAGGATTATCTTCGGAAAGTGAACATGTGTTGGTTGAAGACGCGGGCCATGCTATTCATTTGGACAATCCATCGCTCGTAACTTCATTGATTAAGAAGATGGTGGCGCAAGTAATACATTCCAGAGAGTTGCACTAATGATGGATGCACCGGTTGTGAAATATGGTTTAAGACAGCTCCTGCCATTTTTGCGGGAGCTGTTTTTATTCAGATAGAGGATTATCGGCAGGCTTTGGAGAAAGAGAGAGGAAGTAAATCGCTTCAATGGGAGTACTTTATGGGAGCACTTTAATGGGAGGAATTTGTTTGGAGCTGACACATATTCGCTTATTGGTGGACAATTACAAGGAATGCTTTCTATTCTACCGGAATGTTTTGGGTTTCACTGTTTCGTGGGGAGACGAAGATTCCAATTATGCGGACTTTGAATTTGCGGGAGTTAAACTGGGTTTGTTTGAACGGAAACAAATGACCGATGCAATTGGAGCGGAATACCATTTGCTACGGAGCCGGTCAGACAAAGCCGCGCTCATTTTCAAAGTCGATAATGTGGATGAAAAGTACCGGGAACTTCAGAGGAAAATCGACTTCATCACCGAGCCGGCCGTTCAGGATGGCTGGGGCATTAAAGTGGCCCATTTCCGGGATCCTGCGGGTAACTTGCTCGAAATTTATGAAAGCCTCGAATCAATGGGGGATTAAGCTGAATCCAAATGGGATCAGCTTTTTTATTGTCCACGACGCAGGAGTTCCGGGGTTTATTTTCTTCCGAAATCCTAGCGCCGGACAGCAGACGGCATCGTTCATGTGACGATTCTCTTCACCGATTTACCGGGCTGGACTTCGCTATACGAAATAATGAGTGACGCCAACGTCTAAAGCCAGGTCAATAAGCATTTTAATTACCTCGACCAATCTAGATTGCGTGCCATTGTGGAGCAGGTGGAGCTGGTAAGGGTTTGTGTGGAGAAGCCGATATATTGAAAGCAGGAAACCGCCTCTTTTAATTTAGGATAATGAGCCGCACTAATCTGCCTGTTTCTTCTTAATGGGCTTGTATCTCTTAAAGCAGTTAAGATGTAAAATAGAAGCATACTAGTTCGAGGACGTGATTTCTTTGCCGGATTGGACTTACCATACCGTCTTTAAACCAGGTCTCTCCCATTTTACGGCGAAGGCCGGGAGAGAGTTTATCCACCAGGGCATGACACTGATTTCTACTGTCCCTGGCGGAAGCAAACTAATCGAATACCTCGGCCATACCAATCCGTCTGCCCAGTTGGAAACGGAACTTTTCGGATTCAAAATTTCCAATCCGATTGGATTGAGCGGGAAAATCGACCCTGAATTGACTGGCACCAAGGCATTCGGCCATTTGGGATTCGGTTTTATAGAAGTTGGCCCTGTCACCTCAACTCCGGAAGTAGATAGGGTGCCAATATATACTCATGCGAGAGATAATCTTGTTTTTCCCTATAGTCCGGAATCTCCGGGAATAGAAAAGACTGTGACAAAGCTGCGAGAGCTGAAAGAATTTCAGAAACCGGTGTTTATCCGGGTTGGAAATACGAAATCTTTCAATGAGACTTTAACTTTATCTCAGGTGTTGGCAGATTACGGAGATGCCTTTATCGTGAGAGGTCATTATAGCGATGATGAATGGCAGTCATTGAAGGGTTCTTTAAAAGATAAGCCTCTGTTGGTGGCGTGCTCATTAGATGAATTGGATAACTATGCTATCGGAAAGCTGACGGCCAACAAGTGGTTGGATGGTGTCATTGTCGATGAAGAGGCAAAAGATACTGGCGTCGGGCTAGAATGTCCCTTGTCTCAGGCAAACAGTTTGATGGGGAAGGCAGCGGAAATCAGGAGCAGGAGTAAGATTCCGATTATCGTTTCCGGAGGCATCACTGAACCGAAAGATGCGCTGGCCTTATTTGGGGCAGGAGTGGATTTGGTAATGTTGACCGCCGGCTATGTTTTTACCGGGCCAGGATTGCCGAAACGGATCAATGAAGCTTTGCTGGATACAAAGACTGCAGTAAAGGATACATATAACGGTTGGATATGGCATTGGCTATTCGGGTTTCTGATGTTGATAGGCGGTATTGCCGCTTTAATTGTCAATATGACTATTGTTGTCCTGCCATATGATGCAGCGTTCTTGAAGATGACGAGGGAAGAATTAATCGCGATTAACCCAAATATTTACCGTTTTATGCAACATGACCGGATGACGGTCGCAGGAACAATGATATCGGGTGGAATCATCTATATGCAATTGGCGCGGCATGGTGTCCGGTATGGGCTGCAATGGGCGAAAAGAGCGATTCATATTGCCGGCATCTTAGGGTTTTTAGGAATTTTGCTGTTTCTCGGATTCGGCTATTTTGACTGGCTGCACGGCATTTTATGGTTAATCTTATTGCCGTTTTTTTGGAAAGGCTATTTGATGACTAAGAATCATACTGAACACGCATCATCAAGTAATAGGACGAATCACAGGGCATGGAAAAAAAGTTTATGGGGGCAGCTGGCTTTTGTAGCGCTCGGTACCGCTCTTGCCGCTGGCGGACTTGTCATTTCCACTATCGGCGTTAACGGAGTATTTGTTCAAACGGATATCGCTTATATTTGCATGAGTCCGGAACAATTAGCCGGCATAAACGATCGGTTGATCCCGGTTATTGCCCACGACCGCGCAGGTTTGGGCAGCGCTTTGATCAGTGTAGGTTTACTTGTATTGATGCTCGCGCTCTGGGGATTTCAACAAGGACAGAAATGGGTGTGGTACACCTTTATGCTCGGCGGAATCCCGGCTTTCAGCGCTGCCATCATCATCCATTATGTGATAGGGTATACAACATTCATTCATATCTTCCCGGCCTATATTGCACTGTTGCTGTTTGCTGCGGGGTTATGGTATTCCAAGAAGTTCTTTTTTAAAAAACAATACTAATTCTTCATTAATATCTCACCCTTTCCGCTACAATTGGCAGAAAGGGTATTTTTTATTGCCAAAAACGAAACGCAAATGCTCTGGGCGTTGTCTAACAGATAGAGAAAAAGGGGGAGAGGGCTTGGAGAAGCTTGAGAAGGACCGGCTGCTGACGGAGGCGATGGATGAATACGGGCATTATCTGGTGCGGCTGGCATATTCGTTCGTCAAAGAACGGACGAAGGCGGAAGACATTGTACAGGACGTGTTTATCCGCTATTACATAAATCTCGAAGGATTCGAAGGACGCTCGAGCGTCAAAACTTTTCTATACCGCATCACGGTGAATGAATGCCATAACCATTTCAGGAGCTGGGCGCATCGCAAAATCGAGTTGACGAATAAATTGAACCCGTTCTTGCCGAATAAAGGCTCGGCGGAAGAAACGGCGCTGGCAACTGAAAAGAACAACGAAGTGGCGGAAGCGATTAGTGAACTGCCGTTGAAATACCGGGAAGTCATCTGGCTTTATTATTATGCGGAGCTGTCGGTAAAGGAAATCAGCGAGGTGTTGAAAATCTCGGACAACACGGTGAAGACGCGGCTGGCCAGAGGGCGGCAACAGGCAGGCGTCAAATTTACGGAGGAGGGGATTGACCATGCGTGAGGATCTGAAGCGGAAGCTGGATGAGTCGGTGCCGGAAGATGTGACGCTGTCGAATGCGAAAAAGCGGCAGATCATGAATGCTGCACAGCATCAAGATAGTGGGTGGAAACCTTCGCGCGCGCCGAAAATGTTGCCGGCACTTGTGGGTGTGGCGGTGATTGGGCTTGGCGGGATACTAGGCTACCCTTACGTGAGTGATTGGGAGGAACCGGACACTTCGCAGGAATCCGAGACGCCGTTGTGGAAATTAGAAGAGTCCCTGCAGGGGGTTGTAATTCCAAGAACCGAGTATTCAGTAACGATTAACGAAGTCTACTACAATGAACAGAGTGGCGATCTAGTTTATCAGGACGGTAATGAAATTTATTCGTATAACATTGAAGCAGAAACAGAAACGTTGCTGGTGCCAGCGGGGGAAGAAAAGCTGATCACGGATGTGGTAGTTGAAGGTGGGTGGCTCATCTGGACCGGAGCTGCGGAAGCAGATATGGGGGATGCTTCTGAACTGAACATATTAAACCTCAGCAACGATGAAACCGTAACGATTTCAGATTTGAATGCAATGTCGCCTGTTATTGATGGCGACCAATTGAGTTACCTTTCTTTTGGCAGCGGCGGCCCGTCTTACAAACTGCTGGACCTGGACACGTTGGAAGAGACAGCTTTGTACCAATCGACAGAAGGGGCGGACAGTATGCAGGCGTTTAATGATGGGTTGATTGTGGTACCGGAACGCCGCGAAGCCATAGGAATCACTGAGCTGTTGGTTTACGATGCAAAAGATGGAGCTTTAGTGGAAGAATATAAACTTCCTTCAAAATCAGTGGCCAATATCCAACTGGATAACAATAAAATCTATGCCCAGTTAATAGATGATGATTTCAGAGCGACATTGATCGTCATCGACTTAGAAACAGGAATAATGTCGGAAATTGATGCTCCTGAATTCAGTGATTATGCAGTGCATGGAGATTATGTGGCGCTCAGCGTTCCGGAAGGAGGGGCAGAAACAGTCAAGCTTTTCAAACGGGAAGGCGATTCACTTTCCCTATTGCCGGCGCTGGACAAAATCAAAGAACGGCTAGTGAAACCGCGCTTCACAGATGAAGGAACTCTTGTTGTTGATGGTGAAGGAGTACAGCGGGTAATCTATTTACTGAAAGTCTCAGATTGAAACGAACCTGACTGCTATGCATTTACCGGAATGGCTGGAACAGGAAAAAAAGTGCATTAGCTATGGTTAATATTATGCTCTTGGGATAAGCTTTTCCTGAGAGTGTATTTTATTTGGCCTGCATTTATAAAACTCGGGGAAGTGGGAGAAAATGTTGTCGATTTCCAGAAAGAAATGTGCAGTATGCAAAAAGAAGGCTGCACAGCCACGGAAGTATTTTAATGAAGTGAATAAAGCGATTATTGTTTGTGAGAAGTGCGTGTTATACGCAGAGAGAAGAGCTTTCCGGAAACGGACGGCATAAACAGGAGGTAATAATAATGAACAAACTGCCAAATTGCCCGAAATGCAATTCCAAATATGTTTATGAAGACGGCAGCCAGCTCGTGTGTCCAGAATGTGCGCATGAGTGGACGCCGGGAGCGGAAAACGAAGCGGCCGAAGAAGCGAAAGTCGTAAAGGACGCCAATGGCAATGTCCTGCAGGACGGCGATTCCGTTACAGTCATCAAGGATTTAAAGGTGAAAGGCAGTTCGTCTGTCCTGAAGCAGGGCATGAAAGTGAAAAGCATACGAATCGTTGACGGCGATCACGATATCGACTGCAAAATTGACGGTTTTGGTCCGATGAAGCTGAAATCGGAGTTTGTGAAGAAGGGGTGAGTGGTGACTGATTGTTTTATAACATTAGCCATGTAAATGAACTCTGTTGAGAATTGAATACATGTGTAACTTTATTTGAGTGGGCGTGTCTAATCCTTTTAGAGGAGTGATAGCGTTGAAAAAAATTTTCATTATGTTACTAATATTAGTTGGGCTAGGTTTTGGAATATATTTTGTTGTTGGATTATTTAATCCTACACCTCCTTCGCCAATTATAACTGTCGATGAAAAAGAACTGGACGTGGCAAGAGGTTCATACTGTTGGGAAGGGTTATTCAATGCGACTTGTGCTGATACGATTTCCCCACCAGAACTAGTTGAACACCACAGAATTGAACCTGCGATTGTCACATCTGAAGCTGAGTTGAAAATTGAGTTTGAAAAAGAACCGAATGAAAATACAGTAGGCGTCACTAGATGGCTTAGTAACAATGAAGTTGAAGGTGTTTCTTTAAATAACAATGTTTTGATAGTGCCAAAAGAAAGAGGTATTTATATTTACGATGTCCACGCAAGTTGGGATAAAGGAAGTTCTAGTTATGCCTTTATTATTGAAGTTCAATAAATCTTGTTGAAGCAATGGGTGCTTTAGTTCAAGAAGCGAATTTAAATATGGAAATCGTCTAGTTCAATATGAGACAGGTTGATTAAAAACTCTTTCAAGCTATCAAAAGGAGAAGAAAAATAGCACTACTGATTCGCAAATTCAGGTTTCTGAAACCCTTGCGAATCAGGGTGCTATTTTGAGTTATAAACTGCCGTTCAAATAGGCTCTAGTTCGTAGTCTATTTCGACGGTTATTTTAGCTTTTGCGATTCAAAATTGAACGGCTTAAAAAATTTCTTAAGCGCTTTTAGAAAAATTATTGTTTTTGCACGAGCAGCTGATAATGGATAAAGTCGAAGAAATGGGCGTTATCAAGCATTCCATCGGCGGTAATTTCTTTTGTATGCTGGAAGACTTCATCTGCCATTTCGCTTTCACCCAGTGATGAAAAATAAGCGTGTAAATAATAATAGACAGCCAGGGACTCGTAGTCCACCGTCGCTTTCAGCGTCTGCCGGTCGTATCTGCCGTAAAGTTTTTGTTCCTCGTTCCACTCTTCCTTGAGCCAATCCGCGAATAGTTCTGATTGCTGGCCTCTATTTTCGCGGTTCAGTGCAATCAGCAATTGGTCGATCATGTGCACTTCCTTGCTGCTGATATATTGTTCGGCTGCGGTGTCGTAGTATTCCGGGAAAAAAACCTCGCTGGCATTTACGTTGTTTAGCAATTCGTAGGATTCGGCAGTAATCGCTCCATTGTCATCCAGATAACTTAAAGTCAGCCGCTGGGCAGGCAACTCGAGCGACCAATCATAGAAATCCACTGTATAGCCGCCTTCAGATTGAACGCTGGATACAGCTTCTGAAAGTTGGTCGGCAATAATTTTATAGTTTTCATTGCCAAAAATTCCGGCCGCCTGCTCCAGTGCCGTTATGATGCGAATATCATCGATTAGTGCATTCGTCGCGGCATTTTCATTCAGGCGCCAGCGGATAAAATAATAGTCTTTTTCCTGCGCGAGAAAGTGGCTCTTCAGGAGTTCCACCTGCTTTGAAAAGTTCTCTTCATCTTCAACGAGCACTAAGTATTCCATATATAAGCCGATCGTTTCGGATAAGTATTCGGAATCCTGCTCTGTCGGGTAGGCGTGAATCAGTCCATCGGCATTCGTATAATTTTTTTCGACCTGTTCCTGAACGAATTCCATTTTCCCGCAACCACCCATCATCAATCCAACCAGAAACAGCATAACGAACTTCATTGTCATCAGCCAATTCCTTTAAAACGCTTCGTTTTGTCCCAGGCAATCGTTTTGCCGCGCAGGCGGCTCCATGCGTAAAGCGAGAAGCTGCGCAGCAGGAGGATGATGAACAGCTGGGCATAGGTGAAATACATGGTAAAGACGAAAAAGACGTTTTTCAGTGTCACGTTGCGGTCGATCACCAATGCGCTCAATAATTGACTGGTGTAGACGATATAACTCATGAACCAGAGGATCAGGAGCGGCGCGCCCATATTCGGAAACTCATAGCCGGCCACGCTTAGGATGAAAAAGATGTCCGAAAAAAGCAGAACCAATACGAAAACGAGGTAAGTCATGACGTGCTGGAGGCTGAGGAAAAACGTTTTCCCTTTCCAGTGCGTCAGATCCTGCAGGGATTTCTCCAAGAGATAAATATTGCCGGTCAACCAGCGTGTCCGCTGCCGGATGAACGTTTTAATGCTTTCCGGTTCCTGTTCCCAGGTCCGTGACGTCGGAACGACCGGCAGCAGATAGCCTTTGGAAGTCAGGCGGATTGTCAGTTCCGCGTCTTCGGCAAGAGCGAATACATCGTAACCGCCGATTTCTTCAAGTATAGATCTCCGCAGTAGCATATTCGTGCCCGCAAGCGAGCCGAGTTTGAATACTTTCCAGCGGCCGCATTGCATCAATAATTGAAACACCTGAAATTCCAAAGCGATCATGCCCGTCAAGATGTTGGCGTTCCTGTTTTTAGTCTTTACATAGCCGACTGCGCCGGCCGCGTTTTTAGTGCTTTCCGCTGTACGCACCAATTTCTCCAATGCATCGGTTTCGGGTTCATTGTCAGCATCATACACGATGAAGTAATCCGAGTCGGAAATGCTCAGCCCGTGATTCAATACCCGCGATTTACCAGCAGGCGAACCACCGGGAACGGAAATGTAATGGATTCTGGAAAAGACGGCCGCGAACTCTTTGGCAATTTCCGCCGTCTCGTCTTTCGACCTGTCATCCAGCACATAAATGTCCAGCTTGCCTTTGTATTCAAGGCGCGCCATTGCTCGCAGCGTGTTTTCAATGACGATTCCTTCATTATGGGCAGGGATTAGCACCGCAATACTTGGATAAACCTCCAGTTCCTCGGGATCTTTGAATGTAATACGGAACCAAACCCCTGAAATGGTCAGGATTGAGTAGAAAATGAGCAGTGTCCAGAAAAAGGCCATGATTACCAGGATGATAGACGTCATAACGGTTTCCCCATCAACCCGGCAAGATGCTCAACGTCTGTTACCTGCTCGATGGCGGTGGCATAAGGAGAGTCTGACAAATTGATTTCAGCCTGGACCTTTTCCCTGAAACGGTCCAATACGATTTGTACCCCTTCGGAATGTGTATTCTTTAATAGAAGGTAAATGGCGCCCATATCGCCTGTCGCCAAGTCGAATTTTTGGCGGATGCTCTGTAACGCCAAGCGTTCGAACTCTTCCTGCAGATTTACTTTTACGCGTTTATTGGGAAAGGTGATGGAAATCTTTACGAACCAGGCTTCTTCTTTATTCCGTTCCTTCGATTTCAGCAGCCATTGTGCCTGCTCATGAAATTCCGGAAGTGTCAGCAGTTTGGTCACACCTTTGTATTTTTGCAGCAGCCGAACCTCATGTTTTAAATCGTTATTTTCATAACCAATTTTTTTAATGACATTCATCAGGATCCAATACAATAGAAGGAAACTCGTCAGCAACAGATGCCCGTACATATACAAGAGCTGCGTCTGGGATGATTGCTGGTTGGCGAAAGCATAAATCGTCAGAAAGACGCCGTAGGAAAGGGCGACGGTGATGGCATACAAAAAGATGAATCTTTCCTGCACAGCAGTCATTACTAGAATGGATATACCGGCAAGTACGAGCACTGTCTGATAAAACGGCAACTCCAGAAAAGCGATTGCCCAACCATTAAGCAAAATTCCTAAAAGCAACGTGGCAAGTACAAAATTCTTTTTCATAACCTCATTCCTCCCTTTTATAAAAATTAAATATTTTGAATATTTTATCTATATAGACTGAATATACGTCTCGAGCTCTAGAGCTACAAGTGCAGATAAGCTCAGAGAGAGTTTTTGGAAAAATAGTAAAAAGACTCAGTAATGATAATATTTTTGGTGATTTTATGTCTTTTAAACAAAATAAATCTTAAGTGAAGGCTTTTTCTTTCTTTTTGAGGAAAAAAACGAGAAAGGCATCCAATAAAAAATATGATTTTCTATAATTTTTATTGTAGTACCTGAATAATGCATAGGGATTTCAGCACTAGCGCAAAAAATTACTGTTTAATCATTCCATTATGTGCAAAAATAAGAACTAACAATAACGCATCATGAACAGAAATGAGGAGAACCCAAAATGAAATTCCAAACGACCCGTTTCGGTGAAATAGAAGTAGCAGACTCAAGTGTCATCACATTTACTCGAGGAATTCCCGGCTTTGACGAATACCAGAAATACGTATTGATCCCGGCCGACACAAAAGAAGAAACGCCATTTTTCTTCCTGCAGTCGCTGGAAGCGGAAGACATCAGCTTTTTCCTAGTCGATCCGTTTTCATTCTTCCAGGACTATGACGTTAAAATTGCTGACCAGACCGTCGAACGCCTCGAGCTCGAAGATCCATCCGACGCGCTGGTGCTGACAACGGTGACCGTGTCCGGCGAAATGCAACATGCGACGACCAACCTGAAAGCGCCGCTCGTCATCAACAATAGAAAGCAGCTCGGCATGCAAACTGTGCTGGACAATAAAACCTACGAAATCAAGCAGCCGCTATTCCAAGCTGAAGCAAGGAAGGTGTAAGCGATGCTCGTACTCGGACGTAAAAAAGGCGAATCTATCATCATTGATGATCAAATCGAAATCATCGTTACAAGCGTCGAAGGGGAAACAGTGAAACTTGGGATTGAAGCGCCCAAGCATATCACGATCCATCGGAAAGAAGTTTACTTGGAGATTCAGGACGAGAATAAGAAGGCAATGTCAAATGTGATTGATATCGGGGATTTTTTGAAGATGAAAAAGTGATGAAGAAGCCTGCAGAGATGCCAGCTTTTTTCTGTTTCCAAAAGAAAATAAAAGTTTTTCGAAAATAAATTAAAAAAACGCTAAACATTTTCTGACGCCCTCCGATAAAGATAGTGTAAGGAAGTTCAAACGGATTTGAACACCCTTGCAAAAAACAAAAAAACATTACACGGAGGTAATACACAATGATTATCAATCACAACATCACAGCTTTAAACACTCACCGTCAGTTGAGCAATGCAAATAACGCTCAAGCAAACAGCATGGAGAAATTGTCTTCTGGTCTTCGCATTAATGGAGCTAAAGATGATGCAGCCGGTCTTTCAATATCTGAAAAAATGCGCGGACAGATTCGCGGATTGGAACAAGCTTCTGCAAATGCTCAAGATGGCATCTCGCTGATGCAAACTGCTGAAGGTGCTTTAAATGAGACTCATGATATTCTTCAGCGTATGCGTGAGTTAGCGGTACAGTCTGCCAATGACACTAACACGGGTACAGATCGTGCTGAATTACAAAAAGAGGTAGACGAGTTAGCAAAAGAAATCACTCGTATTGCTAATGACACTGAATTTAATACTAAAACCCTACTTGATGGTCAGGGAGGGAATGGTCTTACTTTCCAAATTGGTGCTAATGAAAACCAAACGATGACTTTGTCAATTGGCGCTATGGATGCATTTTCTCTTGGGGTATCAGCAACAACTGCAACAGCAACTGAGAATGCTGCAGCAACAGCAACTACAGCTGGTGCAGATGGAACTCTAGGAACAGCAGATGACGTAGCTGGAGCAGCAGCTACAACTACTGGTGGGTTGGATATTAGCACAGATGCAGCAACAGCAACAGCAGCTATTACAACAATCAACGATGCTATTGAGAAAGTTTCTTCTGAACGTTCTAAGCTTGGTGCAAACCAAAATCGTTTAGAGCATACTATCAATAACCTTGGTACATCAGCTCAAAACCTAACAGCAGCAGAATCACGTATTAGAGACGTTGACATGGCAAAAGAGATGATGGAACAAACTAGAAATTCAATTCTTTCTCAAGCATCACAAGCAATGCTGGCTCAATCCAATCAAATACCTCAGGCAGTTTTACAATTGTTGAGATAATTGATTTTAGGGCGTCTAACCGGGTAACGGGTTAGAGTATTACTGGGTGAATTGCTGGAACTTCCTAAAGCCCCATCAACCACAGCGTAACTGGAAACGGTCGACGTCACGGTTTGAAAATGATGAGGATGTACCAATGGATAATCAGCAGCCAAGCTCCTGTGAGGAAACTCTGGAGAAGGTTCAACGACTAGGATAGACCGTCTAAGGCAGAAGCTATGACGATGAAATCCGTAGGGTGGCAAACGCCATTCGAAGTGCCCAGCCCCTTAAGTTTTAAGGGTGAAGATATAGTCTATTCTATGATCGAAAGGCATAGCGGCAAAGCAAGCCAACCAACAGCCGCAAGCTGTTCTTCAATTACTACGTTAATCTTAAGGGAAAATGGGAGCCTAATTTTAGGCTCCTTTTTCTATAAGGGAGATACTAAATGGATATCGCAGCATTATCAATGGTTCTAAGCCAAGCAAATATTCGGCAGGAAGCAACTATGTCAGTAATGAAAAAGACAATGGATCAAGCTGAGTCCAGTGGTCAAGATGTAGTTAAAATGCTTGAGCAATCTGTTCAGCCATATATTGGTGGAACGGTTGATTTAAAAGGATAATTATAAGTGCAAATTGATGTTAAAGGAGCCAGGGAATAATCCAAGGCTCCATTTTACATAGAGGAGAAAAATTTATGGATGATAGAATGTATAAAGAGTTTCTTGAATCACAGCTTCGATGGTCGAAAAATCAAATTTCTATATTAGATGATATGGAAAGTAAACTCCTTGAAATGAAGAAGGTTGCTGAGTATGCAGCAGGTAATGAATTGTCAATAGAAGAACGAGAAACTTCGAGTAAGCGCATGGAAATATTAAATCAGGAATATCATATACTCGAAAAACAAAAGCATACTGAATTTCATTAAGCGGCAAAGCAATGTATAAAATTTATCTTTCCCTAATTTCTTTCCATTTATAAACCACTGACCAATAACTTCGGCCGAGCTTTTCGGCAAGCTGTCCATCTGTAAGTCCCTGGCTTTTCAAAAGTACTATTAAATTGCACTCTGCATCTGAGTAGTTTTTGAACGCTCAAATGAACTGGCTCTCACTTCGTATTCTGGATAAGATACTTTATATCTCTCTACTTCTTTTTCAAAACGAATTTTCCAATTGGTTTTGTAAAACATTGAAGGGCAGTCAGAAGAAACACCCAATACGATATGAGGAAACTTCATTAAGTAAAGGAAGAGAAAGTGAGAAGATATAAGACTTGGCATTATTGAAGTAGAAACTAAGAGGCGATAAGTTTAGCTTTCAGATTCGATAATCGAGTTGCTGAGGACTGAAATGTGCCCGTTAATTGTTATTTCTCCGACGGGAACCGGGATACAGTTTTGTGATTTCTCCATCACCCATTATGCTTGCTATTAAAACGTTTTGTGCTATAATTGAAAGTTTGAAAATCTCCATTCAAAACCTCCCTTTTCAAGAACGTGCGTTCCACTTTATTGTAATCCTTTATTAGGAATTGTTCTAATTTTAAAGGGGATATTTAATGAAAAAGTCATTTACAAATAATTAAATGATAAAATTTTTATTGTCACAATAATCCTATTCTTTTTTTTCTCATTCTCCTGTATGATAAATTCATGATTATACTAACAAAAGGTGTGTGACTCCTGTGACGAGCCCGATTTCTTCAAATTGGTTCTACTATACAACAATGGCTTCATTGGCTCAGGCTTCATCAGCCGCGAATCAGCCAGGAAATTCTGCTAACCCTTTGAAAGCTTCAGGCAACAGTACCTCAATGTTCATGACCCTGTTAAGTTCCATGATGCAGGGAGGCGAAATGGGCTCTTCCATGTTGGCAGCGTTAAATTCTCCTGCTAGCTCGAACAATAGTCAGATGATGGCTCAATTGAATAATACCTATAAGCCGATTTCTGTTTCGTTGCCTTCTTCAACAGCTCCGGCAGTTGCCGAAACTGTTGCACAGCCTGCAGTGCCGAATTTAAAAACAGATTTAAGCTTCAAGCCGATTCAATTTCTTAAGCTTGAAAATACATTAGGCGGCAAATTGAGCGGAACTTCTGCCCACTTCATCAATGCGGGTAAGAAATACGATCTGGATCCGAACCTGCTGTCGGCCATTGCCATCCATGAAACCGGCAACGGTACGTCACGTGCTGCGAATGAGAAAAATAATATCGCGGGCATGATGGGCAAGAATGGTCTCCGCAGCTATGATTCTGTTGAAGAAAGCATTTTTGATATGGCCCGCAATCTCCGTCAGAATTATTTGAACCAAGGCAAGACTACAGTTGCCGCTATCGGCGCGAAATATGCTCCGGTTGGCGCAGGAAATGATCCAACAGGTCTCAATAATCATTGGGTAACAGGCGTAAATCGTCAATTGAATAAATTAACGTAGATAAAACCGATTCCTATTCATCGGTTTTATTTTTTTATGCAGTAATAATTATAAAAAATGCTAAAAATATCTCTTTTTCTGCCGATACATAAGTATGGCAATTATATAGATTGATGGGACAAGGGGATAGAGAGCGATGGAAGTGAAAAGTACACCTGTTATTCCAGTTTTCAAAAGCAATGAAACTGCGGTTATTGAACCAGTTAAAATCCAAGTGAAAACTGAATCTACTCATTCGCAAGAAGAAATTCATCAGGAACAAATCACTAAAGAGATGGTGCAGAACCGGATCGAAGGCATGAATGAATTTCTTGAGCCGACAACAACGGCCGTTAAGTTTTTACTGCATGAAGACTTGAATGAATATTATGTGCAAGTAATCAACCCTTTAACCGACGAAGTTTTAAAAGAAATTCCAAATAAAAAATTCCTTGATATGTATGCGTCGATGACAGAGCTCATGGGATTAATCGTAGATGAGAAAAAGTAAAAGAATGATATAGAATCGGAGTGATTTAAATGCGTATAGGCGGATTGGCTTCTGGTATGGATACAGATTCGATTGTTAAAGAAATGATGAAAATTCAAAAGATGCCTTTAGATAAATTGATGCAGCAGAAAACTTTTATGGAGTGGCAGCAAGATGCTTTGCGTAAAACGAATTTAGCGCTTTCTAATTTAAGAACGAGTGCAAGTAGTTTTAGACTTCAATCATCGTTTAACTCATATACTGCCTCATCGCCAAACCCTAGCAGTTTTACAGTTGCAACTACTGCTAATGCAATGAGCGGTTCTTACAAAGTTCAAGTAACGAGCGTAGCAAGTGCTGCAAAATTAAATTCCTCTGCAGCTATTACTTTGCCCGAAACAACTTCAGCTGATGGAACGGTAGTACCAGCCCGAGCTGCAAAATCAACGGACCAGATAGGTGTAGAAGGCAAAATAAAAGTTACAGGCTTAAGTACTGATATCAATATTGCAGCGACAGATACATTTGCAGATGTCGCTAAAAAAATTCAAGATGCATCCGCTGCTTCCGTTCCAGCTTTAAGAGCTAGTTTTGATAATACAACTTCAAGATTTTTTATTGCTTCTAAAGGAATGGGCGCTGATCAAACGTTTACTATGGACTTCACCAATACGGATGGAACTGCGAATTCAGCACTGGCCGATAGAATAATCAATAATAGTAGTGCAACCTCAGCAACTGCAACTGGAGCTGCTGATGGTGCAATAAGGTTTGATGGTATTGAAATAAATGGTTTGAAAACAAATCAGACAACGGTTAACGGAGTAATTGTTAATCTTATACAGGCTGGAGCAGAATCAACTGTGAATATTCAGTCCAGCCCCGAAAAACCTATGGAAATGATTAAAGACTTTGTTAACAAATATAATGAAACTATTGAAACGCTTCAAAAACAATTGGTTGAAAAAAGATATCCAGATTTCCAACCTTTGTCGGATGAGCAAAAGAAAGATATGACTGAAAATGAAATAGAATTATGGGAAGAGAAAGCCCGAAGCGGTTTGCTTAGAAATGATCCTGTGTTAAAAAGTGCGATGGAAGATTTGAGAAGAGCTTTTATGGACTCAGTTAAAGGAATAGCACCGGGCAATATAAATTTATTGTCGCAAATCGGTATAAATACCGGGAACTACACAGAAGGCGGCAAACTGTTTATAGATGAAAAAAAGTTAAACGAAGTTTTAACGAACAAACCAGACGAAGTGATGGCTTTATTCACTAATAGAGATGCAACGGGTAACGGTATTGGAGTACGAGTATACGACACTCTAAATGCAGTGGTTAAAAACCTCAGCACCAAAGCTGGCAGTACAACTAGTTCGGTTGACAATAGTACTTTGTCGAAAAAACTTAGACAAATGGATCAAGACATCAGCAAATGGCAGGATAAACTCTCCCGGATCGAAGACCGCTATTGGAAACAATTCACGGCAATGGAGAAAGCACTGAGCCAGATGAATTCCCAAAGCGCTTGGATGCAGCAAAACATGTTCGGTGGTATGTAATGGACGCGTATCAACTTAGACTGGCTGAATTTCTCGAGCTTACAGAAAAATTGAATGCACAGGCAAAAACGGTCCACACCAAAATGGATAATAATGAAGCAGGACAAATCGAGTCAATGCTGGCACTGTTTGAAAGACGCCAGGCAGTCATCGAAGGGCTCAGTGAATATACAAAAGCCGCTGAATTCGAATGGACTTCTGAAGATAAAAAAGTCATCAGTCAACTGAAAGGTTATGAAGATGAAATGCAGCCGCTATTAAATCGCTTGCATCAATCTTTTACAACCCAGATGAACCGGCTAAACCAGACAAGCCAGGCATCGAAAAAATATGTCGGTGCGTATCAGACGAAATCCACCGAAGGCTCATTTATCGATCAGCGGAAGTAATACAAGGAGGTTCTACAATTGGCAATCAATAATCCTTACCAGACATACCAACAGAACTCAGTCACTACAGCATCACCGCAGGAACTGACTCTAATGCTTTACAATGGCTGCCTGAAATTCATCAAGCTTGCTAAACGTGCGATGGACAAAGGTAAATTTGAAGACAAAAATACAAACTTGATCAAAGCACAGGCTATTATTCAAGAGTTTATAATTACGTTGGACCAAGATATAGAGATTTCAGAAAATCTCGCACAGCTTTATGAATATATTCATTTTCAGTTAAGGGAAGCGAACATGAAAAATGACCTGGCTATCCTCGAAGAAGTAGAAGGCCAAGTCAAAGAACTTCGCGACATATGGAAAGAAGCAATGGCATTAGTGAAAGGGAAGTAATTTTTTTCTTTAAAAAGTTTTTTAATCCACTTTAAAGAAATAGCGGAAGGAGGCGACTCCTGCGGGAATAGCATGAGTCTTGAGACCCCACAGGGAGCACAGCGACCGAGGAGGCTCAAGCCATGCCCGCGGAAAGCGTCCACCTGGAGTGATTTCTGATTACTTACAACAAGAAACATTAGACAGAGACAAAGCAGTGAAATGAGGTTGCAGATGTGGATAAGACATCCTGGATTGGCGTAATACTTGGAATAGTCGTTTTGGTTGGAGGCATGATTTTAAAAGGCTCCAGCCCAATTGCTTTATATAATCCGGCAGCACTAGTCATCATTTTTGCCGGAACGATTGCATGTATCATGGTCGCATTCCCAATGGAAGAAGTTAAAAAAATTCCGAGCTTGTTCAAAGTCCTTTTCTCGGAAAACAAAACCCTATCAATCAAAGAAATGGTGCCAATGTTCTCGGGGTGGGCGATGCTTGCACGCCGCGAGGGGCTATTGGCTCTGGAAGATAAAGCAGAAGAAGTGGAAGATCCATTTTTACAGCGCGGCTTGAAAATGGTCGTTGACGGCCAGCCGCAGGAGCAAATCCGCGAAATGATGGAAGATGATATCGCGGCAATGGAAGAACGACATGAACTTGGCGCTAAAATTTTTACGCAGGCCGGCACTTATGCACCGACCCTTGGGGTACTAGGAGCGGTTATCGGACTGGTTGCGGCGCTTGGCCACCTCGACGATATCGCGCTTCTCGGAAAATCGATTTCCGCCGCGTTCATCGCGACACTTTTCGGGATTTTCTCAGGATACGTTCTGTGGCATCCATTCGCCAATAAATTAAAGCGTAAATCCGAGCACGAAGCACGGACCAAGCGCATTATGCTGGAAGGCTTGCTGGCAGTTCATGAAGGCTTGCCGGTCCGTACGGTAGAAGAAAAACTATTGACTTACCTGCCACTCAAGGACCGTGTTCTTGAAGAGGAAGTAAAAGAAGGTGTCGGCGTTGAAGCGTAAGAAAAAACATGAAGATCACGTAGATGAATCCTGGCTGATCCCATACGCAGACGTTTTAACCTTGCTGCTCGCTTTATTCATCGTGCTGTTCGCGGCAAGTGAAGTGAACTCACAGAAATTCCAGGAGATTTCAGATTCATTTAACCAGGAACTTCAAGGCGGAACAGGGATTTTAGATCAACAATCAGCGGTTGAAACATTTGAAGAAACATCGAAGCTTGCGGAACCGAATGATGTCGATCCGACCGAAGGGGAAGCGACAACACCGCCGGAAGTAGAAGAGGAAATTGACGACAAGATTGAAATGACTGCCGAAGAGATCGAGCAATTGGCTCTGGCGGAAGATTATAAAGAACTTGCGGCGATACAGGATAAAGTGAAAGCCTATATTGCAGAACGCAATATGGAAGATAAACTGGAAGCGGAACTGACGTCCAAAGGCCTGGTGCTGAAAATTAAGGACGGCGTACTTTACCGGTCAGGAAGTGCTGACATTTCAGAAGGCTCGCGTACAGTCGCGGAAGAAATCGGCAAGTTGCTGGTGACAGATCCGCCGCGCAGCATTTTCATCGAAGGGCATACGGATAACATTCCGTCAACTTCCGATAAATTCCCGTCTAACTGGGAATTGAGTTCGGCGCGTGCCATCAACTTCATGAAAATTCTTTTAGAAAACAATGATTTGGATCCGACTAAATTCAGCGCAACCGGCTTTGCGGAGCATCAGCCGATTGCCAGCAATGATACAGCGGAAGGCCGCGCGGAAAATCGCCGGGTGGAAGTTTTGATTTCATTGTATACACATGAAGAAACAGACTAATAGCAAAAAGAGGTGCGTTATGGGGAAAATGATGAAAGTCTTGCTTATTTCATTGCTTGTACTTGGTGCAGCAGGAGCGGGCGCGTTCTTTTTCTTAGGAAAAGACGCTGAAGGCTCTTCGGAGAAAGAAAAGCAGCCTTCAGCGGAAGAGCTGGCAGCAATGAGCATTGATACAGACGTAATAACAACAAACTTGGCATCGCCGAATTTCGGGATCGTCCAATTCAATATTTTATTGGACAGTGAAAAAGCGAAGGAAGAAGCTGCGAAGCGGACGCCGGAAGTACGGGCAGCCATCATTTCAACAGTGGCTGGATTTACGAAAGAAGAATTGGTCGGACAGGAAGGCATTGCTGAACTGGAAGAGCAGTTGAAAGGGAAATTAGCGGACATTATCCAGACCGGAGGAGTGGACCGCGTACTGGTTACTGAATTTAAAGTTCAGTAATTGAAAAAGCAATTTGAAAAAACACTAAACAAACCGCGAAATATGCCGATACTTACTATATAAAGGAACTGGGTGATTATTATGCAGTCAGATCGATTAGCTAACTGCACGATTTGCGGGAAGTTATTTTTGAAGGATCATACGGACTATTGCTTGGATTGCTACAAGGAAATGGAGCAGGAGTTCAAGGTCATCACCGATTTCCTGAAAGTTGAGGAAAACCGGTTCGCTTCAATTGAAGAAATCAGCACTTTCACAGACGTAGCGGAAAAACGGATCGCGGATTTCATCCGGGACGGCCGGATCTACGTCGAAGATTACCCGAATCTGGGTTACGGATGTGCACATTGTGGTACTCTTATCAAGAGGCAGATGCTGTGCAACAGCTGTTTCGAGGACTTCACTGCCGAGGTCAACAAGACTTTGAAGGCAGAAAAATTCCTGGAAGAAGCGAACAGGCCGAACGAGCATGCTCAGACGGCGCGATATTGGAAACTAAGAAATTAAAATATAAAAGATGGGGCGGTGAAGGAATGAATATCGATAAAACAAACGGTTCTTCCTTTATTCAATCTTACCAAAAGCAGATGCAGGTTTCGAAAGTGGATAAAGCGAAGCCATTGCAAAAGGAAGACCAGCTGCAGATTTCAAATGAAGCTCAGCAGATGTTCGAAAGCAAAGCGGAATTTGAGCGCCATGAAAAGATTCAGGCGCTGAAAGCCCAGGTCCAGTCTGGTGAATACCAGGTGAACAATGAGAAAGTGGCAGAAAAGATGTTTGATTTCTGGTATGGAAAATAAAACGTTTAGTTAAAAGGAGTGTGTCGGATATTGAATGCGATGGTCACGGCACTGGATCAATTAATAGACGTCCAACAGCAGCTCATCACATGCGCTGACAATAAGAAAGCAGCATTGATCGAGCGCAATGTGGACAGTTTGAACGGGGTAACAAAAGAAGAAAAGAAGCTGGTCAAACAGCTCGAACAAGCGGAACAAGAACGGATGGCAGCAATGGAAAGTTATGCGCAGGATTCTTCTGCAGCAAACTTCCAGTCATATCTGGATCAAATTCCCGATGGACAGGCAAGACAAAAGATCGAATCCCAATTGAAAACATTACAGGAGCTCACCGCGGAATTGCAGGCGAAAAACAAAGTCAATGACCGCCTGCTGAAAGATTCCATGAGCTTTGTACAACATATGATTGACCAGATCACCAAGTCACAACAGCAGCAATTCAATTACCAATCACCGATGGGCCAAGCCGGCCAAAAATCACAAACAGGCAACCGCGGCTTTTTCGATACGAAAGCCTGAACGGAGCAGAAGGAAGGGAAACACATGGTTTCAACATTTCACGGATTAGAGACTGGAAAACGCGCCTTGAGCGTCGGGCAGGCAAGCATTGCAACGACCGGTCATAACATCGCCAACGCCAATACGAAAGGCTATTCGCGCCAGCAGGTGAACCAGAGCACGACTCCTTCACTGGATGTCTGGACGAACAGCACGAATCCTGGCCAGCTTGGTTCAGGCGTTTCCATCGACTCGATCACGCGTGTGCGGGACCGTTTCCTGGATAATCAATACCGCGATCAATCTGCTACACTTGCAGATGCACAGACAAAACAAGCGGCGTTTGACCGTTTGGAATCGATTATCAATGAACCAAGTGATTCCGGTTTGAACGCGGCAATGGATCAATTGTGGAACGCATGGCAGGACCTTTCGAATAACCCGGACAGTGTGTCTGCACAAGCGGTTGTAAAAGAACGTGCGCAGGCATTTGTTGAAGCAGCCCAGTCGATGGACAGCTCGATGGCAAACATGAAAATCGATTTAGGCGAGCAAAAAGCAGCGGCAATTTCTGAAGCGAATGATTATTTGAAACAGATCGCTTCACTAAACGAATCGATTGTCCGCGGCGGCAATGGGTCGAATGATTTGAAAGATCAGCGCGATGTGCTCGTCGAGAAATTATCGGCACTTGCACCGATTAAAGTGGATGCGCAGTCGAACGGTGCTTATAACATTAATTTGGTCCAAAAAGAAGGCGCACCGCTTGCCCTCGTTACTGGTACAACAGTAAGCGAGATTGACGGTACTACCGAAGTAACAGGCGGGAAAATTGCCGGTTTGATTGCAGCAGAAAATAAAGTGCAGGAAAACCACACTGCATTGATTTCAGTAGCAACAACATTTGCAGCTGCCAACAATAAAACAGAAGGCGGTACGCCGCTGTTCAGCAACACGGCAAGCATTGCCGCTATGGCAGTTGACTTTGGAGCAACACTTGGCGCACCGACAGCGGAGATGGAGACAGACATTAAAGGCGTAAAGTCTGACTACCAGAAGCTTGTCAGTACATTAGGAGCACAAAGCCAATCGGCAACCCGCTCGGTTGCGAACTTCGAAACGACATTGCAGGCAACGGAAAATCGCCGACAATCTGTAACAGGCGTTTCTTTGGATGAAGAAATGGCCAATCTAGTTAAATTCCAACATTCATATAGTGCCGCAGCTCGGCTGATATCGACGACGGATCAGATGCTTGATACGATTATTAACCGGATGGCTGCACGTTAATAATCGGTAACCGGAGGTAAGTAAAATGAGAATTTCACATCAGATGCTACACCAGAATTCAATGAACCATGTCAGCCAGAACATGAGCCGCCTGAATAAAGCGTATAACGACGCTTCGACAGGCAAGCAAATTCATAAACCTTCAGACGATCCGCACGGCGTGAGCCAAGCGATGCAATTGAAGTCAGCCATTTCGGCAAATGGCCAATACGAGCGCAATACGAGTGAAGCCAATTTGGTGCTGGATGAAACGGATCAGACCATCAACAGCATGGTGAATGTCATGCAGCGTGTGCGCGAATTGTCTGTTCAAGGAAATAACGGTACATTGAACGATGAAGACCGCAATATCGTTGCGACGGAAGTCGAAGAATTGACTGAGCAGCTTCGCCAGTTTGCCAACACACAAGTGAACGGCAATTACCTTTTCAATGGTACGGATACGAAAAATGCGCCTTATGCAGACAAAAACTCGCATGAAACAGCTAATTTCGCGGATGTGAAATTGAAAACTTTTACGATTGCAGACGGCTTGACGCTGGAAGTTGGCGTGAAGGCGGGCGAATTATTCGGTGAAGGACAAGATGGCCTCTTTGCGAAACTGTCGGAAGCAGCGCAAAACCTGCGTGCCGGCGAAAAAGTCTCCTTGGATAAAATCGACAGCGGAGTCGACCAGATGCTGCAAAAAGCTGCTGAAGTCGGAGCTCGTAAAAACCGCGTCGAAGCTGTCGAAAACCGCATCTCCGGAAGCACGCTCGAGTTGAAGCAAATGCTGTCGAAGATCGAAGACATTGACATCGCCGAAGCGATTACAAAGCTGAAAAGCGAAGAAAGCCTGTACCAGGCGAGTCTTGCTGCATCAGCAAAAATCATTCAGCCAACTTTGATGGACTTTTTAAGATAATAAATGAGAGAAGGAGCGTTGCCATTGTGGCGACGCTCTTTTTTGTGTTTTGGGGGAGTTGGGAGTAAACGAAAAAAGAAGCAACTGGCTGCGTTAGAGAGGTCCTTTTTTGTAGTAATTTTTAGCATTTGGGCATAGATCAAAAAACGGAATCAACGTGTATGGTGATATTCTTTTCTGTTAAGTTTTCAACCCAAAACTTAACAGAAAAATTACAAAAATCCAGAAATGAGAAAAGCTTGCAACCCTATACTATGGGTTGCAAGCTTTTATTTCTATCCTCTAATCGTATTTACAAGCCCGCGCATATCATCAGCAAATGAAATCGCCTTGCTTTGCGATTGCAGCAAACGCTGAGTAGCGATTAATTCGGTCATTTCATTGGTCAAGTCGACGTTGGACATTTCGAGTGCCCCTTGGCCGACACGAATCGTCCCGTCATTTCCGTCGGCAAGATTCAAAACCTGCAAGGTGCCGTTGGCGACTTGCTCAGCTTCGGTGCCCGGCAATTCGTAAAGATTGCCGCCGGTTTTCTGAAGAAGATCCGGCCGGTTGATTTCAGCGATGCTCAATTGGAACGCATCCGCTGGCTTGCCGGCAGTTTTATACGTTACTTCAAGTGTGCCGTTTTCATTTACAGTGATTTTATCGTAATCATTGTCGATGGTGATTGGCTGGTTGTTCGCGCCGAGCACGGCTTCGCCGCCCGATGTAACCAGGTTCAGCTGGTTGCCGGCTGCATCTGGCGTTAATTGGAACGAGCCGTTTTTGGTGTAATACGTATTTCCGTCAGACTCGACACGGAAGTATCCGTTTTCGCCTGTGATCATGAAATCGAGTTCGCGGCCGGTTTGGACAGCAGAACCTTGATTGGTGCGAAGGGCAATCTGTGAAACGGTTGCGCCAGCGCCGATGCGGATGCCGTTTGGTGTTTGGCGTCCAGCTTCCAGTGGGCCAGCTTGTTTTTCGAACGATTGCACCAGGGCGTCGGCGAAATTCGCTTCCTGCCGTTTGTAGCCGGTGGTATTGACGTTCGCGATATTATTAGCGATTGTATCGATTTTTTTCTGCAATTCGCGCATAGAGGAAGCCGCGGAATTCATCTGGATATTCATTTAGCTGGGCCTCCCATTATACACGGCCGATTTCATTGACCGCTTTTTCCATACTGCGATCATAGGCCTGGATTATTTTCTGGTTTGATTCGAATCCGCGGTAAGTTTTCATCATATCGGTCATGGTCTGCGTTAAATCAACATTCGATTGTTCAATATATCCCTGCTGAACAAGGGGGCCGGTATTGCCGAGCCCGGCAAGTTCAATCGACACGGGAGCCAAAGCGGGATCGCCGGCCCAGCGCAGAAGATTCTGGCCTTCTTTGATAAATTGTTGCGGATTTTCAGTGTAGGATAAAAACAGGGAATTATTTACAGTGCCGTCAGCCAATGTAACTTGTCCACCTTCACCGATTGTAAATTCAGTGGAATTGACCTGAATAGGCTGTAAGTCTTGATTCAAAACGTTGAATCCTTCAGCTGTTGTCAGGAATCCGGCATTGTCAACAGTAAATTGTCCGTTTTGAGTATAGCGGATTTCATTGTTCGGCAGTGACACTGCGAAGCTTACAGCCCCTTGCTGTCCAGTCTCCGGGTTGACCGGAAGCGACGAACTGAGCAACGCTAAATCTGTAGAATTTCCTGTATTTTTTAAAGCACCTTGTGTGAAAGAAGGGATTCCTTCCTGTGTGTAAACTCCTGTATGAAGTGAACCGATGTGTTTTTGCGAAGCTGGAAGTTTTGCTCCTCCAACTGTAGTTCCACCGGATTCCATCGCTTTGATCAATTGGGCAGGAAATGCGCGCATGACGGATTGGTCTTTTTTGAAACCGGGGGTCATGGCATTTGCCAGGTTGTTTGTCAGCACTTGCTGCTGTCTGTTATTCGCCATCATCCCTGATGTGGCGGTGTATAAACCACGAAACATTGTTCGATCTCTTCCTCTCGAGAAAATAAGATTAATATGCGTAAGCATAACATTTTATTGACAATATTGACAAGTGTATTGGAAAATAAAACCATAAAAAATTTTTTAATCAAAAATATACAATTTTTTATTTATGTGATACTATATCTTGGAACTAAAATTTGAAAATGTGAATAAAGTATGAGTTTGAAAGTATAAAGTAATAAAACCTATCCTGAAAAAGGCAAACTTTTTGAAAGAAAAGGACGCAAAACCACGGGCCTAAGTATTCATTTATAGGGCAGCCGGGTCACCGGAAGATGGAAGCTGTGAAGCTTGTCCACCTTTATTGAGGGTGGATTTTTATTTGTAGAAATGAATACATATTTATGTAGGAGGAAGGAAATTGAATCTCATTTCACCCACAATCCAGTCGCTGGAAAGGGCTTTATCAACTTCAGCCCTGAAGCAGCAGACACATACGGCGAATATAGCGAATGTGGATACGCCAGGTTACAAAGCCAAACAAGTTGATTTTGAAACCGCGCTGAAAAATGCTTCCGGCAAGCAGGCACTGTCGAGTTATAAGACTGATGCGAAACATATTGCATTCAGCAATGAATCCTCGCAATTTGATCCGAGGGTCACAGTCAATGAACATTCGGAGTATAAAATTAACGGCAATAATGTCGACATGGATGTCGAAATGGCGGAGTTGGCGAAAAACCAGCTTCTATATAACGCAGTAACCGACAGAATCAGCGGAAAATTCCGCAGCCTGAGTTCTGTCATCAGCGGAGGGAGATAATTCGAATGAGCTTATTCAACAGTTTTAATATCAGCGCATCCGGCCTGACGGCGAACCGTCTCCGGATGGATGTGGTATCTGCCAATATTGCCAACGCGGAAACGACACGGTCGCAAATGGTCAATGGTGAATGGACGCCTTATCGCCGGAAAACAGTAGAATTGACGCAAAGCGGCGTTTCTCCGTTTGAACAGAAATTGCAGTCGATGATGGGCAACGGCAATAACGCGGTATCAGGCGTATCGGTCTCAAGGATAAAAGAAGATGATGCACCTTTCACATTGAATTACGATCCGAGCCATCCCGATGCAGATGAAAACGGCTATGTGCAGTTGCCGAATGTTGATCCGATCAAAGAAATGGTCGACCTGATGTCAGCCACCCGTTCATATGAAGCGAACGTAACTGCGCTGAACGCATCAAAGAGCATGTTCATGAAAGCTTTGGAAATCGGGAAGTAATTTACTTCTGAAAATACTGAACTATTTTAAGTTACTTCTATAAAGAAACAAACCTGGGGGAAATACGATGAATCCAATAAATCAGATACAGACACCATTTATACAAGGTTTGACTAATCCAATCGCGAAGCCTGAAAACAAGGTGGAGGGGTTCGGCGAAATTTTCAAGCAAGCAATACAGAACGTCAATCAGACACAAAAAGCATCCGATAAGCTGACAAGTGATCTGGCAACCGGAAAGGTTGAAAATATCCACGAAGTGATGATTGCTTCCGAGAAAGCGAGTCTGTCACTCGAACTGACGATGCAAGTACGCAATAAAGTAGTGGAAGCTTACCAAGAAGTGATGAGAATGCAAGTATGATTCTGGCAAATAGGATGAGTGATCGATGAAAGAGAAGTTTAGTGCTTACAAAACAAAAGTCAGTGAGACTTGGGGGAATATTTCTCCAAAGATAAGATGGACGATTATCGGATCGTTTTTTGTTACTTTCCTGCTGTTGCTTGTATTCATATTTCTTGGTTCCAAATCGGATATGACGCCGTTGTATTCGAACTTGTCGCCGGCTGAAACCGGTGAAATTAAGGCGGCGATTGAAGCGCAGGGAATATTGACGGAAGTTTCGTCAGACGGCAAGACAATCAGTGTGCCGCCAGAAGAAGTGGCAAACTTGAAAGTCAGTTTAGCCGCTGAAGGAATTCCGAAGAATGGCAATGTGAATTACAGCATTTTCAGTGACAATATGGGGCTGGGCATGACTGACCGCCATTTTGATGTTGTTGAACGAGATGCAATGCAAAACGAATTGGCTATGCTGATCCGCCAGATTGATGGCGTAACGGATGCCAATGTGATGATTACACTGCCAAAGGAAAATGTGTGGCTGACGGATGATGAACAGGTGGCGACAGCTTCTGTAGTCATTAAAGGCGAGCCTTCATTTCAATTGGATCAAAAGCAAGTCAATGGCTTGTATCACCTGATCAGCAAGAGTGTTCCGAGTCTGCCGTCAGATCAGATAGTCATCATGGATCAGAATGGACAGACTTTCACCATGGAAGACGAAAAGGCTGCTGATACGACTTTGACGGTGTATCAGCAACAGCGCGATATCAAACAGGATATCGAAAAAGACATACAAAAAGAATTACAGCAGATGCTGGGTTTATTGCTTGGGCGCGATAAAGTGGTCGTGTCGGTAATGGCAAGTGTGGATTTTACGAAAGAAAAACGCGAAGAACAATTGGTTGAACCGGTTAATGAAGAAACGGGCGAAGGCATTGATATCAGCGTGGAACGAATTGTTGAAACCTATTCCAGTGAAGGCGCGACAGTAGAAGACGCTGCGGGTACTGGAGATACTGAGATTGCCAATTATCCGGCTGCAGGTGCAGGCGGAAACAGTGAATCGGAAAGAACGGAAGAGCGCATCAACCGCGAAGTCAACCGGATTCATCGCCAAATCGAGTTAAGCCCTTATGTGATTGATGATATTACGATCAATGTCGGTGTTGAACCACCGGTACCTGGGAATCCTGATAGCCTGACGCTTGAAACGGTCGGCGATATCCGGAATCTGCTGGGCAATACGGTCAGTGCTGCACTCAGCATGAATGGCGCTGAAGTCAACGAGCTTGAACTGGATGATCGTATTTCGGTCTTTGCTACTGAGTTCCAGGGCAAAACGGTCGTGGAAGCTGAAGACCCGATTGACAATTGGTTCGGTACGATTCCGAACAGCCTTTTACTGATTGCGGGAGCAGTCGTTGCACTGATTTTAATCATCGGCAGCCTGATCTTTGTTCTGATGAGAAGGAAGCGTGAAGTGATCGAAGAGGATTACGGCTTTGATATGTTCGAACAGCCTGTAACTCCGATTGGATCTTTAGAGGAAGAAGAGAAGGAAATCGATCTTTCGGAATTTGACTCTAGGTCGAATCCAAAACGGAAGACGATTGAAAAACTGGCAAAAGGCCGTCCGGAAGATTTCACGAAATTATTGCGTACTTGGATGTCGGAAGAGTAGGAGTGTAACTTGTGGTTAAAGGTGCTAAAGAATTAACCGGCGTACAAAAAGTAGCCGTATTACTGGTAGGTCTGGGTCCGGATGTTGCTGTTGAGATATTCAAGCAGCTGACGGAACCGGAAATCGATCAATTGACGATGGAAATCTCGAATGTGCGGCAGTTGAAAAGCAGCCAGACAGAAAAAGTGATTGACGAATTTTATGAAATGATACTTGGGCAGGACTTTATGGATGAAGGCGGTCTGGAATACGCGAGGGATATTTTGGAGAAGGCATTGGGGAAAGACCGGGCGATGGATACAATCGGCCGGCTTACGAGCAGGCTTCACGTCAAACCGTTCAATTTTGCGAGAAAAGCGGATCCGAATCAGCTTTTCAATATTCTTCAGCATGAACATTCTCAAACCATTGCACTTGTGCTGTCCTATCTGGATTCAAGACAGTCGTCGCAGGTCATTTCCCAACTTCCGCCAGCCAAGCAAGCGGAAGTGGCGAAGCGAATTGCTTTGATGGAAAGCACATCGCCGGAAGTGATCCATCAGGTGGAACAGATTATCGAACGTAAGCTGTCAGCTTCCGGAGCACAGGATTATACGGCTACTGGTGGCGTTGAAGCGATTGTTCAGGTATTGAACAACGTGGACAGAGGAACAGAAAAAGCGATTCTTTCCGAGCTGGAAATCGAAAGTCCGGATCTTGTTGCTGAAATCAAGAAACGGATGTTTGTTTTCGAAGACATCATTACACTCGAAACACGTTCGATTCAGCGTGTTATCCGTGAAGTATCGGATGCCGATCTGACATTTGCATTGAAAGTGGCAAGCGAAGATGTCAAAGAAGGAATATTCTCGAATATGTCTGCACGAAGAGCGGAAGTTATTCGCGATGAAATCGACGTTATGGGTCCTGTGAAACTGAAAGATGTGGAAAATGCGCAAACGAATATTGTCGCATTGGTTCGCAGCCTGGAAGAAAAAGGCGAAATCATGGTGTCCCGCGGAGATGGAGATGAGCTGATTGTCTAATGTCATCCGCTATCATCATGGAAAACCTGTCGAAACAAAGATACTCAAGACGAAAAAGATAGAATTCCGGAATATCCAGAATACTGAAGAAGAAAAAGATCCTGAACAGCAAAAACTGTCTGTAAAACAGGAAATCACCGCTTTATTGGCACAGAAAACCCAGTTGGAAAATGAAATGCAGGAGAAACAGCAGCAAGCACAAGCCGACATTGAATTCTGGTGGGAGCAGGCACGGACAGAAGCGCAGGCTGAAGCGGAACGCCTTGCGGACGAAGCAACGGCGCAAGGATTCGATGCCGGCAAACAGCAGGGTTATCTCCAGGCCGAAGAAGACTTCAAGGAAAAGCGGCTCGAAATGGAGCAGTTGATCCGGGAAGCCTATAGCGAAAAGTCGAAAATCGTGCAGGAAGCGGAAACGTTTCTTCTGTCATTAAGCGTCCGCATTGCTGAACGGGTGATTAAAGAAGAATTGAAGCAACATGAAGAGCAATTGCTGAATATCGTAAAGCAGGCGTTAAAGCATATCGAAGAAGCGGAAGACATCATCATGCAAGTGTCTTTGGAAGATTACCCGGTATTATTACCCTTCCTGGAAGAACTTAAAACCTATGTAAGGGCAGATTGTGAATTAAAAATGATTCCAGTGGCAAACGTCGAAGCAGGCGGCTGCATGCTGCATACACCGAGCGGTTCTTATGATGTGACCATCGACAGCCAATTGGAAGAAATCAAAAAGCATTTACTCGCTTATTGTGAGGAGAAAACAAATGATGAACCAGCGGAAAGATGAATACCTGGCGCTGATTGATGAAGTGGAACCGATTAAAAAGCACGGCAAGGTCGTGCAGGTCATCGGTTTGACAATCGAATCAAAAGGCCCGAACGCTAAAATCGGCGAAATATGTCTGCTGTATCCGAATCATTATGAAAAACCGATTGAAGCCGAAGTGGTTGGATTCCGAGAAAATAAATTGATGCTGATGCCGCTGAATGATATTTCCCAAATCGGCCCAGGCTGTCTTGTCGTTGCGACAGGCGTGCCGCTGCAGATTAAAATCGGACCGTCGATTCTCGGAAAAGTACTGGACGGCACAGGAAATCCTCTGGATGAAACACGGCTGCCGAAAGGGCTCAAGAAATACTCGACGAACAACACACCGCCGAATCCATTGCAGCGGCCGAGAATCGAAAAGCCGTTGGAAGTAGGTGTCCGAGCAATTGATGGACTTCTCACTGTTGGGCAAGGCCAGCGCATCGGCGTATTCGCCGGAAGCGGCGTCGGCAAAAGTACGCTGCTCGGGATGATTGCCCGAAATACGGAAGCGGATGTCAATGTTATTGCGCTGATCGGTGAACGTGGCCGCGAAGTACGCGACTTTATCGAACGTGACCTTGGTCCGGAAGGTCTTAAGAAATCAGTCATCGTGGCGGCGACTTCCGATCAGACACCGCTGCAGCGCATCAAAGGTGCCATGACAGCAACCACCATCGCTGAATATTTCCGGGATCAAGGAAAAAACGTCATGCTGATGATGGACTCGGTTACGCGCTTTGCGATGGCCCAGCGTGAAGTCGGGCTTGCGGTCGGGGAACCGCCGACAAGTAAAGGTTATACGCCGAGTGTCTTCGCTTTATTGCCAAAATTACTGGAGCGCTCGGGGACTTCGGCCAAAGGATCGGTCACCGCGTTTTATACGGTATTGGTCGACGGCGATGACATGAACGAACCGATTGCGGATGCAGTTCGCGGGATATTGGACGGCCATATTGTGCTGGACCGTAAAATCGCGCAAAAAGGACAGTTTCCAGCCATTAATGTTATGGCCAGCGTCAGCCGCGTTATGCACGAAGTCGTCAGCACAGAACACCAGAAAGCGGCTATCGAATTTAAAAAAATGCTGTCGGCATATGATTCGGCAGAGGATCTGATTAATATCGGAGCCTACAAGGCGGGTGCCAATAAAGAGATAGACCAGGCCATACGCTCTTATCCACTGATCAAAGATTATCTGCAACAGGATATTTATGAAAACACCACGCTTGATGCAAGCATCGAAAAATTGACAGAGCAATTTGGGGGGACTAAGAATTGACGCAATTCAATTTCCGATTTCAGAAAATCCTTGAACTGAAAGAGAACGAAAAAGGCTTTGCCCAGGTACAGATGGCTGACGCGATAAAAAAAGAGCAGGCGGGCTATCAGAAAAGCAGAGCAATTACAGACAAACTGGCGGAAGCAGAACATCTCAAAAAAGAAAAGCAGCAAGGCGGCATCAATGTCGGCGAGTTGCAGAAGCTTGAAATGTACATAAACCAGCTGCAGGAGCAATCCATGGTTACCAACCGGGAACTGGAATTCCTTCAAGGCAATGTCACAAGAACGCAGAACCAGCTGCAGCAGAAAGCGCAGGAAGAAAAGACCTGGGGCAGCCTGAAAGAACAGGAGCTCAGCAAGTTTCAGGACGAGAAGAAAGTACAGGAACAGAATTTCTTCGACGAACTGGCGAGCACCCGTTTTTATCGGAAATCTCAGGCCATTACAGCTGAAAGAAGGTGAATCCAATAAATATTGCGAGTCCAGTATCCACTATGACTGTAAAGCAATCTGGCGAATCAGCATCCGCCAAAGCCGAAGCTCCGGCGGCTGAAAGTTCGCAAGCTTTCTCAAGCCTGCTCAAATCATTGGCGGGCGGCGCGAAGCAAAGCGACAGCTCAGACCAGGCGTTACCGAGGCAATTGCTTAAAAAGATTGAAGACATGCTTGCCGCTCTGCAGGAGCAGCCTGTTGAAGAACTTTCAGAAGAACAGCAAAAGCTTATGTATGAATTGATGCAGTTGGTCAATTTGCAGCCGGCAAGAAAAGAAGGAACGATTCTTGTCGATACCACAGGAAAGAGAAAGTTCACACCGGTTAATCCCGATGCTGAAAAGCAGGTGGTACCAAAAGAAGTTCAGTCGAAGTTAATCGAATTGGTTAAAAAGCTAAGCGATATATTGCCGGCAACTTCAGCGGCTGATACTAAAAAGTTCGACGCCAGTACGAGTTTAATGGGGGTCGATGGGGAAACAATCGCTTTGGATGCTGAAAAAATTGAAAAGATAGCCAATAAAATCCTGGAAATTACTGGTTCACTCGCTGACAGCGGAAAGAAAGTTTCAGTAGCGGCCGCTCAACCTGACCAGACAGCAAAAGTTGGTGCAGTTTTTCCGATTGAATCAGATAAACAGTTGAAAGTCGCTGGGGAAACCAAAAGCGTAGACGTGGATGAAGCGCAGGCAGCCAAAGCGCAAGCTTCTGCCGCTGTTGTCACTGCGGGTCGAAGCGACGGAGGACAGCAACAGGAAACTTCACAGCAGGATGACAACAAGCAGAGCCTGACGCAAACTGCGGCTTCTGCAGACGCAGCAAAACCAACTGCCGCACCTGGGCAATCATCGCAACCGGTTCAAGCGAGACCAGAACCGTCCCAAGTGCCGGCCCCAGTGGTGCGGATGAATAATCTGAGCGAAGAATTGGGTGAGGTATTTAAAAACTCGATGCGCATGGGCACAAGCGGTGAAAGCACTCAGATCAAAGTGAATATTTCACCTGATCATCTAGGCCATCTGGATATACGGCTGACAGAAACGAACGGCAAAATAGCCGCACAGATTTTCACAAGCAGCATGGCGGCGAAAGATGCCTTGGATCTTCAGCTGAATCAGCTCCGGAGCACATTAATACAACAAGGCTTGACAGTTGAGAAGATTGAAGTTGTGCAAAATAACTCACAGCAATCGCTCGGCCAGCAAAATGCCCAATCCGAGCAGCGTTTCACACAACAGCAGCGACAGAATAACGCCGCCCGCGAAAGCAACGGCTATCAGCAGATAGAAGAAAAAACAGCAGTGCAGCGAAGCCACCTCGACTCGGGAATGATGAAAGTGGATTACACAGTTTAACAAGAAAAGAGGTGTTCTGATGAACGTTACAAATACATCGACTGCTAATGCAATGGCAGGGACAGCGGCAAAAACGTCTGATCCGCAGAATACGCTGGGCCAGGATGCTTTCCTGAAGATCCTCGTTACGCAGATGAAGCACCAGGATCCAATGGAACCATTGAAAGACACTGAATTTATCGGGCAGATGGCGCAGTTCAGCAGCTTGGAGCAATTGACGAATCTGAATAAGACGATGACTAATTTTGTCGGTGGTTCAGGCAATCAAACATTAGCGGACCACGCAAATCTGATCGGAACTTCGGTCGACTGGTCCTATGAAGTAAATGGCCAGATGGAAACGGGCCAGGGAGTCGTAAAAGCTTTATCAAGCAAAAACGGTGAATTGACCATCGAACTTCTGGACAGCGGCAAGAAAATTCCACTTACAGCAATCAACCGGATTGAAATGAATACAGAAATTAAAAACGACAACGAGATTGTCTGATTCCAACTGGGATACGGACAATACTTGAAAGGGGAAAACTAAATGTTACGTTCAATGTACGCAGGTGTGTCAGGTATGAAAGGTTTCCAAACGAAACTGGATGTCATCGGTAACAATATTTCCAACGTCAACACCATCGGCTACAAAAAAAGCACAATCAACTTCCAGGATTTATTGAGCCAGAATATGTCCGGTGGAGGAGCCAACCCGATGCAAGTCGGTCTTGGATCTTCAACTGGCGCGATAAATGTAAACCACAACGCCGGCTCTTCTATGACGACAGGCGTTGGAACTGACCTGGCAATGATGGGCGACGGCTTCTTCATTGTTCAAGATCCCGAGGCTGCAGGACAAGACGGCCAATACTTGACGCGTGCCGGTAATTTTACGGTAACTGAAGATGGACGTCTTGTTACTTCGCAAGGATACAATGTACTTGGCTTTCCTGCTGGAGGAGGAGCTGCTGCTCCAATTACGATTGATCAGGGGACATACAACTCGTTCAGCATTAACCGGACAGGTGAAGTCACAGGGAAAGAACCTAACGGCGATGAGACAGTTCTTTTTAATCTCGCTATTTCAAATCCTGAAAATCCGACCGGTCTTAGTAAATTTGGTGGGTCCCTGTATGAAATGACTGGACTGGCCAGTGCAGATGGCATCAACCCGCAAACAGTGGCAGGTGCAAACACCTCCGTCGCATCCGGCATGCTTGAAATGTCCAACGTTGACCTAACAGAAGAGTTCACTGAAATGATTATTGCACAACGCGGATTCCAGGCAAACTCACGCACAATCACCACTTCTGATGAAATTCTTCAAGAAGTTGTTAACTTGAAACGATAATAAAGGAGGGCGGCCTGAGGGAAGCTGAGCTTCCCTCGATAGGCGCTTTTATATGATCCTATTGACGAAATTAAATCAGACGCCGTTTACCATAAACGCGGTTTATATCGAAAGAGTCGAAGCTACACCGGATACAGTGGTGACACTGGTGTCTGGCAAAAAGATTCACGTTCTGGAATCGGTAGGGGAAGTCACCGATAAAGTGACAGCCTATTACCAGCAGATCAGCATTTTGCCGACAATCCAAAAGCCTGACCCGATGGAATAAGGAGGAAACATCCATGGTAGATCATTTATCAGACGAAAATATAGATGCCATTCTTTCTTCCATTAAAAAAGAGAAGCCTGCACCTTATAAGATCGGCAAAGAACGTACAGTGAACAATTATGACTTCAAAAAAGCTCTGCGGTTTTCACAGGACCAGATCCGGACCTTGACGCGGATCCATGAAAACTTCGCGCGCTTGCTGACTTCTTATTTTTCTACACAGCTGCGTACATACGTCCAGCTTACGGTAACGGGAGTGGAACAATATTCGTACGAGGAATTCATCCAGAATATCGAGAAAAATTCATTGCTTGGTGTATTTGAAGCAAGTCCGCTGCCGGGCAGTATGCTAATGGAATTTTCTCCTGATGTGGCGTATGTAATGTTCGATCGTCTGCTTGGTGGGCAAGGGAATGCGTTGAATAAAACAAATGATTTAACGGAAATTGAAACGTCGATTATTGAACGGGTTTTTGTGAAAGCACTCGATTGTTTCCAGGAAGCATGGACATCGGTTATCCGGTTGTCACCGTCTTTGAAGGAAATTGAAGTGAATCCTCAATTTCTGACGATGTCACCGCCGAATGAAACAGTCATCATGGTGTCGCTTCACACGAAAATCGGTGAAGTAGAAGGCGTTATCAACCTGTGCCTGCCGCATTTGGTGTTGGAAAAGGTGCTGCCGAAACTGTCGGCACGGCATTGGCTGGCGAATCAGCAAAAAACGAAAGAAAATCATGAAGTGGCCGCTTTGGAGAAAAAACTGCAAAGCACCAAAATGAGTGTGAAAGCGGTTTTGGGGCAGTCATCAATCAATATAGAAGATTTTCTGAATCTGAAAAATGGCGATGTGATTCGTTTACAGGAATCCTTTTCGGATCCGGTGACGGTGCTCGTTGATGAAAAGCAGAAGTTTTTTGCTCAAGCCGGGGTTTCCAAAGGCCGTTTGGCGGTACAAATTACGGATGTTCAAACGCAGGAGGATGACAGCGATGGTAACTGGTAATTTGTCTTTAGATGAAATAAACGGCTTGTTGAACCGGGGAGAGAAGGAGGAGAAGAAAATGGTGAATACGTCACTTTCCACAATCGAAAACGAAGCGCTGACGGAATTGTTCAGTGTGGCACTTGGCAGCTCTTCGGCTGTATTGTCTGTATTGCTGTCGAATCAGGTGACGGTAAGCTCACCGAAGTTGTCGGTAAAGCCGAAAGCAGAAATCATGACAAAAACACAGGCGCCTTTCTTCATCCTGCTCGGTGAATATACGGGCGACGTTTCCGGCATTCAATTTGTTTCAGTGAATAAAGAACAGGTGCAGGCTTTGACTGCAATGGTGGATCCGGAAAGCGCAAGCGAAGATACGGAACGCCAATTCGAGATCCTGCAGGATATCGTGCAGCAGATGTATGCATCTGTTTCCCAGACATTCTCCGCTTTATTGGAATCGGAAGTTAACCATTCCTTGTCTGGCATGGACATGGTCGAGGATCGGGAAGATTTTCCGGAAGCCAATTTTACTGCGGAAGAATGGTTTACCGAAACAGCGTTCCAATTGAAAGGGCAAAACGGACAGTACGCGGAATTCTATATGTGCATTCCAGTGCGTCTGGCAAAACAAATGGCAGGAATCTTGACCGGTTCAGGTGAAGAGGAAGTGCCGGAGGAGACACAGGATATGCAATTTGACTCGAACAACGAAAACAACGAACAGAATAAAAAAGAACAATCCGTTTCATCACCAAGTATCCAACCGGTACAGTTTTCAAGTTTTGATGATTCAGCGGCAGCAAATGCCGAACCGAACAACTTGAATATGCTGATGGATATCCCGCTTCAGGTCACAGTGGAACTGGGACGCACGAAACGGACGGTTAAAGAAATACTGGGCGTTTCCCAAGGGTCGATTATTGAGCTCGACAAATTGGCGGGAGAACCAGTCGATATTTTAGTGAACGACAAATTGATAGCCGTGGGTGAAGTTGTAGTCATCGATGAAAACTTCGGGGTCCGCGTTACCGATATCCTATCTGCAGAAGAACGAATCTCGAAGCTTCGCTAATACCTTTATGTAAGGAGTCTACAAGCTTGATCCAAAAAATGTCTTTATACAGTATTATGATGATCCTGCTGCTGACACTGTCGGCAGTATGGATACCATCCGGAGCACACGCCGCCGACCCGAAAGTCAGCGACAGCTATGACACGGACCAACCGGCAGCCGAACAGCAGGAGCAACCCGCTGAAGCGGCAGCGCCGGAAGAAAAAAGCTTTATCGTGGTGATCGGCCAATTGATCTTCTATACCTTATTAATTGTCTTCATGATTTACGGCCTGATCAAATTCCTGTCGATGAAGCAGAAAAATCTCCAGCCCAACCAAGCTGTAAAGCTGATGGGCGGAACAGCCTTAGGAAACAATAAATCCCTTCAGCTTGTAAAAGTGGGAGGACAGATTTATCTGATCGGCGTCGGCGATCAAGTGACGTTGATCAAAGAATTTACCGAAGACGATGAAATCCATGGAATCGAAAAAGACGTGGAAACCCAAGCTTCGCCATTATTGCCGAAGACGGTGACCAGTTTCATAAAAGAAAAGGTCGGCGGGCGCTGGGAGAAGAACCCTTCCCAAACGAAAGGGTTTGAGCAATTGTTCAAGCAGAGCCTCGATAAACAGCGTAAAAAGCAGGACAAATTGGAATCAGATCTCAGCAAGCAGCATTCCGAGGACAAAGAAGGTCGTTCGTTATGATGGATTCTCTTCTCCTGCTCGTCAACATTCCCGGAATCGATTTTGGCAACGATAATCCCGAAGACGTTTCAACTACATTGCAATTATTATTCCTGCTGACAATCCTGTCAGTGGCTCCCGGGATTTTAATCCTGATGACCAGTTTTACCCGCATCATCATCGTGCTGTCCTTTGTCCGGACCGGTCTCGGCACACAATCGATGCCGCCGAACCAAGTATTGGTGGGACTCGCATTATTCCTAACCTTCTTCATTATGGCTCCGATATTCTCGGAAATAAATGAAACCGCGCTTCAGCCTTATCTGGACGGAGAAATCGGACAGGAAGAAGCGATGGACTCAGCGGCATTGCCGATGAAAGAATTTATGGCAAAACACACACGCGAAAAAGATTTAGCACTTTTTTATAAATACGCGGAAATGGAAAAACCCGACAGCATCGCGGAGATACCGCTGACATCGCTGATTCCGGCATTTGCCATCAGTGAGCTCAAGACAGCGTTCCAGATAGGCTTCGTTATCTTCATCCCATTTCTGATCATCGACATGGTCGTGGCCAGCACCTTGATGGCGATGGGTATGATGATGCTGCCGCCGGTAATGATTTCGTTGCCGTTCAAAATTCTTTTATTCGTACTGGTCGACGGCTGGTACCTGATCATCGAATCGCTGCTGCTCAGTTTTTAAATAGTAGAGTTGGGTTAAAAAATCAGCCTTTATCCACGCTTCGGCGCTCTGGACAAGGCTCCCGCAATAAGCCGAGAAGAACATTCGTCTTATTGCTCCGCCCAGTCCTGGAACGCGCCATCGCTGAGAGAAGTCTCTAAAGATATGGAGCAAAACAGCGGAGACTCCATGGGGACTAAGCTCAGCGCAAGCCCCCAGGAACGCGGAGCTGTTTTGCGTAATATCGACTATAATCCACTACTTGTTCAACTTGTTAGGTAAAGGAAGGATGAACTCAATGACTCCAGATATGGTAATTAAACTGGCAGAACAATCGATTTATACAATCATCATCATTTCAGCGCCGATGCTGCTGATCGCATTGGGTGTCGGCCTGCTCGTCAGTGTTTTTCAGGCGATGACGCAGATTCAGGAACAGACCTTGGCGTTCATACCGAAAATACTCGCTGTTTTCATTTCGCTGGTCGTTTTCGGACCATGGATGCTGACAACGCTGCTGGATTACACGCGCAATCTGTTCCAAAGCCTTCCGCGAATAATCGGATAGGGAGCTTGCAATGAATTCTATTTTAGAAGTTTTGCCATATTTTTTATTAGTACTTATCCGGTTCACGAGTTTCTTTCTGATTGCACCGATTTTCTCGATGAAAGGTATGCCGAACCAATTCAAGATCGGTCTCGGCGTGTTCATTGCGCTGATAGCCGTTTCCACTCTGCCGGCTGAAGAGCCGATTGTCCTGGACGTCTATTACACGTTAATGGTCATAAAGGAAATCGGAGTTGGTCTGGCGCTCGGGTTTACAGCGGCGCTGCTGTTGTATGCGGTGCAGGTTGCCGGAGCGTTCATCGATTTTCAGATGGGCTTCGCTATTGCCAACGTCATTGATCCGCAAACCGGCGCGCAGGTGCCGATCATCGGTCACTTTAAATACATGATGGCGCTTCTTTTCATGCTGACGGTAAACGGCCATCACATGCTGCTTGACGGTGTCATGCACAGTCTGAGGCTGTTTCCGGTAGAAACAACCGCCTTCGCTTTTGAAGCGGGCGACCTTTCTTCTTTTGTATCGGCATTATTCGTCCAAATGTTTACCATTGCTTTGCAAATTGCTTTGCCGATTGTCGGCGCACTGTTCCTGGTGGATGTAGCTCTCGGAATATTAGCGAAAACTGTACCTCAATTAAATATTTTTGCAGTCGGTTTTCCAGTTAAGATTTTCACCGGCTTTGTCCTGTTATTGCTGACAATGCCCATCTTCTTTTATCTTCTGCAATTTTTATTTGAAAAAATCATGATGAGCATGGCGCAATTGGTCAAGATAATGGGAGGGACATAAGTGCAGAAACGATTGGTTCTCGATCTTCAGTTTTTCGCAGGTGAGAAAACAGAAAAAGCGACACCGCAGAAAAGGCAGGAGTCGAAACGCAAAGGACAGGTCGCAAAAAGTCCGGAAGTCGCTGCAGCCATGATTATGCTCGGCGGCGTCCTGTTGCTTTACTTCACCGGCGGCTGGATGCTTGACCAGATTCTTGCGATGTTCCGCATCAACCTGACGCAATTCTTCCACTGGGATTTGACACCCGCTTCCACGCGGACCCTGCTCGAACAGATGGCGTTTGAAGGATTGAAAATCATGGTCCCGATGGCGTTGATCGGCATGATTTTCGGCTTTTTCGGAAACTACATACAAATCGGCCCGATCTTCTCAACAGACCCATTGATGGCGAAACTGGAACGAATCGACCCGATCAAAGGCGCAAAACGTATTTTCTCGGTGCGTGCCCTCGTGGAGCTGGCAAAATCTTTACTTAAAATCTCCATCATTGGAACGGCGGCATTCCTTGTGTTATGGGCGTCGAAAGAAGAGTTGTTTTTATTGTCCCAGCAAAGTGTGCCGCATGCCTTGAGTTTTGTCGGCGGGCTGGTCGTTAAACTGGGATTGACCGCTTCGATTATCCTCTTGTGTCTGGCGGTGCTGGATTATATCTATCAGAAATACGAGTTCGAAAAAGGAATAAAGATGTCGAAACAGGACATTAAAGATGAATACAAAAAATCGGAAGGCGATCCGCTCATCAAGCAAAAGATCAAAGAAAAGCAACGGCAGATGAGCATGAACCGAATGATTCAGGATTTACCGAATGCGGATGTCCTGATTACAAACCCGACGCATTACGCGATCGCGATCAAATACGATGCCGAGACGATGGAAGCCCCGCAGGTCATTGCGATGGGGAAAGATCATCTGGCACTGAAAATTAAAGAAAAAGCGAAAGAACTTGATATTGTGATCATGGAAAATAAACCGCTCGCCCGCGCATTGTACGCACAAGTGGAAGTGGGCGACTACGTGCCGGAAGATCTCTTCATGGCCGTAGCCGAGGTGTTGGCATATATCTACCGTTTGAAAGGCAAGATCAGTTAAACATTCACGAAAGCAATAGGAGATGGGAAATAACTTGAAAATCAGAGATTATGCAGTCTTAGTATCCGTACTTATGATCGTCGTCATGATGGTCATTCCGTTGCCGCCATTATTACTCGATATATTGATCCTCATAAATATCAGCCTAGCCATGACAATCCTGCTGGTGGCAATGAATACGAAAGAAGCGCTGCAATTCTCGATTTTCCCGACATTGCTGTTACTGACGACGCTGTTCCGTCTTGGCTTGAACGTTTCGACGACACGATCGATTTTGACCAATCAAACCGGTGGTGAAGTGATCGAGACGTTCGGTTCATTCGTAGTCGGAGGCAGTGCCATCATTGGTATTCTGGTGTTCCTGATTCTTGTCATTATTCAATTCCTTGTTATTACAAAAGGTTCGGAGCGGGTCGCGGAAGTTGCCGCGCGTTTTACACTCGATTCGATGCCTGGTAAACAGATGAGTATCGATGCCGATCTTGGCGCAGGCATGATTTCTGATATGGAAGCGAAAAACCGCAGGGAAAAAGTCAGCCAGGAAGCGGATTTTTACGGGGCCATGGATGGTGCCAGTAAATTCGTAAAAGGGGACGCCATTGCGGGAATTATCATTACAATCATTAATATTATCGGCGGATTGCTGATCGGGGTTATGGTCCACGGACTGCCGGTCGGCGAAGCAGCCAGCCTGTTTACCCTGTTATCTATCGGGGATGGCCTGGTGAGTCAGATACCGGCGCTGTTGATTTCAACCGCCATGGGTATCGTTGTGACACGCGCTGTTTCCGACGGCAACCTCGGGTCGGATATTATCAAGCAGCTTTTTGCATACCCAAAAATGATGTATGTCGTAGCAGGTACATTAATGATGATCGCTTTCCTGACACCGATCAATCCTTTCTTGATTTTGCCGGTGGCAGGGGTGATTGCATTTGCTGCATATAGAATGCAGAAAGCGTTGAACGAAGAAGAGAAATCCGAAAAAGAAGCCGTTTCCGGAGACGGCAAAGAAATTGAAGCCATGAAGAGTCCGGAAAGCGTCATCGACCTTCTTCATGTTGATGCCATTGAGTTTGAATTCGGCTATGGGTTGATTCCGATTGCGGATAAAAACCAGGGCGGGGATTTACTCGACCGGGTCATCATGATCCGCCGGCAATTGGCAATGGAGCTTGGAATTGTGGTGCCGGTTATCCGCATTCGCGATAATATCCAGCTCCGTCCAAACGAATACATCATCAAGATCAAAGGAAACCGCGTTGCAGCGGGTGAAATTATGCTCGACCATTATTTGGCCATGAGCCCTGGGATTGATGATGACAGCATTGAAGGGATTGAAACGATTGAACCGGCGTTTGGCATGCCTGCCCTATGGGTCAATGACAGCATGAAAGAAGACGCTGAGATGGCCGGATACGCCATCGTCGATCCTCCTTCTGTCGTGTCGACGCATCTGACAGAAGTCATCAAGCGCCACGCACATGAATTGATCGGGCGTCAGGAAGTGAAGTCGCTGATTGAAAATATGCGTGAAGCAAGTCCGGCAGTTGTTGAAGAATTGATTCCAAACTTAATGACCATCGGGGAAGTGCAGAAAGTGCTGATGAAACTCCTGAAAGAGAAAGTTTCCATTCGCAACTTGCTTATCATTCTCGAAACGCTGGCCGACTATTCATCGCAAACAAAAGATACAGATGTTCTGACAGAATATGTGAGACGTTCGCTTTCCCGTCAGATTACATTGCAATATGCTCCGCAGAATGAAGCCCTGAAAGTCATTACAGCAGGAGCAAGCGTGGAGAAGAAATTCGCAGAGTCAGTGCACCGTTCCGATCAAGGCAATTACTTGTCGATTGATCCGGAAACGTCCCAGCTGATTTTCCAGAAAATATCCGAACAGGCTGCGCAATTGCAGCAGACCGGCGTCCAGCCGATTTTGCTGACATCACCGGCCATCCGCATTTATATGCGTCAGTTTATCGAAGGTTTTGCACCGGATCTTCCGGTACTGTCCTATAACGAACTCGAACCGAACATTGAGATTCAAAGCGTCGGCGTCGTCAATATCAGTGGAGGAGTAAATGTCTGATGAGATTAAAAACATATATCGTCCAGAATGTCAGTGAAGCTTTGCCAATGATCAAACGGGATTTGGGGGCTGACGCTTTAATCCTGAATACAAAAAAAGTGAAAACTGGGGGCTTTATCGGGTTTTTCCAGAAAGAAAGACTCGAAGTCACAGCCGCTGTAGAAGCGCAGCCGAAGAAAAAGAAAGCGGCCAGTAAAGAGCCGCAGGAAGCTGCTTCAGTTCAGCAAGCATCCGTACCGGTCCAGTCTACTCCAGTGACTGCGCCGGAAACTTCAAACAATCACATAACGGGAGACTTGATCAATGAATTGAAAGGCATCAAGCAATTCATGATGCAATCAATGCAGGAAGATCATTTGCCGGCTTCCTTGAAACCGTTGAATCAGCGTCTGAACAGCCAGGAAGTGACGAAGGAAATCCAGTCGGAAATCCTGGCGAAGATGATGCTGACAATTGGCCAGCAACCGGATATCTCCACTGCGCAGATCCACAGAATGGCCAAGACGGAAATCATCCGCCTGATCGCTTTGCATCAGCAGAAACCGATTGTGAAGGATCCGGAAATCATTTGTTTCATCGGACCGACCGGCGTCGGCAAAACAACGACGATTGCGAAAATTGCAGCTGACCTGCTGTTGCGTGAAGGGAAAAAAGTCGGTTTGATTACATCCGATACATACCGGATTGCTGCAGTGGAGCAATTGAAAACATACGCCGGCATATTGAACATTCCGATCCAAGTGGTTGATTCGGCTGAAGACTTGAACCGCGCAATGATTGAACTGGCTGCATGCGATATCATCCTGATGGATACGGCAGGCCGCAATTACCAGCAGAAACAATACATCGACGATCTTGAAGCACTGTTGACTGACAAGAATAAAATTCAGATCAATCTGGTATTGAGCCTGACATCCAAATACGAAGATATGAAAAAAATCATCGACAATTTCCAGACCATCAAAATGGACCAGCTGCTGTTGACTAAACAAGACGAGACAAGCTCATCCGGCGCCATTTTGAATCTGATCTATCATTATTCGATTCCCGTTACTTATATTGCCAATGGCCAAAATGTTCCAGATGATATATTAACGGCAACTCCTGAGTTGATCGCAAACTTTGTACTAGGGGAAGATGACAATGATTGATCAGGCAAAACAATTGCGGGAAAAAATGATGCAGAAAAAACCGAAAAAAGAACGCAAGCAAACGCGCATAATTGCCGTAACAAGCGGCAAAGGCGGCGTTGGCAAATCGAATTTTGCCTTGAATTTCGCTTTAAGCCTTGTCGAGCAGAACCGGAAAGTCCTGATATTCGACGTCGATTTGGGTTTTGCCAATGTCGATGTGCTGCTCGGGCGGTCACCAGAAGAGTCAATCGCGACGATGGTGGAAAAAGATTTATCGATTTGGGACATCATTGAAGAAGGACCAAACGGATTATTGTTCATTTCCGGCGGGACAGGATTCAACGAAATGTTCAAACTGGATGAAGCGAAGATGAAAAAATTCTTTGACGAACTCAGCGAAATCCAGGGGCATGTCGATTACGTGATTCTCGACACAGGTGCTGGATTATCGGATGAAAACCTCCGATTTATCCTGGCGGCAGACGATGTGATACTTGTAACGACGCCTGAACCGACATCAATTACGGATGCTTATTCTATTGTAAAGATGGTTCATGTAAAAGATCCGAACGTCCATATGAAATTGATCGTCAACCAATGCACAACTGAAAAAGAAGGCAAACAGACGGCGGATAATTTCCGCCAGGTGACTCAGCAATTTCTCGAAAAAGAAATCGGCACATTGGGTTATATTCCAAGTGACTCGAATATACCGGCGGCTGTTAAGAAACAAGTGCCGTTTCTGCTGGCATTCCCGAACACATACGCTTCTCAGGCAATGAGAAAAGTGACAGGCGAATTTCTCGATTTGCCTGTACCTTATAAGCTGGGCATCAAAGGATTCCTGCTGAAAATGCTGTTTAAATAGACGTGCCCCGGTATCAAATGAATGGTGGTGAAACGCTTGTTGAATGATAAATTATCAAAAGAGGAACTGGAACACTGGGAAGGCTGGCAGCAAGGACGTGATCCGGAAGCCGGAAATTACCTGGTCGAACGCTATATGCCGCTGGTCGATTATGTGACCCAGCGTTTCATGATAAGCCTGCCGAAAATAGTGGACAAAGATGATATACGCAGTCTGGCTTTTGAAGGGCTTCTGGACGCATTTGATAAATTCAACCTGGAGCGGGACCTGAAGTTCGAAACCTATGCAGCATGGAGAATCAAAGGCGCGATCATCGATGGCTTGCGCCATAATGATTGGCTGCCGCGTTCTGTCCGGGAAAAGGTGAAGAAAATCGAAAAGGCTTATGCGGTTCTTGAACAGGAAAACAACCATTCCGTCACAGATGCAGAAGTCAGTAAATACCTTGGCATCACGAAAGCAGAGCTCAATAAAACTGTGTCGGAAGCGGCGTTATCAACCATGATTTCGATGGATGAAAATCCTGGGGATGATAATAATCAGGTAGGTAAATATAGTATGATCGGTAACGGTGAAGCAGGGTCTCCTGAACGCCGTCTTTATGAACGGACTATCAAGGAAGCGCTCACTGCAGCGATCGGGCGCTTGCCTGAAAAGGAAAAGATCGTCGTTTCGCTGTGTTATTTCGAAGACTTGAAACTGACGGAGATCGCAGAAGTTCTGGGCGTCAGTGTTTCCCGCGTCTCCCAATTGCATTCAAAAGCAATTTTGCGGCTGCATTCGGCGACGCTTTCGGTCCATGAATATTATTAAGTTGTGCAAGTTGCGGAAAGACAGGTGATGGCCATGGAATGGCTGCTGATTTTACTTATTTTATTGGCGATAGCCGTGAATATACGATCGTTTATCGCATTAAATCAATTCCAGAAACAGCGCAAAATCATGCTCGAAGACAAGGAAGCCGTCAATTCCAGCATGGAAGAGTTTGTAGCGAATCTGGAGAAGGAAAATGATGAACTCTATAACCGATTAGTGGAGCATATTGCCCAAAAAGAAAGCCATATGGAAAAACGGATACGCGAACTGGAACTGAAAAGCGGCAATGGAATCGGTGTTGAATCAGCGGACAAGCTGCCGGTTGCACCCAAAACCAAAACGGTAAAACAAAAGAAAACGGCCAAGTCGGCAGAACCGGAAATCGATCCCGAACTGCCTGAAAATGAAAAAGTTGAACAGTTGCATAAACAAGGATTTTCACCGGCGCAAATTGCCAAAGTAGTTGCGGCAGAGCGCGGTGAAATCGAATTGATTATAAATATGTATAAAAAGAAACAAAGCTATCAGAAGTAAGATGGGGTGACTGCTATGCGCATTGAAAGCCAAACGAAAATTCCGGGCGACCGATTTCAGAAAAATACAGTAGAAAACAAGTCAATCGACTCTTTTGCCAACGTCATGAAAAAGTCGCAATCGAAATTGCAGCTGGATGCATTGCATCAATTGATGAGCCGCGTCGACGCCCAGGGAGAAAAGCTGGGAGAGCAGCGCACCTTTGAAAACTTACGGGATTATAAAAATCTTGTGAAAGAATTTATGAGAGAAGCCCTAAGTTTTGGTATACAATTAACTGATAAACAAAGCTTTTCTCCTGGTGGTGGCATGAAAAATCATCAAATAGTGGAAGTCATTGACAAAAAATTGATTGAACTTCAGGACGAAGTGTTAAATAATGAAAAGGAAGGCTTGGATGCGCTCCAGTCAATCGGAGAAATCAAAGGCTTGCTGATTAATTTATACATGTAAAAGCTCTGTCCGAAGTTAAAAAGGGTTTTCCCGCTTAATTTCCTGCTTTTGCATTGTTCAAAAAGAGAGAAGATTGAGGGGAGAAAGAAATGAGCGAAAATCGCCGCGAGTTTTTCCGTGTAATTTTTCATGAATCGGTCAATGGCAAAATCACCCGCCTCGGGGAAGCTCCGATGTCTATAGTGGTGGACAATATCAGCGTAAACGGTATGAGATTTACATCGCCGGTCAATATTCCGATGGGCGAACGGCTGGAATGCAGTTTTGAGATACTGGAACAGGCATTTCTGCTTGAAGGCACCATTGTAAGAAAGTCGACGAGAAATGACAGAGTCGAATACGGAGTAGGTTTTACAATCGATCAGGAAACATCATCGCAATTATTCAAACATCTTAATTATTATCAGATCCGTCAAAGAAAAGGTTCATACGCAGATTGAGCATTATTGCAGAGGAAGCTGGCGCCGCGAAATATCGCGGCGCCAGCTTTTTTATATCCGAAAAGTAAAAGGGAAGTATGCTAAAATAAATTAAAAGAACATTCCGTTAATTAATATAGAAAGGAGCGTAAAAATGAAAAAGACAGCGACAATTGTGCTGACGATGGCACGGAGGATCAATGCGAATTCAAATGACGTATTTAAAGCCTGGACCAAACCGGAACTGATGAAAAAATGGCTGTTCACGACGGAGGCTACGAATGTGGTTGCGAAAAATGATCTGCGTGCGGGAGGAAAATGGGAGATTATTGACCGGCGGGAAGGAGAGGAGTACCGAGCGACGGGAGAGTATTTGGAAATCGATTCGCCTCACCGGCTGGAATTTACTTTTGAAATGCCTCAATTCAATAATTTACAAGATCAGATCATCGTATGGGTTTCGCCAGTTGGAAAAGCTTGCGAAATGACCTTTAAACAGGAGATTACAGTGCCTCATGAAGAGAGTTGGGGACCTGAAGACATCAAAAGCGCAATGAAAGAGTACAGTGAAGAGTCGGAGGCAGGATGGGACAAGATGTTTGAGGGGCTGAAGCAGTTAGTGGAAACTGGAGAAGGCAGAGCCATGGATAATAAGTGAATAGCTGAAGCACAGCAGCTGCCGCTCTCAATCTCATTGTGGCAGCTTTTTGGTGAAACCTTTTCGAAGGAATTGCTACTAATAGAATAAAGATGTTGCAATTTGCAGGAGAGGGTGTTCGGCTGTGAAAAATATACTGTTGTTTTCGGTGATTGCTGTAATGATTGCCGGGGTTGTGGCTTGGCCAGCTGCTGCTAGTGCCTGTTCATGTGAGCAGCCACCAGGCGTGGCGGAAGAATTGAAGCGCTCTGATGCTGTATTCAGCGGCAAGGCGATTCTGGTCGATGAAAAGCCGGTACTGTTTTCAGCAGCGACACGGTCTGTTGTCTTTCAAGTTGCCCAGGTCTGGAAAGGACCCGCACATTCACAGATAAAAATAAAAACTGGTCAAGGTGACGGAGATTGCGGCATTAATTTCAGTGCCGGACAGGAATATTTGGTGTATGCAGTAAAATCCGAGATGTACGGAGCAAATGAGCTAACGACCATCATTTGTGATCGGACAGCTGTTTTAAGCCAGGCGCAAGGAGATTTTGCGGTGTTGGGCGAAGGACAGGAACCGACAGAGGAAGTGGATCTGCTCAGCAGCAACGGATGGATTTTGCCGCTGGCAGGTTTTATTGTATTCGGGATAATCGCTTTTGCAGTTTACCGAAAAAGGAAGACAATTAAATAGGGTGGGTGGAAGAGATGAAAGCATCAGAGGAGATACTTACGGTATGGCGAAAATTCGATGATTTTCCGATGGAAACGCTGACGAAGGCGTGGCTCTATTCGAAACAGGTAAACCGGAAACAAAGAGATGTTGGAACCATGAAACAGCATCATAAGGAATTCGGCGTCACAGGAAATTGCTTTGACTTGGCCATCTGGTTATTGGATGCATTTAAAGAAGCGGGGATTGAAGCTTACCCGATCGGCAGCGAGCTTGGGACAGGTGATGACCATGCTGCAGTTATGGCTGTCGACCGCGAGGGGCGCAGGTTCTTATGCGATCTGGGGGACCAATGGCTGCAGCCGATTCTGGTAGATGGTGATGATGTAGCTTACACGGATGAAAAACAGGCAGGTTTTTTTCCTGGCGCAGAAGTGCAGGTGCTTCCCGAAAAGGATACCTTTAAAGTGGTTTATCACCGGCCGAACGGCAAGTTTTCAACACAGGTCTATTCAGCCCTTCCTGTGTCGATGAAGGAATTCCTCGCTGCGGCGGATTTTTCACAGAGCCATGTGTATCCGAAACCATTGTTGGAAGTTCGTTTACCATGGGAGAATGAAACTGCGCACTGGGAATTCTGTAATTGGAAAAGCTTTTTAAGCACAAGCAAGGGACTCGTTGAAGATCCGCCACTTGCAACGATTGATGAATGGGTGGAAAGAATTCACGAAAAGACCGGTTATGACAAAACGCTGTTAAAAGAATCGCTGGAATACTTCAAGGGTCTCGAAGAATCCTCTGCATCTTGAGGCCTTTTCTGTTCCTGCAAAGAAAAGAGGTTTAAACGAATGGATGAGGAAATGATTACGGCCTGTGAGGAAGACGGCACGCCGATCGGGATTGCAACGCGGGAAGAAATACATAAAAAAGGCTTGTGGCATGAGACTTTCCATTGCTGGATCGTGGAAATCGAGGACGGTACCCCTTATATACATCTGCAATTGCGAAGCCCCGACAAAAAGGATTTCCCCGATCTGCTTGATATCAGTGCAGCCGGGCACATCCTTGCACACGAATCGATCATGGACGGAGTCAGGGAAATCGAAGAAGAACTGGGCATTGAGGTGAAGTTTGAAGAGCTGATTTCCCTCGGCATCATTAAAGATCAGCTCACGTTGCAAACTTTCAAAGACAATGAACGATGCCATGTCTACCTGTATAAAACGGTACGGGATTTAGATGAAACGTACCGCTTCCAGAAAGAAGAAGTGGCAGGCATGTTTAAATTCAATTTTCAGGACTTTGCCGATTTATGTATAGGTGCCAAGGAAAGAATCGATAGTGCAGGAGAACTTGCCGCGGCGAAAACACCGTCCAAGAGGAGTGTTGCATTGGCGGATTTTGTGCCGCACGGGAAGCCCTATTTGGAGCAGGTAGTGAGAGGGATACAGAAGGAGTTAGGCGGAAATAAAGGAAATCTCTTCGATAGATGATTTTTATAGAAAATAAAGAACCCGCAAACCAGCCAATTTTGGCAGGTTTGCGGGTTTTTCGGTTAATTGGTGAAGAATACTTCATAGTGGCGGCTGAATGCTACAGCAAAGTCTCCACGAAGAACTTGTTCGCCGGGATTGAAGACAGCTTCTACGGTAGGTTCCAAATCATATTTTCCTTGAGTGACTGAGAACTGGGCGTTAAGAATATTCAAATCCAGGGCAAGCTGGACGTACGGTTTTAGCTCCGCAGGAATACTGTCCTGGTCTTTAACGATGACACGTTCATCTTTATACTGAACCGTAACGTCACCGCTGAATTCTTCGGCCTGTTGTTGCAATCCAAGGCTTTGCACCAATGAGTAGGCAAGTTCGGCTTTTGTTACGTTGCCTTTCGGATTGAATGTTCCGTTGTCATTAGTTTTCATGACACCGTTAGATACTTGGCTGTAATCACGGAACGCCGCTCCTTTGGCTGTAACTGCTTCAGCGTAAGGAGTAACGGAAGAATCCGTATCGGTAAAGCTTGGTGATGCAGGAAGGCTTTGGCGGATTTCAGCGCCCATTACCAAATAAGTGGCCAGGTCCGCTCGGGTCAGTTTATCATCAGGTCTGAACTGGCCTTTTGCATTGGAATCGAATAGGCGGTTTTTAACGCCCATTGCGATTGCCGGTTCTGCCGGGTGGCCTGCTACATCAGTTAATCCTGTAATTCCGTTTACCTTGGTGAATGAAATATTCCCTTCGACTGTTTCCGGCACTGCCAGACCAATCGGATTAAGGGCATCACCATGCAAGCCGCGCACTTCAGCTTTCCACTCGCCGGCCTGCGGATTATTTACAATTACAGTACGATCATAAGTCGTCGCGAATAAAAGGCTGATTCCTGAGCTGTATTCAGTGCCGTCTGGAGCAATCAGCACCAAATTCACCGGATTTCCTGTCTCTCCAATAAGACCGGCAGCATTCACTTTTGCATTTACTGTAGAAACACCTTCTTCAACAGTAAATGCATGCTGGTTACTTACAGAAACAGTGTAGTCGACAGTAAATGTCTCTTGTGTTGTTTCTTCGGATACATTTGCATTGAAAACTTTTTCACTGTTTAAAGTTTCACCGTATGTTTTACTATTGAATACTGCATCGATAGCTGCATAAGCATTCACATAACCTGCTCCGACTTCCCATGATTCATAGCCAGGCATGTTTGTTGCTGTTTGCTGAAGAACAGTTTTTACTTCATCAGGTGAAAGAAGTGGGTCTGCTTCCAACAGAAGTGCAGTGATTCCAGCCACATGCGGCGTCGCCATCGAAGTTCCGCTCATAGTTGTGTAGTAAGGCAGATATGCGGGTTCAATAGTGGCGGCATCTGCATCAGCAGCCAAGGCGGTAAGTGGTGAAACGGTTCTGGTTGAAATGATATCAACACCAGGAGCTACAATCGAAGGCTCATCTGCCCATGTCCATGTTTTGCCTTGAAGTTCAAAAGTTCCGCCTACCCCTTCTGTTCCGCGAGAGGAGAAGTCAGCAAGAGTACCGTCTTTTTCACCAGCCCCAACTGAGATTACCCATGGAGCTTTCGCATAAGGGTTATGTGTGTTTTCACCTGGACCAGCATTGCCTGCGGCGAATAAAACAACGATTCCGCGGTCATAAGCTTTTTTACTCGCAAGGTTGATCGGGTGGTTCGGATCAAAGTCTCCTGAAGAGCCCCATGAATTTGTGATGACGCGGATATTATATTCGTTCTGATGCGTAACCGCGTAATCGAAACCGCCGATTCCATCAAGGACGAACAGTGCTCCGCCGGAACCATATCCGATGAGGTCTGCACCTGGAGCAGCACCTTCATATTTACCGCCGGATAATGCTCCTGTTCCGCCGACTGTTCCTGCGACATGGGTACCGTGACCGGAGTTAGTGTCAGTGTTCGGTACATTTTCAGTGTAAGAAACAGGAAGAACACCTGTAATGCTTTGAAGGTTTGTAGAACCCAGCACATTCTGTACTAAATTTCTACCAAGTTCATGATCTTTATGAGTGCCATCGACACCGCTATCATTAACTACTACGCCGATGCCATTACCAGAAACCGGCAATCCGCCGTTCAGTTTTCGGAATGAGTCATCCTGCTGAGCTTTATCGACGCCGGTGATCAGGTTGGCGTCGGCATTGAAATATTCCAATTTTTCGTTGAGGTAAATGGATTGGACTTGTTCATTGTTTGCAAGTTGTTCAATTTGTTGCTTTGTTGCAACAGCGCCCACAATCGGAAGGCTCTGCATACTTATGGCGGATTCGATTCCTAATCCTTCCAACAGTGACAGCTGAGCTTCTGTGGGCTTCTCATCTCCCCGGAAGGTAACAATCACCTGGGCAACTTCGGCATTGCCGAGAACCGACCAGACTTTTTCGTCCACCACTGCTGCAGTAGAAGAAACTGTGTTGTTTGCATTAACGGACGAGAAAGCCGGGAAGATAAGAAATAACATCATGACGATTAACAGGATTCTTTTCATTTACTCATTCTCCTTTTCCAAATAGTTTGAAAACTTCTAGTTAATTATCATCTGTCAGCGATATTTTGCCTATTAAGCAAAGGGTCTATTTTTTACACCCTTGTGGACTATCTGGTTTACTACCAAAGGAGTAGCATAAAAAAACGCCCCTTTGGGTAAAGGGGCGGGAAAACTTAGTTATTGGCATTTTTTTTCGAAGTTGTTACTGTTTTTGTTTTTAATAATGTAATCGCTTCGTATGCATTTACATACCCTGCGCCGGCTTCCCATGTTTCATAGCCTGACATTGGTGTAGCGCTCTGCTGCAATAGTGCTTTTACCTCAGCAGGGGAAAGAGTCGGATCCACTTCGAGAATCAAAGCGATGATGCCGGCTACATGGGGAGCAGCCATTGACGTCCCGCTGAAAGTCGTATAGTACGGAAGGTGGGCAGGTGAAATACCTGATGCATCCTTCTCAACGCTTAAAGCTGATAAAGGTGAAATCACACGTGTTGAAACAATATCAACTCCTGGAGCAGTAACGGTTGGACGGTCTGCCCATGTGAAAGTTTCACCATCAATTACTACAGTGCCACCTTTATCTTTAACGCCGCGTGAAGAAAAATCAGCGAGATCCATCGATGAATTGCCTGCTGCTACTGTAACGACCCAAGGTGCTTTCTTATAATTTCCTGAAATGGTCGATTCACCAGGACCAGAATTTCCGGCCGAGAAAACAGTAATGATGCCTCGTTCATAGAGTTTCTTGGTCGCAATATTGATCGGGTGGTTTGGATCAAAATCAGTATTGGAATCGCTCGTGTCACCCCATGAATTTGTGATGACGCGAATATTATATTCTGTTTGATGAGTAAGTGCGTAATCAAAGCCGCCAATTGTGTCCATAATAGCTATCCCAGCTCCAGATCCATAACCGATCAGGTTGGCTCCCGGTGCTACTCCTTCATATTTACCGCCTGACATAGCGCCTGTACCGCCGACTGTTCCGGTAACATGTGTTCCGTGTCCAGAAGAGGAATCAGTATTAGGAACGTTCTCAAGGTAAGCGATCGGAAGGAGACCGACTGTGCTGTTCAAATTGATATTTGCCATAACGTTTTGAACCAGGTTCTTTCCGAGTTCATGATCTTTATGTGTGCCGTCGACACCGCTGTCATTGATTACAACGCCAATATTCTCTCCGGTGATCGGCAAGCCGCCGTTTGCAGCTTGGAAGTCCGCGTCTTCACGCACCTGATCAACACCGGTCAATGAAGTAGAAGATTCGTTATCATATTGCAAAGGGGCATTATAGTAAATGGATTGAACTTGTTCCAAAGCTGCCACTTTTTCAACTTGGTCGGCAGTTAATAATGAACCTACAAAAGGAAGGTTTTGAAAAACTACCCCATTTGAAACTCCTATATCCTCCAGCAGCTGAAGACTTGCTGAATCTGCCTGTTCCACATCTTCAAATGTAATAATTACTTCAACAGGAAGCAGGCTGTCTGCCAGTACTTGCTGAAGGCGTGGATCGATTATGGCCCCCTCTGTTGAAGCTGAAGACTTTTGGTTAAAAGAATATGGATTAAAAGCCAGGCCAATTGCTAAAGCGAAGATACTAAAAAGAACTAAAAACTTCTGCATAAAATTCCTCCTAAAAAATTTCAGAATAGTTGATCTTCTATATTCTTTCATTATCATGACAATAAAGCCATTCAACTACAGACCTAATTTAGGAGCTTAAAAAGGCGTAGGCAACTACTGCTTAAGTAGTAGTTGCCTACGCCTGAATTTTTATCTTAAAGGAACCAAGTTATTTTGCACTGCGAAAATAATCGCCTGTGAGCGGCTCTTGACATCAAACTTTTTGAAAATATTGCTGACATGGATTTTTACTGTTTTATCGCTTATGTAAAGCTTGGAGGCAATTTCCTTATTGGACAGCCCTTCTACAAGTGCCAACAGAACTTCCATCTCGCGCGGCGTCAGTGAATTATCTTCTGTTTGATTTTCATGCTGATGCATCGACAGCAGTTTCTTGGTCATAGCCGGCGGAATTACCGATTCTCCGTCAATTACAGTGCGGATGGCTCCAATTACATCCTTAGAAGGTGAATCCTTCAATAAGTAGCCGTCAGCACCTTCCCTAATTGCGGCCATGAAATATTCGTCATTGTTATACATAGTCAGAACAATGATTTTAATCGCCGGATAATTGCTTTTTACCCATTTGGTCAATTCAATGCCATTCATCTGTGGCATATTGATATCCATCATGATTATGTCCGGGGTGGTATTTGGCAGCATATCCATCAATTGCTCACTGCCTGTTGCTTCACCAGTTACTTCCATGTCATCTTCTTGCGCAATGAGTGTTCTTAATCCATCCCGTAAAATAGCATGATCATCCACCAATAGTACTTGAATCATTTATTTTATCCCCCTTCGAACCCCATTTTCGGTATTCTTACAATTATTTCAGTGCCTTTTGTTTCGCTGCTTTCAATTTGGAGGGTAGCCCTGATTTTTGCTGCATCTTCATTCATTTGCAAAATACCGTAATGGGGTTCCTTCATCGCCTTAGTCATAGCCTCATATAAAGAAAATCCTACCCCATCATCTTTGATTTTTAGGAAAATCTGCTCTTTTTGGTAACTGAGCAAAATATTCAAAGAAGAGGCGCGTGCGTGTTTAATGCAGTTCTGGATACTTTCCTGTGTGATCGAATAGATTACTTTTTCCGTCAATAAGCTTAATCGCGTTTGAACTCCGCGCATTTCAAATGAAATATCAACATCATTATTAGTATCTTTTTTCATTTCGTCTATCTTTTTCTTTATAGCCATATCCAAACTCAGACTTTCAGTAGGGTAGGGGCGAAGGGCGTAAATGGAGTCCCTTATCTCTTTCAGCCCTTCGCGCAAAGTACTATTACTGTCGTTAATCATCTGCTGCGCATCCGCCGGGTGTGAAGGGATTTTTCGGGCAGCGCTGTCGAATTTCATAACGGCACCGGCCAGAGTTTGAGCAATTCCATCATGGATGTCATGCGCGATTCGATTCCGTTCCTCCAATAGAATCCGCTGTTCTTTCTCACTGAATAGCTGTTGGGTCTTAAGGAAAATGGCTAATTGATTTGAAATGGTCGAAATGGAATGAACATCTTCGACGACAAAACTATTTGTCCGGATTTTCGTCAGGATTAGACAGCCGATCAGTTCATTATCCAGCAGAAGAGGAGCATAAACTGCTGCCTGCATATTTTTATCAAAACAACCTGATAAGGGAGCCTCATCAAGGTTTTGTTTGTTAAATACCTGTGTAGAGCGTACTTTCTCCAACTTTCCGAGATCCATGGATCTAAGGGTTTCATGCAGATCGAGACGACTGCCTTGTGTAAACGCGAGTTTCCACCCGGTTTGATCATCTTTGGTGAATAAAAAGCTTTCTTCATAGAAAACGACATCACTCAGCAGCCGCTTAATATCTTCTTCCCATTCCTTAACTGGAATTGTTTTATTTAATTCGGAAGAAAAATGGAACAATGCTTTCAATCGTTGTTTATCTGCGCGTAAACGAAGAATAATTGAACTGATGATAGCAAGAAAGATCAAAGGGGATAAGAAGAAAAAATAACTGAAAATATCCACTTCCCCTCGATTTTGCCCACCCAGGTAATAGAGGAGAAAACCGTATAGAAGCGAGATGCTGAAACTGAAAAGCTCTCCTCTTCCTTTTTCCGCCCAGATTTCTACTGTGTATTTTTCCGGACGGAGAAAAAGGACAATATCTACAATGAAATTATTAAGAAGGTAGAAAAAAGCGATGAAAACGAATAAAGAAACGAAATTCATCCATACTTCCGGTGAATCGAGTAAGGGTAGGAAATTACTCTGGAAGAAATGAGCCCCTGCCAAACTGAGAACAAGCTGTGCAGGATTAAAAAAGATAATTCGCAAAGGCCTACGATTGATCCAAGTCGTCAGAAGAACTCCTATAAAATAAAGGATGATGGTAATTTCAATCCCATAAATAAGGTAAGTCAGAAATATGATGGGAAAGGCGAGAGAAGAATTCCCTTTTCTGAATGGCATCGGGTAATGTTCACATATAAAGATAAAAGAAAGAAGGAGTAATAGTTCAAAAGGTTTTTCAATAGCTGGCAATTGCAGCAAAGAATAGAGGGCTAGGGACCAGCCGATCAAAGAGACAATCATCATGAATAATTGGGCGCTTTGGTGTCTGGCGGCTATCTTTTTCAAACTTGGTTCACCTGCTTCAGATCATATTTTAAGTACGTTGAAAATGTTCGCTTATACAATTTCCGAAACCTTCGTCGTTGTGATGCCGGCTTTCAGCAAGGATTTCGAAATTTGTTCAGCAAAACTCAAGGCGTTCACTCCGTCTCCGTGGATGCAAATGGTATCGGCCTTCAATTCGGCATCGCTTCCTTCTTCAGTCATCACTTTGCCTTCGCGCACCATCCGCACGACTCGCGCAATCGCTTCACTGGAATCGGTGATTAAGGCGTTGGCTTCGGAGCGGGCTGTAAGGGAGCCATCTTTCTGATAAGTGCGGTCGGAGAATACTTCGTTTGCCGTTCGCAGACCGATTTCATTGCCTGCTGTGATCAGTTCGCTGCCGGCAAGCCCGTATAGAATCAATGCAGGATTTACGTCATAGACTGCTTCTGCGATGGCTTCGGCATAACCGGCATCTCTCGCGGCCATATTATATAGAGCGCCATGGACTTTGACATGTTGAAGAATGCCGCCTTCCGCGTTGACAAAAGCCGACAAGGCACCAATCTGGTAAACGACAATGTCATAGATTTCCTGGGCTGACAGGTGGAGATTACGGCGTCCAAAACCCTGCAGGTCCTGAAAGCCTGGGTGCGCGCCGATGGCTACATCTTTTTCGAGCGCCAGCCGAACAGTTTTGCGCATCGTAGCCGGATCCCCGGCGTGAAAACCGCATGCGATGTTGGCCGAACTTACATAATTCAGAATTTCTTCATCCCGGCCAAGTTCATAAACGCCGAAACTCTCTCCCATATCACAATTCAAATCAACTTTATAAGTCATCGCGCTTCCCCCCTTTTATATTTTATTGCCTGTTTCAAACTATTTATCTTTTTTTCCTGAAGCTTTAGCAGATGCTGTGCTTCTTCGACGCTGACTTCTTTGAACCGCAGACGGTCTCCAGGTTTCAACTGGCTGATGAGCGGCAGGTCAACGGTGATGACTTCAGCGATTTTCGGATAGCCTCCTGCTGTCTGGCGGTCGGCCATCAAAATAATCGGATTGCCATCCGCAGGCACCTGGATGGAACCGAAGACCACGGCCTCAGATATCATTTCCTGCGCTTCGGTAAGTGCCAGGCGAGGCCCGTCGAGCCGGTAGCCCATGCGGTCCGATTGGGAATTTACAGAAAAAGTTTCTGATAGAAAGTGTTTTCGGCTCTGTTCGGAAAACAATTCGAACTGACGGCCTTTCGTTATCCGGATTACCGGGTTGGGCGAGTAGGAAGGTGAAGGTACAAACCAAGAACCATTATGAGCTGCTGATTTCTGAGCGGCGCTTGCTTCACCGATTGCCAGTTGGTCGCCGGAATCCAAAGCCCGTCCCTCATATCCGCCAAGCTCTGCCCGTGCGTATGTGGAGCGGCTTCCCATCACTGCCGGAACATCAATTCCGCCTGCAACCGCTACGTAGCAACGGCTGCCGGACCGAGGCTTACCAAACGTCAGTGTTTGTCCTTTTGCTACAGGAATCGCCCGCCAGCATCCCACAACTTTGCTGTCCAATTGGGGGGTGAGATTGCCTCCGCAAATCGAGATGACGTGGTCTTCATCAAAATGAATGGAGGGTCCCATTAAAGTTATTTCCAGTGCCGCAGCGTTTTCTTCATTGCCAACGAGCAGGTTGGCAATGCGCAGGGCATAGGGATCCATCGCTCCGGATGCCACAACACCATATTTTTGGAAGCCTGTGCGTCCAAAATCCTGTACGGTTGTCTGCATACCGCTTTTATGTATGGTCAGCATTTTCTTTTTCCTCCAAAGTTTGATATTCCTCAGCTGTAATTCGGCGGAAAACAATATTGTCTCCCGCCCGCAGCAGGCTTGGAATTTCTTTTTCCGGCAAAAACAGCCGGGTCGGCGTGCGCCCGATTAATTGCCAGCCGCCCGGTGTGGAAATTGGATAGACGCCGGTCTGGTTCCCAGCGATTCCGACACTACGCTCGGGAATGCTGACGCGCGGAGATTGCCTGCGCGGCGCTGCGATTTTTTCGGACATGCCGCCGAGATATGGAAAACCGGGCGCAAAGCCGATCATGTGGACGGTATAGCTTGTTCCAGTATGAATCGCTATCACTTCTTCCGTGTTCAAGCCATTGTGCTGCGCCACAAATTCAAGGTCCGGTCCATAATCGCCGCCGTAGCAAACAGGGATCTCGACCGTGCGGGGCAGTGAAGGCGTGATTTCGGAAGCTCCTTTCAGCAGAGCGGCCAGTTCTTTTTTCACGTCATCGAAATTGATGAGAAGAGGATTGTAGACTACGGATATTGTAGTAAATGCCGGGATGTACTCAGTCATCCATTGCGGGCTATTGGCTTCAAGAAATGAAGATATCGCAAGTATCTCTTTTTGCGTATATTCATTTATTGCAGTACCGACTTCAATGACGATTGCCTGGTCACCGAGCGGAGAAAAAGAATAATCCATGAACACCCTCCTGTTTCTTGATTAATCTGATTATTTTCTAAGTATAGAGCTTTAAGGAGGAGGACGGAAGGGGAAGTGAAAGTAATATTGGCTGAGAATTGACGAGTTGGGAATAAAACGGGGGGAGTTGGGAGTATTTCAGGCGAAGTTGGGAAAAAGCAGGACAAAGTTGGGAGTATTTCTACCAGAGTTGGGAATAAACAAAAATTCGCCAAAGAGGAGCCGGCGCGGTTCCTCTTTTTGCGACCGGTTAGCTGAGTCGGGCATAAGCACAAATCTTCGATCTGGCTGGCGGTTATTTCCGAGCATGAATACAGTTTTTTTGCTGTCCATTAAGATTTCGTTATTTTCTGCAAATTACTATTGACCACCCTGGTCGACGGGACTATAATGAAATCGACCGGAGTGGTCTAACGAGGAGGTGGAAATGATAAATGGAGAAATTTAATGGCCTCGATGAAGAGAAGCAGCAGAAAATATTGGATGCGGCGTTAATGGAATTTGCGGAACATGGCTACGAAAAAGCTTCGACAAACCGGATTGTGAAAGAAGCAGGCATCGGCAAGGGAATGCTGTTTTATTACTTCAAGAGCAAACGAGATCTATACGAGTTTCTGGCGGAATACAGCCTCGATTTTGTCGTAGAGAAATACTTTTCCCGGATCGATATGACGGAAACGGATTTTATCGAACGTTTAAAACATACATCGCAAGTGAAGTTTGAAGCACAAAGGGAAAACAAAAATGTTTTTAACTTCTTGGGTACGTTTATGCTGACGGCAGATTATAAGCTGGCACCGCATATACAGAAAAAATACGAAGCTATGCAAAAGACAGGGAATGCAATGATTTATGAAGATGTGGATTTATCGCTTTTCCGCGATGATGTTGATGTGCAAAAAGCATTTAAGCTGATCCGCTGGTCGATTGAAGGCTATCAAAATGAACTTCTGCACAAGTTGCAGGGACAAAGCATGACGTCGATTGATTTTGATCCGTATTGGGAGGAATTTTACGAATACCTGGAAATTTTGAAGAAAAGTTTCTATAAAAAGGAGAGCGGGATCGATGACTATTCTTAAAACGGCAGGTTTAACGAAAAAATTCGGGGATTTTGCGGCGCTTGATGGCGTGGATATTGAAGTGGGCAAAGGGGAAGTCTATGGATTTATCGGCCCGAACGGTGCTGGGAAGTCGACGACCATTCGTGTATTGCTCGGAATCCTGAAGGCTACGGAAGGGCAAGCGACGATTTTCGGCAAGGATGTCTGGAAAGATGCGGTCGGTATTCACAAGCGGGTCGCTTATGTACCGGGCGACGTCAATCTATGGCCGAACCTGACTGGAGGGGAAGTCATCGATTTATTTATCAAACTGCGCGGCGGCAACAATAAATCACGGCGTGAAGAGCTGATTCGCAGATTCGATCTGGACCCAAGCAAAAAATGCCGTACCTATTCAAAAGGGAATCGCCAAAAAGTGGCTCTTGTTGCGGCGCTTTCTTCAGATGCCGATCTTTACATTCTCGATGAGCCGACTTCGGGACTCGATCCGTTGATGGAACGTGTATTCCAGGAATGTGTCCGGGAAGCGAAAGCAGAAGGCAAAAGCATCCTGCTGTCGAGCCATATCCTGTCGGAAGTTGAACAGCTTTGCGATAAAGTGGCGATTATCCGTCAAGGCAAAATTATAGAAAAGGGTACATTGAAAGAACTTCGGCACTTGACGGGGACAATGCTGCTGGTGGAAACAAAAGAGCCGATGCCTAATTTGGCTGAGGTCAAAGGTGTACAGGGAATCGAACAGAAAGATGGCGCATTGTCATTTCAAGTGGACCAGGAAGAACTCGACCATGTGGTCCGTTATGTCAGCGGGTTTGGCATCATCCGCATGGAAAGTGCGCCGCCGACTTTGGAAGAACTGTTCATGCGCCATTATGAAGGGACCGGAACAGGAGGCGCATTGTAATGACCAATCAGTTATTCAGTGGGACCGGCAGCTTGAGCCGTTTTATCCTGCGCCGCGACCGAATTCGGATTCCGATATGGATCCTCAGCTTTGTATTTGCGACAGTGGCCACAGCGGTGGCATTTATTGGGCTATACGAAAATGCGCAGGAACGGCAAGCTATAGCATCAACAATGGGAAATCCTGCGATGACGGCGATGGTCGGCCCGGGATATGGGCTCGCCAATTATACAAGCGGGGCAATGATGGCGCACCAGATGCTGCTGATGACCGCGGTGGTCGTCGGGTTGATGAGTGTTTTGCTGGTGATTCGCCACACCCGCACAGATGAAGAAGAAGGGCGCATCGAAATGGTGAGGTCTTTGCCGGTCGGGCGGCTTTCCAATGTCGCTGCCACGTTACTGGTGCTGTTTTTGGTGAATATCGTGTTGGCGATTCTTACCGGCGTCAGTCTGTATGCTTTGAATATTGAAAGCATGGAGCTGGAAGGCTCGCTTCTTTATGGAGCGGCACTCGGTGCAACCGGGATGATTTTTGCTTCACTTACGGCTGTCTGTGCCCAACTGTCGCATAATGCAAGAAGTGCTATGGGCTTATCCATTGGTATTCTGTTGCTTGCTTATATTGTGCGGGCGATCGGTGATGTAGGAAGTGAAGCCGTCGCATGGCTGTCGCCGCTTGGATGGATTGTCCGTTCGGAAGTGTACGTCAATAATATTTGGTGGCCTGTATTGATGACGGTCGGTGCCGCCGTCGTATTCGGCGGATTGGCGATGTACTTGAATTCGATCCGTGATCTTGGCGCCGGTTTTCTGCCGGCGAGAGCTGGAAAAATTCATGCGTCTCCCCTATTGCTGAGTCCCTTTGGACTCGCATTCCGGCTGCAGCGCACAGGGTTTATTGCGTGGGCAATATCGATGTATGTGCTGGGTGCTTCCTATGGATCGGTAATGGGAGATATGGAATCCTTCTTTGCGGATGTCGACCTCATGCAGGATTTGCTTGTGCCGATGGAAGGATTTTCGCTCGTTGAACAATTTGTTCCGACATTGATGGCAGTGATGACCATCATAGCCACAATACCGGTGCTTATGGCCGTATTAAAAGTGAGAGGCGAAGAGAAGAACGATCGTATCGAGCATGTTTTGGGCAGAGCGGTTTCAAGAAATCGCCTGCTCGGCAGTTATTTGCTGATTTCGCTGATTGCCAGTTTTGTGATGATTTCGCTGGCTGGTCTTGGTCTCGGAACAGTCGCGGACGCTGTGATGGAAGAAGGATTTGATATAGGTATGGCTTACCAGGCGGCGCTCGCTTATTTGCCGGCAGTATGGGCAATGATTGGTGTGGCGGTGCTGCTGATTGGCTGGCTGCCGAAACTAACCGGCTTTATCTGGCTGTATCTCAGCTTTTCTTTCTTTGTCATTTATCTCGGCAGTTTATTCCAATTGCCGGAATGGGTGGAGAAAACAACGCCTTTTGGCTATGTCTCAGCTATCCCGCTGGAACAATTCGATTGGCTGCAGGCGATAGTGCTGACAACAGTCGCCATCCTGCTGATTGTGATTGGATTCGTCGGATACAATAAAAGAGATATCGGCAAATAAGTTTTTGAACCTTATTATGGAACGGATTTTCGTTTTATAACAAGGTTTTTTGTCTGCTATTAAACCAACGAAAAGTAATAAGAAAAACTGGCATATTTTGTGATATTGACCGGCGGAAACGGGTATGTAGGTAGCAACATCAGAAGCCGGTTGATAAGGGAGGTTCCCTATGGCCAGTAACCTAATGAGTTATATTTTGCTTGGATTTTCTCTTTCCGTTCCGGTTGGCGCAATTACGGTTGAAATGATTAAAAGAGGGCTGCTCAACGGATTTTGGCATGCATGGCTAGTCGGCGTGGGCGGAATGTCAGCTGACGTGGTGTTAATGTTGCTGATCTATTTTGGCGTCGCTAACCTGCTGACTGGATCGGCTGCGCAAATTACAATCTGGCTCTGCGGTTTTGTGGTACTGGTTTATTTGGGAATCGGCAGTATAAGGGAAGCATTCCGCAAAATAGAACTGGGTCCGGGAAGAGAAAGCCGGTCTGATTCGCTTGCTAAAGCTTATCTGGCAGGATTTGCAATCGCAATATCAAATCCTCTCAATATCATTTTCTGGATCAGTATTTACGGTTCAGTGCTCGCTACAACTTTGCAGAAAGTTAATGGAGGCAAAATCCTCTTTTACAGCAGCGCTATTTTTATCGGAATTGCGATTTGGGATCTTGTTATAGCAGGATCTGTCCATTTTGGCAGAGGTTTTGCTGGAGAACGCTTTATGAAGTGGTTCTCCATTGCTGCAGGTTTGGTGCTGATCGGTTTTGGAGTATCGTTCGGATGGCAGGCAGCTGCCAAATTATTATCGCTGATGATTTATGGCAATTAAAGACAATGAATCGGTTGCAGCCTCCTGTCTTTGAGTTCATCAATTAAAAGGAGTGTTCGTATGTATCAAGATTTAGCAGGGAAAACGGCAATTGTTACGGGATCTTCAAAGGGAATTGGCAAAGGAATTGCAGAGCGTTTCGGAAAAGAAGGGATGAATGTGGTTGTCGATTATTTAACGGATCCAAGCGGTGCGGAAGATACGAAGGCGGCAATTGAATCGAATGGCGGAAAAGCCATAACCGTTCAAGCGGATGTTTCAAAGGAAGAAGGCATTCGGACATTGATGGAAACGGCGATAAACGAATTCAGCTCACTGGATATTTTGGTCAACAATGCCGGCTTCAGTGAAAGTGCTCCTTCTGAAGAATTGACACTTGAGAACTGGCAGCGCGTGTTGGATGTCAACCTCACGGGTGCTTTTATAGCGAGCCGTGAAGCGATCAACTACATGTCGGAAAACGGTGTAAAAGGAAGCATCATCAATATAACAAGCGTTCACCAAACAATTCCGAAAGTGGAAAATGCGCATTACGGTGTAACAAAAGCGGGTCTTAAAATGCTGACGGAAACGCTGGCGCTGGAATACGCAGAACAGGGAATCCGGATTAATGCCATCGGTCCAGGCACCATCAATACGCCGGCTAACCCGGTTCATGAGCAAGATGAAGAGACGAAGAGGAAGACATTGGCGAAAATTCCGTTGAAAAAGATCGGGGAACCGGAACAAATTGCAGCAGCGGCAGCCTGGCTCGCATCATCCGAAGCGGATTATGTAACTGGTGCTACGTTATTTGTTGATGGTGGGATGACACTTTATCCATCGCAATTGGAACAATAAGCAATGCTTTGAATTGGAAAGCTGAAAGACAGGGTAAACGCCTGTTGTTCAGCTTTTTTGATTTATTATTATTTCAAGAAAATTACACATAGATGCTTACTTAGTACCTGTTTTATCGGAATAGACAGATTCTTAGAATATTTGTGGCAAAAAACGGTTGATTTTTCGATAAAACGATGTAATATTACATTATGCAATATATCGCATAATAAATTTTAGGCCTGATAATTATATTGAAAATATATAAAGGGCCGATAGCAGTATATATAGAAAACAGAACGAGGAGGAAAAAGAATGGATAGTAAATTATCGTTTAAGTCGTATGCCATTGTCGGAATGATGTTGTTTGCTTTATTTTTTGGAGCTGGAAACCTGATATTCCCCGCACAATTGGGTCAATATGCAGGGACGGAAGTCGGCATTGCAATTCTCGGATTTTTAATAACAGGTGTTGGTTTGCCGCTTCTCGGAATTCTGGCTATCGGCTATTCGAAAAGCAATGATCTTCAGGACCTTTCAAGCCGTGTGCACCCGCTTTACGGCATTCTCTTCACTTCTTTGCTTTACTTGACGATCGGGCCATTTTTCGCACTTCCAAGAACAGGTGCTGTCGCTTATGAAGTCGGAATTGCACCTTTTGTCAGTGATGGTTCAATGGGAGCGATATTGCTCGTTTTCTCAATCATCTTTTTTGCCATTGCCATGTTCATTTCATTGAACCCATCTAAAATTGTCGACAGTGTCGGTAAATTTCTGTCACCAGCCATTTTGGTTACGCTCGCAGTGCTGTTGGTTGCAGCGTTCATCACTCCGATGGGCGAAACGGGAGCTCCGCAGGGAGGCTATCTCGATAACGCTTTTATGACCGGCTTCCTGGAAGGCTATAACACCATGGACGCATTGGCATCACTAGTATTCGGAATCATCGTCATCGCAGCTATCCGTAAAATGGGTGTCAATTCACCGAAAGGCGTTCTGACCGCAACACTGAAAAGCGGAATTGTAGCTGCGGCATTGCTGGCTATCGTCTATACGGGGATCGCGCTTCTCGGCGCAACGAGCACAGGCACACTTGGCCTGCTGGACACTGGCGGCCCGGTATTAAGCGGTGCATCTGCCCATTATTTCGGCACTTTCGGTGCTTTACTGATTGCCGTCATCATCACACTCGCCTGTTTGACAACAGCAGTGGGACTCATTGTCGCGAACGCAGAATTTTTCCATAAACTGACACCGAAAATCAGTTATAAAATTTTTGTCGTCATTTTATCTGTTTTTTCGTTGGTTGTTACAAACGCGGGTCTTTCCAATATCATTACGTTTTCAATTCCTGTATTGATGTTCCTGTATCCTCTGGCAATTGTGCTGATTCTCCTGGCGTTCACTTCGCCGTTATTTAATCACGCACGTGCTGTCTATGTCGCGACAATTACTGTGACGTTCTTTATCGCAGTGATTGACGGGTTCAAGACACTGACTGGCACACTTGGGGTAGAAAATCCGGCTTGGCTTCAAACAGTCATTGATTTCTATGGGACGGTTCTGCCGTTGTACAATGAAGGGCTGGGCTGGTTATTGCCGGCTGTCATCACAATCGTAGTTACCGGTTTGATCGCTGCGAGCAGAAAAAGTGAAAGCGTCGAAGCCGTAAGAAATTAAACAGAAAATATAACAAAAGCTGTTCCGAAAGCATATGCTTTCGGAACAGCTTTTTTCGATTGGGATATTGTTATTTCGCATTCAGTTCTTCGATAGAGCGAATCCAATTGTTTTTTGTCAGCGAAGACAGACGGTCGACATCTTTGTCTTTGAAGGCCTGGATAATTTCATCATGTTCGTTGCGTGAGGCTTCTGACAGTTCCAGTGAATGGTGGAAGAATTGTCTTCTGACATGGGACTGCAGGCGGCTGAGCATGATGGTGATGTAAGGGTTCTGAGCGGCTTCGATAATAATCCGGTGGAACTCTTCGTCTATTTTGAGCGCATTGAAACTGTTTTTTTCTTCAATTGCTTTGGCAAATCGCTGGTTCGCTTCTTCCAGTCGCTCGATTTGTTCTTCGGTAATATTCGGGACAGCAAGTTCACCGGCCAATGCCTGCAAAACGGCAAGTGGAGGCAGTAAGTGCTTGATGTCTTCTTTATTGACTTCGGTGACAGTAGTGGCTTTTCCTGGATACATCTTTACAAAACCAACCATTTCAAGCAGTTGCAGCGCCTCGCGGATGGGTGTTCTGCTTAAATTGAGAGCTTGGGCTAATTCAATATCGGTTAACTTTTCACCTGGCTGCAATGTACCGTCAATGATCCATTGTTCTAATTGGGAATAGGCACTTTCTTTGGCGCTCATACGGACAGGTTTTGAATGGTTAGTTGGAACCGGCATAATAAATCTATCCTCTCTGAAACGATTATTATTACCCATTATACCCCAATAGCGGACAGTTGACATTACTCAATATGCAGTATATCGCTAAACAGCAATCTCTGAAATTAGAGGTAGAAGATCCATACAAAGAGAGGAGCAAGAAATGACCCGAACACGGCGCTCAGGGACATGGCGACCGAACTGACGGATGCTTCCTGTGCGCCATATTCCAAAGCTTTTGCAGTGCCGATGCCGTGAGCCGAAGCACCGAACCCCATGCCGACACCGATTGGAGTCTTGATGTGCAGCATCTTCATGAAGGCTGGACCGATGATAATGCCGGAAAATCCCGCAATCATGACAAACACTGCCGCAAGGGAAGGGATGCCGCCTAATTGCTCAGTAATTTCCATCGAGACGGGAGTTGTAATGGATTTTGGCAGCAGGGAAAGGAGCAGTGTTCTTGAAAATCCGAATAATTTTGCCAAAGCGAGCCCGGTGGACATGCCGATGACCACACCGACCAAGATACCTGAGATAACTGGTACCAGGTTATCGAAAAGAAGCTTCCGCTGTTTATATAATGGAATTGCCAGGGCGACAACGGCCGGTCCCAGAAGGCTGTCAATCCACTGGCCGCCGATCATATAAGTATCGTAAGCGGTGTCCGTCATCAATAAGAAAAGTACGATGACAAATGTTGCGGTCAAGGCAGGCATTAAAAAAGAATAATGGAATCTTATATATAGAAGGTTCATCAAAAAATAAGCGGCGAATGTGAATATAATGAAAAACAGTGCAAGCAATATAGTCTCCATCATTCCTGCTCCTTCCTTGATTCAATCCGTCGGCCAAGGTATTGGCTGGTCAATCCGGATGCAGCCATCGTCAACAAGGTGCTGATGATAACGACGGCAATCAGGAAAAACCCTTTGCCGGCGAAGACATCGAAATATTCGATAACGCCGACAGTGGCTGGGATAAAGTACAGGGGCAAAAAAGACAGCAGCAGAGTGGCTGTGGATTCCACAAAGCGCAGCGGAAAAAGCTTCAGCGATAAAGCGGCGAACATGAGCATGAAGCCGATGATGCTTCCGGGCAAGGGAATACTGAACAGCTCACACAGCAATTGTCCGAGAAAGAAAAAGCCATATATGAAGATGAATTGAAGAATAAATATGAGAAACTTCATTGCGCGTGCGCCCCCTTTCTTTCGGCTGTTTTACCGGCTGGATTTTTGTCCAGACTTCAGCGGCCCAGCCCTTCGGGTCATAAGCTACTAAAGTGCTCCTGTCTCTGCATCGCTAACGCTAGCTTCGAGACATGAAAAGGCGTTGCATCGCTGCGCTGCTTCGTCGCAAAGAGATGGCCCCAAAAATTTTGGGCCATCTCTCGCTGTCGCTTTTCTTATAATAAGCTATTTTACATTATATCAATTGAAAAGCGAAAACTTTGCGGAATCGATGGAACGGTTTTATCCGCGATGAAACTTCTGTAATCTGTTAACCGTATAATAAGGAAAAGAATGGAGGAATTGGAATGAGTAATTACACAATCAGGGAGTTTATCGAAAAGACGCGGCAGGACGAACGTGAAAACGATTATTTCGAGCTGGAGACGGAAAGAATTCTGGAAGTGAATCTCGATGGGCTGGTATGGGCAAAAACCGGATCGATGATTTCCTACACGGGGCAGATTAAATTCGCGCGGGAAGGCGTCATGGAACATGGCCTCGGCACGATGTTCAAAAAAGCACTGACGGGGGAAGGCACCTCCTTGATGAAAGCGAATGGGCAAGGCCGCTTGTATCTCGCGGATCAGGGGAAGAAAATCACGATTTTTGAATTGAACAATGAAACGATTACGGTAAACGGCAACGATCTTCTCGCTTTCGAACCGGGAATTGAATGGGAAATAAAATTAATGCGAAAAGTGGCGGGTATGATGGCTGGCGGTTTGTTCAACGTTACATTGAAAGGCAAAGGGCGTGTCGCCATTACCTCGCATTACGAGCCGCTGACGTTATTGGTGAAACCGGGGCAGCCAGTAATCACTGATCCGAATGCAACAGTGGCATGGTCCGGCAACCTGACACCGGAATTCCGAACAGATGTCAGCTTCCGCACCTTTATCGGACGGGGCAGCGGCGAATCGATCCAGATGGAGTTTCAGGGGGACGGTTTTGTCATCGTCCAGCCTTTTGAAGAAGTTTACACAGTTTCCAACGGATCTTCCTGATCCGGTTTCCAGATTCTTGAATGGGGAATAGATATAGAAAAGAGTAAGCGCCCGTTTAGCTCTGAAAGGCAAGAGATGGAACAAATGGAATTTGGGCCATCTCTTTGCGACGAAGCTAGCGCAGCGATGCAGGAGCAATAAGGGGTTGGCCGTTGGAGACTGGACAATAGAAAAGCGTAAGCGCTCTTGTAGCTCCGAAAAGCGCTGGAGTCTTGACAATAGAAAACGCATGGCATTCTCCGTTCAAGGAAAGGGGGTCTCCTATTGTTGCCGACTGCTAAGTTGCCCGCTGAACTTCAACATCTATTTGCCACTGCTTTTTCAAAGCGAATCCAGAATAAAGACAATCCCAATGAGGTTCTCTACCACTACACCAGCCTCACCAGCTTGATGGGCATGGTGGAGAGCCGGAAGATTTGGATGAGCAAAGCGGATTTTCTCAATGACTCAAGCGAAATGGTTTATTTCTCGGAAATCCTGAAGAAGTCCGTTTCCCATCTGAAGGATGCGGACAGTGCTGAAGCCTGGCATCATTATATTCGGAAATTTGAAGACTGCATGAATGGATTCTTGAATGATATTGATGAAGATGGGCTGGAAGTCTATGTATTTTCATTGTCCCATAATAAAGATTCTCTGGCTCTTTGGTATAACTATGCTCAAGGTGATGGGTACAATATCGGATTTGAAGCGGAAGATCTTGTCGGAAAAGGCGAAAAGATCTTGAAAACCATCAATGGCATCCACGGATACGTTCTCTATCAGGAAGAGGAACAAGAGGAGTTTTTGAAAGACTCTTTACGGGATGCTTATGAACTGTCCAATAGACAGGAAAAACAGGAAAGTGACATTGTCTTTGAAGAATATTTCAATATTCTGCTTGCAGCTTGTGCTACTTTTTTTAAAAATCCGGCTTTTAAAAGCGAAGAAGAGTACCGGCTGGCTGCTGTTATACGGAAAGAAAGCCGGGTGAATGTAGAGTTTCGTGCCCGGCACGGAATCATCATTCCATTTATCGCTGTGGAGCTGGGGGATATTTTACCGATTTGCCACGTAACCATCGGTCCGAAAAACAATATTGATGTGGCCAAAAAAGGCGTAGACTATTATTTGAAAAGCAAAGGATATAATCTGGATAAAGTAAAAGTCAGCAAGTCGATTGCAGCTTTAAGGTACTAGAAAATAGCTGGGGAAAAGCTTTTGTTTCTCCAGCTTTTTACATGAAATGAATATTATTCAAAACGCCCATAGCTTATCTGCATTAAAAGACAGATTTTTTGAAAATTACCGCTTTCTTTTGTTGCTTTTTGCTTTGATTATTGTAAGATGGCTAATGTAATGCATCGAATCATGGAATTTCTGGAGCGGTTCAATCCAAATGCTTACGTCCTCAGGAGGAACCAGGATGGATACAAATCTGAAATTTAAATCTTACCTTATAATCGGCATGATGCTGTTTGCTTTATTTTTTGGTGCGGGCAATCTTATTTTTCCCGCACAATTGGGACAATATGCGGGAACTGAAGTGGCGATTGCCATCACCGGCTTTCTGATTACAGGCGTAGGCTTGCCTTTGCTGGGAATTTTGGCTCTTGGATTTTCAAAGAGCAATGATTTGCGTGATCTTTCAAGCAGAGTGCACCCGGTGTACGGTCTGATTTTCACGTCTTTGCTGTATTTAACGATCGGCCCTTTTTTTGCTTTGCCGCGGACAGCCGCGGTAGCTTATGAAATCGGCATCGCACCGTTTACAGCTGACAGTTCGGGATTGGTCATCTTGCTCGTATTCTCTATTATCTTTTTTGCTATTGCTTTGTCGTTGTCATTAAACCCTTTGGAAATTGTCAATAAGATCGGGAAGTTTCTGTCACCAGCTATTTTGGTGACATTAGCTGTACTACTGATAGCTGCTTTATTCATGCCAATGGGCACGATTGGAGCACCTCAGGATAATTACACAGACAGCCCATTTCTGACCGGGTTCCTTGAAGGTTACAACACAATGGATGCTTTGGCATCACTTGTTTTTGGTATTATCGTCATCGCCGCAGTGCGGAAACTGGGGGTCAACTCAGCAAAAGGCGTTCTGGCAGCAACACTGAAGAGTGCTGTAATTGCAGCGGTTTTATTGGCCGTCGTTTACACGGGTATCGCCTATCTCGGCGCGACGAGCACAAGCACGTTGGGTCTCCTTGAAACAGGAGGTCCGGTCTTGAGCGGTGCATCGGCCTATTACTTCGGGACGTTCGGCCAATTATTGCTGGCAGTCATTATCACGCTTGCCTGTTTGACGACGGCTGTGGGTTTAATCGTGGCGAATGCAGGTTTTTTCAATAAACTCACGCCAATGATCAATTATAAAATCTATGTTGTCATCTTTTCCATTTTTTCATTAATTGTCACAAATGCAGGCCTTGCAAATATCATCGCTTTTTCAATTCCAGTGTTGATGTTTTTATATCCGTTGGCAATCGTGCTGATTATACTCGCTTTTCTGTCTCCACTCTTTAAACACCGCCGCCTTGTTTATGCTGCTGCAATTATCGTGACATTTTTCATCGCTATCGTCGATGGCATGAAGACGCTGACAGCTTCGGTTAACCTGGAAAATCCACTATGGCTGCAGTCCATCATAAACTTTTATGACATAATTCTACCGCTGTACAGCGAAGGTCTTGGGTGGCTGTTGCCAGCATTGGCAACCATTCTCATAACCGGAATCATCGTTCGCTTCTCCAGCGGAGAAGATGTAACTTCAGCTGAAAATTAAAACTGAAGATAAATTTTAAAACTGTTTCGAAGTTAAAAAGCTGCGAAACAGTTTTATTATGGGCAGAAATCAGCGGAGACAGCATTAAGCTTTCAGTTTGACGGTCTGAGAATAGGGAATAGAGTAATACGATAATTTTAAGGAAGGGGCGGAAAAATGCTGACTTTAGTGCCGAGTAAAGACATGGAGACGATTGCAGTGGAAATCGAAGGCCATGTAACAGAAGATGATTTAACGAAGCTCGATAAAGTTATACAGGAAAAGTTTTCGGAAAAAGGGGAATTCAACCTTTATGCGATTCTCTATCATTTTGAAGGCGCTTCTTTTAAAGCGTTGCTCGAAGAAATGAAAATTGATGTGAAACGCTGGAGCCAATACAATAAATTGGCAGTAATCAGCGACGATGAGAAAGTCGAGAAACTGGTCGAAACCAGTGACTACCTGCCCTCCATCAAAACAAAGCACTTCGAAATCACCCAAATGGAAGATGCGTGGGAATGGATTAAGACCGGAAGAAACGATTGAGGAAATAAACAAATATTATAAAGGAGGAAGAAGCATGTTATCTTTTGTACAAAGTAAAGATGACAACACGATAGCCTTCGAATTTACAGGGAAACCGGTTAAAGAAGACGCAGACAAGCTTGAAAATGCCATTAAAGAAAAATTTGGCGATGACGGCAAATTCAATGTTCTTATTATTGCAAAGGATGTTGACATGCCAACGATGACAGGAATGTGGGAAAGAATCAAGGTACAGACAAAACACATGGGACAAATTCAAAAAGCCGCGTTGGTCAGCGAAAAAGAATGGGTTGAAATAGCAGAGAGTATGCACAAATTGGTTCCGGGAGTGAAAACCGAACATTTTCCACCAAGTCAATTAGATGATGCATGGAAGTGGATACAAAGTTAAGAAAAGGCGTTTTGCAGTGATGCAAAACGCCTTTTCTTATTTGTCTAGACTCCAGCGGCCCAGCTCTTCGGGTCATAAGCCAGCCCAACTGCGCGGCCAAGGCCGCTTCGTTGGGCTGGCTACCCCTTATTGCTCCTGGATCGCTGCGCTAGCTTCGTCGCAAAGAGATGTCCCAAATTCCATTTGGTCCATCTCTTGCCTTCCAGAGCTTAACGGGCGCTTACGCTTTTCTGTAGGTCAAGGTCCTATTTCTTCGACAGTCAGGAGCTCGGCTTTGACGATATGGTACATATTCAGCACAATCGTTTTGCCGGAAGCATCCTGGACAGGAAGCAAGCTGACCATGACGCCGGAGAAATGGTATTCGAGCGGACCCTCAAACCGAATATTCTCCAGCCATTCCCCGTTCGACAGAAGAATGTTATAGGTGTGGATCTTTTTCTTCATGGTTACTCCTCCTCAGCTGTTATTCCAATGAAATAAGTGTATTGAGAGAGGCTTTGTTATACACTTATTATAAGATAAATGGGCAAAATACAGATAGGATGAGACTTGATGAAACAAGAAATCACAATAAAATTGAAAGAAAAATCTAAAGCGGAAATTGCCGGGGGCTCCCCGCTGATTACTAAAGATTCGCTTGAAAACGTCGACCAGTTAAAAGAAGAAGGTGCGATACTTAATCTGACAGACAGCAAAGGGCGCTTTGTGGCAAAAGCCTATTATGGCAATCAAAACAAAGGTGTCGGATGGGTGCTGACCCGCAATGAAGCCGAAAACATCGACCAGGCGTTCATCGAGCGCAAGCTTATCGAAGCTCTGCGCCGCCGCCGTGAAATGTTCAATAATCCGGAAACTACCGCGTTCAGGCTTTTCAACGGGGAAGGCGACGGATTCGGCGGCGTAATCATCGATTATTACGATGGTTATTTTCTAGTGAGCTGGTACAGCGAAGGGGTTTATTCATTTAAAGAAGAGTTTGTGGCGGCGCTGAAAAATGTGGCGGAATTCAAAGGGATATATGAGAAAAAACGCTTTGATACAAAAGGGCAATACATCGAAGATGATGATTTTGTCGCGGGCGAGCGCGGAGAATTTCCGCTGATCGTCAAAGAGAATGGAGTCAATTACGCCGTTTACATGAATGATGGAGCGATGACCGGCATTTTCCTGGATCAGCGGGAAGTCCGCAAAGCGATCAAGGAAAGATATGCAGAAGGCAAAACCGTATTGAATACGTTTTCCTATACAGGCGCATTCTCTGTCGCCGCTGCTCTCGGAGGAGCAGATAAAACGACCAGTGTCGATTTAGCTAAAAGAAGTTCCGCTAAGACCATCGAGCAATTCAGCGTCAACGGCATCGACTACGAACACCAGGATATCCTGGTTATGGATGTTTTCAACTACTTCAAATATGCCAAGCGCAAGGAATTAAAATTCGATATCGTGATTTTGGATCCACCGAGTTTTGCGCGTTCCAAGAAATATACATTCAGTACATCGAAAGACTATACGAATCTCATGAAAGAAGCGATTGCGATTACAGAAGACAAGGGAATCATCGTCGCTTCGACAAACAGCGCCTCTTTCGGGATGAAAAAGTTCAAAGGCTTTATTGATCGGGCATTCAAGGATTTGGGAAGAAAGTACACCATTGTGGAAGAGCATTCCTTGCCGCCGGATTTCCGGGTCGATCCGAAATTCAAAGAAGGCAATTATTTAAAAGTCCTATTTGTGAAACTTGGGTAAAGCATTCCGCTAAATGCTGGAACTCTGCCGCAACGGCAGGCAACATGTGACGGAAGTTTGGAGGGGCTGTTGTTTTTTCTTCGGTTTTCCGCACCGTCCGCTTGTAGTGATGGAAGCTCCTCTTCTATAATGATGGGTAGAATGATTAAGGAGTAGAAGACCTTGAAAAATGCGTTGAATCAATTTCGTTTTATGGGATTAGTGGAAGGCGGCTCTTTGCTGCTGCTATTGTTTGTCGCTATGCCGCTTAAATACTTTTTCGGCATGCCGGAAGTGGTCAGTGTCGTCGGAGCTCTTCACGGCGGGCTGTTCACCGTTTACGTATTAATGATCGTCTATGCCACTTTTGCAGTGAGATGGCCGTTCCGGTTTACCGTCGGAGCTCTTGCTGTGGCCTTTATTCCGTTCGGCAATTTCATATTGGATAAAAGGCTTGAAAACTGGAAGCAATTGAAAGCAGCATGAGACACCTGGGGAATGAGTCCCCAGGTGTCTTTTTGCATCCAAACTGTTTTATAATAGAAAAATCAGCCGCTGCATGGCAGTCGGGCTGAATTGATTAATACATAAGAATAATTCACTGGAGGACCTGTAATGGCGAACGCAATAAAGACATCTATGTCAGGGAACCCGGTTTATCCGGTTATGTTCGCAATCGGTGCATGCCACTTGCTGAACGATTCCCTGCAAGCGGTCATTCCCGCAATGTTTCCGATATTGGAAGAAGACATGGGACTGACCTTCACACAACTTGGCTTAATCGCCTTTGCTTTAAATATAGTAGCGTCTGTCCTGCAGCCGGTAGTCGGTTATATCAGTGATAAAAAACCGATGCCCTATGCTTTGCCGATTGGGATGACGAGCTCTTTTCTGGGTATTGCAGGGCTCGCTTTTGCTCCGGAATATTGGATGATCCTTGTATCGGTGATGTTTCTCGGTTTTGGTTCCGCGGTATTTCATCCTGAAGGCTCACGCGTTTCCTATATGGCTGCGGGATCGAAAAGAGGATTGTCACAGTCCATCTATCAGGTCGGCGGCAATTCCGGGCAGGCGCTGGCACCGTTGATCAGTGCGTTTATACTCGTGCCGCTTGGCCAAACGGGAGCAGCATTGTTTTTATTCGTTGCGGCGCTCGGCATTTTTATCCTGTCAAAAATTTCGCGCTGGTACAAAGAGCAGCTGGAACAGGAAAAGCTGCAGAAAGTAAAGAAAGTGCTTTTATCGTCGTTGCCGGAAATGACCCGTAAACAGGTCGGGGTCGCTTTGACTTTATTGCTGATCATTATTTTTGCGCGTTCGTTTTATGTCACGAATATCACAAGCTTCTATATTTTCCACCTCATGGAAGCTTACGGTCTAACGATACAGCAAGGCCAATTATATATATTCCTGTTTCTTGGTGTGGGTGCGGCGGGCACATTCTTTGGCGGTCCGCTGGCAGATAAAATCGGGCGGAAAAATGTCATCGTGCTATCGCTCGTTGTGCCGATTCCACTCGCTTTGATACTGCCGTATATGCCGCTGTTCGCGGTTCTGCTGCTGCTTGGCCTGATCGGTTTTTTCATTATGCTGAGCTTTTCAGTGACCGTCGTTTATGCACAGGAATTGGTGCCGAGCAAAATAGGGACGATGGCAGGGCTGACGGTTGGCCTGGCGTTTGGCATGGGTGCAATCGGCGGCGTAGTGATCGGCATCCTGATGGATTCAATCGGTGTTTATGAAACGATGGTGGTTGTGTCGTTTCTTCCGCTTCTGGGATTAGTCGGTCTTGGATTGCCGAAAGATCGTAAAATCACCGCAGCTAAATAAGGGAGATGGAGTAATTATGGAGAAAAACGTTAAAATACCTGAAGTTCCGGAGGAATTATTTACAGAACGGCTGAAACTGCGCATGCCAAAGCCGGGCGATGGAAAAGCGATTAATGCGGCCGTCAAAGCTTCCATGGATGAATTGAAGCCGTGGCTCGGTTTTGTATTGGAAGATCCTTCTCCGACTGACACTGAAATCAATACGATGGAAGCGCACATCCTTTTCTTGAAACGTGAGAATCTCCGTTATTTGATTTTTGATAAAGAAACAGATGAATTTATTGGATCGACTGGGTTTCATAATATTGAGTGGGATATGCCGAAGATGGAAATCGGCTATTGGATCAATACGGCACATAGCGGCAAAGGCTATATGCTGGAAGCGGTTAGTATTTTGACTGATCTGGCTCTGAACAGTTTCGGCTGCCACCGCCTTGAAATCCTGTGTGACGCAGAGAATCTCAAGAGCCGCGCCGTCCCGGAAAAATTGGGGTATGTGCTGGAAGGTGTTTTACATAACGACGAATTATCAGTGGATGGAAAAAGGCTGACGGATACATGCATCTACGCCAAATGGCAATAGATTGATCACGACAGGAGTTTGAAGTTATGGAGAACAAGCAGGAGAAAGTCGGGTTAAAACCATTCGTTTCGCTAATCTTATCATTGGAAATTCCTAAGGCGGCTTTGATTTTCGGCTTGCTGGCCAGTTTGATCACGACACTTGTCGGATTGGTCGTGCCGCTGCTGACCAGAAATCTGGTGGACGGTTTTTCAGTGGAGTCATTGAGTGTGCCGTTAATCATCGGCATCGTCGTTGCGTTTATCCTGCAGGCAATCATCAATGGTATTTCCATTTACCTGCTCAGCAAAGTCGGGCAGCGTATTGTGGCCGGATTGCGCGATAAAATGTGGATTCGCCTGATCCGGTTGCGCGTCGGTTATTTTGACCAGCACTCGAGTGGGGAAACTGTCAGCCGGGTGGTCAGTGATACGGGTGTTGTACGAAACCTCATTACAGAGCATTTCCCGAACTTCATTACAGGCATCGTTTCCATTGTGGGTGCTGTAACGATTCTTCTGATTCTCGACTGGAAAATGACTTTGATCATGCTGCTTGCTGTGCCTGTCACTGTATTGTTCATGTTTCCTCTTGGCCGGCGCATGGCAAAGATTTCTCGTACGTTGCAGGATGAGACCGCCGAATTTTCTGGCCATGTCCAGCAGACAATCAGTGAAATCCGCTTGATGAAATCTTCCACTGCTGAAATGGTGGAAGAGCGCAAAGGCCTGAATGGCATTCAGCAGCTTTTTAGAACAGGCATGAGAGAAGCGAAAATCTATGCGATCATTGCGCCGCTTATGTATGTCGTAATGATGGCGGTGATTGTAACGATCATCGGCTACGGCGGAATACGGGTAGCGGAAGGGACGATGTCGACAGGTTCCCTTGTAGCGTTTCTATTGTATTTATTCCAGATCATCATGCCGGTCACCACTTTTGCAATGTTCTTCACGGAACTGCAAAAAGCGAAAGGGGCGACGGAGCGGATTATCGGAATTCTGGAGTTGCCACTTGAAGATGGGCAGCAGGGCAAAGAAATGGATATTGCCGGCAAGGCATTGCGAGTTTCCGGTGTGACGTTTTCGTATGAAACGGGTGAACCGGTGCTGCAGGACGTCAGCTTCGAAGCGCAGCCGGGTGAAATGATTGCATTCGCCGGACCGAGCGGCGGCGGAAAAACCACTGTGTTCGGTTTGCTTGAGCGCTTCTATGAACCGCAAAAAGGCGAAATTCTAATTGGTGACATGCCGATCCGGGAGCTTTCCATCAATTCATGGCGTGACCAGATCGGTTACGTGTCACAGGAATCGGCTATGATGGGAGGGACGATCCGCGCCAATCTGACATACGGTTTGGCAGACGCTGAGGCAATACCGGATGAGCAATTATGGACTGTTGCAAGAATGGCGTATGCGGAAGATTTCATCAAGGAGTTTCCGGGTGGCTTGGATACGCAAGTCGGTGAGCGCGGCGTCAAATTATCGGGCGGACAAAGACAGCGTATTGCAATTGCCCGTGCATTTCTGCGCGACCCGAAAATCCTGATGATGGACGAAGCGACAGCCAGTCTCGACAGCCAATCGGAAGGCATCGTCCAGCAGGCATTGAGCCGATTGATGGAAGGGCGTACGACACTGGTTATTGCCCACCGGCTTTCAACCATTGTGGACGCGGATAAAATTATCTTTATTGAAAAGGGACGAGTGACCGGTATGGGCAAACACAGTGAATTGACTGGTTGCCATAATCTTTACCGTGAATTTGCAGAACAGCAATTAACGTGACATTAATGCTTGACCTTGACGCAGCGTAAAGGTGTAATGTGGACTCATCAGGAGGTGAGGAGATGGAATATACCGTTCAGAAGTTGGCGCGGATGGCGGGAGTGAGTACGAGGACTCTCCGTTATTACGATGAAATCGGATTATTGGAACCAGCCAGAAAAAATTCATCCGGCTACCGGATATACGGCAGTAAAGAAGTCGATAAGCTGCAGCAGATTCTTTTTTACCGAGAGCTCGGACTGGACCTGGACAGCATCCAAAAAGTCATTTCGAATCCCTCTTTCGACGGACCGGCCGCACTCCGGATGCCCCGTGAGAAACTTCTCGCCCGGCGCCGGCAGCTGGATCTCCTGATCACTAATGTGGAATACACAATTTCCGCAGCAGAAGGGAAGAGCACAATGGCTGACAATGAAAAATTCAAAGGGTTCAAGCAGAAACTGATCGATGACAACGAGCAGCAATATGGAGAAGAAGTTCGCGGAAAATACGGCGACGCCACGATCGATAAGTCGAACGCGAAAATGCTCAATATGAGGGAAGAGAAATACGAAGAGTTCAAAAGCCTGGAGAAGGAAGTGCTGAGTAAGCTTGCAGAAGCATGTGAAACAGGAGATCCTTCTTCGGAATTGGCGCAGAAAACGGCTGCTCTCCATAAGGAGTGGCTGTCGTTCACCTGGCCAACTTACAGCAAAGAGGCGCATGCGGGGCTCGCACAGATGTATGTCGATGACGAGCGTTTTGCCGCTTATTATGACAAGGCATGCGAGGGCGGCGCGAAATTTTTGCGTGATGCGATTCTGGTGTATACCGGGATGGAGCAAGAGAATTCTTTTGAATAAGGAAATAAAATGATGTATGGCTGCGAATTTTATTCGCGGCTTTTTTATTTATCAGCCTAACCTTTTATTTGCATAAAATTTGAAATATTGTTCCACAGCTAGTTTCATATAATGCTGACGGGGAAAAGCTGATAAAAAGGGAGGCCGCCTAAATGACTGCTAAGGATTCAACGCTCAGAATAATGAGTTTTAATATTTCTTCAGGTTTGACGATAGATGGCCGCCTCGATCTCGAGCTTACGGCCTCGGTCATCGAAAATGCTGAAGTGGATATTGCGGGGCTTCAGGAAGTGGACCAGAATTTCTCGGAACGGACCGATTTCACCGATCAGGTTAAGTGGCTGTCAAAGAGGCTGAATATGCATGTGGCGTTCGGACCGAATTTGACTGCGCATCCGGCTGATGCCAAATGGCCGCTGCAAGCTTACGGCAACGCGATATTGAGCCGTTATCCGATCAGGAAATACCAAAATCATTTACTGGAGAAACTGGAAGAAGGACCTGAAAGTGAACAAAGAGGGTTGCTGGAAGCGACCATTGAAATAAATGAGGACTCAATCGCCTTTTTCAGCACGCATTTGTCTTTGAATGAAAAACAGCTTGAACGCAATATCGAAGAATTGCTGAGCATCATCAGAAATCAGGACCTGCCGGCAGTGTTGACAGGAGACTTCAACGCAGAACCGAACAGTCCGCATATGAAACGAATAGAAGAAGAACTCGATAATGTCTTTGGAGCGCCTGCTTCGCATCCGGAAACTTATAAAAAAGAAGGTGACCATGGCCAAAAAATCGATTTTATTTTCTACAGCAGGCACTGGCAAGTGCTTGAAGCAGAAACCATTGATACAGAAGCTTCCGATCATAGACCTATCCTTGCAGTGCTGGAACTCTACCCTGAAGGTTAACAATTCTTTACAAACCTTTACACAGCTGATACAGTAATTTTTTCTGTCACTTGCTATACTGTATTCGAAATCAATTATATTTAATCAGCAAACTAAGTTTGTTCACCAAAAAGGAGAGCGAAGCATGAAAAACAGGAAACCGCCGATTGTCAAAGTCATGTCGTTTAACATCGCCCACGGTTTAGGTATGGATGGAATTACGGATCTTGAGAGGACGGCTACTGTTATTGAAGATTCCTGCGCAACTGTCATTGGCTTGCAGGAAGTCGATCGTTTCTTCGGGGAACGGAGTCAATTTATGGATCAGGTGGAATGGCTGGGGAACCGGCTTGGAATGTACACCGCATATGGTGCGAACCTGGATTATGCCCCCGACCGGGAAGGGATGCCGAACCAGCAGTACGGCAACGCAATTTTAAGTAAATATCCCATAACATACAGTAAGAATCATCATATGACTCCAGTAAAACAATGGTACGGCAATGATGAGCAGCGAGGAGTCCTGGAAGCTGTCATCGAAATTGATGACATGGCCATTAATGTATTCAATGCCCATCTTTCATTGAAAGATGAGGAACTGAAACTCAGCGTCGATGAGATTTTGTCGTTGACTCAAAAGAGTAAATTTCCGTGCATCGTAATGGGGGATTTCAATGCTCCTCCGTTCTATTCACCAATCAGTAAAATGAACCGGTATTTCACGGATGCTTTTCTGAAAATGAAGAGAGGCGACGCTTATACGTATCCAGCTCCGCATTCATACAGCTCGACGGGTGTGGATTTGAAGCCCGTCACCCGCATCGATTATATTTTCTTCGGGCCAGAGATGGAAGTTGCACAGACTGCAACAATCTCTACCGATATTTCTGATCATTTGCCAATCGTGGCTGATTTGGTGCTGGCAAGAAATAAACAGGCTTTGCGGCCAAATAAAAAAACCTCAAAAGCAAAAGCTTAATGAGGATTTGAGAATATATTAGCGATAGAAAAGAGGAGAGCCGAAGTGGCTCTCCTCTTTTTATACTATCAACCAATACTATTTGAACTAGAGGTACTGCTTTTTCAATTAATAAAGCTGAAGGATTTTTTTATAGAAATAGTTTAGAGATATGGAGCAAAACAGCGAAGACTCCCAGGAGAGTGTGGGGAATAGCATGTGCTCCTGTCTCTGCATCGCTACGCTAGAGATATGAAAGGTCGTTGCATCGCTTCGCTGCTTCGTCGCAAAGACTTAGCCTCGCAAGCGTCGGCTAATGTCTTCGAAGCTGTTTTGCGGAATATCGGTTCAGTATTTAATTAACTATAAATTTCCTTGCCGGAAACTTGTTCGCGGCGGCATAATTTGACTAGCAAATAGACAAGCGGTGTATCTGCAGTTGCCACAATCCACTTGAACAGGTATTGCGTAACAATCATGCCGATCAAAGCGCCGGCAGGCATCGTTCCCGCAAATGCAATCGTGATGAAAATAGTTGTATCGGCAAGCTGGCTCACCATCGTAGAAGCGTTATTGCGGACCCATAATTTGGATTCGCCGTGGCGCTCTTTTAATTTGTGGAAAATTGTAACATCCAGGTTTTGGCTTATGAAATAAGAAACCAGGCTGGCTAAAGTGACGCGGAATCCTGCTGAAAAAATTGATTCAAATGACGACTGGTCGCCGAAAAATGGAGCAGCCGGCAGATGGATGGCGAAGAAGATGAAAGCCAGAGCCGCCAATTGAGTGATGAAACCGGCAAAAACGGTTTTTCTTGCCGCTTCTTTACCATATACTTCCGCAATCGTGTCTGTAATTGGGAAGGTGAAAACATAGACGATGACTGCAGCCGGCAGCACCATCCACTCCCCAATGCTGAATAATTTCACTGCCAGGATATTGGAAAGGATCAGTAGGCCGACAAACGCGCCGTTCAAATAAAGCAACATGGATATTCCCCCTTATCGATTGGTGATCGTTTCAGGATTCATGTCGTGATTCATCATCCGGTACGATGCCATTTCTTCATATTTTGTTCCTGGTTTGCCGTAATTGGTATAAGGGTCGATCGACAATCCGCCTCGGGGAGTGAATTTGCCCCAGACTTCGATGTAACGGGGGTCAAGCAAATCGATAAGGTCATTCATGATGATATTGACCACGTCTTCATGGAAATCTCCGTGATTGCGGAAACTGAAGAAATACAACTTCAGCGATTTGCTTTCCACCAATTTCTTATCGGGAATAAAGCTCAGGTAAATTGTTGCAAAATCCGGCTGGCCGGTCTGCGGGCAAAGTGAAGTGAATTCCGGGTTATTGAATTTCACGAAATAATCGCGGGTATGCATATTATCAATCGCTTCCAGAACTTCCGGAGCATATTCGTATTTATATTTTGTGTCCTGATTGCCAAGCAAAGTTAAGTGGTCCAACGTATCTTCATTTCTTCCTGCCATTATAAAAAGCCTCCTCGAATACAGTTTCGGGAGAGGCTATAAAAACGGGAAAAAGAAAAAGCCAAATCGCATGTGGATTTGGCTGAGTTTCAAAATCCATAGTTTTTTATAGAGGGTGAAATGCTATGAACCTCTCCCGTCACCGGGTTATTTAATTTCCTTACCTATCGTATAAGAACCGGAGTTCGCTGTCAATCACCTTTTTTGCTAAAATGACGATAAGTAGGAAGGGGGCAATTTGAAATGGGGCACGATCACGAGCAATTTGAAACCGCAAGGAGTGGCAATAAAAAAGCATTGATTCTGGCTTTAATCATTACGTTTTCCATTATGCTTTTGGAATTTTTCGGCGGTCTCTTTACAAACAGTCTGGCACTTATTGCAGACAGTGGCCATATGCTGTCTGACGCCGTGTCACTTCTGTTGAGTCTGGGTGCTATTTGGTTTGCAGGCAAAGCAGCTTCTGCCAACAAGACTTACGGCTATTATCGTTTCGAAATCATTGCAGCATTTTTCAATGGAATTACACTTTTCCTTATGGCCGGTTTTATCATATATGAAGCAGTTGAACGTTTTAATAACCCGCCGGAAGTGATGGGCGGATGGATGCTTGCAATCGCGGGTATTGGGCTGGTGGCAAATATCCTGAGTGCCTGGGTGATCAATAGAAAAGCGGATGTCGAGGGCAATCTGAATATGAAAAGTGCCTACCTTCATGTAATTGGCGATGCCCTGGGATCAATCGGTGCAATTGTTGCAGGGGTGCTTATTCTTTTATTCGATTGGACGGTTGCGGATCCGCTTATTTCCGTGTTGGTGGCGCTGTTGATTTTGAGAAGTGCCTGGGGTGTATTGCAGAACAGCATGCATATATTGATGGAAGGTACACCTGTTACCGTCAATATGGCAGAAGTAAAAAAGATGCTGATGAACATTGAAGGTGTGCTGGATGTCCATGATCTCCATATTTGGACCATCACTTCCGGTATGGATCTGCTGACCTGCCATTTGGATATTGAGGAAAAAGCAAAGGAGCAGGAAGTATTAAAAGAAGCTATAGCTCTGATCAGTGGAAACTGCAAAATCGAACATACAACGATTCAAATCGAGAAACCTGATTTTGACCATCGTGAGTTAAAAGTATAACCTTTGGTAATAGTTTGAGAACTGAAAAAACGTGAAAAAAGCCCTTGAATAAGGGCTTTTTACATGACTGTCTGGCTGTGACGGTAGTTGGTGATATTGTCAGGTGACTGACGGATTCTCTGTACCTCACTGATGATGAATCGGCTTTTCGGCATCGTCGGCATCCGCGCCATATCGTAACTCAAGTCCTGTTCAGGAACGGTGTAAGTAATATTCTCCGTCAGATATTTAAAGAACGCCTGCATGACCATAACTGTCATCCACTCGCCTGCGCAGCGGTGGCCGGCATGGAAATCCCCGCCTCCCTGCGGCACAAAAGCGAATGGGCTGCCTTTCCAGTTTTCAAAGCGTTCTGGTATAAACTCGTCGGCGTTTTCCCAGTGATCCGGATGCCTATTCGTGCCGAATAGATCCAGTACAACCAGCATATCTTCTTTTACATGATAACCATGCCAGATGAAATCTCGGTTCGCTTTTGCCGCCATTGCTGGAGCAAATGGATAATAGCGGCGCACTTCTTGTGCAAATAGTTTACTGAAGTTCTTTTCATCGGCTTGCAATTTCGGTTTCATTTCAGGATATTCATGAATGGCCAAAGCTCCGAAAACAATAAGGTAGGCGGCTGCAATTATCGGTCTGTAGGCATTATTCAAGTCGACGGCAGCAATATCCAGATCCAATAACTTTCCTTCCGGGCTTTTCTGCATCGCTACAATATAGGCGGCCGTATGGGGCGGAGGAGAATAGGTGCCTTTCCGAATATCGCTGATGATTTCCTTCAGCCATGATTCGTGGCTTTTGCGGGCTTCAGCCCCTTCTTTGAACCGGGTGAGGGAACCGCCAAAAGAATCCACCATTGCCACAAGTTCCTGCGTCCGCTCCTTCACTTCGCTTTCTTTTAATGGAAGGCCTGCCCAGTTCATAACAGACCGCGACAGGACTTCTTCGATTTCATCGAGCAGCAGGACATCACCCATGGATTCCCATTGCAAAGCTTTTTTATCCAGCTCTTCTATCGCCATCCGCTTCATGTCCTCCAGTCTTTCGGGCGTCATCATGGATAAGAACATGCGCTTCTGGTGATGGTGGTCTTCGCCATCGCGGCCATGGATTCCGCCTTCCCCGAGTAAAGTCTTCTTCAAGGGCTTTGGAGCAGCACCCGCACGCTTAAAATATTTATTGTCATAAAAAACTGCAGCCGCTTCTTCACCGGCGATGCAAAGAGATTTTTTGCCCAATAAACGTGCTTCGAAAATATCTGAGCCCAATTCTTTGCGGCGGCTTGGCAGGAAATTGAAGCCTTCATTGATTAAAGACATCGTGCTGTCGAACTCTTTTGCTTTTGGAATCGGTTTTTTTACTTTCATAAATAAGCGTCCTCCTTCTACTTATAGCGTCAGGCTGAAAAACCGGAAGTTTTCGTCTGTTTTTCCTTCATATAAAAAGCATACCCGTACGGTCCCTGTATAAACGCTGATGCACACGGCAATGGTTGAGAAATGAAGTCTGGATTAATGTAGTATAAGATAAAATGGAGAAAAAATATCAACTTCGGCAGTAAGAAAGCGGTGAGGTTTATGAATAACCAAAATTTAAGTCAACCGACTCCGGAAAGTATTGGATGGGTGAAAGCAATTATTAAAAAACCAGTGGAAACAGCTGGGATAAAGAAGCTGCAAGGGGGCACTTCTTCGCTTGTTTTTGAAATACCTTTTAAAGAAAGAGAGCAACAAGAAAATTTAATCCTCCGGCTCTTTCACAAAAAAGACTGGTTGGCGATGGAACCGGACTTGGCCAGGCATGAATCGGAAAGTCTGCAGCAAGCAACTTCGACCATAATTCCTTCTCCGGAAGTTATCGCATTTGATGAGACCGGGGAGGAGTGTGGAATGCCTGCAGTGTTGATGACGAAATTGCCGGGAGACACCATTTTTCAGCCTTCTGATACGGATGATTGGCTGGATAAGATGGCTGAGTGTTTAACCAGGATTCATCAGCAGAAAGCCGAAAGCTTCGAATATGAGTATTTTTCCTATAACGATGCGTTAAGGTTGGAGAGACCTTTGTGGTCTAAGTTCCAAGATGATTGGATGCGTGCGTTTTATATTGTAGCAGGAGTCCGTCCGAAGGCAGATTTTTGCTTTATACACCGTGACTATCATCCGGGAAATATTCTTTGGCAGGATGGAAAGATATCCGGTGTTGTGGATTGGGTGAATGCCTGCCGCGGTCCAGTAGGAGTGGATATTGGCCATTGCCGGGTGAATTTGACCCAATTATACGGCCTCACAGCAGCAGATAAGTTTCTGGAAGCATATATCAAATATGCAGGCGACAGTTTTCGATACGACCCTTACTGGGATTTGTTGTCTTTAACGGATACATTGGATGGTCCTCCAAAAGTGTATGGAGGATGGACAGCACTTGGCATGACAGGTTTGTCTGATGAATTGATCCGCCACCGTCTTGACGAATACTTGCTGAGTTTACTCGAACGTTTTGATGATTAGGTGGACAGGTTTGATTTCTCTCAATTAGGAAATATACAGAACAAGTAGTTTTTGAGGAGGAATCGGCATGACTGACCAACAAATGGAACAATTAAAGAAACAATTGACTGACCAATTAGAGGATTTGGAAGATCGCGTAGAGCATACAGAGGAGTTTGAAAGAACAGAACTTTCTAATTATGACAATCATCCAGCGGATAATGCGACGGACCTCTTTGACCAGGAAAGAGGGATGGCATTGACGCAGTTTAAAGAAGAGGAAATAGACGACATCAAAGCTGCCCTTGCAGCGATGGAAGAAGGAACTTACGGCAAATGTGCTGTTTGTGGAAAAGAAATACCTTTTGAGCGAATGGAAGCCCTGCCTACTGCATTAACCTGCATTGACCACGCGGATGAAGAACCTGATCTGGAAAGCCGACCTGTCGAGGAGGAAGTGCTGCAAGGATCAACTGAACAACCGGTCGAAAAAGAGGACGGCAGAGTTCGCGACTTCAATAACAGCTTTGAAGACGTAGAAGATTTCGGTTCCTCTGATGGACCACAGGATCAGCCGGGTGACGATGAACAAATGGGCGACTTTTACGATGGTGAAAATGAAAATGATAAAGAATAAAAAATGCTCCGGTCAAATATGACCGGAGCATTTCTTATTCCGTCAATAAAGGGTATTGTTTATTTATATAAGGGAATTAGATATTTCCCGGGAAATATAACAGGGGGGATACTGGATGAATGATTTGGAACGTGAAATTTACGAATTGGAATGCCGGCATATTTCGCCGGATGTGCGAACCTCCAGAGTGAAGTTGGCGGAAGTGTTGGATGATGAGTTTTATGAATTTGGCAGCGGCGGTGGGATAATCCAGAGGTGGGAATACGATGGTGACCATCCATTAAGTCCGGACCATATGGAGCTTTCTGAGTTTAAAATACATCAACTGGGCGAAGAGGCGTTTCTGACGACGTATCGCATCGGAAATAAAACAACCGGTAAAAACACCAACCGCAGTTCTGTCTGGAAAAAACGGGAAAACGGATGGAAGTTATTTTTCCATCAGGGAACTGTAGCAGCCGGGTAGGGTTTAGGATGAAACGAGATAGGCTATTTATAGGGTTAAGACGTTTTTGCAGAGGAGGAAAATACAATGGATCATGCAATAGTGCTGTTTGACGGCGATTGCAATTTTTGCGATTCGAGTGTCCAATTCATCATTAATCACGATCCGGCAGGCTATTTCCAATTTGCATCGCTGCAAAGTGAAATTGGTGAAAAGCTGGCGCGTGAACATAATATTCCGGAAGATGTCGATAGCCTTGTACTTATAGAAGATGGGAAAGCCTATGTTAAGTCTGAAGGGGCACTCCGAATTTCACATCATTTGACCGGCTTATGGAAATTGGCATACCATCTGCGCCCGTTTCCAGCAGCAATTCGTGACGGCGCTTATGACGTCATTGCCAATAACCGGTATAAAGTATTCGGTAAACTGAACAGCTGTATGTTGCCGCCGCCCCATATACGCAAACGATTTTTGGACAAGTAGAAATAAAGAGCCTGCACAGAAAAGCAATTGCTTTTCCGGTGCAGGCTTTTTCTGTGTCCGGTCTCCAACGGGCATTTCCGCTTTTCGAGTGTCCAGACTCCTGCGGCCCAGCTCTTCGGGTCATAAGCCAGCCCAACTGCCGTAGGATAAAAGCTGCTCCTGTCTCTGCATCGCTGACGCTAGCTTCGAGACATGAAAGTGTATTGCATCGCTGCGCTGGCTTCGTCGCAAAGAGATGGGCCCATAAATCTTGGGGCATCTCTTCACAGTCGCTTTTCTGTGTCCAGACTCCAACGGCCAGCTCCTCGAGTCGTAAGCCACTTTGGCTGTGCGGCTGAGAACATGCCGCTTCGCCAAAGCGTCTTACGCTTGTCGGAGCTGAGCGGCCGTTTCCGCTTTTCTGTGTCCAGACTCCAACGGCCAGCTCCTCGAGTCGTAAGCCACTTTGGCTGTGCGGCTGAGAACATGCCGCTTCGCCGAAGCGTCTTACGCTTGTCGGAGCTGAGCGGCCGTTTCCGCTTTTCTATTGTCCAGACTCCTGTGGCCCAGCTCTTCGGGTCATAAGCCAACCCAACTGCGCGGCCAAGGCCACTTCGATTGGTCTGTCTTATGCCTGTCAGAGCTTAACGGGCGCAGTCGCTTTTCTTATTCAAAATTACTGATCCGCCAATACTGGCTGGCGATTGGGCCGGCCATCCAGGACAAACCTTTGTCTTCGGCTTCATGGATTTGGCCCCAGTCAGCATTGCGCCCGGTCTTGAGATAAACCTCGTGGTTGGGCGCCTGATCATGGTTGCCGATAATGTCATAGACCCCGATTCTGTAAAAGTTTGCAGCAATATGGTAATCGATGTCCGGTGAGGCCACCAACGGGTTGCCGACGGAATGCTTCAGATCAATTGCTATTTTATGGTGATCCTCTTTTATTTCTTTTAATTCAATACCGTCCGAAGAAGCAACATCCGCTTTACGGAATTTTTTGCGCCAATTATAGGCAATGGTCGTTCCGACATCTTTGGCACAATCGACTAATGCACCGTCCTTTGTAAAGCGGACATTCAAGTCGACGCGGGTTCTGTATTCTTTCGACTCTGGATCGAAGCTGCGTCCGTCTCCCTTGAAAAAACGGTTCAATGATAATGGATTTGGGTTGGGGAGAATTTCTTCTCCCAGGAATGTCAAATAACGCAGCTGCCATTCCGGCTGCTGGATATGGTCTTTTTGGGTCGGCTGTTCAGCCAGCAGCTGTTCCCGGCTCGCGACGCGTTTAATGATCCAAAATTCTTCCATCGCCGCTTTTTCCTGGGACGATCTGATATTGACAGCGCCAAAAAATGTTGCCAGCAGGGATTTCCTGTGTTTCTTATTTTCTTCAGATCTTTCAAGCGGGCGTTTGGCTTGTATCCAATAAGTATAGGCTTTCTTTCTGTCGGCTTGTAGATCAGTAAACTGGTTTTTTTCTGTGGTGGCCAGCAACTCGCCGTTGCGGTATATCTCAAAGCTTGTAATTCCTTCAATTGCACCCCATGCAATCGCGACTTTTGAATCGGAGACAATTGTGCTTACTGTAATTTGCTGAAGCTGATTAACGAAATCATCAAGGTAATTTTCGGTGCCTGTCTGCAATTTAATCCGGTCGATGACTCGTCCTTCAAGATCCAGTCTTTCAATCGTATAAATGTACAACTCTCCTGGTGTCAGCCCTTCATCTTTGAAAGAGTTTTCTGTTCCTTTATAAATTACTTTTCCATCCCGTTCAATCCGGCAGGTTCCACCGGTATTAGTCCAGATGAAAAAAATAGAGGTATCAGTTTGTTCCAGCAATTCCACTTCCAGTCGTATTGGCATAAGGAACCTCTCCTCACATGATATTTTCTCTTCAATACCCTGAATCCAAAATGACCGAACCTCAAATTAGTAAGAATGAAACATTTGTAACAGAAATAAAACAATTATAAAGGCTTACTGACTGTATAATATAGGTAATTACAATAAACGGAGGCGTTTGTATGGCACATCCGGCAAAAATGCTCAAAGAGTTAAAAGAACTTAAGCCTGACGCTTCAATTGAATATTGGATTTTTGGCATTTTCCATACGAGCCGCTCTGATAAGGTTGATGGATTCAAAGGCTTGCTTGCAGCCAGCAAGGAAATATTGATTTTTAAAAGTGGTGGAAGTGGAGAAGACTCATACATAATGGAAATTCCGCTAAAAGAAGTTAAAGACGTGGAAGCTGATTTAAACGGCACTGTAAATATGACTATTAACCTGGTTGATGGAGGTTATATGGAGATGTCTTTTATTTCGCGCGGAGCGCCTAAGGAATTTCTGAGCTTTCTGAAAGCGCATGGTGAAAATTCACAAGATGAGCTTCCAACAATTGAGAGTTCAAAGAAATAATACAAGCGCTGAGAAAGTGTACATTATTAAGAAAACCGGACCTCTAATTAAAGTGGTCCGGTTTTTCAGCTTGTTGAGAAAAAGATAAAGGCAAGTAATCGATATTGCGCAAAACAGCTTCGAAGGCATTAACCGACACCTGCGAGGATAACGCCTTTGCGACGAAGTGCGTAGCACTGCAGGAGCACTGTTTTTCTTCGTGCTCCTGTCTCTGCATCACTGCGCTAGCTTCGAGACATTAAAAGATATGCAGCGAAATGATTGAAGAAGTTGATGTTTCTCGACAGCCTGGAAAACCGGATCCCTAATAAAAGAGATCCGGTTTTTGTGTTTGAAGTTTTATTCTTTATCAAAGAAAACGTGCCGCAGATTCCATTCTTCCCCGATTTCAAGGATGCCAAAGGAGTATTGCTGCTGCCGGCGCTTGTCAGTTGGAGAGCCCGGATTGAACAGTGTTACTCCATTTATTACTTTCGTTATCGGGATATGGGAGTGGCCAAAGACGATCAAATCAACTCCTTCATCAATAAACGTTTCGAGAGCGCGCTGTTCTGTAGTTTTACTTGTGCCGTCTCCGTGAACGATTCCTATTTTCAGATTTTCCACCGTAAGGATTTTCTTCTTGCCGAAGCGGTCGATTACTTCCCACGGATCAACATTTCCGGCTACTCCTATAGTTTCAGCGTAAGCAGAGAGTTCGAAAAATACATCGAGGTTTTGCCAGTCGCCGGCATGTAAGATTAAATCGGCTTCTTCACAAGCATTTAAAAGAATTTTGGGGAGCTTTTTTGCTCTTGCAGGTATGTGAGTATCAGATAAAATTACAATTTTTTTCATCGGCTATGCCTCCAATAAAATGAATTTAACTTACTGTATCAAATAGCTCGTACTAAGTCTAAGCGGTGTGTTACAGAACTGACATGGTTAATATTTGGGGAAAAGGGAAAATACACATTACTATGTTAGACTGATATGGAGGGATTACAATGAGAAAGCAAAGTATCAACAAAATGGTTTTTGCCGGCACCGCTTTTGCCGGTGGCATCCTCCTCTTTAATAATATACGGAAAAAGAATGGGAAAAGAGTTTGGGTTTATGAAGACAATGATATGCGAAACAGTGTTACGGTAGACCGTGAAGAAAGTGTAAATGCCAAATATGATGATGCGGAAAAAGGGCTGACGCAATTGGATGCTGCTTACCGTTCAGAGTGGCAGGCCAATGGCTTTCCGCAGACGCACCGGGAAATTGAAAATTTAAAAGCAAATAAATAAGCAGCAAAAAGCATATGGGGCCGTAAGCGGTTAAGCCGGCAGCTTTCAAAATCAGGAGGCGTTGAAAAATGGATACTGAACGAAAAATTGTCTGTTATATAGCCGAAAGTCTGGATGGCTATATAGCAACAGAAGATGATTCCCTTGACTGGCTCTTCAAAGTCGAAGGCGAGGGTGATGCCGGGTATGCGGATTTTATGGAGACAATTGATACTGTTGTTATGGGAAGAAGAACATATGACTGGGTAATGGAAATGGAAAAGGGGGAGTATCCTTATGAGGGGCTCAAATCCTATATTTATTCCAAGTCCGTAAAAGAAGGCAGTCCTGCGAGTGACATCGAATTTACAGACATGGACATACCGGCTTTTGCGGATAAGCTTAAAAGCACCCCAGGTAAAAATATATGGGTCATCGGCGGATCGGAATTGTTGGCCGGTTTTATGGATGCCGGTTTGATAGATGAATTTATCATTTCAATCGCGCCTGTTGTAATCGGCAGTGGAATCCCCTTGTTTAAGAAGTCCAATCTGATGACCGAATACAAGCTGGAGGATGTTAAACGGTATGGGGAATTCGCACAATTGCATTATATTTCAAAGTAAAAGCCTTATCATCAAAAGAGAAATCCTTGCTGTAAGCAGCAAGTAATTTCCCTCGAATTAAAAATAAAATGTTTAGATCTATTTTCATAGGGAATTTCTATCTAGAGGACAAAACTATCCGTGTGCATTTTTACAGGCAGGAAAGTTTTTTAGAATGGAGAGAAACTATGAAAATTTTGAATCAAAACATATTTGGTGGAGCGGTTCTGGCCGTTGTTTTTTTATGTTTGCCATTAGCGGAAGCGCAAGCGGCTCAACATAGAATTTCAGGGCCGGGAGTGGATAACGGGGAAGAAATTCGGGAGCAGTTGGCACGAATGGGTTATTATGATGAAGACGTAACGGGATATTTTAATTTCATTACAAGCAACGCGGTCACAAGATTCCAGGAGGACTATGGACTGCCTACTACAGGCATCGTTGGACCGATGACGCAGATGAAACTCGAAAATGTTGAAATGATGGCAAAGATTGTTCACGGGGAAGCCCGAGGAGAAAGCTTTATCGGTAAAGTAGGGGTAGCGGCTGTGGTATTGAACCGCATCGAATCACCGGATTTTCCGGATAGTACCGAAGAAGTCATTTTTCAGCGCAATGCCTTCACTGCTGTGATTGATGATCAATATTTATTGACGCCGAACAGAAGCGCTTATGATGCAGTAAAAGAAGCGATGGATGGAGCTGACCCGACCATGGGGGCGGTTTTCTATTACAATCCAGCAGGGGTCACCGACGACTGGATATTTTCACGGACGGTCCTCACCCAGATTGGCCGTCATTTCTTTGCGGAGTAAACACATGCAGCCAACAATTCATATGGAACACAAAAGGCCACCGGGAAGTGGTCTTTTTTAATCCATCATTTATTGAAGAGAACGGCTTTTGCTTTTGTGATGACATGGTCTTCATCATCATAGATCAGGCAGTCGGCATGAATCAGATTGCGTCCTTCTTTTACAGCAAATGCGCGGGCAGTCAGTACTGAAGATTTGCTGCTTTTCAGGAATGTCACATTCAAATCGACGGTCACTGCCTGCTGCCGTCCTTGTTCATCAGGAGCGACCGTATTACATAAAGCGACTTCGGCAAGCGTGGAAATGATGCCGCCGTGTATAAGTCCGGCGCTGTCGATATACAACTCTTTGATTGGCAAAGTCACCTTTACACTGTTTTCTGTTGTTCGTTCGTATTCCATTTCAAGAAACTTATCGAATGGCTGGCGGATGAACATAGCTGGAGCCTCCTTCAACGCTTCTTTATTCTCTACAACCCTTATTCGCCTTAAAGGTCCTTGATTCCTTTTTACTGAGATAAGACATACGATATGGTCATTATGGAGCCCTTGAAAAGTATTGAAATTCCATTTGTTTATGTAAACCAGCCTTTCGTACTTTTTTGTCCAACAAATCAAGGAGGTCTGTTGGATACATAAAACCAAGTTTTGAATTTATACTGATTAGAATAAAAATATAGTTTATTGAATGAAGGGAGAGAAAAAATGAAATTTGTAAAAGCATTTTTGTTCACAGCAATGGTATTCGCATTTTTAAGTTTTTCTCAAACAGAAACGAAAGCTCATTTTCCGGATCTCCATACCGGAATGGCAGGGGAGGAAGTAACCGCCCTGCAAAGGGATTTGCAGAAACTTGGCTATTTCCACGTGGTGCCGACCGGTTATTTCGGTGAAATTACAAAAAACGCGTTAATCGATTATCAGAAGGATTTTAGTGTTCCGGCAACAGGTTATTATGGGCCGTTAACACAAAGCAGAATGGCGGAAACAGAAATTATGGCGCGCGTAGTCCACGGTGAAGCGCGCGGTGAAAAATATGTGGGACAAGTTGCAGTCGCAGCAGTCATCTTAAATCGTAAGCAATCTTCCCTTTTCCCGGATTCTATCGAAAGTGTAGTCTTTCAGCGAAATGCCTTTACGGCAGTCAATGACAAACAGTATTATCTTGTGCCGGACGGCTCATCTTACCAGGCTGTGAAAGATGCGGTAAAAGGCTGGGATCCAAGTTATGGTGCGACTTATTACTATAACCCGAGCGGTGTAACGGACAGCTGGATCTTTTCCCGGACAGTCATAGCGAAAATAGGCAAGCACGTTTTTGCCAAATAAGTGAACAGTCCTGCCTTATTCATTAAAGGCAGGATTTTTACTGTCCCAAAGCCTACTGCTCTGAAACGCTCTCTATTATAATGAAGCCAAAGCTCAAGGAAGGCGGAAGATGGAGAGATGTATACGGTGATCTTGTATGCTCATATATTAAGCGCGGCATTATCAATCGGACCGTTTTTTGTACTGGTGCCACTGGTCAAACGGATCAGAGAAGCAGATACGCAATCCTTATCCGGCCTGATTGCGACGTTCCGTTCCGCTACCCGGCTGGTGATGCATGCAGGACATGTATTGGTTGCAACGGGTGTGCTGCTGATCTGGCAGGGTCCTTGACCCTGGCATGCCCCGTGGATTCTGATGACGCTCGCAGTGATGTTTTCTTCGGTATTTTTCCTTGCGCGCGCTTTTTCGCCCGTGCTGAAAAAGTTCGCTGAACCGGAAGCGGATCAACCCGCATTGGCCCAAAAGCTGAAACACTCACTTTGGATTTACATATTGCTGTTATTGCTGATGCTTTGGTTCATGGTGGATAAACCAACTCTATGGCAATAAATCAAAAACTGATGTCTCGCCTTTAAGTGGGCAAGACATCAGTTTTTTATTTTGATAAAATTCATCCTTTTAATGCGCCTGCGGTCATGCCTGCGACAAAGAAGCGCTGCAGGAATACGTAAGCGATGACCATCGGAGCGGAGGCGATGATGACACCCGTAAACAGCATCGGGTAATTGGTCGAGTATTCACCTTGGAATTCAAGCAAGGCAAGCGGCAGTGTTTTGTAGGCATTGTCTGTAATGAACAGCAAAGGATACAGCAAATCATTCCAATGCATAACAAACAGGAAGATGGCTGTTGCGGACAGGGAAGGCAGGGAAAGCGGCAATGCCAATTTCGTGTAGATCTGCCAATTGCCTGCTCCGTCTATTGTCGATGCTTCAAATAATTCTTTTGGCAGCGTCTTCATAAAACCTGTCAGGATAAAAACCGCTATGGGTAAAGTGACTGCGATATTGACGAGGATCAGCCCAAGCAGGCTGTTCGTCAAATTCAAATCCAGCATCAGCGAATACAAAGGCACCATATTGACCTGGGCGGGAACCATCATGCCGAGTGTAAACAAACCGAACAGGATATTGCCCATCCAGTTGTTTAATCGGCTGATGCCAAAAGCGATCATGGAAGCGAAAAACAAAGTCAAGAAAACGGAGAACAAAGTGACGATGGTACTGTTCATAAAATACCCGGCCATTGTTTGTTCCTGGAAAATTGCACTGTAATTGCTCCACTGGAAACCATCCTCAGGCAATCCGAGCGGGTCTCTGAAAGTCTCTTGCAATGACTTGACAGAAGTGAGGGCAACCATCAGCAGCGGTATTAAAATCAGCAACGCATAAACTGCCAACGAAAATTTTCGGAATAACAAAAAATCCCCTCCTTCTAATAAGAAATGCGGTCAGACCGCAATGCCTTAAATTGCAAGAATGTGATGAATGCGATGATAATCATGAAAAGGACCGAAATCGAGCTGGCGTAGCCGAAGTTATAACTTCTGAACGCGACATCAAATATATACGTGGCAATGATTTCTGTTGAATTATTCGGTCCGCCGCCTGTCATGGCGAACACCAGGTCAAACGCTTTAAACGATTGGATGGTCGTATAGGCGATGACGATGGTGGCGGAGGGCGCAAGCAGCGGCCAAGTGACTTTTCGGAATGTCTGCCATTTGCTTGCTCCTTCAATTTTCGCCACTTCATAGAGGTCTTCCGGAATCGCCTGCAGGCCGGCGACAAAAATAATCAGCATCTGTCCGGCGTGGAACCAGATTTGTGTGATGGCCAAAGAATAGATGGCAATATCGGAATTTCCGAGCCAATTCTGCTGAAGAAAATCAAGGCCGAGCAATTCCAGAATCTGATTCAGGATTCCTAAAGACGGATCATAGATAAAAGACCAGATAAAGGCGACCGATACGGATGAAAGGATTGTTGGGAAAAAATACAGTGCACGCAGAAACAAATTGGTTTTTGTATTTTTTAATACAATCATCGCAAACGCGAGAGCCACCAGTGTCTGGAAAATAACGACCATCAGCATGAACTTCAAGTTATTGCCGACAGTTTTCCGGAAGACCGAATCACCGGTCAATGCCCGTTCGTAATTCCCGATGCCGACAAATTGATAAGCATCACTCAAGCCGTCCCAATCGGTAAAGGAATAGAACAGGGCGCTAACAGTTGGATACAGGAAAAAGATGCTGTAGAGAAACAACCCCGGTAAAAAGAATAGATAAATCGTCTTTGAAATCTTCATTCAGTTATTCCAGGTTTTCTTCGACAATTTGTTGTGCTTCTTCTGCGGCTTCCATCGGGTCAGCCCCTCCAAGTACATTTTCAATAGAACTCAGGACAGCCGCTTCAACTTGGGCATTGGTAATAAGGAACCGGGGCTGGAACCGTGTTTTTCTTTCATCAATCCAATAAGCAGTATTCTGCAGCACTTCGGATTCGTATTCTACGTCGTTCACCGTCAAATGCTGGCCGGTTTCATTGGCATATTGTGAAGCGATTTCAGGTCTGCTGAGGAACCGGATGAACTCTTTTGCCTGCTCTTTCTTCTCGGAGTTGCTGTTGACTGCCAGCATGAAAGTGGCGGTATTGATGCCTTCGTATTCGGCTTCACTTTCTTCAACTGTAATTGGAGCCATCAAGTCAAGCTCAAGGTCAGGGTTCAAATCAAGAAGGGAGGCCATATGATAAGATCCGGTTGCGAGCATAGCCGCTTCTTCGTTGGCGACCATTGCCATGGCAGAGTCCTGGCTGGTGCCGAGAGCATCCGGCTGAATATAGCCTTTTTGTTCAAGAAGCTGGAAATCTTCAAGTGTTTTTACCCACCATTCATTGGTGAGGGATTCTTCGCCGTTCTGCAATTTTTGGAAAACATCTTCATCGGGTGCATTGTTCATCATCATGCTGTTCATGAATTGGTTGGGCCCGATATCAGCACCTGGAAACGCTATGGGTGTGATGTCATTTTCAAGCAAGGTATCGGCCATCTCCTGAAACTCAGTCCAGCTCTTAGGCACTTCCAAACCGAGCTCATCGAACATACCTTTATTATAAACAGGCATATTGAAAACTAATTGGTAAGGCAACGCCAATTGCTGGCCATCCTTTTCGCCCACCGTAATCAGACTTTCATCGAAGTTCCCGACGAAATCTTCTCCGCTGAGGTCTTCAAAAAAACCGGCATTTGCAATCGCTTCAAACTGTGCACCCGGGAAAGATGTAAACACGTCGCCTGTCGAACCGTCCGTCAGCATACGCTGTCCGGTCGCCTGGTATTGTTCAGACGGATAGATATTCATCTCGACACCGATTTCAGGATATTCTTCTTCGAATTGGGCAATGATATCATCGAAAACTTCTTTATCTTCACCGCGCCAATGAATAAAGCTGATTTGCGTGCGGTCTTCTGATCCGCTTTCACTTTCAGAACTGCTGTCCGGACTCTCGCCGGCGCAGCCAGCCAAGGCTAGAAGAGGGATGAGGAAAAGTGCTGGGATTGAACTTTTTTTGCTGATCATTTCGAAATCCTCCCTTTTTATATTTATGTATCCTTATTACAAGTTATACCGTAAATCTGCTTTAAATGACAGAATAATTAGATTTATATTTAGGGTATTTTCAGTTATACGGACATGAAAAAGCACAAGCTTTAGGGCTTGCGCTTTTTTCTTCTTCATTCTTCCCGTATAAGTGGAAGCGTACAACAGCGGAAGGCACCGCCGGACTTGATGATTTCAGAAAAATCGACTTCGATGACCCGAAAATCATTTGCTCTAAGCAAGGCATTTACTTTTATGTTCTGCGGCTGGCTGAATACCCTCCGTTCGCCAATCGACAGTACATTTGTACCGAGGGCAAATTGTTCCTGTTGATCGACAGGCAGCAGGGTGTAGCGTTTTGACAGCATATCGATTGTTTCCTGATCAAGTGCTTCTTCATAGATTAAAGCTTCGGTTGGAGAGAGGATATTGAAGACGCAATCCAAGTGAAGATACTTTTCATCAAAGGAAATCGGGATGACTTCAAATTCAGGAAGTTTTTTTTGTAATTCATCAATTGCATTTTTGCATGTACGGCTGCTGATTCCAACAAAAACAGTGTCGCGGTCAATTAGCACATCGCCGCCTTCGACCCGGTTGCCTCCCAGTGCTTCTGCCTTAAAATCATTTTTAGTAAGCCACTTTTGCAAAACACCTTCTTCTCCCTGGCGTATTTCTGAAGCCATTTCAGCAATATAAACGGAATCGCCTACGGTAAAACCAATATCTCGGGTAAAGACCTGCTCGGGGAATGCCTCGGATGGGTTCAGCAAATCCGTTTCCACGCCTTCATGCTGCAAAGCATCAAGAAATTGCTTGTGTTGCTGCATTGCTTTTTCTGTATCGATATTTTCTTCCTGGTATCTTTTTTGTACATCGTTGATAACGTCTTTTATTTCCATATATTCCGGCGGGCATAGCAAAACACGGCGCAAAGAATCGTATTCGCTTTTACACCTGGCCGACGGGGAAGATTTTGTGAATGCTGTCATAATAGTTTCCTCCAAAATTTCTAGTTATTACTAATGTTATTCCCGTTTTAGGAGTGAATTAAAACCTGTAAAATGAGAAGATTGTGTAGAGCATTAGAGGAAAAAGAAATTGGAGGAGAAGTTCAATATGAAAATCACACAGCAGGAAGTTCAAAAAGACCGGGATTTCATCCGTCAGAAAGTAGTGGAACACAATAAAAAAAGCCTGCCCGAGCAGTGGGAAAGCCCATACGGCAATAGCAGCTTCATAGCAAGGAATGATGAAGGTGAAATTATTGGAGGAATTACCGGAACTTATTTTTGGCAGCATATGCACATTGATTTTCTTTGGGTCGACCCGGCTCAACAGGGGAGTGGGATTGCTGCAAAATTGATGGCTCAGATGGAGCAGTACGCACGTAAATTGAAGTGCAGGCTGATGACAGTGGATACATTCAGCTTTCAGGCTCCCGGCTTCTATCGTAAACAGGGTTTCCGTGAGTTCGGTAAGCTGGAAGATCATCCAGCCGGCCACAGCCATCATTATTTTGAAAAACGGCTGGTTGAGTAATTACAATGGAAAAGTATATTATGGAATGAATGAAAACCGATATTGCGCAAAATAGCTTCGCTTTCCTGGGGGCTTGCGCTGAGCTAACTCGTGTTCGTTATACTTCGCCCGAGTGGATCTCAGCACTTCGCTCGAACCGGAGTCGGAAAGCCAACTCCGGTTCTGCTCCCTTGGGAGTCTTCGCTGTTTTGCTCCATATCTTTGATCACTTTCTATAAAGAAGTACTCTAACTATTTTGGTTTTCTGAGAAAAATATTCCCATGTTTCTACAGATATAAAATGAAGCGGCAGGCGGCGAAGGGCAAAGATGTGCTCCTGCATCGCTGCGCTGCTTCGTCGCAAAGACTTGTCCTCGCCTGCTTCGGCCAATGTCTTTCCTGCAGGAAACAGAGCGAGTCCTGAGACCCCGCAGGAAAGGTTTGACCGAACAGCATTCGGTCGAACCTTTGCGACGAAGCGCAGGGTGCTGCAGGAGCATAAGGTTTTCAAAGCGACGAGGAGGCTCAGGCAGCTCCCTGCGGAACGCGTCCGTCTGTCTCTGCATCGCTGCGCTAGCTTCGAGACATTAAAAGATATGCAGCGAAATGATTGAAGCAGATGATGTTTCTCGACAGCCTGAAAAAAACGGACACCCAGTGGGTGCCCGTTTTTTTTCTGTCTAGACTTCGGCGGCCCAGCTCTTCGAGTCATAAGTCAATTCAGCTGCGTGGCAAGGAACGCCACTTCGCTGACTCGCCTTATGCTTTTCAGAGCTTAACGGGCGCCTCCGCTTTTCTTTAGTCCTGATAAAAGACTTTATCTACGTTGTACTTCGCTTTTTGCGTGTTGATCAGGTAGGTTTCGTAAATTTCACGTTCCATCGGATCTTCCACAATGGATACAGTGATGCGGTGTACTTCGTCACGGTGGTTCTTAAGTGGCGAAACATTGTCCTCAAAATGCTTTTTCACACGTTGGCGCAATTTGCGGGCTTTTCCGACAAACAGCAATTCGCCGCTGTGGTTGAAAAATTGAATGATTCCGCCTTTATCACGCGGAATTTCATGAAGGTCGATAAAGCCGTATAATGGCTTGATAACCGCTTCGCCGCCTGTAACTTCCTGTTTGCGCTGTGTAATTGTCACATCCGCTTTTGGTGGTTGAATATTAATCATACTTATCACGTCCTCTATTATCGTAATGCTCATTTTAACACAAAAGAGAGCGGAAATCCATCCGCTCTCCGGTTGCTTTATTAGACGGTCCCCAATTGGTTTTCCGCGTTTTCTTCGCCTTGCAGGATTTCAAATACTTTGCCGTATGTGTTTTCGCGTTCCAATACGTCTACCAGTACATGTGCCACATCTGCTCGCGGGATTGAACGGCCTTCCATCGATTCGAAGCCTTGTGCTGAAACTTCGACTTTTCCGGTCTTCTCATCATCAGTCAAAGCACCAGGGCGAACAATGGTGTAGTCCAGATTAGTGGCTTGCAGAATCTCATCCGCACTGCGCTTGGCAACGAGGTAAGGTTTCATCGCTTCACCGCCTGCATCCGGATTATCCGATCCCATCGATCCGAGTTGGACAAACCGTTTAACACCTTTATCTTGAGCATATTTAGCCGCTTTTACAGAACCCCATAAGTCGATTGTCAATGTTTTGTCCGGACCTGTTTTTGGGCCTGAGCCGGCAGCGAAAATCACTGCATCAACATTTTCGAAGGCATTGCTGAAGTCTTCCTCCAAATCTGCCAATACTACTTTGGAAGCTCCAAGTTCCTCCATTTTCGCTTTTTGCTCTTCTTTGCGAACCATTGCAACAGCATTATGATTTTTTTCAGCCAATTCTTTCACTATATTTCTTCCTACTTGTCCATTTGCTCCAATTACTAAAACGTCCACTTTATATCCGCTCCTCTATTTATCATGATTTTATTATTATTCCCTTTTCTTTAATGAATAAACAATATAAGGGTATAGTAAACATATGATGAAAAGAGCATTTTCCATTAAAGCTGTTAATAAGAAGAAGAACAAGCTAGAATAGAGATAAGACGGAGGTGGACCATATGGAAATTACCGATTTTACATTTCACAAAATCAATGATCCAACAGGAATAATGGAAAGCGATCGCTACGAATTTTTGCTGACTGTTGAAGTGGATGAAGATGATGAACTATACACGGAAGCGGGGCTGGACCTGCGCGTCATCATGGCTGCCGATGAAAATGGAGCCCGCATCGCACATTATAACTTCATGGACAAGCAAACAGGAAAAGCGATGGAATTTGCCCTGGAAGACGATGAAGAAGCTGAAGTGCAGGCATACTGCCGCGACAAACTTTCATTGTAAGAAAAAAACCTCCAACCGACCGGGTTGGAGGTTTTTTTATGCAGAAGTATAACTTTAAGTTAGAAAATTTTTAGAAAAAATGTCATGGTGTCCAGACTCCAACGGCCAACTCCTCGGACTTAAGCTGCCCTTCCTACGCGTCAAAATGCGCCGCTTTGGAAGTTCATCAAAACCCAAATGCTCCTGCATCGCTGCGCTAGCTTCGTCGCGAAGAGATATCCCAAATTCCACTTGGTCTATCTCTTGCCTGCCTGAGCTGAACGGCCATTTACGCTTTTCGAGTCTGCGTGGTCAGGACCACTTCGCTGTTCTGTCTTATACCTTTCAGAGCTTAACGGGCGCTTACGCTTTTCAGATTTTCACTTCAACATCTGCCGCTTCCCGCAACTCTTCGATGCGGTCATAGACGGCTTGCTTTTCGTTTTGTTCCTCCAAGGATTGGAGGATCATAGGTTTCATTTCTTCGAATTCTGGTGTTTCTCCTTCAGTGGAATCCACATAGCCCTGATAGGCCTCTTTTAAATCTTCCTCTGTTACTTCAGCACCTTCAATTTCTTTTGCAAGATAGCTTTCGTAGATCAATTGATCTCGCAGCTGCTGTTTCATATCATCCAGTGTAAAACCGGTTCTTTTAAGCGCAATGTTCATCTGCTCTTCATTTTCGAACTGATTCTTCAGGTCTTCAAAACGTTGTTCCAGTACTTCTTCATCCACAACGTGCCCTTTTTCAATGGCATCCTGGATGACCAGTTTATTGCCTACTATGACAGAAATGGCTTGCTCTTTCACTTGCTCCGCAACTTCTGGATTATCCGCTTTTTTGCCTTGTGTGGCAACAGAGCTTTCCAATTGGCGAGCTACGCTATTGTAGACAGTGCCTTTGATTTCTTCACCGTTTACGACGACTACTACATCATCGGCAGCCGGCAGGTCGAGATCCGTAGCAGGTTCATCGACTACAGTTTCCGAAACTGCTTCTGATTCCGCTGGCGCAGATGTTTCTTCTGTCTTATCTTCGTCTGAACAAGCACCAAGCAACAGCAGCAAAGAAAGGGGCAGAGCCATTAATTTCATCTTTTTCATCGTGCAATTCTCCTCTTCCAATCATTCTCGTTAAAGTAAACCACATTTGTGGGAAGGTTACAAATATTTCCGTATTATCTAAGATACAAAAAGATGGTATGATTAATTAATTATTTCTTTCAATAATAATAACCATCATGGGGGAATTCGAATGACGAACAGCAGCAATATAAAAACACGTAAAACGCTTGATGTGATCCAGCCGTATTCACCAGGAAAGCCGATATGGGAAGTTCAGAAAGAATTGGGGCTCGACCGTGTCATCAAAATGGCTTCCAATGAAAATCCGCTGGGCCCGTCGCCTAAGGCCGTCAAAGCTATACAGGAAAGCCTCGCTGACCTGAACCGCTACCCGGATGCCGATGCCAGTGTCTTGCGGCAGGCAATTGCCGAGCAATACGGCGTTGCAAAACAGCAGGTTATCACGACAAATGGCGCTGATGAATTGATCACGCTCATTTCCGAAGCATTCCTTGAACAAGGGGACGAAATCATTGTGCCTTCTCCGTCATTCAGTGAGTATGATTTCGGAGCGCATATTATGGGAGCCGTCGTAAAACAAGTGCCTTTCGATGAAGGTTTCCAATACAATGTGGATAAACTGCTCGAAGCCATTACTGAGAAGACAAAAATCATCTATATCTGTTCGCCGAACAACCCTACAGGCACTTATATTGCCAAGAAAGAAATGGCGCGTCTATTGGCAGAGTTGAAAGATATATTGGTGGTGTTCGACGGGGCCTACAGCCAGTTTGCTGATGAGGAAGACTATACGGACGGCCTTGAATTCGTAAATGAAGGGCAGCCTGTAATCGCTTTGCAGACTTTTTCTAAAATATATGGCATCGCAGGTGTCCGGATCGGTTTCGGCATCGCATCGGAAGAAATCATTAAATCCATCCTGAAAGTGAAAGAACCTTTCAACGTCAATACATTGGCGCAAATTGCAGCGTCGGCAGCAATCACCGACACCGAGCATGTCACTGCATCATTCAATGCCAATAAAAAAGGACGCAATTTCCTGTATAAGAATTTTAAAAGACTCGGGCTGCATTATACCGAAACAACTGCCAACTTCATCCTGGTCCAAGTTGGACCGAACGGAGAAGAGGTCTATCAGCAGCTGATGGCAAAAGGCGTTATCGTTCGCTACGGCAAAACATGGGGCTTGCCTGAACATATCCGGGTGACGATCGGTACAGATGAAGAAAATGAATATTTCATCGATACATTAACGGAAATTTTAAATCCATTAAAATAAATGAAAGCCGGTTCCTAGTTTTATAGGAACCGGCTTTTTGGTTTTTCTAAGGAGTTTATGAACTGGAAGATAGGGGAAAACCACCGAAAAAGCTTCAATGGAAGAGGTGGAAAGCTTGATATATGATTGCGCCATAATTGGCGGAGGACCAGCGGGATTGAGCGCAGCTTTGGTGCTCGGCCGTTCAAAACGAAATACGCTGTTATTTGACGATGACCACGGACGTAACCTGGTGACGAGAGAAGCGCACGGCTTTTTGACACGCGACGGCATCCAACCGGAAGAATTGAAAAGGCTTGGACGGGAAGATATCGCGAAATACGACTGTGTGCAAATAAAGAAGAAACGGATTACCGATATTAAGCGCATCACCGAAAGTCATTACCAGCTTGATACCGAAGATGGCGATACTTTTCACAGTATAAAAATCATTATTGCAGCGGGCTTGAAAGAAGAGTTGCCGAACATCCCGGACATCGAAAACTTTTATGGCACGAGCCTGTTCAGCTGCCCTTATTGTGATGGATGGGAACTCCAAAACAAACCATTGGCCATTATCGCTGATAAAATGGTATTCAAGTTAGCAAAAGAAGTATATACCTGGAGCAAGGATCTTGTCGTCTTTACCAATGGCATTGGCCGACTGGAAGAAGGGGAAAAAGCCAAGCTGCAGGCAAAAGGAATAAAAGTCCGTGAAGAAATCATTGATGGCTTGGAAGGTGAAGACGGACAATTACGCAGCGTCAGACTTGAAGACGGTACACTGGTGGACCGGGAAGGCGGGTTTACCACTCCATTATGGAGTCATTCGACGCCTTTTGCCAAAGAGCTTGGCTGCAAGCTGAGTGAACACGGCGGCATTTTGACGGATGATTACGGCCGGACAAACGTCTGGAATGTCTATGCTGCCGGTGATGCTTCCTTGATCGTTCCTTCCCAGCTGGTGATAGCAGCGGGAGAGGGCAGCGCGGCAGGCATCGGTGTCAACGGAGACTTGACGAATGAATACTTTGATAAGGAATGATATTCGCTATATAAAAACAGCAAAAGGCTCTCCTTAGGGGAGTCTTTTGCTGTTTTTGTTGATATAACGGTTCCATAGGAATCTCTGAAGCAGGAACAGCAGCAAAGCAGTGATGCTTAAATTCAGGTAATACCAGATGCCGTCTCCGAAAAAGCTTAATGGTGTCACGGTGTTCGGAAGCTGCATAAGATAAAGATAGTTTGCATCGGTCAAGGGATTTACCAGGAATCCGATGACAAGTGCATAGGCAACCAGGAGGAAAAACACTTTAAAGACAGAACGCAGTGTAATGGTTTCGGGTTTTGCGAGAGCTAAAAACAAGCAAGCCCAAGGGATAGCGGTATGGTGGACAAAAAATTTCCAGAACCGGAAATGGTGATAATCATATGGCAAGTCAGGTGTGACCAAAGCAAGAAATGAAGGGACAACACCGATATAAAAGGAAATTTGTATCCAGTTTCGCTGCATGGTCAATAATCCGATCATGGCAGTAATGGAAGCAATCCCGCATAGATGGAGTGGTACGTGCCCTGCAAAATTCCACAGCCCGTTTGAAATCGTCCAATACTGATAGGACGCCTCGGATACTAGTAATAACGAAAAAAGAATCCAGCGCAGGACTTGGAAGGGAAGGGAATCCGGCACTAAACGTTTCCTGAAGGCAATCAGCATGATTATCCCCAGTGCTGCTACTGCAAGCACCAACAGATGGCTGGTCGAAAAGGGCGTAAAATAATGCTGGGAGTTTGTTCCGAACCAACTGTCCATTAGCTTTGCTCCTTCATCGATACGATTTGTGTGAAAATTGTATCATTTCCTCTGTCATGCCGTCTATCTGCTTTTTTACAGCCCGAGTTGGTTGCTTTGAAGCTTAAAGATGGGGTAGACTTCATTAAAAGAGTCAAGGGAGGCTTCCGGAGAAGTGGAACAATCGAATTTATTGTCTACCATCACTTATGTCAATACGGAACGTTCCATTGAAGCGGGCGAGTTAAAAATCACCAAAAGCGAGTTCGACCTTCATTTATATGAAGATGTCCTTGTGTCTCCTACTGCAACCTTGAATTTGACCAATGTCTGGGATATTTCGTATAAATCTTTCTCGGATGATGCCAATCTTCTTTACTTGCACACACATAGAGGCGTTGTCACTTATAATGTGCCGAATGATCCGCGGACATTCGTTACTGTTTTTAAAAAAATAAAGAATGCCGATTACTGAATGTGATTGCATACCAAAGCTGCCAAAACCATAGGCAGCTTTTTCTATGAAAACGTTTTGGCTGGCGGCACAAGGGGAAATGTAATAACGGATGCTGGCCGCATAAAACGGGTTTGGGAATCTGGCTCGAAAAGGGAGTGGGATGAATGACAACCAATATCGAAACGGCAGACAAATGGATAGAAAAGGTGAATGCAAAAGATGTAGCTGCTGTGCTGAAAATCTCGCACCGCAATATCGAGTTAATTGGTCCAATGGGTGCGTCAGCGGGACATGAGACGCTGGCCGAGTGGGTCAAAAATTCGGGCATCAACCTTTCGACACAGTCGCGCTACGCCAAAGGCCATTGTGTTGTTTATGAACAGGAAGGCAGATGGGAAAATGAAAACGGCCAGGTTATGGTCTACACATTTATGGAAATTAAAGAGGGCAAAGTCAAAAGAATTGCCCGTTTTGATACGCTGGATGAAGCCTTTGGCTATTGTGAGATGAGCGAAGAAGACCTAGTGAAGTGAATAACAGTGTGCAAATAGAAAAAACGGTCTGGAAAATCCAGACCGTTTTTAAAGTTGTGCAGGTATCATTGCCGCAACATGCGGCTTATTCTATTTCTTTTTTTATCAATTGGTGCAGTTCTTTCCAGTCGCTGAAGCGCGGCAGATTCATATGCCGGTTATAGGACTGGTCTCTGACAAAAACATTTAATCCATCACGCGCCAAAGTTTCAAGCACTTCCGGCTTGTCATCAAAATAATAATCCAATTCGAGTTCTTCGATGATCTTCACCTTTTCTTCGTCTTTCATCCCGCAATAGAAACGTTCGTCCAGCACCGGGAATCCCTGCTTTTTCAGCCAGGCTTTTGTGTCTTCGCCGTGCTTCGCCGAACGCGCCGTAATATAGTAGATTTCATGTCCTTCGGCATTAAGCTGCTGCAGCAACTCAACTGCGCCAGGATAGGCAGGGCAATCAGTGTAATAAATATAATCCACTGACTTGTTCCACATAGCCTTGCCTTCTTCATCAGTCATGCCAAATGCTTCGTGGATTTCTACGCGGTCAAGTTTATGGAACACATCTATCGCAACTTCCTGCCCCAATTGTTCCTGATAATAATGAAAAGCATATTCCCTCAAGTTAATTAAAGTATCGTCTACATCAAAACCGAATTTCATATTCTCTAATTCCTCACTTTTCAGGGTAACCGGTAAATTTAAAGTCTTTGCCGATTTTTGTAAATTCTCCGTCCACCAAGTCGACTGCATCTTTCATGAGATCAAATCCGCGGCCCTCTAGGAAGGTTGGGGCGCTGCTGCCGCCGACAAGCTTCGGCGCGAAATACAGGACCACTTTGTCAATCAGCCGATTTTCCAGAAATGTGGAATTGACCGTGCCCCCGCCTTCGATAAACAGGGAAGAAATCCCGTTTTCACCTAGAGTGCGCATTAAATCGTTAACATCGGTTCGCGTTTCGCCCGAAGTTTCAAAAATACGGATGCCGGCCTGTTCCAAATGATCTTTTTTAAAGCGGTCGTATGTACGGCTGGTGAAAATCCAAGTTTCGGCAGCACCGTCCACAACCACTTTGGCATCCAACGGCAAGCGCAGGGAAGAATCGAGAATCACACGAACCGGGTTGCGGCCGTTCGGAATGCGTGCAGTCAGTTCAGGGTCGTCTTCTATTACTGTGCCCACGCCGACAAGAATCGCCATATGTTCGCTGCGCAATTCGTGGACATCCCGGCGCGCATCTTCAGATGTAATCCATTTGCTGTCGAGTGAATGGGTCGCAATTTTCCCGTCGAGTGTTGAAGCTGCCTTTAAGGTAACGAAAGGCCTTTTAGTGGTAATGAATTTATTAAACACTTCATTCATTTTAAGAGACTCCTGTTCCCGAATACCGGCAACGACTTCGATGCCTGCATCTTCCAGCATTTTTACCCCCTTGCCCGATACGAGAGGATTTGGATCCAGAGCGGCAATCACGACTTTTTTTAACCCGGCATCGATAATCGCCTGCGCACAGGGACCGGTCCGGCCGAAATGGGAGCAAGGTTCCAGTGTCACATAGATGGTTCCGCCGCTCGCCTGGTCGCCTGCCATCCGCAATGCATGGATTTCTGCGTGGGGTTCACCCGCTTTTAAATGGGTTCCGACACCGACAATCCGGTTATGGTTCACAATTACTGAGCCGACGAGCGGGTTGGGATCTGTTTGCCCTTTCATGGTCTGCGCATTACTTAGAGCAAGATCCATGTAAAATTCATGACTTGGCATGGACGCTGTCCTCCCCTTTGATGTGGCCGGAACGTTTAACTTTTGTATCGAGATAAGCGGCGTTGTATTCGGATTCGTCCCCCCATAAAGAAGTGCGTGAAGCAATCGCCAATCCGGCTTTTTCAATGGCATCCACTTTTTTCGGGTTATTGGTCATCAAAGTGACAGGTTTTGTGCGCAACGCGCTTAGCACAGCAATCGCGTCATCGTAACTTCTGGAATCATCCACGAAACCTAGGCTTTCGTTGGCTTCGACCGTATCATAGCCATTTTCCTGCAGGACATAGGCCATCGCTTTGCTGAATAAACCGATGCCGCGGCCTTCGTGGTTCGCCAGATAGAACAATGCACCGCTGCCATGCTGTGCGATGCGTTTCATGGACTGTTTCAGTTGGAAACCGCAATCGCATCTTTTGCTGCCGAAAATATCCCCTGTGTGGCAGATGGAGTGCATGCGGATCAATGCGTCTTCGCTATTTTCGAAATCTCCGTAAACCAATACGCTCGATTGCTGATACTCAGCAAGATTGGCCGATGAAAGCTTTTCGATGATTTTCTCGTAATCCTCGGTGACTTCTTCAAGGCTGAGCCAGCAATACCAATTGAAAATGATCGTATCTCCATCCAGGTTGACAGGCAGTTTAATTGGCCCGACAAGGTAAATGGCACCTTCCTGTGATTTGATCATTTGAATTTTATCTTTTAAGACCGCAAACACCTGCGGTTCCAGTTTCATCTGTGTCATTTGGATTCCCCCAATATAAATCTGTAATAAAAACATCGTACTACATTCAGTTACTAAAAGTAAGTAAAGAGTTCCCTCGAAGTCAAACTATTTTTACAATCGATAATAATTATTAATTAAATAAAGAGTTATAGGATTAAAAATGATTCTCATTATCAATTAAAAACATTTATTCTCAATTATTTTCTTTTGTTTAACGGGTATGGTATATTGTCTACATTAGAATAATTATTATTTAGAAAAGGGAGGAATCGTACATGTTACCTGAAAAACTTACAAATGCGTTGAACGATCAGTTTAATAACGAATTGCAGGCAGCCCATGCCTATACGGCAATGGCAGCTTATTTCTCGAAAAAAGGATATCACGGATTTGCCAATTTCTATTTGGTGCAATCCCGCGAAGAGCATTTCCATGCTATGAAGTTCTATCATTACTTGACTGCAATGGATGAAAAGCCGGTGCTGCAAAGTTTGGCTGAACCGAAAAATCACTTTGTAAGCGCAATTGATGTTCTTGAAAGTTCATTGGCCCAGGAAAAAGAAGTGACCAGCAATATTTATGCATTGGTGACTTTGGCGGATGAGTTACAGGAACATGCGACTTTATCTTTCCTTGACTGGTTTATAGAAGAGCAGATGGAAGAAGAAAAAACATTCCGCGATATTATAACGCGTGTTAGAGGCATTGAAGAAGGCGGCGAATACTTCCTGAAAATGGATGACGAGTTCGCAACCCGGAAAATGGAAGAGTAAGAAAATGGAATAGGTAGTGAGATAAAACAGCACACTGCTGACTGTGTGCTGTTTTTCTTTTAAGGGAGGGAAACAGGTGACGACGGATTACAAACCGGCCATCCATTTTAACCATGTGGATTATTCTATAGACGGCAATAAAATATTGCGGGGGATAACAGGCTCTTTTCCGGAAGGCAAAATTACGACACTCGTTGGCCCGTCAGGTGCAGGCAAGACAACCTTGCTGAAATTATGCAACGGCTTATTGTCGCCTGAATCCGGCGAGATTTACATTAAAGATAAAGGAATCGACAGTTTTGAACCCGTCGAGCTCCGCCGGAAAGTCGGCATTGCACTGCAAAGCGCTCCGATGGTCAGTGGCACAGTTTATAAGAACCTGGCACTGCCAGTGGAATTGCGTGGAGAAAAATACGACAAAAAAGAAGCGGAAAGCCTGTTGCGTGATGTTGGACTGGACGAAAAATTTTTGGACCGGAAAGTTACAGATCTTTCAGGCGGGCAGCAGCAGAAAGTTTCCATTGCCAGAACGCTGGTCAATAAACCGGAAATTTTGCTGCTCGATGAAATTACTTCTTCATTGGACCGCACTTCATTGAAGGAAATGGAAGAATTGATCACCTTGATCAATCGGAAATATGGCACAACCATCATTTGGATTACACATAACCTGCAGCAGGCGCTCGATATAGGGGACTATACCTGGGTGATGATGGACGGGGAAGTGGTCGAAACCGGAGAAAGCAAATTATTGCGGTCACCGGCCAACGACCGGGTGAAATCATTTGTTCAGGGGGGAGCGCAATGACTTATCTAACGTTATCGATTACGCTGATTTTTGTTGTTATTCCGCTCGTCCTCTCCAAAACACTGAATCTCGGACTTGAACGGGATACCATTATCGCCACCGTCCGTTCAATCATCCAGCTGCTGCTTGTCGGGTTCATCCTGAAATTCGTTTTTGATTCAGAAAGCCTTCTCTATATCTTCCTGATGGTGACCTTGATGATAGTAGCCGCCACACATAACGCACGAAATAAGGGTGCTTCCATCAAAGGGATCACCTGGAAAGTGGCTGTTACACTTATTTTTGTTGAAGTGCTGACTCAGGGCATTCTAATCGGGCTGAATATTACACCGCCGACTGCACAGTACATTATTTCCATCAGCGGTATGGTCATCGGCAACTCGATGGTGCTGTCGATTCTTTTCCTTAACCGATTCACGGCGGAAGTTGAATCCCACCAGGATGAAACAGAATTGGTTTTATCGCTTGGCGGAACGCCGAAACAGGCCATCCATACCCAATTGATCAATTCAATCAAAGCCAGTATGATTCCGACGATTGAAAGCCAGAAAACGGTGGGGCTTGTTCAATTGCCCGGCATGATGAGCGGCCAGATTATCGCTGGTGCCGACCCGATTCAAGCCGTGCAATTCCAGTTGCTAATCATGTTCCTGTTGCTGACAACAGCAGCCGTCACCAGTGTGATGCTCGGCTTCTTGTCGTATCCAACCCTTTTCAATCAACGGATGCAATTAATTCAGAAGAGCTGACCTTTTGGGTCAGTTTTTTTTATATTAGGACTTTTGGATTCATCGGGTGACAAAAGTCCTCCCAATAGTTGGATAATTTTTTAAGTTAATGGAATATAGAACTGTTTTTAACTTTTTGCGATTTGTTTATTGACCAGTCGGTATGTTAGTGATTTAATTATCATTAAATTAAAAATATTTAATTAATTGGAGGGAAGAATAAATGGCAAAGTCAATCACCGGAGAAGTGTTGCAAGGCCCCGTAACGAAAGAAGGAAGTGAAGTAAAACCCGTTGACACGGGAGAGACTCTGGAAGTACCGGATTTTGAAAAGATTGAGAGATCTGAAGGGTTCAAGAACCTGATGCGCAAAAAGAAATTGTTTCTCATTCCCGCAACGGCTTTATTTTTAGGATTATACCTGGCTTTTAATATTGTAATCTCTTACACGAATTGGTTGGACACTCCAATTGCAGGCGATATTCCGTGGGTGTGGGTGTTTGCATTCGGATTATTCGCTATGACGTGGATTCTTGTAACCGTTTACATGAAACGGGCGGCCCGATTTGACAAAATGGCCGAAGAAACATTGAGAGAATTTGGGTATGAAGAGAAGGGGGACATCTGATGAATGCTACGGTCATAATTATATTTTTGGTCATCGTCGCAATGACCTTGGTAATTACATACTTTGCAGCTAAAAGAACGAACTCCGCCAGCGATTTCTATACAGCCGGCGGCGGACTGACTGGATGGCAAAACGGTATGGCAATAGCGGGAGATTACTTGTCGGCCGCGTCGTTCCTAGGTATTGCAGGGGCAATCGCCTTATTCGGTTTTGACGGCTTCCTGTTTTCAATAGGTTATTTAGTGGCCTATCTTGTGGTGTTATTCGTTGTGGCTGAACCGCTGCGAAATCTCGGTAAATATACACTGGCAGATATGATCAACGCTAGATTCAACGCTAAAAAAGTCCGTGGTGCTGCTGCACTGAGTTCGATTACAATCGTTATCTTCTATATGATTGCCCAGTTGGTGGGAGCAGGCGCGCTGATTCAGCTATTATTCGGCATCGATTATATATGGGCCGTGCTGCTTGTCGGAATCATGATGACAATTTATGTATTGTTCGGCGGCATGACTGCAACAAGCTGGGTGCAGATCATTAAAGCTGTGTTGCTGATGTTAGGGACAGTCATCCTGTCGTTCCTGGTTCTAAAGAATTTCAACTTCAACATCATGGAAATGTTCACGCAAATGAAGACAGCGACACCTCATGGAGAAGCTTATTTAAAGCCCGGCGTGAAATATGAAATTCCGTTGGATACAATTTCATTGATGCTGGCTTTAGTGCTCGGTACTGCAGGCCTTCCGCACATTCTGATGCGCTTCTTTACAGTCAGAGACGCAAAAACAGCGAGAAGTTCTGTTATGTGGGCAACATGGATTGTCGGTATATTCTATGTCATGACCATTTTCCTTGGATTTGGCGCTGCAGCATTTGTCGGTGCTGACTTGATCACTTCGACAAATCCTGCCGGAAACATGGCTGCACCGTTGCTTGCACAGGCCCTGGGTGGAGATGTTCTCATGTCCTTCATCTCGGCAGTGGCATTTGCCACAATCCTGGCTGTTGTAGCGGGGCTTGTGCTGACAGGAGCGTCCGCATTTGCCCATGATATTTACGGTCAAATCATCAAAAAAGGCAAAGCGACAGAACGCCAGCAGATGCTTGCCGCGCGTTATGCTTCAGTAGGTGTGTCGGTATTCTCGATCCTCCTGGCGATTTTTGCTCAAAGCTTGAACGTAGCCTTCTTGGTTTCCCTGGCATTCTGTATTGCTGCAAGTGCCAATTTGCCGGTTATCGTCTACACGATATTCTGGAAAAAATTCAATACGGCAGGTGCGGTTTCAGCGATTCTGACCGGGTTGATTTCCGCATTGGTGCTGGTATCTGTCAGCCCGAGTGTGTTGAGCCCGGAAGTTGGAGCGGCGATTTTTACTGGAACGCCATTGTTCCCGTTGACTAACCCGGCGATCATTTCCATTCCACTCGGCTTTATCGGAGGATTTGTCGGTACGCTCGTTTCACGTGAAATCGATGCGAAGAAATTTGCGGAAGTCAAAGTACGCGCTAATACAGGCGGTTTCAAACAATTATAATGCGAATCAACCTTATGCCGAACGGACGTGGCAGCGTCTGGATGCTAGGTGAAATGTAAATCAGACCCGGCAGCGTTATTGCCGGGTTTTATTTCTTTAAAAGCAGAAGGAGGAGTTAATATGCCGGATATTCATTTGATACCATATCGTATAGAAGAAATTTCATCGAGAGCGCCGCAGATTCCGGAAGGCGTCCGGATGATCCAGGCACCAGCCGTATGGGAGGCAGCGAAAAAAGGAAAAGGGAATGTCATCGCGATTTTGGATACAGGTTGCCAGCCCGACCACCCGGATCTGAAAGACCGCATTATTGAAGGAAGAAATTTCACAACAGATTTTGGTGGGGATCCATCGAATTTTGATGACAATAATGGCCACGGCACGCATGTAGCGGGTACGGCAGCCGCCTCGCATCAGGAAAACGGCGGTATAGCGGGAGTGGCTCCAGAGGCGCATTTGCTTATTTTAAAAGTGTTGAGCGGCGAAGGCAACGGTGATTATGAAGGGATTATCGAAGGCATCCATTATGCGGTGGATTGGACCGGCCCGAACGGTGAAAAGACCAGTGTCATCTCGATGTCGCTTGGCGGCCCGCAGGATATCCCGGAACTGTATGAAGCGGTGAAACGGGCAGTGGATGCCGGGATTCCGGTTGTTTGTGCAGCTGGAAACGAAGGGGATGACAGTCCGCAAACTGATGAATTCGCTTACCCCGGCGCCTATGGTGAAGTTATTCAAGTGGGAGCGGTCGATTTCAGACGCAAGATTGCCCCGTTCAGCAACACCAATAATGAGATTGATCTGGTGGCACCGGGCACCGATATATATTCTGCATATCCCGGCAGCAAATATGCCAGTCTTTCCGGGACATCGATGGCCGCCCCACATGTCTCAGGAGCTTTGGCGTTGATCAAGAATATCGCGGAAAACGAATTCGCCCGTGACCTGACAGAAGCGGAACTCTATGCCCAGCTGGTTCGGCGCACAGTGCCTTTAGGCTATCCTAAAACAGCCGAGGGCAACGGCTTGTTGGCGCTTGATATCCTGAGCAAATTTGAGCAATTGTTTAAGCTGTTCAACTCGTCTTATGGCATTTCAATGCAGCAAGGTTTAGACCAATAAGGTGCTGGCACCTGGCTCTGCAGCAAAACACGGGCAAGAGATTCCCATGGAATTCATTATTGTGGTAGAATTTCATCATGTGATTTACAACTAGCTGGCGTTTTGATGGTTGAAATGCGGGAAAGAGCAGGTGCAAGTATGATTGTCGGAATAGATGCGGGAGGTACGCTGATCAAAGTGGCGTATACCGAAAATGGAACGCTCAACTTTGCCAAGTATCCAATTGCGGAAATTCAGCAAGTGGCTGCATGGGTAAACAGTTTAAGCGATGGTGACATTTGCATTACCGGAGGAAAGTCGGGTGTCCTTCTTTCTTTGTTGAATAAAAAAGCACGGGAAATGGTTGAATTCGAAGCGACTCATTTGGGTGTGCAATTCCTGCTGGAAAAGATGGGCCGTGATGATGATTCCTATCTATTGACGAACGTGGGAACTGGAACTTCCATCCATTGTGTTGAAAACAATCAGCAGGAACGTATCGGCGGCACCGGGATTGGCGGTGGTACATTGGTCGGATTAAGCCGATTATTGACCGGCGTGATGGATTATGAAGAAATGGTTTCTTTGGCGCGCACTGGTTCGCGTGATCGGATCGACTTGAAAGTGAAACATATCTACGAAGGAAAAACGCCGCCGATTTCCGGTGAGCTGACAGCCAGTAATTTCGGCAATAAAATCTTTGAAGTCGCCCACGAATTATCAAAAGAGGAATTGCTCGCCGCTGTCATCGGCCTGGTTGGGGAAACGGTCAGCACCGTCAGCGTGCATGCGGCGAAACAATGCAAGAATTCCACAATCATCTATATCGGCTCGTCTTTCTTCCATAATCCATTATTAAAAGAAGTGGTAGAAAGCTATACGGTTTTAAGAGGCGCCGTACCGCTGTTTCTGGAGAACGGGGAGTACTCAGGAGCGGTTGGGGCGATGTCGGTGTTGAAATAAAAAGATGGCGCAGATTTTGCGTCATCTTTTTTTGATATTCCTGGCTCGGGAAGCATATTTTCTGTTTTCCTGACTTTTATGTGCGGTAAACGGATTTTATGTGCGGTGAGAAGGATTTATGTGTGCTGAGTGAAAAATATGTGCGGAGTACCAATAATCTGCAGTTTATAACAAAAAACGGCGGAATGATTTCCAACAACTCGCCCTCACTCAAAGTGCAGGTAAAACAGCGGATGTTTTTCGCTCCGCGAAAAACTCAAGTCCCTTAAAGGAAGGCTTCGCGCCCGCGAAGCCTTTTTCTAAAAAAATAACAAAAAGGACTCTGAAAATCAGAGTCCCCTCACAAGCTGTCTATTCTGTAATAACCGTCAGTTTCTCACGGATAGGCGTCCGTTCGCGTTTTTGCGGAACCGTCTGCGGATAGCCGATCATCATCGTGGCGACAATTTTCTCACCTGGTTGAACACCAAGCGCATCACGGAATTCCGGCTTATAAATCCAGTCGTTAGAACGCCAGATCATGCCGATTCCGCGTTCCCACGCTGCCAGCTGGAAGTTCTGAAGCAGGGAAGCGACAGCGCCAAGATCTTCATCGCGCTGTTTTTGGCGCGGATCTTCAGAAATGACGACGACCAAGTGAAGCGGGATGTCACGGAAATACTCGGCTTTATTGAGCGCAGCCGGTGAAGGTGCGCCGTTAACTTTTGAAGCGGCGCCAAGAAACGCCTCCACAAATTTTTCTTTGCCGGCTTCTGCAAACAACAGGAAGCGCCAAGGTTCATTGACTTTATGGTTAGGCGCCCATTTGGCGATATCGAGCAGCTCGATGATTTCATCGATGTCGACCGGGTCCAACTTGAAATTAGTGATGGATCGTCTTTCCATAATCGTTTTATCGATAGGGTTTTGCATTTACAAACTCTCCTTCATTCTCGTATTACTTTATTACCATACTATCACGTTTATGGTATGGCTTCTAACAAATGAAACCGCCTGCCAGTCGTTCACTTAGAATACAAATATCCCTGACTGCAGATTGCCGTTTTTATTGATAAAATAGAAGCAACAGTAAGGAGTGTGGTTGGCATGAAAAAAGTGGCAGTTATCGGAGGCGGCATCACGGGCCTTTCCGCTATGCATTATTTTCAGAAGCTCAAGCAGCAGAAGAATTTGGATATTGAATTGGTATTGATCGAAAAAAATACAGAGCTCGGCGGCAAAATCCGCACCGTCAAAGACAGCGAATTCATCATGGAAACAGGGGCAGACTCGATTGTGGCAAGACACGGAAGCGTTTGGCCGCTGGTCGAAGAGCTGGGCCTTGAGGATCGCGTGGTTTATAACGGCACTGGCATCTCTTATCTGTACACAGACAGCGGATTGCATCCGATTCCGGCGGATACGGTGTTCGGAATCCCGATGGATGAAGCGGCGCTGTTCAGTTCCACGCTTATTTCCGAACAGGGCAAGCAGGAGGCGCTGAAGGATTTCGAAACGAAGAATGAGCATTTCACCCGCGACAGCTCGATTGGCGAATTTCTCGAGAGCTTTTTGGGAAAGGAATTGGTTGAGAAGCAGATTGCACCTGTATTATCAGGCGTCTACTCGGGTAAATTACACGACCTGACGCTGGCTTCGACGCTGCCTTATCTGGTCGATTATAAAAACGACTACGGCAGCATCATAAAAGGGCTGGGCGCCAATAAAGCCAAGTTCCAGGGTGCGGCCAATAAAAAGTTCCTGTCATTTGATGAAGGCATGTCGGTTCTGATCGACCGGCTGGAAGAAACGCTGACGGATGTCACAATCATGAAAGGCACCGGAATTTTGGCGGTTCAGAAAAATGGAGAAACCGTTACACTCAGTATGGAAAATGGCGAATCAGTGGAAGCGGATTACGTCATCATGACGACTCCGCATCATTTGGCTCAGCAGGTTTTAAATCTGCCGGAATTAGAGCCGGAATTCAATCAATTGCACAACTCATCACTTATCAGCATTTACCTCGGTTTTGATATAGCGGAAGCGGAACTGCCGGAGAACGGCACAGGGTTTATTGTTTCCGATAATACGGATCTCCGGTGCAATGCCTGCACGTGGACGAGCCGTAAATGGCAGCATACGTCAAAAGACAGTCATTTGCTTGTCCGCTTATTTTATAAGAGCTCAAATCCGGGATTTGACGAACTGAAGGGAATGTCGCAGCAGCAGCTGGCGGCTGTGGCACTGGAGGATATCCGCAAGAGCCTGAATCTTGCAGCGGAGCCGAAATCAGTGGAAGTCACCGGCTGGAACGGAAATATGCCGAATTATAATATGAATCATAAAGCAGCGGTTGAAGGATTGGAGCGGAAGCTGGCTGACCAGCTGCCGAATGTTCGATTGGCCGGCGCATCTTATTACGGAGTCGGAATCGGTGCATGCATCCAGAATGGCAAGGATATGGTGGAAGCGTTAGTTACTGAAATGGAACGCGAATAAAAGATGGAGAGGGGATGCAGGCATGAGTTGTGCCGACATCCTCTTTTTGTTATTTATGCCCGACTTTGTACTAAATACGCCCAATTCCATAAATCCACCGAAAAACCGCAAAAAAGCCGGCCCATAAAATGGGCCGGCTGCTAATTGAGAATATTAACCATCAATTCTCAATAAATTATTTTGTTTCTGCAAGACCAGGGACAGGAAGGTTCAATCCTGCTGCTACGCGTGAACCGAATTCGGCATCCGCTTTGTACAAATGCTCGATCATGCGAAGTTTGATGTGGTCATAAGTTACAGCACTCAATCCGCCGACAAACGTGTTTACAAGGCGCTCTTGCTCTTCAGCGCTTTGCAGACGGTATAGGTCGCCTGGCTGTGTGTAGAAATCTTCTTTGAAATATGGCACTGAATCAGTCACACCTGTTACTTCAAGTGGAGCTGGTTTAGCAGCTGCTGTTTCAGTTGGTCCATCAAAGCTGTTTGGCTCGTAGTAAACTGAACCACCGCCGTTTTTGCCAAAGTTCATCTGGCCGTCGCGCTGGTAGTTGTTTACTTGGTTTTTCGCTGCGTTGATCGGCAGCATTTGGTGGTTGGCGCCTACGCGGTAACGGTGAGCATCGTGGTAAGCGAACAAGCGGCCTTGCAGCATTTTGTCCGGTGATACGTCGATACCAGGAACCAGTGTGCCAGGTGAGAAGGTTGCCTGCTCAACTTCTGCGAAATAGTTCTCAGGGTTGCGGTCAAGTACCATGCGGCCAACTTCGATTAACGGGTAATCTTTGTGTGACCATGTTTTTGTTACATCGAATGGGTCGAAACGATACGTGTTCGCATCTTCCAAAGGCATGATTTGTACATACATTTTCCAAGCAGGGAAGTCGCCTTCTTCAATAGCGTTGAACAAGTCTTCTGTATGGAAATCAGGGTTTTCGCCGGCAATTTTGTCAGCTACTTCCTGTGTGATGTTCTTGATGCCTTGTTCAGTCAGGAAGTGGTACTTCACCCAATGGGATACACCTTCAGCGTTAGTCCATTTGAATGTGTGGCTTCCGAAACCGTGCATGTGGCGAAGTGTTGCAGGAATTCCGCGGTCACCCATCAAGTAAGTAACTTGGTGCAAGGATTCAGGTGACAATGACCAGAAGTCCCACACTGCGTTAGGGTTTTTCAAATGCGTTTTTGGATCGCGTTTTTGTGTATGGATAAAGTCAGGGAATTTGATCGCGTCTTGGATAAAGAAGATCGGCGTGTTGTTTCCGACTAGATCGTAGTTTCCTTCTTCTGTGTAGAATTTCAAAGCGAATCCGCGTGGGTCGCGAACTGTATCCGCAGAACCGTTTTCACCTGCTACTGTTGAGAAGCGGGCAAACATATCTGTCTTTTTACCGACTTCAGAAAGGAAAGCAGCTTTAGTGTATTTTGAAACGTCCTGAGTTACTTCGAAATAACCGTGTGCGCCAGCGCCTTTAGCGTGAACTACGCGTTCAGGTACACGTTCTCTATTGAAATGCGCCAACTTTTCGAGCAAATGAACATCTTGCAGTAGGACAGGGCCACGCTGGCCGGCAGTCTGTGAGTTTTGGTTGTCTCCGACTGGGGCACCCCAGCTAGTTGTTAAACCTGTTTTGTTTGTACTCATGAATCGAACACCTCATTCTCATTTTTTTAAACTTTACTATTTAATAATAACATTTTTCAAATTAAAATCAATTCTAAATGATAATCATTATAAATAAAGAAAAACTTATTCACATGATTGACCTTGTAAAAGAAAAAAGCCTCTCTCCCGATTTTACGGAAGAGAGGCTGAAGTTTGAAATTAATCCATTGCATAAAGACGTTTGTAGCCAGCGAAGTGCTTGCTCCAGTAACTACTGTCCAAACTTGTGACTTGGACTTTGTCGCCGCCTGCATGGATGAACTGATTGTTGCCGATATAGATGCCCATGTGGGAAATTCCTGCTCGGTATGTGTTTTCAAAGAACACTAAATCGCCGACTTGTGGAGAGCTGATATCGTATGAGCGTGAATCGTATCCAGTTGTGCTGGTGCGTGGAATTTTCACTCCGGCCTGGTTATACACATAATAGATGAAACCGCTGCAGTCGAATCCGCTGACCGTAGAACCGCCCCACACATAAGGGGTGCCGACAAGTGATTTTGCCGTTTCCACAATTTTGCCCACTGTATCATTCGCTGCCGGTGGAGCCGGATTGGATACTGGTGTTGTTGAAGGTGCCGCTGTGGAATTTTCAATTTTAAGGACTTGGCCAACACGGATCATGCTGGAAGTAAGGCCGTTCCAGTTCATTAACTGAGTTACAGAAATACCGTTGCGGTATGCGATTCCTGTTAATGTATCGCCGCTGACAACTTTATAGGTTCTGGCAGTTCCTGCCGCTGGAGCTGGAGCGGGAACTGCTGTAACCGGCGGTTTTGGTGCAGTAACTGCAGGAGCAGAAGCAGCTGCGCTCACTAAAAGTTTTTGTCCCGGGTAAATCAGATGGCCGGAAATTTTATTGAGTTGCTGAATTTTGCTGACAGTTGTTTTATGTAAGGAGGCAATTTTAGATAAAGTATCGCCGGATTTTACTGTATATGTACTAGTCGTATTGGTGACTGGCTGTGAAGGAGCAGGAGCAGGAGCCGGTGCTGGCGCAGGCGCAGTGGTTGAACTGCCGGTTGCTGCGGCTGCCACTTTGAGAACCTGGTTTGGGAAAATAGCGTCAGAAGAAAGGTTATTCCAGGTCTTCAAGTTAGCTACTGAAACATTATGCTGGCTGGCGATCTTCCACAGGCTGTCGCCGGATTTAATAGTATAAGTGGAACTTGCTTCTGCATCTGCAACTCCGATTAAAAGGGCCAAGGAGCCGGATGCAATTACTGAAAAGGCAATTTTATTCATAGTTTCTCTCCCTTTATGTGGTAATTTTTTATAGTTAAACAGTAAAGTGTGCTTAGTAATTTTAGTACTCTCTATTCTATCTGTACCGATTAGAATAGGCAATACGATTTATTGTTACAATTAGATTACAAAAATGAAAACAAGGCTTGAAAGGGTGAGGAAGGGGTAATTGAATTTTTCCTTTTTAATATAAAGATGAATCAGGAAAAGCCATTGCCAATAGTTGTAATATTTGCCATGATTATATCAGAAACATGCGACTATCAAAAAGGGGGATTCACTGTGCAGATTAAACCTGTAGAAGAAACGATTGCTGGTGTTTTGGGAATTGAAATGGGAGAAATAACAGAAGATAAAGTAACTGCGACCATGCCGGTCAATTCTTCAACACATCAGCCTTTTGGCCAACTTCATGGTGGAGCTTCCGTCGTACTCGCCGAAACGGTCGCGAGTGTAGGAACCTGGCATCTCATTGATCAGGAAAATGAAATTGCGGTAGGGCTGGAGATCAATGCCAATCACATCAGAGGAAAGCGTGACGGCATTGTTACTGCTGTTGGAACTCCTTTGCATAAAGGGCGCACGACGATGGTATGGGATATTAAGATTGTGGATGAAGAAAATCGTCTAATTTGCGTATCAAGATGTACGGTAGCAATCGTACAGAAGAAAAAGTAGTTTGTTACTATTCTACCAAATAGAAGAAAGTTGAAACCTGCTGGAAATTTTCAGCGGGTTTTTCACTTGCTGTTCTTTTTTCTTCAGCTTTAACAATGAGTGTTTCAGGATAATAAGGAGTCAATTTAGTATCAAAAACAACATATTTCTGTTTTAGTTCTTTTCTTTGGGGAATAAGAGAGTTAACATAAGAGAGAAGGATAAGGATATTAGCTACTATAAGGAAAAACTATATCAAGCTATTGATTTGGAAGTGCGGCAGAAGCAATCGGCCAATAAAATCAATCGTCTCTTCTATATAACAACTTAAATAGACGAAAACTGCCGAGAACCAGCAGAAATGATCAAAAGACTCTACTTCCCGCATTTCGGTTTATGCCGGTATGCGGGCTTTATTTGTATAATCAACCAGTCGCCGAAGAACGAGGGAAACGGAATATTATTTGAAAAGAGAGTGGACGCAATGTTTGGTGATTTAAACGAGTTAATGGAAGCGAGAGCGATTAAAGACAAGCGTTCGGTCTCGTGGAATACAATATGTGAAACAGAAAATTTATCAGAGAAATTCATCCGCGACAATGAAGCGCAGGTTAACTGGTATCTTGTTTCGGGACATCAGCAATTATCGGAAGAATTTATCCGTGAATTCAGTGGACGCTTATATTGGGATGAAGTGATCCGAACCCAAAAAGTCTCAGAAGCATTTATCGAGGAATTCGCGAAGGCCGAAATATGGGAGCCGGAGCTGGGGAAACTGAGTAAACGGCAAGCTAAAACGCTGGAAAATGAAGCAAGTCCGTTCAATCCTAAACAGTATTGGGAAATAGTCTCCCGCAAAAAAGAATTGTTGAAGTCAAAAGGACTTTCACCTGCCTTTATCGAGCGGCACAGCAATAAACTGTCATGGCCTTCCCTGTCAGTCTGCCAGCATTTGCCGATGTCATTGATCGACCGCCATGCTGAGAAGGTGGACTGGATTGCTGTAACCCGCCACCAGGTCCTTTCTGAATTATTTATCGAAAAATACCGGACCAGGGTGGAATGGGAAACGATTACATTTCATCAGCAATTGTCCGAGCGCTTCATCAACAGGCATCACGCAAAAATGAGTTTTATTTCTGCGGAAGTAAAAAGATCTGAGGCATTTATCTATACGCATCTGGATAAAATGGATGCAGCGTCTGTAATCGAAAATCAGGATTTCAGGACAATCAGAAATTATGGGCCGATGGATATTTATGTGATAGCCAAAAATGGCCGTAAGAAATATATTTTGCAGTTTAAAGGCTCTGACAAAAATGAGTTATTGGATTATTGCAAAGCTGATGAAGAAGAGCTGCTTGAAATCTTGCAGGAATATCAACTTGAAGAAATGATTGAAAAAGATTTTCCTGAGCTGCTGGTCGGTGAAGGAAGCCTGTATTAGTATGAATTCAATTCAAGGCCGTTTAGGAGCAGCCACACTGCTTCCTTAACGGCTTTTTAATTTCTTTGAAAATTATAGTTAGAATAATCAGATATATATGGCAATAAAATCTGAAAGTGATAAAATTCTCTTATAGGGATAATTAAAAATGAACACAGCTGAACAGAAGTTCCGGGAGGGCAATATGGGCAATCAAGTTACAATAATCGATTATGCAGAACAAGGAAATTCCATCTATGTGACTTTGGAAGTGCTGGATGCAGGGCAAGATAAAATATATGCGGAAGAAGTACGGTTTCTTGATGACTTGCTTTACGGGGATCTCGTACATGCCAAAAGATCGCCATTGACGGCCGGTTGCCGGGAGGAAGCAATCCAATACTTGAGGAATTACTTCAATCGTTGAAGTGGAGGTGCCTGATGATATTCCATTCAGGAAAGGACAGCAGAAAATTACTTGCACTGACAATTTATAATGATTTCGCGGCTGTCAGGGAGGTTAGAAGCCTGCAACTTGAAACAGAAATCAATCACTTGGTCATCGGGGACCTACCGGCTGGAATTGAAGCGGATTCCTTTTTCGTCAAAGGGGCTGCTGTCCTGGAACAGGATTACGAAAGGGGCATAACAGATAAAGAGCAGTTGTTGAAAAAATATATTGGCCGGGTAGTTACTGTGGGGAATTTGGAGGCAGGCACTGAAACGAAGATTCGTTTGCTGAAGGCTGAATCCGATTTTATTGGAAAAATTGAAGGTACCGCTGAAATCTTTGTTAACCCTGGTGGACATATTACTCTGCCATCAGAAGGTGCCGAAATTCAAATTGATCCTGCAATATCCTGCCGCATCGAAACTTTGCATGAAGATACTGATATCGGCTTGCACTATCTGGTTTCAGGCCTCAATTGGGAAGCAAACTATGTTGCTGAACTTTTTGGTGAAGAAATGATATTGAATGGCTGGATAAAAATCACAAACTATGCCGGAGGAGATTTTGAAAACTGCCAACTAAGAGTGGTTGCCGGCATTTTGAAAAGATCCGGTGAAGTGGTTCCCCTCATGGAGAACAGCCGGTTCAATGCAAAAGACTCCTCCGGAGAGCTGAAACCGTATGGCTTTTCTGAGGAAATGTCTACGAAGTGGGGGGAACTTTCTCGATTGCAGAAGGCGGCTTTAAACAAGTCCGATTTCTCCATAATCAACATGCTGTTTTTCAAAAAATATACAGAATTGAAGATCGGCAAGAGAATGCATCTATACAGCTTCAGTTACCGGGATTGAATATTCCGCTTCCAAAAGGAATCATACAATTTTATGGGCATGGCGGGAATGGAGAGTTGGAATTTCTCGGAGAAGATGAAATCAGTCATATGTCAGCCAAGGAGAAAATTACAGTAACGATTGGCAAAACTTTCGACTTAACCAATAAATCATTTGAAAAGAGCCGGAAAGTCACAGGCGGTTCAGAATACGTTACTTTCGTCTACAGAATTAAAAACAGCAAGCAGAAAAATGTTGCTGTCCTTGTCGAACATTTAGTCAGCGACCCTATTTGGGAAATGGAATCCTCGACCCATGATTATGAAGTAAAAGCTTCGCGTACTTTGGAATTTCATGTACGGATGGGTGCCGGAAAAACAGTTGAGCTTGAGTTCACTTACAAGGTGAAGAAGCGATAGGTAAATAAATACGTAAATTATATTCAGAATAATCAGTTTAAATCGGTTTTCTTCATTTCAAAAAGGGAATTAAAGGTTAGAATGTCCCTATGTCTAAGGTATTACATATACAGAAAGGAAGTGCAAACTCAAACCAGGCACGTATTCAAACCAGTAGAAAGGGGTGCAGACATGAAAACGTGGCAGATTGTCACTGTAATGGTGATTGCATTGATTGTTATTGTGGGAGGAATCGTGTTTTTGCCTACTTTGATGGGCAATGATGAAAGCGAGGAGAGCGGCGGCACAGAAACCGCCGGAACTGGTGAGGAAACAGCAGCTACCCAACTGGGCGCATCCGATCCTCAGCAAGGTGAAGTTCCTGAAGTGGAGTACCCGACCAGCGACTGGATGTTCCATGGCGGAGATATGTACAGCCGCAGATATTCGCCTTTGGATTCCATCAATACGGATAACATCGCTGATCTTAACGGTAAATGGACAGCCAGCCTGGGTTCGGGAACGGAGTTCAAATATTCAGGTGAGGCTACACCCATTGTTTACGAAGGCGTAATGTATGTCACCACAGGGGCGAATGATGTTGTAGCGCTCGATGCAGTAACCGGGGAAGAAATCTGGGCATACCGGCCTGAAATTGCCGAAGGCCTTGATACCGTTTGCTGCGGCTGGAATAACCGGGGCGTTGCAGTCGGCAATGACATGATTTTTGCGACTTTGCTTGACGCTCGATTAGTGGCTTTGGATATCGAAACAGGCGAAGTGATTTGGGAAACAGTTGTTGCCCAGTGGGATGAAGGTTATACCATTACGAATGCGCCGTTGTATTATGACGGCAAAGTATATACCGGCGTAGCTGGTGGGGAATATGGGATACGCGGAAGAATCATGGCTTATGATGCCAATATCGGCCGTGAAGTATGGCGTTTCTATACAATACCGGCACCGGGCGAACCGGGAAGCGATACATGGCCGGATGATAACGATGCATGGATGACAGGAGGCGCGCCGGTTTGGCAAACGCCAGCAGTCGATCCTGAACTGAATATGATTTACTTTGCGACAGGCAACACATCTCCGGATTTGGACGGCAGCCAGCGTGAAGGCGATAACTTATTTGCTGATTCCATTCTTGCATTAGATGTGGATACAGGAGAATACCAATGGCATTTCCAGGAAGTCCACCACGATATTTGGGATTTGGATCCTGCCAACCCGGTCATTTTATATGATGTGGAAATGGATGGAGAAATGAGAAAAGGCATCGCGCAGGCAGGAAAAACAGGTTATGTTTATTTTCTCGACCGAACGAACGGCGAACCTTTAGTGGGCATTGAAGAACAGGAAGTTCCGCAGGACGAGCGGCAAAAAACTTCACCGACCCAGCCAATTCCAGTGGGTGATGGATTTGTGCCGCAAGAAGTGACTGAGGAAGATGTGGAACGTGATTTGGCACCTGAATTCGATGGCGAAATCGGGGGGCTGTTCACCCCGTTCTGGGAAGAGCCTGTTACGGTGAAACCCTCACCTCAGGGCGGTGCCAACTGGCCGCCATCCGCTTATAGCCCGGACACAGAATACTTTTATGTATTGGGTAATGATAATTACTTCTCCTTAACACGAAGTGAAAATGAGTTTTCGGAAGGTGATGAATATATCGGCAGTGTTTGGCAGCCGGTTTCTGATGCACCGCAAAGAGGGACTGTAACAGCTCTCGATGTAAAAACCAATACAATTGCATGGCAAGTGGATTGGGACGCTATTGCATACAGCGGACTTTTGGTGACTAAAGGGAACCTGTTATTCGCTGGGCATAACGACGGCCGCCTGATCGCTTATGACGCTACTACAGGTGACCAGGTTTGGGAATATCAAACGGATGCGGGTGTGAATGCGCCGTCGATTTCCTACGAAATTGATGGTGTCCAATACATTTCCGTACTGGCAGCCGGTAACTCGCTGGCAGGTTCCAAACACGGCGATAAAGTCTATACGTTCACACTTGATGGCGAAATCGATTCCGGAACGGTTGGCGGAGACGCACCAGTTCAGGATGATGAAGCTTTTGACGACAAAGTGGATGATACAGACGAAGGCAATCCGGAAGCAGACGACGATATCGAAGGAGAAGGTGAAGGGGGAACTGACGGAGAAGAAGGTGACACGCCTCAAGCCGAAACTGAAGCAGGACTGGCTATTTACGAAAGTAACTGTCTGTCATGCCACGGCGACCAGGGAGCGGGTGGACATAACGGCCCTAACCTCCAGCAAAGTGAGGCAGCTGAAGATCTGGACACAGTACTTGAGCGTATTCGAAACGGCGGATCCAGTATGCCGGCGTTTGAAGGTGTATTATCAGAAGAAGAAATCCAGCAGGTTGCTGAATATGTCAACTCTGTCCTTGCTCCAATGCAATAATTAAGAAAACAATTGGTAAAGCTGTTCCGATAATCCTTAATTGGATCCTTGGAACAGTTTTTTTTTTGTGAAATTTACAAATTCAATGGCAGGCTGATTATAGCCAAATCAGCAGTGTTTGATAAAATGAAGATGTAATTGTTCTCAATAGAAAAAGGGGGAAAAGAAATGTTCAAGAAAATGGCGTCAGATGCTTTGGGCCTAAGCGATGTCGGAAAAATAATCGACCCGAAAGATTTTGACAAGACGGATTCCGATGATTATGTCATGCATGAAGATCAGGAAAAGATATATTTCCTCATCAAAACAAGATCTGATGAATATTGCTTTACGAATCTGGCCTTAATCCATGTGGATGGGGAAAGTGCCGTATCTTCGAAAAGAACCTTAAAACGCTATCCTTATTCAAGGCATCCGATTGCAGATGTTTTTTTGGAGACAGCGGGGAAAATAGATATTGATGTAGAAATTACATTCAAACTGGGAGCTGAACAATTTCAAATCGATGTTCAGAAAAGCCAGATTGAACAATTGAAGGATTTGTATAAATCCTTGTTGCGCATTGCGGAAATGACATATGAAAACGGAATTGTAATAGATATGGCCAACCAGAGCCTCGATAAAGCCGCAGGAATTCTCCAAAGTTCCCGTCCTTCAAACGTGGCATTGGACGAACAATATTCAAAACTGACGGATTTCGGATTTACCTGGCTGACTTCTGTCAGAAATCAGTATCACGTAAAAGATTTCGGGGACGTATTTGAAAAGTATATTAATAATTAAGCAGAAAGCACCGGCCCAATAATGGGTCCGGTGCTTTTCTTTGTCCAGGCTCCAACGGCCAACTCCTCGAGTCGTAAGCCACTTTGTGTCTAGTCTCCAGTGCCTAGCTCTTCGGGATATAAGTCAAATCAGCTACGTGGCTAAAGCTACTACACTGGTTCGCCTTATACCTGTCGGAGCTGAGCGGCCGTTCCCGCTTTTCTTTTTACTCTTCACTGAGCTTCCTTCTGCCGAAAATAAAGTAGTAATAAGTGGACGAAATGATATACAAGCCGGCTGTAATCGAAAATGCATAGGCGTAGCCCCAATATGAACCGAAAGCAATGACCAGGCCGGCCGCAACCGGACCCATTGTGGCCCATCCGACATTAAAGACCATCTGGTTCACGGAATTCGCAAGCCCTTTATATTTATCATGGACGACTTCCATCGCAATAGCGCTTTGGATTGGATTGCCCGCATTCATCAGTGCCTGGCGCAGTAAAAATCCTAACGAAGCAAGGAACAGGGAAGTCGTATACGCGGTTAGGATCAGGAAGGGAATCGACAGGACCTGAAAGATGATCAAAGCTTTTACTTTGCCTACCCGCCGGACGAGCATCGGACCAATCAGCATGGCGACAGCGGTCATGGCAGAACCGAGTGAAAGCACCAGGCCGATATAGGCATTGGAAGCATCAAAGCGGTTAGCAAAATAAAGATTCAGATAGGGCACAACCAAACCGGAGCCGAGGCCGATAAGCAGGCTGGCGAATGAGAAGTGGAAAATAACGATCAAATTGCGTTTTAACCCGGGATCATCAGGTTCGATATCAATTCGGGTTTCCACTTTTTCAGAAGGTTCCGGTACTTTATTGTTCAATTTGAATAAAGGCAAGAGCCCTGCTGTGAAAAGAGTGGCGCCAAATAGAAGCGACCAGCGGATGGCTTCCACCGCCGGCATCGACAGATAGACCTGGAAAACGTCGGATACGATACCTCCAAGCAGGCTGCCCACAACATTTGCGGCCGTCATTAAAGCAAAATAGATGCTGAACATATGTACCCGCTCAGAAGATCTCGAGTTTTCGGCGAGAAGCGGCACACCGGATACTTGGACGAATGCCATGAAAAGACCGGTGAAAAAAGCTGCAGTAACAAGAGGGGATTCAAGAACCGCGAAGCTTCGATAGTATAAAGTGACGGCGCCGAACAAAGCACCGGCAATGATAATCCATTTTCGTCCGATTTTATCGCTCAGAAAACCTGCAGGAATCAGCATGATGGCTGAAGCAAGGGCTGTCATGGAAATCACTTTGCCGTTAACGGTTTCGGGCATGCCGAGTTCTTTTATATAAAGGTTATACATCACCATGAAAACGCCCATCCCGATTTGTATCAGGACATTGGCAAGCATAAACAGTTTAACGTTTCGATTAAAGGAAAGGATTTTAGTCTTCCAATCCATAAACCAGGATTTCATATAATCCACTCTTTTCTGCGGAATGTTATTTCGCCTCTCTAAATATATAGTCTGATTTAAATAAAATCAATCAATTCCAATTTTTTCATTTAAAAAGATTGGAAAGAAGCCGTTCATCTTGTATAAGTGAAGCTGTCCTGAATTTTCTTTGATGATTAAGCGTGTTAAGAATTTATTGATAATCCTATGTCAGAAAATTTTTACATTTTAGATGCCTCTTGATTGATTCTTTCCACATGCTATAATTGGACCATTCTAAAAGAATATTCACTCATATAATAGCGGGGATATGGCCCGCGAGTTTCTACCGGTTTACCATAAATAAACCGACTATGAGAAGCAACGAAACGATTGACTATGCCCTTATTGGCGCATATTTCTTTGCGTTTCCTTTCGGATTTAGCTCGAAGGACATTGCTCCGCTCATGGTTATGAATGGATGCACGGTTCTGAGGGCTATTTTTTATGCCCTTGGCCGTGACGAAAGGGGAACCAGCGATATGAAGCAGTTACAGGAGAAAATAATATCAGAAGGAAGAGTGTTATCGGGATCGGTGCTGAAAGTGGATTCTTTCCTCAATCACCAAATCGATCCAGTGCTGATGGATGCAATTGGAGAAGAGTTTGCATCACGCTTTGCAGGAGCCGGCATCACAAAAATACTGACCATTGAATCGTCGGGGATTGCACCTGCGATGATGACAGGGCTCAAAATGGGTGTAAAGCCCGTTTTTGCACGCAAAAGCCAGTCATTAACGTTGACCGACAATTTATATTCGGCAAGCGTCCATTCGTTTACAAAAAACGTGACCAGTGAGATTTCTGTTTCAAAGGACTTTCTGGATAAAGATGATATTGTCCTCATCCTGGATGATTTTCTGGCAAATGGACAGGCGGTTCTCGGGCTATTGGGAATTATTGAACAGGCAGGCGCATTACTTGCCGGCGTCGGCATCGTCATTGAAAAAGGTTTCCAACCGGGCGGGAAAACGATTCGCGAACGCGGTATCCGTGTGGAAACGCTGGCGAACATCAAGACTATGGAGAATGGAAAAGTAGAATTTTTTGAGGAGGCGACTGTCCGATGAAAAAATTATTAGGCGAATCCGCTCTGGGGCTGCAGCATGTACTGGCGATGTATGCCGGAGCCGTATTGGTTCCGTTAATAGTCGGAGGGGCCCTGGGTCTCAACTCTGAACAATTGACTTACTTGGTATCGATTGATATTTTACTGTGCGGAATTGCCACACTTCTGCAGATTGTCAGCAACCGCTTTTTCGGCATCGGACTGCCGGTCGTGCTCGGCTGTACGTTTACAGCCGTTGGGCCAATGATTGCCATCGGAGGTGAATACGGGATTTCCGCAATTTATGGAGCAATTATAGCTTCAGGTCTGTTAGTTGTACTGATCAGCAGTGTCTTTGGCAGTCTTGTGCGTTTCTTTCCGCCGATTGTCACCGGTTCTGTCGTAACGATTATCGGGATTACGTTAATCCCTGTAGCCATCAATAATATGGGCGGCGGACAGGGGGCAGCCGATTTCGGTTCCACAGCCAATATTTCATTGGCATTCGGCACGTTGCTGTTTATCATTTTACTTTATAAATTTTCGACCGGCTTCGTCAGGGCCATTTCGATTTTGCTCGGACTTGTTGGTGGAACGCTCGTTGCTGGATTTATGGGGTTGGTAAATTTTGCGCCAATCGCCGAAGCTTCGTATTTCCACATGGTCAAACCGTTCTATTTCGGCATGCCGACCTTCGAATGGTCTGCCATTCTGACAATGACATTGGTAGCGATGGTATCGCTGGTTGAATCGACGGGCGTTTATTTCGCATTAAGCGATATCACGAAAAAGAAGCTGGAACAAAAGGATTTGGCGAAAGGCTACCGGGCGGAAGGCTTGGCTATAGTGATGGGCGGCATTTTTAATGCTTTCCCATATACGGCATTTTCACAGAATGTCGGGTTAATCCAAATGTCTGGAGTCAAATCCCGGAAGATTATTTTTATCGCAGCGATGATGCTCATCACACTCGGCTTTGTGCCGAAAATTGCGGCGATGACTACCATTATTCCTACGGCCGTTCTGGGCGGTGCGATGCTGGCAATGTTTGGGATGGTTATTTCTCAAGGGATAAAAATGCTTGGTAAAGTAATGGGAGAGTCTACAGAAAACTCGATGATTGTTGCCTGCTCGGTTGGAATTGGGCTTGGGGTAACAGTGGTTCCTGAAATTTTTGCATTGGTGCCGCCAAGCTTTCAGATCCTAACGAGCAACGGCATTGTGGCGGGCAGTATAACGGCGATTGTGTTGAATATCGTGTTTAATATGATTCCGGCGGGACGTAAAGCGAAAGTGGATGCATCAAGCCCGAAATCGGCAGCAGCTTCTGAAAAATTATTGAGCCAGAATTGACAAAAGACTCCAAATGAGCGGGAAATAGCTCATTTGGAGTCTTTTTATCTGCTTTTAATTGAAAGGAAATGCAAAGTTCTGCTTAAAGTTTCCTGTGCATCAAGTGTGTCCAGCGCATACTGGAACTCATGCTGCAGATTTTTTTCCGAGCCCTCAAAGAACATCGTTTCCACCGCTATCCCTTGTGACTGGATCGTTTCTGCGAGTTCGACGGATTGCGGAGCCAGTGGATCACCATCTCCGACTGAAATGAACGTATCCGGAAAATCCGGCGTAATGTGCCGGACAGTAGACAGCTCTTTCAAATCGATGAAACTTTCAAATGCAGCGGTTCCCGTATAGGTATTCAAAAAATAATTGATGTTGGGAAATCCGGTGGCACTGACTGTATCCATATTGTATAAACCGCAAAACAATATAGCGCCGCGCAATTTTTCCGGATCGATGGCCGTCATAATCTCCATTCTATCTGCCAATCCACTATTGGAGATAACGGCGCTTAGCTGGCTTGCGATTTGCGCACCGGCAGAATCGCCGCCGATAAATACACGGTTCATATCGCCGCCAAAATCAGCGGCATGCTTCTGAAGATATTCCAGCGCGGCGTTGGCCTGGAAAATTGGCCCGGGATAAAGCTGTTCAGGGGCAAGCCCATAATCTATATTGGCTACAAGATAGCCGTCGTGGGCAAGTGTCGTCGCATAATCACGCCGGCTGTTTTTTGATCCGCCAACATAGCCGCCTCCGTGAATCCACAAAATCACCGGTACCGGTTCATCGAGGGTTGCGGGAATATAAAGGTCAAGAAGCGCGCCTGAATCCTCTTCGTAAATAAGATCAGAAATTACAGTGACTTCCGCCCGCACTTCTTCTATATGAGGAGGTGGAGCAAAGACTGCCGACCCGGCTGGCTCTCTGGAAGCGACAGCCTCTTTAGGCGTCCCCAAGTCTTCCAAAGTTAAAAACGCCAGCAGTGCCAACCCGATGAGCAGTGAGAAAATCCATATTCTATTTAGCATAAAGTTAGCTGGTTTTTTCATAAAGCACATCCCAACGTCATGATCTGTTAATTCCTGGCTAGTAAGTTCATCCTATCTGTAATGATTGTAATAAAGAAAGAGACTAACTGCCTAAAAATTGTAATATACACAAATTGGGGTTCTTTTTGCAAAGAAGGGGTAAATAAATAGGTAATGTTTTAAAGAGAATTCATAAGTGAATAGGGGGCTATATATGTTCGGGTTAGCAGATTTAGTGGCATTAGTAATTTCTGCATTCATCATTCTCCCGGTTGTCGTGTTCCTTCGTGAAATGGGATACGTTATCGTGAGCATGTTGCTCGGTGTAAAAAATCCCCGTCTAACGGTTGGGTCAGGACCAAGAATCATCAAAATCGGGATGTTTGATATCCGAAAATATTATCACCTTTATAGTTGGTTTTCCTATGATTCTCTGAAAAGGGAAGGGAAATTCGCCTATATCATGTTATATGCTGGTCCCATTTTGATGAATGTCATAGTAGCATTGGTCATCAACGCCATGCTGGCGAATGATATGCTTGAAGAATATACGACGTTCTGGAATCGATTTATCTTCTATGCCTTCTATTATGTCCTTTTTGATGTCGTTCCCATGAAAACAGCCAACGGTATGCCGAATAACGGGCTGATCATTTATGAAATGCTGCGCTACGGCAAACGGACCGATTATAATGAAGAGCCTTTCATCCCTGGAACCTCCGAAGTGGAAGAGCAGTACCAGGAAGAAATGGAGAAAATTGAAGAAGTGAAAGAACACCAAAAAGATGTCGCTGAAGAAAATGCAGACACTAAGAATGAAGAAAAACAGCGCAAAGCAGAAATTGAAAAAGATAAACAGGAAGATATAGAAGAGTTAGAGGAAGCGGGAGAACATGAACAAGCTAAGAAAGATAAGCATGAAGAAAGCAAACCGGAGTAATAAAAGTTTATACTGCAATGTCGATTGCCTGTGATTCGAGATAGCTGTTTGCTACGATGATAGACGGAAAGCGTTAAGAAAAGGAGCGGATAGTTAATGGCGAATAAAATTTCAGGAATTCACCACATCACCGCCATTGTTGGCGATGCGCAGCAAAACGTGGATTTCTATGCAGGTGTTTTAGGATTGCGCCTGACGAAAAAAACAATCAATTTTGATGATCCGGGAACTTATCATCTCTATTTCGGCAATAGTGAAGGGGCACCGGGAACAATTATGACCTTTTTCCCTTGGGGCAATGCTTACCGCGGAAGGGTCGGAGACGGACAGGTCGGGGTGACAGCGTTTGCTGTGCCGCCGAACAGTCTGGAGTTTTGGAAGAAGCGCCTAACTAAATTCGGGATCCCTTTTATCGAAAATGAAAAATTCAACGAGAAATATATAGGATTTGAAGACCCGCATGGACTGCTTCTGGAATTGGTGGAACGGTCCGAAGGAGAAAACAGTTCTTGGGATTTCGGTGAAATTACCAAAGAAACAGCCATCAAGGGAATTGCTGGAGCTCTTCTTTTTTCAGCCAATGCCGAAAAAACATGGGAATTGCTGGAGTCGGTTATGGGACTCGATAAAGTTGGCGAAGAGGGCAATATTATCCGCTTTAAGTCGACGGCGGAAATTGGCAATATCATAGATGTCATGACGGAGCGGCAAGGCACCGGGCAAATGGGAATTGGCACAGTTCACCACATTGCCTGGCGGGCTGAAGACGATGCTGACCAGCTCGATTGGAAGGAAAAAATTGAAAACTGGAGGCTCGGTGTAACTCCAGTGCAGGATAGGAATTATTTCAATTCCATTTACTTCCGTGAGTACGGAGACATCCTCTTTGAAATTGCCACCGATCCACCTGGATTCGCAGTCGATGAACCGGTCGAATCATTGGGGCAGGAACTTAAGCTGCCGCCGCAATACGAACAATACCGCAATCGGCTGTCACAGGAACTGCCCCCACTGCGGGTTAGAACCTTGGACGAGGATAAATAAAAGGAGACGCGGATTTTGTCCGTGTCTCCTTTTTATGAGTTTTTCTATTTATTTCGATACGATGCCGCGCAGAGCAAGGTTGATGTTCTGTGGACGTTCCGCTAAACGTCTCATGAAGTAGGCATACCAGTCCTGGCCAAAAGGTACATAAGTCGTGAAAGCGAAACCTTCAGCAGCCAATTCCTTCTGCATTTCCGTACGGAAACCGTAAAGCATCTGGAATTCGAAACGGTCGTGAGGGATATTGTTTTCTTCCACGAATTTCTTCACTTCATTGATGATATTATGATCATGGGTGGCGATGGAAGTAAACGCTTTCCCTAAAAGGCGAAGCTTGATCAATTTCAGGAAGTTTTCATCGATATCCTGCTTGCTTTGCAGGGAAACGTCAGGAATTTCTTTGTACGCACCTTTTACCAGACGCAAGCGTACGTCCTTCAGATGGTCAAGGTCTTTTTCTGAGCGATACAGATAAGCTTGTATAACGGTTCCGACATTCGGATATTTATCCCGGAGCGCAAACAGGATATCAAGCGTCTGCTGCAAGTGGGCGTAATCTTCCATATCCAAATTGATGAATATGTCGTAATTTGCAGCCGCTTCTGCAATCTCCCGGATATTGTCCAGACAGAAACCGTAATCGACATCAAGGCCTATCTGTGTCAGTTTTATCGACATATGGGCGTTGACGCCATGCTGCTGAATAGCTTCGATCGTGTGCAGGATATTTTCTTTGGCAACAGTCGCTTCTTCTCTGCTGTATACGAATTCGCCGAGATTGTCGATTGTGGCACTGATGCCCATGCTATTCAATTCTTTAACCGATTTCATTACACTATCAATATCGGTTCCGGCTACCATTTTGCCGGCTCCTAGTTTTAAGCCCCATTTTTTTGCACCGCTGTTCAATAATTGGTTTTTGGACAAAGCAATAAAAAAGTCTCTAGTTACACCCACGTTATTTCCTCCTATACTATCAAACGACTTAATTTATCTTGAAAAACTAGCCCTTCGGTTAAGAATTGAATACAGCTTTTTTTCATCGGGAATTCATGAAGGAAATCCAGAGGAACGCTGTGCGCCCGTATCCCAGATATATTATAATTGATTGTTTGAAGTCAGCATATCATTAAATATTATAGAATTAAAACTATTCCTATTAAAAAAATTTAATTTTATGTCTTTTTTTAGACCTGTAAACTTTTTATCATGCTTTACAGGTGTAGAATAGAGGGAACTTTGGATTAAACCGGAAAGGAGGAGGAACTATGAAAGGTATTGCAGCAAAAGGTTTTACCTTTTCGGTATCGATTTATGCATTCCTTCATTTCATCACTTATTTCTATTTCGATGAAACTTTGTTCAATATATTGTCTGTCCTGGGATTAATGACTTTGATTTTCGGACTGATTCTGTTGCCGCTCAATAAAATGCAATTACCGATTTTCCTGTCCACCATTGCGGTGGGCGTTATTCTGTTTACGAAAGGCTCTTTGATAGAAGGCCTGGCTGAAGGCTTCCTGCAGATGCGCAGCCTGATTTCGCTATTGCTTATTGTGCCGATGATTAGTTGGGTGTTGAATGAAGAACCTTATATTGATGAAATAATGAGTTATGGCCATAAATTTCTTAATGAAAGCCGGAAATTCTACTTAGGGTTAACGGGAATGACGCAAATCATTTCCCATTTTCTCCTGTTTGGAGCGGTTCCAATGATGTACAGTTTCATTGATTCGTTCTTGAAAGAGCAAAAAAGTGAGGCGTGGGAGCAATTTAAAGGCACTGCTATTTTGCGTGGCTTTGCCTTGTCCACCCTATGGGTCATCAGCATCCCGAGCTTTATTTTTGCTGTAGAGGCTTTAGGCGCCACTTTGTGGAAGTCAGTTGTACTGGGCTTTGCTGCAGCTGCTGGCGGAAGTCTGCTGGGCGCGTTTTTTGCCTATCGGCAGGAAAAAAGAGATGGGGAAGACTTTTCTGCGGTTCTCCGCACTGAAATTGGCAAAGCAATCAAAAACTCGCGGAACACAGGCAAATGGAACTGGGATGTAGCGGAATTCGTTTTCCTGTTTGTATCCTTGTTCGGTACAATTTTTTTCATTCACGAAGTCTGGAATATCGATTTTCTTGTAGTGATTCCGCTGGTCATCCTGTTTTGGACATTGCTTTATTTCCTGCTTAAAAAGCGAATGGGGAATTACATGGCGGATGGCAAAAAATATTTCGCGAATGGGATTTCCAGGCAGGCGCAGCAGTTCAGTATCCTGTTGTCTGCTGGATTGATGATTTACGCGCTGAATAAATCAGGCACAGGCGCATACGTTGTCGATGGCATGGATTACATCACAGAACTCGTTCCGTTTCTGAATATCCTGCTGCTCCTTCCGTTCATCCTGATCATTCTCGGGTTTATCGGATTGGGTCCATTGCCGGTCATTGTACTGGTGACGGGGATTCTGGAAGGGGCAGTATTACCGTATCCACCGGAATTGATCGTGCTTGCGGTAACTTCAGGCAGCGTTATTTCCATTATCCTGTCGCCCTTTGTCATGCCGGTCATTATATTAAGCAGCTTGAATGGCTTGAGTGGAATTCGCAACGGCATCCGTTTCAATCTAAAATATGCCATCGCCTTCTATATAATGGTTCAACTGTTTATCCAGATAAGCATTCTTTTGTAGCTCGTTCATCCACCTGTCAGAGGGTGGGTTTTTTAGTAGCCGATATTCCGCAAAACAACTTCGAAGACATTAGCCGACGCCCTGCGAGGCTAAGTCTTTGCGATGAAGCAGCGGAGCGATGCAGGAGCACGGTTGTTCACCCGCGTTCACTCTCCTCCCCTGGGAGTCTTCGCTGCTTTGCTCCATATCTCTGGAAATTTCTCTTATCATTGAAACGGTAGATAAGATTATTCTTAAATGTGACTTACATAGTAGCCTGAACCAATTCGGTTTGATAGGCTATATATAACTTTAGCCGAAGGTGAGTGGAAATCGGCGATGCAGAAGGAGGAGTTTTGTTTGGCAATTCTTCATGTGCTTACAGGATCTTATGCGACTCGGGATGAAAAAGGCATCAAGCTGTGGCAGTTCGATACGGATGCGGGAGAGTTGAAGGAGATAGCAGGTGTCAGCGGAATTGAACGTCCATCGTTCCTCACAGTCCATCCGTCGCTGGAAATGGCGGTGTCCGGCAGCGAAGACTTCAATGGTGAACTGGTATCCTACAATTTCAATTTGGATAGCGAAATGATAAAAGAGTACAGCCGCAGCAGCGGCAACGGCGATCATCCGGCTTATGTCACAATTGATCAAAGCGGCAAATGGTTATTGTCCGTCAATTACTCCGGCGGTAACGTGAATGTATTCGGACTGAAAGAAGACGGGGCAATCGGTGAAATGGCCGATTCTGTACAGCATGAAGGAACAGGACCGAACGAAGAAAGGCAGGATGCTGCCCACCCACATTCCGTTATCCAGGTTCCAGGAAAAGAATTGTTTGCCGTATCGGATCTTGGAACGGATACAATTTATTTTTATCGGCTTGATATGCAAAACGGAAAACTGGAGCTTGACCATGCGTTCGATGCCGAACCGGGAAGCGGGCCGAGGCACCTGGCTTTCCATCCGGAATGGCCGTTGTTTTATTCGCTTGGAGAACTCGATTCAACAATGACAGTTTTTTCGCTTGAGCAGGAAAGGGGAATTAGGCAAATTCAGCGAGTATCACTTTTGCCGACAGCTTTTGAAGGAGAAAATACTGCTGCCGAAGTGGCTGTATCACAAGATGGTAAATTTCTTTACGCTTCGAACAGAGGGCACGACAGCATCGTCTCTTTCGAAATCGATGAAGGCGGCAAACTTCACAGCCCGGAATTCACAAGCAGCGGCGGTGCAGGACCGCGCCATTTCTCAGTGGTTCCTGGTGGAGGATGGCTGATTGCAGCTAATGAGAAATCGGATTCACTGACAGTTTTGAAGCTGGAAGACGGACGGCCTATTGAACTTAGGCAAGAAATAAAAACTGTATCACCGGTCTGCGTGAAATTCATCGAACGGACCATATAAAAAACAGGCTGCGGACATTTGTCCGCAGCCTGTTCTCTGTTTACCAATCCTTTGATTCTTTTTCTATGACACCGAATTCTTTCAGAATGCTTGTGAATCTGCTTTCCACGTTTCCTTCGAAAGCTTCAGCCGTACATTCTGTATGCGGCGGGTAATTCAGTTCCCGGGCCTGCTGCAAGGTCGATTCCTCAAGGTAATTCGTCGCGTCCGCTTCTTGAAAGCATGAAGGGGCGATGAAAGTCCGGTAGGTATGCTCCAAGACTACTCTTGTATTAGGCGGGGGAACATTCTCGCGCGGCACAAAAAGGAAAATCAAAAATGCAGCTGCAGCCAAAATGCCAAGCAAAATCCAGATGTTCATCTTTTGCATCGCTTATTCCTCCGCCAGCAAAATTTTAATGTCGCTTATAATTTCTTCTGTCGGGGGATTAATGCCATCATAATATTTTCGGACGACACCTTCTTGGTCAACCAGATTGAAAGACGTTCCATGAACGACCTGGTCTTCATTCGCAGGTTTTCTGGCAACGACTTTAAAGTTCTCCATCGCGAATGCATCGATTTCTTCAGGGGAATACCCCGTCAGCAAATCCCAATTGCTAAGGTCCGCGCCGTAATTCTCAGCATACGACTTTAAGACTTCCGGAGTATCAACCGTCGGATCCACACTGAAAGAAACGATTCTCACATCAAGTCCTTCCTGCTTCAATTGCTTCTGCAATTCGGTCATATTCGCCATCATCGGCAAGCAGACCGTCGTGCAATTAGTGAATACGAATTTCGCCAGCCAAACTTCGCCTTGCAGATCTGCCAGGCTGACGTCTTTGTTATTTTGATTGGTAAAAGTAAAATCTTCTATTTCCCAATTGACGGGATCTTTTATTTCCTGGCCGCATCCGGCAAGGAAAAGAGCTAGCACCAGTAAAAGACTAAACCATTTCGTTTTCAGCAATAGTACCCGTCCTTTCTAAAGTTCTTCTTTCATGAATCCTTATAAGCGTAGAGGATATAGTGCCTTCAAACAAGTCCCGGACTTTAAAATTATGTGTAAATATTTCGAACAACTGATGAAAAAAGAACAATAATATATATTTGAAATATAATTAACAAAAAATTTGGTTAATTTACAAAGGATTATCATGCGGCGTGTAGAATCTACTAAAGATAGATAATTAAGGAAAGGCGATGTAAGGAGGGATTGAACATGATCATTCAGGATGAAGAATTGACCGCAGAAAAATTGAAGGACTTCCATGAAGGCCGTATGACAGATGCTTACCGTTATTTTGGAGTCAAATCGGAAGAGGGTCACACTTCTTTTACTTTATGGGTACCAGAGGTGGAAAAAGTGACTGCTGTGGTTTTCAATCCGATATCGAACGAGCGGAATTCCTATGAAATGAACCGGCTGCCATATGATGAAACGGTTTGGCAAACGCGTGTGCCTGGGGACTTGACGGGATATTCATATATCTATGAACTTCTTTTGCCAAACGGTGAACTTCTCGAGAAATCCGATCCTTACGCCAGACAAGGAGAAATGAGGCCTCAAACAAAATCGGTAATTGCAGAACCTTCCCGGCATAAATGGCAAGAGGCGGTTATGAGGGAAAAGAAAACACTTGCTGAGAACCATGTCGAAAAGCCGATGGCAATTTATGAACTACATATCGGCACCTGGAAACGGAACGAACAAGGGGGTTTTCTGACTTACCGGGAATTGGCTGATGAACTGGTTCCTTATGTGAAAAACCTGGGTTTTACACATATCGAAATCCTGCCGATCACCGAACATCCTCTCGATGAGTCATGGGGGTATCAGGCAACGGGCTATTTTGCCCCTACAATACGCTACGGAACCGCAGACGATTTAAAATACTTTGTTTCCGTATGTGCAGAAAATGGAATCGGATTATTTTTGGATTGGATTCCCGGACACTTCTGCAGTGATGCTTTTGCGCTTTCTTTATTCAACGGAAAACCGCTATACGAAGAATCCCGTGAAGAAAGAAGAGTGAATCATGATTGGGGCACCTTGAATTTTGATATCCGAAAAGGGGAAGTGGTGAGTTTTTTATTATCCAGTGCCCATTATTGGCTGGATGAATTCAAGTTTGACGGCTTTCGTATGGATGCAGTCATCACTCAGCTGTTCATACCCAACGAGGAGTCCCGGCCTTTCAATGCAGAAGGTAAAGGTTTCTTGAGGAATCTGGTTTCCGGTTTGAAACGAGCGTTTCCGGATTCCATTCTTATTGCCGAAGATGCGTGGGGGCATCCGAAAGTGACGCATACCCTGGAAGACAATGGAGTCGGTTTTGATTATAAATGGAATTTCGGCTGGATGCACGACACGCTTGCCTATATGAAAGAGCAGCCATCGGAACGGTCGGAGCACCACGAAAAGATGAATTTTTCACTTATGTATCAATACGATGAACGGTATATTTTAGCTTTTTCGCATGACGAAGTCGTTCATGGCGAAAAATCATTATTGAATAAGTTGCCGGGGACAATAGAAGAGAAATTCAGCCAATTGCGTTTGCTGCTGGGCTTTTGGATAACCCATCCCGGTAAAAAGCTATTATTCATGGGCCAGGAATTCGGCCATTTTGACGAATGGGAATTTAAGCCGGAACTGGACTGGGCCTCTCTTGAAACGGATGCGCATCAACGGATGGCTTACTTTACTAAAGATCTGCTGGCTTTTTATAAAGGGGAGGTCTCGTTGTATCAATTGGACGATCATCCGAAGGGTTTTACATGGCTTGATGCGGATAATCATGAACAAAGTGTTGCTTCTTTTATTCGAAGAGGGAAAAATCCCGAAGGCGATTGCATCGTCCTTTGCAATTTCTCCAACCATGCATACCCGGAGTTTCGTGTAGGAGTACCGGGTGGCGGGGAGTATGAACAAGTCTTTTCAAGTGCCGCTGCCGAATATGGAGGGGTCCAGAGCAGTATGACTCGCACAGCTCCAGCTGAAGGTGTCAGTGCAGATGGCCAGGAAAGGTCGATTAAAATTGAATTGCCTGCGTTTACGATGTGTATCTGGAAATCGATAGAGAAAGGGAGCGAAGCGGATTGAAAAAGCAGATGGTTGCAATGCTGTTGGCCGGCGGGCAAGGAACCCGGCTGAAAGAACTTACTTACACGGTTGCGAAACCCGCAATTCCATTTGGCGGAAAATACCGCATCATAGATTTTCCTTTATCCAATTGCACCAATTCCGAGATTCATACAGTCGGTGTCTTAACACAATATCAACCGCATCTTTTGCATCAATATATTGGTCTCGGAACCCCTTGGGACCTTGACCGCCGCGATGGCGGCGTCACAATGCTTCCGCCTTATGCAGAAGCTGACGGCATCAAATGGTATGACGGTACGGCAAATGCAATTTTCCAGAACATGAAATTTTTGGAGGCGCATCAGCCCGAGTACGTGCTGATTCTGTCAGGGGACCATATCTATAAGATGAATTATATGCTGATGCTCGATTTTCATATAAAACAACAAGCTGCTGCTACCATCTCGGTCATTGAAGTTCCGTGGGAAGAAGCCAGCCGCTTTGGGCTGATGGAGACGGATGATCAAATGCAGGTAACGCGATTTGTTGAAAAACCGAAAGACCCAAAAAGCAATTTGGCATCAATGGGCGTTTACATTTTTAACTATCAAAAACTCAAGGAGTATTTGGCAAGAGATGCCGAAAACGAAGATTCCAGCCATGATTTCGGAAAAGACATCATTCCGGCAATGCTTGAAGGCAACGAAAAGATGGCTGCTTATCCTTATAAAGGCTATTGGAAAGACGTGGGCACGGTGGATAGTTTATGGGAAGCGAATATGGATTTACTGGATCTCGACTCCGGGCTGGTCCTCCATGATTCAGCTTGGCGAATATTTTCTTCCAATCCGCAGCTGCCCCCACAAGTAGTGACTGAAACCTGTGAAATAGAGGAATCTTTTATAAATGAAGGATGCATCATAGAAGGAAAGGTCCGCAAATCGGTTATTTCACAGGATGTCCATATTAAAGAAGGCGCTGAAATTGATGAGTGCGTGATAATGGCAGGTTCAGTGGTCGGGAAAGGTGCACAAGTCAGGCGGGCTATTATAACGCCTGACCTCGATATTCCGGCCAACTTCAAGCTGCAGAAAAATGATGGTGCAATCACTCTTTTAACCAAGGAAACAATCGAAAACTGGGAAGGGAGTGAAGACGATGCGTTTAGCAGCAGTAATTGATGCGACAGTCACTATCCCTGGCTTAAAAGAATTGGCGATGTATAGATCTTCAGCTTCAATTCCATTTGCAGGACGGTATCGCTTGATCGATTTTGCATTATCCAACATCGTAAACTCAAATATTAACTCTGTCGGGGTCTTTGCTTCGCAGCAAAGTGTTTCGCTGATGGACCATATCGGCAAAGGCAAGAGCTGGGATCTGGATCGGCGCAGGAACGGTCTTTACTTTTTGCCGACATCCCAAAGGGAAGGCGATCAATTGAGTGTCGGCTCATTTGCAGCACTGGAAGATCACCTCAACTTTTTTAAAAAAAGCACCCAGCCTCACATAGTGGTGACGAGTGCCTTTTCCATTTCTCAATTGGACTATAACGATATGCTGGAAAAGCATTTAGCGTCAGGAGCCGATATTACAGAAGCGGTCCGTGATGGTAAGTGTATGAAATCCTATATATTATCCAAAGAATTATTGATGCAGATGATCAAAGGCTTTCGGGAAAAGCGGGTTGTGAGTGTGGAAGATGTCGTTAATCTGAAGAAAAAACCTTATACCTTCGCTCAATACGAATATGAAGGTTATTTCGTCCTGATCAATTCAATGGAAAGTTATTTCAATGAATCAATGGCGCTGTTGAACGAAATTACATGGAGACAGCTATTTCTGCCCGAACGGCCGACTTATACGAAAGTCAAAGATGAACCGCCGACAAAATATATGAAAGGATCCAATGTTAAACGGTCGCTTGTAGCGAATGGCAGCTTGCTCGAAGGGGAGATCAGGGACAGCATTCTAAGCAGAGCGGTGGAAATCGGCAAAAATTCGAAGATTGAAAAGTGCATCATCATGCAAAAATGTGTAATAGAAGAAAATTGTGATTTACTTTATGTGATTGCGGATAAAGATGTGCTCATCAAAGCCGGCAGTGTGGTCCACGGGACAAAAGAAAAGCCGGTGGTCATCCGCAAAGGCAGTGTAGTGTCGGAGGGAGAAGAGTTATGAAAATTATTATGGCGGCGGCGGAATGTGTACCTTTCGCCAAAACGGGAGGGCTGGCTGACGTAATTGGGGCATTGCCCAAGGAATTGGCGGAAAATGATCACGATGTTACCATATTCTTACCAAAATACAGTCTGATTGCTGAAGAATTCGTACAGCAGTTTTCATTGCTTGAAGAAATCACAATCTCTTTTGCGGGGGAGCAAAAAACATGCAACATCCACCAATTCAAAAATGAAAACGTCCGGTACTTCTTCTTGGAAAACCAGGAATATTTCGGGCGTTCCCAAATATATGGCCAGGCTGATGATGGAGAGCGCTTCGGATTTTTTAATAACGCCGTCCTGACAGCTATAAAAAAGCTGGAACTCAATGCGGATGTGATTCATGTCCATGACTGGCACACTGCTGTTATTCCATTGCTGTTGAAGGAGGACAGCCGATTCAAAAATATGGGTGAAGGCTTAAAATCGGTGTTAACGATACACAACCTGCAATTTCAAGGTGTTTTTCCAAAATCCGTTTTTACGAAAGGATTTAAGACGGAAGAAAGCCAGTTTGATGACTCAGCCATCGAATGGAATGGAAATTACAATATGCTTAAAACCGGTATTTTATACGCGGACAAAGTAACAACCGTCAGTCCGACTTACCGTGACGAAATTTTAACTTCACAATACGGAGAAGGGTTAGAGAAAGTGCTCTGGCAGCGTGAAGAAGACCTGGTCGGAATCCTGAACGGGTTGGACACAAAATTTTATAATCCTGCTACAGACCTGGCGATTGAAATGGAATTCGACCATTCATCAATCGAAGAGAAGGCGGTGAACAAGCGCAAGGCTCAGTCACTGACGGGCTTGCCTGTAAATGGGAATATCCCGTTGACCGTCATGATTTCAAGGCTGGCGGGCCAAAAAGGAATCGATATTCTGGAGGAAACACTGCCTGAATTGCTCCAATCCAAAGAGATGCAATTTATCCTGCTTGGTTCAGGAGAAGAGAAGTTTGAAGATTTTTTCAGGCAGCTGGCTAAAAAGTTTCCGGACAAGGTGGCGGCGCATATTGGATTCGACGAGGAGCTTGCACATCAGTTTTATGCAGGGGCCGATATTTTCCTTATGCCTTCGCATTTTGAACCCTGTGGTTTAAGCCAGCTTATTTCAATGCGTTACGGAACCGTTCCTGTAGCCAATAAAACAGGCGGCTTAAAAGATACAGTCATTGAATATGACCGCATTACACAAACGGGCAACGGTTTTCTGAGTGACTTTACCCGAAACTCGCCTTTCACAGAGGCGTTGAAACGGGCATTAACGCTCTATCAGGAATCTGAGCACTGGGAAGCCATTAAAAAGAATGGCATGGATGCGGATTATTCATGGAAGCAGTCTGCAAAAGCTTACGAAGAGCTTTATCAGGAAATGGTGAGTAACCTTACAGCAAAATAACCGATTAATGCAGCAATAATCAATAAAGGGACAGGTGATCATATGGCAGATAAATCATTCGACAATACAGATTTGGCTGATTATAAAGCAAGTGGAGCGCTGGAAGGGAAAGTGGCAATTATCACCGGTGGCAGCAGTGGAATCGGGCAGGCCGTGGCCATAGCTTATGCAAAGGAAGGCGCAAAAGTTGTCATCGGCTATAAAGGCAACGAAGAAGGCGCGGATACCACGCTAAAAATCATCGAGAAATACGGCGGCGAGGCAAAAGCGTTCCAGGGAGATTTGGGGAAATCGGCAGAATGCGAAAAGATCGTTCAATTTACGCTTGAATCATATGACCAGATTGATATCGTCGTCAATAACGCCGGCTACCAATATCCTCAAACTTCACCCCTGGATATAACCGATGAGCAAATGTTGAAGACATTCGAAATCAAAGCTTTCGCGATGTTCTATTTGGTGAGGGCGGCATTGCCGCATCTAAAAAGAGGATCACGTATCATCAACACAGCCTCTATTAATGCTTACCGGGGCCATTCGGATTTGATCGATTACTCCGGTGCAAATGGCGCGATGGTGGCCATGACCCGTTCTTTGGCGAGGCGTCTTGTGCGTGAGGAAATTGCCGTAAACGGCATCGCTCCGGGTCCGATATGGACACCATTAATTACAAAGACTTTCGGTGATCTAAACCCTAACGTAGCGGATGACTTTGGAGAAGACGTGCCGGCAGGGCGGCCCGGACAGCCTTTTGAACTGGTGAAAGCCTATGTGTTTTTGGCGGACCCGCAAAACTCTTACATGACGGGACAATTTCTCCATATGAACGGCGGAGATTATATGTCGACCTGATTCCTGATCCGCCAGAGACTTTCTGGCGGATTTTGTGTGTGTTTCGATTTTCCCGCTTACGAGGCAGCTGTGATAAAATTCACTGTGAATAAGGGAGTGAGTTTTTGAAAAAGATTTTATTATGTTTAATTGCGCTGCTGAGTCTGCTTGCGGGATGCCAGGAAACTGCGGCGCCCACAAAGCCGGCTGGACCGGATGATGCGCTTAAAGACACAATGGAACCGACATTAAATGTGCATTATATCGATGTCGGGCAGGGAGACGCGACTTTGCTTGAGTTTGACGGCCATGCGATTCTGATTGACGCCGGGCACTGGAAATCTACTCAGGCCGTCGATTATCTGAAAACTGCTGGCATTAAAGAGATCGATATTGCTATAGGTACACATCCCGATGCCGACCATATCGGACAACTAGCACAAGTCATCGGAGAGTTTGAGGTGGATGAAGTGTGGATGCCGGGAAATCCAAGCACTTCAAATACATACTTGAACGTCCTGCAGTCGATAGAGGCAAGCGGAACCGATTACTATGAACCAAGAGCGGGAGATGTTTTCGACGTCGGCAACATGCGCATTGATGTTCTTTATCCAGAACAGCTTACCGGCGCTGCCAATGAAGAATCGATTTCCATGAAACTGACGTATGGCGATATCCATTTCGTTTTCACTGGAGACGCAGGGGTAAAAGAAGAACAGGAGATGATTGACAGCGGAACCGACTTGCGTGCGGAAATTCTGCACCTTGGCCACCACGGCTCGAATACATCGACAAGCAACGCTTTCCTGGAGGCCGTATCACCGGAAGTGGCGATATACAGCGCTGGAGCGGATAATTCTTACGGCCATCCGCACGCCGAAGTGCTGGCGGCTGTTGAAAACAACGGTGCAGAAGTATACGGTACGGACATTAATGGCACGATTATTGTAGAAACAGACGGCAATTCCTATAATATTGTTACCAGCAGCACCGGGGTTCCGACTGAAGGGGAGAACCGCTGCATCAATATTAACATCGCTTCCACCGCTGAACTCCAACAGATTGCCGGTATCGGTAAAGTTTATGCTGAAGAAATCATCCGCTTGCGCCCATTCGGTGAAGTTGAAGATTTAGCGGAAATAAAAGGCGTCGGCCAAGCGACAGTGGACGCTATTAAAGAGCAGAATCTGGCTTGTGTAGAGGAGTGAAGGGATGAAAGGTTATTTGGACCGGATTGAAAACGGCGGAAAAGCCGTCATTCTGTTGGAAGAGCAGGGCTTCGAAATTATTGTGCCGTTCAGGGAGCTGCCGGATGGAAGCGGGGTCGGCTCGTGGTTCCGGATCGGTGAAGAAAACGGGGGTTTTTCTATTCAGCTGGATGAAGCTGAACGGCAACGCAAACGACAATTGGCCAGTAAAATGACCCGCAATCTAAGGATGAAAAGCCGTGGCAGTAAATATAAAAGAGACTAAGTAAAAAATACCCTGGACCGATTGCAGTCTAGGGCATTATTATTTTCTTTTTTCAATCAGCTCGAGATAATAATCCGCGACTTGCCCTTCTTTATACAAATCTGTTCGATCGGTTGCGTAGTTATGAATGGTGGCGGGAAACTCGAGGTCCAGATCCGGAACGCGTACCTGAAAATCATTTTTATATAGAAGGACAGCCACGTCGTGGTATTCTTCGCTGTTCACTTTAAATAAAAAAGAAATCTTTTCCGCGCTATTATCTGCCTCTGAAATTTGCACCTGTTCATTTTTGAAGTCTGTCGCCTTAATCTGTTTGTCATCAATCCACACAATTGTCTCCATGAACAATCCGCCTTTCCGAAATTTCTATACTTAGACTTTAACACGAAAAAACCGTCAAACCCTTATACAAGGGTTTGACGGCCATACTTATACTGCCGCTTTTTTATTGAGCGAGTAGCGGATATTTGTCACCACAAGCATGACAACAAGGAATAGTCCTAGCAACCCGATTACCGGGTAAAACTGGCCGACAAGTTCCGTGAATCCTCTGAAGCTTAATAGATAGGCAACGGTTACTGCAATGACAACGGTTATTTTGAAACGGACAGTACTTTGTTCAGCGAAACGGGCTGTAAACGAAAACAGCATACTGACTGCTGTATTGTAAATCATGGCAAACAAGATCAACGAGATGAAGAAGCCGAGGAATGGTGAGATATCATTGGCCATCTGAAGAATTGGCATATCCGAGTTGCCGACTCTGTCGACAGCTGAGAATATAGCCATATGGCTTAAAATAATCAGCACACCCAGACCAAGTCCACCAAGTAAACCGCCGCGAGCAGCGATTTTTTCGTCTTTCTCTATCCCCCCCATAACAATTGCCATTGAGGCACCTACTGCTATATTAAATGAAACGTAATTGATCGCAGAATAGAACCAATTTGATAAAGCCGAATCCTGTTCTTTTGCGATAGGATTCAGTTCAGCAAAAGAAGCATCCATCGTCAGCAAGCTGTAAACAGCCAGGCCGATTACCATGATAATCAGGAATGGTGTAACACTGCCGATGATTGTGATGATTTTCTGTACATTCAGCATAATCGTCGCCATAACGATTAAAGCCATCACTGTATTTCCAAGGATTGCAGGCAATCCGAATTGCTGGGAAAAAATCGAACCAGCTCCAGCGATCATGACAACGCCAACGCCGAATAGTGTCAGGATAATAATGGCATCCATGATAAAACCGCCGATTTTCCCGCCGATTCCATAAACAACTTCTTTATGGGAAGAAGTTTGCATACGGCTGCCAAGTCTCGTCAAACTCATCCCCATATAAGCGAAGAGAGCGGTGGCCAAAATGGCGGCAAGAATTCCCAGATAACCAAAACTAGTGAAGTATTGAAGTATTTCCTGTCCCGACGCAAACCCGGCGCCGACAATAATACCGATAAAAGCACTGCCAATCTTTAAACTTTTTTTCATGTGGTCCCCCTTGATGTACTTAAACTTGAAGTTAAAACTTATGTAAATATAGCAAAAAAAGAGCATTTTGACAAAATATATTTGAAAATTCTAGACTTTTCTTTCGGAATTATTATTGTAAGAACATTAAAAAACTAGCCGAATAAGAAAGGAGGATGTCGGAAGCCCGACATCCTCTCCTGAATTATAAAATTTAGTCGTTTTTATTTGCGATAATGACCAATTTGCCTTTATCGAGTTCTTCTTCGTATTCTTCTGCTTCCTGTTTTGACAATCCGGCGCCTTCCATCTTCGCGCGAAGTTCATCGCCGCGTGAGCTGGTCATGTTTTTCATGCTATCCAGGAAGCCTTGCTCTTTCATACCGACGCTTTCTGTATCAAGAGCGTCAGTTACATCTTTTTGGCGCTTTTTATCATGCGCGAAAACGTAAATGTCGTCATGATCGTATCCTTGCGATGCTAATTTGTCGATTTCTGTTTTAGCTTGAAGTGCGTTCTCAACTGTCATTTTAATAGTCAAAATAATCCCTCCTATTTTTTCTATCCATTTATTCTTTACCACACAGCACCCCCGCTTAAACAAGTGTGTCTATTCGTCTTGAGTTATACTATAGAAAAATTGTATTGCGAGGAGAGTTGATCATGAACATTACGACAATCGGAATTTGGGGCGGTTACCCAAATAAAAACGAAGCGACTTCTTCATTTTTAATCGAACAGGATGGTTTCCGCTGTTTAATCGATTGTGGCAGCGGAGTGCTGGCGGCGGTCCAGAATTATACGGAATTGCGTGAGCTGGACGCGGTTATTATCACTCATTACCATCCAGACCACGTAGCGGATATCGGGGTTCTGCAGCATGCGGCGATGGTAGGAATGCAATTGAAGGAATGGAATACTCCTTTGCCGATATATGCACATAATCGGGATGCCGCCGGTTTTGACAGTCTTTCTTATAAAGGAGTGACGGAAGGCAAAGAGATTCATGTTACTAAGCCTATTCAAATCGGACCATGGGAAGTGTCCTTCTGTGAAACAGTCCATCCGGTTTACTGCCTGGCGTTGAGATTCACTTCAAACGGCAAGACGGCGGTTTTTACAGCCGATACGGCATGGAAAGAAGAACTCGTTGAATTTTCTGCAGGCGCGGACTTTATCGCTGCCGAATCGAATCTTTATGAAAAATATGTTGGTGTCATTCAAGGCCATATGAGCGGCCGGCAAGCAGGTGAACTGGCAGAGAGAGCCGGCGTGAAACAAATGGTGTTAACCCATTTGCCGCAGTATGGTGAAATTGAGGAAATTTTGGAATCTGCCAAAGAAGCATTTTCCGGTCCCGTTGAATTTGCGGAAATTGGCAAAACGTACAGCTTTTAATAGCGTAGAAGAGGCGATAGCCGGAATAATTGCCTTTTTCCATAAAAAATATGAATGAAAAGGTGTTTTAGTTTTCAATAATGGGAAGTTAGTAATATAGAAGCTATTGAAAGGGGCACGTTGTATTATGAGAGAATTATTCGGTTTGATGAAGTTCGGGGCTAAATCAGCCTTATGGGCAGCAATTATTAATACGGTTCTTGGCATTATAAAAACAGCTGCCTACCTGATTACAGGAAATGTTGCCATGTTCGCTGAAATGATGCACAGCTTCGGTGATGCGGCTAACCAGTTTTTCGTATTCATCGGATCCGGGCTCAGTAAAAAGAGTCCGACGGAACGATTCCCTGGCGGATTTGGCCGTCTCGTCAATCTTGTTCTGCTAGGAGCGGTGCTGATTGTCGGAATCCTGGCCTACGAAACGATTATTGAAGGAATACATCATATTCAATCTGCGACGCATTCCGAGGATTGGTTCTGGTTGAATGTCGGTGTTTTAGGTATAGCAATCGTTCTTGAATTATTCGTTTTGCATAAAGCGATGAAAGAAATTACACACAATTTGCCGAAAGAACAAACCAAAGGGCTGAAAATTATTCCATTGGCGTATAAGAATGTTAGAAATGCCAATCCGGCAACGAAACTTGTATTCCTCGAAGACAACGTGGCAGTTGGAGGGGCGGTCTTGGCATTGATTGCCATTGTTATCGCAACTTATACGCCGTTCCACAGCGCTACAGGTTATGCCTCAGTGATTATCGGGATCATGTTGGTCGTTGTAGTCGGCCGGATTTTCCTTGATAACGCAGCCGGGGTTCTTGGCGTGGCGGACCTGGAAATGGAAGAACGCATGGGCAACGAAATCATGAAGCATCCAAAAATCAATGATATTCAGGACATAGCTGTTATACGTGAAGGCGATGATCTTCACGTTGAATTGAAAGTGGAAGTCGAACCGAATATGACGGTTAAGGAAGCGGATGAAATCCGTGAGTATATAGCGGCAGAAATCAACAAACGTGTTCCGAATGTTACAGATATCATTATTGAGTTCGACCAAGATGATGATGTTGTACACTGGAAAAAAGTGACGACGCAAAAACCGGTCGAATAACAAGCGGATTTACAGCATGCCTTAGCGAATAAACTGGAGGGGTTCTAATGAAAATCGGAATCATCGGCGCAACAGGAAAAGCGGGCAGCCTCATCATGAAGGAAGCGAAATCCAGAGGTCATGAAGTGACAGCGATTGTGCGAAATTCACAGAAACTTCCTGAAGGAGAAGACGCAGCGGTTTTGGAGAAGGACATTTTTGAACTTGATGCCAATGATCTGAAACAATTCGATGCTGTCGTCAATGCTTTCGGCGTGCCGCCCGAAAAAGCGGAGCAGCATGTGGAAGCAGGACGGTCACTGATCAATGCACTGAAAGAAGCACAAGGTACGCGGCTATTGGTGGTCGGAGGCGCAGGCAGCCTGTTCGTCGATGAAGCGAAAACAACCCGATTGAATGAAACGCCTGAATTTCCGGAAGCCTTTAAAGCTATCGCGTTAAATCAATCCCAAAACCTTGCAGATCTTGAACAGGCGGAAGGAATCCAATGGACGTTCCTCAGCCCTGCAGCTTTCTTTGATCCCGAAGGTAAGCGAACCGGCAGGTACCAAATCGGAGAAGATGCTTTTCTCGTCAACAGGAAAGGCAAAAGTTACATCAGCTATCAGGATTATGCCATTGCGCTGGTCGATGAAATCGAAAACGGCTGGCATATCAATAAGCGCTTTACCGTAGTTGCGGAAAGTGAATGAACATATGAAGCGGCTACCGAAATGGACATCCGGTGGCTGCTTTTAATGTTTTTGCTTTTCTGTATCCAGACTTCAACGGACGCTTGCGCTTTTCATTGTCCAGACTCCAACGGCCAGCTCCTCGAGTCATAGGACACTATTGTCTAGTCTCCAGTGCCTAGCTCTTCGGGACGTAAGGCGAAACAGCTATGCGGCAAAGAGCGCCGCTTCGCTGTTTCGCCTTACGCCTGTCAGAGCTGACCAGGCACTTTCGCTTTTCGAGGCTTTGCGGCTGGAAAGACGCCGCTTCGCCAAAGCGTCTAAAACCTTATTGCTCCTGCATCGCTGCGCTAGCTTCGTCGCAAAGAGATTTACCAAATTGCGTTTGGTCCATCTCTTGCCTGTCGGAGCTGAACGGCCGTTTCCGCTTTTCTATAATCGCCACTAAACGTTCACCTTCATTTCTTCATTCCATAAATGAATCATGTATAATAAATTGAAACTTGAAGATAAAGGTGGGTAAGCACGATGGATTTTCTATACTTTCCAGAAGATAAATCAGAGTACATCCCGGGTATCATTTCCGTAATTGTTATCTTCATTCTTTCAATGCTGATTATCTGGCTGCTGATCAGAGCTTCGAAGAAACAAGTTCAGCATTTGGAAGATCAGGGGTATTCCGTTAATTATGATATGAAAAACAGCGATGATCCGCTGACTATAGATGATAAGCCGGAACAGGATGAAGTGGAACATACTTCTGAAAACGATAACGGCAAAAAGGGGTCCTGACAAAATTCAGGACCTCTTTTTGTTGGGGGAAAACAGGTGTATACTGATACCGCATGATTATACTTAATGAATTGGAGATTTACTAATGATAAAAAATCTATTTGGCGGCCTGCAATGGGCCGTATTCTTATTAGCCTCATCCATTGCCGCACCGATTGCCATAGCAAGCGTTTTCGGAATGGATACAGCGGATACGGCATTATTCGTCCAGAGAACGGTCTTCGTTCTTGGCGTCGCTGTTTTGCTGCAGGCATTCATCGGCCATAAAATGCCGATCAACGAAGGGCCAGCCGGATTATGGTGGGGTATCTATATCGTTTATGCCGGCCTTGTCGGTTCGCTTTACGCCACTGCTGAAAATGCGCTCCAAGCGCTGCAAAGCGGCATGCTTTACAGCGGTGTGCTGTTCATCATTTTCGCCTACACTGGTCTGGTGGGTAAAATGCGCCGCCTGTTTACGCCGACTATTACATTTGTTTATTTATTATTATTGGTGCTTCAAATCAGCGAATCGATCATGTCGGGTTTATTCGGCATCACGACACCGGGTGAACCCGTCGACCTCGTCGTATTCATGGCGGGAGTAGCGGTTGTTGTCGCCACTTTCTACTTCATGGGCAATAAAATCCCCTGGGTCAACCGTTATTCTGTCCTGTTTGCGATTGGGGCAGGATGGCTCCTGTTCCTGATAATCGGCAAAACGGAATCCGTGCCCTTCGATGCGGGCACTTTCATCTCGCTGCCGCAGATGCTGGTATTCGGTCCGCTCGTTTGGGACAGCGGCATGTTCGTCACTTCATTGTTTTTAACGCTGCTGCTGATTGCCAATATGATGGCATCGATGCGGGTCATGGAGTATTTACTGAAAAATGAATTCGGCATCCATCAGCCGGACCGGGTCAAACAAGGTTCCGTCGCGTCCGGTTTGAACCATATCATTGCCGGGTTGTTCTCTTCCATCGGACCTGTGCCGATATCTGGGGCGGCCGGTTTTGTCAGTGCAACACGGACCCCGGCATTGAAGCCGTTCATCGTCGGCGGTTTCCTGGTAGTTGCAATCAGCCTGTTTCCGAATATCATGGCGCTGCTCGCTGCCTTGCCGGCCCCCGTCGCCTATGCGGTAATTTTTGCGATTTTCACGAAGATGGTGGAAATGGCATTCAAGGAATTGGAAGAGGAGGCCGATCGGATGCAGGCGTATAAAGTTTCTGCTTTCGGCTTGATGATTGGTGTCGGCATCATGTTCGTGCCGCAGGAAAGCATGGCGGAACTGCCTGGCGTGATTGCCTCAACTCTATCAAACGGCTTGATCACAGGAACCATCATTGCGATCATACTTGAACAGGCATTGATTTGGAGAAAGAAGAAAAGATGAAAAAAACAAGCTGCATCGACGAGATGCAGCTTGTTTTTTGTTGAATTACCGAGAAATCCCTTGGGAACTTCTTGTTTTGCTTTTCGTTCGCGAAAAGCATTCGATTTGTCTTTAGATTATAGTTTTGAAGGGAATTTGACGTTAATAAAACTTATTGGCAGCTTTTTTACTGCTTTTTTTCTTTGTATGGGGTGCCTGTTGGCGGATATCGGCGTTCAGGAAATTATATCAACGTTCAAACTAATATATCGACGTTCAGCGAATTATATCAACGTTCAAACTAATATATCAACGTTCAGCGATTTTTCACCCGGATTCTCTCACTTATTTGAAAAAAGCGTGCCGCATCGGTTAGATGCGGCACGCTTTTTATATAACCTGAAAAAATTTTTATTCGCCTTCAATTTCTTCAGTTAATTTCTCCAGCTCATCAATCAATTCGCCAATATAGGCGATTGTGTCGCGCAACGGTTGATCGGTTGTGATGTCGATGCCAGCCATTTTGGACAGCTCGACCGGCGATTTGGTACCGCCTGCTTTCAGCACTTCCAGCCATTCGTCGACAGCCGGCTGGCCTTCTTCAAGGATGCGTTTCGATACTTGTGTTGAAATGGTCAACCCGGCGCTGTATGTGTAAGGATACAAGCCCATATAGTAGTGAGGCTGGCGCATCCAGGTAAGCTCGGCGCCGTCATTGATTTCCACAGTGTCGCCCCAGAATTCTTCGAGAACCCCGCGTTTCAGGTTGTTAAGAATTCCCGCATTGACGCTTTGCCCCGCATCGATGCGCTCATAGACTTTACGCTGATAAGCAGCTTCGAGAAGATGCGTCACGAAATTATGGTAATACGTCCGTGCAACAATCGATGAAATGACCCAGCGTTTGAATTTCGGATCTTTCGAATTCTCAAGCAGGTGGTTGGCCATCAGCATTTCATTCATCGTTGAAGGGGCTTCGATAAAGTAAAGCGATGGACGCGCGTTGAAGATGTTCTGTGCGCGGTTGGCATTATAGAAATGTCCGGCATGGCCTAGTTCATGCGCCAGTACAAATACTTCATTCATGCGGCCGGTCCAGGAAATCAGGATATACGGGTGGTTGCCGTAAGGGCTCGAACAGAAAGCGCCAGTCGACTTGCCTTTGTTCTGGGCGAAGTCGATCCAGCGTTCAGAATAAGAGCGTTCAATCATTTCGAGATAATCTTCGCCCATGATGCCAAGCGCGTCGTTGATGTATTTCTTCGATTCTTCTACTGTGATTTCCGGTTCGTAAGTCGGATCCAGCGAAATCTTCAAGTCGGCAAATGTCATTTTCTCGAGGCCGTGCGCTTTTTGCAGCAATTTCGCGTATTTGCGCATATGTGGTGCCAATTCGCTGGTGATCAAATCGATTTGGCGGTTATACAGCGAACGGTCCACTTCCTGGTTGAACAGCAGGTAGTCGAAGATGGAATCATAGCCGCGCAGATCGGAAGTCGTTTTTTCCGTCTGCAGCTGCATATCGTACGTCTTCGCAGTGGTATGCTGGTAATCTTTCAGTTTCTTCGAAAATGCATCAAAAGCTGCTCGGCGTTTGGCTGTATCCGTTTCCGCTTCCCAATCGCCTTCGAACGAAACATAGCTTAGCGGATAGCTTTTGCCGTCCACTTCAAAATCGTCGAATGACATATCCACCATTTTTGTCGTGTTGTAGAGACCGTATGGCGCGTTGAAGGTCGAGGAATAAGCGGCAAGTGTCTTTTCCACTTCCGGATGCAGTTGATACTGCTTTTTGCGGATCAATTTCTCCAAATACACTTTGAACTCATCAGATTCCTGCATCGCCTGCTCGAGTGTTTCTTCCGGCAATGCCAATAATTCGCTGGTGACGAACGACAGCTTGCTGTTTACTTTAGCTGCTGCTGAACCGAATTTACTCGACAGCATTTGAGCTTCATCATCGGTTTGGTCTGTGCTGATTTTAAGGCTTGCGTATGTACCCACCGGAACAAATTTCTCATTTATTTCAGCGTAAGCTTTTAATAATTTAATTACTGATGCTGCATCTTTGGTATTTCCTTTATACGTTGAGGCGAATGTATCCACTTCTTTTTCGAGGGCAGAAAGCGCTTCGTGAAAAGCTTCATCTGATGCGAATAAAGACTGCAGATCCCATGTTTCATCAATGCTGACTTCTGAACGTGCGGGCATACTCTTGACCATTTATCTCGCTCCTTTTATTACGGATATCGAACTATTCCAAGTATAGCGGGCAAGCGGAAAAAAGTAAAAACTATTTATCGAATAAATTTAAAAATTCTTATAAATGAAGTTTAAGAATTATTTGAAGGTGGTATCTAGATAGTACAAGGCGGAACCACCGTAGGGAGAAACGAGTAAACGGTTTAGTAGTTTACAATCGCCTCCAGACGAGGACATGCACAGCCTTGGCGGAAAATTTGCTTTACTGACGATTGTGATCTCGTCGGGTACCAAGTTTGTAAAGTTTTCTGAAGAGAAAGTGTTTCAGACGAAGTTTGGTAAGTTTTTTGTGTAAGTGCAACTGAATATCTGACTGCAGAACAACGGATTCGCTGAGAGGTAGATGCGACGAAAATCTAAAGATGCAGACAGAACAAGAAGCTGTATTGACGAGATAGGAACATTCGTCAACCTTTATTAAGAATGTAGAAGTATGATCGACAAATTTTCCGCGTGCGTAAACTTCTCCGAGAGTGGAGAAGCTGCAACAAGGGAAGCACAGCCTGATGAAAAGGGCTGTGCTTTTCTATTTGCCCAATTTCATCAAAAAAAGCGGACCGCTTAGGCGATCCGCTTTTTTCTTATTGTCTAGTCTCCAGCGGCCCAGCCCCTCGAGTCGCTTCGGTCTTGCCAGCAATGGCAAAGAGCGCCATTACTTTCAAGCCCTCCAGCGCTTGTCGGGGCTTAACGGGCGCTTACGCTTTTCGTGTGTCCAGACTCCAGCGGCCAAGTCTTGACCGACGCCTGCGAGGTCAAGGCTTTGCGACGAAGCTAGCGAAGCGATGCAACGCCCTTTCATGTCTCGAAGCTAGCGAAGCGATGCAACGCCCTTTCATGTCTCGAAGCTAGCGAAGCGATGCAGAGACAGGAGCACAGGGCCTAACGGGCACTGTCGCTTTTCCTTTAATATTCTCGTTCTTCAACTACATTATGGTCCTTATCCAGAATCTGAAGTTTGCTCGGTGTATTGTCTTTAGCGAGTTCTTCAGCAGCAGCAATCGCTCCGTCTTTGCTTGGGAATGACTCGGTCGGAGCCACATCCTCCAGTTTGACGATCCAGCGGGTTGCATCCTGGTCAGGTGCTACACTATAACATTTCATTCGTTTCAAACTCCTTTCCTGATCTCTATTTCTTTTCCCGCCCTATATAGTTTTAAACAATTCACTATGCCAATGAGATTTAGAATAGTTCATTCTTTTATCAATTGGTATGTTAAAATTGAGGTAATATCTTACAAAAATTAATTGAAAATATCTCAAGAAAAGAGGAGAGAAGAATGAGTGAAACCCCGATTACAGCAATTCAGGATGAATACGCCGAAGAATTTGCGCATTGTTATGGATGCGGACGTTTGAATGAGGAGGGCCATCATTTCCGGACAAGGTGGCAAGGGGATAAGACCTTTACTGAATACGAACCCGGCAGTGAGCATACGGCCATTCCGGGATTTGTTTACGGCGGCGTGATCGCTTCACTTATCGATTGCCACGGAACAGGCTCGGCTTCATTGGCATTGCATAGAAAAAATGGTTTTGAACCAGGCAGTGGAGAAGAGCCGCCGCGTTTTGTTACGGCCTCGCTGCATGTCGATTACCTGAAGCCGACTCCGCAGGGCGTCACATTAACAGCGGTAGGTGAAGTGGAAGAAATCCATCCGAAAAAATTTAAAGTGAATATAGAAGTTACAGCTGACGGAGCAGTATGTGCAACGGGAACGGTAGTTGCGGTTGTCATGCCTTCATCATTCGGAAAATGATTTTCTAAGGGGCTGGAGGAAATGGCGGAAGAAAAACAGGAAATTCGCACAGATCTGATCGGGGAAATTCTAAAGGAATACGAGAAGACCGGTGGAATGGATAATTTACCGGGCGCCGGTAAACCGTTGCCGGCAGAATACTTTTCAGGGGATCTTTTTCAGCATTTTCAACGCATCGCAAATGAAGCCGGATACAAACCGCATTGGCTGAAATTGCAGCATGAAATCCGCGATCAGATTCAGGGGGTGCTCGAACAGCTGCAGGCCGGCAAGAAAAAAGACCTCCCTTTGCGGTTAGCGAGTATCAACGGAAAAATCCATGAATTCAATAAATCCTGTCCGCCGCCTCTGCAAAAGGGCTCGGTAACGCTTGAAAACATCAGCCGAATGGCAAGTCGCTGGGAATAGCACTATGGAGAAAACGGACACAGCCATGTTTTGGAGTCCGTTTTTGGTTTAACAGCGCAATAATTAGGGAATTTTTCTCATGAGTCTATTCAGCAGGAAGCAGAAAAGGGAGGGGGAGCAATAATGGAGAAAAAAGATGAAACAACAGAATTGAACAAAACGCCGGAAATGGAAGAAATGAAGGAGCCTGCTACAGAACCGGTGCCGGAAGTGACAGAGCCACCGGCTGAACCAGCGCCGCCAGTCGAAGAAACAACGGTGGAGCCGGCAGCGGAACCAACGCCCGAACCGGTTCCAGAAGTCACAGAACCGCCGGCTGAACCAGCACCGAAAGCAGAAGAAAAAATGGTGGAGCCGGCAGCGGAACCGAAGCAGCAACCAACACCAGAACCAGCAGAAACTCAAACAGAACCTGTAGAAGCAACGAAAGAACCGGCTGAAAAAGCAGAGGATAAATCCAAAAAATCAGCGAAAAAAGAAAAAGCTGCTGCTGAACCCGAGCCGGTAGATGAAACTCCCGAAGAACCGGCAGAAGAGGAGAACAATGAAACTGCCCGTTTCAGCAAAATCTACAGCAATGTAGCTTCGAATCGGTATGAAAATCTTCGGACAAGCTATATAGAGAACAAAGCGAAAGAGCTGCGGAAGAAACGTAAATAAAGAGCTAATAGGGCGTTTCCGCTTTTCTTTAGTGTCCAGACTCCAGCGGCCCAGCTCTTCAGGTCATAAGCCAGTCAAAGGCTGCTCATGTCTCTGCATCGCTTCGCTGCTTCGTCGCAAAGAGATGGGCCCATAAACCGTAGGCCATCTCTTCGCTGTCGCTTTTCTTTATTTACGTTCCAGCTTTTCCATTTCTTCAGAGGCGACAAAAGCAAGATCATCATTTCCGAATAATTGCAGCACGTCAAGAAGCGTCTCGTTGCTGATTTCAAATTCAGATGGATCTGCTTCTTCGACAGCGTGGACCAGCGCTTCATTTTGCAGCTGTTCAGGATAGGCTCTTTGATAAAGCTGAACCGGATCCAGGTTATTCTGGAGTGACCAGGTGACAAAAAGCTGGATCATTGTCGCTTCATCCTGCTGGTATTTTTTTATAATCCATTCATCGCGATTTTCATATTCCATATTAATCAGCTCCTTATAAGCAATCTTATACCTAAATAATCAAAGAATATAGATGGATGCTTGGACTTCCATGAAAAAATCCTCTAGAATTTAACGCAAGACGCATGAGAGTATCGGAGGGAAAAAGATGAAATTAATTCAAGTCAGAAAAGGGCAATTCGTCTATTACAATAACGAATTGCATAAAGTCTATTCGGTTAAACCGTTGGCCAAAAAATCCGTTCACATGTTCCGGATCAAAGATATGGAGCAAGTGGACTGCAAAGCGGAAGAAGTATCATTGTACAAGCCGCAGCACCTCGATTCTTTCTTATTCTTCGGGAGCCGTTACACATTGCGTGATGATATTGCACCTGAAGAAGGCGGCTATATCCTGATCAGCAAACCGGATCCGGATTACATGGATCACTATTCTCTCAATGAATTTGAGAAAGTGGAATCGGTGGAAGGCAAGAATGTAGTGACAACCAGACAAAATACAGTAAAATTCAGAGAGTTTTTTGTCATGGAACCGGGTGAGGCAGAAGGCAGCAAAGACATCGCTTATTACGATAAGTCAAAAGTCGATGCCAGCCAGCTGGAAGCGGATAATGAATTGATCGATAAAATCCGTGAGCGTGATGCGATCCGCCCATCTATCGGGGATGTCTATTTAAACTTGGATAATACTTCCACTGCTATGGTTGTTGCGATTTCAAATGAACATGTTACACTCGGCAACGGGGATCGCCTGACATTCCATGAGCTTTACAAAGCGGATAACTGGAATTTCCTCTATAACGTCGTTGACGGTGAATTCCGTTAAAGCATGTTAATGAATGGATTTTAATAAAGCCAACTAGGGGTCAACCTTAGTTGGCTTTTTGTATCTTACTATAGCGGTTTTAGAGCTTCCGTTCGGTCAAAGAACAGGAAAGCGTCGTAACGTTTTGAAATCATGGACGGCACGTAGTTGCCATAAGCTTCGTGCTCAGGGTTATAAACGACTCCGACTGCCCGGTGTCCGATCCAGCGATCAAACAGGCGTCGGTTGCTGTCATCGAAAATCAGCAACTTATCATAGGCCCCGGTCCGGTGCAGCAATTCTTCCCATGAATTTTTCCTGCCAGGCGGCAGCACCATTTCTTCATACGGCGATTCCCATGCTTCCGCTGCAATGACAGTGCCTTCGTATGAACCAAAACCGACGGCGAAGACCTCATCAGGCGGGTTCTGCTCGCGCAGCAATTGCCCGACATTGACCATCTTATCGTCTTTCATATCCGTCGCCCGTGCATCACCGATATGCGTGTTATGCTCCCAGATGATAATACGGGCATCGGTGCCGTGATAGTTCCGCAATTCATTGACCGTTTCCACCATGTGGTGATCACGGATGTTCCAGGACTCTGCGCCGCTTCTGACCATGGCACGGTAATATTCTTCCGCATTTTTTGCAACCAGTGAATTGATCTGCAGATTCAGGTCGGCTTCTTCTTCACTTGAATAATTCTCCGCATTGCTCCGGACGGAAGCAAGCAGCCGAGTCACTTCGTCGATGCAGCCCTCCGAAAAAGTCGCATACGAAATTGCATATTTCTCGGGTTTCCTATTGCTCGGATCGAAACAGGAAAATGCCTGCTTCGCCAGTTCCACATCCCCGCCTTCAGGATCCACATCATTCAAATAATGAATCACTTCTTCCATCGACTCCCATAGGCTGTACACATCGATTCCATAAAAACCGGTCTTTTGATTTTCTGAAGCGTTATAATCCTTCAGCCAATCAATAAAATCAGCAATTTCTTCATTGGCCCACATCCACGTTGGCCAGCGGGTAAATGCCTGTTTGAGAAGATTCCGGGCAGTTTCATCCGCTTCGGCAAAATTATTGATGTAGCGGTGCACCTGATAAGCGGACGGCCAATCACCTTCTACCGCAATAAGCGAAAATCCTTTTTCCTGAATCAGCCGTTTCGAGAATTCGGCGCGCCATCGATAATATTCCGATGTTCCATGGGTGGCTTCACCCAGCAGGACGATTTTCGCGTCGCCAACTGCTTCTATTAACGGATCCAAATTATTCATGCCGTTGACGGGCTGCGCAAATCGACTGATTGCTTGTTCAAGTGTAAGATCCATGCCTGCACTTCCTTTCAAAAAAATGATCGGATGTCAAAATGGCAAAGGGTCGAAAAAAGCACACCCGCAAAACGGATATGCTTTTGGGAATTAGTTCTGTAGAACGTCCTGGAATTCCGGAGTTTTTTCAATGACGCCACGCGCAAACGAACATTGGGCATTGATGGTTTTGCCTTCATCACGTGCATATTGCACCACTTCGCTCACCAATTGCTTGCCGACGCCCTGGCCGGAAAGTTCAGGTGAAACTTCCGTATGGGTGACTGTCAGCACATTGCCGTCCGGCGTATAAGCGAGTGTGGCCAATTCCTCAGAGTCTCTTTCAACATAGAATTTATTGTTGCCGTGTTTAACATCCATTGTATTGCCTCCTTTTTCATTTATAGTGATGTATTCCCGTTATCTTTAAAAGTATTCAATAGCGGGTATGGAAAGGCAAGTTTGTAATTTAAATACAGCAGGACGAGGTGATTGGATGGCGAAGGAAAAGCTTGCGGAAACCGCAGTCAATAAAATCGAGAAAGTGTTTGGGGAACATAAAACTTATAGACGTGCGCATTCAAGAGGAACGGGATATGAAGCCCTATTCACAGCAAACGGCGAAGGGCAGAATTGGACCGTCGCGCAGCATCTCCGGGAAGGGACGACCAAAGCTGTGGTGCGATTTTCGCACAGTTCTCCAGATCCATTTTGGACGGATAATTTATCACCGGTAAAAGGAATGGCTGTGCAATTCCAGTTGCCGGATGGCCAAGTGATGAACAGTGTCGGCGTAACTTCCCCGATATTCTTTTCGCGCACTCCGGAAGTGTTTACGGAAATGCTGGATATCGCGAAATCGTTTAAAAAGGGCAAGCCCCGGCTGCGGGATCTCATCAAATTGTTCATCAAATATCCCGAAAGCCGAGCAGCAATCCGCATCATCCGGAAAATGCAGAGTCCGGCTAGTTTCGCGACCGGTCTCTACCATTCCATTCACGCATTTTACCTGGTTAACGGTACTGGCCAGCGCGTACCCGTCAAATTCCAGTGGCATCCGGAAGCGGGCGTGGAGTCGTTGAATCCGGTGGAGGCTGCGTCAGTGAAAAAAGGAGATTTTGAGGAAGAGCTTGAAGAACGCGTCTTGAGCGGAGAGACGGCTTTCCGTCTGATGGCAGTGATTGGGGATGCGGATGACCCTGTAGATGACCCGACGAAAGACTGGGCTAAAGATAGAAAGAAAGTCGAATTGGGGCGCCTGGTGCTGAAAGAACAGACTGACGAAGCGGAAGGGTTGCTGTATGATCCAACCATCCTGGCAGAAGGCGTCGAATGCACGGATGATCCCATCCTGCATTTCCGCAACCCGGCATATGCTATTTCTTATATGCGGAGAGAAGGGGAGAAGCAAAAAGAAAGTTGATTGGTGGGTTCACTCCAGCTGATTGCTCTAAAACAGTGAGAGGGTGGAAGCAAATCCGGCGAACGTTGATATAATTCTCTGAGCATTGATATAATCTCCTGAACGTAGATATAATTCACTGAACGTCGATATAATCTCCTGAGCGTTGATATAATTTCCTGAACGTCGATAAACGATATTATGCTGCTTTCCAAGATTAGAAAAAGCAGTAAAAGAAGCTGGTCAAGAGAAAATTAGAGAGCTAATTTGATCAAAAAGCCAAAGGCAAGAGACAAATGGATGCTTTTCGCAGGCGAAAAGCGAAAAAATCGAAAGAAACACCTAAAAAAAGCTGAAGCCCTTGTGGACTTCAGCTTTTTCTTATTGTCTAGACTCCGGTTGCCCAGCTCTTCGGGATATAAGTCAAACCAGCTATGCGGCTGAAAACACGCCACTTCGCCAAATCGTCTTATGCCTTTCAGAGCTTAACGGGCACCGACGCTTTTCTATTCAATATAACTTCCCTTGCTTATAAAGAACTTTAGATAATCGTGACACCGAATGGATGTAGCAATTTTGGCGGAGCGGGAATGGGTCTCCGTAGAATTGCGGCAGGATCATATCAAAAGTTTTCTTCATTTGGGCGACAAGTTTTTGATAGATCTCTTCTTCTGAATCGTACTGAGTTTCACGGCCCTGAAGCCATTCGAAATACGACACGATAACCCCGCCGGCATTCGCCAGGATATCCGGGATGATGACGACGCCTTTATCGCTCAGGTAATTATCCGCCTCTTCTGTTGTCGGCGCGTTTGCACCTTCAACAATAATCCGCGCTTTGATCTCTTCCATATTGCCTTCGTGCAGCTGGTTCTCCAGCGCAGCAAGGAATAACACATCCACATCCAGTGTAAGAAGCTCATCGCGTCCGCGGATCTCGGCTTTTGCTCCGGCTTCCGCCAGTTGCTCTTCTGTTGTCGGAAGATCCCCTTTATTTTTCGCTGAGAATGCGATTAACGCCGGGATATTCAATCCTTCTTCATTATATAAAGTTACGTTGCGGTCACTGACAGCCACGACGGTGTTGTCGACCAATGGACATTTATAGGCTTCATGAGCCGTTACGGAACCGACGTTACCGAAGCCTTGCACGGCCACTTTCAGTGGACGGTGCGCCATATCCAATGTGGTTCTGGCGAAGACATTGTCCGTTGATGACAATAATTCCTCTTTTTCCTTCAGGAAATCGTGGATCATATAACGGAATGAAAAATAGACGCCTTTACCGGTCGCTTCACGTCTTCCTTTTGAGCCGCCGTTTACCACGGATTTACCGGTGAAACTGCCCAGATAAGGGGTACCGTGATGGATTTTCTTGTATTCAGCCATCATCCAGTCCATTTCCCGTTCTCCGGAACCAACATCCGGTGCCGGAATATCTTTATCCGGTCCGATGACATCAGCAAAATAACGGACGTATTTTCGGGAAATCGTATTTAACTCCTTCTCGGAATAAGTACGCGGGTTGATGACAATCCCGCCTTTGCCTCCGCCAAACGGTACATTGTGCAATGCGTTTTTCAATGTCATCAGGAAAGCCAGGTTCATGACTTCTTCTTCGTTTACACTTTCGTGGAAACGGATGCCGCCTTTATAAGGCCCGAGCGCATCATTATGCTGCACACGGAATGATGGGATCCGCACGACTTTTCCATTATCCAATGGAACCCGCAAATAGGATTTATGCAATTTGTTTGGGGTGGAAAGGATGGAACTGAGTGAAGTGAAAGCTTGCTGCCTCATGCCTTCTGTCAGCTCTGGCAAAAAACTTTTATCTTCCATTAGAGCATCGAGTGAAGATTGGATTATTGCATTTGTCGGTTCTTCCATTTTGCTGCACCTCCGAAATTAGTATCTCCTTTCTCCATACCCTGTCGGTATTGAAATATGCATAGGAGATTCCCGGATTTATTCCCAGCTGTCGTACTGTTCTTCTTCCGTAACCACCCGAAGGTCATCGGCTGTGATCAGCATGACTTGATAATCATTCTTCTCAGCATATTGCTCCGCTTCTTTCTTGATGAATTTCGGTGAACCGTCCGTCTCTTCATCGTACATGATCAGAATGCCGTCCGAATTCCGCAGGAAAAATTTATTCTTCTCGATGAATTGCCACGGAGCTTCGTAGGGGCGGTTCGTCAGGCTCCGGTGAAAATCCGCCTGGCGAACGATTTCTTTGTATTTTTCCTGGTTCGCTTCATTCCATTTGTTTTCCTGTTCCAAAAATGGCGTGAGAAGTGCGAACTTCAATTGAGGAAATTCTTCTTTCATCTCAATGGCGACTTCTGCGGCCCATGTCTCCACGCCCAGCTGTCCGCTGACCAGGATCCATTCCAATCCTTCATCAATCAATGCGCGGAAACGGTTTTCCAGCGCTTTCTTTATAAAACGGACGCCCGGATTTTTATCGTCGAAAATCCCCAGCTCGTGCTGTTTATATCCGGTGACCACCAATCGTTTCAACAAAATCCTCACCTCGCAATTGTTAAATTTTCATAGTCTCAGTTTACCGTACTCCCACTTCCTTTAATACTCAGAGCAAATTGGATTGGTTGTTGACAGAATAATCAATCGGATTGTGGTAAAATTTCCTGCATAAAGGAGTGAAGCGGATGGTCAATTTACGTGATATCGAAAACGCTCGAGAAGAAATTAAAGATATTATCCATAGGACGCCGCTGCTGGTATCGGAATTGCTGAACGCACAAGCCGGCAGGAAAATTTTTCTGAAAGCCGAGCATTTGCAGAAAACAGGTTCGTTTAAAATCAGGGGAGCTGCCAACGCGGTAAAACAAGCGGCACGGGAAGGCGCAAAGTTCATCACGGCGGCATCATCCGGAAATCACGGACAGGCAGTCGCTTATATCGCCGGAAAGCTCGGGATTCCGGCTGTAATAGTGGTTCCAGAAGACGCAAACCGTGCAAAAGTGGCGGCAATCGAGGCTTACGGCGGAAAAGTGGAATACTGCGGTTTCACATCCGCCGATCGTATACCACGCGCAAAAAAACTGGCGGAAGAAAATGATGGCGTTTACATCCCGCCTTATGATCATCCGAATATCATTGCAGGTCAAGGCACAGTCGGCCTCGAAATTCTCCAGCAATTGCCGGATGTCGATGTCATCGTAGTGCCGGTGGGCGGCGGCGGATTGATCAGCGGGATTTTGACGGCAGTAAAAGAAAGTAAGCCGGACGTCAGAATCATCGGAGTCGAGCCGGAAAGCGGCAACGATACATTTCTTTCGCTCGAAGCTGGAAAGATCATGGCAGTGTCCGGCAGCCAGTCCATCGCGGACGGTCTGCGCACCTCACAACCCGGCGGACTGACTTTTCCTATTCTGCAAAAATATATAGATGGCATCGTACTTGTAACAGAAGAAGAAATAAAATACGCTATGCAATTTTTCATCGAACGCACCAAACAACTTATTGAACCTTCAGCAGCTGCAGCCGTCGCCGCCGTCCTAACAGGCAAAGCGGGTAAGCAAGACGAAAAAATCGCTGTCATCCTCTCAGGCGGAAATATCGACCTGCTGGAACTTCGGACCTGCCTGCCCGATTAGACGTTTAACTGCGTACATGTGGGGAAAAGAATGATATAACCAAAATTCATCTACGAACAAAGGAGAGGATCAAGATGGCAGACAACAAGCAGCCTCACGAAAGATTGACAGATGACAATAACGGGTTAAAGAAAGCTCAGGAAGTACATTACAACGAAGATTTTAAAGAAGCGGATAAAGCTGGAGAAGAACAGCGCCAGGAAAATGACGAGAAGAAAAATAATGATGATAAATAATTTCAGTGCCCCGGTGATTAAACAATCACCGGGGCTTTTTATGCGACAAAGGGCTATCACTTTTCTTTGTCCAGATTCCCGCTGCCCAACTCTTCGGGTCATAAGTCAAATCAGCTATGTGGCATAGACCGCCGCTCCGCTGATTCGCCTAAACCATTATTGCTCCTGTCTCTGCATCGCTGACGCTAGCTTCGTCGCAAAGAGATGTTCCAAATTACATTTGGTCCATCTCTTGCCTTTCAGAGCTTAACGGACGCGCTCGCTTTTCTTTATTGCAATAGTGGTCCTGCAAAGGTAGAATAATGTTTAAGTATTCTGAACATACCAACTGGTAGGTATGTCTGATGACAAAATGGCTGGAGGGGAATTTGCATGCATGTTATGGATTTGTTTAAGTTAGAAGGAAAAACCGCAATCGTTACCGGCGGAGGACGCGGACTTGGTGCCCAAATCGCGCAGGGATTCGCGGAAGCAGGGGCAAACGTTGTAGTTTGTTCAAGAAAACTGGAAGCATGTGAGGAAACGGCTGAGCTGTTAAAAGGGCTTGGTGTCAAAGCGCTCGCATTGAAATGTGATGTTACAAATGAACAGGAAGTTGAAGACGTTATCCGGAAAACTGTAGAAGAATTCGGATCGGTCGATATTCTAGTGAATAATTCAGGAGCGACATGGGGCGCGCTGGCGGAAGAAATGCCGCTCGAAGCCTGGCAGAAAGTGATGAACGTTAACGTTACAGGGACCTTCCTGATGAGCCGGGCAGCAGGACAAGTGATGATCAAACAAAAGAGCGGGAAAATCATAAATATCTCTTCTGTCGCAGGACTTGGCGGCATCGATCCGGAGTTGATGAATACCATCGGCTATAACACAAGCAAAGGCGCGGTGATTACGTTTACAAAGGACCTGGCAGCTAAATGGGGCCAGCACAATATCAATGTCAACGCGATTGCGCCAGGGTTTTTCCCGACGAAAATGTCGGAGGTCCTGATTGAACGGAGCAAGGAGCAATTTTTGAAGCAGACGCCGTTGAACCGTTTCGGCACCGATGAAGATTTAAAAGGAGCAGCCTTGTTCCTGGCTTCTAAAGCATCCGATTATATTACGGGAGATGTCGTCATCGTTGATGGAGGCATGCACGCCCTTTAAAGAATGTGAGGTAAGGCAATGAAAGACAGGATCAAAGAACAGAGTATCATCTTTTTCGAGAAAAAAGGCTTCAGCGAAACGTCGATTCAGGATATCGTCGAAGCACTGAACGTCACAAAAGGTACGTTTTACTATTATTACAGCAGCAAAGAACAGTTGTTGATGGATATTCATAAAGAGTATATCGATGATCTGCTGCAGCGTCAGCAGAAAATCATCGACAGCGGCGAAAGCCAAAAGTCCAAGCTGAAGGGGATCATTCACTTGCTGATTTCCGATATCGCGAGAAACGGTGACAGCGGCAAAGTATTTTTCCGCGAAATGCGCCATCTGACGGATGACAACGCAACGGAAATCAAAAGGAGACGCGAACAATTTCGCCTTTCTATAGAAGAAGTTATTCGGCAGGGGACAGAAAACGGTGAATTCCGAAGACAATTGCAGCCGGATATAACTGCGCTCGCGGTATTGGGTATGACCAATTGGACTTACCAGTGGTTCAATACAGCCGGCGAACTGACGGCGGATGAACTTGCTGAACAATACAGCAGCATTGTACTGGATGGGATCAATACACGGAACGAAGGATGAGGTGGAGAAATGGCTTACGAAACGAACGTAAAAGTGCGTTTTTGCGAAACCGATGCACTTGGGCATATCAGCAACATCAGTTATTTTATCTATCTGGAGGAAGCGCGTACCGACTTTTTTGTTGAAATAGGTTTTGGGGCAGACTTGGAGGATTGGAAAGTCATTATGGCTTCCGCTAAATGCGATTTTGTGCGGCAGGGATATTACAATCAAAAATTGAAAGTGGTTTCTGAAGTCCAGAAAATCGGCCGGTCGAGTTTTACGATTGTCCACCGGATTGAAGACGCGGAAAACGGCGAGCTGATTGCAAAAGGGGAGGCAAGCGCCGTGTATTATGACTTCAAAGCGCAGAAATCCGAAAAGATTCCGGATCATCTTCGCAGCGTGCTTGAAAAACATCTAGTGAAGGAGGCGGTAGTGAATGACCAATGAAACATTGAATTATCCAGGCGCAGGCTTCCTTTACCAGCCTTCAGGTGCAGAAGCGGTATTTACACCCGAAGACGTGAGTGACGAGCATCTGCTGATCGGCAAAACGGCCAAACGATTTTTGGAAAAGGAAATCCGTCCAAATAACGAAAAGATTGAGCAACAGGATTTCAAATTGGTGAGGGAACTCATGCAAAAAGCGGGGGAACTCGGTTTACTGGCGCATAGTGTACCGGAAAAATACGGCGGGCTGGGCCTTGATAAAATCAGCAAAGGCATTGTAGGTGAGAACCTCGGATCAGCCGGCGGCTACGGCGTCGCCCATTCGAACCATACCTGCATTGCGACACTGCCGATCACGTATTTCGGCACGCCGCAACAGAAAGAATATTATTTGCCGAAACTGGCATCAGGTGAATTTATCGGCGCTTATTGCCTGACAGAACCGGAAGCGGGATCTGATGCGCTTTCTGCCCGGACGACAGCAGTGCTGAACGAGGCAGGAACGCATTATTTAATGAATGGCAGTAAAATGTTCATCACTAACGCGGCGTTTTCAGATACGTTCATCGTTTATGCAAAAGTCGACGGCACTGCCTTTACCGCTTTTATCGTTGAAAAGGATTTTCCGGGCCTGTCTCTTGGTGCCGAAGAAGCGAAGATGGGCATCAAAGGTTCTTCTACGCGGACAGTGAGCTTCGATAATTGTGAAGTGCCGGTGGAAAACCTGTTGGGTACAGTCGGCAAAGGGCATGTCATCGCTTTGAACGTCCTGAATCTTGGCCGCTTCAATTTAGGGTCGGCCTGTATGGGCGCCGCAAAATACGGCCTGCATCTGGCAGCTACCTATACAAAAGAACGGAAGCAATTCGGCAAGGCGATATCAGAATTTCCGGCAACACAGGAGAAATTGGCGTTGATGGCAGTCCGCATCTTCGAATCGGAATCGCTGCAATACCGTACCGCCGGTTATCTGGAGGACGCATTGGGCGGACTTTATGACAGTGAAGACCATGCGTTGATTGCCAAGCGCCTGATGGAATATGCAACTGAATGCGCGGTCTGCAAAGTCCACGGTTCAGAAACGCTCGACTTTGTAGCGGATGAAGCGCTGCAGCTGCACGGCGGCTACGGCTATATCAAAGAATACAAAGTGGAGCAAATGTACCGGGACTCGCGGATCAACCGTATTTTTGAAGGCACCAACGAAGTGAATCGCTTATTGATACCAGGCGGATTATTGAAACAGGCAGGCAAAGGAACTCTGCCGTTAGGGGAGTATATCGCGCAGGCAGTCGCGGAAATGAACAACCCGAAAGTCGGTTCCATCGGTATTATTTCCCGGGAAATAGAGGCAGTTCATGCTATCCGCCGTGTTTTCCTGTTGGCTGCAGGCATGGCTTTCGAAACCTTCGGAGAAAAGTTGACTGAACAGCAGGAAACATTGATGAAGCTGGCAGACATCGGCATTCAGCTGTACGCGGCAGAATCCGCCGTGCTGCGAACCCAAAAAGCGCTTGCCAAAAACGGCGAAGAGAAAGAAACGTTAAAAGTCGAATTAACCAAAGCATTGCTCGATGAAGCGCTGCTGAAAGTGGAAATGTCCGCGCGGAGGATGATGCAGGGAATTTCAAGTGGCCGCGCATTAAAAGACAGCATGGCCCTTGTCAGCAATGAACTCAGCCGTCTTCACGCGGAACAAAGCAATGCGACCAAACGGCATATAGCTGCAGCTGTTCTGGAAGCGGAACAGTATATTAGTTGAGGGGGATAAGAAGATGAAAGTGATCAAATTCGACCAATACGGCGGACCAGAGGTTCTCCAATATATAGAAGAAGAGCGTCCAGAGCCCGGCGACAACGAAGTGCTGGTTGAAGTAAAAGCCATCGGCGTCAATTACGCCGATACGGCACGCCGTGAAGGGCAATACGTAGTGCCGACGCCATTGCCATACATTCCCGGTTCTGAAGCCGCCGGCGTAATTGCGGCAACCGGCAGCAAGGTCAAAAGGTTTGAAGTGGGCATGCGTGTGTCGGCGCTGATTGAATCCGGCGCATACGCTGATTATGTGATAATCGATGCGAATACACTCATCCCGATTCCGGACGAAGTGGATTTTGAACAGGCGGTGGCATTGCCGTTGCAGGGTTTGAGTGCCTATCATGTTTTGACGACGATGGGCCGGCTTGAAAAAGGCGAAACAGTGCTGATCCATGCGGCAGCAGGCGGTGTCGGGGCGATTGCCGTTCAGCTCGCGAAATTATTCGGTGCAGGAAAAATCATCGCCACCGCCAGTTCAGCGGAAAAGCTGGAACACGCGAAAGCGTTAGGCGCGACACATCTCGTCGACTACACAAAAGAGAATTGGGTCGAAGAAGTGAAAAGCATCACCGATAACAAAGGGGTCGATCTGGCACTTGAAATGGTCGGCGGTGAAGTTTTCAATAAAACATTGAAATGCCTGGCGCCATTCGGCCGCCTCGTCATTTTTGGCGCTGCCAGTGGAGAACAGGCACAATTTCATCCTGGCCAATTGATGAGGAAAAACCAATCGGTCATCGGCTTTTTCCTGCCGCAGATCATGCGTAAACCGGAACTGTTCCAGAAGAGTTTACAAGAGTTGCTTAGTTATATGTCAAGTGGCCAGCTGAAGCTCACCATCGGCGGAAGCTATCCGCTCGCTGATGCGGCTGAAGTTCATCGCCTGCTGCAGAGCCGTAAGACAATCGGAAAACTGGTCCTCAAGCCATAAAACACACAACAAAAATCTCATCTTTTACTATAGGTTAGAGTTTGTGTACATGATTCTAAAGGAGGTAATAATAATGAAAATACTTATTGTCGGTGCCGGTGCGATTGGCGGCTATTTCGGTGGCCGCCTTCTTGAAAAAGGGGAAGACGTTACATTTTTGGTGAGGGATAGACGGAAAAAAGAGCTCGATACAACCGGGTTGAAGATAGAAAGCGTGAATGGCGACTGCTTCCTTACACCAAAATTGATTACCAAAAACAGCGAACCGAAAGCCTATGATGTGGTGCTGCTGTCGACGAAATCCTACCAGCTGGCAGGGGCTATTGAAGATGTGCGGCCATTTGTCGGAGACGAAACGATGGTGCTGCCGCTGCTGAACGGCATATCCCACATCGATCAACTGGTCGAAGCTTTCGGTGAACAGTCGGTCATTGGTGGTCTGTGCTTTGTGGAAGCGACCCTCGGTGAAAACGGGACGATTGTCCAAACCAGTCCGTTGAATCAACTGGTTTATGGAGAAAGGAGCGGTGAACAAAGTGACAGGATCGAACGCTTGAAACAATCTTTTGAAGGCACAAAAGCTGAATTTATCCTGAGCGATAACATCAACCAGGAGATGTGGCATAAATACTTGTTCATCACGACGATGTCGGGCATCACGACTTTATTTGAAGAACCGATCGGTCCCATCCGCGAACTCGAATCCGGCCAACGGACCATTGCAGCGTTGCTGAACGAACTGGAAGAAGTGATGGAGAAATTCGGAGCTCCTGTTGAGCAGGGGATATCCAATAAGCTGTTGGAGAAAATCAACAGCTTGGGCGAAGGGATGAAATCTTCGATGCAGCGTGATGCGGAGAAATCCCAGCCGATTGAAGCCGATCATTTGCAGGGATATCTATTGGAAAGAGCGAAAGAATTGGAAATTGCTGTACCGGTTCTTGAAACGGTTTACACAAAATTGAAGCTTTATGAAAAAGGTGTTAATAATTAACTGAAATTTAAATAGACGGAACATTTACAAAATTGTTTCATTGACCTATGATTAAAGGGCAAGCGTGAAAGCGCTTGTCCAATATAAAAAGAAGAGGGAGTTGAGAGATTTGAATGCTATTGCACTCGCAGCCATTGGACTTTTCATCTTTGCTTTAGGTTACCGCTTTTATTCTAAATTTGTAGCAGAGAAAATTTTCCGTCTGGATCCAAATTACGTGACGCCGGCCCACAAATACAAAGATGGCGTCGACTTTGTCCCGACCAATAAGTTTGTCTTATGGGGACATCATTTTACATCCGTAGCCGGGGCTGCCCCGATTCTCGGACCGGCGATTGCCGTATACTGGGGCTGGCTTCCCGCTGTGCTATGGGTTGTCCTTGGTACGGTATTTGCTGCAGGGGTGCACGACTTCGGAACCCTTGCCCTTTCCGTAAGAAATAAAGGACAGTCTGTCGGTACGCTGGCTCACCGCTTGATCGGACAGCGCGGCAAAGTATTATTTCTGTTCATCATTTTAATTCTTGTGCTGATGGTTAATGCCGTGTTTGCCTGGGTTATCGCAAATCTGTTCATTTCTTTCCCGGCAAGTGTCATTCCGGTATTCATCCAAATTCCGCTTGCCATCTGGATCGGCTATGCGGTTTATAAGAGAAACGCAAAAATGCTTGTGCCTTCTTTAATCGCGCTGGCAATTATGTATGCTACTGCCATTTTCTCAAGTCAATACGAATTCCTTCAAATTGACCTTGTCCGTTATATGGGCGGAGAAGAAGGAGCAGGATTATTCGGTCTTGGAGCGATTTCTACAGCCTTCTTTATCTGGATTATCATATTGATGGTTTATGTCTACATTGCATCGACGTTGCCGGTATGGAAATTGCTCCAGCCGCGTGATTTCATCAACTCCCATCAATTGATTGTCGGTTTGGGTATCCTGTATCTTGGCTTATTGTTCACAAACCCTGAAATCACGGCACCAATGACGAATCCGGGTGCGGATATTTCCTGGTTCCCGTTGCTGTTCATCACGATTGCCTGTGGTGCGATTTCCGGTTTCCACGGACTCGTTTCTTCCGGTACTTCTTCGAAACAGCTGGATAAAGAAACAGATGCCCGCTTCGTCGGATACCTGGGAGCAGTCGGAGAAGGGATACTGGCATTGATTTCAATCATTGCAGTTATCACATTATTCCCTGACCGTGATGCATTCTTGGCTACTTACAGCAGTTTCGCTGCTTCAAGCGGTTCCGGCCTCGGTTCGTTTATCCTGGGAGCGACGCAATTGGCTACAGGCCTGATGATCCCAGCGGCCGTTGCTTCAACGATTGTCTCTGTCATCGTTGTATCCTTTGCGGCAACAACTCTTGATACATCTGTCCGTTTGATGCGTTATATCATTTCGGAACTGGGAGTCGAGTACAATATTCCGTCTTTGGAGAAAAAACATGTGGCAACAACAATCGCAGTTGTAGCGAGTGCGGCACTTGTGCTGATTCCGGAAGGGCCGAACGGTTTCGGATCCGGCGGATATCTGCTGTGGCCGTTATTCGGTACTTCGAACCAGCTATTGGCGGGAATCAGTTTGCTGCTCATCTCCATTTGGCTGAGACAGCTTGGCCGAAGCTACGTAATCACCATTGTTCCAATGATTTTCCTGATGTTCATGACACTTTGGGCAATGTTCCAGCAGGTGTTCCTGCAATGGGCATGGTACGCTGCAGCGCCTAATATGCTGCTGTTCGTGTTCGGAGCCATCATCTTTGTCTTCGCCTTATGGATCATCATCACAGCTATACAAGTTCTCGCAAGCAAAGACAATTCAAAACTGCTGGGGAATGAAAAAATAGAATAATCATGGAGAAGGGATCATACTAGATGTGATCCCTTCCATTTTTATTGTCCAGTTACATACACATTTCCTACTGAAAAAGAGGTGATGAGAAATGCCGATTACCGATAACTTAAAAAGGCTGATCAAATGGTACGAAGCTGTTTTGGAGCATCCGCATAAAACGGAAATTGCTCGGGAACTGCGGGCCGAAGACGATTTGTTTCTGCTGATGCTTTACTCGGAAATGCTAGGGATTCCGAATCCTGCCTATTATTACACGCTAGAACTGTATCCTTATATGATAGAAGAATTCCATGACTGGCATTTGCGCATGGGCATGGAAAAATCACCGCTGTCCGGAATCCGCTGCTGCTAATTTCAATGAAAAGAGGTATAGGAATGGACGTTTTATCGAAAAGCATCATCTTTGTCGGAGGCAAAGGCGGCGTCGGAAAATCGACTTCGGCTGCCGCCATCGCTTCGAGATCCGCTGACAGCGGATTCAAAACTTTGCTGATTTCTACAGACCCCGCCCATAATGTCGGCGATATCTTCAATCAGAAAATCGGCGGCAATACGAAAGAAATCGCAAAAAATCTTTACGCACTTGAAATTGATCCGGACATCGAAACTGAGAAATACATCAAAGGCGTGAAAGAAAACATCAAAGGGACCGTTCACACGAGCATGATGGAAGAAGTGAACCGTCAGCTGGATACGGCGAAAGCTTCTCCAGGCGCCGACGAAGCGGCCTTGTTTGATAAATTGATCCATATCATTTTGGAAGAACGCCAGAACTTCGATAAACTGGTATTTGATACAGCACCGACGGGCCACACGATCCGTCTTCTGACATTGCCGGAATTGATGGGGGTCTGGATTGAAGGGCTGCTCGATAAGCGGCGCAAGACGAACGAAAACTATTCTGCGCTGTTAAATGACGGAGAACCGCGTGAAGATCCGATTTACGATGTGCTGCGCGAGCGCCAGGAACGTTTTTCAAAAGCGCGCGATATTTTATTGAATGAAGAGGAGACCGGTTTTATTTTTGTATTGAATCCGGAACGCCTGCCGATCCTGGAGACGAAAAAAGCGCTGGAATTGCTGCATCAATATCATTTGCATGTGAAAACGCTGATCATCAATAAAGTCCTGCCGGAAGAAGCGGATGGCGACTTTTTGATGGAACGCAAGAAACACGAAAAGAAATACATGGAACTGATCCGGGAAACCTTCCCGAAACAACAGCTGATTTTTATCCCGTTATTTTCACAGGACATCATCAGCATGGAACAGTTGAAAACGTTCAGCGAAAATTTTGAGCAAGGAGGAATAGCGTGAAAGCATTTGTGATTGAACAAGGAGAACTGAAAATAACAGATATGCCGGAACCGGAAGCGAAAAAAGGGGAAGTGCTCGTCGCTTTAAAAACCGCAGGCATCAACCGCCGCGATTTGAACCTGGTGAATCGCCACGGCAATAAACCAGAGCCGCTGATTATCGGATCGGACGGGGCAGGAGTTGTGGAAGCGGTGGGAGAAGGTGTGTCGAACGTTGAAGTCGGCGATGAAGTCATTATCAATCCAGCGCTTCGCTGGTTTGCGAACAGTGACGCTCCGCCGCCGGAATTCGATATTCTGGGGATGCCCGACCACGGAACATTTGCGGAAAAAATCGCGTTATCTGCAGAACAGGTTGAGAAGAAACCTCATCATCTTACGTGGGAAGAAGCGGGTGGTCTTGCGCTGCCGGCTTTGACCGGTTACCGTGCTTTGTTTACAAAAGGAGAAGTCAAAAAGGGCGACACACTATTCATACCGGGAGCAGGGAGCGGTGTTGCCACGTTTCTCATCCAATTTGCGAAAAATATTGGAGCCCGCGTGATTGTCACCTCGAGAAGCGAAGACAAGATGGCCCATGCCAAAGAAATTGGAGCGGACCTGGCCATCGCGACCGACAGTGACTGGGTCAAGGAATTGGAAAATGAAACAATTGACCTTGCAATCGACAGCGTCGGTGCAGCAACTTTCAACCGCACATTGGATGTCCTGAAAAAAGGTGGCCGAATTGTCATTTTTGGTGCGACAACAGACGACGTCGTCGATTTCGATCTGCGAAAATTCTTCTATGGCCAGTATCAATTGTTTGGTTCAACCATGGGAAGCCGCGACGAATTGCGCGACATGATCACTCATCTTGATCAATACAAGATGCATCCGATTGTCGGAAAAGTCTTTGAACTCGAGGAAGCACAGGAAGCATTCGACTATTTGAAAGACGCCAAGCAATTCGGCAAAGTTATTTTGCGGATCAGCCCATAATAATGAAACCTCACAGCCGTTCATCCGTATTAAGGAGTATAAGAAACAACATTACTGGAGGTAATGAATAATGGAAACCAAAGGATTGAAAGTCCTTGTCCACGCCAGTGCGTTTTTTGCTCCGTTCCTTGTGCCGTTTATCGTGTTTCTGATTTCTGAAGACAAAGATGTAAAACGCCTATCCATCCAGGCTTTACTGTTCCAAGTAGTCATGGGTGCACTGCTTTTCATCTCGAGTCTGCTCGTTTTCGTATTGATCGGCATCCCGATGCTTATCGTAGTGGGACTGGTCGGAATAATCATTCCGGTCCTCGGCATCATCACTGCCTTGAACAATCAGCACTTCAGCTATCCAATCGTTGGCAGCTGGTACTACTAAGAAAAGCGGAAGCACCCGGTTAGCTCCGAAAGGCATAAGACAGATCAGCGAAGTGGCGTTCCTTGCCACGCAGTTGAGCTGGCTTATGACCCGAGGAGTTGGGTGCTGGAGTCTAGACAAAGAAAAAGTCCTTCGGGGCTTTTTTTCTTTGTCGAAAACTGTTCGTAAAGGTGTATAGTATGCGGCGAACGTTCGTAAAGTGTTTTGGTACATTTACGAACGTTCTTTTTGTGGGTTTAGAGGGGATTTTGGGGCGTTCGGAAAAGTGTACTTTTACGAACGGTTTTATTACCAAAATTATCTAGCTATTATATTTAGTTCTAAGTATATTTAACGTAAGAGTGTTGATCCTAATAAAAGAAGATAACTGAGGAGAACTTATGGAGAAAAGTAAAATTCGCGTAAGAAACGACGATAATGGGCCAACCGTGTTAATCGGCAAATATAATGTGCAAGAATCGGTCCAGTACATCCAAACATACCAGATCAAAAGTGTAGAAATTACTTATTACTATGTAGAATCACAAATCGATTTCTTGAGTGAATGCCCAAGTATTGAATTTTTGTCGCTACAAGGGCCAAATGTGAAAAATTTGATCGGCCTATATCACTTGAAGGCTCTTAAAACTTTGGCAATCGATGATGTTGTGCCTTCCTCGACAATCGATTTTAGCCAATTGACCACGTTGGAAGAGATTTACGGCACACTGCCGCCTAAGGCAGCAGCAATCGGCAGCCTGATCAACTTGAAGAAAGTGCAGATCTGGGGCTATAAGCCAAAAGGGAAAGACTTAAAAGAATTCTCAGACATGAAAGCTCTTACAGATCTCGAGCTCATCAGCTCCAATATCATTTCTTTGGAGGGGATTCAAGGATTGAAGAAGTTGGATCGGCTAGCACTGTTCAGAATGAGAGCACTAACGGACATTGAAGCGATCCAGCATCTGTCGGGAAATTTGACAGATCTCGAAATAGAATCGGCGAAAAACATAAAAGACTTTTCGCCAATCGGAAAAGTCGGGTCGCTCGAACATTTAGGTTTAAATAACTGTGGAACGATTCCCTCTATCCGATTTATTAAGCAACTTCCTCACTTGAGAAGTATGAGGTTTTTGGATTCCACTGTCTTAGATGGAGATGTATCTCCTAGTATCGAGCTGGAACACGTTTATTTTACGAATAAAAAACATTATTCTCATCGCCTGAAAGATGGGCCAAGGCTCAATGATCGTCCCACTTTTATAGAAAGAACCCTATCGGAAGAAACTGAATCGGTTTCACAAAACTACAATCAGGAGGAACAGCCCTTGCCTACGCAAGAGTGGAGAATGAGGATGGAAGATGGAGATGATGAGTTTACCGAAGAGAGTATAGCAGAAACGGAAACTGTGCTCCAAGACTTTCTGGCAACACTAGCCCATCTTCAAGCGCCGTCTGAAAAGAAAATTATAAAAAAAGTGAAGGAAGTGGTCCTCCGTTTAAATGTACTGAATGAAAAATATGATTTTTTCATTGAGACACTTGAGCGAGAGGAACTGCATGATTTTATCATGGAAAAAGCGCAACAAGCAGGGTTGGAGACAGACGAAGACATTACAGAAGAATGGCGGGAGTGGTAAGAGGGCTTTCACAAGTTTTTTCTGATCCTGAAATTCACACCAGAAGATGTACGGGTGAGTATTTTTAAATAAGCCCTGATGAAATTTAGCTTACATATCATGGATTACGCGAAGTTACCGATATATCAAGGGAGAAAGAGGCAATAGGATAATAAATGTAGCGGAGAAGATAGGTGCCTAGCTAGAACAACTGATGCTTCAGTGAAACGAATATAACTTAAAGTGCAGTTAAGTTACATTCAGTTAAAAGATTAATGGACTGAAAAATAAAATGATGCTTTAGAAAAAGAGGGAGCTCCATGAAAAAGCTAGATATTTTAGGGTCAGAAACCAAAATTGAGATTAAGATATTGGAAAGAGTTTATCCTGAATCAATTGGTTCATGGGAAGGAGACTGGGTTAAGGCGGCCATAAGAGTAGAAATCCCAGGATATTCTGCTAATTTTCTTGCGGATTTAAGAACTGAAGAATTTAAAGAATTTCGTGATCAATTAGCAGCCATGAATCAAGAGTTAGTGGGGACGGCCTCCTTGATTTCAATAGAGAATGCTATCGAAGCGAAAGCAGTCATAGATTCTCTAGGAGGAATTTATTGGGAAGTGAGCACTTGTTATCCAATCGGTACTGGGGCCGTTCTCACTTTTGAGTTTGATTCAGATCAGAGCTATTTAAATCAACTAGTTAAGGAACTGGACGAAGTCTTAAAAGAATTCCCTGTGCTTGAAACACCAAAATGACATAAAAGGCTCTATAACTAATTTTTATAGAAAAATGTGCAGTTCTGAAAACAAGTAAAACACATTCTACAAAGAACACTAAGATTACTTGATTTTGAATGCAACTTATTGTGAATTAAGTTACGTTCAGGTACTCCTTTTTATTTTTGGCTACGTTGAATAAAGCTATTGGTGGGGGACGAATCTATGAGAAGAGGAATCAGCTTTGAAATTCCTAATAAGTATGGCAGATGGCTTGAAGAGATGTTAAAGCCTATTAATATTGCTGCTTTTGACTGGCAAATTGGAAGTAGTGAGTCATATACAGTGATTGACGACCGACTGGAAGAAGAACTTTTCTCAAACAAGGGAAATGTGATCGAAGGCACAGAACTAAAAAATAGAGTAGAAGCGAACCAATATTATATTATTTCCGTTGATTTACAAGCCTTTCCAAAGAATACAGTCAACCGTGTTGAAACATTTGAAGAATTTATAGAGAGTGATTGCCAACTGGTCCTCCTGGTGGTTGATTGCATCTATGTTACGATATATTGCAAAAATCAGGAGACAATCGAATCATTAAACAAGAATGCAATCACTTGTGGATTTGGAGATATTGAGTATATAACTAATGAAAATGATGCTAGGACAAAGCTGTCCGTATGGTAAAAAAAGAGAGCGTTACATAAAGAGGATAAAGTTAGTGATGTTATTTAAGACAGTCTTCTAGTTGATGCTAATTTACATATCATAGAGTTATCGGAAGTAATAAAAAACTAATCTAAAGCTTTTTAGAGCTAAAATATAAATGGCCAGAAGGATGTAACTGAACCTTCTGGCCATTCGTATTAGAATTTCTTTACTCGATAGTAAATATCTCGACCGCGTCGATAAATTTATCATCCGCTGTTGCAGTACCAACATAGGCTGTTTTAGAGTTCGCGCTCCAAGCGCCTGCCATACTGATGATTGCGTATAAATCAGCATTTCCCATAATCTGAACTTCATTCACTAACTTGCCATCCATAATTTCTGCCATGTAAATATTTGTTTTATAACCATCGCCTACTTGTACAGGCGTATCGAAAAGAAGTTTTTCTTTATCGGGAGACAGTTTATAAGAAGGTGTCCATATTCCTTCCTCGTCCTCACCGCCTGCTACTAATTGGGTTACTTCACCGGACAGCAAATCCATTAAGAAAATACCTGATTTTTCATTATACATCCCATTGAAAATAATATTGTCGGGATCTAAGAAGTCATAACTATTCATTACCGAGCCGAGTATTGGTGAGTCGCTTTCAGGCAAGGCAATGATTAACCGCAGTTCACCGTCATAATTCAGATGATACAGACCAGGCCCTTGATCAATAGATTCTCCTGTTACATAGATGCCATCCTTGTCCTTGCGAATGTTCGATAGGTACAAGCCATCTAATTTAAACAGACTGGTCAAATCCCAGTTTTCAATTTGTAAGGTAGCCACTTCAATTGTTTGAATTTGAATCTTTTCAGATGTATCCGTAATATGAATCACTTCATTTCCTTCAGCATCGGCAAAGTAATATTCATCCATTGCAGCACCGGACCCGATTTCTTTTTCAGTACCTGATTCTAAATCCATCACATAAACTTGAGCACCATCTCTGCTAAGAGCGCGATTGCCGTTTTCGGACACTTCATTAAATTCACGAGCAGCGATTTCACTTTCTTCTAATTCTGGAATACTTACTCGGTTAGTGGCACCATCTCTATTAAAAATGATTTGATTTCCCAAAAAGCCTGTATAATTGGATGTTTCACTTACCGGAATCTCTACTGGAATGGTTCCTTCATGAGATACGCCAATCGCGCTATCCGAAAGGGAACTTTCGAGTCGAACGTCTTCTGTGATGGTCACTGTTTTTTCTGTATCCGCCTTGCTTTGGATGGCATAACCAGCTGCAAAGACCGTAACGATAGCCAGCATGGTGAAACCTTGAATTTTTCTCTTCATTCTTATTCCTCCTCAAGTATGTTTGTGCACATACTGATCATAGAACAATGTTATTTCCAACCATCTCAAAGTTGTTTCCGTTTTGTTGCCACTGAGGTAAAGAAATTTCAATGATTGCCTGCTCATCCGCATAACCGAATGAAATCATGCCTTGATGCTTAGTGATAATTTGCTCACAAATAAATAGTCCCAATCCATGGCTGTCTTTTGCTTTACCGTGAACAAACGGTTCAAAAACATGCTGCATAATCTTCTGGGGGATAACATCGCTGTAATTTTTAATAATGATCGTCTTTTCTATATGAATTTCAATTGCACGATTCGGTTTTCCATGTTTGATTGCGTTCGATAAGACATTAAGGATGACCTGGCGCATTTCATCCGGATTGCCTTTCATGCTAAAAGGCTGGCCCGTTAACAGTATGGACATCTTAGCATCAGTCGCTTCCATCTTAATGTCTTCAGAGACCGATTCGATAAGCAAGAACAAATCAAATACCTCAACCGTACGGGCTACATCAGCTTGAGCTTTTGAGAAAGAGAGCAATTGAACAACCATATTGTTTAACCGGTCACTCTCGGAATGGATCCTGCTGGCGGCTTTTTCTAAGAATAGGGGGTCATCGAACTGTTTTTCTCCGATTATTTGAGCGTAACCCGAAATGGTGGTAAGTGGTGTTTTCAGTTCGTGCGTTACGTTATGGAAAAAATCAGTGCGCTTTTTCTCCAGCAATAATACTTTCTCTTTTTCCATTTCGATTACATGCATTTGCTGTTGAATTTCATTTTGCATCAGTTGAAAATTCTTCGCCAACTCTCCAATTTCATCTGAAGTATGCACATCCGACATCACCCTGTAATTGCCCTTTGCAATTTGTTTTGTGGCATTTGATAGGGCATGCAAAGGCTTGATCAGTTGATTTGTCAGCAACAAGGAAATGACAAATACACCGACAAAAAGCAGGATGCTGAGGAGTGTGAAGCTGTTCAATAACTGTTGATTGTGTTTAAACATTGCCGAATAATCGCCAGTAAACTTCAATACACCGTAAAAAGCACCTTCAAGATAGACCGGATACGCGAAATGAATCAGTGTTCCGCCTGCGACCGTTTCAAGAGTATAAGCAGCCTTATTTTGGAAAGCCTCCGTAAGTTCTGTGCTGCTGTTTTCCTTTAAGCTTTCCTGGTATTTTTGGTTCTCCATCAGCAAGGGCTTATCAATAGGCGTTGCTTCATTTAGAAAAGATCCGTCAGCGTCATAGATGGAAATGCTCTGAGAATTGATAGTACTGAGTTCTTGTGCAATCGTACTGCCAAACTCGGCAAATAGTTTCTCATCGCTGCCCTGCAGTCTAGAGAACTGTTTTATGTATTCTTTGGAAGTATGCTGTAATTTTGTTAAATCATTTTCCAGCACGGACGTGGTGTTACTTTCAATTGTGTTTTCCATGATTTGATAAAAACTGAAGGCGGCTAAGGTGAATAGCAACAAAAATCCTATGAAAAATTTCTTTCGGATTGTCCATTTCATCAACTAATACCCACTCATTTTATAGCCGGTGCCAAATACCGTTTCAATAATCGATGAACCCAGCTTTTTGCGAATCCGTTGCACATGAACATCCACCGTTCGCAGTCCACCTTCAAAATCCATGGCCCATATTGTATCCAAGATTTCCTCACGGGAAAATACCCGGTTTTTATGTTGGGCGAATAACAACAGAAGTTCATATTCTTTTGGTTTCATGGCTACCGGTTCTTCGTTTTTCAGGACAGTATGGGAGTTAGGAATAATACGGATCTCTTCATTTACCGCTAAATAATTGATGGATTGTCCATTTGAAGGCCGTCGCAGCAATGCTTTTACTCTTGCATTCACTTCCCGTACATCAAATGGCTTTGTCATATAATCATCGGCACCCAATTCCAATCCCAATATTTTGTCGACGATGTCATCACGGGCGGTTAACATCATGACAGGTAAATTGCTCGTCGCTTTTATTTTCTTGCATAGCTCGAAGCCAGTGGTATCAGGTAACATCAAATCTAAAATGACCAGATCTATTTCGGTGCCCTGGAAAAGGGACAATGCGGCTTCGCCTGTAGTGGCTCCGTGTACAATATATCTTTCTTTTCTCAAGGAATAGGCTAATATATCAAGAATGGATTCTTCATCTTCGACAATTAAAATGGATTGTTGCATCTTCATAATCATGCCTCTTCTCAATTTACAGTTATTTCTTTATATTACTAAAAAGTTGTTGCTAAAGTGTTGCTGGCTTTAATTTAACAAAATATATTTTTCATTTCTGTAGCTTAAATTATAGATTATGTAGAGTTCTTAATTAAAATGACTGGTTTACATATGACTTATTATCGGAAGCTGTATAAATACAGAGTGAGAGAAAATAAGTTGTGATCAGTCTCTTCTTTCCTTGTATCTCCACAGTTATTTCATGAGACAATAAAAAACCCCCTATCCAAATGGTAGGGGGTACGGAATGCCTTCACAACGCCTGCTTGCCTGTGAATAGCAACTTTGAAGATAAAGCCTAGGAACAGACAACAGTCCGGTTTATTGATACTTCGATGATTAATTAGACAGAGAACCTTTATAATGCTCGCTGCAAGGTAAGCCTAACACCGAAAGAGATTAATACCTTTCAAAGGGACTCAGAATTGCATGAAAAATTAGATGGAATTCAGAACTGAAGAAATCAGAAGAAGACCTCCATCCGGTGAAAAATCACTGGCTGGAGGTCTTCTTTGGTATACCGTAAGTTCATCAAATGGCAGCAAGGATCAAACCGATCGAAGCGTATATGATGACGGTGAAGAATACGCCCATCATATGCACCAAGGAAAAAAAGAACATTTTATTGGCCCAGGCCACGATTCCCAATTCGCGGGAGCCGAAAAGACTGAGTGCCAGCCACATAAGGCCTAAGAGCAATGACACCAAAGTCAGGCCAAGGCTGAGCGGCAGGAACAAAAAGCTGGAGAGCACGAGTAAAACCAAATAAATATTACTTTGGAGATAAGTGCGCTTTGCGCCTTTGGCGACTGGAAGCATCGGGATATTCGCTGCTGCATAATCTTTCTGTTTGCGGATGGCGATTGCATAGAAATGCGGCATCTGCCAAATCACCATGATCAAAAACAGGGCCCAGCACGCTGGATGCCAAATATCCGGGGCTACCGCGGCCCAGCCGATTAAAGGAGGCATAGCGCCCGAAATGCTGCCAACTTCGGTATTCCAGATGGTATAGCGTTTTGTCCACATTGTATACGGCACCACATAAAAAAAGACTCCTAAAAATCCGAGCAGGGATGCTAACGGCGAAGCGAGGTACAGCAGGATCAATCCGATAACCAAAAACAGGCTTGCCGCTATGGCCACTTTCTTGATCGAAATGGCGCCTGTCACTGTCGGCCGTGATTTAGTCCGTGCCATAATAGCATCGATGTCGCGGTCATAAATATTATTGAATGAACCGGACGCGGCAATAACGGCGGTTGTTCCTAAAAACGCTAAGATGATATTTCCGATATTATCGATAAAACTGTATTCATACGTATATAAAGCGAGCATCAATCCGGCGGCCATAGGTATCAGATTCGACTTGATGATTCCCGTTTTCACAACTTGAGCCCATAAATTTTTTTGCGATTGCTTTTTCATTGCACTTATATCTCCTCTTATATCCACAGATTTACTATAACCCAGTGGACAAGGAGAGCTCCATCATTTTCGCTCTTTTATGGATATTAATTTGAACATTTTAAGTCTATTTGCTCAAATCGTGAAGTTTAACGGTCATTAAAAAAATGCATCTTATCTCTTTTATGCAGGAATAATTATTTTATAAATGAAGGCTCACGCTTCGCGGTCGATTTATACCAATGCCAGCAGAGATAGAAAATCAGAACGGCATCGATCAAGTCTCCGCCATAATACATCAGCATGCTGCCTGCTTCGGCTTCAGTTCGCGGTACGCCTTCCGGAGGAGTAGCATAAAGCGTTTTTGCCAGAATCTTATGCCCTGCCAAGGCGACGATCAATACGATGGAGCGGTACAGGAAACTGAAGCGATGCGGCGTGACATCAAAATAGACGATGGAAACCGTAAACAGATAACCCGCCAAAAAGATGTGCAGGTGGATCACCGCGTAAAGGAAGGCAGACTCATGCATTAAATGATACAGACTGGTCAGGTAAAGCACATACAACCCGCCGATATTCAGTAAAGCTGCAGTCACAGGATGGCTTATTAAGCGGAACGGCGGACTTTTCAGCACAGCCGTTACTCTCCTGGCGACGGATGTGTTCAAGGTGCGCAATAAAAGCGTCATCGGACAAGACATGGCAATCAGGAGCGGTGCAAGCATGCCGAGAAGAAGGTGGACGGCCATATGCATCCGGAAATCCACATGTGCCTGCTCAGCCAGAGGACCCACCAAAGCGGCTGTTGCACTAATTATTCCGAAGCTCCAAAAAACGATTCGTTGCAAGGGCAAATTTCGGTATTTTTGATTGCTGAAGTAAACCGCAGCCAAATAGGGTGAAATCCCGAGCAAAGCTATCAATAGAAATAAAGGCAGAAATCCTCCTGAATCCATTAAAGCGTGATTATCATGCATGGGAATTGCCTGCTTTCTTCCTCTTTGCAATCCGGGTCTGTGAAAGGATGAACAGGCCGATTGCTATAAAAATGGCCGCGCTAATACTCCAAACCAGATCATATGGCAGAATGTCGACGCCATACCTGATTTGGTGAAGATTTAACACTTTATGATGGATCAAGCCGTCAAAAAGCTGGAATGATCCGGCTCCCAGGAACGCAGCACCCGTCCACTTTACAGGCCATAATGCATTTCGCCGCCGCAGATCCGAAAGCATAAAGAGCGAGAAGATGGCGGCAAACCAGGCAAAAGAATTCAGCAAACCGTCGGAAAGAATGCCGGTTCGGGTCGTCGCCAAATCATAAAAATGATGCCATTGCAGCAATTGATGAAAAAACACTTCATCCATAAACGCGATGAGCCCGATGCCAAACAGCAGCCCCGACCAGAAGTTGCGGCTGCTGTAGAGAACCTGATTGCCTGCGAATCCATTAGAGGTTGAATTTGTCCGATTGACCGCCATCGAATTCCTCCTTCACTCAAATATTACATAATGTATTTGGTATCACACTTACCCGGATTTTCCATTTGCTAAGCGGATTGATGAAACGGGCTTTTAACGCAAATAAAAACGGAGAAAAGAGGCTCGCAACAAGCTTCTTTTCTCCGTTTTATTTGAAATCTATTCGACGATATAAGCCAGGGCTTTTATCGCCTGATCGCATGTCTCTACCGTCGCATTTGCTTTAGCGGATAATTCTTTCAGCGGGTGGTGCAATTTTTCCGGACGGATGATGATGACCGGCTTGCCGACTGCAAGTGCAGCACTGGCGTCCATCGCTGTATTCCATTGTTTGTATTGCTCGCCGAACAACGCGATAACCAGATCGGCTTTGTGCATCAGCACACTTGTCCGCAGATTATTGAAGTTCGAGGCAGCGGCATCTTTATAGACCGCGCCAGGCTGTTCCCCAAGAATTTCTTCGCCGATATTATCGGAACGGTCATGATTTTCCATCGGACCGACAAAATCAAACGGCAGATCGAGTGCCAAAGATTTCTTTTTGATTTCGTCGCGCCACGTACTGTGAATTTCTCCTGCAAGATAAACTGTCAGTCTCATGATTCACCCTCCAAAACCCATTTCTTTCAGTTTACCATATTTTCAGAAAGGGATTGGAATCAGACAATCATGCGCTCTTTTTTGATGACGGGAATGACTGAAAGCACATTCTCCATCTTGAAAGTACGCTTTTCTTTCCGCAAAAAGCAATACGCCTGAAACGTTTCGCCGCTCACTTTAAGGATTTTAATCCGGCGTTTGCTGATGCCCCCATCATTCGCCATATACATCATATCGACAAGCTGCTGATACTTAAAAGCCTTCAGGATCTGTGCTTTCATGTCATTTCCCTCCTTGGGTTTGGTTTTATTAATAGTTTTTATAGCCGATATTCCGCAAAACAGCTTCGCTTGCCTGGTGGCTTGCGCTGAGCTAACTCGTGCTCGGTCCCCTTCGCCCGAGTGGATCTCAGCACTTCGCTTGCTCACCTGGGCGTCTTCGCTGTTTTGCTCCATATCTCTAAAGATTTCTCTCAGCGCCGGCGCGTCCATGGACTGGGCGAAACAATAAGACGAGTGGTCTTCTCGGCTTATTGTGAAAGCCTTGTCCTAAGCGGCGAAGCGATATGAAAAGGAATAAGATTTTATTGAGTTAAAATAAAGGAACGTTTGTTCTTATTATAAAACAAATTACCCCCTAAAACAACTAAACAGAATCGTGTATAATGGAACGAACATATATTCTTTTCAGAGAAAAGAGAGGAGCAAAACCATGAAAATATTTCACACGGCCGATTGGCATTTAGGGAAGCTCATCCAAGGGATTTACATGACAGAAGAACAGCGTTACGCGCTGCAGCAATTTATAGATGCTATTAAAACAGAGAAGCCGGATGCGGTGGTTATCGCGGGAGATCTTTACGACCGCGCAGTGCCTCCGACAGATGCAGTCAATTTGCTTGATGAACTGCTTGCGAAAATTGTTCTTGAGCTTGAGACGCCGGTGCTGGCAGTCGCCGGCAACCACGACAGCCCGGGGCGCCTGAATTTTGGCAGCCGACTGATGAAAGATAAAGGCATCCATATCGCCGGCCATGTCCAGAAAGACCCTCAGCCGGTCGTGCTTGAAGACGAACACGGCGAAGTTCATTTCCACCTGGTGCCGTATACCGACCCGTCGATGGTCCGTTATATTTTCGATGACCCGGCAATTCGCACGCATGATGACGCACTCCAGGCCATCACCGCGAACATCAAATCAAACTGGAAAAGGTCAGCGCGCCACGTTTTTGTGGGCCATGCATTTGTAACTTCTCACGGTGAACAGGAAGACAATACGAGTGATTCCGAGCGTCCGCTGGCGATCGGCGGAGCGGAGCATGTCAGCGCCGCTCATTTGGAAGATTTCCATTACTCGGCGCTTGGACACTTGCATAAAGCCCATTTTGTGCGCAATGAAACCATCCGTTACTCCGGATCGCCATTGAAATATTCGATTTCGGAAGAGCATCATCAAAAAGGATATTTAGTGGTTGAGCTGGATGCCGGCGGAAATGTGACAGTGGAAAAAAGGCTGCTGGAACCGCGTCGCAATATGCGCCGGGTGGAAGGGACGATTGACGAGATTCTTCGCCGTGAAGTGAGTGAGGATTTTGTTTTTGTGACATTGCTGGACGATGCGCCAGTTCTGTTTCCAATGGAAAAAGTGCGTTCCGTTTATCCGAACGCAATGCATGTTGAACGGAAGAATTTCATCCGGGAAGCAGCCGAAGGCAATGGACAATCGCGTCGCAAGATGGATTCCCTGTCTTTATTCCATGCTTTCTATGAAGAAGTGAAAGGCGAAGGAGCGTCGGATGAAACTGCGGCGATTTTTGAAGAAGTGCTGCAGGAATTCCTGCAGGAAGAGCCTGCTGAAAAAGAAGAGGTGAAAGCATGAGACCTTTAAAACTGAAGCTGACGGCATTCGGCCCATATAAAGAGACAGAAACAATCGACTTTAATGACCTCCGGGAAAATCGGCTGTTCGTTATTTCCGGCAGCACGGGTTCCGGCAAAACGACGATTTTTGACGGGATCTCATTTGCGTTGTACGGTGCTGCAAGCGGTTCGGACCGCAGTGAAACACGCAATCTGCGGAGTGATTTCGCGGATGATGCCGTGCATACCTGCGTCGAGATGGAATTTGAGATACATAATCAGGTATACCGGATTCTTCGCCAGATGCCCCATGTCAAAAAAGGGAATAAAAGCCAGACTGGTGAACGTTATGAATTTTTTGAGATCCATAAAGACGGCGAAAAGCCATGTGTGGAACGGCAGATTGTATCTGAAATCAACCAGCGCGTCGAAGAGATTCTAGGCTTGACGCAAAATCAGTTCAGCCAGATTGTCATGTTGCCGCAAGGGGAATTCCGTAAATTGTTGACGTCTGAAACAGATAATAAGGAAGAAATTCTTCGTCGTATCTTTAAAACAGAACCGTATAAAATGATCAGCGAACGGCTGAAGCAAAAGCGCGACGCGGCAAAAGATGCCTATGGACTAGAAGAACAGGTGCTGAACAGCCATCTGCGCAGCATCGAATCTTCGCTTCCGGAACGGGAATCCGAATTGTTCGAAGTGCTGGGGAGAGAGCAGCGCAATACTTACCAGATTCTGTCGGCACTTGAGCTGGAAACGGCTTTCTATAAAGCAAAAATCACTGATGATCAAATTCAGCACGAAACGCTGTACAAAAAACATCAGGAAAAACTGGAAAGCTATCACGAAGCGAAGAAATGGAACGGACGCTTTGATGAAAAGCTCGAGAAAGAGCAGCGTTACAATGCTTTGACGGAACAGTTGCCCGCGGTTGCCGAGAAAGAAAAAGCGGTGCAACAAGCTGAACGCGCAGGATTCATTGCCAATATCGAAAATCTTTACCGGGAACTTCAAGTTAATGAAAAGGAAAAACATAAACTGCTCGAACGGGCGGTGGATGAAGAACAGCAAGCCGAACAGGCGAAACTGGCGGCAGAAGGGAAATTCCTGGAGCAGCAGGGCCTCAGCGCTGAGCGATCGGCTGCACAGGATCAGGTGCTGCGCCTTCAGCAGCTATTGCCGCAGGTACAGGATTTGGCGGCTAAAGAAAAAGAAGTTGCCGCTTTGAGCAACGCGGTCCAGGATGCCGAACAGCGGTTTCAGGCAATCGAAAAACATTTAGCCGTTAAAAAAGAGCAGCAAACAGCCGCCGCTGAAAAGGTCAGTGAGCTAGAGAAGCAAACAGACAGCTTTGACAGCAAGCCAGAAGAACTTCGGGTGGCAGAGAATCGTCTGCGTATTGCCAAGGAATTGCTGGCGGTGCAGATGGAAATGAAAGCCCAAAAAGCAGTGACTGATCAAAAAGAAGTGGTATACAGCGAAGCGCTGACGAAATACAAACAGATCGAAGAGGGATGGTTTACCAATCAGGCGCATCTTCTCGCTGAGCAATTGAAAGACGGTGAGGCCTGCCCGGTATGCGGCAGCCACGAGCACCCTGTAAAACACCAGGGAGCAGGGGAAACGGCCGTTTCAAAAGAGCAGCTGGACCAGGAGAAATCCAGGTTGAATACGTTGGATGGGGCTTATCGAAATGCTGCTGCACGCCTTGTTTCATTGGAAGAGCAGTCTAGCCGCAAGCAGAGCGAGGCAGAAGAGCAGGGAATTGCGGCAGCGAATACCGACAAAGAAGTCGCCTCACTGGAGCAAGTCAAACAGCAATTGCAGGAAGATGTTCAAACTCTGCAGCGCTGGAAAACGGTGCTGCGCGAGTGGAAAACGAAACTTGCGGATTTGGTGAAAGAGATGGAGACAGCGGAGCAGAACCGCTCGCTCCTCCTGACGGAAATGAATGACAAGAAATCCGCTTCTGAATCAGCAAAAGCAGTGCTGGCTGAAAAACTGGCGTCGATACCGGAAGAGATGCGTTCGCTTGCCGTTCTGGAACAGGAAATCCGCCAGGCCATCGCTAAAAAGGACGACATGGAAAGAATTTGGACTGCGGTGCAGGAATTATTCCAGGGAGCGAAAGAGCGATTGGCTTCAGCGGCAATGGCGTTGCAGCATTCAAAAACCACTGCCGAAGAATTGACCGCCAAACGCCAAAAAGCGGAAGCGGAATTCAAGCAGGCATTGGAGAAATCGGAATTCGAAACGGAAGAAGCTTACCAGCAAGCGAAAATGCGTGACTCGGAAATGGAAGAGATGAAACAGCAAATCACGCGCTTCAAGCAGGACCGTCACACACTTGAACAGCAAATCAGTGAACTGGCTGAACTTTTGGCAGAACGCAAAAACGAAGACCTGTCGCTGGCGGAAGCGGAACTGGAGCAATTGAAAGCCGATTATGAACAGGCGTTATCGCAGTTGAATCATTCGAAGGATTGCTGCGCGAAAGGCGAAGCATTGATTGAACAGATCAACGGAGCTGTTGAAAAAGCGGCTGAAGCCGAAGCGCAATTTAACCGTGTGGCGGATCTTCACGATATGATCCGTGGGCAGAACAGCCTCAAAATTTCGTTTGAACGTTATTTGCAGATTGAATACCTGGAACAGATTATCCAGGCGGCCAATGAACGGCTGCGGAATCTATCGAATGGCCAGTTCTATCTGATCCGCAGCGACCGGCAGGAAGCTCGCGGCAAACAGAGCGGCCTCGGCCTCGATGTCTACGATTCCTATACGGGGCAGACACGCGACGTCAAAACTTTATCCGGCGGAGAAAAATTCAATGCATCGCTTTGTCTGGCGCTTGGCATGGCAGACGTCATCCAAAGCTTCCAGGGCAATCTCTCCATCGACACGATGTTCATCGATGAAGGATTCGGTTCACTCGATGAAGAGTCGTTGAACAAATCGATTGAAACGCTGATTGATTTGCAGCGGTCGGGCCGCATGATCGGCGTCATTTCGCATGTACAGGAATTGAAGGCGGCGATACCGGCAATTCTGGAAGTAAGAAAGTCGAAGGAAGGCTTCAGTAAAACAAGTTTCCATATTAAGTAGAAGCATTTTTTAGCGTGCTTGCCGATAGAACGTTTAAAACCCTGAAGGAAGGTGAAAGGAGTAAGTAACAGGTAAATCCCGGAAGGTGATTGGATGGATTTAATTTTGTTTCTGCTGCTGGCTGCTGCCTATATCGGGCTGCTTGTGTGGGCGGTGATGAGGCAAAAGGGATGGACTTTAATGGCATTCGTGTATTTGGTGCTGTTCGGCTTGATTTATGACAACGGCATTATTGCGCTCGGCAAATTCATTGGCGAAGGTGCGCTATTGGAAAACCTGAATGCCATGCGCTACTGGATCCATGCTTTATTGACACCGGCATTGGTGCTGTTTTCGCTCGGCGCACTGCGCGCCGCTGGAGTCGGTTGGGCGAGAAAATCATGGGCGCTATACAGTGCGGTTGTCCTCTTTATATTGGGGATCGTCATTGAAATCTGGCAGGTGACTTGGGGCACGGAGCTTGCGCCGGTCAGGGAATACGGTGTCTTGAAGTACGCTTCGACTGAGGAAGCGGGGGGTCCGCCGATAATGATCTTGTTGGTATCAGCTGTGCTGTTGATTGCAGGACTGATCGTTTGGAAAAAAGCGGGATGGCCATGGATGTTCGTTGGTTCAATGATCATGGGCATCGGCAGCAGTGTAACAATCCCGGTTGAAAGCGCCGCAGTGACAAACATTTTCGAACTCATCCTGCTGGCTTCGCTTGTATGGACGAAAATTCATTTGGAGAAAAAGTCTAATGGAACGGAAAGAGGTCCTGACTATGAATAAATTCAGCTACAGATCCAGGATATTATATTTTGCGCTGATCGCTTTTTTCAGTCTTGGATTTTTCCTGCTGCAGCTTTATGCCGTCATGAATAATGAGGTGGGAACCGGATCTTATGTGCTGCTCGTTTTGTGGGGGCTGATGGTGGCATTCGGCCTGGGCGGTATTTTTTATACGATGGCGAAGAAAAAGAAGGAACGCGGACAATAGGTCTGCGTTTCTTTTTGCTTAACGGGCACTGTCGCTTTTCTTTGTGTCCAGACTCCAGTGGCCCAGCTCTTCGGGTCATAAGCCACTTTGGCTGCGCGGCTGAAAAGACGCCGCTTCGCCAAATCATCTTATGCCTTTCAGAGCTTAACGGGCACTGTCGCTTTTCGTTTCTTTTTTTAGAAAAAAGCGAATTTAACGGAAAGTTTGCAAATACAGGAACAGGTAAGTTGTATGATAAAGTTGTTGGTAACAGATAAAGCGGGAGTGAAGAGAATGACAAAGAAATTGAATCCTGAAGAAGTGGTAGGGCTGATCGATAAGGGAGCCGATATCATTATACCGATTGCCAATGGTGAACCGGTCCAATTGCTGGATATATTGGAAGAAAGAGCAGAACAGCTGGATGGCGTAAAAATTCACCAGATGCTGGCTTTGCGTGAACGCAGCTATATCAAAGGCGAGCTTGAACAATTAAAGCACGTTTCTTATTTCCTGAGCGGTGCGACCCGTAAAGTTTATCAGCAAGCGAAAATGGAATTAGTCCCGAATAATTTTCATGAGATCCCCCGGATGCTGAAAAAGACAACGAAAATGTCGATGATTATGACGGTGGCTTCGCCGATGGATGAACACGGCTATTTCACATTCGGCACACAGGCCGACTACGTGGCCGAGTTTGTCGGGGAAGTTCCTTTTATTCTTGAAGTCAATGAAAATATGCCGAGAACCTACGGCCACAATCATATTCATATTAGCCAAATCGCCGGTTTTGTCGAGCATCACGCGCCTCTATCCGAAGAAAAAGCAGGGGAGATCAGCGACAAGGATTTATTGATTGCCTCTTCGATTATAGAAGATATTAAAAACGGTGATACTCTGCAGATTGGCATCGGTTCGGTTCCGAACGCCGTCATCAGCATGCTGAAAGATCACCGCCATCTCGGCATCCACACAGAAATGCTGCCGGACGGCGTCGTGGATCTGGTGAAAGCCGGCGCTGTCGATGGAACACGGAAATTCACGAACCGCGGCAAAATCATTGCAACTTTTGCCTATGGTTCGAAGAAACTGTATGATTTCCTCGACAATAACCCGGTAGTGGAATTCCTGCCTGTCAGCACGGTCAACGACCCACGGGAAATCGCCAAGGAAAAGAATATTGTTTCGATAAACGCCACAACAGAAGTGGACCTTTTCGGTCAATGTGCTTCTGAAACGGTTGGCGGAAAATACTATTCATCAAGCGGCGGGCAAGTCGATTTCGCTCGTGGCGTGCGTTTTGCTGAAAACGGCAAAGGCTATATCTGCATGCCTTCGACTGCCAAAGGCGACAGCCTGTCCCGCATCAAGCTGCAATTGGCGCCGGGCTCCGTCGTCACGACCGGCAAAAACGATGTCGACAATATCGTCACGGAATACGGCATGGCCCGCTTGCACGGCGTCTCCATTTCCGAACGCGCCAAACGCCTGATCAGCATAGCCCACCCGAAATTCCGTGAAGAATTGATGTTTGATGCCAAGAAGAACGGGTTTATTATTTAATGTAAGAAATCTCTTAATAGCATATGATGGGGAACCGAAGAAAGCGCTGCTTTCTTCGGTTTTTTATGGTGGGATGTCAGAAAGTGACTGCTCGGTGAGATTGAAACGCTTCACACCCCAAGATCTAACCTTTACTTTACCGGTAAAACCCAATATACTTACTTAGGTAAGTATTTTAAAGGAGCGGTTTGCATGGAGAATTTATTATTTCATGAAATCCATCAGAAATCCCGCTTGGCGATTAAAGAAGTCAATGAGGTTCTGAAGGAATATGAATTATATAGCGCGCAATGGTCGATTTTGTTTTGTTTGAAACAATTTGGTCCCATGACACAAAAAGAGATTTGGCAATATTTGAATGTGGAGGCGCCGACCGTTACGCGGACTCTCTCAAAGCTGGAAGAAAGCGGTTGGGCAGAACGGAACGAAGGGGCGGATAAGCGCCAGCGCATCGTCTGTTTGACGGCTAAGGCAGAATCGCGAGTTGCGGAAATCGAAGAGCGGGTCACGATGCTTGAAGATGGCATGCTTTCAGGCTTGAGCCAGAATGAAAAGCAACAATTGATGGGCTTGCTGAAAAAGATCCAATCTGCAGCCCGGACCGAAAAGGATGTAAAAAATGATTGAAAGAAAACCGATTTGGACAAAAAGTTTCATCAATATCTCTGTAAGCACTTTTTTTATCTTCACCGTATTTTATGCATTGCTGACGTTTGTGCCGCTGTATGTAATAGAAGATTTAAACGGTACGGTGGCGGAAGGCGGCATGGCGACTTCCGTGTTCCTGGTCAGTGCTATCCTTATGCGCCTGGCTGCGGGAATGATCCTCGATAAATTCGGCAATAAAGAAGTGCTTGTATTTTCGGTACTGATGTTTACGGTCAGTACGATCCTCTATATTTTCATCGGCACATTCGCGTCGCTGCTCTTCCTGCGCTTTTTCCATGGAATCTGGTTCAGCCTGGTAACCACAGTGGCGGGGGCAATTGCCGCTGATATTATTCCGCCGGAAAGACGGGGGGAAGGCATGGGCTACTACGCGATTGCCATGAACCTTGCTGTTGTGGCAGGTCCGTTTATCGCGCTGACTTTGCAGCCGCTGGTGTCCTCTCAAACAATCTTCATCATTTTCGGGGCGATTATGGTCATCGGTTTCATTTGCGCCTTGATGGTCCAGGTACAGAAGATACCGAAAGAAACAGCGCCTGCCCGCAAACTTGCCCTCAGTAACTTTTTGGAAACGAAAAGCATGCCGATTGCGAGTGTCGGATTCCTTATCTCCTTTGCTTATGCCAGCATCATCACGTTCATCTCGATCTATGCGGATGCGCTCGGTCTCTTGCAGACAGCCAGCTTCTTCTTCGTGGTCTATGCGGTAGCGATGTTGCTTGTTCGTCCATTTACAGGGCGTCTGTTTGACGCGAAGGGACCGGATTATGTCATCATGCCTTCGATTATCGTCTTTGCCATTGGCTTATGGACACTCAGTTACACGGCATCTTCCTGGATGCTGCTATTGTCGGGTGCGCTGATCGGGTTGGGGTATGGGACTTTGCTGCCGAGCTTTCAAACGCTGGCGATTGAGGCGGCTGATAAACACCGGAGCGGATACGCAACAGGCACCTTTTTTGCCTTTTATGACACCGGCATTGCTATCGGAGCAGTTGCCCTTGGAGTGATGGCTTCTGCTCTCGGCTATTCAGAATTGTATTTAACCCTGTCGGTGTTTGTTCTATTTATCGGCGTTTATTATAAATGGATAAGCGTTAAAACTGCCGGTTCTGCTAAAAGCTGAACCGGCTATGATTTTATTTAACAGGAAAAATGCATTATACTGAGAAGATAGTATGTAAGCAGAAGGGGTTTTTGTTTTCCATGGGACAAAAAAATGCGGAATTATATAACTACATAATCGGAAATAAAGAAAAGCTGACAGAGGAATGGCTGGCTAGCCGTAAAAAAACGGACGGCTCCATGTATTCGAGCAATGCCTCCTCTCAAGTCGAAGAACAATTAAAAAAACAGAATAATGCTTTTATAGAAGCAGTTACATCGGTGTTTACCAGTGATGGAGATGAATTTTTGGGTGAATTGGACAGTTGGGTTGAAACAATTGCCACTGCGCGTGCACGCCAATCGGTTCCACTTCACGAAGTAATTGCCCAGATTCGTGTATTCCGTCGGATTTACTGGGGTTATGTCAGAAAATTCTTTAATGAGGATTTTGCAGCTGACAGCAATGATGCACTGGAATGGGCCGAAATCTTAAACAATTCCTTTGATTACATCATCGAACGCTTCGCCATCCGCCATTACGAAGCGGACCAGCGAATTCTTCAAAGCCAGCAGCAGATGATTTATGAGTTGAGCAGCCCGGTCATCCCGATTAAAAAAGGTGTCGGCATCCTGCCATTAGTGGGGGATATTGATACACACCGCGCCAAAATCATTTTGGAAACAGCGCTTGAGCAAAGTGTGAAGCAGCAATTGGATACACTTTATATCGATTTATCGGCGGTGGCCATTATCGATACAATGGTGGCACAGCAGATTTTCCAGGTGATGGCGTCGCTGAAAATTATCGGTGTCCAGTCGGTACTGTCAGGCATCCGTCCGGAAATTGCCCAAACCGCCATCACATTAGGCATCGATTTCAAAGACATCAAAGTCCACGCAAACCTGATGCGTGCTCTCGAAACTCAGGCGTAATAAGAAAAACCAGCCACAAGTTAAATCTTGCGGCTGGTTTTCAGCTTGTTGAGAAACTGTTGATTTCTTCAGTCATTGCGCTCTAGGCGGACGCGTTCCGCTGGGAGCTGCCTGAGCCTCCTCAGTCGCTACGAAAACCGATGCTCCTGCAGCGCCAGCGCTTCGTCGCAAAGGTTCGCCCGAATGCTGTTCGGTCAAACCTTCCCTGCGGGGTCTCAGGACTCGCTCTGAATCCAGCAGGAAAGACATTGGCCGAAGCTGGCGAGGACAAGTCTTTGCGACGAAGCAGCGCAGCGATGCAGGAGCATATCTTTGCTCTTCGCCGCCTGCCGCTTCATTTTGATGTGATGCAGAATCTGTTTGTCGGCTTTCTGACTTCTAATTGAATTGTATAAATTGCTACTTAATAGAAAACATTTCTGAGATATGAAGCTAAACAGCGAAGACTCCCAGGTGACTAAGCGAAGTGCTGAGATCCACTCGGGCGGAGTGGAACGAGCCCGAGTTAGCTCAGCGCGAGCCACCAGGAAAGCGGAGCTGTTTTGCGGAATATCGGTTTCCTAGCATTCTTTCTCGACAGCCTAAAAACCAGCCGTAAGTTAAATCTTGCGGCTGGTTTTTTCATTTATAATACATAATAATAAACGGCCAGGAAATGGCACAGACTGCCGAGCAGGATGAAAATGTGGAAAATTTCATGGAAACCGGCATATTTGAAGGACAGGAAGTTTGGCTTTAACCCATAGATGATACCGCCTACTGTATACATGATGCCTCCGCCGACTAAGAGAGATAAGCCGATCGCTGACAGATTATCTGCCAAAGGCACAACGGCAAATACGATGATCCAGCCCATCACGATATAGATGGCAGTTGAAAGCCAGCGTGGTGAATGGAACCAGACCATCTTAAAGAGGATGCCGCTGACTCCAAGGACGGCCACCAGGATGAAAACAGTCCAGCCCAGGGTGCCGTCAAGAGCAATTAGGCAGAATGGTGCGTATGAGCCCGCAATCAGCAGAAAAATCATCGAATGATCCAGTTTTCTCAGGAAAGCGATGGTTTCGGGTTTTGCTTTTGCAGAATGGTAAACAGTCGATGCTGTATATAGACAGATTAAGCTTGCGCCAAAAATAATAACAGACACGGTATGGAGAGTCGGCAATCCTGCAGAGCTTGCTTTGATGACCATTGCCAAAAGTGCCGCGATGGACAAGACAGCGCCAATTAGATGGGATATAGCGTTAAAAGGTTCCCTGAAATATGTATGCATTTTAATATCTCCTCTTCGTCATGTAGTTATTATAACTACTTAATATAATATATATACTGTTTATTCTAGTCAAGCTTGGCTATTTGATGATCATAGTATAAAATCAAAGCAATAGCTTTATTGAGGGGGAGTTCAAACATGGCGGACGCCAAAGAGTTAATCAGCAGGCTCGCACTGGAAAAAAAGATTCCAGTCGAAGAGATTCCGAAGATAGATCTGTACATTGACCAGGTCATTCAGTTATTTGATACAGGGTTCTCTGAGATGAAGAGAACTCCGGAAGACAAAATCCTGACCAAGACAATGATCAATAATTACGCCAAAGGGAAATTATTCTATCCGGTAACCAATAAGAAATATTCCCGGAATCACGTAATGTTAATCAGCCTGATTTATCAGATGAAAAGTGCTTTGTCGATCAATGATGTAAAAAAAGTGCTTGCCGGCATTAATGAAAAAGCCGCGCAGAAAGAAATAGACCTCAGTGAGTTTTATGACAGCTATTTGGAGATTCAGCGATTTAACGACGAGATTTTCAAGAGGAATGTGGAACAGCAGGTGGAGAGAGCGGAAGCAGAGTCGGCGGATTTTGGAAATGATCGGGAAGAGATCGATAAAGTGCTGCTGATCGCTTCGCTTGTCCATATGAGCAATCTTTACAGAAGAGCGGCAGAAACTTTGGTCGATGAAATGGCGGAAGGGAAAGAGGCATGATGGTAAAAGTATTGATCGATGCAGACGGTTGCCCGGTGGTGGACCAGACAATCGCGGCTGCCCGAAAATATAATCTGGACGTAATTCTGTTATGTGATACGTCACATGAGATGTACCGTGAAGGTGCCGAAACGGTCACGGTCTCGAAAGGGCTGGACGCAGTCGATTTCGTGCTGGTCAACCGTGTGAAAAAAGGGGACATTGTCGTAACACAGGACTACGGACTGGCTGCGATGGTGCTCGCGAAGCAGGGCTATCCGATTGATCAGAACGGCCGGCTTTATTCGGAAGAGAATATTGATCAGCTTTTGCACGGCCGGCACATTGCCAAAAAAATCCGTCAGGGCGGCGGCAGGATAAAAGGACCGAAAAAGCGCAAACCGGAAGACAATGAAAAATTTAAATTGAACCTTGAAGGATTGATCGAAAATATAGCAGCGAATTAAACGGTGGAGGTGGCCCTGCAAAGGCTGTGCCATCGTTTTTTCATTTCACTTGCAGGGAGTAAAATCTTTTCAAGAGGGAATAATGTGAAAAATACCGAAATTATTCGAAAGGGGATTGGCATGGACAAAATATTAATAGTTGTTACGAATAGTTCGGCGCTGGGACCGAAGGGAAAGAAAACGGGGTTATGGCTAAGGGAACTTACGGATTTTTACCATGAAGTGAAAAGCCGATACAGCGTGGACATCGTCAGCACAGCGGCTGACCGGGTTCCGATTGATCCGCGAAGCCTGATCGGAGCTGTTACACATAAGCAGACACGGAATTATTATATGGATGAAGATTTCATGGTTCAACTGAAAAAGCCTTTGGTGCCGGAACAGGTGAATCCTAAAGATTATGCGGCAATATATTTTACCGGAGGCCACGGCACGATGATGGATTTTCCGGATAACGAAGACTTGCAGGAATTGACCCGGACGATTTACGAACAGGGCGGCTACGTCACCGCTGTTTGCCACGGACCAAGCGGCATCCAGAATGTTCGGCTTTCGAGTGGGCGACTGCTGGTTTCTGGCCATGTTGTAACCGGCTTTTCGGATCGGGAAGAAAAAGTGATGGGGATGTATAAGCACATTCCTTTTTCTCTTGAACAGGTGTTGAAGGACCGCGGCGGACTCTTCAAAAAGGCTTCCGTTCCCATGGCAGCCTGCACAGTTGTTTCCGGCCGGCTCATTACAGGCCAGAATCCGGCTTCTGCAAGAGGCGTCGCCCTTAAATTGCTGGATCAGCTTGAAGTGACTTCATAACCTTTAGAGAAGGGAGCTCTTCCAATGTCAATAATCCGTAAAGTGGTGACTGAGAACGCACCGTACCACGTTGACCAAAAAGAAATCGTCCAGGTTGTCAGGAATTTATTTGGTGACCATTTCAGTGATATCGAGAGATTGCTTCGGGTTTTTGGCAATGGACAGATTGAAGGGCGATATTTTGCAGCGCCGCTGGAATGGTTTGAAAAAGAGCGAGGTTTGGAAGAAAAGAATCTTCTTTATATAGAAGAAGCTGTGCGCATGGGCAGCCGGGCAGTCGAGCGGTGCCTGTCAGAAAGCGGCACAGATAAAGAGGAGGTCGATGCCTTTATCTTCGTATCCAGTTCAGGCATGTCGACGCCAACGATAGACGCCCGGATCATGAATGAATTGAAGATGCCTCCGCATATCAAGCGTTTGCCGATTTGGGGACTTGGTTGTGCGGGCGGAGCGGCGGGCCTCAGCCGGGCGCATGATTATTGCAGGGCTTATCCCGAAGCCAAAGTGCTCGTTCTGTGTCTTGAATTATGCAGTCTGACTTTTCAGCGCTCAGATCTTTCCAAAAGCAATTTAATCGGCACTTCCTTATTTTCGGACGGCTCAGCTTGCGCGCTGGTTACCGGCGTAAAGGCGGAAGGCGATGATACAGGGTTTTTCATCCATGATACGCAATCGACTTTGATGGCCGATTCGGAAGATGTGATGGGGTGGGATGTGAAAGATGAAGGGTTGCACGTCGTTTTCTCGCGTGATATTCCCAGGATTATCGAAAGCTGGCTGAAACCTAATTTAGATCAATTTCTGGAAAAACTGGGCAGAAAACCGGAAGATATTCTGCATTTCATTGCGCATCCGGGAGGAAAGAAAGTGCTGAGCGCTTATGAAAAATCATTGTCGATTGGAGTGGAGAAAACGGAGAACGCCAGAAATGTATTAAGGGATTTCGGCAATATGTCTTCTCCGACCGTATTATATGTTTTGAAGGAATTCATGAAACAACAGCCGAACGCAGGAGAGCAAGGCATATTGACTGCCCTCGGCCCCGGTTTCAGCTCGGAGATGCTCTGGGTGGAGTGGAGGGGGCAGAACAGATGAGGGGATTCTTTTATATCGTTTTCATCTTTGTAATCCTCCAGAGGCTGGCGGAAATGATTTATGCGAAATCCAATGAAAAGCAGATGAAAAAGGAAGGCGCGATTGAAGCAGGAGCGGCGCATTACAAATGGATTGTGCTTCTGCATCTATTCTTTTTTATCGCTTTGCTTGCCGAGGTGCTTTATTTTGACCTTCTGGATAACCGCTTTTGGTTGGTTTTCCTGATTGTTTTTGTCGTGGCGCAGATTTTACGTGTTTGGGCGCTGGCATCGCTGGGCCGTTTCTGGAACACGAAAATACTGGTGCTGCCGGGAGCGGGAAAAGTAAAGAAAGGGCCATACCGATGGTTGTCCCACCCAAATTATATTGTAGTCGCGCTTGAAATTGCTTCTTTGCCGATGATTTTCGGTGCCTGGAGAACGGCCTTGGTGTTTAGTGCAGCGAATGCATTGCTGCTGTTGCTTGTCCGTATTCCGGCTGAAGAAAAAGCGCTTCGTAAAATGGAAGGGTGAGAACCGTTATGAAAAATCTTTAAATTTCCTAATTAAATTTGTTTTTTAAGGGTATACAAAATTATATGACGGAAATATAAAGTTTTATTTGGAGGGATTCGATGAAAAATTCAACAATGATTTCAGTATTGACCAGTGCTTTTGCGGCGGTAGCCGGGATATTTGTTTATAAATCCTATCAGGAAAAAGCAAAACAGGAAGCTCTGGAAAAAGATGTGGATATGCACAACAGCAAGGAAATTGATCAGCGTGAAAGCGTGGAAGCAGATGAAGATGACGCTGAAAAAGGCTTGACTCAATTGGATTCAGCTTACCGGGACGAATGGCAGGCGAATGCTTTCCCTCAAACACACCGGGAGATGGAAGAATTGGAAAAAGATAAATAACGCATGAATCTACCAGGGCGAAAGCAGAGAGAATTCTTGCTTTCGCTCTTTTTGCCGGTTTAATTTATCGAGAGGGGAGAAGCCCATTGTGGATCAGGAAACCATTTTTTGAGTATGCCACAGGCGCATTACTGATTTTAATCATCTTATTTTTTCTGGGCAAAATCGATTACGCGCTTTGGCCGTTCAAAGTTATAATTACTACTCTTTTTGCGCCAATTTTGATTGCCGGTTTGTTTTATTATCTTCTGCGCCCGCTGGTTAATCTGCTGAGGCGTTATGTACCGAAATTAGCTGGCATCGCTATTGTTTTTACCGCTATCGCACTCATTCTTTCGATTGGCGTCTATTTCTTTGGTCCCACCGTTAAAGAGCAAGTGGAAAGTTTTATGGAATTGGCGCCGGAAAAAGTGGAGGAAGTGACGGAGGAATCCGAAACCGCTATGGCCAATTTCGAGTTCATGGGCATTAAGGGGTCGGAAATAAGAGCGAGAGCATTATCCTATATCGAGTCTCTCTCCAAAGGACTGGTCGATAATATTGCCAGTATTTTATCAGCGCTAATGAATATTGCGATCGTCATCATAGTCGTGCCATTTATCCTCTTCTTCTTATTAAAAGATGACGAAAAGCTGGTACCTCATATAACGAGATATCTGTCTGAAGAACACAAACCGGAAGGCCGAAAACTATTGAAGGATGTCGACGCCACGCTATCCTCCTATATCGTCGGACAGGCCCTTGTGGCAATGACAGTCGGTGTGATGATGTATGTCGGCTATCTGATTATCGGCTTGGATTACGCACTGACCTTGGCTATTTTTGCAATGTTTCTTATAATCATCCCGTTTCTGGGTCCGATTATCGGGATTATTCCAGCGCTGTTCGTAGCTTTGGTAGGAGGAGAACCTTTTATGGCAATCAAAGTCATACTGGTTCTGGTGGTTGTCCAGCAGTTGGAGGGCAATCTTGTCACACCGAATATCATGGGAAATCGTCTTAACATCCATCCATTGACGATCATATTATTATTGATGATCGCTTCTGCTCTCTACGGTTTTATCGGGTTGTTGATTGCTATTCCACTGTATGCAGTGTTAAAAACGCTGATTCATAATTTCAGGCTTTTTATCAGGTTGAGAAAAAAGCGGGATGTTGCCGAAAGTTCCGGTTAAGTTGACAGAATATATGATTATCTTATCAAGTATGAGAATATTATGATATATTAGACATGTACTTAATTTATTCAAAGGGGGAAATATGATGAAGAAGTTCAGTTTTATTGTGATGCTTTTAGCATTGATGCTTTTCATCGCTGCATGCGGATCTGATGAAGAATCGACTTCCGGGGGAGAAGGAAGCGGTACTGAAGGCGGCGAAAACAAAACATACCAAGTAGGAATCGATACGACTTACCCGCCGTTCGAATATGAAGTGGACGGGGAATATACAGGGATTGATATTGACCTGATCAATGCGATTGCTGAAGATCAAGGTTTCGATATCGAATTCAATCCAATGGACTTTGGCGGAATCATTCCGGCTTTGCAGGCGGGCCAATTGGACATTGCAATTGCTGGGATGAGTATTACGGATGAACGGAAAGAAGTGGTGGATTTCTCTGATCCATATTTCGATGCAGGATTGACGCTTGTTGTTCAATCGGATAACTCAGAGATCACTTCTTTGGAAGACCTTGAAGGAAAAACAGTTGCCGTTAAGAGCGGAACAACGGGAGCACAATTTGCCCGTGATAACGAAGAGGAATATGGTTATGAAATTGCACAATTTGAAGATAGCCCATCTATGTTCCAGGAAGTATCGAACGGCAATGCGGATGTCCTTCTTGAAGACTATCCAGTCATCGCCTATGCGATTTCTGAAAGTGGACTTGACCTGAAAACTGTCGGTGACCGTCTGACTGGTGATCAATATGGTATTGCTGTACTGAAAGGCGAAAATGCTGAAGTGCTTGAAAAAATCAATGCAGGCCTTCAGGAATTGCGCGACAGCGGCAAATATGATGAAATTTTGAACAAGTATATTTCTGAATAAGAAACTGGATGCAGCGCGCAGATGCGCGCTGCGTTTTTTTATAGGATAAGAAAGTAAATATTTTATAGTTTAAGAAAGCTTTAAAAGGAGCGGATTTTTGTCCGAACTCCAGCGGCCCGGCTCTTGGTCTTATGCCTGTCAGAGCTTAACGGGCGCTTTCGCTTTTCTTATAGGAGGGGTTATGTGAATGGACGCATGGATTAATACATGGGGTAATGCCTTACCGTATTTACTGGAAGGCTTGCAAGTTACACTTTATATTTTCTTTATCGCTATTATTATCGGGTTTCTAATTGGTTTGCTTATGGCTTTGCTGCGCTTGTCGCCGTTCAAGATATTGAACTGGATCGCCAAGATTTTCGTCGATGCCATTCGCGGTACGCCGTTTATCGTTCAATTATTCTTCATTTACTTTGGATTGAACTCATTAGATTTTATTTCAATGGATAATACCACAGCCGGTATTGTAACGGTCGCAATTAATGCCGGGGCTTATTTCTCGGAAATCATCCGGGCCGGTATTCAATCGATCGATAAAGGGCAAACGGAAGCGGCGCGTTCACTGGGTTTGAATTCGACTCAGAACATGCGCCACATCATCTTGCCGCAGGCGTTCAGACGGATGCTGCCGACTTTCACCAACCAGGCAATCATCTCCTTGAAAGATACCTCGCTTCTTTCTGTAATCGGTGTTGCCGATTTGACCCAGGAAGGGCGGATCCAGGCAAGCGCGACTTTCCAGGCGTTTGAAATCTACTTGCTGCTTGGTGTTATTTACTTCATCGTCATATACTTGCTCTCCATGCTGGCGAGCTTTGTAGAAAGGAAGTTTGTATTACGATGACTATGATCAGAGTTGAAAACCTAAAAAAATCATTCGGTGATCTAGAAGTAATTAAAGACATGAGTACAGTGGTCGAAGAAAAAGAAGTCATTTGCGTAATCGGTCCGTCCGGTTCAGGCAAAAGTACTTTTCTTCGTTGTTTGAACCGGCTGGAAGAGATTACGGACGGCCATGTTTATATTGAAGGCGTCGATATTACGGATCCGAAGAATAATATCAATAAAATCCGGCAAGACGTCGGCATGGTGTTCCAGCAGTTCAATCTGTTTCCGCATAAGACGGTGATGCAGAATGTGACACTGGCTCCTATGAAACTGAAGAACATGGACAAAGCCGCTGCTGAGAAAAAAGCGTATGAATTGCTTGATAAAGTAGGGCTGCGCGAAAAGGCGAAAGCTTATCCAGGCGAACTTTCGGGTGGACAAAAGCAACGCGTTGCGATTGCGAGAGCGCTGGCCATGGATCCGAAAATCATGCTGTTTGATGAACCGACATCTGCACTTGACCCTGAAATGGTCGGAGATGTACTGGATGTAATGAAGGAACTTGCGCGGGAAGGCATGACAATGGTGGTTGTAACCCACGAAATGGGCTTCGCTGCTGAGATGGGCGACCGCGTCCTGTTTATCGACGGCGGTTATATCGTCGAAGAAAATGTTCCAAAGGAATTATTCGGCAATCCGCAGCACGAACGGACGAAAGCATTCTTGAGCAAAGTTTTATAGACAGAAAAACTCCTTACCGAGATTTCGGTAAGGAGTTTTTGTTTGTTGCTTTTCTTTGTCCAGACTCCGACGGCCCAACTCTTCGGGTCATAAGCCAGCCCAGCTGCATGGCCAAGGCCATTTCGCTAGTCTGTCTTATGCCTTTCAGAGTTAAACGGGCGCCTTCGCTTTTCTATTCTTCGTCAAACACATGTACTTTCGTCATTTTGTCGCCGTTTTTCATTGCACGTGCAATTTCAACGCCGTCTTTGTCGACTTGGCCGAACACAGTGTGCACGCCGTCAAGATGCGGCTGAGGCTCATGAACGATAAAGAATTGGCTTGAGCCAGTGTCTTTTCCTGCATGTGCCATAGATAGGCTGCCTGCCTGGTGTTTATGCGGGTTGTTATCAGTTTCGCATTTGATCGTTTTGCCGCTGCCGCCAGCGCCAGTTCCAGTCGGGTCGCCGCCTTGGCTGACGAAGCCTGGAATTACACGGTGGAATGTTACATCGTTATAGAAACCGGAATTTGCCAGTTCCTCAAAGTTTGCTACAGTATTTGGTGCTTCATTCGGGAAAAGTTCGAAATTGATAATTTCGCCGTTTTCCATGTGGATGTGGCCTTTTTTCGCCATTAAAAACATCTCCTTTTCGGTTTGTTCATTCTCAAGTATAGCGATTTTGATGGTCTGTGTATAATGATTTGACGGTTTACAGCGCTTTCAGCAAGCCGCCGTCGACAATCAGCGATTGGCCGGTCATATAAGAATTGGCGGAAGACGCAAGAAAAACAAGAATTTTAGCGAATTCTTCCGGCTCTCCCATGCGACCTCGCGGAATCTGTTTTTCGGTGTTTTCAACGACTTGTTCGACCGTCAGGTTCTGTTTGTCAGCGGCAATCTGATTCAGTTCAGCTACCCGATCCGTTGCAATTTTGCCCGGTCCGACTGTATTGACCATGATATTATCGCCAGCTACTTCACGAGCCAGGGTTTTTGCGAAACCGACCATCCCTGCGCGGAACGTATTTGATAAAATAAGTCCGTCCAGCACTTCTTTGGTCGAAGAAGAAGATACATTTACGATGCGCCCGAATTGCTGCTCTTTCATATAAGGAAGCACGGCGCGCGAAGCACGGATATAACTTAAAAGATTCTGGTCGAAAGCTTTGTACCAGTCTTCATCCGTTACACCATCAAAGCCTCCAGCTTTCGGTCCGCCGGTATTGTTGATCAGGACATCGATGCGTCCCGCTTTTTCGGCGACAAAAGCGAAGAAATCAGCAATGTCCTTTTCGTCTGTCATATCACATGATTTATAGAAGACCTGGTCATTCTGCGATTGCTGTTTGATTTCTTGCGCAGTCTGCTGCAATTTATCTTCACTTCTGCTTGAAATGAAAACGATTGCCCCTTCTTTGGCGAATTCCAACGCTGTCGCTTTTCCTAGCCCTTTACTGGAAGCCATTACCGCCACCACTTTATCCTTCAGTCCTAAATCCATCCGTTATTCACCCTTTCCGTTTAACCTACAATTCTCAGTTTACCGAATCATGCGGGATAATGCAGTTCAGTAGTGTTGGAATTCTGAATTTTCCTTCATACATCTCCGTCAATAGTCCAATGGCGTGAAATAGGATAGAATATGATAGGATATAAATATTGATACTAATGGGAGTGTTTTAAATGGAAGAACGCGAAATTTTTGATATAACGATTATCGGCGGCGGGCCAACAGGCTTGTTTGCTTCCTTTTATGGCGGAATGCGTAAGATGAAGGTGAAGATTTTGGACAGTTTGCCACAACTTGGCGGCCAATTGACAGAACTTTATCCTGATAAATATATTTACGATGTCGGAGGATTTTCCAAAGTATTGGCGAAAGATCTGGTAGATAACCTGACTGTACAGGCTAATTACGGCGATCCGACAATTTGTCTGGAAGAAACAGTGTCAGCAGCAGAACGCCATGGAGACCATTTTGTAATCCGTACTGATAAAGGTGAACATTACTCGAAAACAATCCTATTGACTGCAGGAGTCGGGGCTTTCCAGCCGCGGAAGCTGGCAGTTGAAGGTGCTGAAGAGTTTGAAGGAAAAACATTGCATTACGGAGTGAAGGATCTTACGATGTTCAGCGGGAAAAAAGTTGTTGTCCTTGGTGGAGGAGATTCCGCAGTAGACTGGGCAATGATGCTGGAAAATGTAGCTGATCAGGTAACACTCAGCCACCGCCGTGAAAAAATGACGGCACATGAAGCCAATGTTGATACAATGATGGCTTCTACTGTAAACGTCATGAAACCTTATGGTGTTCAGGAATTGGTTGGTGAAAACGGAGAAATCCGTGAATTGGTGCTGATCGATAAAGAAGGCAACGAAGAACGCCTTGAAGTTGATCACGTCATTGTAAACTACGGAAATATTACATCTTTGGGACCGCTGAAAGAGTGGGGCCTTGAGATGGAGAAAAACTCCGTTGTCGTCAATTCCAAGATGGAGACGAGCATCGAAGGCATCTATGCTGCCGGAGATGTAGCCACATATGAAGGAAAAGTGAAATTGATTGCAGTAGGATTCGGCGAAGCGCCGACAGCCATCAATAACGCGAAAGCATATCTTGATCCGAAATCCAAAGTTCAACCGCTTCACAGCACGAGTGTGTTTAAGTAAGAAAAGCGGAAGCGCCCGTTCAGCTCTGAAAGGCATAAGACGGCTTAGCGGAGCGGCGTTCTTTGCCGCATAGCTAAGCTGGCTTATGACCCGAAGAGTTGGGCCGCTGGAGTCTGGACAGGGAAACATTCGTTATAAAGTATTACCAAGTTAAGAGCTAACACTTTCTTATCTTGTAATACTGAGCATTTCCGCATTGCGCGGGAATGCTTTTTTTGTGGGAAGAGAGTATGGCGATTTAATCCAAAGGCCTTTGAAATAGTAGCAGGACAATAAAGAGTTCCTTTGCCGATCACAAACAGTTGCTTGCCGATCACAAACAGTTGCTTGCCGATCATAAACAGTTGCTTGCCGATCATAAACTCTCCTTTGCCGATCACAAATCTTCTCCCTGCCGCTTTTCGCCTGTGAAAAGCATGCTTTTAAGTTTTTTGTACACGATAAATCGTTCGAACTGCAGAATGCTGCCATATTAGTCTTGGAAAATCCTAAAACCTCATTAGAATTGAAAGAGAATACGAGAAAAATACAAATCAACGAGTCGTAGTGTAGGCAACTTCAACTCATACTCTTTTCTTTTATTGTCAATTGTAATATTATGTTAAAATAAACCGAAAAATATTCAGCACTTTAGTAAGCAGTTAATCAACGAAAAGGGCGGTCTGCATGGGGAAACTCTTCTTTTACAGCGATCAAATAGCAGAAACACCAGGAAATAAAAGAATGGATCATCTGCTTTTGGAAGGCTTGGACCCTGAACACACCAAGATAGCCTACATACCTTCTACCGAAGATAAAGAAAGGAAGTATTTCAATCTTAAGGCCGAGTATTACCTGGATTATGGAGTCCGGGATATGATGTTTTTCGACCTGTACGGTGAGTTTGATTCGGCGAAAATCAATGAACTGCTGCAATGTGACATCATACATCTTTCTGCCGGAAATCCGATTGAACTGCGGCAAGCCTTGAAACGCAGAAAAATGGACGAACATTTAAAGGGGTATTTCAAACAAGGTGGAGTTTTAGTGGGAGTAAGCGCGGGAGCTGTGCAATTCGGCAAAACAACGAAATTATTTCAATTGTATGCTGGCGATACCAACGAGATACAGGAAGCATTGAAATTTGTCGATTTCGAATTCCTTCCACATTATAACCGCTGGAATGATACCTTTAAAAAGCAGGTGCGGGATTATGCCCGAACAACCGGAGCTACCGTTTATGCAGGAAATGACGGAGATGGCTTGATCGTGGAGGACGACAAAATTCAATTCATCGGAGACATTATTGTCGTAAGCGGTGAGTAATTGACAAGATTTATATAAAAACGAAAAAAGCATTTCCGCTATCAAAGCGGAAATGCCTTTTTTATTGTCTTCTAACTCTCTTGGTTTTATTGACCAGTGGATCCTGCGAAGCGGCTTTGAAGAATGCCGCACCCATCAGCAGGATGACCACGGAAAATGGCAGGGCCGCAATAATGAGGATATTTTGCAATCCTTGTGTTCCGCCGGAAAAGATGACGATGGCTGCGACGGCTGACTGGATCAACCCCCATGTAATCTTTACAAGGTTTGGCGGATTAATCATGCCGCCGGTCGTCTGCATGCCCAGTACGAAAGTGGCTGAATCCGCAGAAGTGATAAAGAAAATGGCAACTACAAATAGAGTCATGATCGACATTACAGTTCCGAGCGGATAATTCTGCAGTACACCGAAAGTGGCAGTTTCCAAGCTGTATTCGGAAATCATTGCGATTCCATTCTGTTCAAGATGGAGTGCTGATGCACCGAATACCGCGAAAAAGATGAAGCAGACGATAGAAGGGACGAATAATACACCCATAATAAATTCCTTTACTGTACGTCCGCGGGAAATCCGTGCTATGAAAATACCCACAAAAGGCGCCCACGAAATCCACCATGCCCAGTAGAAAATCGTCCAGCCATTTACCCAGGCCCGTCGGTCAGTGTTTAGAGGCTCCAGATGAAAACTCATCATAAAGAAATTGGACAGGTAGCCTCCAAGGCTGTTCGTAAATGTATCCAAAATATAGAGTGTCGGTCCGACGATCAATAACAGGATTACAAGTGCAAAAGCCAGCACCATATTAATATTACTCAGATATTTAATCCCTTTCCCGATCCCTGACCAGGCTGAGACGATGAAAAGGACGGTGGCGACTGCAAGTATTAATAATTGAAAAGGAAAGGTATTGGGTGTTCCAAGAAGGAAGTGCATCCCTTCATTGATTTGGGCAGAACCAAAACCAAGAGTAGAGGCGACGCCGACAATAGTGGCAAAAACAGCCAGAACATCAATCAATTTGCCAATTGGGCCGGCCATGCGTTTTTTGCCGAACAAGGGAATCAGCGTTGCACTGATAAGTCCTGGGGCTCCGTTATGGAATTTCGAATAAGCCAGTGCTAATGCGACAAGACCGTATACGGCCCATGCATGGAGTCCCCAATGGAAGAAAGAAAACTGCATGGCTTCTGTGATGGCTTGGTTTGTACCGGTTTCTGCTCGTGGAGCACTGATGAACGCATGGGAAATCGGTTCTGAAGTGGTCCAGAAAACCAATCCCATCCCCATTCCAGCGCTGAACAGCATAGCAAACCAGGAAAGCAGGGAGAATTCCGGTTCATCTTCCGATTTACCAAGTTTAATAGAAGAAAAGCGTGAAAAGATAAGATAAATGCAAAAAACTAGAATCAGAAAAACAGTGGTCAAGTAATACCAACCGAACACACTTGAGATATCAGCCGTCAGATTGCCTGTCAGCTCTTTGAAGTTTTCGGGTACGACAAATCCCCACACCACAAGGGCGAGACAGATTGCCAGTGAAATCCAAAACACGGATGTAACATTTTTCAAATTGTCTCCTCCTTAAATAAGGCTATTTTTGCAGTGGAATTTCGCGGCAGAAATGTGCCGATTACACTGCATCTCTTATCAAAGCTATGAATATTCCTTTTGCAGAGCAAATAAAAAAAGGGGCTCAGATGCTATGTATAAAGGTTTTGCTTCTTATTTGCTTTAGCCTATTTTACATAGGCATAAACGCAAACCCAAAAAAGCAGAATAAATTTGCTACTAATTTATCTCGAACTCACAATAAATAGTTATATTACAATCTGTAATATAACGCACTTTAACGTAACGTAATTGTTAAATTTGAACTGTCGTTTTGTCATTGTACTGAAATGTTTAAGTGTTATAGTTTGTCTTGTGTTAGTGAAAAGGAGGAATTTCATTTATGAAAAAGCAAATCGTTACACTAACTGCAATCGCAGCATTAAGTGTAGGCGCGGCAACAACAGCAAGCGCTGACTCAACGTATACAGTCAAATCCGGTGACACTCTGTGGGGCATCTCACAAGCCAACAATGTTTCAGTAAGTGAGTTAAAAGGATGGAACGATCTATCATCAGATCTAATCTTCCCGAAACAACAGCTTAGCATTGGGGAAGAAAAGCAAGAGGCAGCAGCAGAGAAATCATCTTATACAGTTAAAAGCGGAGATACTTTGTATCGCATCGCAGTAAATCACGGAATTTCTTTAGACCAGCTAATGAGCTGGAACGGCATTACAGGCCACTTGATCTATCCTGGTGACAAATTGGTAGTCAGCGGCGGAACAGCAATCTCAGTTCCAAAAGCTCCTGCACCAGCAGCTACAACAGCACCAGCACCAGCGCCAGCGCAGTCAACTGCACCGGCACAATCTTCAGCACCGGCAACAGCACCACAATCCGGTAAAGAAATGACAGTATCAGCAACAGCTTACACAGCTTATTGCACAGGATGCTCAGGTATCACTGCAACAGGTATTGACTTACGTTCGAACCCGAACCAAAAAGTTATCGCAGTAGACCCGACAGTTATCCCACTTGGATCTACAGTATGGGTTGAAGGCTACGGAACAGCTATCGCTGGAGACACTGGCGGAGCTATCAAAGGAAACAAAATTGACGTGTTCATCCCGTCAAGAGATGCAGCTCTTCAATGGGGCCGCAAAAACGTAACAATCAAAATTCTTGAATAGAATAAACTAGCTACAAAGCCGAGGTGACCATTCCCTTGGCCTTTTTTATTGGGGAAAACCAGTTGCAGACTTTGAGAAAGAAATTAATTTGTAAGAAGATTCCGATATTTAGTGGAATTCACTTGTTTAATTCGATACACTGAGAGAGAACAATGATGCAATGAAGTAGAATCCGTTAATGGGAAAAATATGTACCATAGGAGGATGCAGCATGCCGATGAACATTAAAGTGATAGAGGACTTAAACAAAGTGGACGTTTCAAAATTGGTGGAAGAAAGCGAAGCGGAAGGTTACAGATTCTTAAGGCGGCTGGTCAATCAATACGCAGACGGCACGAATACATTCAATAAAGCGGGTGAAGTGCTTTACGGAGTGTGGGATCCAGCAGGGGAATTAGTGGCAATCGGCGGTTTGAACAGAGATCCTTATTCTGATAAAAGCGGAATCGGCAGACTGAGAAGATTTTATATTTCTGAGCATGCACGCAGGCAAGGCATAGGCACGAAACTGCTGAAAGAGATTTTAAATTACGGCCAAGGCCATTTCAGCGAAATTGTTGTACGCACTGATTCCTCCATTGCGGATGCTTTTTACAGGGCGAACGGATTCTCCGGTGATCTCGGTATGCCTGATGTTACGCATCATATCGTATTGGATAACGAATATTCCAAAGAAGCGAAATAGTATAGTGCGAGTTAGAGAGCTGTCGGAAAATTCCGGGGGCTTTTTCTATTGCATGTGGATTATTTGCATATAAATTAATAGTATAGAAAAGAATATCCCAGCCCCTAAAAAAAATATTGAAAAGAGATGGCATATGAGAAAAGTGATAGTAACGGATTACCAACCGGAGTGGAAGCTGCTATTTCAACAGGCAGCAAAACAAATCAAAGAGATTTTCGGGGAAGAATGTATTGAAATCCACCATATTGGCAGTACATCAGTAGAAGGACTGGCAGCTAAACCGATCATCGACATAATGCCGGTGGTCCGCAAAATAGAATCCGTAGATGGACTGATCGTCGAAATGGAGAAGCTTGGCTATGAATCGAAGGGAGAAAATGGGTTGCCGGGCCGCAGCTATTTCCAACGGGGGGGCGATGAACGTACCCATCATGTACATATTTATGCTGTAGGAAATCCTGAAATCGACAGACATTTAGCCTTCAGGGATTATTTAAGGGAAAATCCCCAAGAGGCGGAAGAATATGATATGTTGAAAAAGAAGTTGGCACATGATTTTCCATATGATATCGACCAATACATTGCAGGCAAGGAAGAACTGGTTGCCCGCATCGAAAAAAATGCAAGAGGAGAGATTTGATGGAGATGTCGAATTGGAAAGGTGCTGCAGGTATTTGCATCAATGATAATAGAGAAGTTTTAATGGTGTTGCAAGGGCCACCGGACGAAGAAAAGAAATGGGGCTTGCCTTCGGGACCGCCGGAAAGGGACGAAACGCTGGAAGAAAGTTGTGTTCGTGAATTCTCCGAAGTGACAGGGCTCGCGGTTCGTATTCTTAAAAGTGCAGGAGTGAAAAATGACAGCTTTGACAATGCTGACGTTTCGGTGGAATTGCATTATTTTTTGGTTGAAGTTATAGGCAGCGAAGTCACGGTACTGGAAGACGATCCCTGGATTCAGGAAATTGCGTGGCAGCCGGTTGAAAAACTGGAATTAATAGACCTTGCTGACCCGGAGGAAGCGGAACTGATTAAATCTGTACTCAAAAACTAGAGATGGAACATGGGGGATGGGAAATTTGGGAATGTTTGGAAGGATAATGATGGCGTTGTTTATTGGGGCAGCCATTTGTTTTTTCGGCGTGCCTGTTCTGTTTATTTTAGCGTTGAATGGTGATGTTCATTTTATTGGTCTTATTATCGCTGCAATGCTTTCCGTCTGGCTGTTATATATTTTTTCAGACATCGAATTATACAAAAAGCCGAAAGGCAAGAAAATCGCTGCTGGAATTATCGGTCTTTGTATGGTGACCGGGGCTTCATTTTCAATTCCGCATTTCTATAAACAAAGTTTTGCGGAGGTTGACGGGGAAGTAGATCTTCAGGAATATGAACCCTTTACCGGCAGCGATAAATTAGCGCAGTCGGATTCCCCTTCCAGTTTTGAAATAGAAAACGACTTGCCAAAGCTTGATGGTGCAACAGCGCTTTATCCACTGTATGCCGCTTTTACAGAAGCGGTTTATCCAAGAGACAGTTACCCTGTCTATGATCCGGAATTCAGCAATGTGATTTCAACAACGACACCCGAAGCCTATGATCGTCTCTTGGCAGGTGAAACGGATATTATCTTTGCGGCCGGTCCATCCAGCGGCCATTTGAAAAAAGCGGAACACTTAGGAATTGAACTCAAAATGACTCCAATCGGACGTGAAGCCTTTGTTTTTTTCGTCAATTCGAAAAATCCGGTGAACGGTTTGAAGAGCGAAGAAGTTAAGGGGATTTATTCAGGGAAAGTGACTAATTGGTCGGAAATCGGCGGAAAGAATGACGAAATCCGTGCTTTTCAACGTCCAGTAGATAGCGGAAGCCAGACGACATTCCTCAAATTTATGGAAAATATTCCAGTGCAAGAGCCGGAAACAGAAGAAATGGCTTCCGGTATGGGTGGCATCATCAGTGAAGTGGCTAGTTACAGAAACTATAAAAATGCCATCGGCTACACCTTCAGGTTCTTCGCAGTGGATATGGTGCAAAACGACAAAATTAAATTATTGGCGATTGACGGAGTGGAGCCGACCATTGAAACGATTCGTTCAGATGAATATCCATTGTCTTCGGAATTTTATGCTGTAACGGCAGGGTCTTACAATCCCAATATAGAAGCTTTTATCGATTGGATTATTTCGGAGGAAGGACAGGAATTGGTGGAACGCACCGGTTTCGTTCCTATTGAGTGAAAGATTAGAAATCGCAGGAGCGGGTATTTTATAAAGTAACGAATTATTAAAGGAGGGGAAGACATGAAGAAGGATAAAGAAAATCACGAAGGTGAAGAATTGATTCCTGAAGTCGAGCCCCGTCGAAATGCGCCAAGTGAGAAAGACATGGATCCCATGCCGGATCGTGACTTGGAGTATGAAGAAAATTCCAATGAAAAATACAGAGACCAAAATTAAAAAATGTTGAAAAGCAAGTCTTTGCGGGCTTGCTTTTTTTAGCTGTTAATAAGGGTGTCCACAAGGGGAGGGATGGCTGTGCCGAAATATACATTCAAACATGCAGTTTGGCATGAAGAAGCGTCAAAAGAAGAAAGCGGATTTATGGATTTATTGCCGGAAAGCATACGCAGCCATTCCTGGCGCGATGAATCTAAGGAAATGACTGTCAATATACTTCATGCAGACGCTGCGGTGCGGGGGAATGAAGCGATATGGGGATCCTTGATTTACAGACAGAATCCCACTGATAAAAATGATTTAAGAACTTTGCATTTCTTTTTATCAACAGACATTCTGCTGACAAACAAACTCGATTATGATGAAGACGAAGATATGGACAAGGTAAAAATTCTTCAGCAAATGGAGCAGGCAGAGACGCCTATTGAATTGCTGATGATTCTCCTTGGTGCGATGACGGGATCTTTACTGCATAAAATCGATGGGTTTGAAGAAAGGCTTCGCAATCTGCTGTGGAAAATCAGGGAGCAAAATAATAAACAGACATTGGAAGAAATAGAAAGCATCCGTCATGAAATTCTGCTTTGGAAAAACATCATTCTTGGATTCATTGAAATGAAGCTGGTCATGCCCGAAACATTCGGCAGAAAAATCACGGATGGGCCGGAATATTACCGGACCGCCGCGAGAATCGGGCGGATCAGCATGTTGATCGATGCTTATGAAGACGAAGTCAATAACATGGTGGACATGGAAAATGTCGTTTCTAATTACCGGGGCAATGAAATCATGAAGACGCTGACAGTTTTGACAACATTATTCACGCCTGTCATGGCTTTTGGGGCTCTGTGGGGTATGAACTTCGAGCATATGCCTGAACTGGAATGGACATTTGGTTACCTTGCTTCGCTGGTTATTATCATTGTATCGACAGGTATACTTTACTATTACCTGAAAAGCAAAGGTTGGACGGGGGACATCCTTCAGTCCATAAAAAATGACAGTAAGATAAAGAACAGCCGGCGGGAATGATCCTGCCGGCTGTTTTTAGGAGCTTCATCTTGTGTGGAATATTCTGATTTCAGATTGACGGTTTTGCTGATATCGATTAAAATGGAACAAATGAATGAAGGAGGTGGGTAAGATGAATCAAACTGGTAAGCGCATGACGGAGTGTCAGGAATATCTCTACATTCTGCATGGCGTCACTTTCACTGGAATCGATACAAGGGAGAAGTCTGTCCTTTTTCAGCTAATCGAATCACGTGAAATTTACCAGTAAGAGACATCTGCCTGCAAACGGAATTACCAAAAGGCATGCGTCTTTGCATGCCTTTTTTGTTTTGGCCGGCGTCTCTTCCATAGACGAAAGGAAGAGAACTATGATAATCAGTCAATTTCAACATTTACAATGCCATTTTGCGACACATAAATTATTCAATTATATAAAAGGGGAAGTTGCAGAGGGCAAAAGAATCGGTCTTGTCGGCCGCAATGGTGAAGGGAAAACAACGCTGCTGAACATTCTGGCCGGCGACCTCGAACCGGAAGAAGGAACGGTGACCTGGAAAAAAGGGAGTGTTGTCGGTCTGTTGAAGCAGACACCCGATGAACAGGGAAATATGGCGGTTCATAATTTACTGACTGCTGTATTTGCGGAGCTCACTGAAACGCAGGAGCAATTGAAGATGATGGAGAAGCGAATGGAATCAGCAGGACCAGCTGAACTGGAAAAGCTGCTGTTACGTTACGGCAGTGTTCAGGATGATTTTATTCGCCGCGGCGGTTATGAGATTGATGTCCGAATCGACCAAGTGTTGAATGGATTAAAAATAATCCATCTGAAAAACGAAAGCTGGGAACATCTGAGCGGCGGCGAGCGCACTAAGGTCGGACTTGCAAAATTATTGCTGCAGGAACCGGATCTTCTGCTTCTGGACGAACCGACTAATCACCTTGATCTGGAGGCGATTGAGTGGTTAGGCACGTTCATCAGCCATTATAAAGGGACTGTGGTGCTGGTCTCACATGACCGATATTTCCTTGATGAAACCGTTACGCATATCTGGGAATTGGATCAGGGAGACCTGATTCAATATACGGGAAATTACTCCGCCTATGTGAAAGAACGGGAAGCGCGGCTATTGATTGAGTTCCAGCAGTTCCAGGACCAGCAGAAAAAGATACAGAAGATGAAGGAGACGATCAAGCGACTGAAAGAATGGGCGAACCGAGCCAATCCGCCGAATGCAGGGATGCACAGGAGAGCGAAAAGCATGGAAAAGGCATTGGCACGGATAGAAGTGCTCGACCGGCCGGTTCTTTCCAAAAAGCAGATGGCCCTCGATTTTCAATCCGGTGAACGCAGCGGCCGTGATGTGGTCTTAATGGAAGACGTTTGGAAAGGTTATGGAGACCGCATACTATTCCTCGATGCTTCGCTCCATATCCGGTTTGGTGAGCGCGTGGCTATTGTAGGTTCCAACGGAACAGGCAAAACCACTTTGCTCAACCTCATACTTGGCAAGGAAGAAATTGATGCCGGCGTGATTAGAACTGGCAGCAGCTTATCCATCGGGCATTTGTCGCAGCATACGCTTGAGATGGACAATGACCGGAGCATCATTGACGAGTTCCGGAATGCGATGCCGGTATCCGAGTTCGAAGCCCGGCATTTATTGGCCAAATTCCTGTTCTTTGGAAACATGGTCTTCCAGCCGGTCCACCAATTGAGCGGAGGTGAACGGATGAGGCTGCGTCTTGCGCAATTGATGCATATGAATCATAACCTCTTGATATTGGATGAGCCGACCAACCATTTGGATTTGGAAGCAAAAGAAGTTATGGAAGAAGCATTGGCGGACTTTCCTGGGACGATTATTGCGGTCTCCCATGACCGTTACTTCCTGGATAAATTGTTCCCGGTGACCTATTGGCTCCATGACCAGCAGATTGAACGTTACGAAGGCGGATATTCTGCAGCGAAAACCAAGCGCAGTCTGATGGCCGTTGATTAATATTTTCCCTATAAAGCTTGTAAGGCTTATTGTTATGGCATAATAGGGAGAGTTATGAATTTGACTATCGAAGGAGCAAATGGAATTATGGCTGCAATTGGTACAATACCAACTAATATATCTTTACTCAGTGCTCTTGATCATATAGGGGAAACGATTATGATTGCGGATACTTCCTATAATATCAGCTGGATGAATTCGGAAGCCTGCCGTCTATTGACTGAAGTATCGCCTTTATACGGGATAGAGAGTTGCGAAGAAATGATCGGGATGAATATGGATTTATTCCATAGAATGCCGGAACATCAAAGAAAAGTGATGGGCGAGTTAAAAGACGTCCACCGGGCAAGGATCAACATCCGGAATGAGTTTGTCACGGATATTGTTATCACCCCAATCGATGGTGAAGAAGGCGGTATTGACGGCTATATCATTATGCTGATGGATGTCACTACCCAAGCGGAAGAGAAAGAACGGTCTGAAAAACTTATCAAAGAATTGTCTATTCCAATGCTGCATATTTGGGACAAGACACTCGCGCTTCCATTAATCGGCGAATTTGATAAAGCGCGTTCCGACCAATTGACTGCCACTGTCCTGACTGAATGCGCCGAAAAAAGCATTGAACATGTCCTGCTTGATTTGAGCGGCATTACGGAATTCGAGATCCAGGTGCGTTATCAGATCCAAATGATGGCGGATAGCCTCAGTTTAATCGGTACTTCCTGCATTTTGGTTGGCATCAGCCCGCAACTGGCAATGTCGATTGTCCAATTGGAACGTAATATCCCTACATTCAGTTCGGCTTATTCCGGACTGCAATATATAATGGGAAAACAGAAGCAATAAGAAAAGCGGAAGCGCCTGTCCAGCTCTGAAAGGCATAAGACGAAACGGCGAAGTGGCGTACTTTGCCACGCCGCTGGGTCGGCTTATGATCCGAAGAGCTAGGCGCTGGAGTCTGGACTAAAGAAAAGCGGAAGCGCCCATTTAGATTCGAAAGACATAAGACGCTTTGGCGAAGCGGCGTGTTTTCAGCCGCATAGCCAAAGTGGCTTATGATCCGAGAATTTGGGCGCTGGAGTCTGGACAGCGCAACACCCGTTTTTAAGAACCTTCTGAATTAAAAGAGTTATAGTTTATTAACCGTAAGAAAAGCGGCCATCTGAAGTTCAGATGTGCCGCTTTATTTTGTTTCTATAGGTGCCTCAATCCATTCCTGGGACCAGCTTTGGATTTCATCCATAACCGGTTTCAGCGATTTTCCTTTTTCAGTCAGTTCATATTCAATACGGACCGGAGTTTCAGGATAAACGGTGCGTGAAACGAGCCCTTGGACTTCGAGGTTTTTCAGACGTTCGGAAAGCAAACGTCCGCTGATGCCGATTACTTCGGTCAATTGGCTGAAACGCTGAGGACCTGATAAAAGCTGATAAATGATCAAACCTGTCCAGCGTTGGCTGAGGATGGAAATGGCAGATTCGAAACGGGGACAGATAACGGATGTGTCCATGATTGCTCACTCCTTTCTTCATATAATAGCATAGCTCTCCTCTAATATAAAAGAATTTAGTTACTTGACACTTTATAGTAACTAAATTAAAATTGGTTACATAAAGTAACTAACTAATAAATGAAATGAGGACTGTAATATGAATTTTCACCAAAAACCTGTAACTTATACAGATGAAGTCGGATTAAAAGTACTCAATCTCGAAGGGATGAAGAAGTTTTACCAGGACATCATCGGATTCCAAGTGGTTTCTGAAAATGCCAATGAAGTTCGCCTTGGCACAGACGGGAAAAGTTTGATCAGATTGACAGCAAGTGAAGGATTGCAGCCGAAACAGAATCGATACGCCGGTTTATATCATTTCGCGATTTTATTGCCGAGCCGTAAAGAACTGGGGAAAATCCTTTTGCATCTCCACCAGCAAGGGATTCGCATGGGTTCATCCGACCATCTGGTGAGCGAAGCGCTCTATCTGTCGGACCCGGAAGGAAACGGCATTGAAATCTACCGAGACCGTGATCCGGAAGAATGGAACTGGAATAACGGCGAAGTGGCGATGGCAGTTGATCCAATCGATGCCGAGGGAGTAATGCAGGAAGCTGCCTTGTCCAAGGAAAGCTGGAGCGGCATGCCGTCGGGTACTGTAATGGGCCACGTTCACCTGCATGTCTCAAACCTTGATGAAGCGCAAGAGTTCTATACGGCAGGCCTTGGATTTGAAATTATGACTTCGATGGGCGGCCAGGCATTATTCCTGTCCGACCAAAAATATCATCACCATATCGGGCTCAATGTCTGGAACGGCACCGGCATTCCGGCTCTTCCGGAACAAGCGGCCGGTTTGGATTTCTACACACTGGTTTTTGCTGACGAAGCCAAGCGCAGCCAAACCGCTGAACGCCTTCGCGCAATTGGCGCAGAAGTGACAGAAACAGCGGATTACTGGGAAACGCGCGATCCATCCGGCAATAAAATCAGGATGGCAGTTTAATGAAATAGAGTGTGGCCTCGGCTCAGTTCAACTTTGAGCGGGGGTTTTTTTATAGAGTTTTATTTTCTGAAAGTTAAAAAATTTTGCAGATGGAATGCTATAATTTTCCTGTATCCAAATGAAGGGGGTGTGGAATGGAAAGAGGTGACTCGGTTTTATTGACGGAAGTTAAAGCGCTTGAGGCTTTGCTCGGGAGATTGCCCGCACAGCATTCTTATCAGAAATTTTTGGAAGTGGAATTGCATCGGACGAGTGCTGGTAAGCGAGGGGAGGAAAAACTGCTTAAAAAATTGGCTGAATTTAATTGGAAGGAAACCCATCTGATCCTTCCGGATGTTAGTTTAAGCCGGGACAATATGAAAATTCAGATGGACAGCCTGTTATTGACGCATTCACAAGCAATCATAATTGAATCGAAAAATATTCATGGAAAGATCCATTTTGACGTCTCCACCGGCGAATTCTACCGATACGATAATGACGGGAAAAAGACGACAATGGAAGATCCGGCAATCCAACTGAATAGGAATATGCGTTTTTTTGATGATTGGTTGAAATCAAAAAAATTGGACCTTGTCGTAAAAGGTCTTATCGTTTTTACATCTAAAGAATGTGAATTCATCTCCAAACCGCAGAACGTCCCCGTCTGCAAAACATACCAACTCCATGATTATCTCTACAGCATGCTCGGTACGACCTCTCAGCAACAATCAGTCAATTTAAAAAAGCTGAAAAAATTAATCGAAATCCACCAGACGCCATACAAGAGGATCCCTCTGTGCGAATATTATCGTATTGATCCGTCGGTTTTGATCAAGGGTGTTCGCTGTGGGAAATGCGGAAGTTTTGGGAGCGGCACAATAAAAAGGATTTATTGGTATTGCAATAAATGCGGCAATGCCGACGCGCATGCAATGAATAATACAATAAAGGAATATTTTACATTGGTAAGCCATACGATTTCCAATAGCGAATTACGGAAATTTTCATTGTTGGAATCCCGTCATGCAGCCTCCAGAATTCTGTTGAAATATGACCTGGAGATAAGTGGTGAACAAAAAGTGCGGCAGTACCGGGTTAGAATGCCAAATTGAAGGGAAATTGCCTTTGCCGATCACAAATGAGTGGTAGCCGATCGTAAAGTGTCCGTAGCCGATCACAAATGGTTGGTAGCCGATCATAAAACGGTCTTAGCCGATCACAAATTTCCGCACAGTGGCTCTTTTGTCTACAAAAAGCATGTGCCACATCTTTTTACTCTGAAAATCTTCTGATTTAAGATGTGCCAGCTGCGAAATAGCATAAAATATTTAAAATCTCGTCGGAATGAACAAAGAACTTCAAATTAAAAAGGTATGCGCTGATTCAGGCGCATACCTTTTTATTGGTCAAAAGAAACTTTGGAGCAGCTTTGACCATTTTCCATGAAAAATATGTCGTCAGCGTTTTTTGCTGATAATTGTGAGATTGCATGACGGTCTGCGGCAGCGAAATGATTTGTCCGCATTTCCTGGTAGGCTTGCTGGCGTTCCTGGCTCTTTAACTCTTCCAACGGATTGCCGTAGAACAAAAGCAGGATCGATCCAAATGCAACGGTGATTAAAGTGATGCCCAAAAATGAAAGGAACCCCTTCATGTGAAACCCCGCTTTCTAGTGTTTGCTTATTATATGGAACGCAGAGCGGACAGAAAGGTTCCCTGTTGATGTATGCCGCCGTCTGGGTGATACTTATTTTAATAAATACGTTTAATAAAGGGGGAATCGGTTTGCTGTCATTGCAAACGGGAATTTGTCATTTATTCGGTATCAACGTGCCAATTATCCAGGCAGGCATGGCCGGAGGGCCGGCAACTGCCAAACTGGCTGCAGCTGTGAGTGAAGCGGGCGGTTTGGGAACATTGGGGGCGGCCTATATGGAACCTGAAGCACTGCGCAAGGCGATTGTTGAAATAAAAGAAGCTACGGGGAAGCCGTTTGCAGTCAATATCTTCACATCTAAAGACAAAGACGATTTCTCCCGACTTGTGGAAGTGCAGCGCGCATTGGCCCCATTCCGAAAAGAATTAATGATTGAAGAACCTCCAATTACAAGCTCAGCAGAGTGGAGCCGGCAGCAATTCGACATCTGTATGGAAATGGGAGTCCCGGTCGTCAGCACGGCTTTTGGTTTATTGGAACCGGAGCAGGTGGAGGCGGCCAAGGCAGCAGGCATCCAAATAATCGCTATGGCGACAACCGTAGAGGAAGCGAAACTGGCCGAAAGCTCAGGCGTTGACGCGGTAGTTGCTCAAGGAAGCGAAGCGGGTGGGCATAGGGGGACGTTTTCCCTCAAAACTCATTCGGATGGTGCACAAATCGGCACACTGTCACTGGTTCCGCAAATTGTGGATGCAGTCAAAATTCCTGTCATCGCAGCGGGCGGCATCGCTGATGGGCGCGGTCTCATCGCAGCCCTTGCACTTGGTGCCGATGCCGTACAAATCGGTACACGCTTCCTGTTGGCTAAAGAGGCCGGTACCCATCCTGCCTATCAGCAAAAAGTCATTGATGCGAATGAAGAACATACCGTCATAACCAAAAGTTTTTCGGGGCGTCCGGCACGCGCCATAAAAAATCGCTTTCTGTCAAAATTTGAAGAAACGGGAACCAGACCGCTGCCTTTTCCGTCTCATAATACAGTTACGAGAGATATTCGTACAGCTGCCGCTAAACAGGGGAACAGTGAATTCATGTCCTTGTGGGCAGGTCAGTCACTCAGGCTCATAAACGGCAAGGCATCAGCAGCTGAGACGATTGGCGAAATCATGGAGGACGCCCGCCGCATCATTGGAGAATAGCGCTTTGGAATCAGCAGATTTCTGCAGGATAATCACAGCGGGCATGATATACTTATAAAAGTGATTTTTTAAAAAGAGGAGATTGGCTAAATGGAATGGAAAAATATATACCGCGGCATTTTGATGGGCATCAGTGACTTGATCCCCGGCGTCAGCGGAGGAACTATCGCGTTTATTTTAGGGATTTATGATCGTTTGCTTGAAGCGATCAGCGGATTTTTCAGCCGTGAATGGAAAAAACATCTGGGATTTTTGGTTCCGCTCGTAATTGGAGTTGGAATGACGCTGCTTCTTTTCAGCCGGGTCATCGAATTTTTGCTCGAGCATCATTATGAAGCGACTCAATTCTTTTTCATGGGACTGATTCTAGGCGTAATCCCCTATATTATGAAGCAGGCTGAAGTGAAACAGAATTTCACGAAACGCCATTTCGCTGTTTTGATCCTGATCGGAATCGCCTTGGCTTCAACAGCATTCATCGGAACAAACGAAGATGTAGCACCGATTGAGCAATTGAGTGTGCCGGTCTTCTTCACACTCTTTTTCTCCGGCTGGCTTGCCAGTATGGCGATGTTGCTTCCGGGAATCAGCGGCTCGTTCATTCTTTTGCTGTTGGGCGTCTACACGACAGCAATCAACGCTTTGTCGACTTTGAATATTCCAGTTGCCCTGGCAATCGGTGCCGGCGTCATTGTCGGATTTATCGTCAGTAGTAAAGCAATCCGCTATTTGCTTGAGAACTTCACATATGTAACATATGCGGCAATTATCGGCCTGATTCTTGGTTCTTTGTTTGTCGTATTCCCAGGTTTCGCTTCTGACACGATAACCTTGGTGACAAGCCTGATCACCTTCACTGTCGGTTTGGTATTCACCTTGCTGTTCAGTTCGCCGAAGAAAACCGTCATTACCGATTAATCAATAAATACGGACAGCCCTCTGAGTTCAGAGGGCTGTTTTTTGGCAAGATTTCTGCACACTTGTGTCTTTTGTAAGTAAAAATAAACTTTGTCGGATTTAATTCAATTATTTGGAAATTAAAGAGGGCATATCTATCTTTTTATTTCTACGTAAGGATTTCGGCTTTCTCCGAAGTTTTTTTTGCTTTATAGAACGGCATGGAGAGATTAAACTGAACAGAAGAGGTGATTGCGCGTGCGAAAATTATTCTTATTGTTGGTCATTGTCGCTTTGGTTTATTTCGCACGGCCGCTTTGGGAAGAACCGGTCGGCGAGTATGTGGATTTGAGTTTTCTGGATACTGTTGAAAATGCCATCGGAAATCTCGCTGACGGTCCGGATGTAACAGAAGCACTCGGCGAGGCGAAGGAATTCACCACACGCTTCGCGAGCCAATTGCAATCACTGGTGAGGTCAGATACGGCTGAAATGCCGGAAGCTGTCGAAAAACCTGAACTGTCCGAAACTGATTCTGTGTTCGCCATCCATAACGTCACGATCGGCATGTCCAAAGAAGAAGCCCAGGTCAAAGTGGGATTGCCGCTTCGCCTGATGAAGAACGAGTATGGAACCGATTGGCACAGCTATCATACCAATTACCAGAATTACGTGCTGCTGGCTTACGATAAAGACGGCAATGTCAACGGCATGTTCACGAATCAGAATTTAATTTCTTCCACTGAAGGCATTACGATGGCCTCCAATAAAGAAGAAGTCCGCAGTCAATTGGGGGTTCCGTTGAAGAGCCTTCAAAAAGGGAATGTCCAATATATTCTCGATACCCGTGAAGAATACGATTTATTTAAAGACGGTGATTTGTATATAACGGTTTTCTATGATATCCACGAGGAAAGCACAGTGACGGCCCTCCAAGTCATCCACGAAGATTTAGAGGAAGACCGTCCCGAAATTTATGCCGCTCCAGATGACGAACTTCGCGAAGGCTATGAATATCTGCTGTTCGAGCTGACAAATTCGGCCCGGATCCAGCGGGAATTGCCGCTGCTGAAATGGGACGAACAGGCAATGCTGACAGCGCGTAAGCATAGTGAGGATATGGCGGAAAATGAATACTTCAGCCATACCAATAAAGAAGGAGAGTCGCCATTCGACCGGATGTCGGACGACGGCATCAACTTCTTCGTCGCTGGTGAGAATCTGGCATATGGCCAGTACAGCAGCATCTTTGCCCACGAAGGTCTGATGAACTCCCTTGGCCACCGTGAAAATATAGTCAAGCCTGATTTCGGCTATCTTGGTGTCGGTGCAGCATTCAACAGCGAAAACCAACCGTTTTATACAGCTAATTTCTTTAATAAGTAAGGTGGCAAAAAGTCGGTCCGCTAAGCGGATCGGCTTTTTTGATGTGTTTATGGCGAGTTGGGCGTATTTGAGTGAAAGTCGGGCATAAATCAACTGAAGTTGGGCGTATTTCGACTAAAGTTGGGCGTATTCGGTCCGATGTTGGGCATAAACTGAAAATCGTTAAAAATGATAAGAGTTTTGAAACCATTCCTTTTCAGGTGCGTATGATAAGAGTGCCGAATACATAAAAAAGCTGACCCTCATCAAAGGGCCAGCAAACGTTTCGATTATTTTATTAGTTAAGCAGGAACCATGCCAGAACGACAAGCGGTCCCACGATAAAACAGTAAATCGCGAAATATTTCAATTGCCCTTTGGCCATGATGTTCATGAACCATTTAAGGGAGAAGTACGAAGCAATCAGTGAGCCGATGAAGGCCATGATATAAGGCACGGCTAATGTGGCAAGGTTGTCGTCGTTCAAGATATCGGAGATGCTGAGAACGGCGCCGCCAAGGCTGATCGGGATGAATAGCAGGAAAGAAAAACGTAATGCCGTCTCCTGGTTGATGCCGCGTGCCATTGCCGCAACGATTGTGGCACCACTGCGGCTGATGCCTGGGATTAGAGCCACAGATTGAGCCAGCCCGATAATGATGGCGTCTTTCATCGTCAAATTGCCGTCTTTGCGTTTACCGTGGATGTCGCGGATCAGCCAAAGCGCAAATCCTGTGATGACCAAAGTGACGCCAACGGTTACGATACTGGAAAGGTAATCATCGATGGCATCCTGGAAAAGTACGCCGATTATGGCTGCGGGAATGGTTGCTACTACCAGGTAAACGATGAACATAAAATCGCGTGTCGTTTCTTCGTCTTTTACTTTGAAGAACCTCACGCCGTTAACGATTAGGCGCTGGATGTCTTCACGGTAAATGATGAGTACAGCAATCAGCGAAGCAGTGTTGACCAGCAAGGCAAATGTAGACACACTGCCTTCGATTTCAACATCAAGAAAGTATTGGGCGATCAGCAAATGTCCGCTGGAGGAAATAGGAATCGGTTCCGTCAATCCTTGAAATAAGCCAAGCAGTAAAAATTTTATCGTAAGCCATAATTGTTCCATTTAAAAATAACTCCTTCTTCGTGTTTAAGATTATGTATAGGCAATGGTTTAGACGCAACAGAAACAGTAAAGTTCGCTTTCACAAAGAATAATAATAACATAATTTCATGGTAAACTGGGTATACCGTAGAAATAAAAGGAGGGAAACTTTTGACAAATAAACTTTGGTTCCAAGCAGGAGTCGGAATTATCCTGGCTTTAGTCATTATTCGTTTATTTATAGAAGTACAGGGGATATTCGATCCGCTATTCATCATCGCAAAGACAATTTTTGTGCCGCTGCTTCTTGGCGGGGTGCTGTTTTATCTGACACGTCCCATTCTTTATTTTCTTGAAAAGCGCGGGTTGCCTAAATGGGCATCGATTATCAGCATCATCTTGATAATCGTTTTAGTATTCTGGCTTTTCTATGCAATGATCGGTCCAATTGTGACAAAACAGGTCAATTCACTAGTAGATAATGCGCCGGAGATTGTGGAAGACGTGGAAGGATATGTGCAGTATCTATTGGATCAGCGCAGCCGATTACCGGATAGCATACAAGAGCAAATCAATGGAATGACCAGCAGTATTGGGGATTGGGCATCAAATATCGGTTCGATGTTGCTGTCTTTCATTACAGGATTGATCTCGGGACTGGTTACGCTCATTCTTGTACCTTTCTTCCTGATCTACCTATTAATCGATCACAAAAAATTTGTGCCCTTTGTTTCCGGTTTCTTTTCAGGAGAGCGAAAATCCTGGATTATCAAAGCATTGCAGGATATCGACCGAACCTTAAGATCGTATATCCAGGGGCAGTTATTCGTCAGCTTCCTGGTTGGCGTCATGCTTTTAATCGGTTATTTTATCATCGGTCTGGAATACGCATTGCTGTTGGCCCTGATCGGTATGGTGACAAACGTCATTCCATTCCTGGGCCCTTATATTGCAGTAATTCCAGCATTGATCATCGCTTTGGTTACTGACCCTGTAAAAGCGATTTGGGTATTGGTCATCATGCTGGTAGCCCAGCAGATTGAAGGAAACCTGATTACCCCGAATGTCATGGGCAATGCCCTTGATGTCCACCCGCTGACAGTCATTACATTAATATTGGCTGCTGGTAACATTGCTGGTCTATGGGGGATTATCCTCGCGATTCCAACTTATGCAGTGGTGAAATCAATTGCGAAAAATGTTTATGCAAGGCGCCAGGAAATAAGGAAAACAGCTACACGAGATGTTTAAGAGAACCCTCATGAATGAAATATTCATGAGGGTTTATTTTGTTAAAAAAAATAGAACCTTAAAAAATGACAAAAAAGGCCGAAAAATTAGTGGGCTTTAATGCTGCTCCTGTCTCTGCATCGCTACGCTAGCTTCGTCGCAAAAAGATGTCCCAAATTACATTTGGTCCATCTCTTGCCTTTCAGAGCTTAACGGGCGCCGTCGCTTTTCTTATTGTCCAGACTCCAACGGTCAACTCCTCGAGTCGTAAGCCACTTTGTGTCTAGTCTCCAGTGCCTAGCTCTTCGGGATATAAGTCAAATCAGCTGCGCGGCAAAGGGCGCCACTACGCTGATTCGTCTTATACCTGTCAGAGCTGAACAGGCACTTCCGCTTTTCGGGGCTGTGTGGCTGGAAAGACGCCACTTCGCCAAATTGGCTTACGCTTGTCGGAGCTGAGCGGCCGTTTCCGCTTTTCTTATTGTCCAGACTCCGGCGGCCCAGCCCCTCGAGTCGCTTCGGTCTTGCCAGCAATGGCAAAGGACGCCATTACTTTCAAGCCCTCCAGCGCTTGTCGTGGCTTAACGGGCGCCGTCGCTTTTCAACTTAATCCTTGACTAAAAATAGTCTACCCCCTAAACTGTTAATAGTTGAGGGGGTAGACTATTTTGGACCAACGAATACAAGAAGCAGTGGATCTCTTTACGGAAGTGATGGTCTACGGCACAGAGAAAGTCATCAAGTCAGTCGATCATCCGCTTTGGAAGGAATATTCACCTGAACAGATGCAGATGCTGAAACTGATCAGCAAAGAAAAACAGATAACTTCCAGCCGTCTGGCAGTGCTGCAATCAGTACATAAATCTGCAATATCGAGCAGGATTAAAAAGCTGCTGCAAAAAGAATTGATTCGCATTGCCGAAACGGATGATAAGCGGACGAAAATGCTTGAAATAACAGATGCAGGCAGGGAAGTCCTGGCGCAGTCAGACAAGGCTTTGACCGAATACATCGAAAAGCTGATGTCGGAGCAGATCGAGGACAAAGAAATAGACGAGTTCCTCATCATTTTCCGTAAGCTTAAAAAGATTCTAAAAATGGATGAGGTGTAAGTTATGAAGACGATATTAAAACTTAAATGGCCGATCCTGATCGGATTAATCATATTGACAGCCGCTCTTTTCATCTTGGCGCCAAACTTGACCGAGCAGGCGGAAGAAGCGGGGTCATTCCAGCTTTCTGAAGATGCTTCATCCCAGCAGGCCGCGGATATTCTGGCGGATGCCGGAGCTGCTGCACAAACCATTTCCGTCGTCATTCCAATGGAGTCGGAACTGGATGATTCAATGCGCGATACGCTGGAGCAGATGGTTGCGGATATTGAAGCAATCGGGGAACCGGTTACGTCTGTGTTGAACCCGGTGGAAAGTGAAGAACTGGAAGAACAACTGATTTCGGAAGACGGAGAAACGATTCTGATTCCAATCACCTTGGATGGCTCCGATGAAGAAGTGAACCAGGTTGCGGATGAAATTCGTGAAAATGTCATCCCCTCCGATTTAACAGCTTATATCACAGGTGAAGCTATTATTAATAATGATGTTAACATTAGTGCCCAGGAAGGTTTGAAGCGTACAGAAATCATTACAGTCGTATTGATTTTCGGCTTATTGCTGGCGGTTTTCCGTTCGATTGTAACACCGTTCATACCGCTTGTGGCAGTCGGGATTACCTATTTACTCAGCCAATCAATCGTAGCATTTTTCATTGATTGGTTCGGATTCCCTGTTTCAAACTATACACAGATATTCCTGGTGGCGATCCTGTTCGGGATCGGTACCGATTACTGTATTTTGCTGCTCAGCCGGTATAAGGAAGAATTGTCTTCCGGGCATGGTGTGGAAGATGCAATCGTCAATACGTATAGAACGGCTGGACGGACACTGCTGATTAGTGGCCTTGCCGTATTCATCGGTTTCTCTGCCATTGGTTTTGCGGATTTCCCGATCTTTAAGTCAGCTGTAGCCGTCGCGGTGGGGATTTTTGTTCTGCTGCTTGTGCTGTTTACTGTTGTACCATTCTTCATGGCGGTTCTGAAGGAAAAGTTATTCTGGCCTTCAAAAAAATCAGCTTCCCATTCAGACAGCAAAATCTGGATCTGGATGAGCAAGCTGTCCATCAACCGGCCGCTATTGTCGATGATCGTTGTAGCGCTCATAACAGTGCCCTTGTTGTTTACGTACGACAATGATTTGTCTTTCAACACTGTTGACGAAATCGGCGGGGAATATGAATCGGTGAAAGGCCTCCGGGCGATTGAAGACGGCTTCGGTAAAGGTGAATCTTTGCCGGTCCAGGTCATTTTCAAATCCGATAATCTTTTGACGGATGAAAACACGATTCCTTATTTCGAACTGGTCAGCCGTGAAGTTGAGAAAATTGATGGTGTCGATTCGGTTCGCGCTATTACACGTCCGACAGGAGACGTAATTGAGGAACTATATGTTGATGAACAATTGGGCTTGTTGGCGGAGGGATTAACTGAAGCCCGGAACGGTTTGGGCGAAGTCCAGGCAGGTCTTACGGAAATCGAAACCAATCTATCCAATATTGCCGGCCAGGCCGGTGGTTCAGGTGGACTTGGTGAAGCTGCAGCGGGTCTTGGCCAGTTGAACGATCAACTTGCGCAAGTCACACAGGGCTTGCAGCAAACCGGCAATATCCAGCAGACGGTTGGCGCATTGACACAGATCAGTGGTGGCCTTACTGAAATCGAGCAGGGCCTCCAAGGCGCAGCCGGTCAGACTGGTGAACTCGGTGCTGGCCTTGGCCAGCTCGCTGAAGGAGTTGCATCCGCCAACGAGGGGCTCGCTGAAATTGAAGGCGGCCTTACTGAAGCGTCTGACATGATGCAATCGATGAGTGATAGTGAATCCGTGCGCGCGACGGGTTTATTCATTCCTGAAGGAACGCTGGATGAAGAAGAGTTCGAACAGGTCTTGGACCGCTATACATTCGCTGATGAAACAGGCGTTATGATGGAAGTCATTCTCGCTGAAGATCCGTATTCACCGGAAGCGATTGATACGGTAGCGGAAATCAAAGAAACTGTCGAGCGAAGCACAGTTGCAACACCGCTGGAAGATGCCGACATTGCGTTCGGCGGTATCGCCAGCATCAACAGCGATTTGCAGGATATTTCTTCAAATGACTTTACAAATACAGTGGCAATCATGCTTGTCAGCTTGTTTATTGTCCTGGCTGTTCTGTTCCGTTCATTGATCATGCCTCTATATATGATCGGTTCATTGCTGCTGACTTATTACACTTCCATTTCCATCGCGGAATTGATTTTCGTCAACGGTCTTGGCTTCGACGGTATCAGTTGGGCAGTGCCGTTCTTTGGCTTTGTTATGCTGGTGGCTCTTGGCGTCGACTATTCCATTTTCCTTCTCGACCGCTTCCGTGAAGAATCTTTCAACGGCATTTCGGTTCGTAACGCGATGTACACATCGATGGCGAAGATGGGTACAGTCATCATCACGGCAGCCATCATACTCGCCGGCACATTCGGCGCGATGATGCCTTCGGGAGTATTGAGTCTCGTACAGATTGCGACAATTGTTGTGACGGGTCTGTTGCTTTACGGTTTACTTGTGCTGCCGCTGCTCATTCCGGCAATTTCGGTTTCATTCGACCGCGGGGTCTGGTGGCCGTTCGGCAATCGCAATCGTGAAAATAAGTAAAGATGAATAATAGATTGAAGCTGCAGGCGGCACCCGAAAAGGGCATGCACCTGTAGCTTTTTTCTGTTAATGAAGGATTTATAGCAGCCATGTTATAATAAGAGCAGAATGAAAAAATGAAACGGGGTATATGCACTATGCTTACATTTGAGCAAAAACTGGAAATCATCGAATCGTTTCCGGAACTGACACGCAAAGACGTATCGATGAAACGCGTCAATTTCCATTACGAAGAAAGTCTCTACGACAAGAAAATCGTGGTGTATCATCTGCACCCGACAGGCAATGGCTTTGTCTATGTCGGCAACTTGCCGCATTACGAAGCGGACAAAAAAGGCTTCGTCAATATCCGTGACTTTTCGGAAAAGGAATTGCGCAGCATCCTTGCCGATTCTCTGGATTATTTGTCTTTGGAACCGGAACCGCCGTACGACAAGACTTGGACGAACCGCGACAACGAGAAAGTGGATTTGGTCTATGACGAGCCATTCTGGAATGTCTATGCCGGCAAAAACCTGGAAGAAAGCTTCGGCACTTTCAGCGATGCTGAAGATTATTTGATCGACCAAGGTTTCAAAGAGCCGAAATAATGGAAATCCGCTTATTGAATGATGGTGATGACCTGCCGATGGACTTGCTGTTGGAAGCGGACCCTTCTGAAGAACTTGTAAGGGAATATTGCGGACGCGGCTGTGTCTACGAAGCGCTAGTCGGCGACTCACTCATAGGGGTATATGTTTTATTGTCGTTACCTGGCACGGCCGTGGAAATTAAAAACATTGCTGTCGCAGAAAATGTGAGAGGGAGAGGCTACGGTAAGAAGCTGATCCTGCATGCTTTGTCTGAAGCGAAACGGTTGGGATTCGCCAATGTCGAAATAGGCACCGGCAATTCGAGTGTTGATCAGCTGATGCTGTATCAAAAATGTGGATTTCGCATCGACTCGATCGACCATGATTTCTTTACGCGCAATTATCCGGAACCGATTATTGAAAACGGCATTGAATGCCGCGATATGATCCGGCTGGTTTATACTTTTTGACTTGAACTCTTCCTTTTAGGGAAGGGTTTTTTGTTTAGGGGAAACAAGAAAATCTGCGATAAATGGAGAATCGCCGATAAATCTTAAAAAACCGCTTATAAACTATGAAAAATCGCCGATAAATAATACGTTAAAGGCTGGAAGCCTATTTCACCCATTCATCTGGATGGTCAAACAGATAAAAAGGACATCTCCCAACTTCAATTTATCGGAACATTATAAAGGAGCCTTAGCGCTCCTTTTTTTCATGCAAAAAAACAGTCAGGAAAAGAGGAAAAAAACAGTAAATTTCTGTATGCTTGAAGCAAGGAGTGATGACATGTTCAAGAAAGTGACTTTATATACAAATAAGCTCGATGAAGTAAAAGGCTTTTATGAATACCAACTGGGTTTCCGGATTGTTGAAGAGGGCGAATCCAGCTTTATGCTGGCAATCGGTGAATCCCAGCTTATCTTCCGCGAATCCAATCGCCCGGCGTTCTATCATTTTGCCTTCAATATCCCCGGCAACCAGTTCACTCTTGCCAAAGGCTGGGCAAGTTCACGTGTGGAATTGAACCGCCAGGAAGGGATGGATGAAATCTATTACGCGAATTTCGATGCGGATGCATTTTATTTTGAAGATCCTGCCGGAAACATCGTGGAATTTATTGGCCGCCGGAATACGGACAAGATGGGGAATTTCACTGTTGATTCATTGCTGAATATCAGTGAAGTCAGTATCACCACACCGCATGTAGCGGAAGTCGGGAAGCACATCGAAGACATGGAAATTCCGGTCCGCGGCAATAAAGGCATTGATCCCGATTCGTTGAACTTTCTTGGTCAGGGAGCAGCTTTTATCCTTCTTGTTGCCCCGAAAAGAACCTGGTATTTTTCGAAGAGGAAGAGTGAGGTCCATCCGGTGTCGATTGAATTGACGGATGGCCGCCAAATCGATATTGATGAAGAAGGGCGCGTCGGTACAGCGGTTCCGGAAAATCCATTGTCAGACCGCTTGGAGGAAATGGAGTTTTCAGGAGCCGTCATGCTGAAAACAGATGAAGAATGGGCAATAGCAAAAGGGATGGCAGACCGGGCAAATGTGCGGCCAAATGCGGTGAACACCCGATTTGGCATTGCTTCAGGCTGCAAGATCTTCACCGCTGTAACTATTGCCCAATTGGTCGAGGAAGGTAAATTGTCATTTGATGATGTCCTGTCCGAAATGCTTCCGGAACATTTCCCGAATTTCCCTGCAACGATTCATCAACTGCTGACGCATACATCGGGGATTCCGGATTATTTCGATGAGTCCGTCATGGATGACTTTGAGGAACTGTGGCAAAATCTGCCGATGTATCGAATGAAGAGCACGAGAGATTTTCTTCCTCTATTCAAGGATAAACCGATGAAGTTTGAACCCGGCGAAAAATTCGAGTACAATAATGCCGGCTTTATTGCGCTCGGAATGGTGGTGGAGAAGTTGACCGGCAACGATTTTACAGATGTGATAGAAGAACGTATTTTTCAGCGTGCTGGGATGGACCAATCGGGTTATTTCCAATTGGACCGCTTGCCGGCAGAAACGGCAACTGGTTATATAGATGAAGGGGCGACTTGGCGCACGAACCAATACGCTATTCCAATCAAGGGCGGCGCTGATGGCGGTGCTTATACAACGGCCGCGGACATGGCTGTTTTTTGGGAGCAATTAATGAATTACAGCCTGCTTTCTGAAGAAGGGACACGTAATTTGCTGAAGGTGCATGCATCAGATGAGGAAGGCCATTACGGCTACGGAGTATGGATTAAAAAAGAAGAAGAGGAAATCCTTAAATATCATGTGATGGGCTATGACCCAGGGGTCAGTTTCCATTCAGGATTTTATCCTTCCAACGGCAGCACATTAACGGTATTATCGAATGAAAGCGCTGGTGCATATGATGTTATCCAACTGATTGAACGGGAAAAAATGAACTGACAGTCGTAAAGGAGTAGAAGTCCATGAGCGGAAAAAAACTGGCATTATCTATTATTTTCGGCACGATTGGCTTAGCCGTATTGATTTTCGTGGTTTTCCAGCTGTATTTCATACTGAATTAACAGCAAAACAAGAGGTGATCCGCGTAAAACGGATCACCTCTTATGTTGGTATATGCTAATAATGCTTTTCTGAAAGTGTAATTTATTCGTTGGGAAGGGGGCAATTAAAACTTGGTAAAAAAACTTTTTTTGGAAATAAAATAAAAAAATGGATTCTTCCGAAGAAGAATCCATTAAGAGTTATATTTAGATTAAGCTTTTTGTACGTTAGTAGCTTGAAGACCGCGTTGGCCTTGCTCGATATCAAACGTTACTTCTTGGCCTTCGTCAAGAGACTTGAAGCCTTCGCTTTGGATTGCTGAGAAATGTACGAATACATCGTCGCCGCCTTCTCTTTCGATGAAGCCGAATCCTTTTTCTGAGTTAAACCATTTTACTTTACCTTGTTCCATGTGTGTTTCCTCCTCGTATGCGTAAGCATACATTGTATTACTATCCTTGCTCAAATCTTGCAGATGAACATCTGACACTTTTTAAAAGTTATCCGAACAAAAATAATTCTTCCTTAGAATAACACGGGTATATTAAAAATGCAAGCTTTATGTGAAAATTGGGCCGCTGGCTTAAAATCCTTTATTTAATTATACTGATAGAACGATAGGGACGAAGGGGTGGAGAAATGAAGAAAATCATTGTGTGCGGGGTCTCAGCAGGTGCCGGAAAATCCACGTTTGCAAGAAAACTCGGAGAAAAGCTTGAAATGCCTGTGCATCATCTGGATTCTTATTATTGGAAAGCAGGATGGGTGGAGAGGGAAAAGGAAGAATTCAGAGACAGGCAGCGGCAGCTTGTTAAAGAAGACACTTGGATTATAGAAGGAAACTACGCCAGTTCGATGGAAATCCGTCTGGCAGAAGCGGATACTTTCATTTATTTGGAGTTGCCTTTAAGAGTTTGTCTATACCGGGCTTTGAAACGATGGGTTCTGAACTACGGACAGACACGTCCTGATATGGCGGAAGGATGCCCTGAAAAAATGGACAAGGAGTTTTTGAAATTCATCGTCACGACGTATGCGGACAGAAAAATTGCGATGAGGCAGAGGGCAAGGGACTTTGTTGACAGCGAACCAGGCCGCCAGTCGATTATTCTTCAGACGCAAAAGCAGATAGACGGCTTTTTGAAATGAACTGCGGGCTCTTTGGATGCCACATCAAATTATTATCTAATTTGCAGTAAAATTTAAAAAACTCACTTACATAGAAAAAAATAAGTGGTATCATAAAAGTACAAATCTGAACGGTTGGGGGAAGCGGAGATGAAAGTTTTATATGAAGGTACTATCACCCATCAGGTTCTTCGGAAAAAACTGCCTCTGCACATGAAACGGCTTTATCTCGAAGATCTGCCGGCTATAGAAGAAGTCCAAGAAGCAGTGGTTGCTGCCATGCCGGAAAGAACAGCTTTACAGCCTTTATCTACAGAAGAATTTCTTTTCATCCTCAATGAACGCGGGCTGATGGTTGGTGCCTATGCAGAAGACAAACTGATCGGTTTCCGCGCACTGTTGATTCCTGGAATCGATGAAGAGCATCTCGGCTATGACATCGGATTGTCTGAAGAAGAGTTGCCAAGAGTGATTTATCAGGAAATTTCTGCTGTGCTGCCCGCATATAGAGGGAACCGGCTGCAACAGAAATTAGCTGATGTCATTATGAAGGAGCTTCCGAAACTGCCGGGGAATTTCCGTTACGTCTGCTGTACGGTCGCCCCGATGAACATCCCGAGTCTGAAAGACAAGTTCACACAGGATATGTACATTGGCGCCTTGACCGAGAAGTATGGAAATAAAGAACGGTATGTCTGTGTAAAAGACCTTGAAAATCCCTCAATCGGCTACGAGGATTTTGCGGCAGCCAAACTGGACGACTTCACTAGGCAACATCAATTATTCGATGCCGGTTACGTCGGCATCAACTTTCAAATGAAAAACGGTTTCCATGAAATCCAATTTGTAAAACCCATTCTTTAAATAGAATGGGTTTTTCTGTTTATTAAATTTAAATTTAAATTAAACAGCCGATATTGCGCAAAACAGCTCCGAAGACTTGAACGAAGCTTGCGAGGTCAAGTCTTTGCGACGAAGCAGCGAAGCGATGCAGGAGCACAATGGTTTTTCCTGGGGGCTTGCGCTGAGCTAACTCGGACTCGTTCCACTTCGCCCGAGTGGATCTCAGCACTTCGCTCGAACTGGAGTTGGAAAGCCAACTCCGGTTCTGTTCCTCTGGGAGTCTCCGCTGTTTTGCTTCATATCTTTGATTACTTTCTATAAAGGAAATTCATTTAAGTCTGTATTAAATAAGAAAGTAGATAACGTAATTTTACACAGATCCCAAATGTAGCAGCAGGCGGCGACTCCTGCAGGAAACAGAGCGAGTCCTGAGACCCCGCAGATAGCGTAAGTTATCGAGGAGGCTCAGGCAGCTCCCTGCGGAACGCGTCCGCATGCAGCGAAATGATGGAAGCATATGATGTTTCTCGACAACCTGAAAAGTCCATCCTTTAAATAGAATGGGTTTTTCTTTTGCTGCAGTAAAAATAATAATTAATTCTGAAACTTCAATCCTTTATTACCGTATATAAGATAAGATGGAAAAGAGCTACCGGGAATGGGAGGTATTGGAATGGAATTGTTTGGTGTAGAGGTGGAGCAAATTTATATGTACGGCTTGCTGATCGCAGCAGGACTGACTTTACTTTACGTGCTGTTCGGCGATATGGCCGATGCCGGAGATGGGCTTCCTCTATTGAACCCGGCCGTACTGCTGGCATTCTTCACTTTGTTTTTCGCCATCGCTTTTGTGCTTGAAAAAGCGGGCGGGCTGAACAGTGCCAGCATCATCCTGATTTCAGCAACAGCAGCAGTGGTGCTGGACTTCCTTCTGTATTTATTTGTTTTATTGCCATTGAAATCTGCGGAATCCTCGATCGCCTATACCGAAGAATCGCTCCTCGGGCAAGTGGCTAGAGTGATTATCCCGATTCCTGTCGACGGTTATGGCGAAGTGGTGCTGGAAACTTACGGCGGAATGATTTCGAAGCGGGCAGCGGGCTATGACAATGAACCAATTGCGCAGGATGAACAGGTGCTGATCATTGATATCGCTGACGGCACGCTCTATGTCAGGGAATACGAGCCTTTTGTAATAAGAAATAAAAAATAGAAAAACCAGGGGGAATCAGGATGGAAGTGTGGATCGCTATTGGAGTGGTGGCAGCTATATTACTGGCATTGATCGGTGTATATGTCACAAAGTACAAGACGGTGGGACCGGACGAAGCATTGATTGTTACCGGGAGTTATTTAGGGTCGAAAAATGTACATACCGACGATTCCGGTAATCGCATTAAGATTATCAGAGGCGGAGGCACGTTTCTGCTGCCGGTGTTTCAGCAGGCGGCGCCGCTCAGCTTATTGTCCAGCAAATTGGAAGTGACGACGCCCGAAGTCTATACGGAGCAAGGTGTTCCGGTCATGGCGGACGGGACGGCAATCATCAAAATCGGCGGCTCCATTTCTGAAATCGCAACAGCTGCAGAGCAATTTTTAGGAAAGTCTAAAGAAGACCGGGAAAATGAAGCGAAAGAAGTTTTGGAAGGGCATCTTCGTTCCATTCTTGGATCGATGACCGTAGAAGAAATTTATAAAAACCGCGATAAGTTCTCACAGGAAGTGCAGCGGGTAGCATCGCATGATTTGGCGAAAATGGGCTTGATCATCGTGTCATTCACCATTAAAGATGTACGTGATAAAAATGGCTATCTTGATTCGTTGGGGAAAGCACGTATTGCCCAGGTGAAAAGAGATGCGGATATTTCAACCGCCGAATCGGAAATGGAGACACGCATCAAACGCGCTGAAGCCGGCAAGGAAGCGCAGCGTGCGGAGATCCAGCGCGCGACTGAAATCGCCGAAGCGGAAAAAGAGAATCTGTTGAAAGTGGCAGAATACCGCCGTGAGCAGGACAGTGCAAAAGCCCGGGCCGATCAGGCGTATGAACTGGAAACAGCGCGTTCGAAACAGGAAGTTGTAGAACAGGAAATGCAGATCCGCATCATAGAACGCCAGAAGCAGATTGAGCTGGAAGAGAAAGAAATTCAGCGCCGTGAGCGCCAATACGACTCAGAAGTGAAGAAAAAAGCGGATGCTGACCGTTACGCTGTGGAACAGGCAGCAGAAGCTGAGAAGTCGAAACAGCTTGCAGATGCTGATGGCCAGAAATACCGGGTTGAAGCAATGGCGAAAGCTGATGCAGAGAAAGTCCGCTTGGATGGTATGGCGAAAGCTGATTCACAGCGTGCACAAGGTGAATCGGAAGCGGATGTCATCCGTCTGAAAGGTCTTGCCGAAGCCGAAGCGAAACGTAAAATCGCGGAAGCTTTTGAAATGTACGGCCAGGCGGCTACCCTCGATATGATCGTGAAGATGCTGCCGGAATATGCGAAACAGATTGCCAGCCCACTTGCCAATATCGATAAAATTACAGTTGTCGATACAGGCAGCGGCGAAGGCGGCGGTGCTAATAAAGTGACCTCGTATGCGACGAACCTGATGTCGACTCTGCAGGAAACGCTGAAGGAGTCATCTGGCATCGATGTTCGTGGAATGCTCGAGAACATGAGCGGGAAATCGGATTACGCTGCTACAATTGAGCAATTGCGCTATGAATTAACAGAAAAAGAGACATCTGCTAAGTAAGCAGAATTTCACATACATTAAATTGTATGGAAGGAAAATAGTTACATTAAATATTAATAACCCAAACCAGCCACAAAAAGCTTTTGCTTTTTGTGGCTGGTTTTTGGTTTCAGCGAACCGCTGAGGGGGAAAAGATAGGCGATATAGTATGAAATTATCATTTATGCTGTATTGTTGCTTCTCTGTCATTTTGTAGATTTAATTAGGGTGGTAGAATGTGATAATAATATTGTTAAAATGATAAATTCATAGCAAAAGAAAACATTTACTTAAGGAGCACCCTATGAACATACAATTTACAGAAATACCTCATCTCAAATCCCTTTCCTTAATCGGACCTGAAGTCCAAGAAATCACTTCCATCGTTTATAACTCAGTGGAGACAAAAAAAGGATCCGCTTTCTTTTGTGTGACCGGAGAAAATACAGACGGCCACTTATATATTGAAGAAGCAATCGATAAAGGGGCATGTGCCATAATCGGCACAGACAAAGAAATGCTGAATCAGCATTTTAACTTGTTTCCCCAAGTGACATTTTTGCAGGTTGAAAATTCAAAGGTTGCAATGGCGCACATTTCCAATTACTTTTACGGCAACTCACAGGATCGGCTGATTAAGGTCGGCGTTACAGGCACTAATGGCAAAACCACCACAGCTACCTTCGTTTACAGCCTTTTTAATTTATTGGACATGCCATGCGGATTTTTAGGCACTACCGGTATATGGTCTTCAACAGGCAAGCTCGCTTATAAGAAAAGCACCCCGACTACACCCATTTCCTCTGATATACATAATATCTTTTCGCAGCTGGCTGCCCAAGGAGATGTATCAGCCGCAATGGAAGTCTCATCTATTGCGCTGGATCAGAAAAGGGTGGAAGGAATCGTTTTTGATGTGGCAATCCACACCAATATTTCAGAAGAGCATATGGAATACCACAAAACTTTCACTCATTACCTCCAATCAAAACTGGAATTATTCCGGCAGGCAAAATCGGCTGTCATCAATTTGGATGATGCCGGCATGTCTCAGGAAATTTTGGAGATTGCTCAGTATCCATGCCTCACTTATAGTGCGGACCCTGATTCCGGAGCGGATCTGATTTGGGGAGACTGCCGGACACTGGATGAAGGACTTGCTTTCAATTTAATATATCAAGGTATTGCACGACAGGTTCAAGTTCCTATATTTGGTGAATATAATGCCGGAAATCTGACGGCAGCGATTGCTGCGGCTTTATTGGCTGGGAAATCCATTGAAGAGATTTTAGCTGTCCTGCCTGAGCTTCCTCAGGTGGAAGGGCGGTTCCAGGTTCTTGCCGGACCCGAAGGCAGAAAAATTATCCTCGATTACGCCCATACTCCGGTAGCCATTGAGCTTGTATTAAATGAAGCGAAAAAGTTGCCGCACCGACGCCTCATTGCGATGATTGCAGGTATCGGAATCCGCGATTTCTCCAAGATGCCGAAAATGGCAAAAGCTGCGGAAGGCAGGGCGGATACGATTGTTGTAACGGTTGACCATCCGGGCTATAACAATCCCAAAGATGTAGTGAATGCGGTAGTTAAGGGCTTTACAGTCCCTTATAAACAGGAAGTATTGACGGCACCTTTACGCAAGGACGCTGTAATAGAAGCATTAAAGGCAAGCGGACCGGAAGATATCGTCCTGTTATCCAGCGGCTGTATCAACGGCGCACAAATTATCAAGGGTGAATATATTCCGCATTCGGATGAAGAGATTATTGAGGAATTTTTTATGCAGCAAAGACATTGATCGACGCCTGCGAGATCAATGTCTTTGCGACGAAGCAGCGTAGCGATGCAGGAGCAAAAGTTTTAAGTTGATTTGCGGTATATCGGTTCTTGATATCAATTTTTCAGCAGGATTATAGCGACTTTTCACTTGTCTAGACTCCAGCGCCCAGATTCTCGGTTCATAAGCCACTTTGGCTGTGCGGCAAAGAACGCCGCTTCGCCAAATCGTCTTATGCCTTTCGAATCTTAACGGGCGCTTCCGCTTTTCTAGAGAAAAGTCGCTTTTTCACGTTTTTTTGTGTTTAATAGAAGAGAAGGTTTAATTAGACATAAGAATTGGAGTGAATGGAATGCAATATCGTACAGAGAAAGACACCATTGGTGAAATTCAGGTTGAAGCCGACAAAATGTGGGGAGCTCAGACACAGCGCAGTGTCCAGAACTTTGCAATCGGCACTGAGCGTATGCCGCATGAAGTGGTAATTGCGTTTGCCCAATTGAAAAAAGCGACAGCGAAAGCTAACCACAAGCTTGGAAAACTGTCTGAAGCGAAGATGAAAGCGATCGAAACTGCAGCTAATGAAGTAATCGAAGGCAAATGGAATGACCATTTCCCATTGGTTGTTTGGCAGACAGGCAGCGGAACGCAGTCGAATATGAACATGAACGAAGTTCTGGCACGCCGCGGAAACGAAATTTTAGCGGAACAGAATTCTGAAGAGAAACTTCATCCTAACGATGATGTGAACATGTCCCAAAGTTCAAACGACACTTACCCGACGGCTATGCACGTTGCGGGTGTATTGGCCGTTACGGAAACATTGATCCCTGCTGTTCAGAAATTGAAAGCGACTTTGGCTGAGAAATCGGAGAAATTCGATGACATCATCAAAATCGGCCGTACGCATCTTCAGGATGCCACACCGTTGACCTTGGGCCAGGAAATCAGCGGCTGGAAGCATATGCTGGAGAAAAGTGAGCGCATGATCAGCGAAAGCGTAAATTATATGCGTGAATTGGCGATTGGCGGTACAGCGGTAGGAACCGGCATCAATGCAGACCCGAAATTCGGCGGCTACGTTGCGGAATTCATCGCTGAAGCGGTTGGTTCCGAATTCACATCAGCCGAAAATAAGTTCCATGCACTGACAAGCCATGATGAAATGGTTTATACGCACGGCGCCATCAAAGCACTTGCGGCTGACGCAATGAAAATTGCGAATGATGTACGTTGGCTTGCCAGCGGCCCCCGCAGCGGCATCGGTGAAATCACGATTCCGGCCAATGAACCGGGCAGCTCCATCATGCCGGGGAAAGTTAACCCGACACAAAGTGAAGCATTGACAATGGTTGCAGCACAGGTAATGGGGAACGATGCGACAATCGGTTTCTCTGCCAGCCAGGGGAATTTTGAATTGAACGTCTTTAAACCGGTCATCGCCTACAACTTCCTTCAATCGGTAAGGTTGTTGGCAGACAGCCTTGTAAGCTTTAACGATCACTGTGCAGTGGGCATTGAAGCGAACCTGGATGTCATCCAAAATCATGTAAATAATTCATTGATGCTTGTAACTTCATTGAATCCGCATATCGGCTATGAAAAAGCGGCGGCAATTGCCAAACAAGCCCATAACGAGGGCTCTACACTGAAAGAATCTGCTGTGAAGAGCGGACATCTGACAGCTGAGCAATTCGACGAGTGGGTTAAACCGGAAAACATGGTTGGCAAATAAGTGAATATTTTGAAGCGGCCGGAAGCTTTTCCGGCCGCTTTTTTAATTTTTGGGCCGCAGTATAACGGCAGTAAAGGATTTATTCTTTAATTGTCGAAGTCTTTTATTCAGAAAACGAATTTACGGAAGAGGTGCATTATGCAAAAAACATTTGTGATGTCATGGAGCGGCGGACAGGATTCCGCGCTGGCGTACTACCGGGCTGTGCTGGAAGGGCATGTGCCGGTGACTTTGCTGACTATGTTCGAAGAAGACGGGTCGAAATCGAGGTCGCACGGCTTACCGCTGGAAATTATGGAAGCGCAGGCTGAACGGATGGGACTGCCACTGGAAATCGGGAAGGCGGATTGGAATAATTACGAGAAGGAATTTATCAGCCTTTTAAAGAATTTTAAGAGTGAAGGCATCGATATGGGTGTTTATGGTGATATCGATTTGGAAGATCACCGGGCATGGGTACAGAAAGTCAGTAAGGAAGCGGATATCGAAGTCAGTCATCCGCTATGGGGAGAACCCCGGCGGAACCTGCTGGAGGAATTGATCGCGGAAGGATTCAAAGCTGTGATTACGGTGGTGGACACGGCGCGGATGGATCCGAAATTCCTCGGCAGGGAATTTACGCTGGAATTGATCGAAGAGCTTGAGGCTCTCGGAATTGATGCCTGTGGTGAAGAAGGGGAATTTCATACAGTCATACTTGATGGACCGATATTTGTCGAAGCGGTTCCGGCAGTATTCGGGCCAGTGATTGAGGCTGGGCAATACCGGGTGCTGGAAGTGAAACTTCAATAATAGGAGTGGAAGCCATGATTCAATTTGTAGGGGTTGAAGAAATTCATATTCGCCAGATGTCGGCTTTATTGGCAAAAAGGCATGAAAAAGAGCGGAAAGCATTCCCTTATTTACCGAAGGCGTTTGAGGAAATCGATGAGACGGAGACTGTAATACGCCAACAGCTTGAAAAGCCTTTTGTCAGCGGTATTGTAGCCGTCCGTGGAATTGACGTCATCGGCTATCTGCTTTACGAATTCAAGGAGGATACCGATCGCGGACGGTATATACTGATGAATTATGAATCCGTCGCTATCAGCGATAAAGAGCATCCAAGTTTGTTGCGGCTGCTTTATGCGGATGCCGGGGCTGAATGGATCAAGCATGGCTATTTCACCCATGTCCTGATGATCCCGCTGGGAGAACGGGCTATGGTGGAGCAGTGGCTGGAGCAGGGATTCGGTTATGAACAGAAATATGCAATCCTCCAATTAAAGGATTTCGAAGCGTCTGAAAAACCCAAGGTGGATAAGGTGGTTATCCGGAAAGGGGGACAGGCGGACGCCCCTTTGCTGAAGAAAGTGGCTTTATGGAACGGCATCCATCAGGCTGCGGCTCCGTCCTGGCATCCGATTACGAAAGAAACGATGGAAAGCATCAAACGCAGCTATATGGACTTATCCGAAGATAAAGAGGCTTTTCTGTGGATAGCGGAAATGGGCGAACGCGTTGCCGGTTTCCATGTTTATTTCCGAAAAGAAGACGGAGCCAGTCTTTCTGCGCCGTCAAATTGTGCGGTGCTTCCGGCGGCTTCCACCAATCCGGATATGCGGGGCAAAGGGATTGGCCGCGTGCTCGCCAACCATTGTTTTGCGGAAATGAAAAAAGAAGGCTTTGATTATCTGTACGCGGATTGGCATACGCCGAACCAAATTGCTTCCTATTTCTGGCCGCGTCTCGGATTCGAACCATTTATGGTGAGAATGTCTCGGAAAATAGATCCAAGGATTGCCTGGGCGCATGGTGACTGAAACAGAAAAAGTCATCTGTGAAGTTTGCTGTTTCGAATCGATATTTTTAAAATTTTTTGGATGAGGCAGTTTTTCAAACGGAAATAAGGGTAAAAATGAAAGGTGATTAAAAATCTATGAGGGGGATTCAATGCAAAAAGAAAGATTAATTGATTACAAGATTTTTATACCTGCGATACTAATTATTATTGCCATCAGTATACCGCTCGCGCTATACGAAACCAGATCGTTGAGTTTGCTGAATTCCATTTTCACAACGATAGTGGAAGTGTTCAGCTGGGGATATCTCTGGTACGGAATTCTCCTGGTGGCAGCGGCCTTATTTTTTTCTTTTTCGAAATACGGGAAAGTGGTTTTGGGAAACCCGGAAGAAAAACCTCAATTTTCGCTCTTTGAATACGCATCAATTCTGATCGCAATGGGAATCGGTTCAACCATCATGCGGACCGGTATGCTGCAATGGACTTCCGTTGCCAACAATCCACCGGCCGGAACTGAAGTGGGATCTCCTGAAGCAATTTTGATGGGAAATGCTTATAGTATGTTTCTCTGGGGTTTTCAGGTCTTTGCAATCTTTGTGATGATAGCTCCAGCAATGGCTTATATACTGCATGTGAAAAAGCGGCCGATGATGCGCATCTCAGAAGCGGCCCGGATTATTCTTGGCGATAAGCTGACAGATGGATGGGCGGGTGTCATTCTCGACATTCTGTTCCTGCTGAGTATATTGACGGGAGCCGCGGTGACTCTGGGGCTAGGCGCTCCGATTGTTACATATAATCTTGCTGCTCTTTTAAATATTGAAGTAACATTTGGACTTACTTTGGCAGTGACAGTTGTCTGGGTACTGCTGTTCTCAGCCAGCGCCTATTTAGGTATAGAAAAAGGGATTAAACGTCTGAGTACTTTTAATATCTATTTGGCTGGCGCATTCGGTCTGTTTATATTATTAGCGGGTCCTGGCGTTTTCATCATGAATTATTTCACGGACAGTGTTTCATTTCTGTTCGGGAATTATCTTAACTTCTCGTTGAATACGGATTCGGTATATCAGGGGGCTGCTTCGCACATTCAAAGCAATACTGTGTTCTGGTTTGCCTACAGCGCAACGTGGGCCATGCTTCATAGCGTCTTTGCGGCAAGGATTTCAAGAGGGCGCACGATTAAAGAAATGATTCTTACATATTTGTTGGCTCCTACTTTAATGTCCTGGATCGCTACCGGGGTATTGGGAGGCTTGGGTGTCCACAGACATTTGGCTGGCCAGCTGGATATTTTAAATTTAGTTCAGAATGAAGAACGGATGTCAGCCATCCCGCAAATCCTTGGAACTTTGCCGATGAGCGGCATCGCAGTCACCATATTCATTTTCGTATCATTGATATTCCTGACAACGACGCTCGATTCGACAACATATACTGTTGCTGCTTACACAAGCACGAGGGATATGAGTAAGTTCGAACCACCGAGAGTCCTTCGGTTGATTATTGCCGCTATTATAACAGTGCTTGCACTCGTCTTGATGCGCATTGGCGGATTGGCGCCTTTGGAAGTTATTTCAGGGCTTATGGGGCTTCCGATAATCCTGATAACATTCCTCATGATTTTTGCAGCGAAAAAAATGCTCGATCTGGACGAGGCGTGGAAGTACAATATCAGAAAAAAATAATAATATTTGTCTTCGAAGACCGGGCTTATGTCCGGTCTTTTATATTGGCGGGTCTAAGGGTTATTTGTTTACTTAGAGCCTGGATGTGATACAATTACGACCATTATGATTGAAAGGGGAATACATTTTGACTAAGAAAATGCTTTTAAGCCTATTGATCGGTGCCTCAGTTATGGTGACAGCGGCATGCGGCAATGCGGATGAAAATACAAATGAAGAAGAAACAGCAACCGAGGAACAAGCAACAGAAGAGCAAGCAGCTGAAGATAACGGTGAAACAGCTGAACAGCCGGAAATGCCTGAGCCTGATTTGGAAGGCGTACCGGACGTTGTCGCTGAAGTGAACGGTGAAGAGATCAAGAAAGAGGAATTTGAAAATGCATACGTTGGACAGTTCCAACAAATGGCTATGCAGGCCCAAATGTCCGGCCAGGAAGTTGATCAGGCGCAATTGAAAGAGCAGGTTGCCGAAAGTTTGGTCAGCCAGAGATTATTGGTTCAGGAAACAGAAAATCGCGAAATCGAGGCTTCTGAAGAAGAAGTCAACGAAACGTTGACTGCATTGGCAGAACAAAACGGCATGGCTTCATCCGAGGAATTTTTAGCTGCTCTTAAAGAGCAGGATCTTTCAGAGGAAGAAGTAAGGGAGCAAGTTGCCTCACAAGTGAAAGTGGATAAATTGATCGCTGAAGAAACAGGGGACGCTGAAGTTTCAGAAGAAGAACTTCAGGAGTTTTATGATCAAGTGAAAGCCCAGCAAGAAGAAATGGGCGGTGAAGAGATACCGCCGCTTGAAGATATTAAATCAGAACTTGAAGCACAACTTCTACAGCAAAAAGAGAATGAAGCAGTACAGGCATTAGTGGCTGAGCTTCGTGAAGGCGCGGAAGTAACAATCAATATTTAATATAAAAAAAAGAACCAGGTTCCCGGAGCGGGTACCTGGTTCTTTTTGTCATTTGTGTTTAGATAGTATCCGCATTTTGAATCAAATTCAAAAACTGCTTCGTCCGCTCTTCTTTCGGATGATCGAAAATTTCCTGCGGGGTACCTCGTTCAATGATACGGCCCGCATCCATGAACAATACTTCATCCGCTACGCCTTTGGCAAAGCGCATTTCATGCGTGACGACTACCATGGTCATGCCTTCGAGCGCCAGTTCTTTCATTACTTGCAGCACTTCTCCGACAAGTTCCGGATCAAGTGCTGAAGTCGGTTCATCAAAAAGCATCACTTTCGGTTCGAGCGCTAGCGCTCGGGCAATGCCGACACGCTGCTGCTGGCCGCCGGAAAGCTGGAAAGGATATTCATTCATTTTTTCTTTCAGTCCGACTTTTGTCAGTAATTCTTCGGCTTTTGCGCGTGCTTCAGCCCGGTCGATTTTTTGTACGGTGACGGGTCCTTCCATGACGTTTTCCAAAGCGGTCATATGCGGAAAGAGATTGTAATGCTGAAAAACCATAGCTGACTGTTTTCTGAACCCCATTATTTGTTTCTTTGGCAAGGGTTTCGAGAAATCAGCCATGTGGCCATCAATGGCCACCGTTCCAGCAGTGGGTGTCTCCAATATATTCAGGCAGCGAAGAAATGTCGTCTTGCCGGAACCGGATGGTCCGATGACAACGACAGCCTGGCCTTTTTCGACGTTGAGGTCTATGCCTTTCAAAACTTCAAGATCTCCAAAGCTTTTATGCAGATTATTTATGGCAATCATAGGAGGCTCCTTTCTGAATTTATTGAAATGAAATTAAGCTTTTGATACATAACGGTCAAAGCGATTTTCCAGGCGTCCCTGTACCAATGATAGAAGGAAGCAGAAAATCCAGTAAAGAAGGCCTGCCTGTGAATACAACAGCAGGAATTCGTAGTTGAAAGCGGCAATTTCCTGTGCCCGGCGGAACATCTCTGTCACGAGTATGAAGGAAGCAAGAGATGTATCCTTTACCAAACTGATGAATGTATTTGAAAGCGGAGGAATGGATACACGAGATGCCTGCGGGAGAATGATCCGCTTTAAGGCCTGGCTGTATGACATGCCGATTGTATTAGCGGCTTCCCATTGGCCTTTCGGAATCGACAGGATCGCTGCCCGGATAACTTCAGAAGCATACGCTCCGACATTCAGGGAAAAGCCTAGAATGGCTGCTGTAAAAGGTTCAAGCGTAATGCCCACTGTCGGAAGCCCGTAAAACAGGATGGACAATTGAACCAATAAAGGTGTGCCGCGAATAATGGAAACGTATATACGTGCGATGATCTGAAAGAACTTTACAGTGGAAATTCGGGCCAATGCTGTCAGTGTAGCCAGAATCAGTCCAATCGTGAACGAAATCAAAGTCAAAGGAATCGTATACTGAATTGCTCCCTCCAACAAAGGAAGGAACGATGACTGGGCAATGTCCAGTAACCGTTCCAACCTTTCGGGATTTGTGAAAATACTATTCAAGTACATTTTCGCCAAACCATTTCTGTGAAATTTCATCGTAAGTGCCGTCTTCGATCATATCTGCAAGTGCTTTATTTACTTCATCGACGATGGCGCCGCTGTCTTTTCTGAACTGCAAACCGCTTTGTGAAGCTTCATCTGATTCGTCAGCAATCTGGATTGGTGCATCCGGCCGCTGATTCATGAAGTCCAGAACGGAAATTTTATCGTTTACTGTTGCATCGACACGATCTGATACCAATAATTCGATGGCTTGGTTGAATCCTTCAACGCCTGTCAGTTCAGCGCCGTATTCTTTTGCGATATCGGCATAGTTGCTAGTCAGGGATTGAGCCGATGTTTTGCCTTCCAAATCTTCAAATGATGTAATTTCTGTTTCATCTTCTTTAGTTACCAAAACAGCTGCCGAAGTGATGTAAGGATCGGAAAAATCATAGCTTTCCAAGCGGTCTTCACGAATACCAACCTGGTTTGCAACCATATCGAATCTTCCAGAATCGAGACCTGCGAACATTCCATCCCATTGTGTTTCAAGGAATTCCGCTTCTACGCCAAGGCGTTCAGCCACTTCGCGTGCTATTTCAACATCGAAACCTGTCAATTCGCCTGATTCGTCATGGAAAGTGAATGGAGGATAAGTTCCTTCAGTTCCAACAAGTAACTTGCCTTCTTCCTGAACTTTCGTCAGTAAATCTTCGGAAGAACCGGCTGCTTCCTGATTCTCTTCTGTCGATGTGTCTTCTGATGACTCGCCGCAAGCAGCAAGCAATAGAACTGCCCCGAGTACCATCAAAATAAATAAAAGTGATTTTTTCATAATTTATCTCCCCTAATTCTTATAGTTTTTGTCGGCATTAAAAGTTTTGCTGTTTGAGTATATCATCTTGTTTCATCCTGCTCAATTAAAGATTCTTCAAAAAGTGAAAAAAAATAAAAAAAGCCTCTCCTGGATGAAGAGGCTTTTAATGTGTTTTATTTTCCGATATTCTCTAACGCTTGTTTGACAGTACTGAAGGCGTTTGCTGCTGAAATTTTAATATTACTGTTGATAGCGACTTGTACGAGTTCGGGACGCAGGCCTGTAATGACAACATTTATACCCATTATTCGGAAAATGCCACCGATCTGATGCAGTGATTCCGCTACATGGCGATTGATAGTCAGCACCCCGGAGAAATCCAGAATGACGTAATCTACATTCATCGCAGCAATTTTGGGGATGGCCTTATCCATGATGAAGGCAGCTCTGTCTTCATCAATATAGCCGATTAAAGGAATGACAACGACTTCATCGCGAATGGGCACAATTGGTGCTGACAGTGACAGCAGTTCTTCCTGCAATTCTTTTTTCGACTGTTCAGAGAGCTGTTCGAATGCAAGAACAGTCTCATTAAGGCTGACATCAAGGATTTGATTGATTCCTTTCAGAACAAGACCGGTATCCGCTGTTGAAAGGCCAAGTTCAAGGCTGATGCGAACCAGCAAATCGGTAAAAATATCACGTGTTAAGGGATAACGGACGATAATGTCAGAGAGCTTGCCGCCGCTGTTCACTTGCATTTGAGCATTATTCTTGCTCCATTCGATTAAATGATCCGGCATAAAACTTTCACTCTCATTTTTCAACGATTCGCTGAAGAAGCTCAAAAGTTTTACATACATGGCCAAAGCCATCTCTTTTTCTTCTTCTGATATTCCCGGCTTGCTGCGGCCTGCCACATACTCGACGACTTCTTTTGAAATTGAATGAGCATTCTCGCAGATATAAGAGGAAAACTGATCAACATCTGACATTTCCTTCACACCTTTTCTTGATTTCATCTTTTAAGTATAGCTTAATTTTATAAAAGAAGGGACTTGTATTAGCAGTATTTACTGGCGATTTATTGACAATAAAGAAAAGCGTAAGCGCCCGTGTAGCCCCGAAAAGCGCAACACTCGTTTTTTGAAAACCTTCTGATTAAAAAAGTCATATTTTCTTATCAAGCAAAGAAAACCCCGAACAGAAAATTCCTTTTCTGTTCGGGGTTATGGAAATGGCTGAATTATTCTTTACGGAATACCCAGGCACGCTGAGCTACAAATCCGAATATGAAAAGGATTGTATCCACTAATACCTTCAAAATTACTTCTCCGCGTCCGAGCCATTCCGCATACAACAGATGCACAGAGCCAGCAGAAGTCAGCATGATGAAAGCGGCTAAAGCGAAATAGCGGATTAATGATTTCCTGGATCCCTGCTTAAAGACCTTATTTCGGTTGATGTAATAATTGAATAAGGAGGATAGGATACGAGCAGCGATAGTAGCTATTATAATGAACAATTCTGGTGCCGGGTCTCTGAGCAATTGGATGAATATCCAATATAATCCGATGTCGAGTACAAAGGATGCACCCCCTGATAAGCCGTAGAAGATGAAAATTTTATAAATATGGAATGAGTCCCTTAAAGGATTGAAATGTGACGATTTATTGTCATCGATATAGACGGTTTCAATCGTCACTTCCGTAACTTCGATTTCATTTTTCCGCAAGGCGGCGAGCACATTCATTTCGTATTCAAAACGTTCGCCCTTGACCTCTAATAATTGCGGGAGGTATTTGACAGGAATGCCTCTTAACCCGGTTTGGGTATCAGTGAGGACTGTGCCGGTCGATAGCCTGAACAACAGGCGGGTGAAGCGGTTGCCGAAACGGCTTCTGAATGGAATGTCCTTTTTGCTGAAATCACGGGCGCCAAGCACGACTGTGTCCGGCGTTTTCTGCATTTTTTTTGATAATTTCACCATATCACTGGCCAAATGCTGGCCATCCGCATCCGCTGTTATGACGGCATCAAAAGGAAACTTATTCGAAAGTATGTATTGAAAAGCGGTTTTCAGGGCTCGGCCTTTCCCTTGGTTATCAGCATGCTTTAATACCGTTATTTCTTTATGTGCTTCGAGTGATTTGAAAATATGTGCATGTTCCTTGCCGCTGCCGTCATCGACGACAATGATCCGCTCAAATCCTTCGTTGATTATCTTCTCGACGGTATTCAGGCATTTTTGATCTGGTTTATATGCTGGAATAATAATAGCGAATTGATCCACGTATGACCTCCTTTCCGGTCCTGCTGAATTGCAAGAATATCCCGATTTGTGAATCGTTCGTACAGTTAGGGAAAGCGCTGTTTTTAAATGCATATATATAAGAATACCCAAGCAGCGATGCTTTCACACTGCATCTTAAGGAAATCTTCATAAACCTGCTTCATAATTATTAAGATTTTCTTCCTATACTAATGTTATCAGGGAAAGGGGAATAAAGAATGATAAAAATAAAAGATTTGCAGCATCATTTTAAAATCGGTAAAAAAGGGAACGAACGGCATGTGCCGGTATTAAAAGGAGTCACATTGGAAGTAGGGAAGGGAGAAATAGTTGCAATCCTCGGCAAAAGTGGCTCGGGAAAATCGACTTTGCTCCACATATTGGCAGGCTTCATGTCGCCTGAAACAGGATCTGTCATGGTCAATGGCCAGGAAACAGCAGCTTTAAAAGAATCGGAACAGGCAAGCTTCCGATTGGAAAACTTCGGCTTCATCTTTCAAAATTTCCAATTGATGCCCGGTTTGAGCGCTTTCGAAAATATCGAATTACCTTTAAAAATCAAAGGTATGGCTGAAGCGGAACGCAAAATGAAGGTTCAGAAACTGCTTGAAAAAGTCGGGCTCGAAGAAGTGGCCAGCCATTATCCGAACGAACTTTCCGGCGGGCAACAGCAGCGCGTCAGTATCGCAAGAGCGCTGATAACGGACGCCCCGATTATTCTGGCAGATGAGCCGACGGGAAGTCTGGATTCGGAAACGGAAAAAGAGATTTTATTGCTGATTCAATCATTGAATAAAAAGCTGGGTCTGACGTTCGTCATTATTACCCACGATGAAGAAGTGGCGGCTGTGGCTGACCGGCAATACCATCTGCACGATGGTGAATTAGTGAAAGGGGAGCAGCGCCATGCAGTTTAAGGATCAAATCGACTTTATCAGACAGCATATGAAACGCAATAAACTGCGTGTTGCTACTACAATCTTAGCTGCCACAATGGGCTGCGCTTTTCTGATTGTCCTGGCCTCAGTGGGCTTTGGCCTGCACCAGACCATCACGGATGACGTTCTGGACAATAATATGGTGACGCAGATTGAAGTGGCGGGTAAATCAGATGGAGAGGCAGAAATTCCTCCAGCGGACATACCGGATGCGGAACTTCAGCAGATCAAGGAAATGGCACATGTAATAGCAGTAGTGGAGCGCAACAAGCCTGAAGCGGAAACAGAGATTGTGATTGGCAATCGCAGTACATATTCCCAGGTTGTGCTATCAAGTATGGAAGAAGAACAGAAGGCGGGATTTGCTTTATCCGAAGGGAAGATGCCGACTAAAGCTGAAGAAGTCGTAGTCGGCTACCATATGGCGGAACGATTGCTGACAGAAGCGGAAATGGAAAAGGAAGCCAACGGCGAAGAGGTGGATGGATTTGCCGGCAGCCTGATCGGTCAGACTGTGGAAGTGGAATTGACGCCATTCACGGCTGAGGGAGGGGAAGCCGTTGAATCGTCAACATGGGAATTCGTTGTAACAGGCGTTGCCAAAGAACCTGCAAAGGATTGGATGACCGACGCCGGCATATATGCCGACAGTTCATGGGGACCAATATTCAATGAAGAAATGGGTCTCGAGAAAGGATATGAGAATATCCTGGTGTATGCTGACGAATTGCAGAACGTCGGGGGAATCACGGATGCTTTGAAAGAGGACGAATATTACGTATATTCCGTAACAGAAGAGTTAGGGACGATGAATGTCTTCTTTACCGCATTGAAAGCTGGTCTCATTTTTGTAGGCACCATTGCGGTTCTGATCGCTTCCATCGGTATTTTCAATACGATGACCATGGCAGTTACGGAACGTACGCGTGAAATCGGAGTCATGAAAGCGATTGGAGCACAGCCGAAACTGATCCGTAAATTATTCCTCATGGAAAGTGCTGCAATCGGTTTGATCGGTACAGCTTTGGCGGTCGCTATTTCCTACGGCATCAGTATACTCGCGAACTGGCTGGTTCCGATCATTATTTTAAGTTCATTGGGTGAAGAAGATGCCGGCGGAATATCGATTGTCATCTCCACAATTCCATGGCAATTGGTCGTAATCGCATCCGCAATCAGTATCGGGGTTGCGATGGTATCAGGCTGGCGCCCGGCACGAAAAGCGACACAAATCGATATCATTCAGGCTTTAAGGCAGGAAATGTAATGCAATTAAAAGAAAAGCGCGTTCCCCATGGGGAACGCGCTTTTTAAACTATTCGCCGACTACCTTGAAATCGATTTCGGCATGCATTTCGTAGTTTGTCTGCCCATCTTCGGGAGTCTCAGTATAAAAATCAGCATATCCTTCAACTACATAATAGCCCTCTGGAAACTGCTTATTCATTATATTTTGGGTGAACTCGATATATGCATCGTCTTCCTGATCACTGTAGCCGCCGCTGCCGGTATACTGTTCGCGGAGAGGCTCGCCCTTCGTCAGGGTTGTGGTTATCAAGGGTTCTTCCATTCCATAATGAATTTCGTAGTCCCTTGTCTTTTCCTCCATCGGGAAGTAGAAAGGGGAAGCGGCATGGAAAATATTGATGGTTTCCTGATCACCGACATATTCAAGCTCAGCATAAATCTCTACAGGGCCACCGCTGGCATATTCTTCTTTTTCGGAAACAAGGCGGTAAAAAAAATCTCCTTCCGTTGCAGATGCTTCTGTATTCTCGACTGAAAAATCATCAATGGAAGCAGTGGTCCCGGAAGAGGGTTCTTCATCGGTGCCACAGGCGGCAAGCATCAAGATTATCAGTGATAAAAGAAGACAGCTGTGAAGTTTCATTTTTAAACACCCCTCTTTACTGCAGCAGACGTAGTTGGAGGAGGAAAAGTTGCAGAATTGGATAGGGAAAGTGAGATTACAGATCCCTGTTATTCCATCGTATCTTCCGGACGCCAGCCCTTTTGCAGCTCGCGGATCGACAAACCGAAAGTCATTTCGAGATGGGGATAATCCTTGAAAGATTTCCAATCTCCGCCCCAGTCAAAGCCGAGGTCCTTACCGATTTCCGCCACTTCAAACCAGTCGGACCGGCCATTGCCGTTACCGTCGCGTTCAATATCCCAAACGACCGAACCGTCGTCGAGTTTTAAAGCGAAATCGATGGCAAGCCCGTAATTATGATATGATTCGCCGGGTTCCGCATACGTCACAATATTGCCGTCTGAAGTGCGTCCCTGCTGGTGCAGGGCATCCTGCTCCTCGAAAGAACGGAATCCGTCTGTGATGACAATATCGATACCGATTTCTTCGGCCGCCTCCACCAGTTCGCGGCTCCTTTCCGCCACAATCGGATGCAGGGAATCAGGCAATGGGCGGGATTCCAATTCTTCACGGAATTCTATTTCACGCTGAATCCAAATAAACAAAAAACCGCCCAGGAGTAAAAGGAAAAGTATTGTAAATGCGGTTTTTGCGTGTTTCACTATCCATCACCTCTTATAGGTTTTATTTTATCAAAAATCGTTGGAACAGTATCCTCTGAAAGAATTTGGTACGATAGAAGCAACAACGTTAAGGAGGAATACATATGGTAATAGAGTTGATGAAATCGCATGCTTCAGTGCGCAATTATAAAGAAAAACAACTAACAAGAGAAGAAGTGGAAGAACTGATCGGAGCAGCGCAATATGCGGCGACTTCACATTTCGTCCAGGCTTATTCAGTGGTTTGGGTGACAGATCCGGAGAAACGCCGGAAACTTGGCGAACTCTCGAAAAATCCGAAGCAGATGGAAGGCGCCGGCGCAGTCTTCCTGATGTGCGCAGATTACAACCGGCTGAAGCATGCTGTTGAAATGCAAGGGGAGTCGATCGTATTCGACCAGGCTGAAAATCTGCTGGTAGCTGTAACAGACGTTGGCTTGCTGGCACAGAATTTGGCACTTGCAGCGGAATCGAAAGGCTACGGGATCTGCTATATCGGCGGCGTCCGCAATAATATGGAAGCCATCAGCGAACTGGTCGGCTTGCCGGAAGGCGTTTTCCCTGTTTACGGTTTGACGGTCGGCGTACCGAATGAAAGCAATGGCGTGAAACCGCGCTTGCCGGTGGAAGCGATTCTTCATGAAAATGATTACGATGAGAAGAAATACGATACAATTTTGCCGGAATACGACAAGAACATCCAGGAATATTACGGAAGCCGCGGCTCAAATCAGAAGACAGCGACCTGGTCTCAGCAAATGGCCAACTTCCTGAATAAACCGCACCGTCCGGATATTAAAGAGGTATTGGCGAAAAAAGGATATAGTTTCAAATAATCTCCAAGGAGGACGATACGATGAAACTGGCGATATTCGGAGCAACGGGAAGAGTCGGGAGCGAAATCCTAAAGCGTGCTTTGGGAGAAGGGTATCAGGTTACGGCGCTGCAGCGTTCTCCCAAACTCGACAAACACCCGAATCTCGAAACGGTATTCGGCAATGTAAGAGAAGGGAAAGATATTGAACGCACGATAGCTGGGGCGGATGCGGTCTTCAGCGCGTTAGGGACCGATAAGACGACGACTTTAACGGATGCTTTGCCGTTCATCATCGAATCAATGGAACGGCATGGCATCAAACGGATTATCACAATCGGCACAGCCGGCATCTTAAATAGCCGACTAGAAGAAGGCGAGCTCCGCTACCAGGGAGGCGACTCGAACCGCAAAATGACCTTCGCGGCCGAAGAGCATGAAAAAGCTTTTCGCCTGTTGGAGAAATCAAATTTAGAATGGACCATCGTCTGTCCGACATATTTGCCGGACGGCGAGGCGAAAGGCGGATACCGCGTCGAAAAAGACTTTCTTCCTGAAGGCGGCAAGGAAATCAGCACCGGCGACACCGGGGAATTTGCCTATCAGCAATTGGAGGATTCCACCTATGTTCGGAGCCGTGTCGGTATAGCTTATTAATAAGTGAACAGCCTGGAAATTTCGGGCTGTTTTTATTTATGCCCAAGTTCGGGTGAAATATGCCCGACTTTACCTCATATATGCCCAACTCGCCAAAATAACCGAAAAAACCGCGCAGGCATCAAGTGCCTGGGCGGTTTAATTTTTTTAGTTTTAATATTGTTGGGAAAGGATGTTTCTGTGTCCAGACTCCAGCGGCCCAGCTCATCGGGTCATAAGCCAGCCCAGCTGACGTGGCAAAGGGCGCCACTCTGCTGTTCTGTTTACGCCTTTCAGAGCTTAACGGGCGCTTACGCTTTTCTATATTAAGCTGTAACATCCCGCTTGCTGAACGTCAGATAGCTGATTGCCATGAAAATGATGAAATACACAATCAGCACAATCACGGACATCGTCATCGTAATATCCTCAACCGGTATAAACCCTGTATAATATTGCGTTAGGTCTGTATGCGTGAACAGGTAGTATTTGACGATTTCGTAGTCTGCCAGCAGGAAAACTGCTTGGATACCCGTGAACATCAGGAAGATCGACAAGCCGATGGCAAGCGAGCTGGAGCGGAAAACGGTGCCCAGCATAAACGCGAATGTGCCGATGATCCAGACACTCGCGAAACTGAGTGCCAGCATTTTAAGACCTTCCAACCAGAACGATCCTTCAACTACTTCGGACCCGTTCCACATAAGGAACGTACCGTCGCCGATGCCATAGAAAATCAACCCTGCGAGGGCGGTCACGATGAATAACACAATCGCCAGCAGAATCGCATACAACATTGTTGCGATATATTTTGAGGTTAGAATCTTCCAGCGTTTCACCGGGCGCGTCAGCAGCATCTTGATGGTTCCCTGCGAAAATTCAGCAGCCACAATGCCGCCGGCGATAATAACGGTGAATAAAGTGACGATCGACATCATTACATGCGATTCAATGACACCTTGCTGCATGGTGTCGTATTCATAAGGAGGCAGGTCGTTCTCGAGGCGGTGCTCGGAAATGGCTACTTCTCCTTCATAATACTCGCGCTGCGTATCACTCAAGTTGGGATTTTCCAGCATGCTGAGGTTATAAGCCATTTCACTGGCTTCCACTTGCTCCCAGCTTTCCGTGTTGTTCATGTCCATCGCATTATCGACCCATTTTGTAATGGCAGCTGAAGCCAATAGAATGATGGCCAGTAAAATGATCATAATCCAGGAGGACTTACGGCTCCATAATTTCATCCATTCATTTTGTGTGAGCTTGAGCAATGTCTCCACCTCCTGTCATTTCGAGGAATTGATCTTCCAAAGTCGCTTTGAAAGGCTGAACCGCAAAAATTGAAATGTTGGCATTCACGAGAATTTTCACTGCGCCGGGAATATGTTCCGCTTCTGTTTCGACCAATAATCCACCTTCAAATTGTGAAACAGGAAAACCGATGCCAGCGAGTATTTCTTCAGCTGCAGCCAGAGGTTCAACTTTGAAAAGGAAGCGGGATTGCTGAAGCTCTTTGACGTTTTTGATATCGATCAATTCACCATTTTGGATAATGGCGATCCGGTCGCATAATAATTCGATTTCCGACAATAAATGGCTGGAAACGAAAACAGCTACGCCATTCTCACGTGCAATCTTCTGCAAATACAACCGGAATTCCCGGATACCTGCAGGGTCCAGTCCATTGGTGGGTTCGTCGAGAATCAGGAATTTCGGGTCATGAAGGAGGGCCTGTGCCAAACCGAGGCGCTGCCGCATACCGAGTGAATACGAACCTACTTTTTCATTGATGCGATTTTTCATGCCAACCTGAACAATTACTTCATCAATTCTTTTTTTCGAAATCCCTTTATGCATTCTCGAAAAATGGAGCAGGTTCTTATAACCCGACATGTATTTATACATCTCCGGGTTCTCAACAATCACACCCACTTTTTCGATGCTTTCTTCGAAACTGTGCTTCACCGATTTTCCATCGATCAGTACATCGCCTTCTGACGGCTTCATCAAACCGACCATCATCCTGATCGTCGTCGTTTTACCGGCTCCGTTCGGTCCCAGAAATCCGGTGATCTGGCCTTTGTACAAATCGAGATTCAAGTTCTTGATGATTTTCTTATTGCCGATTGTCTTTGACAGATTTTTAATCTGCACCAATGCCTGTTCGCTCATCCTGCCGCACCTGCTTTCGTCTCTTTTGTCATCCATTCCACTGTATCCATTCCCGTTTCTCCGCGAATCTCATCCAAATGCCTGTGTGCCAAAACCTTGCCACTCTTCAATAGGACCAATTCATCGAGGAGAATTTCCACTTCACGGATTTCGTGCGTCGACAGGATTAATGTTTGGCGTTCGAGGTCTGTGAACCGGATCAATCCTTTGATCAAATCGCTCCGCACCATCGGGTCGAGTCCGGAGAATGGTTCGTCCATTAAATAATAACGGCTTTCACGCCCTAAAGTTGCAGCCATTTTTGCCCGACCGCGCATCCCTTTGGACAGGTTTTTCATTTTCGAAGAAAGCGGCACTTCCAGGAAATCCAATACTTCCTTTGCCTTTGTTTCATTGAAATCGGCAAACTGGCTCTTATAATAGGAGAACAATTGGCCGACTGTAAAATAAGAATAGAACATATCGGCATCAGGGAGATAGGCGATTCGCTCAGCATCTTTGCGGGAGACGGGCTTTCCGTCAATCAGCACAGATCCGCTGCCGATTCTGCTGACACCTGCGATTGCTTTCAGCAGAGTCGATTTGCCGCTGCCGTTTTCCCCAGCGATGCCAATGATTTTGCCTGGTTCAAGGCGCAAGTTGATGCCGTTCAGGGCTTTAGTGTATCCATACGCTTTTTTAACGTTGTTTAGTTCAATCATTTTATTTCCCTCCTGACGAGTTCCACGATTTCATCCTTCGAAAAACCGTAAGCTTCCACATTGGCTATAAACGATTTCACCAAATCCTCTTTTTTACTGTCGCGCAGCAGCTGCAGTCGCTCTTCGTTTTCAGTTATGAATGAACCCTGGCCGCGCCTGGTTTCTGTAAGCTCCATCGATTCCATCTCCTTATAAACACGTTGCACGGTATTGGCGTTGACGCCGACTTCGATTGCATATTCACGGACAGAAGGAAGTTTATCGCCGGGTTTTCTCACGCCGCGGATAATGTCTCCGGACAGGCGGTCGATCAGTTGCTGATAGATCGGTTTGTCTTTTTCAAAGTCGAGCCCCATCTCAAGCCCTCACTTTCTTGTCGAACCAGAAAGCTGACAACAGATACAAAATGATTAAAAACAGCATGCTGATCAGCAACTGTCCAATTTGAAGCGTCGGGGGAGTCCCGAAGGATATCATCAAACCATAGGAGAGGCTTGTGAGAAAATCGGATTTTTCCAATTGGATGACCCAAAAATCTGTGGCGGCAGCATACAAGTCTGTTGCCGCCACCCGGTCCAGCATTTCAAGACCGAAAATAAATAGCCCAAAGGAGACGATATAAGAAAAACCTCCGATTTTTGGCTTCATGGTATAGAACATGGTCAGGTAAAAGTAGTAAACAATGGCGACCAGTACCGAGAATAACAGTATTCCAGCTGCAAAAGCAGCACCGAAAGAAAGCAGGTCTATCATTTCGATCAAATCCGGTGCAAAAAGCATAAACACAAATGTCAGGATGCTTATCCAAATCAACGAAAGGGCTGTTGCAAAAAGTGAGACTCCGAACTTGCTGGCATTAATCTTATGAATCGATGCGCTGGAGTGGAAAAATATATCCGGGTGGTCCATTTCTTTCGTAAAAAGGACCGAAAGCAAAATAATCGGCACCAGCGTATGCAACGCCATTATAGTTCCGCAATAAACCAGAAGGCCTAAGGCAGATTCAAATGGAAAGAGCACCGCAGCACCCAGCGGAATAATAACATCCAGCAGCAGAGCCACTGATACATATCCTTTAATAATGGTCCAGTCTTTCATGAATAGTCCGCGCAATTGGCTCATAATCAACTCTCCTTGTCATACTGTATTAATTAAATGGTACACCGGTACAATATTGATTGCAATAGAATTACCAAATAAATGTCTAATGAACCGCCAAAAGGGGAAAGGAGGTGTAAACAGCTTTAATGTGGGAGGAATTGCAAATGAAGGAATTGCAGGATAAAGAGCAGATATTGATCGCTTATTATGCACAGTATTTCAAAGGTGCCACATTGGAAGATATAAAAAAACTGGATAAGCGGCTGTCCGATGCGATAGGAGAAGATCGCTACAAAAAAGCGGTTGAGGAACTAGAAGAAGAGGGGCTCGTGTTCGGCATCGAAAAAGCGGAAGCCCGTAAAAAAGAGGATGGGGTGGACAGTCCGATGGCCACCAATGAAGGGATGTTATATGTTAACAACGCCTTGAACCTGCAGTCGGAGTCCGTTGAAGATCATCAATTGGATTATCTTGAAAATAATTTGAAGACAAGCGGCCTGGAATTCACTCTCAAGCCGGTAGAAGAATATGTAATGGAAGTCATTCAGGAGCAGGCGGATAAAAAGCCGAACGAAAACTCGCCTTAAACAGAAAAGAAGCATCCTCCGCAATGGGGGATGCTTCTTTTCATCCTAATTCTAAAACGAAAAACGCAAGGAAAATCGTAAGTACGACAATCGTGTTGATGATCATGCCGGTTTTTCGGCTGACATCGTAATCGAGTGCCGGAAAGCGCTCGGCGATTTTCATCCCGCCGACAATCAGTCCGACCAGGACGAGCAAGTTGAGTATGATGTGCATATCGTAGACGTGGACATCGATATAGCGCACCAGTATGACGGAAAACGCTAAAATGATGCCGTTGACAATGTGGATTCTTTTCATAATAGCTCCTTCAATTCGTTTTCAAGATAAGGTTTCGCTGATAACATACCGGTAAACTGGCGGTATCGTTCCAATTGGCCGTCTGCCGGTTTCCGTCCGGTTTTATAGGCGCGGATCAGAATGTTTTTAGGCGTATGCTCCATGTCGATAAACTCCATCAATTGTGTTTCGTAGCCGACAAGTGACAGCAGTTCAGCGCGGATGGAATCGGTCGCCAAAGCGCTGAAACGTTCTTTGATCAAGCCGTGCTGCAACATGATGCCGAGTTCCGGTGCGGCAATCTGGTGATTCAGTTCGCTTTGGCAGCAAGGCACGCTCAATATGACTTTAGCGTTCCACTTAACCGCCCGGGACAGTGCCATGTCTGTTGCGGTGTCGCAAGCGTGCAATGTAACCACCATATCGACTGAGGATTCCTCGTTGTAATCATTGATGTCTCCCACAAGAAACTCCAATTGCTCATAATTCAAGTCTTCCGCAATCCCGCGGCATTCTTCGATGACTTCTTTTTTCAGGTCGAGGCCAGTAACCCGAAGATCAAGTCCTTTTTCCACCCGGAGGTAATGATACAGCGCGAATGTCAGATACGATTTCCCGGAGCCGAAATCGAGAATACGCACCGTCCGTTCTTTTGGAAGATGGACCAGAGCGTCGTCGATGAATTCGATAAATCGGTTGATCTGGCGGAACTTATCGTATTTCTGCTTTTTGACGCTGCCATCCGGATTCTGTACACCGAGGCGCACAAGAAATGGATAGGGAATGCCGTCTTCAAGCAAATACTGTTTCTTGCGGTTATGCGTTAGCTGAGCTTTTGTTTTTTCTGTTGCTTCGGTTTTCCAGCTTACTTTGAATTTTTTTGAAAGCTGGATCTGAACTTTTTCTTCAGTGAACTGGAAAAGCCCTTGGCGAAACTCCGTGAATAAATTCTCCAGTTCTGCCGCTGCTTCTTCCGCCGTCATATTTTTATGCTTCAGCACATGCTCATGCTGGTATTCGAATTGTATATGGTAGCTGTTTTTTATTTCAACAGGCTTAATTTTAACGCGCTTTAAATCACTCGATTTCTGACGCGGCTGGCTGATTGTCGCAGAAACAAGTTCCTGCTGGCTGAGGCGCTCAGCTAGGCTTTGTTGCATTTCTTGTAATTCCATTGCAGTTCCTTTCCTGTTTCATGATAGAACAAGTTTATCATGGAATTCATTAAATGAGACAGCAACTGTTTTACGAAATATCGACGAGTAAAATCAATGTTTACATCTTGAACCGTTTAAATAATTTTGAATTTTATGATAACATAATAAAGAGTTTGAAAACGTTTACAACATGGGGGTATGGAAATGGCGATTTTACAGCAGACAATAGGGGAAGTGGTTCGGGAGCGGGCAGTTCTTCATCCTGGAACCGAAGCTTATGTTTATCCGGAATACGGCATCCGTAAAACCTATAAGGAATTTGATGAAGAAACGGACAGGCTGGCTAAAGCTTTTATTGGCATCGGCATTGAAAAAGGCGAACATGTCGCCATTTGGTCGGATAATAAGCGTGAATGGCTGTTGAGCCAATTTGCCACAGGGAAGATGGGTGGCGTGCTGGTGACTGTCAATACAAGCTACCAATCGAGTGAGTTGGAATACCTGCTGAAGCAATCCGACTCGACAACCCTGATTTTAGGGGAAGAATTTAAAGGGAACAACTATATCGATATTATTAATACAGTATGTCCGGAGCTCAAGAATTCCCAAAAAGGAGAAGTCCAAAGCACTGAACTGCCAAAATTCAAGCGGGTCATCGTGATGAGCGAAAATCAATATCCGGGAATTTTTACATGGAGTGAATTTGAAGCTTTCGCAAGTGATGTCTCGGATGAGCAATTGGAAGACCGGTTCCAATCGATGGATCCGGATGACGTCATCAATATCCAATACACTTCCGGTACGACCGGTTTCCCGAAAGGGGTTATGCTGACACATCTGAATGTCGTGAATAACGGCAAACTGGTTGGCGATACGATGAATCTGACAGAACAAGACCGTTTATGCATTCCGGTGCCTTTCTTCCATTGTTTCGGCTGCGTTCTCGGAACGATGGCAGCTGTCACGCATTCAACGACAATGGTCATCGCGGAACAGTTTGAACCGAAACGGGTGCTGCAAATGGTGCAGGATGAGAAATGCACCGGATTGCATGGTGTGCCGACCATGTTTATTGCGGAGCTGAACCATCCTGATTTCGCGTCGTTTGATACATCGACTCTCCGGACGGGCATCATGGCCGGTTCACCGTGTCCAATCGAAGTGATGAAAAAAGTGATCAGTGATATGGGCGCTGCGGAAATCACTATTGCCTACGGCCAGACAGAATCTTCGCCGGTCATCACCCAAACCCGCGCAGATGACGATATCGAGAAGCGCGTTTCGACTGTCGGCAAACCGCATGCAGAAGTCGAAGTGAAAATCATCGATCCCGCAACAGGTGAAACTGTGTCTGCTGGTGTGCCGGGTGAATTGTGCACACGCGGCTACCATATAATGAAGGGCTATTATCAAAACGTAGAAGCGACTAAAAATGCAATTGACCCCGAAGGCTGGCTGCACACAGGCGACATAGCAGTAGAGGATGAAGATGGTTATATCGCCATAACCGGCCGGATCAAAGATATGGTAATCCGCGGGGGAGAAAATATTTATCCTCGTGAAATCGAAGAGTTCTTGTATAGCCATTCCGCTATTCAGGATGTTCAGGTAGTCGGTGTACCGGATCCGAAGTATGGAGAAGAGCTGATGGCCTGGATCATTTTGAAAGAAGGAGAAAGCTTGGATGCGGAAGAACTTCGTGATTATTGCATGGGGAAAATTTCGCGCCATAAAATTCCGCGCTATTTTGAATTCACCAAAGAATATCCAATGACAGCCTCGGGTAAAATCCAGAAATTCAAGCTGCGTGAACTGTCGGTGGAACTGACGCAGAGGAGCGAGGTATAAGGATTCCACATAAAACCATAAAGGGAATCGGAAGCAAAAAGGCGCCGCAAAAAAATGCGGTGCCTTTTTCTGTGATGAAAACAGTGAAAATTTGTTTAATTGAAGTGAATACAGGGGAAACTGATAAAGTAACAAATATCTTGAATACAGGATATTTAATGGAACTGTATCTGCCTCGGGAAAACTTATCTAAAGGAGAGATGTTCAAAATGGCAAATGTGAAACTGGCAATCATTTATTACAGCTCGACAGGGACCAATTATCAATTGGCCAGATGGGCTGAAGAAGCGGCTAAGGAAACAGGAGCGGAAGTGAAGGTGACAAAAGTGAGAGAAAATGCACCGGATGCAGCAATCGACTCCAACCCTGCCTGGCGTGAACATTTAAATGCAACAACGGATGTACCGATAGCAGAAGTCGATTTGCTGGAGTGGGCAGACGCCATTATATTCAGCGTACCTACCCGCTTCGGCCACGTGTCTTCGCAAGTTCAGCAATTCTTGGATACGACTGGCGGCTTATGGGCGCAAGGGAAGTTGGCAAACAAAGTGGTAAGTGCAATGACTTCAGCACAAAATGCTCATGGTGGACAGGAAGCGACAATTCTTGGATTATATACCTCAATGTTCCACTGGGGCGCAATTGTGGCGGCACCGGGATACGCAGACCCAGTTCTCTTTAAAGGCGGCGGCAACCCATACGGCACAAGCGTGTCAGTCGATCAGGATGGCAATATGGTGGAAGACGTCCAAGGGGCCGTCGGCTATCAGGCGAAACACACTGTTGAAGTCGCTCAATGGATTAAAAATGGTCAAGGCCAACAATAAAGCAGGAGAAAATGGTAAGCAGGTGGGCTTAATAAATCCTCGCCTGCTTTTTCTTCTTTTAAGGTGATAAATGACTTATAAGGGTCATGCGCGGCCATGATGCGAATGGAGCGATTTAAATGTTTTGGACAACTCTTATTTATATAATCGGTTTTGTACTCATTCATTTATTCTCTAGATACATGAAGTTTCTTAAAGTCGTACCCCGAAGCCGGTTCTTGTCAGTGGCAGGCGGAATTTCAGTAGCTTATGTTTTTTTGCACTTACTGCCGGAGCTCGGCCATTTTCAAAGTGAATTGGAGGGACACCTCGAAGACAGTGCATGGGCATTTATTGAAAGCCATATTTATATATTATCTATGATTGGACTTGCCATTTTTTATGGGTTGGAAGTAATGGTCAAGAAGTCCAAAAGAAGAAAAGAAAAAAGCGCAAAAGCAGGAGCAGGAGTGTTCTGGATCCACATTGGATCTTTTACTTTGTATAATTCCCTGATTGGATACTTATTGGTCCACGATCATTTTGAAAACAGCTGGGGAACTTTCTTTTATTTTATTGCGATGGGCTTGCACTTTATAACAAATGACAAGGCGTTACGAACTTCCCACGAGGAGGATTACGACAAATACGGCAGATGGCTGCTGACAGCTGCGATTGTCATCGGCTGGATGGTCGGTATTTTCACAGAAGTAGCGGATGTCGTAGTTTCCTTCCTTGTAGCGCTACTGGCAGGAGGAGTTATTTTGAATGTAATGAAGGAGGAACTGCCGGAAGAGCGGGAAAGCAGTTTCCTGTCATTCGGCATCGGAATGGTATCATATTCAGTTTTACTTCTATTTATATAAAAATAGTAAATAGATAGCAATTTATCACTAGTTGGTGTATAATTCAATCCATATTAATAGGTACTATAGTATAAGCCTTTCCAACTACTATACTATGAGGTGGGCGAAATGGTTAAAGAAGAGGAAAAAGTCGTTTTCGTATATGAACTGGATAAATTACGAGATGAATATCGAAAATGCGCTGACCTCTCAATGCGCGAGCAAATCAGAGAGGATATAGTCCTGCTTCAAAATGTGATTTCGAATTCAGAAAATGAAACGGACGGACAAATCAATATGTTATAAAAGACCCGCTAACTTCAAATGTTGCGGGTTTTTTATATGCAACGGAATATTTTATTGCCCGGGAAATAATGCAACGGCAGTTTGTGAACAAAGCTGTAACAATATAGCCGATTAACCGCTTGCCGGCAAGCGCACAGAACGGATTATATGCCGCTATGCTTTATAATAAAAGTATACGAATGGAGAGGAAGAGCGGCATGAAAGACTTGAAACAACTGGCTTTCGAACAGAAAAACAGTATAAGCCTGCTTATTGTGATGTCTGTCCTGAGAGGGGCGGCTATGATTGGCCAAGCTGTATTTTTCGTTCTTGTTGTAGACGGCGTCTTTATAAAAGGTAGAGATTTTGGAGAAATAACTCCATTTTTGTTCGGACTTTTGCTTGCGATTATCGTTCGTTCTGCTGCCGGTTATCTTATCGGGCGGACAGGCGTCGATATGGCGGCTGCTATAAAAAAACAACTTCGTTTAAAGTTGATCAATTCGTTCAAGGAAGATCCGTTGTTATCTTCGGCGGAGAGCCATTCAGGACAAAAAGTCAGCTTGGTATTGGATGCAGTCGATGAAACAGATGGCTTTTTCAGTAAATATATCCCTCAACTCATCCAAAGTTATATTATCCCAATTATGCTCTTGGCGGCGATTATATCCCAGAACTGGACGACGGGTCTTATCATTTTAGTGACGGCACCGTTTATACCGGTATTCATGGCAATCGTTGGTAAGCGGACAAAAGAAAAAGCGGATGAAAAGATGGATCAGCTGAATAGATTCTCCGGTACTTTTTTGGATATTCTACAAGGGCTGACAACGCTGCGTCTTTTCGGACAGGGTGAAAAACAAAAAGATAAAATAGAAGAAAGCAGCAAAAACTTCCGGGATTCAACCGTGGATGTTTTGAAATCGGCATTCCTGTCTTCTTTGACGCTTGAATACATTTCAATGTTGAGCATCGGCATTATCGCATTGGAAGTAGGCTTGCGGCTGGTCGTTTTTGATAATCTCAGCTTTTTCAGTGCATTCCTAATCATGGTTCTGGTTCCCGACTTCTTTACAATGCTGAAAGATTTCGGCAGTGCGTTCCATACAGCGCGGGGAAGTGTATCGGCAGCACAATTGATGGATGAAGAATTTTCGAAAGAACGCAAACAGGTAGTGTGGGGAGAAACTGAACTGGCAGAAGGGAAAGTACCCCACCTCAGTTTGGAAAACCTCAATTTTGCATATAGTCCGCAATTCGAATTACGTGATATTTCGATAGATATTGAGCCGTACAGCAAAATTGCTGTCATTGGCAAAAGTGGGTCAGGAAAAACCACATTAATGCACCTTATTGCAGGACTGCTGCCAATCAAAGAAGGTGATATTTTGATTGATGGAAAACCTCGTGAGGAAATAGATGAATCCTCCTGGTTTAAACAAATCAGTTATATTTCCCAGTCTCCGTATCTTTTTGCCGGTACCATTAAAGAGAATATCGCAATCGGTGCCGATAGGGAGACAAGCCAGAAAGAAATAGATGAAGCTGCAGAAAAAGCGGGTATTTCCGATTTAATCGCCTCTTTGCCGCAAGGTTATGAAACAGGGGTTGGAGAAGGAGGGCGCGGTTTATCGGGTGGAGAAAAACAACGTATTGCCCTAGCCCGCGCCTTTTTGAAAAAGCCGACCATCATCTTGTTTGATGAACCGACCACAGGCCTTGATCTGCAGACTGAGCGTATATTACAGCAGTCAATTGAAGAACTATCACGTTACGCAACAGTTATAACGGTTGCGCATAGATTGCACACAATCCGTAATTCCGACCACATTGTTTTTCTTGAAAATGGCAAAGTGGCGGCTGCCGGTACACATGAAGAACTTGCGGCAAACTTCGAACCTTACCGGAATCGTCTGCCGCTTCCACAAGGAGGTGCAACCCGATGAATGAATTAGTACAAGTGCTGAAATTAACTTTGCATGAAAAAAGGGATGTTGCACTGGCAATCATCTTTGGGATGCTTGCAGGGCTGGCAAGTGTGGCATTACTTGCCTCGAGCGGTTACTTGATCTCTAAGGCGGCATTGACCGGCCAACTGACTGTGTTAATAGTGATTGGTGCCTGTTTGAAGCTGTTCGGTCTTGGTTCAGCGGTTAGCCGGTATTCAGAGCGTTTGTTTTCGCACAGAGCAACCTTTACGATGCTGGGGAATTTGAGAGTTTCGTTTTTTGAAAGACTTTCACCTTTGGCACCGGAACTCTACGGCAAATACAGAAGCGGAGATTTACTGTCAAGAATCATCGGTGATGTTGAGAGCCTGCAGAATTTCCTGCTTCGGGTCTTTTATCCGCCAATCGTGCTTCTGTTGGTTTTTACAGGAACGATTCTCTTCACGCTGTACTTTTCAATTTACACAGCTATTCTGCTTGCGGTTGGCTACCTTTTGACTGCAGTAGTTGTTCCGGCATATTTTGCCTGGCGGAAACGCCGTCGGAATTGGAGAACGCGGGAGAGCAGAGGAGCTTTATCCGCAGAAGCAGCTGAGTTTCTTTACGGCTTCCGTGACTTGAAAATTTACAGACAGCTGGCCGGCAAAGAACAGAAATTGGCGGGGCTGGCCGAATCCTATAATGAAGAACAGCGAAACGAAGGGAAGGAAGAAGTGTATAGCCAATCTGCAAATGGATTTATCGCCCTTCTGATTTCTTTGGCTATTCTTGCGAGCGGTGCTTATTTTACAGCAGCGGGAGAATTGGAAGGTATATACCTTGCCATGCTTGTGATGATTTCATTGGGCGTTTTTGAGAACATGGCGCCAATGGCCGCCTTTCCGGCTCACTTTGAAGAAAGCCGAAAAGCGGCAGTGCGGCTGGAGTCAGTCGTTGCTGAAAAGCCTCGTGAGAAAGGAAGTGATGAACTTCCGGAAGGACTGCTCACCATTTCAGCGAAGAACGTGGGTTATATGTTCCCGAATGAACAACGGCCGGCGGTGGAAGATATCACAATCGATTTTCCGGCAGGCAGCAAGACTGCGATTGTCGGACCGAGTGGCTCAGGCAAATCTACTTTGCTGGCTGTGTTAATGGATATTCTTCCGGCGCGGGATGGCCAAGTGCTATTCAATGACGTTAGTGCCGAAGAATTTTCACAGGAAAGTATTTGGCGCAGTTTAAATGTGGTGTTGCAGGAAAACCACTTTTTCCAAGGCACCCTCCGGAGCAACTTGCAGATTGCCGATCCGTCGGCAACTGATAAACAGATGGCAGCGGCTCTGGAAAGAGTCGAACTCGGAAGATTCTCACTTGCAATGGAAGTTGAAGAAAAAGGGCAAAACCTTTCCGGCGGCGAGAGACAGCGATTGGCAATAGCAAGAGCCTTATTGAAAAAAGGCGATATTTGGATGTTGGATGAACCGGTTTCTTCTGTTGATTCTGAAACGGGGCAATTGATTTATGAACGCTTATTTGATGACCACCCTGACAAAACGTTCATTGTGGTCAGCCACGATTTAACCGGACTCGAGAAAATGGATCAAATCATTGTACTTGAGAATGGCAGATTGATTGAAAGTGGTTCATATGACGAATTGATGCGAAGCGAAGGCTATTTTTATGGATTGAAAGAAATTGAGCAGCAGGTTATGGCATAAAGCATCTAAATAAGGGCGTAAAAAATGGCCGCAGGGATTAACCCGTGGCCATTTTTATTTTGCTAAAAAGTCCTGTTCCTTTTTCGCGTCTTCCAGTCTCATCTGTTCCAGTTCCAACCGTAGTTTCTGCGTTTCAATTACATAATTTTCATGCTTAAGCTTTTCCAGTTCGACTTCACTTTCAATCATTTTGTGTTTCAGCTTGGTCTGGGTTTCCAAGTGCGACGTGATGATAGCGGCTAACGGTATGGAAAATATCATTATGACTGCAACCAGATAAATCATGGAATCCACCTCTTTTTGTATTGTGTCAAGAAAGTAATGCTGTTTATGTTAATAAATCTTGAAAGAATTATTCCTTGTCCTGTTATGTAGTTCGCATTTATCTTATAATACCCTGCTTATTTGGAAAGGAAACTCACCCGAAAAATGACATACATGACAAGTGTCATGTATAAATCCGTGCGTTTATGACTTATTCATAGGTATCCTTTTTATTATTATTAGGTTAATAAGTTATCCGGACGCAGAATGTCCGCATAAGGAGGAAGAATGATGAGTAAAGAAAAAACAGCACAACTCCGAAAATTCGTAAAACCTTTTGAACAGGCAGATGTAAAAGCAAGTGTACGGCAACTGGTGAATACAATTCCCCCGTTCATCATTGCATGGACTTTGGCTTATCTTGCTCTTGATGTTTCAATTTGGCTGACAATCGCATTATCAGTCGTAGCAGCGGGATTTGTAGTAAGAACATTCATCATTTTCCATGACTGCACACACGGATCATTCTTTAAAAACAAAAAAGCGAATGCTATTGTGGGAACAATTACTGGAATCATGACGTTATTCGCGTTTGAAAAATGGAAACGGGAACATACAATTCACCATGCTTCGAGTGGTAACCTTGATAAACGCGGAGTCGGCGACATCTGGGTTATGACAATCGATGAATATGTTGAAGCTTCTAAATGGGAACGTTTTAAATACCGCATGTACCGTAATCCACTGGTCATGTTCGGATTCGGACCATTATTCCTTGTATTGATTTCGAGCCGTTTCAACCGTAAAGATGCACGTAAAAAAGAACGCAATAATACCTATTTGATCAATATTTCTTTAGTGGTTATCTACTCACTTCTAATTTGGATCATCGGATGGCAGGCATTCTTAATCGTACAAGGTACAACAATGTTCGTTGCCGGAGCATTTGGCATTTGGTTGTTCTATGTACAGCACACATTCGAAGATTCATATTTTGAAGATGAAAGCGAATGGGATTATGTGAAGGCAGCTATAGAAGGAAGCTCTTATTATCAACTTCCAAAAGTATTGCAATGGGTTACAGGAAACATCGGTTTCCACCATGTTCATCACTTGAGCCCGCGTGTTCCAAACTATAATTTGGAAAAAGCGCATGAATCAACTCCGCCTCTTCACCAGGCGACAACGATTAACATTAAATCCAGTCTTAAATCACTGCGCTACAAAGTATATGACGCAAAAAACAAAACCTTTGTAACATTTGGCGACATCAAGCATCTTCTGGATGATTCCAATAAGACAGCTGCCAACTAAAGTTCGAAAAGCCATTCCTCGTCGGAATGGTTTTTTCTTTTATTGAGTTTTTGGTATGATGGATAATAATAGCAAGACGAGGAGGAGCTTATGCAAAGCTGGTATCAATTATTTCCGAAAAACCCTTGGCTCAGCCTATACGCGTGGGTTATCTTTTGTATTTTGCCTTTCTTCTTCCTTTTTAGGTCATCCTCAGTAATTGAAATATCGATTGGGATTGCCCTTTTAGGGTTGTTCTTTTTAGCTTACCGTTTATCCATAAACTCTGATAGCGGTTTTGTATACGTATGGGTAAGTGTGGAAATGGCTATAAACATCGTTTTGACCTTTCTTTTCGGTTATATTTATCTGGCCATTTTTGTGGCATTTTTTATAGGGAATATCCGCAATAAAATCGGTTTCTTCATCATTTACGGCATCCATATCGGAACAACCATTGCAACTGTCGCTTTTGGCATCGCTTTCCACAGCAACCTCTTCATGACGCAATTGCCATTTATCGTGCTGACGATTCTTGGGGTCATCCTGTTGCCGTTCAACACGTATAACCGCAATAAACGCGAAAAGCTGGAAGGCCAGCTGGAAGACGCGAACAAGCGGATTTCGCAATTGGTTATTATAGAAGAAAGAGAGCGGATCGCACGCGATCTTCACGACACACTCGGACAAAAACTTTCGCTGATCGGTTTGAAAAGCGATTTGGCGAGTAAGTTGATTTACCGGGATCCGGAAGCTGCGCTGAATGAAATTAATGATGTCAGACAGACAGCACGTACAGCCTTAAAGGAGGTACGTGAATTGGTGTCGGATATGCGGGGTACAAAACTTGAAGACGAATTGCTGCGGGTACAGCAGATTCTGAAAGCAGCTGAAATCGATTTTGTTTTGTATGGAAGTCCGAAACTTAAAAATACGCCTTTGCTGGTGGAGAATGTTCTCAGCATGTGTCTGAAAGAAGCGGTAAACAATGTCGTCAAGCACAGTCAGGCAACAAGGTGTACTATTCTTATCAAACAGACGCCGCAGGAAGTATTGGTGCAGGTACAGGACGATGGCGTCGGTTTGCCCGAAACAGGGGGCTTTATGCAGGGGAATGGCTTGGCAGGGATGAGGGAGCGGCTTGAATTCATCAATGGTTCTGCTGATATTAAAGGTGCGGAGGGGATGACTTTGAACATTCGGGTGCCTAATGTGATTCTTTATAATTCCAAGGGGGAGATGGCATGATTCGAATCGTACTTGCTGAAGACCAGCGTATGATGCTTGGAGCTTTAGGCTCTTTGCTGGATTTGGAAGAAGATATGGAAGTAGTCGGAATGGCTTCGAATGGCCAGGAAGCAATCGATCTTGTAGCGAATCTGAATCCGGATATTTGCATCATGGACATTGAAATGCCGATGAAAAGTGGCTTGGATGCTGCTGAACACCTTAAAGAACATCCATGCAAAGTAATCATCCTGACGACTTTCGCCCGGTCCGGTTATTTTGAACGTGCCCGAAACGCGGGTGTCAGCGGTTATCTGCTGAAAGACAGCCCAAGTGAAGATCTCGCCACTTCGATACGAAGTATCATGTCCGGCCGGCGCATCTATGCTCCTGAACTTGTCGACCTTGCTTATGCAGGAGACAATCCCTTGACGGAGCGGGAAAGAGAAGTAATGGAATTGATTGCGCAAGGGCGCAGCACCAATGAAATTGCAAAGGAAATGTTCATTACCTCCGGTACGGTCCGTAATTATATTTCCACTATCCTTGATAAACTGGAAGTTGGAAATCGGATTGAAGCGATATCACGCTTCAAGGAAAAAGGCTGGTTCAAGTAAAAGGCCGCTGTCAATCGACAGCGGCTTTTTCATGCTTGTTGAGAAAGAAAGCTAGGAAACCGATATTCCGCAAAACAGCTCCGCTTTCCAAAACCCGTGCTCCTACATCGCTGCGCTAGCTTCGTCGCAAAGAGCCGGCCTTGCAGGCTACGGCCAACTCTTGGCTCGCGCTGAGCTAACTCGGGCTCGTTCCACTTCGCCCGAGTGGATCTTGCATTTCGTCGGCATTCGCCTGCTCACCTGGGAGTCTTCGCTGTTTTGCTCCATATCTCTGTTAGCCTTCTCTAAATGGAGTTTCATAATAGGTTGATATAAGTAAAAAGATGTTCATAACGATTCTGCATGAAACCAGAATGAAGCGCTAGGCGGTGAAGGGCAAAGATGTGCTCCTGCATCGCTTCGCTGCTTCGTCGCAAAGACTTGTCCTCGCAAGCTTCGGCCAATGTCTTTCCTGCGGGAAGCAGTGACGGCGCTTGCGACGAAGCGTGAAACGCTGCAGGAGCACAGGGTTTTCGAAGCGCACGAGGAGGCTCAGGCCGCTCACCGCGGAAAGCTCCCGCCTAGAGCGCAATGATTGAAGTAATCGACAGTTTCTCGACAGCGGCTTTTTATTTTTTCCTAGTCTTCGTATAGTGTATCCTGCAGTTCGCCGGAATTTGAGTAAATATGCAATTCGCCGTGGTTCTTGGTGACATAACGTTTTGCTTCATCCATTAGTTCTTCTTTTGTTTCCTCAATTAAAATCGCTTTCTTACTGTCTTTTTTCTTCAACTGCCAGCCATCATCGTGTGATCGGATTTCATAGATCGGGTGTTCTTTGTCTCCTTCCACATATTTTTGGGCTTGGGCTGTGGCAATCGAAATTGCTCTTCCTTCTTCGTAATTATCTTCGAGCAATGCGTTCGCAATTTCAATTGCTTTGTTACGTACATCAGGGTTTAAGTTCTTGAAAGAATCCGGATAATCGTCTTTATTCCATGGCACAATAATCGCCTCCTTGCCACTCAATTCCCCCTTTTATTAGCATGCGAAACAAAAAATTACTGGTATTAAAGACTCAGAATGTTACAATGGTGTGGAAGGGGGAGATAAGATGTCAGATTTAACTTATCAAATCATAGCGCTAATTATTTACCTCATCGCTATGCTATTCATCGGATGGTACGCTTATCGCAAAACCGTCAATTTATCGGATTACATGCTTGGAGGACGTGGTCTTGGACCTGCCGTAGCAGCACTTAGTGCAGGAGCATCCGACATGTCGGGCTGGTTATTATTAGGCCTTCCCGGAGCTATTTATGTTGGAGGTCTAGTGGAAGTTTGGATTGCGATTGGTTTAACAATCGGGGCTTATTTAAACTGGTATTTCGTGGCACCGCGTTTGCGGATTTACTCACTCGTAACAAAAGACTCGATTACTATTCCGAGCTTTTTGGAAAATCGATTGAGAGATTCTTCACGATTATTAAGAATTGTATCAGGCATTATTATTCTGATCTTTTTCACGTTCTATGTTTCTTCTGGAATGGTGGCTGGCGGCGTATTCTTCGAAAGTTCATTTGGGCTGAGCTATCAGCTTGGTATGGTCATCGTAGCCGCAGTTGTCGTAGCCTACACACTTTTCGGTGGATTCCTTGCCGTCAGCTATACTGACTTTGTTCAAGGAATCATGATGTTCCTCGCATTGATTGCAATTCCGTCGATCGGAATTTTTGTAACGGGCGGATTCGAGGGAACTGCGGACAGCATCCGTGCTGTGGACCCGGCATTGCTTAACTTCACAACCGGTGCTTCAATAATCGGTGTTATTTCCGCGGCAGCTTGGGGCCTAGGTTACTTTGGCCAGCCGCACATCATCGTCCGTTTTATGGCGATTAAAACGTTAAGAGAAGTTAAGGTTGCACGCCGCATTGGTATTGGGTGGATGATTCTCAGCCTTATCGGAGCTGTGTCGACAGCGCTTGTCGGTATTGCGTATTTCCAGCAAAATCCAAGTGCGACATTGACAGATCCGGAAGCGGTATTCATCGCGCTCGGACAAATCCTGTTCCACCCGCTTATCGCCGGGTTGATGCTTGCAGCTGTATTGGCTGCCATCATGAGCACGATTTCATCCCAATTGCTTGTAAGTTCTTCGGCACTGGTGGAAGATTTGTATAAAATTGCATTCAAAAAGAAAATTTCAGATACCGTTGTTGTAAATCTTGGACGTGCCGGCGTATTGCTGGTAGCTTTGTTAGCTGCCTTCCTTGCATGGGAAAGAAATGCAACAATTCTCGAATTAGTTGCCTACGCCTGGGCAGGGTTCGGTGCGGCATTCGGTCCGTTAATCCTGTTGTCTTTATTCTGGCGTAAATTCACGAGCATGGGAGCCCTTGCCGGCATGATCGTCGGTGCTGCTACTGTTATCATCTGGGATTCAGCCGGAACTGCTGAAGGAGATGCAGGCGCAACAGCGACTACTAACTTCATCGGCAGCGTCTACGAAATCATCCCAGGATTCATCCTGTGTCTTCTTGTCGCTTGGTTGGTAAGTCTCGTTACTTACAAACCAAATGCAGAAATTGAAACAGAGTTTGATGAAACAGTACGTTTGATCAAAGAAGACAAGTCATAAAATAATGAAAAAAGCTCAACCCTTCCGTATGGATAGGGTTGAGCTTTTTCGTTTGTCTCAAACTATTTTATTTTCGTTGATCTTTTCGTGCTTCTCTTTCCATCTTCTTGAACTGGCGTATATCTGATTTGCGGATGGGCGGTGTTTCAGTGCGCAATAGCTTAACGAATGACCATACCATGAGCAGCAGCAGGACGGTGAACGGCAGAGCCGAAATCAAGGATGCAGTCTGCAAAGCTTCAAGTCCGCCTGAGTAAAGCAGGACGGCGGCAATCGAGGCCATCAGCACACCCCAGATGATTTTGAACACGGTCGGTGGATTCAGACTGCCGAAACTTGTCATGCTTGCCAGAATGTACGTGGCAGAGTCGGCTGAAGTGACCAGGAATGTGAAAATCAATAGGATTGCCAGAACTGACATAATTGTCGCCAAAGGCAATACATCAAAAGTCTGGAACAAAGCTGATGTGAGATCGTTATTAACCGCTTCGGCAATACCGGTGCCGTTGTTCAAATCATAGAATAATGCGGTTCCGCCAAAGACGGCAATCCACACGCAGGCGATTGCCGGTGGGATGACCAATACACCGAGAACAAATTCACGGATTGTCCGTCCACGGGAAACGCGGGCGACAAAGGCACCGACAAACGGCGACCAGGCAATTGCCCAAGCCCAATAGAAGATGGTCCAACCGCGGACCCATTCTCCGTCAGCGTAGGGTTGCATACGTAAACTGTACTGAATGAAGTTAGTAATATAATCACCGAGCGCCAATGTGAAAGTCTCCATGATAAAGACGGTCGGCCCCGCGAAGAATACAAATACCATCAGGACCAAAGCCAATCCGAGATTCAGGTTGCTTAAATAAGCGATACCTTTATGTAGTCCAGTGGAAGATGATAGCGTATAAGCGGCGAACATGACACCAATGATGATCAATTGGATAGTGAATGAATTTTCGATGCCAAAGACTGCGTTCAAACCGCCGTTCATCTGCAACACGCCAAGACCAAGCGAAGTTGCAATCCCCATGACAGTGGCAATTACAGCCAAAGAATCAATCGAATGTTTCACCAATGGTTTTGAACCGGTTATGGGTTCGAGAGCGGTCGATACAAGTCCCGATTTTTTCTTTCGGAATTGCAGGAATCCGATGACCAGACCTACAATTGCGAAGACTGACCATTGGCTGACTCCCCAGTGAAAGAATGAGTAACCCATTGCAATACGGGCTGCTTCGGGAGTTTGTGCTTCATTGCCGAAAGGGGTAGTGAAGAAGTGGCTCATCGGCTCAGCTACGCCCCAAAATACAAGGCCGGCACCGAAGCCGGCTGAGAACAACATGCCAATCCAAGTGAAAAAAGGGAATTCGGGGCGGTCAGTATCTGCACCGAGACGGATGCCACCGTATTTACTGATGGATATGAAGATGAGGAATAGGGTAATGATAAATACGGCGAGCAGGTAGAACCAACCAAAATTATCGGTGGTGAAACTGAATAAGGTGTCCGATACTGACTTGAATTGCTCGTTAGCCAAGGCTCCGAGTACGACAAGCAGCAGGATGACGAGTGTTGATACGATGAAAACGGGATTAATCCATAATTTTTTGTCCATGATGACCTCCTGTTTTAATATGCAATTATTTTTCTATATACCCTAGACTACCGAAAATAACCCGTGAAGACTACCGGTAGGGGGAAGTTTGGTAAAATTAAATTGAAAAGTTTGAAAAAACTAAATTAGATAACAATATGGTGAATCTGAGGAAAAGGGAAGTGGAATCCATGAAATTCGATCACGTCATACATTTTATAGAAGAAACTCCTGAACAAGCGGTGGAGTTCTGGGGACAGCAAAATCTGCATGGAGTTATAGGAGGGCGCCACGAAAAATGGGGGACACGTAACGCCTTGTGGTATGGCATGGATAGTTATATCGAATGGCTGTCACTGGAGAATCGGCAAATCGCCGAGTCTGCATCCCATCCTTTGACGCAGTTATTATTGCGCAATGGGCCGGGATTCGGGACCATTTGTTTTCGTGTGGAATCCATTGGTCAATTGGAGGAACGCTTAGCGTCGGAAGGTTTTCGGACAAGCGGAATCCTGGACGGCAGCCGCCGGACTGCTGGAGGAAAACTGATTGAGTGGAAAATGCTGTTTATTAACGAGGATTTCTCGGAACGCTTGCCGAACCCATTCTTTATTGAATGGAATGAAACCGATGAAGAGCGGTATGAAGGGCTTAAGGCAGATGGCGCCATTAAGGCGGCCGATGAAAACAGAACCTTGGAACGCTGCGTATTTGGGGTGGAGGATGTGGAAGCAACGAGCAGAAGGTGGAAGGCTATTCTTGGTGGCAGCTTGCAGTTGCCAAATTGTGAAATAGAGTTCAGGAAGCAGACGGGCCAAAAAGAGCGGTTGGAAGAAGTTTATTTTCGAAATGGCAAAGAACGGGTATTGTACCAAAAAGGCATTTACATGATTTGATGGCTTGAATTTAAAGGTCTGTCGCCCTTGTGATAAGATGGAGAGAACAGAGTCAGCGCTTGTGAAGCGGCTGAAAAGGAGAAGGTGCATATGGATATATTGATTGAAAAAGCGGTGCTTGTCGGCGTACAGCTTCAAAAAGACTCACATTTCGATTATGAAATGGATGAACTGAAAAATCTGGCGGAAGCCTGCAACGTTGAAGTGCTTGGTGAAATTACTCAAAACCTCGAACGCATTAACCCTTCCCATTACGTCGGGACAGGGAAAGTGGACGAACTAAAAGCTTTTTATGAAGAAACAGAAGCCAATCTGATCATTTTCAATGATGAGCTATCCCCTTCGCAGATACGGAATCTTGAGGAAGACCTGGAATGCAAAGTCATCGACCGGACAATGCTGATCCTTGATATTTTCTCTCGTCGTGCGAAAACGCGAGAAGCACAAGTGCAGGTTGAATTGGCTCAATTGCAATACATGATGCCAAGACTGGTCGGACTTCGCGCTTCACTCGGCCGCCAAGGGGGCAGCAGCAGCGGTGGAGTCGCAAACCGTGGTGCCGGTGAAACGAAACTCGAACTCGATCGCCGGAAAATCGAAGACCAGATTTCTAAATTGCATAAAGAACTTGAACATATTAAAGACCAGCGTACAACCCAGCGCAAGCAGCGTACGAAAAAAGGCATGCCGGTCGTGTCGCTCGTCGGATATACCAATGCCGGAAAATCTACCGTCATGAACGAATTGCTGAAAAAGACAGGACAGCAGGAAGAAAAGCAAGTTTTCGAAAAAGATATGCTGTTTGCTACATTAGAAACTTCTGTCCGCCAGATTTTGCTGGCAGACAATAAAAGTTTCCTTCTTACCGATACAGTAGGATTTGTCAGTAAATTGCCGCATCATTTGGTCCGTGCATTCCGCTCGACTCTTGAAGAAGCGCGTAACTCAGACCTGCTACTGCATGTCGTCGATGTCTCACACGAAGAATATCGCCATATGATGGATGTCACCAACCGGACGCTCCATGAAGTTGGTGTGGAGAATGTTCCTACGATCTATGTGTATAATAAATCAGATCTTGCCGGTATCCCGCATCCAAGAACAAATGGGGACGGCCTGTGGATTTCTGCGAAAAACGATAAAGGACTGGATGAACTGCTTGCGATGGTCAAACAGCGCATATTCGCAGACTATGTCACTTGCCGGATGGTCATTCCATTCGACCGCGGAGATATCGTGGGTTACCTGAATGAAACAGCCACCATCCGGGAAACAGATTACGAAGAAGAAGGCACTTCGCTACGGGTTGAACTGAGCCGGGCGGATTACGACCGTTACCAGGAATTTGTTGTAGGGAAATAACGAAAAGCCGGCTTCCACGCGGAAGCCGGCTTTTTGATATGGGCTATTTTAAAATATGCCCAACTCGTAAAAAAGCGTGACCGGAACAACCCCGGTCGCGCTTTCGCTTTTCGTTATTGTCCAGACTCCGGCGACCCAGCTCTTCGGGTCATAAGCCGCTTTGGCTGTGCGGCTGAAAAGACGCCGCTTCGCCAAATCGTCTTATGCCTGTCAGAGCTAACCGGGCGTTGTCGCTTTTCTTTATTGCTGGAACTGAATGCGATGCAGGTTCGCAAAGATGCCATTGTGTTCAAGCAGTTCGCTGTATCCGCCTTGTTCCGCGATGCCGTCTTCGGTCACAACGATGACGCGGTCTGCGTCGCGTATTGTCGCCAGCCTATGGGCGATGATCAACGTGGTGCGGTTTTCTGCGAGTTCAGAAAGAGCTTCCTGAATGACACGTTCTGTTTCGGTATCAAGCGCGGAAGTTGCTTCATCCAAAATCAGTATCGGCGGATTTTTAAGGAACATGCGCGCAATAGCGAGGCGTTGTTTCTGGCCGCCTGACAATTTCAGTCCGCGTTCACCGATTTGAGTTTCATAGCCATCAGGCAATTTATTGACGAAGTCTTCAAGATGGGCTTTTCGGGCTGCGGCAAGAATCTCTTCATCACTCGCGCCTTGCCTGCCATATGCGATATTCTCGCGGATTGTACCCGTGAACAGAAAAACGTCCTGCTGCACAATGCCGATATGGGAGCGCAACGAATGCTTGGTCATGTCCCGGATGTCGATTCCGTCGATGGCGATTGAACCTTGCTGAATGTCATAGAAACGTGGAATCAATGAACAAATGGTTGTCTTACCGGCGCCAGATGGACCGACAAAAGCAATCGTTTCACCTGCACGGAGATTCAAATCGATACCGTTCAGTACTTTCTTATGTTTATCATAACCGAAATGGACATTGTCGAAAGTGATATTGCCCTGCAAACCGGTAATCGGCTGGGCGCCTTTCTTATCGACGATATCAGGATCCTGGTCAATCAGTTCGCGGAAGCGGCTGAAGCCGGCCATTCCTTTAGGATACAATTCAAGCAACGCGCTGATTTTATCAATCGGTTTGATCAGCACATTCAGGAACAGCACGAAACTGACCAGTTCCCCGTAGCTTAATTCGTTTTGGTAATTCAGCCATGCACCGTAAACAAGGACAATCAATGTCAAAAGACGCGTCATCATATAGATGCTGGAATGGGTAGCGGCCATCACTTTATAAGCGACAAGCTTGGCGAGGCGGAAACTGCCGTTGTCTTTTTTGAAACGGTTGATTTCAAATTCTTCGTTGGTGAAAGATTGCACGACACGCGCGCCGGAAACGCTGTCTTCCACACGGCCGTTGACGTCGGCGATTTTGCCGTACATATTGCTCCATGCTGAATTCATCTTGATGTTGCAGTAAGTGATCAGCCAAACCAGGAATGGCACGACAATCAGCGTGACGAGCGCGAGTTTTGGATTGATCCAGAACATGATGCCGAATGCGCCGAAGAAAGTCATGATGGCAATGAAGAAGTCTTCCGGTCCATGGTGGGCCAGTTCACCGATATCAAATAAGTCATTAGTGATGCGGCTCATGATATGGCCGGTTTTTATATTGTCGAAGAAGCGGAAAGACTGCCGCTGCACATGTGTGAAAAGTTCCTCGCGCATATCGGTTTCAATGTTGATGCCGAGTTTGTGGCCAAGAAAACTGACGATATATTGAAGGAACGTACTAAGCAGGAACACGGCCAGCAAAAGGATGCTTACGGTAACGATGGTGCTCCATTCACCGCTCGGCAGTAATTCATCGATAAAATATTGAACGGCTACCGGAAAAGCCAATTCCAAAATCGCGACAATTACCGCACTCGAGAAATCGACGATAAATAGGCGTTTATGCGGTTTGTAGTACTTGAAAAAATGTTTTAAGTTCAAAAAATTCACCTCTTGTGTTTATTGGACAGAGCGGCTGATGCCAGAACTGATTGCAGCATGATTTTTTCCCACAAAGAAAAGTATAGTCCAAAAAAGGAAATTAAACGATTGAAATTTCGGAAATAGAATTATTTAATGAAACTTCTTGAAGATTGCTTCGTATTATTCAATAACACAGAAATTGGAAAGGATGAGCGATTTGAAGAAATGGATAGCTTACATGGGAGCTGGAGCCATTGCCTTGACCTTGGCTGGATGCGGGGAATCGGCGGAACCGTCGGAGGAAACAGATCCAAACGAAACAAGCGACCTTACGCTGGAAGAGCTGTTTGCGAAAACGACTGCAGCATCTGAAGAAGCGAAAAGTTTCCATATGGACATGGTGACAAACCAGACGATGGTGATGGAGCCTGAAATGGATATGGACATGAAAATGGATATCTCAATGGATATGACTGTCGAGCCATTGGCATTTTATCAAAAAGCCCAATCCTCTTTTGTATCTGAAGGCATGGAAGACATGCCGCATATGGAAACGGAAATGTACTATACAGCAGATGGCCTCTACAGTTACGACCCAATGATGGATATGTGGGTTAAACTGCCGGCGGATGAGATGGAAGACTTGGAAACATTGATGATGATGGAGCAGCAGTCAGGCGACCTGGCCGGTCAATTTGAACAGCTGGAAGCTTTTCAGGATGACTTCACATTCGAACAGACGGGCGATGAATTCGTTCTGACACTGGATGCGGCGGGAGAAGAATACAAAGCATTGATTTCTGAAGAAATGGGCCAAATGCTTGGCGAGCTGGATGTTGAAGCGCAGGAAATCATGGACGGCATGACCATCAATAAAATCTATTACGAGATTTTCATCGATAAAGAAACCTTCCAGCCTAACACGATTAATATGACAATGGATTTTGACATGGAAATGGAAGGCGAATCCGTGAATATCCAAAGCGATATGCAGGCGGAGTACAGCAATTTCAATGGAATCGACACCATTACTATACCTGCTGAAGTGATTGAGAACGCCGAAGAGATCGAAGGCTATTAAGAGAAAGGTTCAGTTGCCGCGTGTTCCACCAGATTTGGTGGAACACGCGGCTTTTTCTATTCCATGCCAATTGTGGCAAAAGAACGACAAATGTCTTTTTTCTTGTCTAAATGAAAATTATTCTCAATTAATCGTTGACACTTAATTTCCAAATGCTATACTTAAATTTGTGAAAGAGTGATAATGATTATCACTATCATAATCAGTCAAGTAAGTTTTTACTGGACACGGATGAGGGTCAGTCATGAAAAAAAGATATTTAATACCAGCATTATTCATACTGTCTGTCATTTCGCTGTTTGTTGGAGTAAGCAGTATCAGTCCATTTGATCTGCTGGATTTCCAGTCGGAAGAAACACAGATTTTCCTGATCAGCCGTCTGCCAAGGCTGGTCGCCATATTGCTGGCGGGTGCAGGTATGAGTATGGCAGGACTCATTATGCAGCAGTTGAGCCGCAATAAATTTGTGTCGCCAACGACCGCAGGTACACTCGATGCTACAAGGCTTGGTATTCTCGTTTCAATGCTCATGTTCGCCAATGCGTCCATGATTGAGAAAATGGCTGTAGCTTTCGTATTTGCTTTAGCGGGTACATTCCTGTTTATGCAAATTCTCAACCGCATCAAATTTAAAGATGCTATTTTCATTCCTTTGGTCGGTTTGATGTTCGGGAATATCCTTTCTTCCATAACAACCTTTTTCGCATACCGTGCGGATGTTATCCAGAACATGTCCGCCTGGTTGCAGGGAGATTTTTCGATGGTCATGAAAGGAAGCTATGAACTTCTCTATATCAGTGTTCCGGTGTTTATTATCGCTTATCTGTATGCCAACCGCTTTACGGTTGCCGGCATGGGTGAGGATTTCTCGAAAAATCTGGGACTGAAATACCGCAGCATCGTCAATATCGGTTTGACACTTGTTGCGCTGATTACTGCGACAGTCGTTTTGACAGTAGGCGTCATCCCGTTCCTCGGGTTGATCATCCCGAATATCGTCTCAATTTTCAAAGGAGACCATTTACAAAAAACATTGCCGCATACAGCAATGCTTGGAGCCATATTCTTGCTGCTGTGCGATATTCTAGGAAGAGTTTTGATTTACCCGTATGAAATTTCAATCAGCCTGATGGTCGGTGTCATTGGAAGCTTCATCTTCCTCTTCTTGTTGTTTAGGAGGAAGGCGTATGCGTGATTTACATAAGATGCTCATACTTGTGGCCTTGGCTCTCACGGCTTGTGGAGTTTATCTCTTCCATGACCTGAACGGAAGTTTCGATTATGCATTGCCGAGACGCGGCATTAAAGTGTTCGCCATGGTGCTGACAGGAATAGCGATTGCTTATGCAACAGTGGTTTTCCAGACCATAACGCATAACCGGATCCTGACGCCGAGCATCATGGGACTGGACTCGCTGTATATGCTGCTCCAGACATTGCTGATCTTCTTCCTTGGATCCGATCACATCAGCATCATGAACAGACAAGTCAATTTCATCTTATCAATAGCGGCCATGGTCGTTTTCGCTTTATTGTTTTACCATTTCCTATTTAAAAAAGGGAATCAGCCGATTTACTTCCTATTATTGATCGGCATCATTTTCGGAACGTTTTTCGGAAGCATTTCGACCTTCCTGCAAGTGTTGATCGACCCCAATGAATTCCAGATTGTCCAGGACCAGATGTTCGCAAGTTTCAATAACGTCAATTCGGATCTGGTGTGGCTTTCACTAATTGTAATCATTGTGCTGATCGCATTTGCCTGGAAGCATAACGCGTCACTCGATGTGTTGTCGCTCGGACGGGATACGGCGTTGAACCTTGGAGTCAATTATGATTCGCTTGTCCGCTATATGCTTATCCTTTCCGCAGTTTTAATCGCAGTTGCTACAGCGCTTGTTGGTCCGATTACTTTCTTCGGCCTGATTGTGGCTAACCTGTCCTATCAGTTTTTCAAATCCTATAAACATTCGGTGCTGCTGACGGGTGCCATTGTCATCAGTGTTCTCGCCTTGGTCGGCGGACAATGGGTAGTGGAGAGGCTCTTCACTTTCAACACGACGCTCAGTGTCATCATCAACTTCATCGGTGGAATTTACTTCATCTATCTACTATTAAAGGAGAGTCGGGCTAAATGATTCAAGTACGTGAATTGAGCAAGCTTTACGGAAAAAAACAAGTCGTGGAAAATGTCACTGTTGATATCCAAAGGGGCCAAATCACGTCTTTCATCGGCCCGAACGGAGCCGGAAAATCGACGCTTTTATCAATGGTCAGCCGGCTTCTGGATGCGGACACCGGTGAAGTGCTGATCGATTCGACAAACACGAAAAAAATGAAATCCAATGAATTATCAAAACGGGTATCGATTTTGAAACAGTCGAATTTCATGAATGTGCGGCTGACAATTCGCGAATTGGTTTCATTTGGACGCTTTCCTTATTCCAAGGGACGTTTGAATGCGGAAGATGAAAAAATGGTGGATCAGGCAATTGCCTATATGGATTTGGCTGAAATGGAGCATGCCTATCTGGATGAACTGTCCGGCGGCCAGCGCCAACGTGCATTTATTGCCATGGTCATTGCCCAGGATACAGATTACGTGCTTCTTGATGAGCCCTTGAACAACCTGGATATGAAACATTCAGTACAAATCATGAAAATTCTGCGCCGCCTTGTTGATGAGCTTGGCAAGACTGTCATCATCGTTTTGCATGACATCAATTTCGCTTCGGTCTATTCGGACCGTATTGTCGCATTGAAAAACGGCCGTGTCGTAAAAGACGGGCCGACAGAAGAAATTATCCAAAGTGCAGCCTTAAAAGAAATCTACGATATGGATATTCCGATTCAGCAGATGAACAATTGCCGGATTTGTGTGTATTTCAATTCTTAAAAAAGAGGAGCTCGACGAAAAATGAAAAAATTATTATTGATTGCATTCACATTAATGATGGTTGCTTTTCTTGCAGCATGTGGCGCGGACGAAGAAGCGACAGATTCAAAAACAGCAGCGGCAGACACGAAAGAAGCCAGCACTGAAACGGTAACAGTTACTCACGAACTTGGCGAAACGACTTTTGATAAAAATCCTGAAAAAGTAGTCGTATTCGACTTCGGTATTCTTGATTCGATGGATAAACTGGGCATCGAAGCTGTAGCAGGTGTGCCACATGCAAACATTCCTTCCTACTTGGAAAAATTTGCTGACGCTGAAAATTATGAAAATGTCGGTACTTTGAAAGAAGCTGACTTTGAAGCAATCCATGCGATGCAACCGGATCTTATCATCATCTCTGGCCGTCAGGTTGCTATGTATGAAGAATTTACTGATATCGCTCCAACAATCCACTTGGGTGTGGATACAACGAAATACATGGAGTCTTTTGAAAGTAATATGAACACTCTTGGTGAAATCTTCGATAAAGAAGATGAAGTAAAAGAAGAGCTGGCTGCAATTAAAACACAAATTGAAGATGTTAAAGCAAGTGCAACAGATGAAAAAGCTTTGATTGTTTTAGCGAATGAAGGAAAAGTAAGTGCATACGGAGCGGCTTCGCGTTTCGGAATCATCCACGATGTTTTCGGTGTTAAACAAGCGGATGAAGGAATTGAAGCATCAACTCACGGACAGAGCATTTCGTTTGAGTACATCCTGGAAACAAACCCGGATATGATGTTTGTTGTAGATCGCAACGCTGCAGTCGGTACGGATGCAAGTGCGAAAGATTCTCTTGAAAATGAATTGGTGCAAAAAACAACTGCTTATAAAGAAGATAAAATCATCTATCTTGACCCGGATTACTGGTACCTGTCTGGTGGCGGACTGCAATCTGTCAGCGAAATGGTTAAAGAAATCCAATCTGCATTCGAATAATCTTCGACAATACTCAGCGGGCTGCTTACCGCTGAGTATTGTTTTAGCTAAATATACTTAATCGAAAATAATAACATTTATATTCCGCTTCGGCGCTATGGACAAAGCTCCCGCAATAAGCCGAGAAGAACACTCGTCTTATTGCTCCGCTCAGTCCGGAACCGCGCCTTTGCTGAGAGAACTCTTTAAAGATATGGAGCAAAACAGCGAAGACGCCCAGGGGACCAAGCGAAGTGCTGAGATCCACTCGGGCGAAGCGTACGAGCCCGAGTTAGCTCAGCGCAAGCCCCCAGGCAAGCGCAGCTGTTTTGCGGAATATCGACTACTAAAAATAATTAGTTTAAATTGCAGAGGAAATATTTTCTGCATTTATGAATAGGGGGATATAAAAATGTTCGTGCAAATGAAAACTTTTGTTGTAAAAGAAGGAACTTCGCAGATTGTGTTAGATCGTTTTGCGGGGCAGAACAAATTGGCGGAACAGCCTGGGTTTATTGACCGTACCATTCTGAAAAAGGATGTCCGCCGCGGTAACGAAGAAGTGATTCTTTATGTCCGCTGGGAATCCAAAGAGGACTGGAAGAATTGGGAGAAGCATCCTGACCATATCGCTGGCCATAAAGCGAAAATTGGGAAACCGAAACCTGACCACATTATTGAAGTAACCCAAAACACTTACCACGTGCATGAATAAGCAGGCGAATAAAGCAGAAAGCGAACCGGATTTCCGGGTCGCCTTTTTTGTTTCATTAAATGAAGCGGAAGTCCTTCTGTGATAAACTGAATATACTGAAGAAAGAGGGTGAAGGCTATCAAACGTCTATTCTTTGCACTGGGAATGGCGACTTTGATCGGTTTTTTTGCAATCTTGACAAGTTATACAAACAAAGGATTTCTGGAGCTTGATCTGCGTACGATGGAATGGCTTCATGGCAATGTCTTTCTGGATGCATTGTCGATTTTCGGTGAACGGTGGATGATCTTCATTGTCAGTTTGGGCTTGATGGTTTTCCTTTGGCTCCAAAGGCAGAATTACAGGGGTATGTTTTTTGTATTCCTGACAGTCGGTATCGGAAATGCTTTGAACCAATTGATGGAATACTTTTTCACCCAAGAAAGGCCGGACCTTCCAAAAGGGCTTGAGACTTTCTGGTTTCCGTCGAGCCATGCAATGGTTGGATTATTATACTTGTTTACCCTGGCTTATTTCATAACGGGCCTTATTCAAAGCAATCTTGTCCGCTGGGCGGCTTGGATCATTACAACCTTAATGGCAATAGGGATCGGCTTGTCGCAAGTTGCAGGCGGGGAACACTTCTTTTCAGATGTGCTTGCCGGCTGGTTTATCGGCTATTCGTTATTCGCGGCTGTAGCGGTTTGGTATGAGATGCGGGAAAGAAATTTTAAAAAAGAAATTGAAGAAGAAAGCTTTGAATAAGTGGGAAATGAAAAAGGGCTGACCGCAATAGGGTCGCCCTTTTTCTGTCTCTTGAGTTATAAGTTCTTAGGATTTTTGAACTTCGGGACCATCGCCCAATTGATTCAGGCGATGTGCGAAGGACGTTTCAGGCGCTGCCGAATTCCCTTTCAAAACGCCTTGCATGGAATATGCCTGTGAACCGTGTTCGGCAAAATCCAATCCGCTTTCTTCGTCTTCCGCTGTTACACGCAATGGAATGATGGCTCCGATTAACAGCAAGACGATTCCGGTAGCAACTGCAGTCCAGGCGATGACTGCGAGAACGCCGATTGTTTGAATGCCTAAAATTTCTGCACCACCGCCGTACAGCAAACCGCCGCCTGTATCAAATAGACCGATGGCCAAGGTACCCCATATACCGGCGATGCCGTGGACTGATATCGCTCCAACAGGATCATCGATGCGAATTTTTGTGTCGAGAAGATGAATTGCCTCGGTCATGATGATGCCAGCAATCAAGCCGATGGCGATTGCTCCGATAAATGATACATTTGCTGCTCCGGCTGTGATGCCGACAAGACCGCCAAGCGCGCCGTTAAGTGTAAGTGAAGGGTCGATTCTGCCGTAGCGCAAACGTGTATATCCGGCGGTGGCGAGTACACCGGCTGAAGCTGCAAGAAGTGTGTTGGCAATAACCGGAGGCACGAGTGAAGGGTCAGCCGCCAAAGTACTGCCACCGTTGAATCCAAACCAGCCGAGCCATAAGATGAAGACACCCAAAGCGCCTAATGGTATATTATGGCCAGGTATGGAATTGACGATTTTACCGCTGTATTTGCCGATCCGTGGACCGATTTTCCATGCAGTAACAAAAGCTGCAACAGCTCCCGTCAAGTGGACCACTGTCGAACCGGCAAAATCGATAAAGCCGATTTCAGCAAGCCAGCCGCCGCCCCATACCCAATGGCCGACAATCGGGTAGATAATTGCGGTCATAGCGATGGTCAGTAAAATGTACGCCCCAAGATTCATCCGTTCAGCAACAGCTCCCGATATGATGGTCGCGCACGTTGCGGCAAATACGGCCTGGAATACAAAGAAGCCGACATCTTCCCGCCCCAGCAATGCAAATCCCTCGGTTCCGATCAAACCAAAAGCGGAAGTTCCGAACATTAAACCAAACCCGATGATGAAATATAAAATAGAACCAAGTGAAACGGTGATTAAATTTTTCATTAAAATATTCAATGTATTTTTTGAACGGGTAAATCCGGTTTCCACCATAGCGAAGCCCGCGTGCATAAAGAAGACGAGCATGGCTCCGAGCATCACCCATATCATATCTACTGAACTTTGTACTGCTTCCATCTAATCTCCTCCTTATCCGATCGCGACTTCGCCGCGTTCTTTCGTCCGTATTCTGATAGCTTCTTCAACAGGATAAATAAATATTTTTCCGTCCCCGACTTCGCCTGTGCCAGCATATTCAAGTATCGCTTCAATGATGGCTTCAACTTTGGCATCTTCTACTACCATTTCCAGTTTCAACTTCGGTGAAAATTCCATTTTGTAGGGATTTCCACGAAACATGCCGATGCGGCCTTCCTGTTTGCCGATTCCGGCAATTTCAGTGACACTTAATCCGTCGATGCCTTCAAGCGCCAAAGCTTGCCGAACAGTTTCGAAAACAGATGGGCGAATAATCGTCTCGATTTTCTTCATTATTTCTCCTCCTTGTTCCATTTTCATCTAACTAATGTTAGGTTTCTTAACATAATATATAAAATAATCTGATAATGCAAGTTTTATTTTAATTTAATGTCAGGAAAGTTAACATTGAAATTGTGATAAAATAATTTTGAGGTGATTTTGTGTATAAAATCAGTGAGGAACTTGTGGAATTAGGGCTAAAGCGCATAAAAGGTTTTTCGGTGGAAGGTTTTGTACGGGGCAGCGGTCCTTTGGAGCCGGCAGTCATGCTTGTCGGTGAAGCGCCGGGAGAAAATGAATTGGAAACTGGAATTCCTTTCACCGGCAGAGCAGGGAAAGAATTAATGGAATCCCTGGCAAGTGTCGGGCTCAGCCGTGAAGATGTGTATATAACGAGTGCTGTAAGAAGCCGACCGTATAAATGGGGAGTTAAGAAAAAGCGGAACGGAGAAACGGTGGAAAGAAAATATAACCGTGCCCCGACAAAAAAAGAGATCATCGCCCATGCTCCGATTCTTGATACAGAAATAAAGGATATCAGGCCGCCGCTGATTGTCACTTTGGGGAACGTCGGGTTGCGGCGCTTGATCGGTCCGCAGGCAAAAGTGACAGAACTGCATGGTGTGTTGCTGGAAACGCCTATATTGACATGGAACGAAGAGGCAGGGGTGTTCAAAGAAACAGAAGAGAATTACCACATCTTCCCGACTTTTCATCCGGCCAGTGTTTTTTATAATCCTCCGGTACGTTATTTAAAAGAGGAGGATTGGCGGAAATTGGGCGAAATCCTGAAGATGAAAAGGTGAACGAATAATCGAATATCTTTCTTTGTTGAAAAAAGTTGCACTAAGGAAACTTTAAGGATACAATAACGATATTCAGCAAGAGTGGAAGGAAGTCATGGGATATGGACAGTGCAGTCTTATTTGCTTTGGGGCTCACGCTATTTGCCGGTTTAGCCACCGGTATCGGCAGTTTGCTGGCGTTTTTTGCTTCACGGACCAATACTAAATTTTTATCCGTTTCTTTAGGGTTTTCAGCAGGTGTAATGATATATGTTTCTATGATTGAAATTTTCTTCAAAGCAAAAGATTCGCTAACCGGGGCTCATGGTGAAAATACGGGGTATTGGCTGACACTAGCCGGCTTTTTCGGCGGGATGGTATTCATGGCAGCTTTGGACCGTGTCTTGCCTCAGCTCGGGAATCCGCATGAAGTTAAGACGATTGAAGATATGGATACGGGGCCGACCAACGATGAATATGCCAGGTTGCGGAAAATGGGTATCTTTACAGCGCTCGCCATCGGGATCCACAATTTTCCGGAAGGAATCGCTACATTCATGTCGGCAATCCAGGACCCAGCGCTCGGCATAGCGATTGCAATTGCGGTGGCCATCCATAATATTCCGGAAGGCATTGCGGTTTCCGTGCCGATCTATTATGCGTCCGGCAGTCGAAAAAAAGCTTTACTTTACAGTGTTCTTTCAGGAATTTCAGAACCGGTGGGCGCAATTGCCGCCTGGCTGTTCCTGATGCCGTTTTTGAGTGATACACTTTTTGGCATCGTCTTTGCGTCGGTAGCCGGAATTATGGTCTTTATTTCATTGGATGAATTATTGCCTGCCGCCAAACGCTATGACGAAGCGCATTTATCGATTTATGGTTTGGTAGCCGGTATGGCAGTGATGGCTGTTAGCCTTGTATTAGTGACATAATTGAACTCCGGCGCTTTCGTCCCCTTTTAAAGGGAGCGGAAGCGCTTTTCCTCTTGTGCAGCTTCTTACTTGAAAAAAGCATGCTTGTGCCAATTAATCCTTACGAGTATAGTAATAAGGTGTAAAGACACCAAGTGGAATGCTAAGGACAAGGAGAATGCAAATGTCTACAATTACTGATACTGAAAAAAATACTGCGCCGATTACACGTAATCGGCTGTTATGGGTCGCGGGTCTTGGCTGGCTGTTTGATGCGATGGATGTGGGGATTTTATCCTTCATCATTGCAGCACTTCAGCAGGATTGGAATCTGACGACAGATCAAATGGGGTGGATAGGAAGCATCAATTCCATCGGGATGGCTGTCGGTGCGTTCGTATTCGGAATTTATGCGGACCGTGTGGGAAGAAAGAAGATATTCATCATTACGCTGCTGTTGTTTTCGTTGGCAAGCGGTGTCTCTGCCTTTACCACCACACTGGCGGCGTTCATGATTTTGCGCTTTTTCGTCGGCATGGGGCTCGGCGGGGAATTGCCTGTGGCTTCGACACTTGTTTCGGAAAGTGTGGCAGCAAAAGAGCGGGGGCGCGTTGTTGTCTTACTTGAAAGTTTTTGGGCTGCCGGCTGGCTGCTCGCGGCAATTATCTCTTATTTTGTTATTCCTGCATCAGAATACGGCTGGCGCATTGCCTTATTGATCACCGCGTTGCCGGCTCTCTACGCACTTTATCTACGGATCAATCTGCCGGATTCGCCGCAGTTTACAGCGAAGAAAAATGTTCTTCGTTCTGTATCAGTGAATATTAAAGATGTGTGGTCGAAAAAATATGCCAAAGCCACTTTAATGCTTTGGATCGTCTGGTTTATGGTCGTCTTTTCTTATTATGGAATGTTCCTGTGGCTGCCTAGTGTCATGGTGCTGAAAGGTTTTACGTTGATCAAAAGTTTCCAGTATGTGCTGATCATGACATTGGCTCAGCTTCCGGGTTATTTCACAGCGGCCTGGCTCATTGAAAAAGTTGGCCGCAAATTTGTGCTTGTTACTTATCTTCTCGGTACTGCAGCAAGTGCGCTCGCTTTCGGAAACGCGGAGTCGCTTGCGATGCTGATTACAGCAGGAGCGCTCCTGTCATTCTTCAATCTCGGAGCATGGGGAGCGTTGTATGCCTATTCACCTGAACAGTACCCTACTGTCATCAGAGGAACAGGTACAGGAATGGCTGCGTCGTTCGGCCGCATTGGCGGTATTTTCGGACCGCTTCTCGTTGGATTCATGCTGACGGCGGGCTTTGGTGTCAATGTTATTTTCGCTGTGTTCTGTGCAGCCATTATCATAGGTGCACTGTCGGTGGCTTTTCTCGGCACCGAAACAAAGCAGAAAGAGTTGGAATAAAAAATCTCAAGTGCTGTCGGCGGTTTTCTAATTGCCGGCAGCTATTTTTAAATTTTTTATGGAAATAAGCAGGAAAAACAGAGGCAATAGCCAATAGTTAGTAGATGAATTCATTAGAAAAGAGAGTGGAATTATGGAATGGAAAGTATATGAGGATCCCAATGCCTTTGGTGACAGGATAGAGGCGCTGCTATATAAAAATGAAGACAGAAACAGTCTGTTTCTCGGAATACTCAACCAAATAAGAAATGGGCGCTATGAAGATTATTATTTGGCTTTAGCGGAAGAAGGCAATGAAGTGCTGGCAGCGGCTTTGATGACGCCGCCCCATCCGCTGCAATTCATCATCTTCGAAGAAAAACCGGAATTGGCTGAGGGGCTTGCCGGGCATCTGAAAAAGAGTGGGTTGGAAGTTTCAGGTATAATCGGTGACAAAGAGGCGGCCCGTAAATTTGCAGAGGGATGGGCAGCGGAAACGAGTAAGGAAATTGAGCTTCATATGGATGAAGGTCTTTACCGGATCGATGCTGTGGCAAAAGGGCTCGAGAAAAGCCCTGGAACCTGGCGGGTCGCCAATAAGCGGGATGCAGAGTTGTTGGAAGAATGGTATCTCCTGTTTGAAAAGGACACCGGGATCGGCGCATCCAGCCATAAGGAAGCTGTGGTGAAAATTGAGCAATTCCTGGACGACAAGGAGATCTACGTCTGGGAAGTACAAGGGGAAGTGGTTTCCTGCATGAAAAAATCCCGTCCTTCAAAACACGGAATTTCTGTGGGATTTGTGTTCACTCCTGAGAAACACAGAAAGAAAGGCTACGCGCGAACATTGGTGGCGGAAGTGACAGAAGAATTGCTGTTGGAATTCGACTTCGTCATGCTGTATACCGATTTAAAAAATCCGACGTCCAATAAGATTTATATTGAAATCGGTTATGAACAAATAGCCAATCCGGTGTATCTCAAGTTTATTTAGGGTTGGAAATTATTCTGAATAATGGTAAAATACACACATCAATGTAAACGAGGTGACGGGTGGACGATGAAATAAATTCCTTTTTCTGAGCAACTGAAGTTTTTTCAGCTTGAAAGAAATAGGATTCGTCTGCCCAATTTTTAGTTAATCAGCTTTAATGCAGTTTATTTGGGTTGCCGAATTCTTCCGAAAATCAATCGGGGGAATTTTTTTATTTCTCCGAAATGGGAGAGATTGATATGGCCATCATAGGGAAATTAAACAAAATGACAATAACGGTTAAAGACCGGGTTATTGTGGGAGAAGCAAAAACTTCTATCCACGAGCAAGCAAGAATCGCTGTGATTGGTGCAAACGGTTCAGGAAAAACCAGCCTCCTGGAGGCGATAGCGCAGGGTGATCAAGGGATTCATTGGATAGGTAATACCCCTGAAATTATTTATATGGAACAGGAATCAAGGAATCTTGATGCGGTAAGTGCGGAGTCGGAAACAAGAATGCTGGAACGGATGTGGCGTATTCCGGGAGACCGGATGAAATTGAGTGGCGGCGAAACGATGAAGCTGCGGCTCGCGCGGGTGCTGTCGAAGGCGGCTGATGTCTACCTGCTCGATGAACCGACCAACCATTTGGATGCGGAGAGTCTGGGGTTATTGGCAGAAGAAATTGGGAGGATTGATGGAACAGTGATTTTTGTTTCGCACGACCGCCATTTCATAGATCAGGTGGCGACGCATGTGTGGGAAATTGAGAATGCTGTTTTGACTGAGTATGAAGGTAATTACTCTGTCTCCAGAACTGAAAAAGAGCATCAGCGGCAAACGCAGAAACGCAAATACGACAAGCAGCAGGCGAAAATTGCGCAAGTGGAAAGCCAGATAGCTAAATTGAAGTCATGGTCTGACAAAGCTCATTCCGATTCCACAAAAAAAGATGGCGCAAAAGAGTATTTCCGCATGAAAGCGAAGAAAAAGGACGTTCAGATCCGCAGCAAACGACAGCGTCTTCAAGCGGAACTGGATCAGGACCGTGTAGTGGAGCCGAAAGAAGAACTGCAGATTTCATTCGATATCAACGATGCTGCAAAAAAAGGCCGTAGAGTCATTGGAATAAAAAATGTGCGTAAAAGTTTTGGCGGCAGAGTATTGTTCGAGGATGCAACTTTCACTATTCAGCACGGGGAAAGGGTCGGCTTGCTCGGCGCTAATGGCAGTGGGAAATCGACGTTCCTAAAAATAGTGCTCGGTAAGATGGATTGCGAAGGCGGCGTCTGGTTGAGTGGAGGCATGAAAATCGGCTATTTAAGTCAGGAGGTCTTTGACTTGCCGGAAGAAAAAACCCCTTCTGAAATATTTTTGGCTGAGAGCTTTGAAGAAACGGGGAAAATCCGTAATTTAATGGATCATCTCGGTTTTGAAAAAATACATTCGGACCAGCAGATTTTGAATATGAGCATGGGGGAACGAGTCAAACTGAAACTGATGGAGTTTATGCTGTCAGAATGTAATGTGCTGCTGCTTGATGAGCCGACCAACCATTTGGATTTGCCGTCCAGGGAAGAGCTGGAGCGCACGCTGCAATTTTTTGACGGAACAATGCTGATTGCGACACATGACCGTTACTTCATGGAAAAACTAAGTGGAAAATTGCTTGTTTTTGAAGGAGGCAGCCTGGCAAAATATGAAGGCGGCTATTCAGATTGGGTGGAGCGCAATACTTCGGCGGATCGGCTCGATTTATTGCAGCTCGAGAGGGAAAGGCAGGAAGTGCTCGGGAGACTGAGCTTCCTGAAACCACTGGACAAGGAGTATGGCTCATTAGACCGGCGATTTAAAGAATTGAGTGCTTCTATTAAAATGATAAAAGCGGAAAAAATGTAATTTGAAAAGCGGCTGCTGCCATGCGGCCGCTTTTGAATTAACTAGATTTAATTGTGAAAAAGTTTTGTGGAGAATAATGGTTAATAAGGATGGTTTTCAAAAACTCAAGGCATACTGTGAAAACAAATAGGGTAATGGAAAAGGTAGTAGGAAAGTTACAGGAAGGAGTGGATGCTATGATCCGTTTTGAACAAGTGACAAAGCGATTTCAGGACGGGACAGAAGCTTTGAAAGATGTCTCGGTGGTTTTCCCCACCCACAAATTGACGGTCGTCATTGGTCCGAGTGGCTGTGGGAAAACGACATTGATGCGCATGGTCAATAAATTGGAAACACCGACTGCAGGTGATATATTCATCGATGAAAAGTCGATAACCGGCCTTGATGAAGTTCAGCTGCGCCGTTCAATTGGCTATGTCATCCAGCGGATTGGCCTGTTTCCCCATATGACAATAGAAGATAATGTTTCACTTGTGCCGCGTTTATTGGAGTGGCCCAAGGACCGCACGGCAAAAAGAGTGGAAGAATTATTGGAGCTTGTCGGGCTGGAACCGGAAGTCTATAAAGAGCGCTACCCGCTGGAGTTGAGCGGTGGACAGCAGCAACGTGTAGGGGTCGTGCGGGCTTTGGCGGGAAATCCGAATATCATCCTTATGGATGAGCCCTTTTCTGCACTGGATCCAATCAGCCGGGAGCAATTGCAGGATGACCTGCGGAATCTGCAGCGGGAAATTCAAAAAACAATTGTATTTGTTACACATGATATGGATGAAGCGCTGAAAATAGCGGACATGGTTGTCGTGATGCGCGATGGAAAAATCGAACAGGTCGGTTCGCCGCAGGAATTGATCAGTGAGCCGGCGAATGAGTTTGTACGCAGTTTTATCGGCCCCAATCGCATCAACCGGCAGCGCTCATTCGGAGAACGAAAACTGAAGGAATTTATTTCGATTTTCACCGGTGAACCGCTGGGAGATGCGCTGCAGGTTTCCGGAGAAATGAAAATTGATGATGCTTTTTCTGAATTGGAAACAAGTGGCCACTCCTATTTGCAAATAGTGGATGGCGACAGGATTTTAGCTTATGCCAGTGATCGTGATCTGGTAAAAGCGGCTCTCCTGAAAGAGGAGGGTGAAAAAGTATGAGAAATTTTTTTGATACTTTGGTCAGCCGTCAGGACATGATTCAAGATGCTTTTTTGGAACATATCTACTTATCTTTTGTAGCTGTGGCAATCGGTATAGCTATTGCTTTGCCGACCGGCATCATCATAGCGCGCTATCGTCGTTACGCGGAACCGGTCATTGGCGTAACAGCCATATTTCAAACTATACCTAGTCTCGCGTTATTCGGTTTTTTGGTGCCAATTCTCGGAATCGGTTCACCAACAGCTTTGATTGCACTTATCATATACGCTTTATTGCCGATTCTTCGAAATACATACACCGGCATCACGGGTGTTGACGGCTCGACTATCGAAGCGGGGCGTGGCATGGGAATGACTCGCACCCAAATACTGAGGCAAATCGAATTGCCGCTGGCGCTGCCTTTCATCATGGCGGGAATTCGGACGGCTACCGTTCTGACTGTCGGAATCGCAACGCTGGCCACGTTTGTAGGTGCTGGCGGACTGGGGGATATCATTTACCGTGGTCTGCAATCCTATAATAATGCATTGGTTCTTGCCGGAGCTTTGCCGGTGGCATTACTCGCGATTGGCTTCGATTTGATCCTGAAATGGATTGAGAAAAGGGCGACGCCGAAAGGTTTGAAAAACTAAGAGGGGGAATGAAGGATGAAAAAGAAAGCAATTGGTGTTTTAGCAACATCGGCCTTGATCTTGGCGGGCTGCGGCTCGACAGGTGGAGAAGAATCGGAACCGATCGTCATCGGCGGGAAGCCGTGGACGGAACAGTACATTCTTCCGCATATTTTGGGGCAATATATAGAAGCGAATTCCGATTACACTGTGGAGTATGAAGATGGTCTTGGGGAAGTATCCATCTTGACTCCTGCACTGGAGCAAGGGGATATTGACCTTTATGTAGAATATACCGGAACTGGCCTGAAAGATGTTTTGAAGCAGGAATCTGAGCCAGGCCAATCATCGGAAGAAGTCTTGCAGCGCGTACGTGAAGGTTATGAGGAAGAGTTAAATGCTACGTGGCTTGAACCACTTGGTTTCGAAAACGGCTATACCCTGGCCTATTCGAAAGACAGCGGCTATGATGCCGAAACTTATTCTGATCTTGCAGAAATATCCCAAACAGAGGATATGAGTTTTGGTGCGCCGCATCCGTTCTATGAACGCCAGGGAGACGGCTACGATGATTTGATCGCTACCTATCCATTTGAATTTTCAGCAACTGACAGTTTTGATCCCGCAATCATGTACGAAGCTGTGAATAACGGCGAAGTGGACGTCATCCCGGCATTTACAACAGACAGCCGAATCGGGTTGTTCGATCTGGAAACGACGGAAGACGACCTGTCATTCTTCCCGAAATATGATGCTGCACCAGTAGTGCGCTTGGAGGCTTTGGAACAATATCCGGAGCTTGAAAGTTTGCTCAATGAACTTGCGGGGCAGATCAGTGAAGAAGAAATGCTTGCGATGAATGCGCGTGTCGATATAGACCAGGATCAGCCGCAGGATATAGCGAGAGACTTTCTGATTGAAAAAGGGTTAATAGAAGAATAAAAACTAAGTATGCGATGAATTAAAGATATAACATAGATAACGCTTTGGCGCTATGGACAAAGCTCCCACAATAAGCCGAGAAGACCACTCGTCTTATTGCTCCGCTCAGTCCTGAGCCGCGCCTTTGCTGAGAGAGATCTTTAAAGATATGAAGCGAAACAGCGCAGACGCCCAAGGGGATAGAAACACAGTTGGCTTTCCAACTGTGTTTCGAGCGAAGTGCTGAGATCCACTCGGGCGAAGTGCAACGAGGCCGAGTTAGCTCAGCGCGAGCCAAGTGTGGCCGAAGGTAGTTCGGCCGGCGCTTTGCGACGAAGCTAGCGTAGCGATGCAGGAGCACAAGGGTTTTGGCAAGCGCAGCTGTTTTGCGGAATATCGACTACTATAGATTATTAATTCAACTTATATAGAAAAAAGATAAACAGATCCCGCAGTTTGCTCTGCGGGATTTTTTATATGGTTTCAAAGCAGGAATTCGAGTACAATTAAATTGAATGAATAGTCATTCAATTTAGTTTGGTCTTAATGATTGACGATAAATAATGATGGGGTGGATAGATATGCGGGAAGTGGTAATTGTTGAAGGGGTACGAACGGCAGTGGGACGAAGAAAAGGATCTTTTTCAGAAACGCGTCCGGATGAACTGGCAGCTTTGGTTCTGGATGAGCTGGTGGAGAGGGCAGGCGTCGGAAAAGGTGATGTGGAAGACGTCATTCTGGGCTGCGTCTCGCAATCAGGTGAACAGGGTGGAAATATCGCCCGGACAGCTGCGTTGATTGCCGGTTTTCCGGATTATGTACCAGGCGTAACCATTGACCGCCAATGCGGATCGAGCCAGCAGGCAATTCATTTCGGAGCGCAGGCAATTCTTGCGGGAGATATGGATATTGTCATCGCAGGCGGTGTCGAAAGTATGACGCGGGTGCCGATGTTTTCGAATATGCAGGGCGCTAAACCAAGTCCCAAGCTGACTGAGCAATACGAAATCATCAACCAGGGGCTGTCGGCGGAACGCATCGCTGAGAAATGGGGATTCAGCCGTCAGCAATTGGATGAATTCGCGCTACAGAGCCATACACGGGCGATTGATGCCATCAGTTCCGGCCGATATGACAAGGAAACTGTCGGTGTCGAAGTGAAAGATGAAAACGGCGAAAAACGCTTGGTTGATAAAGATGAAGGGCCACGGCCAGAAACATCCATGGAAGTTCTTGGCGGCCTGAAAACAGTGTTTGATGAAAATGGCGTGATAACAGCAGGAAACGCCAGCCAGATGAGTGACGGGGCATCAGCTGTCTTATTGATGTCGCGTGAAAAAGCGGATGAACTGGGGCTGAAGCCGAAAGCGCGCATTATTGCCCGCGCAGTTGTCGGCTCAGATCCGACCTTGATGCTCACTGGCCCGATAGCCGCTACGAAAAAAGTGCTGGCGAAAGCGGGTCTTGCGATTGAGGACATGGACCGCTATGAAGTGAATGAAGCATTTGCGCCTGTTCCGCTGGCATGGCTCCAGGATATCGGAGCAGACCCTGAAAAATTGAATGTCAACGGCGGGGCGATTGCGCTTGGGCATCCGCTGGGCGCGACCGGCACGAAATTGATGGTTTCTTTATTGCATGAATTGGAGCGCAGCGGCGGACGCTTCGGACTGCTCGCAATCTGTGAAGGAATGGGTATGGCAAACGCGACAATCATTGAACGACTATAAAAAGTTCGGGGGCAAAGAGATGAAAACCAGTGAAGTGAAAGCGATCATCACAGGCGGAGCATCGGGTCTTGGCGAGGCAACCGTCCGCCGTATTGTGGAAAAAGGCGGGAAAGCGGCGATTTTTGATCTGAATTCCGAAAAAGCGGCGAAACTTATCGAAGAACTCGGCGAAGATTCAATCTGGTATGCGGAAACGGACGTGACGGATGCTGCTCAAGTGGAGCAGCAAACCGCCGCTGTCATTGAGCGGTTCGGTTCCGTAAATCTTGTTGTCAACTGCGCGGGAGTCGGGACGCCGGGCAAAGTCGTTTCAAAAGGAGAGCCTCAGCCTCTCGAGCAATTCGAGAAAGTGATCCGCATTAACTTGATCGGCAGTTTCAATGTATTGCGCGTTGCAGCAGCAGCCATGCAAAGGAATGAACCGAATGAAAACGGGGAACGCGGTGTCATCATTTCAACAGCTTCAGTAGCTGCATACGAAGGTCAAATCGGCCAGGCAGCCTACAGCGCCTCAAAAGGCGGCATCGTCTCCATGACTTTGCCGATTGCGCGGGAATTTGCGCGCGATGGCATACGGGTTATGGCCATTGCACCGGGGCTTATGAAGACGCCGATGTTCGATGGTTTGCCGGAAGCGGCAATCGCATCGCTTGAATCGGCGGTTCCATTCCCGGCGCGTCTTGGGCGGCCGGATGAATACGCACAATTGGTGGAGAGCATCGTAGAGAATCCGATGTTGAACGGTGAAACAATCAGGCTGGACGGAGCAATCCGGATGCAGCCTAAATAGGGGGACGAACTGATGGGCAAATATCGTTTTGAAGAAGATGAACATATCATGTTCCGTAAGTCGCTGCGGAAATTTCTCGAAAAAGAAGCGGTGCCGCAATATGAACAATGGGAGCAGGATCGCCTGATTCCAAAATCATTCTGGAAGAAACTCGGGGACATGGGCTTTTTATGTCCGCAGGTGGAAGAGCAATATGGCGGTCTCGGGCTTGATTTTCGCTACGCCGTCATCATCGGCGAAGAAATGGAGCGCGTTGGCGCAAGTCTCACCGGTGTCGGACTGCACAACGATATAACAGTGCCGTATATCGAATCCTACGGCAATGAAGAACAGAAACAGCGCTGGCTGCCGGGCTGTATTTCCGGTGACTATATCACGGCTATCGCGATGACGGAACCGGGAGCGGGATCTGACCTTGCGAATATCTCTACAACGGCCGTCCGGGACGGCGATAATTACATCGTTAATGGCCAAAAAACCTTCATCACCAATGGCATCAATTCGACGCATGTGGTCGTTGTCGTTAAAACCGACACAAAAGCGGAACCGAAGCACCGTGGAATTTCCTTGTTGATGATTGAAGAAGGGATGCCAGGCTTTACAAAAGGGCGCAAACTGGATAAAGTCGGCCTTCATGCGCAGGATACTTCGGAATTGTATTTTGAGGATTGTGTCGTACCGGTTTCCAATCTGATTGGTGAAGAAAACAAAGGCTTTACATATTTGATGGAAAAACTTCAGCAGGAGCGTCTGGTGGTGGCGATGGCCGCTCAAACGGCTTCGGAAGATATGCTGGAAATGACGGTCGATTATGTGAAATCCAGACAGGCATTCGGCAAGCCGATCAGCGCTTTCCAGAATACCCAGTTTAAATTGGTTGAAATGGCGACCGAAGTGGAACTGGGGCATTCATTCCTCGAATCGCTGATCGAAGAACATATGGCAGGCAAAGATATCGTTTCCAAAGTGTCGATGGCCAAATATTGGCTGACGGATACCGCGAAAAAAATCTCTGGCGAGTGCATGCAATTGCACGGGGGCTACGGGTACATGGAAGAATACAAAATTGCCCGCCGCTACCGCGATATTCCGGTGGCAGCGATATATGCCGGATCCAATGAAATCATGAAAACGATTGTTGCGAAGCGAATGGGTCTGTAAACCTTAAGCTTGACAGAATAAACAAAATAATTTAATGTAAACTTCAACTTGTTGGTAGAATGGCAAGTCTATTTGAGAGAAGAGCCCAGAGAAGATGAGAATAGCAGAGAGTAAAATCGAGGATTGAGACGAGTAGGCAGTGGATTCCATAATAGAGAGTCAGCGGCTGGTGGAAGCTGATTGGGGAAACTGCGCGAATGGACTTAGGAGAGCTGGCCTGAAAATGGAAATGAGTAAGGCAGACGTATGCCCTGCGTTAAAGGGAAAGGCGAAAAGCCTGTTTGAGTGAGTGCAGAAATGCATTAATGCGTGGTGGTACCGCGGTTTTTTTAACCCGTCCCCGCAACCGGATATATTTCCGGTTGCGGGGATTTTTGTATTTCAAAAGAGCTGAGGAGAGATGAAGATGAGAAGAGCAGAGAGTTTAAGTGAGCATAGAATGTACAGCAAATCAATGGAGATATTGGACGGCCGAATGACAGACCGTGAGCTTAAAGAATTTCTTGTGGCGTTGCATTCTAAAGGGGAAACAGCTGATGAGATGGTGGGCCTGGTAAAAGCGATGCGCTCAAAAGCAGTGAGTTTGCCGGAAACGAGCGGGATGTTGATCGATGTATGCGGCACAGGCGGCGACCGTTCATTCAGCTTCAATATCAGCACGCTGACAGCTTTTGTTCTGGCGGGATGCGGCATGAAAGTCGCGAAACACGGAAACCGCAGTGTTTCGAGCAAGACCGGCAGCGCAGATGTGCTGGAGGAACTGGGGATCCTTACAACAGCTGACCCGGCAACTATTCCGGAATTGATTGAAAAGACGGGCATTGCGTTTTTATTTGCGCCCGCTATTCATCCTGCACTTGGGAAATTGCGGGAAGTACGGAAGAGCATTGCGACGCCAACCATATTCAATCTGGTCGGGCCACTCGCCAATCCGTTGCCGATTGAAGTGCAGATGACCGGCGTTTACCGCCGGGATATGCTGGAGCCGATGGCAGATGCATTGATGAGACTCGGCAGAAAACGCGGTGTGATGGTCCACGGAGCAGGCGGGATGGACGAGCTTTCTCTCGCGGGGACCAATGAACTATTGTTTTTTGATGAAAATGGCAAGAAGCTGGTTGAGTTCCATCCAGAAGAAGCAGGCTTGACGCTGGCGCCAGTCGAGGCAATCAGAGGCGGGGATGCCAAGCGCAATGCCGCAATTTTTATGGAAGTGCTGGAAGGACGCGACAGTGCTTATCTGGATACAGTAGCACTGAATGCAGGAGCTGCACTTTTTGCGAGCGGCAATGCCGGGACGATTGCAGAAGGTGTTCACGCAGCAAGAAAATCCATCCTTTCCGGAGAAACGGGCAGTGTATTCGATGCACACCGGCAGGCAGTGGGGGTGCTGGTGTGAATATACTGAATGAGATCATTGCTGCAAAACGTGAAGAGGTAAAAAACTATTCCTCCGCTGAGCGGCTTTCAGAAGGTGAGTTCCCAACAAAATCCCGATTGGCCGAACGTTTGAGACAAGGGCCTGGCGTCATTGCGGAGATTAAACGGGCTTCGCCGTCAAAAGGCGACATCCGGCTGGATGTTGATGTGGCGGCGCAGGCGAAACTTTATGAACAGGCAGGAGCAGCGGCAATTTCTGTCTTAACGGATAAATCCTATTTCAAGGGTTCAATTGAGGATTTGGAAAATGTGGCGCAGCTTGTTTCGGTGCCGGTGCTTTGCAAAGATTTTATTGTAGATGAAATTCAGATAGACCGGGCGAAAGGTGCCGGTGCGACCATCATTCTGTTGATTGTTGCGGCACTTGGACAAGAAGAACTCGAGCGCCTGTTTTTATACGCGCAGGCACAAGAGCTGGAAGTGCTCGTTGAAGTGCACGACCCCGCTGAACTGCAGGTTGCAGTGGATTTGGGAGCGGAATTGATCGGTGTCAATAACCGGAATTTGAAAACTTTCGAAGTCTCGCTCCAGCAGACGGCGGAAATTGCCGAACATTTTCCAGCAGACAGCAACTCGCTGCTGATCAGTGAGAGCGGCATCTTTACTGAAAGGGATGCAGCGTTTGCCTTCGGTAAAGGGGCAGCTGGAATTCTGGTTGGCGAAGCGCTGATGCGTTCGGAAGATGCCGGTGCATGGATCGCAGCAGTTACCTTACCGGAGGTGAAGAAATGACGAAAGTGAAAATATGCGGCCTTCAGGAGCTGGAACATGTACGGGCTGCATCCACAGCTGATGCGGCGGGATTCGTCTTTGCGCCGAGCCGGCGCAGAATTTCCATTGAACAGGCTGCCGCTTTGGCTGCAGAACTCCCTGAATCAGTAGAAAAAATAGGTGTTTTTGTAAATGCCGGGCTGGATGAAGTGCTGGAAGCGGTTCAAAAGGTCCCGTTGTCAATGGTGCAGCTGCACGGGGATGAAACAGACGAATTTATCCGCAGTATTCCAGTAAAAGTTGTACAGGCATTTTCGGTCCGTGACATTGAAGATGTAAAAAAACTTGAACGATCGATAGCGGATTTTGTACTGGTTGATGCACCTGGAATCGATTTTCGCGGAGGCAGCGGCAGGACCTTCGATTGGAGCTTGCTGGGCGGAGCATCGATCGATCCGGAAAGACTTATTGTGGCGGGTGGGCTGGACGCCGTAAATGTCGGCCAGGCAATCAATTCTCTGGCACCGTATATGGTCGATGTTTCAAGTGGAGTCGAAACCGAAGGGAATAAAGATGCGGACAAAATAAAAATTTTCATAAAAACTGTAAAGGGTGATTCGATGCAGCAAACAACGGGAACTGTTAAAGAAACAGGATTTTTCGGACGTTTCGGGGGCCAATTTGTGCCGGAGACATTGATGAAAGCTGTGAAAGAATTGGAAGCGACTTATACGGAAGCAAAAGATGATGCTGATTTCCAGGCGGATTATCATAAGTATCTAAAAGAATATGTCGGCCGTGAGCAGCCGCTTACTTATGCGGCAAGGCTGACGGAAGCTTGGGGCGGGCCGAAAGTTTATCTGAAGCGGGAAGATCTCAATCATACGGGTGCCCATAAAATCAATAACGCAATCGGACAAGCGCTGCTGGCGATCAGAATGGGCAAACGCAAAATTGTAGCGGAAACAGGCGCCGGCCAGCACGGTGTAGCGACTGCTACAATCTGCGCGCTGCTCGACTTGGAATGCGTCATTTTCATGGGAGAAGAAGATATCAGACGACAGCAATTGAATGTGTTCCGCATGAAGCTTCTCGGGGCGAAAGTGGAAAGCGTGACAAAAGGCAGCGCCACACTGAAAGATGCGGTCAATGAAGCGTTGCGTTACTGGGTGACGAATGTGGAAGATACTCATTATCTCATCGGTTCTGCGCTTGGGCCTCATCCGTTCCCGACAATGGTCCGCGATTTCCAAAGTGTAATCGGACGTGAGACGCGTGAGCAGATTCTCGACAAGGAAGGGCGCTTGCCGGATGTAATCCTGGCTTGCGTCGGCGGCGGATCGAACGCGATCGGCATGTTCCATCCATTTGTAGAAGATGAATCCGTCCGGCTCATCGGCGTTGAAGCTGCGGGTGAAGGCGTTGATACGGACAGACATGCGGCGACACTGACAAAAGGGACGGAAGGTGTGCTGCACGGAGCTTACATGAAACTTCTGCAGGATGAAAATGGACAGGTCCAGGAAGCACACTCAATTTCAGCGGGGTTGGATTATCCAGGCGTAGGTCCGGAGCACGTCCACCTGGAAGACATCGGCCGGGTTGAATATAAAGCGGTGACGGATGAGGAAGCGCTGGCTTCGGTCATCAAGTTATCGAGACTCGAAGGCATCATCCCGGCGCTGGAATCAGCGCATGCGGTGGCGGAAGCAGAGAAGGCGGCTGCTGCAATGGGCTCGGACGAAATATTGATCATCTGTGTTTCAGGTCGTGGCGATAAGGACATGGCGACCTATGCGGAAAAATTGGAGGGGCTGGCATGAAGTGCTTGAAGAATTTAAAGGATAGCGGTGATAAGGCATTTGTAGCTTATATAATGGCAGGTGATGGAGGGCTGGACAAGCTGCGCGGCCAAGTGGAATATTTACAGGCAACGGGCGTGACGGCAACTGAAATCGGTATTCCTTTTTCCGATCCGGTCGCAGATGGACCGGTTATCGAAGAAGCCGGCAACCGTGCGCTCGCTGAAGGTGTCACACTTGATAAGGTTTTACTCGAAATGAAGGACTGGGATTTCGATTTAAAGATCCCGTTGATCGTTATGACTTATTTGAATCCCGTCATTCGGTACGGAGCGGAGCGTTTCGCGGAATCATGCAGGGAAGCGGGAGTATCCGCTGTCATTATTCCGGATTTGCCATTTGAACATCAGCAGCTGGTCGAGCCTTATTTGAAAAAGACCGGTATCACGCTGATTCAGCTCGTTACGCTGACCACTACGGAAAACCGGCTTGAGGACATTCTGGAAGCGGCCGAAGGATTTGTTTATGCCGTGACGGTAACCGGCATCACCGGTGTGCGCGATGAATTGACGCAGGAAGTGAAAGAGTTCATGAAAACGGTTCGCTCCAAGAGCCCGGTGCCGGTCTACGCGGGCTTTGGAATATCCAGGCTGGAGCATATTGAAATGCTGCGGGAGGATGTCGACGGATTTATTGTGGGGTCGGCGATCGTAAAAGCTTTTCACGACAATAAAATCGAAAGTATTGAACCGCTCATCCATGCAGTGACCCAGCGTAACCCGGTATAATGGAGGCCGGAGGGATGTACGATGTTCAAACCAATTACAGCTGATTTTTATGATGCGCCTACTCTCGACTTATCGCGCAACCTGTTGGGGCAGCTGCTTGTACACGAACTGCCGGAAGGAATCGTAGCAGGAAGAATCGTTGAGACGGAAGCCTATATGGGGGCGGAAGACCGGGCGGCGCACAGCTTCGGCAACCGGCGCACCAAACGGACGGAAATCATGTTCGGCAAAGCCGGCCTTGTCTATACTTATCAAATGCATACCCATACGCTGATCAATGTTGTCAGCGGGCCCATTGATACGCCGCGCGCCATTCTGATCCGGGCGGTGGAGCCGGTCGAAGGAATTGATTTGATGGCGGAACTGCGCGGCCGCCATCTGCCGATCAAGCAGTGGACAAGCGGGCCGGGCAAGCTGACAAAAGCGATGGGAATCACAATGGATTATTATGGCCACCATTTCACCGAGCGGCCATTGTATATCGCGGAAGGGGATCCGGTGCATGCCGTTTCAGTCGGTCCGCGAGTCGGTATCGGCAATTCGCAGGAAGCTGTCCACTATCCTTACCGGTTTTGGGAGCAGGACAATCCTTACGTATCAAAATTCCGCTGAACTCCATGTTTAGTAATTTCTCTGTGTGGAATAATAAGGGAGAGTATTAAACCAAAGGAGTGAAAGATAGTGGCAAAAATTGCAACGCTAATAACTGATATGTTTGAGGATGTAGAATATACCGACCCATCGAAAGCATTCAACGATGCAGGTCACGAAGTTTTCACGATTGAAAAAGAAGCAGGCAAGGAAGTAAAAGGCAAACAGGGTGAAGCTGTCGTCTCGATTGACAAAGGCATCGACGACGCAAATCCGGAAGATTACGATGCTCTATTCCTGCCTGGCGGATTTTCGCCTGACCAATTGCGTGCGGATGACCGTTTCGTGGACTTCACGAAAGCATTCATGGATGCAAAAAAACCGGTCTTTGCAATCTGCCATGGTCCGCAATTGCTGATTGCAGCAAAAGCGCTCGAAGGCCGCAAAGCGACAGGTTATAAATCAATCCAGACGGACATGGAATACGCCGGTGCCAACCTGGTTGATGAAGAAGTGGCTGTGTGCCAGGATCAATTGGTGACGAGCCGCAACCCGGATGACATTCCGGCATTCAACCGCGAGTCATTACGCGTACTGGAACAGTACTCGGCAAAATAATACTATAAGCAAAGAAACCCTGTCAGCTTCGGCTGGCGGGGTTATTTTCATGGAGAAATATCTTCTGGTAAACCCCTTGAATAAATAAGTGATCACTTATATAATGAATGGCGGAACTCTTGAAAGAAGGTGAATGGTTTGGATTATGTATATATGGAATCCTATTTGAAGGCAATCAGCGACCATAACCGGATGCTAATTCTCAAATATTTATCGAAGGATTCACTTTGCATATGTGAATTTACGGAATTGCTGGATATGACGCAGCCGGCGGTGAGCCAGCATATGCGGAAATTAAAAATAGCTGAATTGGTGACAGAGGAAAAGCGGGGACGCTGGACGATTTGGTCGCTTAATGTGCGGCATGCGCTTTACCCGATGCTGATCCATTTGCTCAGTCTGTTGCCGGAACCGGAGATTACGGTTGAATCTTTGGAAGCAGAAGGAAAAAGAGTAGTTTGTGAATAAGGAGTTGTTCGAACAGTGGAAGTTGGATTAGCCAGTTTTATATTTATCGTCACATTGATTTTTGTTATATGGCAGCCGCGCGGATTGTCAATCGGTTGGTCGGCGATTGCGGGAGCCGCAGTAGCGTTATTATTTGGAGTGGTTGACTTCGGTGATGTCTGGGATGTAACCGGCATCGTCTGGAATGCGACATTGACGTTTGTCGCTTTGATCATCATTTCCCTCATTCTTGATGAAATCGGATTTTTCGAATGGGCGGCGTTACATATGGCTCGCTTGGCCAAAGGCAGCGGGCTTCGGATGTTCTTTCTTGTAACTGTACTTGGCGCTATCGTGGCAGCGCTTTTCGCCAATGATGGAGCGGCGCTGATTTTGACGCCGATCGTCCTTGCCATGGTTAGAGCATTAAACTTCAAAGATGCGATGATTCTGCCGTTTATCATGGCTTCCGGGTTTATTGCGGATACGGCATCCTTGCCGTTTGTCATCAGTAATTTGGTGAACATCGTTTCAGCGGACTTTTTCAATATCGGATTTACTGAATACGCGATCCACATGGTTGTGCCTAACTTGTTCAGTATCCTTGCCAGCATGCTTGTTCTCTACCTTTATTTCCGTAAGGATATTCCCAAGGAATTCGATGCTGGTGTATTGAAGACTCCAGCGTCTGCCATTAAGGATTTGAAGATGTTCCGTCTGTCCTGGGTGGTTTTGGCGGTGCTGTTGGTAGGCTATTTCATGAGCGAAACTTTGGATATTCCGGTATCGTTCATCGCTGGAGCGGTCGCCATCATCTTCCTGGCGATTGCGCGCAGAAGTGAAGCTGTTGAGACGATGACTGTGCTGAAGGGTGCACCTTGGGCAATCGTCTTCTTCTCGATTGGTATGTATGTAGTGGTTTATGGCCTGCGCAATGTCGGTTTGACTTCGGTATTGGCTACTGCAATCGAGTGGACTGCGGGGCACGGACTATATGCGGCGACAATCGGCATGGGCTTTATCGCGGCAATTCTTTCTTCTGTCATGAATAATATGCCGACCGTTATGATCGATGCACTGGCCATCAATGAAACCAATACGACTGGTGTCGTACGGGAAGCGCTGATCTATGCCAATGTTATCGGCTCGGATCTTGGTCCGAAAATCACACCGATCGGATCACTTGCCACATTACTGTGGCTGCACGTGTTGAAATTGAAAGGCGTCACCATCAGTTGGGGGTATTATTTCAAAATCGGTATCATCCTGACGATTCCGACCCTTTTCATCACTTTGACCGGCCTGTACCTGTGGCTGATAATCTTAAACTAATGCAAGAAAAGAGGTTCGCCTGTTAAGGTGAGCCTCTTTTTGGTCTTTTGACGGAGTTAAGAGTAAAAGCGAATTCGGTTAACTTCATAAAAAATCAATGGTCAAAAACAATAAAAAATAGGCACCCTATAAATAGTGATGCCCGTTTCTTCATATCCAAATTTTAATCCAAAAATTTAGCCATATAGATTTCATCGTAATACTTGCCGTTGATGACCATGGAGTCCTGACGGATGCCTTCGGATACATAACCGGCTTTTTCAAATAGTTTTCTGCCGGGCTTGTCATTTTCAACTACAGTCAACTCAAGTCGGCTGATGTTTTTCGAAGCCGCCCATTCTTCGCCTTTTTGCAGAAGCTTAGTGGCAATGCCTTTGCGACGGGCATCAGCTTGGACGCCTACGCAAATTTCGGCACGGTGTGCAGCGCGCTTCGCCGCGTTGCCGATGATTGTCAGAAAGCCGACGTGTTCGCCGTTCAATATTGCGATAAAGATGGTCGAATGGCCGCTCTGGCGCCACTCGATAATTTGTTTCCGTACTTTTTGGGTAGACTGTATCCGTTCGTCTTTTCCATACAGCATAAAGTCGGATTCAGCTTCAACTGTTTTCATCAAAGCGGCAAGAGACCGTGCATCACCATGTTCAGCGTTGCGGATTAGCAGGATGTCTTCATCGCCATTGCCATTCTTGGCGTTATTCCCGTTGGAAGAATCAATTCTTTCAAATACGACATAACGATTCGTCTCCACTTCACTGACAAAATAACCAGCGTCCATCCAGGCATGAAAGTGCTTGGCGGGGGCTTTAGTTTTTTTCCACCAGCTTCTATTCAAATAAGCAGCGTTTGGCAATTGCTGGCCCATAATCTGTTCGATTTCATTGAAGCTGAGTTTAATTCTTGCATTAGTGGCAGATGAAAAGTAATTTGCTAAAGGAATGTATTTCTTTTCCAGAATTATAGTCAATATTTTCACTTCCCTTCACGAATTTATGGATTAATTGTATTAATTATACCATTAGTACTATTAGTAAGTATATTGATTTGTCCCTTAATACTAAAAAAACTCTATTCAGAATATAATAATTTCAAATATAGAGATATTTTACTTTAAAAATCCATTTATACTATTAAAATTAACAATTAAAAGTAATTAAGTAATAAAAAAGGCGTAGACATATAATACTATAAAATTTGAATTTGCACTATGTTTTTTCAAATTGTTTTTTCGGGTTTCTTAAAAGGGATTAAAACTTGAATGATTTGCTTTTACTTCTGTGCAGAAAGTTCAGCTGGACGGACAGTTATGGTAGAATTACACAGAAACCAACATTGATCAGGAGGCATAAAAATGTCAAAAGTTTTTGTATTAGGCCATAAAAATCCAGACACGGATTCAATTTGTTCAGCTCTTTCCTATGCATATCTCAAGAAAGAAACTGGAATGGAAGCAGAAGCCATCCGCCTTGGCGAGATGAATAACGAAACAATTTTCGCCCTGAAAGAGTTCGGCTTTGAGGCACCACGTCTTGTAAAGCGCGTTTCAGAAGAAGCTTCCCAGGTAATTCTCGTCGACCATAACGAGCGCCAGCAAAGTGCTGACGACATCGACGAGGTACAAGTGATTGAAGTGATCGACCATCACCGGATCGCGAATTTCGAAACAACAGATCCGTTGTTCTTCCGCGCTGAGCCTGTTGGCTGCACAACAACGATCCTGCTGAAACTTTATAAGGAAAATGGCGTAGAAATACCTGCCAATATTGCAGGGTTGATGCTGTCAGCCATTATTTCCGATTCACTGTTATTCAAATCGCCTACATGCACAGAACAGGATATCCGTGCTGCGCGCGAACTGGCTGAAATCGCGGGTGTCGATGTCGATGCATATGGTTTGGCCATGCTGAAAGCGGGGGCGGATCTAAGCAATAAAACCCTTGAAGACTTAATTTCCCTCGATTCGAAGGAATTTGAAGCAGGGGATCACCGTTTTGAAGTGGCTCAGGTAAATGCGATTGATGTATCTGAAGTTCTGGATCGCCAGGAGGAGCTCGAAGTGCTGATGAATCAGCAAGTCACCAACAAAGGTCTCGACCTTTTTGTGTTTGTTGTGACAGATATTCTGAACAATAATTCAGAAGCGATTGTTCTTGGAAGAAGATCTAATATTATAGAAGGTGCATTTAAATCGAGTGTAGTTGATAACCGTGTACTTCTTCCGGGGATCGTTTCACGCAAAAAACAAATTGTACCGGTCATTACAGAAGCATTAAGCTGATTCCCTTTTGGGAGTCAGTTTTTTTAGTTTGAAAATTTGGAACTGAGTTGTAAATGAAATTCAACAAGCAGATTCGTTGAGGATGCCATTTGTGCTTGATATAGTAAAGGGCGAGGTGAACAATGATGTTGAAAATCGAAATTTGGTCGGATTATGTGTGCCCGTTTTGTTACATAGGCAAACGCACACTTGAACAGGCACTTTTAAAAACAGGCTTTAATAATCAGGCCGAAGTTACTTTTAAGGCATATCAACTGGATCCGGCAACTCCTGTGGATTCAAATATTTCAGTATATGAAAGCTTGGCTGCGAAGTTCGGCCAATCTATAGAACAGGCAAAAGAAATGACGAAAGGTGTAGCGTCCCATGCAGAACAGGTCGGGCTCCATTACGACTTTGACAATATGGTTCAGGCGAATACCCTGGCTGCACATCGCCTGGCAAAATGGGCAGAAACCAAAGGCCGGGAAGCGGTTTTAACCGAACAGCTGCTGAACGCATATTTCATTGAAGGCGATCATATCGGCAAGCACGATGTGTTATTGGATCATGCAGAAAAAGTGGGGCTGCCGCGCAATGAAGCGAAAATCGTTCTGGATTCTGATGACTTCTTGCCTGAAGTGGAACAGGACATTGCGGAAGCGGGGCAATTGGGCGTTCAAGGAGTTCCTTTTTTCGTCATCAACCGGAAATACGCTATTTCGGGTGCTCAACCTTTGGATGCTTTTGTCGATTCCATCAAACAAATTGCAGACGAAGAAGGTTTGCGTCCAGCTTTGAAACCATTGGGAAGTAAAGAAACAAGCTATTGCACTGGAGATTCCTGTTCATCTGAATGAGACTCTCGAGCAACTTAATTGACTGGATTCCATTAATTAATTAGAATTAGGAAGTCTTTAATTTGAGATAAAAATCATTTAGAAATAAAGGAGTTTTGTTTTTCATGAACGTTTTAGTAGTAAAAGCCAATAACCGTCCGGCATCAGAGGGCGTTTCAAGTAAAATGTACGACGTATTTATGGATAATGTCGGTTCTGACGTGAACGTTAAAACGTTTGACGTGTTCAAAGAAGATATGCCATATTTCGGCCAGGATTTCTTCGATGCTATGCAGAAATCTGCACAAGCTGAAGAATTGAATGATATCGAGCAGCGCATTCTGACAGCTGCGAACAAAGCGATGGACGCTTTCCTTGATGCTGATGTTGTGGTATTCGCATTTCCGTTATGGAATAAAACAATTCCAGCACCATTGCAAACTTTCATCGATTACATTTACCGTGCAGGTGTGACATTTAAGTATACGGAAGAAGGTCCACAAGGCCTTGTACCTGAAAAGAAAGTCATCATCTTGAATGCCCGCGGCGGAGTATATTCGACTCCTGAAATGGCACCGAGTGAAATGAGCGTTAACTACGTGCGCATGATCATGAACTTCTTCGGCATCGAAGATATTGAAGAAGTGATTATCGAAGGCCACAATATGTATCCTGACAAAGCGCAGGAAATCGTTGAAGACGGCATGAAACGCGTTGAAGAAATGGCTCAGTCACTTGAAAAAGTGAGAGTCTAATAGAATGAAACCCAACCCGGAAGCGCAAATGCGTTTCCGGGTTTTTCTTTGCGCTTAATTTTCAGACGGGAGGGTACATAGGAAGTAAATGAAATAATTAGGAGGTATCATGCGGCGATGAAGAATGAAAACACGAACATTCCAGAATCGAAAGAATCCTATTGGCGCGAATTTAAAGACATACCGAATTATCCACAGCTGCAAAAGAACGAGTCAACGGAAGTTGGAGTGGTCGGCGGTGGCATAGCCGGTATCATCAGTGCTTATTTATTGGCGAAAGCCGGGAAAAAAGTGACTTTGATCGATGCCGGGAAACTGATTGACGGCGTAACTGGCTACACTACGGCAAAAATCTCGGCACAGCATGGGCTGTTTTATTTCCCGTTGATCAAGATGTCCGGAGAGGTCGACGCGAAGAGGTATTATGATGCCAATATGGAAGGCTTGGAATTTATCAAAAACACAGCCGAAGAGCTCGGAATCGACTGTGATTTCGAACATCAAGATGCTTTTGTCTACGCCAATACGGCAATTGGGGCAAAACTGATCGAACAGGAAGCGGAGGCGTACCAGCAGCTCGGCATTCCAGGAGGTTTGGCGAAGGATGAAGTGGAATTGCCGTTTGCCGTGAAAGAAGCAATCGTTATGCGCAACCAGGCGCAATTCCATCCGGTGAAATTCCTGGCAGGGCTTGTAAAGGAATTTGAAAAACTTGGGGGCACAATCTATGAGCAAACACGCGCCCAGAAAATTCTCAGCAAAAAGAATCCGGTAATTCAAACTGAAAACATGTCCCACCTGTCCTGTGAAAAAGTGATTGTGGCCACCCATTATCCGTTTAATGACGCAGACGGCATGTATTTCGCAAGAATGTCGATTTCGCGTTCCTATATAGTGGCTGCCAAAGTAAGAGGTGAGATTCCAAAACATATGTATATTAGCACGGATATGCCGATGCGTTCTTTGCGTTACGCGACAGACGACAACGGTGAGCGCCTGCTGCTCATCGGCGGCGAAGGCCACGGAGTCGGCAAGCACAAAGGCGAAACGATGGAGAAGTATGAAACGCTGGCGAAATGGGGAGACGAACATTTCGGCGTGGAAGATATTCCTTACCGCTGGTCAGCTCAGGACCAGTCGACACTCGACAAGATTCCGTATATCGGTACAAGCACCGTGGGTTATGAAAATATCCTGGTGGCTACCGGTTTCCGGAAATGGGGCATGGCACATGGAGCCCTCGCGGGAATGCTTTTGAGTGACCAGGTTCTTGGCAAGGAAAATCGTTACGCATCTCTTTACAATCCTACCCGTACGAAGATGACGGCGGTCGACATGGCAAGTTTCGTGAAAGATAATGCATCAGTGGCCAAGGAATTGGTCAAAGGTAAATTGAAAAAACCGATGAAGACGCCGGATTCCTTGGAAAAAGGAGAAGGTGCAAGCGTTAAAACGGCTAAAGGGGCGGGCGGCGGCTACCGCGATGAATACGGTCAACTTCACCTTGTCGATACCACCTGTACGCATATGGGTTGTGAAACGAAATGGAACGATGCGGAACGGTCATGGGATTGCCCTTGTCACGGATCACGCTTCTCTTATACCGGCGAAGTGCTGGAAGGCCCGGCCGTCAAACCGCTGAAGCGGATTGAGGAATAAGTATTTATACGAATATAAAGCAAAAAGGAGCTGCAGTGAATCTGCAGCTCCTTTTTAATGGAGAAAATAAAATAAAACCGATATTCCGCAAAACAGCTTCGCTTTCCTTAGGGCTCGCGCTGAGCTAACTCGTGCTCGTTTCACTTCGCCCGAGTGGATCTCAGCACTTCGCTCGAAACGGAGTTGGAAAGCCAACTCCGTTTCTGTTCCTCTGGGAGTCTTCGCTGTTTTGCTCCATATCTCAGGTTACTTTCTACAAAGGTTATCTATTTAAGTCTGTATTAAATAAGAAAGTACATAACGTAATTCTACACAAATCCCAAATGGAGCGACAGGCGGTGACTCCTGCGGGAATCAGAGCGAGTCCTGAGACCCCGCAAGGAGCGAAGCGGATGAGGAGGCTTAGGCCGCTCCCCGCGGAAAGCTTCCGCCTATAGCGAAATGATTTAAGAAGTTAACGGCTTCTCGACGATATTAAAAAGGAGCTGCATTTAAATCTGCAGCTCCTTTTTGTATATATAAACTTATGCTGGGTTAGCTTGCAGTTCCAACGTGATTTTGATGTCTTCGCCGACAAGTACGCCGCCTGTTTCAAGCGTCTGGTTCCAAGTAAGGCCGAAATCTTTGCGGTTCACTTTGCCTTCGCCGCTGAATGCTACAACTTCTACGCCCCATGGGTTAACGCCTTTGCCGCCGTATTCCACTTCGAAAGTGGCTGGGCGAGTAACACCTTTCATCGTCAAGTCGCCAGTCAACTCGTACTCGTCATCACCTTTTTTAGTGATTTCGTTTGCGTTGAAAGTGATATGCGGATACTGTTCAGCATCGAAGAAATCTGCTGAACGCAAGTGGTTGTCGCGGTCTTCGTTATTTGTGTTGATGCTTGCCACGTCGATTTTGAAATCGATCAAAGCGCCTTGAAGATCGGTTTCGTCAGCTTCTACTGTTGCATCATATGAAGCGAAAGAGCCTTTTACTTTTGATACCATCATGTGTTTTACAGAAAATCCGATTTCTGAATGCGCTGCGTCTACTGTCCATTTTTTCATAGGTGAATTCCTCCAATATTTTTATAACTATTCAAACTATAGAACAATAAAGTTATGATGTCAATATACTTTAATTAATTATTCTCGAATTCGAGATAAATATTTCATTGGACTTTTGAACGTAACTTATCATAAAAGCTTGTCAAATGGGCAATAAAATCGGATACTATTAGAAGTTAAACGTTTAGAAGGGATTTGCTTGGAATGACGAAAGAAAGATGGTTATCAGACCTTCGCCGATTTGTGGCGGACAGCCACGTGAAAATCGACGAGCCGCTACATCTCCATACATTGACAAGAATGGGCGGACCGGCTGATATTTTTGTATCACCTACAACTGAAGATGAAACTGCTTATACAGTGAAATATGCTTATGAAAATAATATTCCTCTATTATTATTGGGGAACGGCTCCAATATGGTCGTACGCGATGGAGGCGTAAGAGGCATTGTGTTAAACCTGAAAAGCCTCAACGAAATCCGTATTGATGGGCTGAATGTATATGCCCAGGGCGGCGCCAATATCAAGGAAGTTTCAAAAGTCGCTGCTTCCAATACATTGACAGGCTTCGAATTTGCCTGTGGTATTCCCGGCTCTGTCGGCGGTGCGATGGCGATGAATGCAGGTGCATATGGCGGCGAGATAAAAGACATCATCCTACAGGCCACTGTGTTGACTACTACTGGCGAAAAACTGGTGTTGTCCAAAGAAGAACTGGAATTGGATTATCGCAAGAGTGTTATCACAAAAAAAGGGTATTACGTTCTTTCAGCTGAGTTTGGGCTTGAAAAAGGCGACCAGAATGTCATCGATGCAAAAATGACAGATTTGACTTATCAGCGTGAATCCAAACAGCCGCTTGAGTTTCCTTCGGCAGGCAGCGTTTTCAAGCGTCCGCCGGGCAATTTTGCCGGCAAGTTGATCCAGGAGAGCGGATTGCAGGGCAAAGGATTCGGCGGGGCGGAAGTTTCGACCAAACATGCAGGGTTTATTGTCAATAAAAACAATGCAACTGCCAACGATTATATCCAGACGATTGAAATGGTGAAGTCGGCAGTTCGTGAAAAATTTGGCATCGACTTGGAACTTGAAGTGAAAATCGTCGGCGACGATACAGTGTAAACGAATGGCGGGAGCCCCTTTCTCAGGGGCTCCCGTTTTTTTAATGGAACAAAATCATGCTATAATTGAATAGTAAAAAATCGTGGGAGCTGATGATGATAGACTATACAATTAACGGAATCATCCTTATCTGCGGCGCTTTCCTGTTAATGGGAGTGCTGATGACAAAAGTTTCAGCACGTGCTGGAGTTCCTTCCCTCGTTCTCTTCATGATCATCGGAATGATCCTCGGTAGTGATATTTCCGGACTTATCTATTTCTCCAATGCTGAAGTTGCACAATTGGTTGGTGTAGTGGCCTTGATCATCATTCTGTTTGAAGGTGGACTGCAGACACAATGGAAAAATATACGCCCTGTTCTTGGCGGTTCTTTGGTACTGGCAACACTTGGCGTTCTAATAACAACTGCAGTAGTGGCAGGTGCTGCCTATTTCGTTTTGGGCATTTCTGTTCTTGAAGCATTACTGCTCGGCTCAATCGTCGGTTCGACCGACGCGGCTGCCGTTTTCTCTGTTCTTGCGGGACAAAATATCAAAGGGCGAATTTCTTCCACACTGGAAGCGGAGTCTGGTACCAACGACCCGATGGCGATGTTCCTTACAATTGCCTTTATCCAATTGATTCTGACTCCGGAATCCTCCGTCTTCACGATGCTCGGCAGTTTTGTACTGCAAATGGGCGTTGGGGCTATTCTTGGAGTGGCACTCGGGTTGCTCGCTTCGTGGACCATCAACCGGATCAAGCTGAATGCTTCAGGCTTATATGCTGTGTTATCTGTCGGCTTTGCTATTTTCATCTATAGTTTTACTGCAATTCTGGGCGGCAGCGGCCTGCTGGCAGTTTATCTGGCGGCACTTGTCATCGGCACGCGCGACTTGACGCACAGTTACTCGATCATCAGTTTTAATGAAGGCCTTGCATGGCTTATGCAGATCCTGATGTTTGTGATTCTTGGGCTCCTCGTTTTCCCAAGCCAGTTGGCTGACTGGGACTTGATCTGGAGAGGGCTCATCCTGTCGCTGGTGCTTATCTTTATCGCACGGCCGATCGCCGTGTTCGTATCGACAATTTTCTTCGATTACTCGTTAAACGAAAAACTGTTCATGTCCTGGGCTGGATTGCGCGGAGCCGTACCGATCGTACTGGCGACATTCCCGATGCTCGCTAACCTCGATAACAGTTTCCTGTTCTTTAATATCGTGTTCTTTATCGTTTTGACTTCGGCTTTGCTGCAAGGTTCAACAATTCCATTCTTTGTGAATAAATTAAAGTTGAACGGCCGGCCATCGCCTAAGCGCATCCACTCACTCGAATTGGTATCGATGGATAAAGCGAATGCGGAAATGCTGGAAGTTGAATTGACGAGCAAGTCACCGTTTGCCGGCCAGCTGGTGCAGACGATCGGCTTGCCGAAACAGACACTGATCAGTGCAATCATCCGATCCGGCCGTCTGGTCATGCCGACCGGAACAACGAAACTTAAGGTTGGAGATGTCCTCTATGTCCTGACAGAGAAAAAACAAGTATCAAAAGTGAAAATGGTTCTTGGTGAAGAGGATATTGTAAACTAGCCCGCAAATTTGCGGGCTTTTCTTTTTTAAAAGGAATCTTCAGGAATTGAGTCGAATAAAAGTAAGAAATGGAAAAGGGGGAGAAAATGGAAATGGACAAAAAGCCGAAAAAAAGAAAATGGCTCAAATGGTTATTGGGAACGCTGGGGGTACTGCTTGCAGTGGCCATAGTCGGGCTTATTTATGTTAACGCTTACATAGGGAAATCGAAACCGGTGATCAATGGGGAACTTGACGTCTCCGTATTGGATGAAGATGTTACCGTTGTCCGCGATGATATCGGCGTGCCGCATATCGAAGCGCAATCGGATGCAGACCTTTACCGTGCACAAGGCTATGTTGTAGCACAGGACCGCTTGTTCCAGATGGATTTGTCGCGGCGCCAGGCAAGTGGGCGGTTGGCTGAGGCAGTTGGAGCAGCGGCTGTCGATACGGATAAGTTTTTCCGCACCTTCAGTTTGCGCGATGCCGCTGAAAAATCCTGGGAAGGCTACGACGAAGAGTCGAAGCAAGTGCTGGAGTGGTTTGCAGAAGGAGTCAACGCTTTTATAGATGAAGCAAAGGAAGAAAATACTCTGAGTTATGAATTCAGTTTGCTTGGTTACGAGCCGGAAGAATGGACACCGGTCGATTCACTGGCCATCGGAAAATTCATGGCCTACGATCTTGGCGGCAACTGGTCGTCGCTTGCCGTAAGGCACTGGGCGCTTGGTGAATTCCCTGAAGCGAAAGCCAAGGAATTGTTTATCGAGTATCCGGAAGATGCACCGTCGATTATCGAAGCTAATATCAACAGCCAAGTGAAAGTGGCTGGTGAATTCGATGCATCCGTTGTGCCGAATGAATTCAACGGCAGCAATAACTGGGTCGTTTCCGGTGATAAGACGGAAAGCGGCATGCCGCTTTTGGCGGATGATCCACATCTTGGGTTAAGTACGCCGTCAATCTGGTATCAGATGCATTTGCAATCGCCGGAACAGAACGTCAGCGGCGTCATTTTTGCTGGCGTGCCCGGTATTATCCTCGGACACAATGAAGAAGTCGCCTGGGGTGTTACCAATGTAGGACCTGATGTACAGGACCTTTATATCGAAACGCCCAATCCGGAAGATCCGACTCAATTCCGTTACGAAGGCGAATGGGAACAAGCTGAAGTAAGAGAAGAGCCGATCAAAGTGAAAGACGGCGAAACGGTGGATTTTGAAGTGGTCGTGACGCGTCATGGTCCAATCATTTCGGATTTGCTCTATGAAGAAGAAGATCCGGAAGCGCTATTCTCTATGCAATGGACTGCGCTCGAGCCGACGCTCGAATTGCAGGCAGTTCTCGGATTCAATAAAGCATCGAATTGGGAAGACTTTGAAACGGCGCTGGAAGATTTCCAGGCTCCTGCACAAAACTTCGTCTTTGCGGCAACCGATGGCACAATTGCCTATAAAGCGAACGGCCGCATTCCAATCCGTAAAACAGGTGATGGACAGTTGCCTGTGCCCGGGGATTCTGCAGACTATGGCTGGGAAGGCTATGTGCCATTCAACGAATTGCCGACGGTCGTAAATCCCGAAAGCGGTTTTATTGCCACAGCGAATAATGAAGTGGTCGACGAATCCTATGAATACCATATAACTGATTTCTGGGCTCAGCCTTATCGCTACAAACGGATAGCAGAGGTGCTGGAGGCGTCGGATGAGCTGACGCCGGAAGATATGATGGAGCTGCAGATGGATAAGAAAAACCTTTACGCTGACGAATTTCTGGCAGATATGATCGACACGGTCAGAGCAGAAAGTGATGAGTACGATGAAGTGATGGAGCTGCTTGCCGACTGGGATCAATTCGATCATGCAGACCAGGCAGCACCGCTCGTTTTCCATAAATGGATGAAGCAGCTGCCTCATACATTGCTGGAAGACAGTTTCCCGGAGGATGTCTATGACTTGATGCCGGGCAAAAATCACATTACTGATGCGATGATGCGCGACTCATTTGCCGGCAATGACGGAACGTGGGTCAGTGAATACGGCGGCGTCGGAAAATGGCTGACAGGTGCACTGGAAACGAGTTTAACGGAAATTGAAGATGAATTTGGCGGAGACCCGGAAGATTGGAATTGGGGAGAATACCATGAACTGACATTCCCGCATCCGCTGGCTGGTGCATCTCCGATTTTCGAGAGCATCCTGAACCCGGATCCTGTGCCGCTTGGCGGTTCGAATATCACCGTTCAGGCGGCTGCGTTTGATAAAGAAGGAAATGTTGACCACGGAGCAGCCTGGCGTTTCGTTGCAGACCTTTCGGATTTGTCGAGTGCTTACCATATCGTTGGACCAGGGCTTAGCGGACACATGAAATCGGATTTCTTCCATAACCAGGTGGATAAATGGGCTGAAGGCAATTATCACGAGACTCCAATCGATGGATCAGCAGAAGGGTCAACCTTAACACTGAAAGCTGAGTAAGTTATAATGAGGAAAAAAGATGTGGGGCGTTAGATTTGAAAAGGATGTTGGCAGTAGGATTCGGAGGGATGGCGGGCTCGTTGCTGCGTGCCTGGATATATGCAGCGGTTCCGGGAACTGTCAGTCTCTGGGTCATCAATATCATCGGCAGTTTCCTGATCGGCTTCGCAGTCATGAAGCTCAGCGGAAAATCCGCTGAACTTCGGCTGTTCATCTCGACCGGATTGCTGGGCTCGTTCACGACTTTTTCAGCCTTCTCGAATGATTGGTTTCGTGCACTTGAGTCATCTGCAGCAGCGGGAATAGTTTATGGTTTCGCAATGACAGCGGCGGCAGTAGCTGCAGCAGCTGCAGGATTATGGCTTGGCAGGAAGGGTGTGAAGGAATGAGCCTGATTGAAATTGCACTTGGCGGATTCCTTGGTGCCATGGCCCGCTACCTGTTTTATCTGGTAGCAGAAAGCCGCTGGCGTCAGCCTAAAATTGCCACCTTATTTGTGAATATTCTCGGGTCATTTGTGATAGGTGCATTTGTCGGAAGCGGCAATTTATCCGTTTTTTGGCTGACCGGGTTTCTTGGTGCATTTACCACTTTCTCAACAATGTCGCTTGATGCTGTAAAGGATTTTGAAGATGGCAAGTGGTTGGCGGGGATTTCTTATCTGGCCGCAAATCTTGTCGGCGGATTGGGTTTGTTCGCAGTGGCATATATGATTTTTTAATGTTAAGAGGCTGGAAACCGACGGAAATCGTCGGTTTCCAGCCTCTTATTTCATTTGACAATGACTACAGGGGCATGAACGCGTTTTGCCACTTTATGGCTGACACTACCGAGCACCATTTCCTGAAAGGCATTGAGGCCGCGGCTGCCGATAAAAATGACATCATAATCATTTTCATTGGCGTGCTTTATAATTGTCGGTCCGGGTGTACCATGAAGGGTCGTGGTTTCAAAAGGTACACCGGCCGCGCTGAAAATCTCTTCAAGCGGCAGGAGCAGTTGCCGGCGGTAATGATGAAGTTCTTCGCTGAGCTTGTCGTTCAGCACTTCGGTTCGGGCTTTTTCATAATCGATGACATAAAGCAAAGTTACAACGGCATCTTTGAACATTTTAGCCATTTTTAGTGCTTCAGCTGCAGCCCTTTTTGAGTGTTCCGAACCATCCGCTGCCAATAGTATTTTCTGGTACATCCCATTCCCCCTTCGACTGAAAATCTTACAGTATTTATTCGACAATAAACGGTGCATCTCCTTTTTCTTACGTAAGGAAGCAATCATTCAAATGAAGGTTTGACTATGAAAAAAAGAAGATGTACACTGAAGAAAACAATCAAACGGATATTTGATTGAAGGGGGAGAGCAAGTATGAAAGAAGTTTGTGAAATATCAAAAGATCACCCCGAGAAAGTGGAAAATGTTCAAAACCAAATGACTGATCTCGCTGACGTGGCCACTCTTTTCAAAGCATTGGCAGATGAAACGCGTTTAAAAATCGCTTACGCGTTAACAATAGAAGACGAAATGTGCGTCTGTGATATTGCTGCGGTAATCGGTGGATCAACAGCTACTGCTTCCCACCATCTGCGCTATCTCCGTGAACGGAAATTGGCAAAGTCGGAACGCAAAGGAAAACAAATATACTATTCGCTGTCGGATAAGCACGTCCATCAGCTTGTGACTATTGCACATGAGCACACGAAAGAAGGTGAGGAAATTGGTTAAAACTTACCGTCTTGAAAATTTGTCCTGTACAAATTGCGCTGCAAAATTCGAAAAGAATATTCGCAGCCTACCGGACATCAAAAATGTTGAATTGAATTTCGGGGCATCGAAGCTTACCGTAGACGGCAATGTTTCCATCGAGGAACTGGAGCGTGCGGGAGCATTTGATCATATCCGGGTTTATCCGGAGAAGGCGAAAGTCGAGCATACGCCTTTTTACAAACGGCAGCAGACGCTTGAAACCGCAATTTCGTTTGTGCTGCTGATTGCAGGTGTTATCCTTTCATTCCAGACAAGTGAAAGCAATCCCTGGGCAATCGGCCTGTTTGGCGGTTCAATGCTGATCGGCGGCTATCATATGTTCCGGACCGGATTAATGAACCTCAGCCGTTTAGAGTTTGATATGAAAACATTGATGACGATTGCGGTCATCGGTGCTGCCATAATCGGTGAGTGGCGTGAAGGTGCGGTAGTCGTGTTTTTATTTGCAATCAGTGAAGCACTTGAGTCTTTTTCAATGAACAAAGCGCGCCAGTCGATCCGCAGCCTTATGGATCTTGCACCAGCACGTGCGTTGATCCAACGGAATGGTGAATTACTGGAAATGGATACGGAAGATGTACGTATCGGTGATGTCCTTATCGTCAAACCGGGACAGAAAATCGCGATGGATGGCGTTGTCCTGCGGGGAGAATCTGCGGTTAATCAGGCGGCCATCACCGGTGAGTCGATTCCCGAAGTTAAAACACCGGGAACTGACGTATTTGCCGGCACGATGAACGAGGAGGGCGCGCTTGAAGTAACTGTTACCAAACGCGTTGAAGACACAACGATCGCTAAAATCATCCACCTGGTGGAAGAAGCGCAGGCGGAAAAAGCACCATCGCAAAAATTCGTGGACCAATTCGCAAAATACTATACACCCGCCATCATTGCCATTGCCTTTTTAACGGCCTTATTGCCGGGTTACATGACAGGCGACTGGCAGCTGTGGATTTACCAAGGTTTGGCTGTTCTGGTCGTCGGCTGTCCTTGTGCGCTGGTCGTTTCAACTCCAGTTGCCATTGTCACAGCAATCGGCAATGCGGCGAGACAAGGCGTCCTCATCAAAGGTGGCATCCATTTGGAAGAAACGGGGCGCATCAACGCAGTTGCGTTCGACAAAACCGGCACGCTGACAAAAGGATATCCCGAAATGACGGATGCAATTCCGGAAAATGGTTATACGAAAGAGCAGCTGGTCCAACTGGGCGCTTCAGCTGAAGCGATGTCACAGCATCCGTTGGCGCGTGCCATCAGCAAAGAAGCTGATCTGCTCCTTCCTTCTGAAGGATTTAATTCGGTTACCGGAAAAGGGGCTTATGCCCAGGTTGGCGGAGAAAGAATCCATATCGGCAGCTTGCTCTGGGCAGAAGAATTCGGTCTTGAAATCCCTGGACACGCCCGCCGTCTTCAGCGGGGCGGCAAATCGGTGATGGCTGTCTTTAAGGCAAAAGAACTTATCGGCGTCATTGCCGTTGCTGATGCAATCCGAAGTGAAAGCCCAAGCATTATCAGGAAGTTGAAAGAGATGGGCATCGACAGCACCATTATGCTGACAGGGGACCATCCGGCAACAGCCAATGCAATCGCGGAGGAAATCGGCGTTACCGATGTACGGGCAGGGCTGATGCCGCAAGACAAACTTTCTGCAATCCGTGAGCTCCAGCAGCAATATGGCCGAGTGGCGATGGTCGGCGACGGCATCAACGATGCTCCGGCGCTGGCGGCTTCTACAGTTGGCATTGCCATGGGAGGAGCGGGTACTGATGCAGCGCTTGAAACAGCTGATATTGCGCTTATGGCTGATGATCTTGAAAAACTTCCCTATACGATTCGACTAAGCCGCAAGACATTGCGTATAATAAAGGAAAATATCATGTTTGCTTTGGGGCTGAAGGTAATTGCTTTGCTGTTGATCATTCCGGGCTGGCTCACTTTATGGATTGCGATTTTCGCAGACATGGGTGCGACTCTGCTCGTAATCTTGAATGCTCTGCGCCTGGTCAAGGTTCAAAAGTAAGTAATGAATGCTTGGAGGATTTGTTTTGAAATTAACTGAATGGACAATGGAAGAGCAGGAACAGCTAATCCATTTTATGACAACGAATTCCTGGCCATATCACGGACAGGAACATCCTGTCCGCGCGTTGATACAGAAGACAATAGAAGAAGGCGGTTACCAGTCTGATCAGGTAACCACCTTTTGGGTGGAAAACGATGAAGGTGAACAAGTGGGGCTTGTGAAAATCTTTGACTTGCAGGATGACATCCCGTTATTCGATTTGCGGATTGCCGATCCATACCGAGGAAAAGGTTATGGACCGAAAGCGTTGAAAATGACTGCAGATTTCGTTTTCTCCTTACCCGAAAAGAAAATCCGGCTCGAAGGCCATACACGCCACGACAACTTTGCGATGCGCAAGGCTTTTGAACGGACGGGCTTTGTAAAAGAGGCACATATCCGGCAAGCCTGGTTTTCTGCAAAAGACAACCGTTATTTCGATGCAGTCACGTATGGTATGACTCGTGAAGACTGGCAGCAGGGAGTGGCGACGCCCGTGTTATGGGAAGATACGATTGCGGAATCAACAGGGGCACCGTTCAATCCTGTCCTGCTTGAGTTCCCGGAAGAATTCGAATCTGAGCGTTTGCTGATCCGTGCACCGCGCCGTGAAGATGCAATCCACAGCTATGAAGCGATCAAGCATTCAATTGAATCGCTGCGTCCATGGATGCCGTTTGCGCAGAAGAAGCCAGACTTGAAACAGATTGAAGCGAATCTTATAGAAGCGGCGGCCGATTTCCAATTGCGAAAAGATCTCCGCCTTCATTTTTTCCAGAAAGAAACCGGGGAATTCATCGGTTCAAGCGGGCTTCACCGCATCGACTGGGAAGTGCGGAAGTTTGAAATCGGCTACTGGGTCGACAACCGCTTTGAAGGAAAAGGCTATGTGACGGAAGCGGTTGAACGCATAACGCGTTTCGCATTTGACGAACTCGGTGCGAACCGTGTAGAAATCAGATGCGACCCTGATAACGTCAGAAGCCGCGCCGTTGCAGAAAGATTGAACTTCAAGCTTGAAGGTATACTCCGTAAGGAAACTATTTCCCGCCTGGACAATAAATTACGAGATACATGTGTTTATTCGAAAATCAGAGAGCAGCAGGTTTAAACAAAAAAAGAGACGGTGAGGATTGCCCTCGCCGTCTCTTCTTCTATATCCCTTTCCTGCCGGAAATCAAGTTAACGATTAGAATGATTGCTGCTACGATCAATAGTAGGTGAATTAATCCGCCTGCTACGTCCATTAAAAATCCGATAAGCCAAATTGCTAAAATAACTACAAGAATAATCCATAAAATACGAGCCATGTGTTCTCACCGACCTTTCTGCTTAGATAGTAATATGTACCCTCAAAAAATACACCGCAAACCTTTCGGTAAAAAAAACTGTATTAAGTGTTGGAAAGGCTCAGTTGTTCATAGGGTAAGGGTATAGTAAACTTAAGGTTAGCTACGTTAGGGAGGAACGAAATTTGCCTACTCCAAGTATGGAAGACCATATTGAAATTATATACTCATTAATAGAGCAGAAAGGCTATGCGCGTGTTTCGGATATAGCCGAGGCGTTATCCGTACTGCCATCATCGGTAACAAAAATGGTGCAAAAACTGGATAAGGACGGTTATCTGATTTACGAACGCTACCGTGGGCTGGTATTAACGCCGCAAGGACAGAAATTAGGGAAGCGGCTGGTTAAAAGACACGATCTGCTGGAACAGTTTTTGCGGTTGATCGGTGTCGAGGAGGAACGCATCTATAATGATGTGGAAGGAATTGAACATCATTTAAGCTGGAATTCCATTAATCGTATTGCTGACCTTGTTCAAGTTCTTGAGGAAAACCCTCAACTGATCGAAAAGCTGGAAAAACTTAAAAATGAAGAAAAGAATAGTTAAACGAAACAGGAGGTTTCATTATGGCATTGCATCCAGGTGAAAAAGCAGTATTACAAATCAAGGACCGGTCGGGTTCCCAGTGGATCTTATCAGATGGTTCAGGTGATGAAGTTCTGATGAACGAGTCGGAAATCGAAGAAGGCCGTGAAATAGGAGAAGAAATTGAAGTTTTCCTTTACCGCAACCGCCAAGGCGGCATTTCAGCAACACCTATGATTCCGCATATTTTGCCAAGCGTTTACGGCTGGGCGAAAGTGTTGAAAGTCTCCAAGCGAGAAGGCGCAGTAGTGGATATCGGCACTACACGCGAAGTTTATTTATTACCGGCAGACTTGCCGCAATTTGAAGAACTATGGCCACAACAAGGCGACCACATTTTCATGACGATCCGGACAGACCGTTACGGCGATTTATACGGACGCCTGGCGACGGAAGAAAAGGTCAACGAATTGTATGTTGAAGCGCCGACGTCTGTCTATAATCAGGATTTGAAAGCGCGGGCTTATCGCTTGCTGCCAGTCGGCACATTCATGATTTCCGTTCCGGAAATGTACCGGATTTTTGTCCACGAAACTGAGAGGGAAGAAGAACCGCGCCTCGGCGAAGAAAAAACAGTGCGCATCATCGGAGTGAAAGATGACGGCACATTAAACGGTTCGCTGCTGCCCCGTAAGCAGGAGCGCTTATCAGATGACGCAGAAACAATTATGCGTTATTTAACTGAATCAGGCGGCCAAATGCCGTTTGGTGATAAATCTTCACCTGAAGAAATCCAGGAAATGTTCGGCATGAGCAAAGCTGCATTCAAACGTGCTTTGGGCCGACTTTACAAAGATCGTCGTATTGTACAAGAAGACGGCTGGACCAAACTTCAGCAGCATTAATGCAACCTTTCTGAAGCAGATTCGTATTATTTCTATGAAAGGGGCTAAAAAGATGAAGAAACTGATAGCAACCATAGCAATGATTTTAATGGTATCGACGCTCATTCCTTCTTGGGCTGCAGCAAATGTCGGCATCAATGAAAAATACGGAGTGCCGATTGTAGTTTACGGGGGTAACCTCTCTGAAGACGAAAAAGCAAGTGTCGCTGAAAGCCTGAGTGTTGAAGAAGAGGCTGAAGTGGAAGAAATCGAAGTCACTGGGGAAGATCTTGTCACTTATATCAAAGACGGGGACGCGCGTGCGCGTATGTTTTCTTCAGCAAAAATCACACGTAAAGATGAAGGCGAAGGCCTGGTCATCCAAATAGTAACACCGGATAATATTACGCAAGTAACGACAGAAATGTATGCCAATGCGATGCTGACGGCAGGAATCGAGAATGCGACAGTTGAAGTTGCTGCACCAAAACCGGTAACTGGCCACTCAGCACTTGTAGGTATATACAAAGCCTATGAAGTGAATGGCGAACAATTGGATCCTGAACGGACAGACGTCGCAAACGATGAACTTGAAGTAGCGACGGAACTCGCTGAAGACGTAGACGAAGCGAAAGTAAGCGAGTTGCTGACAGAAATCAAAAAGCAGATTGCTGAACAGAATCCTGCTTCACGTGAAGATGTCGAACAGATTGTAGAAGAGCAATTGTCGAAGCTGCAAATCGAATTGAGTCCGGAAGACCGTCAATTATTGATCGATTTGATGGACCGGATCCGCCAATTGGATATCGACTTTTCACAATGGTCGACCCAACTTGAAGATTTAAGCAAAACGATTGAAGACAAGATCGGCACGATCGTTAATGACGAAGGATTCTGGAATAGCGTCAAGGAATTCTTCAGAAACCTGGCGAACAGTGTGCGTTCATGGTTCAACTAATCTAATTTGAAAAAGCGGACAGCCGAGGCTGTCCGCTTTTTTAGGCTGTCGAGAAACCATCAACTTCTATAATCATTCCATTTTAGACGGATGCTTTCCGCGGGGAGCGGCGTAGGCCCGCCTCAGTCGTGATGCTCCCTGCAGGGTCTCAGGACTCACTCTTGTTCCCGCAGGAAAGGCATTGGCCGTAGCTTGCGAGGACAAGTCTTTGCGACGAAGCAGCGCAGCGATGCAACGCACTTTCATGTCTCGAAGCTAGCGAAGCGATGCAGAGACAGGAGCACATCTTTGCCCTTCACCGTCTGTCACTTCATTTTAGACATTTTTCAGAATGAAATATCTTCTATAGAAAGTGATTTAAAGATATGGAGCAAAACAGCGAAGACGCCAGGGGAGCAAGCGAAGTGCTGAGATCCACTCGGGTGAAGGCTACCGAGCACGAGTTAGCTCAGCGCGAGCCCCCAGGCAAGCGAAGCTGTTTTGCGGAATATCGGTTTTCTACTTTTCTTATGAGGCTAAAAAAATTCTTGGCTGCTTCTTTTTATTAAAGGGAAGTAGTTAAGTTAAAAACGTATATTATTGCCAGCAAGCCGTTTTCTTGCTGGAGGAGACCGAGGATGTTATTATTTAATTAATATCTCGAATTCAAGATAATTTAAGGAGGCATTTATTATGAAATTGGAAGGCATCCATCACGTTTCAGCAATTACGGCCAATGCAGATAAAAACCATGATTTCTTTACGCGGATTCTCGGCATGCGCCTTGTGAAAAAAAGCGTCAACCAGGATTCAACGTCATCCTATCATCTGTTTTACGCAGATGCGGTAGGTACGCCGGGGACAGACATGACGTACTTCGATATACCGATGGCTGGGCGCACTTATCCTGGAGTTTCGAGTATCAGCAATACCTCTTTTCGTGTGAAAAGTGAGGAAGCTTTGCAATACTGGTTGAAGCGTTTTGAGGAATTTCAGGTGCCGCACGGTGAAATCCGTGAAAGATTCGATCGCCAGACTTTGGAATTTGAAGACTTTGAAGGTTCCCGCTTAATGCTGACTGTTGACGACGGCACAGGCATTGAGTACGGTATTCCTTGGACAAAAGCCGGAGTTCCGGAAGAATATGCGATTGTCGGTTTGGGGAATGTGCGGTTGACTGTCCGTAAAAAAGATCGGACGGCAACTGTATTAACTGAAATTATGGGCTTCAAGGAAATCGGTTCCTATCCATCGGAAGTTGATGGAATGGAAGATATTTTTGTCTATTCGACAGGAAAAGGCGGTCCTGCCGGCGAAGTACATGTAGAGGAACGTCCGGATCTTCCGCCGGAACGTCCTGGACGCGGCAGTGTTCATCATGTGGCATTCCGGGTAAAGACTTTTGAAGAGTACAGTAAGTGGAATAAATATTTACGTGAAAACGGATTTATGACTTCAGGGGAAGTTGATCGGTATTATTTTAAAGCCATCTATTTCCGGGAGCCAAACGGTATTCTATTTGAGCTTTCCACGGATGAACCTGGTTTTGCGACAGATGAACCATTGGAAAGTTTAGGGGAAGAACTGGCTTTGCCGCCATTCCTGGAACCAAAAAGAGCTGAAATAGAAGCATCGTTGCGTCCGTTGAGTATTAATAAGCATTAATCGAGGAGGATGGAAGATGGATTTTAAAATGGTAGAGCTTGGCCAGGATGAATTTGCATTCCGCAATGAAGATAATGGAACGGTCAATGGTGAAATCACCTGGACCCAAATGGCCGACGTTATGGTCGTGGAACATACTTTTGTAAATGAAAATATGCGCAACCAGGGATTGGCTAAAAAGCTGGTTGACCGCGCAGTCGAATATGCACGGGAAAATGAATACAAAATCGAGCCTGTCTGCTCTTACGTAGCGACCGTCTTTGATCGATATGATGAGTATGAGGACGTTAAAGTGTAAAAGCAGAAAAGCGACAGTGCCCGTTAAGCTCTGTAAGGCAAGAGATGGACCAAATGTAATTTGGTCCATCTCTTTGCGACGAAGCTAGCGCAGCGATGCAACGGTTTTTCATGTCTCGAAGCTAGCGTTAGCGATGCAACGCACTTTCATGTTCCGAAGCTAGCGAAGCGATGCAGGGACAGAGACAGGAGCAATACGGGTTTAGACGGATCAGCAGAGTGGCGTTCTTTGCCACGGCAGCTGGATTGGCTTATGACCCGAAGAGCTGGGCCACTGGAGTCTGGACAAAGAAAAGCGACAGTGCCCGTTAAGCTCTGAAAGGCATAAGACAGGCCAGCAGAGTGGCGTTCTTTGCCATGGCAGCTGGATTGGCTTATGACCCGAAGAGCTGGGCCACTGGAGTCTGGACATAGAAACACAAAAAAGCAATCCGCCATTTATATGGTTTGGATTGCTTTTTCTATATTTCAGTTATGTAGTTTTTCATAACTACCTCCAATTTCTTATAGGAATGTCATAAGGAATACGATACCAGTTAAAATTGAAGCTCCACCTACACCGTACATGAAATCTGATTGGCTAAATACTAAGTTTTTTTCCATTTTATAGAACCCCTCTCAAATGTTTGTAATATTGTTTGTTACTAAATAAATACCCGGGTAAAAGCATTCTAAACATGTTTCAGCAATTTTTTTCAGGGAATCTTATTTATGTAACAAGTTTTCTGCATGCCGTTTTTGGAAGTTGGTGCGGCTGCAAATAATAGGGAGGTAGTTAGATGAATAATGGAACAATCAGCAGGACAGGAGAAAGAGTCCTCGGCATAATTGGAATTGTATTTAACATTATTACGATCATCTTATTGGCATGGTTAATCACTAGTATCAGTGGTCTGGAAGGTACGGCCGAATTTGAGCAGTTTGAGCAGGAAATTATGAACGACCCCGCTTTTGAGGGAAGTCCTGAAGAAGCTCAAATGGTTGTGGACTTCATCATGGAAGGAACCGGCGTGTTCGGCTGGGCCCTTGTTGCAATGCTTGCACTAAGCACAATTTTAGCAATCGTAGCTCTTATTAATTTGAAGAAAACCAGCAGTGCAAGTCTTGCCGGCATATTTTTCATCCTTGCAGGTCTGTTGGCAGGCGTCTTGTCGCTGACATCGATTCTATTCTATATTGCTGCCATCATGTGCTTCGTGCGCAAACCGCCGATGCGCGATGATGAATTGCATAGAAGAGATGACGGTGCTTACCGCGATGACAAAATCCGCAGAACAGATGATTCGCTTTACCGTGAAGATAATGTCCGCAGAACGGATGAACCTGTACGCCGAGAGGATGAAATTCGCAGAACAGACGACACCGTCCGTCGCGATGATACGCGCCGCGATGATGATACACCTTACCGTCCATTATAAGCAGACTGGATCTAGACAAAGAAAAGCACCTGCTCACAGAGCGGGTGCTTTCAAATTGTAAACATATTTGGCTGTCTGCAACGGGTGGCCTTCAAACAGTTCTTCAAATTCTTCCACAAACTTAAAGCCGTTCGATTCATAAAAACTGCGGCCTTTTTTGTTTTCACTTTCCACATAAACAAAAAGATTTGAACCGTCGAGTAAATAAGTCAAACCGCTGTCGAGCAGTTTTTTTCCATAGCCGTGACGCTGGTGTTCAGGTTTCAAATACAGTGCAATCAATTCAGCGTCTCCGTCATCATCGAGTTTCGTGAAATTGGCAAAGCCAATAGGTTCACCTTCATGTTCAGCTAAAAGAAGAATCGTTTTTTTCAGGCGCATTTCCATCATTGGGACGGAATAGGATTTATCTAAGAAACTTTGCTGTATATTCACCGGGATTATGTCTTGGTAAGTGTCATTCCAACTGATATGGGCAATTTCCTGAACAGCTGTAATATCTTTGGGTGTACCTGTGCGAATCATGCAATCACCTCGGAAATTCTTTTCGTCATCATATCAAAATTCCCCCTGAATAGCCACTGTTGTGGAATAATAGAGACTAAAGGAGTGAGTGGAATTGACTTGGAAAATTGCTGATTTTGATGAACTGGCTGCAGCAGAACTCTATGAAATGCTGAAGCTGCGTGTGGATGTTTTTGTAGTTGAGCAAAATTGTCCGTATCCTGAACTGGACGGGCTGGATCAGAAATCGGTCCATTTGGCATATAGGGAGAATGGAAAGATTCTTGCTTATTCACGGCTCGTTCCAGGGGAAATTAAATACGGCGTGCCTTCTATCGGCCGGGTGATTGTCAGTCCCGATGCAAGAGGACGCGGACTTGCGCGGAAATTGATGTGTAAAAGCATCGATTTTATTTTCAATGAATGGCAGCCTGAAGAGATCCGATTGCAGGGACAAGTCTATTTAAAGGAATTCTATCAATCATTCGGCTTCAATGCGATATCAGACGTTTACGATGAGGACGGCATCCCGCATGTGGATATGAGGCTGGATAAAAAGGGACTGTCAGGAAGGCTTAAATAGATTAAATAAGATGAATAAGGGTATGTAAAATAGAAGACATCAATTCGTGGAGGAGTGGTCGAATGGCAAAGGGGAAAGGAAGAGGCTTGTTATTGGCGGGGCTTGCAGTAGGTGCATATACTTACTTCAAAAACCCGGAAAATCGTGAAAAAGCGACATTGGCTTTCAATAATACGAAAGAGAAGGTGAATTCATATATGGAATCACAAAACCTGGACGACAATAAAAAAACGGCACATGATGGATCAAAGCCGCAGGAACCGCGTGAAAACAAGATGGTTTCAGAAGGCGCGATGACTTCGGTGCAGTATTACAATGAAGAAGAACAGCAAGAAGAAGGCGCAAATGAAGAAAAAACAAAATTATCACCAAACGATACAAGCAAGGAAAAAGCGGAAGACACCGAATCCGTATCTCCTGAAACCAAACTAAATACAGACAATATTTAAAAGGGTGGTCCGTAGACCACCCTTTATTTTCATTTCATTTTTTCAACGTGCTCATATTGACTGCAGCGGCGCTTAACAGCAATACCCCGCCAGTGATAAACCCGCGATCGGCGCTCAGTGCCAGTGCGCCTGTGAAGGATGAGCCCGCCACAACGCCGATTGAAAAGAAGGCGTAAAAATAACCGTAGGCTTTGCCCCGGGAACGTTCCGTTGTCGAATCGATCAGCAGCGAATTAATAGATGGAAACAGGAGTGCAAAACCGATTCCGTAACTGATCATACTGAAGTAAAGCAGGGAAGCGGCGGAAGCGGAACTCAGCAGAAACAGCGAAGTGCCCATAAGAAGAAATCCTGCTATTAAGGTATAGACAGGCTGAACGACATCGAACAGGCGATTCACCGGGAGCAGGAACACCAAGATGGCCGCTATGCCGAAAACACTTAGCAACAGGCCACTCATTTCAGTCGGGAGCCCAAGACCCGAAACTTTCAACGGCAGCATATAGGCAAGGACGCCTTGCGAAAACATCAGGAAGAAAGCCCCCATAAAGGCACGCAGTAAGCCTGTGTTAAGAATGACCATATTGAAAGTAAGCGGTTCAGCCACGAGCTCTTTTCTTTTTTTCACAGTGCGGTTCAACAGAAAGAGAGATAGAATCCCGAGGATCAGCAGCATGCTTCCAGTAAGCAACATGGTTTCCGGCACACTTGTGCGGCTGGAATAGATTGCACCGTAGGCTGGGCCGATAATTGCGGCAAGGCCGACAAAAGCACCGGAAACCGCAGCCCCTTTGCCGCGTCGGCTGTGATCTGTGCGATTGGCCAGGTAAGTGAAGGCCGCCGGAACAATTAATCCTGCCGATAGTCCGTGGAGAAAACGTATGGAAAGCAAGCTGTAAGGTCCTTCTGCAAGCGAATAAGTGAAAAGAAATGCAGCAGTCAAAAGCAACCCAGCCACAAGGATGGCGAACGGGCCTTTGCGGTCGGAGAAAATACCTGAAATGACGTTCCCGAACGTATTGGAAAGTGAGTACATGCCGACTGCCAATCCGGTCAGAAATGGCGTTGCCTGCAATTCAATCGCAAAAGGGCTGATGATCGGCAGCTGGGCAAATAGATCGAAGAAGGCAAAGAAGATGATGATATAGATGAAAAGCTGCATTGCTGTTCCTCATTCCCTGGAAATAATAAGTGGTTTATGGATTAAGAGTGAGTGAAAAAAGGGTAAATAGAAATAATGAAGCTATTATACCACTTGGAGGTCAGATGATGAAAAAGGCTATGTTTATACTGAATCCATCGGCAGGAAAAGAAAAAGCTGCCGATTATCGAGAAAGTGTTGAAAATACCCTTAAAGAAATGGGATATATTGTCGATACTAAAGAGACAGAAAAACAAAGGGATGCGACTCTTTTTGCCCGGAAAGCCTGCGAGCAAAAATATGACTTTGTTGTTGCAATGGGCGGAGACGGCACGATAAACGAAGCTGTATCCGGTCTGGCGGAACAGCCACATCAGCCATTGTTTTCCTTGATACCGCTCGGAACTGTCAATGATTTTGCGCGTGCTCTCGGAATTTCACTGGACCCGGAAGAAGCGATTGAAGCATTGAAAAAAGGAACGGAAAAAGCCGTCGATATTGCTAAAGTGGGCGATATGTACTTTATGAACATTTTGGCTATTGGGGATATAGCAGAATCCACGTCTTCAGTATCACCGGAACAAAAGACACGCCTTGGGGCGCTCGCTTATTTTATTGAAGGAGTCAAGGCGATCACTTCTGAAGAAGAAACTTATTTTGAAGTCGAACATGACCATGGCGTTTGGAAAGGTGATGCAAAACTGGTTCTGGTTGCATTGACTAATTCAGTCGGCGGTTTTGAGAAATTGGCGCCGGAAGCATTGACAGATGACGGGCTGCTTCATCTATATATTATAGAACATGCGAAACTTGTCGGTTTTGTCAGAATGGCAGGAGCTTTATGGCGAGGGAAACTGGAAGAAGACCCTGAAGTTGAAGCCATCCATACAACAAAAGTTGTAATCAGGACGAAAGAACCGTTAATTTGTAATATTGACGGTGATGAAGGGTGTGCAACACCGTTTAAAATAGAAGTTCTGCCTCGCCATATTCGTGCTCTCATTCCGCCAGATAAAGATGAATTAGAAGAGTAGAATAATGAAATCATTATACGGAGAAAGGTGTGACGCATTTCAGAAATATTAAAAGTATGTTACTTTTAAAGAAAAAGCGAGATTTTTTATAACATTTGCGGTATATTTAGTATATATTTAGGGAAGATATTTCCTATAAAATCCGGCAATAGTGCATAGGTAGTGGACCATATTGCTTAAAATATTTTATTATTATGAGCAAAACTGTGTTCTTATTTATTGTTTCAGTATATAGTTAACATAGTGAGTGCAAAAACTTGTGAAAAGAAAGACGGGGAAAAGATGAATATAATTGCTGTACCAACAATTCAAGAGACTATTTCCAAGATTTTCATGGCAGAGAGCGAAAACCTCAACCAATACGATGGTCTGGAAAAGTTTTTTGAAACCGAAACCCAATTAATTTACGAAATCCATCACTTGGAAAAAGAAAAAGCGAAAGAGACCCTTCGTGCTTTGATTGATATGATTTCATTGCATGCAGGTAAAGACACGATCCGCGCGATCCGCAACTATTACATAGTTCTCTCTTCAGTGATGGCACGAAAACTTTTTGAAATGCGTGTACCGCCGAAAAAAGCTTTTGCCTTCAACAATGCCTGCATCGAGCTCGTGGATAATCGCATGAACGATTCAGAGTTCCTGTATGTGGCTGATGAATTGATCGAGTTTTTTGTATCTGTCATTTCAGAACGCAAACAGCCTTCTTTCGGCCATCAGACGGTAAATAAAGTTGTGATGTTCATCAATGATGAAGTTGAACGCGACCTGTCTGTTGAAGATGTAGCGAAGCACTTCCATATTTCGACAAGCCATTTGTCACGGATTTTCCGTGAACATGCCGGCATTACATTGGTAGAATACTTGAATGTACGCCGTGTTGAGGAATCTCAGCATTATCTTCGCCATTCAGACAAAGGGATTTCAGAAATCTCGAAACAATTTCATTTCTGCAACCAGAGTTACTTTACCCGCATCTTCAAGAAATATACTACGGTTACGCCGAAGCAATTCCGCGACAGCCAGCATATTCCTTATTTCAGATATACATTGCCGAACGCTAAGTAAGGAGAAGAAATTCTCCTTTTTTTTCTGGGCTTTTTTGTTTGGGGGGAGAAAGTTTTGACGGCAGAGCTTACCGGGCACGGTCGTTTTTCGGGTGTCCAGACTCCAACGGCCAACTCCTCGAGTCGTAAGTCTCTCTGACTAGGCGGCTGAAGAAATGCCGCTACGCCAGAGCGCCTTACGCTTGTTGGAGCTGAGCGGCCGTTTCCGCTTTTCTTTGTCCAGACTCCAGTGGCCCAGCTCTTCGGGGAAAAGGCTGCTCCTGTCCCTGCATCGCTGAGCTAGCTTCGGGACATGAAAGTGCGTTGCATCGCTGCGCTGCTTCGTCGCAAGAGATGGCCCCAAAATTCTTGGGGCCATCTCTCACTGTCGCTTTTCTGGAGTGCCACAAACCTGTCAAATACATTGTTAAAAATTGGACGGCGGCATTGCGCGGTTTGAAATATGCTCTTCGTATGCGGTATACTTCTTTATAGTTTAAAAAGGTGAAGGTGACTAATTTGAAAAATAAATTACTGTTAATGTCGATGCTTACTGCTGCGGTGCTTTTCCTGAGCGGTTGTTCGGCTGTAGAGAATAAAGAAGGGTTTTTCTATAGCATTTTTGTTGCACCATTCGATTTTTCCCTTGACTATTTAGGGAATCTTTTTGGGGGAAGCTATGGTCTTGCAATTGTAGCCATCACGGTTGTAATCCGTCTTGTACTGATGCCTTTCATGCTGCGTACTTATAAGCGCCAGCAGGGAATGAAAGTGAAAATGGATGCTATGCGCCCGGAAATGGAAGATATCCAAAAGCGCCTGAAAGGGACAAAGGATAAAGAAGAGCAGATGAAGCTCCAGCAGGAAATGATGGGACTATACAAGAAACATGAAGTCAACCCATTGAATATGGGCTGTCTGCCGGTAGTCATCCAGATGCCGATTGTAATGGGTCTGTATTTTGCCATTCTTTATTCGCCGGAAGTGCGCTCGCACGAATTCCTCTGGTTTAACCTTGGTGAGCCGGATATTGTTATGACATTGATCGCCGGTGCTGTTTACTTCTTTCAGGCAAAAGTTTCACTATGGACGATGCCTGAACAGCAGCAGAAACAGATGAAACTATTCATCTATATTTCACCGATTATGATCATGTTCATCTCGTTCACCTCAATGGCCGCTCTGCCGGTTTACTGGACAGTCGGCGGTATTCTATTGATCATCCAAACATTCATCGGACGGAAATTCTATTCGAACCATCCGGAAAAAGCTTTGGAAGCCGTGGAAGATGAAGGCGATGAGAAAGTAGTCTTGGAAAAGAAAAAATAATATTGAAAGCTTGCCGGCATTGGATGCCGGCTTTCTTTTTGGGGAGTGAAACAAATGAATTCAAAAATGCTGCAAGGAATCGGAATCGCCTCACTCAGTATTTTGGCGGTCGTATTTCTGATTATGGGATATATGGATATTGCGGTTCTTTTCATGACTGTGCTGTTCGTAATGACAAATATGTTCAGGTACCGCCAGATGAAAGCACAAGGCATGGACCGGGAAGCAAAATGGATGAGAGGTATGGCAGTAATATTCGGTATCCTCTTTTTCGTAGTACTCGGAACTATCTTGATTTAAATGATAAGCGAAGAATTCCTTCTAAACATAAAAACAGCGCCGCCCATTAAAAGGGTGGCGCTGTTTTTGCATATTATATTATATTTCCTTGAAGTCTTTTTAAGCAGAAGCTGCAGAATTTTGAGCTTGCCGTTTATCCTGTTCCCGTTCATTCAGTAAAAGATCTAAGCGATTCATAAGATTGAGAAGATCGCTTTGTGAAATTTGTTTCATTTTGCCCATCTCCTTGTAGCTTTGATACCTATTTATTCGGTCGATGGGAAGGTCTTTTGGGGGTGGAATAAAATATTTAGTAAGAAAGTTTCTTTCTGGTCATCAAAACAACGATAATGGCGGGGAACGAGAATGCAATCATTCCAAGGAATGACAAGCCAGGTGAGATTTCATAAAGGAAACCGCCGATGAATGTCAGCAAGGCGACACTCAGGCTCATCGCGACCGCAGCATAAACTCCTTGTGCAGCGGGAATATGAAGCGGGTCGAGCTTCTGGAAAATATACCGGATAAAAGCGAAATGGGCGACACCGAATGACAAAGCGTGCAGCACCTGCGTAAAGATGAATACCCAAACAGAAGGAAACAGGAATATCAGGATCCAGCGCAAGGTCGAACCGATGCCTGCCAGAAGAAACATCGAAGAGACACTCCATTTGTCAAACCACGTATCCGCTTTGGCAAAAAAGAGGATTTCAAAAATGATGGCGACATTGAGGATGAGGCCAATATAAAAGCTGTTGACGCCGATATCCTGTAAATAGATGAAGCCGTAATTATAATAAGCGGCGTGAGCACCCTGCAATAAAATCGACACAGTTAAGACGGTCAAAAATGCTTTGGATTTCAGCAGCTCACCAACAGCGCCTTTGCTCGCTTTGTTTTTGGGTTCCGGTTTTATTGATAAGGGCGCAGGGGAGACGGTCGATTGTGTAATCGCCATGAACAGCAGGCCGGCAAGCATGGCCCAAAGAATCGCCTGTTCCTGCCAAATGGCGGTTATAACTCCGACAATCAGCAGCGCAACCGTGTAGCCGAGCGAACCGAACGACCGGCTCTTGCCGTAATGGATACGGTCGCTCTGCATCAATACGGTCGCGCCGCTTTCCATGGCGGGTAAAATGTTCGGATAGATAAGATTGAAGATGAACGTGATGGCAAATAGCATGATATAGGAATTAGCAGGTATGTAAAGCGCCATGCTGACGAGTGAAGCGATGGCAAGGATCTGCATCAGGCGGCCGAGTGAAAACAGGCGCGTGAGCATCGGGAAAAAGAGCAAAGTGGACAACGATCGGGCAATCATCCCGGCACCCATGATGATGCTTGCTGCTGAAACGCTCAGCCCTTTATCGTTGGTGAGCCATCCTGTCCAATAAGGCAGGAATATCCCCCAGGTAAAGAAGAAAGCGAAAAAATTTAAAGACAGCCATTTTTGATTGTTCATTCGTGTACCCTCTAATCTTTGAAAGTCATTTCAAGTATATCGAAAGTTCATTGATTTAGGGAGAATTTAAAGCATAAAGGTGTTAGAATAGTAAAGAACTTGAGAGAAAGAAGGAGAACTATGCAATCTCGTTATTCAATGAACAAAAAAGATAAGAAACCTTATATAAAATGGATTTTGATCATCGGCGCTTTGCTGATTACGGCATCAATTACAGTATGGCTCTATCTTCATGATTGGGATATGGAACGGAGCCTTGATGCTTTAACAGGGGCCAACACTCAACAACAGCCAGCGGAAGAACAGATTGCGGATGCGCAGGAAGAAGATGTTGTCGTTCCTGAAGAAAAAGAGGAAGAAGTAGAAGAAGAACTGCCGGTAACTCCGGAACCGGAGGAAGAAGCGGTGGAAGAGGAAGTTAAAGATGCGACAGTATATCCGGAATCAATCGAATTGCCGGAAGAACCGACAGTAGTCAACGGCATTTTGCTTGCAAACAAGCAGAATCCGCTGCCTTCGGATTATGCTCCTGGGGTTAATCCGGAAGCACAAAGCGCATTTGAAGCGATGCGTGCTGAAGCATTAAAATCGAATATCGATTTGACCGCCTTCAGCACATTCAGGGATTTTGCCCGCCAGAAGCAATTATACGAGGGCTATGTCGCTAAAGACGGACGGGAAAAAGCGGACCGCTACAGTGCCCGTCCCGGCTTTTCAGAGCACCAGACAGGTTTGGCTTTTGACATTGGTGAGTCCGGTGCCGAACAGCACTGGGCAGCAGCGAGCTTTGGCGATACCGAAGCAGGGAAATGGGTAGCTGAAAATGCACACCGCTTCGGCTTTATCCTGCGTTACCCGGAAGGCAAAGAGCAACTGACCGGTTATATGCACGAATCGTGGCATTTCCGCTATGTCGGAAAAGAAGCTGCAAAAGAAATTTACGATGAGGATATCACTTTGGAAGAATATCTTGAACAGGAATAAACGATTTTAAAAAAGCGCCGATCAGCATTAACTGCTGATCGGCGCCTTTTTCTTATTGTCCAGACTCCAACGGCCAACTCCTCGAGTCGTAAGCCACTTTGGCTGTGCGGCTGAAAAGACGCCACTTCGCCAAATCGTCTTACGCTTGTCGGAGCTGAACGGCCGTTTCCGCTTTTCTTACAAAATCGGTGACAGTAAACGGGCAATCGATTCTTTGGTTTTGATTAATTTCGTTCGCTCATAATAGATTTGCATGGTGAGTTCATTCGACAGCTCCATATCCTGGCGGAACAGTCTGCCGAGTTCTTTGGAAATGTCATTATCGTAGATGAACGCGTTCACTTCAAAATTCAATTTAAAGCTGCGGACGTCAATATTGGCGGTTCCGACAGTCGATGCCTTATCATCCACCACAATCATTTTCGTATGCAGGAAGCCGTTGTCGTAGATGAAAACCCGCGCCCCTGCGCGCAGCAGCTGGCCGGCATAGGAATAGGTGGCCCAATAGACAAAGGGGTGGTCAGGTTTATTCGGGATCATCACCCGCACGTCAATCCCCGATAAAGCCGCTACCCTGATTGCGTCATAGAAGCTGGAGTCCGGAATGAAATAAGGAGTCTGAATATAAATGTATTCATCAGCCATATTGATCAGTTTCATATAGCCGTCTTTAATCTGTTCCCATTCTTCATCGGGGCCGCTCGAAACAATCTGCATGGAAGTTGTGCCTTTTTCAGTTATGGCAGGAAAATAGATTTCATCATATTCAATATCCTGGCGTATGGAAGCCTGGTTCCAATCGCGGATGAAACGGGTTTGGAGCGGATGCAATGCTCCACCTTCTAAGCGGAGATGCGTATCGCGCCAGTAACCGAATTTCCTGCTGAGCCCGATATATTCATCGCCGACGTTAAATCCGCCGATGTATCCTATGCAACCATCGATGACGACGATTTTTCTGTGGTTGCGGTAATTCAGGCGGGGATTGATGAGAGGCAGGATGGAAGGGAAGAAAGTTTCCACTTCACCGCCGTACTTGACCAATTCTTTAAAATGCCTTTTGCTCAATGTACGCGAGCCCATATCATCATACAGCAACCTGACTTTTACCCCTTGTTTCGCTTTTTCCAGCAAAGCGTCCAATAGCCGGTTACCCAACTGATCCAACCTGAAAATATAGTATTGGATATGTATATGGTGTTTTGCATTCTCAATATCTTTTAACAGCGATTCGAATTTATCGCGTCCATCATTGAAAATCCGGACATCATTATTTTGAGTCAGAACAGCACCGTTATTCCGCAGGTGCAGATAAATAAGATCTTTGTATTCCTTTGAGCTTTCATTTCTGAAATGGAAGGTGCCGTCATGAAGCTCGTTCATCTGATGAGCGATCAAGTTCTCGATCCCGATCCGTGTACGGCCTTCCCATTTAAATAAAGTCTTTTTCCTGAGGCGCCGCCCGAGCAGGAGATAGACAAAGAAACCGGCAATAGGGATGAAAAACAATACTAATAGCCATGCCCATGTCGAAGAAGCATCACGGCGTTCAAGAAACACCAGTGCTGCTGCAAGGAAGATGTTCAGTATGAAAATGGCGATAGATAAAACGCTGATGATGGTGAGAGTCATTTTACTTCCCCTTTTTTGCATAATACATTGCATTTACAGTATAAACCATATAATTATCAATAAGAAGAATTTGTAAAAATCAACTTTGTGATTCTTTCGTAAAGCAAAAACCCGCTTCGAAGGAAACGGGCTTGGCGGTTTAATTGATTTGTTCCTGTTCTTTCAATTGCTCCACGATGCCTTCAACTTCTGTTCTGCTCATTTTCTCTCTGCCGGATTTCAGTGCTTTTAAAGTGCTGTGGGCCAAGGCAAGCGGTACTTTACAGAACATTAAAATCCGTTTGTTTTTAATCGATTTCACATATAAATCAGCTTGTGCCAGATTTTCATTTGCATAATTGAACATATCGTCGCGCGTCCAGCCTTCCGGAACAAAACTGACGCCGCGCTCACGATCTTCGTCCAGATTGCGCAGCATATTGACTGCTTGCAGGCCGCGCCCGAAACCGATGGCGAGCCCCGGATCTGTTTTGGTGTTATCATGCCATTTCCAAAGATCGGACAGCATCGTTCCGACTAGTCCCGCGACGTAATAAGTATAGTCATCGAGATCTTCGCGTGTACGGATGACAAACTTCCGGTCTACCCATTTGGCCATTCCTTCGGCCATTTCCGCTGTCGATTCCAAAACTTTGGGAGCTATTTCAGGTGGACAGACGCTGATCCAGTCAGCCAGTCGGAGGCTTACTTCCGGAAGCAGCTGCTCATAAGGTTTAAGCAGCGCTTCATAAGCTTCCCGGTCGAACGGCATATGAAGCATTTTGCTGGTTTCCCTTAATAATCTGCTTTTAACTTCATCATCCAGTTCCGGATGATCTTCGATTTCATCGATTGCGCGCATGCAAAGATAAGCTGAGCCCACAGTCTTTTTAAGGACGGGTTCCAAAAAACTGATTGGAATGAAAAAGGTGCGGCTCGTTTCTTTCAGCATGACCATCGACTCTTTTTGCAGATTCGCAACTTTGCTCATATCAAATTCCTCCTTTTCAAGTGGATAGTCATTGGTTCATTATATGTATGTTTTACATGGCATTAGCCGTTCCGCAAAATGAATTTGCCTTCCCCTTAAATATAAACCATCTGACAGAAAAAACAAATGATAATACGGTTTGGTGCTTTAATGGAAAGAAAAATCCCTTTCCAAAACACGATGTTTGGAAAGGGATGCTATTCCGGGTAAAAATGGGTCCATGCTTCCTGAATGCCTCCTGCACAAGCTTTCGAAGCCCGGAAAATCATCGGGCTTTCAGGGCTTTCCAGCAGCTCGGACTGCGCATTCCCCACTATTACAGAAGGGAAACCTAAAGTCAGCATCTCTTTGTCATTCCCTGAATCACCTGCCACGAGCAATTTCGCATCTCGTGCATTGAACTTTTCAAGAATATATTCGAGTGCTGCTCCTTTGCCGCTGCCTGCCGGAAGGATATCCAGGTCAACACCGCCGCTGTAAATCAATTTATGCGGAATCTCCGCTGATACAAGGCGCTGTTCAAACGCTTCCACATTCCCGATATCCTCTGCGTAATAGGAGCAGCGGTTGGTGACGGGAAGGTGCTGCTTGTTTATTCCTTCAAAAGAGCCGGCTAGTTCATCAATTGCTTCGGGCTGCCAGTGTTCGAGCATCATTTTTTCCCAATCCCGGTCTTTTTCGAGAGAAGCTCCAAGATGGATTTCTGTTCCGACGTCTGTGATCAATACGTCAGGAACAGGCAGGCTTTCTTCTTCAATCAGCGATAACGCTGATTGATAATGCCGCCCGGTGATATAGACAAGGGAAACTTCATATTGCTGATTCTTATAAAACTCAAGAAGTTCATCCAAGCCTTTACGATCACCGACTAACGTTCCATCCAAATCGGTTGCCAGTATATGTGTTGCTTCTTTCACTGCTTACCACCTCATACATTTTCAATACTCTTTCGGAAATCGATGGCCAATGGAAATCTTTTTTAGCCAGTTCCACAGCTTGGCGGCTCAGTCGCTGGCCAAGAAGGGAGTTAATGGAGATGACCTCCATCGCTACAGCAAGGTCGACGGCATTTTTTGTTTCCACAAGCAGACCGGTTACACCGTCTTGAACTACATTTTTCAGTCCGCCTACATTTGAAGCGATTACCGGGCTTCCGCAGGCTTGGGCTTCTGCCGCCACCATGCCGAACGATTCGTAGAAACTAGGTACAATGGTCGCAGTTGCAGAGTTGAAAAGGAGTGCCAATTCCTCCTGTGATTTAGGTCCCAAAAATTCCACATGATTTTCAATGCCGCGCAAGGCTTTACGGATCTTGTGATTTTTTGGCAATTTAGTTGCAGGATCAATTGCATCTGGTTCACCGCCGGCGAGCACTAGGCGAGGGCGGTACGTATCTGTCGTTTTTTCAGCCAGTAATTTGAATGCATTGAGCAGAGTGAAGATGCCTTTGGTTTCTTCCAGTCTGCCGGCGAAAACGAAAAGAGGGCTTGAATAGCCAAGTTTTTTGCGAATATGTGTCCGGCTTCCGCGCACTTTAAACGCTTCGTCAACACCAATGGGGATTACGCTGATGGGAGAAGGAGAGTCAACATGCTTCCTGATCAATTGCTTTTCGCTATTTGTAGTAGCTAATACCTTGTCGGCTTTTTGCAGAATCGCTGTTTCAGCCTCTGTACGCCTTTCATCTTCAATTCCGGTTGCTTCTTCTTTTGCCCAACCAAGGGAATGAGAAGTATGGATGAATGGCAAGTTGAACTCATCCTTCAATCGGATACCGAGTAATCCTGACAACCAGTAATGGGTATGGACGATATCATAAGTTTCAAGTGGAAGTGTTTCTTTCATTTCCATATAAAATTTAGAAAGCATTGAATGCATTTCGTTTTTCGATACAAATCCTTTGTAACCGGCTTCGATACGGATGACACGACATGTTTTGCCGAATTCTTCAATACGGGGTGCCGAATCTTCACACCAGTGAGTGACGACATCCACCTGTAAACCTTTATCCTCCAGCGCAAGTGCCAATTGTTTTACATAATTATTCTGGCCTCCGGCTTGCTTACCGCCCAACTTTGCCAATGGATCTCCATGATCCGAAACAAACAGCACTTTCTTAATCATCGAGTTCATCTCCGTTTCTATAATTACTATCTTTCATTATTAAAAAATTGGGGACTACGTAAATTGTATACCCCAAGATTTGGGACTATAAACATTTAAACTGAAAATTAATATATTTGTAAAAACTTAGGGAGCAGCACAAAAAACGCCAGTTTCTGCTGGCGTTTAAAATTCTTTCGAAAGCAACGGAAAAATTTCTTGCAGCCTAGTCAGTTGTCGAAATCAATGATCGACAAATTTGCCGTGGGAAGGCACGGCTTTCTCCTGGAAGTTTTTCGCTAAGTCGACGAGTCCTTCCGCCAGTGCTGAACCGTGGATTGGTTTTCCATGGCCGGTTACAGCAATCGAGGGCTGCAGATCAGTAAGCTTCACGACAGATTCCCAGGCTGCACGCCAGTCTGTAGTCAAGTAAACCGGAGGACCGCAAACTTCTTTTTTCTGAGTCAGCACTTTATAGAGGGAATCCTGTTTGACGGTTACGAAAGCATCTCCTGCAATTAGGAGTTTGCCCGCTTTTCTGAACAACGAAACATGTCCCTCTGAATGGCCAGGTGTATGAATCCATTGCCAGTCGGGCATACCAGGAACTGAACCATCTGCTGGAAGTTCCTTTAGGTGAGCAGAAATATCAATTGCTTCTGCAGGGAATGCTTTTGAAATCTTCGCGACCACTCCGCCTTCGACTGATGAATCGGGTTGTGGATAATCCGTGATGCCTTTTAAATAGCTGAATTCCAGTGGGTGCGCGTAAACGGGCACCGGATATTTTTCAAGGACATCGACGATGCTGCCGACATGGTCGAAGTGGCCATGCGTTGAAATGATGGCTTTTAGATTATGGTCCGGGCCAAAACGGTTTTCGGCTTCCTGAAGAATTTTATTGGCAGAGCGCGGCATTCCGGCATCCACCAAAATATAATCATTGCTTACATTAGGGTCACCGATAAAGAAGAGATTGACGATCTGATTGGTGTAACAATAAACATCCGGGGCAACTTCCACTCCGGAGCCGCTTTTAACGGAAGTCATCGGCAGGATGGCTTCAGTGCTTTTGCTTTTTTCCATTGTTAGTTCCTCCTGTTCTCGTATCGTTTCTATTTCTTGCTTTACCCCCAAATGCAGAAATTGAATCAGGGGGACATAGTTTCTGGTGAAGTTGAGTCTCTTGCCGCAGTGCTTTAGAATGAAATGCAGATAGAATCAGAAAAAAGGTGAAATTTATGAAGTCATTGATCATTATCGGCGGAGGAATTCTCGGCGCATCGACTGCATATGAAGCGGCCAAGGCAGGAGCGGAAGTGATTTTGATCGACCGCAGAGATCCGGGGCAGGCCACGGGAGCAGCCGCAGGAATCGTTTGCCCGTGGATTTCCCAGCGCCGCAATAAAGCCTGGTATCATTTGGCGAAAAGCGGAGCGAAATACTATCCGGCGCTGATAAAGGAATTGGAAGAACTCGGTGAAACGGATACGGGCTATAAGCAAGTGGGCATCGTCAGCATCCACGAAGACAGCAAATTGGATAAGATGGAAGCGAAAGCCCGCGAGCGAAAAGAAGATGCGCCTGAAATGGGAGACGTGGAAAGGCTGACTGCAGAGCAGACTCAGGCTTTATTCCCGCATGCGGGCAATGAGTATGGTTCTTTATATGTCAGTGGGGCGGCCAGAGTTGACGGCAGAGCTGTTCGGGATGCGCTCGTCGGTGCCGCCAGAAAACTGGGAGCTGAAATTATCGCGGGGGATGCGAAGCTGATTGTTGAAAACAATAAAGTGATCGGTGTGAAAACGGAGCAGCAGGAAGTATATGCTGACAGCATCGTATCGGCGGGAGGCGCGTGGGCACCTGAATTATTCGGAGCACTCGGGCTGGAGATGGATGTGGTTCCGCAGAAAGCGCAGATTCTTCAGTTGCAGCTTGAAGAAACTGCGACTGGCGACTGGCCGGTGGCAATGGTGCCCTTCGGACAATATATCGTCCCATTTGCAAATGGGCGCATCATTGCAGGAGCGACACATGAAAATGATGCCGGTTTCGACACCAAATTGACTGCAGGAGGCATCCATCATGTCCTAGATAAAGTGCTGGATGTGGTTCCCGGTTTGGCTGCTGCGGAATTGACAGGTGCCAGTACCGGTTTTCGGCCATCGACTTTAAGCGCCTTGCCGTTTATCGGACAGGTGCCGGGACACGAAAATCTTTTCGCGGCCAATGCACTGGGTTCTTCAGGACTGACGGCCGGACCGTTTCTTGGCGCGCAACTGGCTAAAATAGCGATGGGAATTTCGCCGGATATCGAATTGGATGATTATGCAATTGACCAGGTTTTTCGGAAAATATAGAAAGGGGAGAAAAACGTGTACTGGTGTAAAATTGCCCGCACTGAAGCTGAGTACGAAAAAATAGCAAAATTGAACTACACTACATTTGTGGAAGAGATTCCCCAGCACGAAGCCCATGAAACGGGGGTTCGGGTGGATCCTTACCATAATGAGAATACATACCTGATTGTTTTATCTGATACAGAATTGGTAGGAATGATCGCCCTCCGCTCCGATCGTCCGTTTTCCCTGGACCGGAAAATCGGAAAGGTTGAAGAGTACTTCGATGAGGTCGGAAAGATTTGTGAAATCAGGCTGCTTGCTGTCCAAAAAGAACACCGCAACGGCCGGGTATTTTTCCTGCTGGCACGCGCATTATCCGATTACTGCTGTGAAGAAGGATTTGATGCCGCTGTAATTTCTGGCACGGTCCGTGAATTAAAATTATATGGACAACTCGGCTTCCGCCAATTTGCAGAGCCGGTTGGCAGTGGGGACGCCGTTTTTATTCCGATGATTACGACCCGTGCTGATTATGCAGAGTCCGTGGCTGCACGGCTGCAGGCGAAACGGAAATTATTTTTGCCGGGACCGCTGAAGCTTACCGGAGAGTTGGCGCGGCCGTTTTCCGAAGAAGCAATGTCGCACAGATCGTCCACCTTTCAGGCGATTTACCAGGAAGTGAAGAGCACATTAAGGAAGATGTCAGGAGCTTCTCCGTATTTGCTGTCAGGGAGCGGCACCTTAGCCAATGAGGCAATGCTTGCGCAGATTTCCCGGTTGGACGAACGCGGCCTTATTCTGGCCAACGGAGAATTCGGGGAACGGCTGATAAAACAGGCGACCCGCTGGGGGCTTGAATTCGACAGCGTGGAAGAAGGATGGGGAGAAAAGTTTTCAGTGGACGCTATCAAAGAGCTTTTGGAAAACGGGGAATACGGCTGGCTGCTGATGGTTCATGGTGAAACATCCACTGGTATGGTGAATAGTATTGATTCCATCAGCGCACTGTGCAAAAAATATAAGATTAAACTTTGCGTCGATTGCATCAGCAGTTTCGGAGCTATCCCGTTTTCAATGGAAAATTGCTGGCTGGCGACGGCGACCAGCGGAAAAGCGGTCGGCACAATGAGCGGAATTGCTGTCGTCTTTGCCAATCATGAAATAACAGAAGACCCATCTCTGCCAAACTATTTGGATCTCGGAAAATATCAGCGTGATATCCCTTTCACTTTGCCTTATAGTTTGCTGAAAAGTTTTGGGATCGCGCTAAAGCAATATCCGGAACGTTATCAATTGCTGCAGGAGCGGTTCGATACGACTAAACAGGAAATCAGCGCTTGGCCTTTAATGGCCGAAGGTTTTCCTACTGCCATTTCGGTCAGGGCAGCTGAGCAATTTGAGACATTCCCGCAGGATGCCCATTTGTCGGGATATGAACTCCATGCGCAAAGCGGCTATCTGCGCCAGCGCAGCATTTTTCAGATTTCCTGTATCCAGCCAAGCTTTGAAAAAGATTGGGCTGCGCTGCAAAAATTCAATACACTCTATTTCAGTTATCAGAAGGAATGACAAAACCCGCCAATCGGCGGGTTTTATTATGGATTTATTTGATTATAGACGTTCATGATGAACTTTTTATAGGGGAGGTCGGGCATGGATTCAATGTTGTCTTTGGCAATTTGCGCGTGTTCGATGGCAAGTTCTTTATCGCCAATTTTGGAGTAAGCTAACGCTAAATAGGAATCTTTTTCATAATGCATTGATAAGTCATAGGGGTGGTGAAGAAATTCCCAAATCTTGTGTTTCTTTAACCATATAATCGACTCGTTCCATTTGCCCATTCCATAAAGAGCCTTTCCTTTTTCGAGAGTAAATAGAAAAGTAGTAGTTTCTTCATTTTTGCTCAGATTCTGCTCAATAATACGGTAGGCTTTTTCATGGTCTTTTACAAATGAATTTAAGTAGTGGACTTCAACTGCATCTGCAAAAGCTTCAATCTCTTCGTCATCTGAAAAATCGGCAAATAACCTTAATTTGTCGATGTAGTAATCTTTTCTTTCGATATCATTATTTAATACTGCTTGGAATCCGGCCAGTCTATATAAATCACTGATCCGATAAAAAATTTGCTGTTCCTTTGAATAGGCAATGGCACTTTCCATAATGCGTGTGGAATTTTTGTAGTCTCCTACTGCGGAGTAGCAAATAGATTCATAATAATCGAAATCTAATTTCTTTAATGGATCTAAGATCCCCGTTCTTTCTTCAAAAACTTTTCTGGATGACTGAATTATCTCCAACGCCTCGGGGTAACGGTGTTCAGTAAATTCCATCATGGCCCTGGTGATATGCAGTTCTGCACTTTGGTTGATCATGTGTAATCCTTCATAAATCTCTTCCGCCCTGGCAAGAGCGGTTGGCCAATCGCCGGTTTGTGAATGATAACCACACTTGCTGTAAATTTCGAGCAGTCTTGCCGATTCATATCTGAAAGGTAACTTCTCAAGATAAGGATGGATCATTTCTACAATTCCTCTATATTCTTCAAAAAGCTTCTTACTGGCAATCTCGACCTTGTACATCTTTTCAACCTTTTCAAGCAGTTCACGAAGTTCGACTGCTGTTACATCTTCCAGCAATTCATTTATGTCCACTTCTAAGCGTTGAGCAATATAAGCCAAACTCTCCATAGAAGGATTAGCTTTATTGTTTTCTATCAGACTGAGCATTCCCTTGGACAGTTCATCACCGGCTAAAGCCTGCAATGTCAGGCCTCTCTCTTTACGTAATTTCTTTATGCGCTCACCTAATGAAGCCATTTCATCACCTGCTTTTCAGTATTGTTTAATTATATTAAACTTTTGCTTGCAATGCCAGAAAAAGAGTGATATATTTTGTTTAATTAAATTAAACATTCAGAGCGGGAGTGAAGGAAATGGGTGAAGCAGCAAAAATCAGCAAGGCTACTTATCATTTGTACACGTTTACCATCAGTAAGCTTATCTCGACGTTTGGCAGTTCCGTTTACGCTTTTGGCATCAGTTTATATGTACTCGCGCTAACCGGTTCAGCTGCCAATTTTGCGCTCAATTTGATTTGCAGCATCCTGCCGAGAACGCTGCTTGCGCCATTTGCCGGATATATCGCAGATAATTACTCGAAAAAAATGATTGTCATTTTGGCGCAGCTGGCCAGTGCTTTGTCAGTTGGCGGCTTGCTGGTCTACAGTATTTATGCCGGTCTGTCGCTTCCGGCCATCTATACGACCACTGCGCTGATTTCCGTTAGCTCCATGTTCGCGAGTGTCACTTTTTCTTCTTCTATCGCGAATCTGATCGATGGAGACCGTATACAAAAAGCGATGGGCTTTAACCAGTCTGCCATCGCCATTGCTACAATCGGCGGTCCTGTTGTAGGTGGAATTCTGTTTGGGTTCGTTTCGATGAATGTATTTTTGATTATCCAGGTGGCTGCTTATTTAGTGGCTGTATTACTGGAATCGACTATGAATTTCAAGTTATTTACGAATCGGGCTGCCGAAACTGTTGAAGATGTAAAAAAATCGATGGTTACCGGAATGAAAGAAGGCTTTGTCTATTTAAGGTCGAATCGTGTGGTAATGGTGATTGTGACTGTTGCTGTAGGTGTCAATTTCTTCTTTTCCGCTTTGATGATCGGGCTGCCGTTTATCGCGATCCAGGAATTGAAAATCGAGGCGACACATTTCGGCTTTATTGAAGCGATGATTGCAGTGGGGATGCTGTTGGCATCCATCTACTTCTCCATAGGAAAAGAAGTGAAGTTCCCATTGCGCTTTTCGAAAAGAGGTATCCTGGCCATGTCGGTTCTATTAGCCGGCTTGGCATTGCCGCTGATGATTGAGTTCTCCTATACAGGAGCGGTTGTTTTCTTTCTGTTGCTGATGCTGGTTTTTGGTATCACCAACGTGTTTGTCAATACTCCGATCGGCGTCATGATGCAAAAAGACGTCGAAGAAGAATACCGCGGACGGGTTTTCGGCATCCTGGAATCCATGGCCATGGCGATGATGCCGCTCGGCTATCTGATCTTTGGGCTGCTGTATGATATCGTGCCGGCGGAATATGTTGTTCTTGGCAGCAGTCTCTGCCTGATTCTGCTGACGAGCTTTATGATGCGCCCTTCCATATTGAAGCAGGCACATCCGGAGCTTGATCAAAATTTCATTCCCGCAAATCCGGAGCCACAGAAATAAACGAGTGTTTCATTCGGGAAGGGGTCAGCCAGGTTTACGATTATCCAAATGGGGAAAATCCACAGAGACATAAAAATCTGGAAAGGATGATTCGAAATGGATAAAGATAAACCGGTAAAAGTACCGGGCCAGGAGCAGGAACGCCAGCCGGGATTTGAATCGGAAATGGATCCTGCACCCGACTTCGCCAAAAATTTGGCCGGCCAGGCACAGCGTCTTCCCGGTAAAAAAGCGATGATTACCGGAGGTGACAGTGGCATCGGCCGGGCAGTCTCCGTAGCATATGCAAAAGAAGGGGCAGATGTCGCCGTTCTGTACCTTGATGAACACGAGGACGCGGAAGAAACGAAGCGCCTGGTCGAGAAGGAAGGCCGTAAATGTCTGTTGGTTGCAGGTGATATTGGAGACGAATCGTTCTGCAAGGAAAGCGTGCAGAAAGTTGTTGATGAATTCGGCGGCTTGGATATCCTCGTCAATAATGCGGCAGAGCAGCACATGCAAACTTCGCTGAAAGATATTACAGCCGAACAAATGGAGCGCACTTTCCGCACGAATGTTTTCAGCATGTTTCATTTGACGAAGGCGGCACTCGAACATATGAAACGCGGTGCTTCCATTATCAACACCACGTCGATCACTGCTTTCCAGGGTGAGCCGACATTGATTGATTACTCATCGACAAAAGGCGCAATCCTGTCATTCACCCGTGCGCTGTCAGGTTCATTGGCTGAAGAAGGTATTCGCGTCAATGGCGTAGCGCCAGGCCCGATCTGGACGCCGCTCATCCCGGCTTCCTTCCCGGCGGATAAAGTCGAGGGATTCGGAACGCAAACGCCGCTAGGTCGTCCGGGCCAACCGGATGAACTTGCGCCAGGCTATGTCTATCTGGCTTCTGATGATTCTTCTTATGTAACAGGACAGGTCCTGCATATCAACGGTGGTACACCTTTATAAAAAACGAAAAAAGCAAGCACTCCGGTTATGCTGGAGTGCTTGCTTTTTCTGATGCAGTTTTCGCAGAACCGCGGTAAAGAACGATCAGCAAGATGCTGGCAATCGCCAAAGCGCCTGACAGGTAGTAAATGGAGCCGGCTTGCATTGTTAAGAGCCACGTAAAGAACAGGGGACCGATGATACGGCCCATATTGTCCATCGAATACGTCATCCCGGCAGCTGTCCCGTATTTGCCGCCGGATTCTTTTGAGGTCAATGAAACCAGCGCGGTGCGGGCAAGCGCATTGCCGGCTGTGAAAATGCTCAAGGCGACCCCTGCAAAAATCAGGCTTGTAGTAAACGGCAAGAGCAATAAACCGGCTGCTGTAACAATTTGTGCGCCAATAATCCATTTTGTTTCAGTGCCGTCTTTTATTCTGCGGACAACGCCGCCCTGGATTGCCGCGTCAACAAATCCGCTGGCCATAAACAAATAGCCCAGCTGCAGCGGAGTGATTTCAATCTGGTCAATTTGGAAGAGCTGGAAAGTCGATTCCAGACCCGCCAGAAGAAAAGTCACCATGAATGACATCAGGAATAAGTAACGGATCCTGAATTGCCAAAGGGTGCTTGCACCTTTGGGAAGAAGTGCGCGTTTGGTCGCTGTGCCTTGCCGTACCGGTTCTTTCAATACAAAACTTGCGTAAACCATCAGCAATAAAATCAGCACCGCCGAAACGGTAAAAGGCAACGACAGTGAGATTGCTCCAAGCAGCCCGCCGATTGCCGGACCGAAAATGAATCCGAGGCCAATCGACATCCCGAGGAAGGCCATGTATTTATTGCGTTCTTCATCTGTTGTAATGTCTGCAACATATCCAGTTACCGCTGTATACAAGGCGCCGGAAAATAGTCCGCCGACAATGCGTGATAAATAGAGGAGTGCGAGGTTATCCAAAAACAGCGAAAAAAGAAAGAAACTCAGGCTGAACCCGGCGAGTCCCGTTAAAATCAGTTTCTTTCTGCCCGTCCGGTCGGAAAGTTTTCCCCATAAAGGTGCAGTGAAAAAGGAGGATAACGCATATATGGTAATGAGTCCGCCGACATGGATTTCGCTGTAGCCCTGCTGGATGATCACTTCCGGCAGAATCGGTATAATTATGCCGAACCCGAGGTAAACAAAAAACTGGACCGACATCAGCAATAGAATTGTTTTCTTCATAAAATAATTTCCCGCTTTCTAAAAAGGCTGTGCTTTCAGTTTACTCCTGTTCAAGGCGAAGGTAAATGGAAGGAATAAAATCAGAAACTTTAACGTTTCTTCTGGTTGGTTCCGTACAAAAGGATAAAGGTTTACATTTTTGCAACTTTGTAATGAAAATGAAAAGTTTAAAAGACTGAAAAGATGGTATTATATACATAGACACAGAAATGTCAACTATTTAACTGTTTGGATGAATCTATTTAGGATTTACATACGTTATTATATATGAATGAATACGGAGAGGTGATATGGATGGCGAAGGAAGTAGAAGTTCGAAATATCGTTTCAAATTTATCGAAACTTGGAATCCAAGCGAAAATCACTAAATCACGTACAGAGTTATTGAAAGCACTTGCATTGCCGCAACCCCCGCAAACACAATCGTAATTAGAAAAGCAGAATGGCCTGGGCAGGGGAACTCCCTTTCCAGTGCTTTTTTGATTGAAAAAGCTATTCTTCTTATCTTATATAAAAACTCCGACGCCAGCAGCGTCGGAGTTTTTATTGGTCTTCTTTGTCATTGCCGAACATATAGGTCTTATGATGGAACTTCATACTGAAGACGATGCCGATTGCCAGCATGTTTCCGATCAGTGAACTCCCGCCGTAACTGATAAACGGCAGTGGTATACCGGTAATCGGCAGCAATTGGATGGTCATTCCGATGTTTTGGAAAACGTGGAATGTCACCATGGCAATAATTCCTGCACAGACATAAGTGCTGAAAGTGTCTTTCAGTTGAAGCGTGATCTTCGTCAAATGGTAGATCAGCATAAAGAAAAGAATGATGACGGCACTGGCGCCGATAAAGCCGAAGTCTTCCGAAATGACGGTAAAGATGAAATCGGTATGATTTTCCGGTACGTAAACTTCACGCCCTTGGTAACCTTTTCCGAAAACTTCACCTGAACCGATGGCATTCATGGCGGCAATCAGGTTATAGCCCTCCCCATCCGCGTACGAGTAAGGGTCAAGCCACGTGTAAATACGGGCAAAGGCGTATCGTTGGATACCGAATGTATTTGTTAAAAACTCCTGCATATTGATGGTCATCCATAATAAGATCACGCCGATAACAGCAACGCCGCCGAAACTCGGCAGAATGATTTTCCACGAAATGCCCGCGACTACAATGATTGCAAGCGTAATGGCAATAAATACAAGCGCTGTTCCCATATCGGGCTGCTGAAGGATGAATGCCAGTGGAACCATGAGGAAAAAGCCTATTTTCGCTAATAAAAATAAATCGGTTTTAATTGTTTTCAGTGCATTTTTCTCATGATGGGCTGAAATCATTTTTGCCAGAGCAAGTATATAGAAAGTTTTCATGAATTCAGCCGGCTGGATATTAACGAAAGGGGTATGGAACCAGGCTTTCGCGCCGTTTACCGGTTCACCGATCTGGCCCGGTCCTGCAGGTGCAATCATCAAAAGGATCAGCAAAAGAATACCGAAGCCATAAAGGTAATAAGCCATTTTCTTGTATTGTTCCGGTTCAAAATACATCAGAACACCGATCATGCAGATGGAAATTATATAGAATAAGCCTTGGCGGGGGACAAAGTTAACAGCGTATTGGCCCGAAGTCTGCGCAGAAGAGATTGCAATCAGACTGACGACGAAAAAAAGGAATAATATGAAAGCGAGCGACCAGTCAATCCGGTCGGCAAAGCTTTTATTTGTCTGCATTTGAGTTCACCTGTACTTTTTATAATTGAGAGTCGGTTTACATTATAACTTATTCTTATAGTTTATGCGCATTACAAAAGTAATGACGCCGATCGAGCTTAGATGTTTCATATTTAATATGGCTACCCGTATAATAAGGGGAGAATGGAGTGAAGGAAATGGTGAAGAAAGTGAATAATACAGAACGTTATGTTCAGCATCTTTACATCTACTTGAACGATGCTGACCAATTTGCCTTATTCAGTGGCCTGACCTTCGCCCAGTTTATGGATGCAATGAGAATGCCCAAGAATCTGCTGCTGCTGAAGCATTCGTATCAGGATGCTTCTTATAATATGCATACTCAAATGGAGTTTGCTTCTCAGGAGGAACTTCCGGAACTGCGCAAGTCCCGGGCCACTAAGAAAGGTGAATTTTGCTGGATTGATTTCCGCAGTGAAAAACAAGTCAATTCCCTGACACCTCAGGAACAGGCAGAACTTTTATATATAGGCCATAAGAAAGAGCCGATGCGGCCGCCTTTTTACTCGACCTTACTAAACGATTTTGTTTACTTGTCGAGCGAAGGTGAGCAAACTACCAAAATATACTTCCGTAACCTGGAGCGCTTGAACGAATTGGTCGGGAATTATTTTATCCAATTGATTCGCCGGGAAGACCATGGCCAGAATTTTTGGCGGCGCAAATCGAGAGATATGATTCCTGATCTGCCGCCGGAACTTCTGAAGGAGATGAAGGGGTATTACCGCGAAGGGATCCTGATCTCTCTTGCAGATCCTGAAAAAACCAAGAATACGGTGGAATTGCATATACGCCAGATAGAAGAAATCTCTTTTATGGATGATTTTTGGTCAGATATCAATGAATACACTAAACAAAGAGTTGAGCGGAAAATAGTCTACGACCGCAAACTTAAACAATGGAAATAATCGAATTGAAAAGATTGCCCATTTGCTGCCGATAAACTACGGCAGCTTTTTCATTTTAAGTTCTTTTCCTGAAGTTGAAGGGATGCAAGTTCTGGTGCAGCTGTACCTTTGTAATCGAAGGTTACCGAAGAAAGAGACGAAGGAATATTTAAGTCCAGGCGGGAAAAAATTTTTCGTCTAATCGTGTTCGTGATAAACTAGAGCATATTGCAAAACGAAATGAGGTTTATTGGGATGAAAAAAAGAATCGGTTTATTATATGGCGGTAAATCCGCAGAGCATGAAGTTTCCCTTTCGACGGCACAGGCAGTTACGAAAGCCTTGAATTTTGAAAAATACGAAGTATACCCTGTTTACATTACCCAGGAAGGGGAATGGCGTAAAGGCGCTTCGCTTGAAGGGCCGGCAGGAAGTATAGAGCAATTGCAGCTGGAACAAGACAGCGCGGCACCAAACGATATCTCGGGTTTTCTGCCAGCAGAACCGGAAAAAGGTCTAGATGTCATTATTCCTTTGCTGCACGGACCTAATGGCGAAGACGGCACAGTGCAAGGCATGCTCGAAGTAATGAACCTGCCATATGTCGGCAATGGTGTATTGGCTTCTTCAGCCGGCATGGACAAAGTGGTGATGAAGCAATTATTTGAGATTGCTGGTTTGAAACAGACGCCTTACGTGTATTTTATAAGAAGAGAATGGAAAGACGGACAAGCGGCATTGGTGAAAAAAATCGCCGCTGAATTGACTTGGCCGGTATTCGTAAAACCGGCAAACCTTGGATCGAGCGTCGGCATCAACAAAGCCGAGAACGAAGAGGAATTGATTGCGGCAGTCGACGAGGCTTTGAAATTCGATCGTAAAATTGTCGTTGAACAAGGTGTCAATGCCCGTGAGATTGAAATCGGTGTCCTTGGCAATGATGCACCGGAATGTTCGGTGGCAGGTGAAATCAAACCGTTAAAAGCGTTCTATGATTACCAGGCGAAATATAAGGATGGCAACACGGCCATGATCATTCCGGCCGAACTCCCGGAAGAAGTTTACGAGCAACTGACGGCTTCTGCCAAGAAGGCATTTAAAATTTTGGATTGTTCGGGTCTTGTGCGCGCAGACTTTTTTGTAACTGCGGACAATGACATTTTGATCAATGAAGTCAATACCCTTCCAGGATTTACGCCATTCAGCATGTTCCCGTTATTATGGGAAAATACCGGTCTGGCTTATCCGGATTTAATTGAAAAACTGATTGATCTTGCGATTGAACGCTATGAGGAAAAACAATTACTACAAGTAAAAATGGATTGAGTGGAGAAACCTAATGAAAAAGACGATAGAACAAGTAGCCAAATGGCTGGATGTTAAAACGAATTTAAAAGGAATAGAAATCACCGGCGTTTCGATTAATACCCGGACGCTTAAAGCCGGGGATCTGTTTGTGCCGTTCCGCGGTGAAAAGGTCAATGGCCATCTGTATGTGCGCCACGCGATTGAAGCAGGGGCAGCTGCAGCACTTTGGCAGCGGGATGAGCCGTCGCCTCCGGATGATTTGCCGATTCTGATCGTCGACGACTGCCAGAAAGCGCTGCAGGAAATGGCGCGGGCCTACCGTGATGAATTGCCTGTTACAGTCATCGGAATAACCGGATCAAACGGCAAGACTTCGACGAAGGATTTGGTGGCAAGCGTGCTGAAGCCTTATTTCAAGGTGCAGAAAACCCAGGGGAATTTCAATAATGAACTGGGCTTGCCGCTGACAATCCTGTCACTGGAGGAAGATACGAAGTTCGCGGTCCTGGAGATGGGGATGAGCGGATTTGGCCAGATTGAATTCTTATCCGAATTGGCTCGGCCGGATTATGCAGTCATCACCAATATCGGTGAAGCGCATATGCAGGATCTTGGTTCGCGCGAAGGAATTGCCCAGGCAAAATTCGAAATTACAGCCGGCCTTGAAACGCATGGCAAATTGTTCTATGACGGTGACGAACCGCTGCTGAAACCTTTTGTGGAAAACTTCCCGCAAGCTGTTTCGTTCGGTTTTGATGATAATAACGAATTGACGGTGACCGATATCCGGGCAACTGAAAACGGCAGCACTTTCATGGTCAGTGGCATTATTGACGCCACATTTACCATTCCGGTTCTCGGTCAGCATCAGGTGAAAAATACCTTATCGGCGATTTTAATCGCGCTGGAAGCGGGTTTAACGGAAGAAGACATCCGGAAATCCCTTAAAGACGCAGCGTTGACTGATATGCGCATGCAGATGATTCCCGCAAAAGACGGAGCTACATTCATCAATGACGCTTATAATGCAGCACCTTCTTCTATGAAAGCAGCCTTGAATTTTATTCGCGAAACGACGATGAAAGAAGATAAATGGGTTGTGCTCGGCGACATGCTGGAACTCGGCGATCAGGAGCGGGAATATCATGAATCCATCGAGAAATCCATCAATTCTGAGATCAACGGGGTGTGCCTGTATGGTCCGCGTATGGAATGGCTTTACACCAAACTTCAGGATTCGTTTGAAGGGAAATTGATTTGGAGCAAAGATGATTACCAGCCGATTATCGATTTCCTTGGAAAATCGATATCGGCAAAATCCGTCATCTTAGTGAAGGGGTCGCGCGGCATGGCTCTTGAAAACATCATTGAACCTTTTACGAAGGACTGACTGAAAGAAGGAAGGAAGTACTTTGAAAATCGGAGTTTTGATGATTCATGGTTTTACAGGCGGCCCTTTCGAAGTACAGCCGTTTGCCGATTATATTGAAGAAAAAACGGATTGGCTTGTGAAAATACCGACACTGCCCGGCCACGGAGGCAGTTTGGACCTTAAGCATAAGTCTGCAGAATCCTGGATGATGGCGGCTGAACTGGCTCTCAAAGAGTTGAAAAAGCAGGCGGACCGGGTGATCATCGTCGGTTTTTCGATGGGCGGCCTTATTGCCATGTATCTGGCGATGCGCTATAAAATTGAGAAATTGGTTTTATTGAGTGCAGCCGTTAAATACATCAGTGCCGGACAGCTGCTGGAAGAAGTTCGGGTTGCTGCTGCTGATGCAGTTAAAGGGCAGCTTGCGCAGAACCCGCTTTTTCATCTGTATGAATATAAATTATTGAACACCCCGGTGACTTCAGCCCTGGAATTTCTGCGGGTGGTAAAAATGGTAGAACCTTATTACGACAAATTGACGCAGCCGGTCTGCATCGTTCAAGGAAAAAAGGATGGCATTGTTCCGATGACGGCTGCCGAACATATTTACAATCAAATCGGTTCTGTCGAAAAAGAAATTTATCATTCCGATAACGGCAAACATCTCATATGTTACAGCGATGATTGCGAAGAATGGTTCGCGCATGTTTTGGCATTCATGGCTAAACCACATGAATAAACTGATTAATGGAACCTTTGCGTATTGATTGCAAGTGCCTATGAAGCGTGTTATTCTATTTAGAGCAATGGATACATTTTTGAGACACTCTTCCCTGTGAAGAGTATTTTTTTGAGCAAAACGGTTTGTTCATATTTTGGGCATGAAACACCCGCCGATCAGACCGCTCGGCAAAGCCCGAGCTTTTTCTGTTCACACATCCCTCTGAACTTAAAACTACAGAGTATGATTTTCGACGTGAAACTTCCTCATAAAGGCTCGACCTTGTCACGAATTCATCTAAAATGTGTACCATTTGTAAATAAGATGAAGACAAAAGGAGATTGAAAAAATTTGGTTAAATTTTCAGAGTTAAATATCAGCGAAACAACTTTAAAGTCCGTAAGACGCATGGGGTTTGAAGAAGCAACACCAATCCAGGAAGGTACGATCCGTCTTGGTATGGAAGGCAAGGACATCATCGGCCAGGCACAAACAGGTACTGGTAAAACTACTGCCTTCGGTATTCCGTTGATTGAAAAAATCGACACTAAAGACGGCAATGTACAGGGATTGATCATTGCGCCAACTCGTGAACTTGCTATTCAGGTTTCTGAAGAGCTTTACAGACTCGGGCAGGATAAAAACGTGCGCATTCTTTCCGTTTATGGCGGACAGGAAATCGGCCGCCAAATCCGCGCGCTTAAAAACCGCCCGCAAATTATCGTTGGTACGCCAGGACGTCTTTTGGACCATATCAACCGCCGTACGCTTAAACTCGACAATGTTAACACATTGATCCTTGATGAAGCGGATGAGATGTTGAACATGGGCTTCATCGAAGATATCCAAACAATCATGGCAAGTGTTCCAGAAACTCGCCAGACCTTGTTGTTCTCAGCAACGATGCCGGATGCTATCCGCCGTATTGCAGAGAAATTCATGAAGACTCCAGAAATCGTTAAGATCAAATCAAAAGAAATGACAGTTGAAAACATCGAACAATTCTATGTTAAATCTGTTGAACGCGAAAAATTCGACGTTCTTTCACGCCTTTTGAATGTTCAGCAACCTGAACTTGCAATCATCTTTGGACGCACAAAGCGCCGGGTTGATGAGTTGGCCAAAGCTTTGAATATCCGCGGCTATGTAGCTGAAGGAATTCACGGTGACTTGAGCCAGGCAAAACGTATGTCTGTATTAAAGCAATTCAAAGCAGGCAAAGTCGACATTTTGGTTGCAACTGACGTAGCAGCCCGCGGTCTTGATATCTCAGGCGTATCACATGTATACAACTTTGATATTCCTCAAGATCCGGAAAGCTATGTTCACCGTATCGGCCGTACTGGCCGCGCAGGCAAAAAAGGAGTCGCAGTCACGTTTGTAACACCACGTGAAATGGGCTACTTGAGTATTGTTGAACGCACGACGAAGAAAAAAATGGAAGCATTGGTTCCACCGACTGCTGATGAAGCCGTACTTGGCCAAAAACGCGTTGCTATGGAACAACTGATTGAAATGACAGATAAAAACAATCTTGGGGACTATCGCGATTTCGCAACGCAAATGCTTGAAAAGCATGATGCGGTTGACTTGATTGCAGCAGCTCTCAAAACATTGACTAAAGAGCCGGAAGATGTTCCAGTTTCTATTTCTGAAGAGCGTCCATTGCCATCACGCGGTGGCGGAGGCTACAAAGGGAAATCTGGTGGATCACGCAGCGGAAGCGGCGGAGGCTATAAAGGCAACCGTTCTTCAGGCTCTGGCCGTCCGGCAAGCCGCGGCGCAAGCTCAGGCGCTAGCCGTCGCCGTGAAGGCGGATCTGGCGGAAGCGGTGGAGGACGTCCAGGACGCACTCGCCGTCACGAATCTTAAGATGAACTTTCAAATAGCCCGCCAGCAGTTTCCTGCTGGCGGGCTATTTTTTGCGTTAAAATGGTCTGGTCTTCATTAAAATAAAACCCTCCGAAACATTCCTTCTATTGAATCGTATAGAAGAATGTGAAAGACTGAGATTAAGAACAATGGAATGGGGAGTCGGATATGAATGATCAGCCGAAAAACAGGATATCAAGAAAAGGACTAACGGTTTGGCGGCTTTACGGCATTATTGAAACTGGAGTTCTTGCAGTATTGGCAGGCGGTGCAGCTGCTCTAACTTATTTTTTTGAATGGCCGGTTTGGCTGTATGCTGTCTATGGCGGTTTGATTTTATTATTTGCTTTTCTGCTGATTTACTTGTTTCCGAAAATTCGTTGGCAGCGCTGGCGTTATGAAGTGAGGGAACAGGAAATTGAGTTACAGCATGGCTTGTTCATCGTCACTCGCACTTTAGTGCCGATGGTACGCGTGCAGCACGTGGACACGGAACAGGGACCGATTCTGCGGCGTTACGATTTGGCTGAGATTTCTATTTCCACAGCTGCGACTACGCACACGATTCCAGCTTTGATTACCGCTGAAGCTGATGAGCTGAGAGGCATGATCTCGGCGCTGGCAAGGGTGGCGGAAGATGATGTCTGACGTTCGTTATAAATTGCATCCCGTTTCGGCTTTTATTAATTTCATGAAAAGCCTGAAGGAATTAATCATTCCGTTTATCGTGATTTTCGGTGTCAATATTTTCAGGGATGGCGGCATCAGCGCCATGTTCAGCCAGGGGTGGATCGGTCTATTGCCCCTATTGATCGGTTTGGTGGTCGTATTATTTTCGCTGGTCATTGGAATCATTAAATGGAAGAGGTTTGTCTACTGGTTTGAAGATGGAGAATTACGCATCGAATATGGTCTTTTTGTGAAAAAGAAAAGGTACATACCTTTTGAACGGATTCAAAGCCTCAATTATACAGAAGGAATCTTCCACCGCCCGTTCAACCTTGTAAAAGTTCGCGTCGAAACCGCCGGATCCGGCAAAGTCGGGGAAGCCGAAGCGGAACTTACGGCAATCAACCGTAAAGATGCGGATCGGATTGAAAAGGAAATGGAAAATGCAAAACACCGGGTCGTGCCGTCCGTGGGTCTGCATGAAGCGATTGAAGAATCTGTTGAAGAAACCAATGTGCCGAAGAAAGAATTGAAAACCCTTTACCGCATGTCGATGAAGGAATTGTTGATTCTTGCGACGACTTCCGGCGGGATAGGTGTAGTTATATCCGCGGCCGCTGTATTTTTATCACAGTTCAGTGACTTGATCCCATATGAAACGATTTATGAAGAAGTAATGCTGTTTCTGCGTTTCGGTTATCTCATCGTAGCTTTGGCGGTATTCGCCGGACTTCTGATCGCTTGGATCGTTTCAGTGATTTTGACATTGCTGGCGAATTATCAGTTCACCATCCAAGTGGATGATGACCATATTTATATTACGAGAGGCCTGCTTGAGAAGAAAAAAATATCCGTGCCTTTCAAACGCATCCAAGGAATAAAAGTCTCGAGAAATCCGCTTCGGGAATTATTCGGCTACGCTGTAGTAACAGTTGAAAGTGCAGGTGGATCGATGGGTGGAAAAGATGAAAAGATCCGTTTGTTCCCACTTGTAAAAACAGCACGGATGCTGCCGATTCTAAATGACTTGTTCCCAGACATGGAATTTCAGCCGGCACTGACAAAAGCGCCGAAAAGAAGCGTCCATTTTTACTATCGGCTTGATTTTCTGTGGATGCTGCCGGCAATCGGCCTCTTGAGCTATTTCTTTTTCCCGTATGGATTGCTGTCGCTGCTGATTATTCCGCCGATTATTCTAATAGGAGTCTGGCAGCATCGGACTACAGGATATGCACTGACAGGCCGGCAGTTGACGATGGAATTCAGAGGTTTCAGCAAACACACTTTCTACGTCTGGAAAAAGCGGGTACAGGCGGTCAATGTGCTGCAAACATATTTCCAGCGGAAAAGAGATCTCGCCTCTATACAGGCGACGATCAAATCGGGGATGCTCGGCTATTCCGCCCGCATCAATTATATGGAGAAAGATGACGCCACTCGCATTCTCGACTGGTACCATCCATCACCGATTTCAGCCAAACAAAAAGGTCAGCCGGAATAACTCCGGCTGACCTTCATTTAGTTTTCGGTTGTCGGTGTCCAGACTCCAGCTGCCAGCTCTTCGGGTCATAAGCCAGCCCGTGTCCAGACTCCGACGGCCAACTCCTCGGACTTAAGCTGCTCTTCTTGTGCGGCGAAATGCGCCGCTTCGGAAGTTCATCAAAACCCAAATGCTCCTGCATCGCTGCGCTAGCTTCGTCGCAAAGTGATATCCCAAATTCCATTTGGTCTATCTCTTGCCTGTCGGAGCTGAACGGGCGCTTCCGCTCTTCGATGTCGCATTTCTTATTTTTTCCAGCTGACAATGCGTTTGGGGTGGAAGAACCCGAGGCCGATCAGGAAACCGGTGATCATCCCCGCAATATGCGCCGTGACATTGATGTTCGGTGTCAGGAACGTCATGATGACGCTGATAACCAGAATCGGAAGAATGATCTGCTTTAATTGCGGCAGCGCGCGGCCACCGTAATACAACAACGCGCCGTATGCACCGAACACACCGAAGATTGCTCCGCTGGCTCCGACGTGCAGGTATTCCGGCGGCTGAAGGAAGTAAGTTGCGACAGTCGCGAACAGTCCAGCCAGCGCATAAACTGTGATAAACCGCACTTTGCCAGTCAATCGTTCAAGCTCCGGTCCGAACAGGAACAGCGAAAACATATTGAACAGCAGGTGCATCATACCGCCGTGCAGGAACATAGGCGTGATAAAACGCCACCACTCGCCTTCAGCGATGAGTCGATTGTAACCGACGCCATAATTGAAGATATATACACCGAGTATAGGAATCCATGATAAAATATGTACCAAAACATTAATTGCGATTAATGCGGATACGACAGGATACAAGCGTATATACTCGGAAAAACTTTCTCTGCGAATAAACATTTCGTCACCTCTGTTTCATACTGATTATTATACCTTTTTCCTGTTTGCGATTGAAAGGAGAAACATCTATGATTACTGGAATCGGCTTGGACATTGTCGAACTCGGGCGCATCAGGCGGCTCGACGGCAAGTCGGCGAAATTTCGCGAACGCGTGTTGACCGACAATGAATTGGCGGAATACGAATTGCTGTCCGCCAACAGAAAAACTGAATTCCTTGCAGGGCGTTTCGCTGCGAAAGAAGCTTTCGGCAAAGCGAAAGGAACAGGAATCGGAAAAGTTTGCGCGTTCAAGGATATTGAAATAAGAAAAGATTTGAATGGTAAACCTTCCGTTTATTTTCAGGACGAAGAAGAGGGTTTGATTTCCATTACACATACGAAGGAATACGCGGCAGCGCAGATTCTGCTGCAATCAAAGATACAGGCGGGGGAAAATGATGGAGACCAACTATAGACCGACAAAAGCGATAATCGATTTGACAGCAATTGATCATAATGTACGTGCTTTGAAGGAGAGGGCGGGCAGCGCAAGGCTGATGGCGGTCGTCAAAGCGGATGCTTATGGACACGGTGTGCTGGAAGTTGCACGTCAGGCGTTGAAGAGCGGCGCATCCATACTGGCTGTGGCGACACCGGATGAAGCGTTGCATTTGCGAAAGAATGAAGTTAAGGCGGAGGTTCTTGTGCTGGGAGCTTCACCTGTTAATTTCATTCAAGAGGCGATTTCGCGGAATATCAATCTGACCGCCTACTCGCTGGAATGGCTGCAAGAGGCTGCGAAAAAGCTGGAGAGAGTGGGTGTCGACAGTCCACTGCCGATCCATTTGAAGTTCGATACGGGAATGCGCCGAATCGGCATTCAGCCGGAAGAAGCTGAGGAGGCCTTTGAGTTTGTCGGGCAGCATCCTTTTCAGGTGGAAGGTTTGTATACGCATTTTGCAACCGCCGATGAGGGGGACAATCCTTTATTCTTAAAACAGGTCGAAAGAATTAATGCCATCAAAAAAAAATGGAACGGCGGCAAGCTGGTTTTCCATGTTTCAAACAGTGCGGCAGCAATCATGCATCCGGAATTGGCTTTCGATGCAGTGCGGGTCGGTATCTCGGTATATGGAATTGCGCCTTCAGCATATGTGAAGCGTGAAATGCCCCTCGAATTAAAACAGGCAATGAGCCTGGAAACGGAAATCATCCATGTGAAGAAAGTGCAGAAGGGTGAAACGCTCAGTTATGGCGCTACCTACACTTGTGAGGAAGATGAATGGATTGCCACTTTGCCGATCGGTTATGCAGATGGATTGATCCGTGGCCTTCAGGGGCAGGAAGTGCTGGTTGATGGCCAGCGCATGCCGATTGTAGGACGCATTTGCATGGATCAGTGCATGATACGGCTCCCTCGAAAATTTCCAGTGGGGGAAAAGGTGCAATTGCTGGGTTCTCAGCAAGGAACCACAATTTTGATAGATGAATGGGCGGAAAAGCTGGGTACAATTCCCTATGAAATTCCGTGTATTTTGACGAAACGCATCCCAAGACTTTATATTGGGGCATAAAGAACTTCGAGAATTATCTTTCCATAAGTTCTCCGGGATGTTAAGATTAAAAAATAGAAACAAAGACCAGAGAGAACAACGGTATTCCGGAGGTGTCAGCTGTGTACGAGAGATCCAAGACAAAAGAGGTAGTCGTGAAACTGCCAAAACAATTGATTTCAGAACTTACTACACATTCAGATGAACGGGTTCAGGAAGACGGAGATTATATTTACGTTTCCACTCAGCGTGTTATGAAAAATATGTATGATTCAAATCATATTCGGGAAGCAATGATCAAGGGCTACGTTGAGATGTCACAGATCAATCTATCGATTTCATGTGAATGTTCTCATGTGGAATACGAAGCGGAGCATATGACCGTGCGACTCGTAAGCGGAGGGTGACAATTTGATTGTAAAACGCGGAGACGTTTTTTTTGCGGAATTATCACCAGTGGTCGGGTCAGAGCAGGGTGGAACCCGACCGGTGCTGGTAATACAAAATGATATAGGAAACCGATTCAGCCCAACCGTCATCATAGCGGCGATCACGGCTCAGATTCAAAAAGCCAAGCTCCCGACCCATGTGGAAATCGATGCCAAGAAATATGGCTTCGAAAGGGATTCAGTAATACTGCTGGAACAATTGCGGACTATCGATAAATCCCGGCTGACGGATAAAATCACTCAACTTGATGAAGCCTTGATGGAAAAAGTAGACGAGGCGCTGGAAATCAGTGTTGGACTTGTTAAGTTTTAAGTATACATACACCATGAAAACATCCGAAGAAGCTTTTCTTCGGATGTTTTTTGCAATATGGCCCCTCTAATTCAGGAAAAGGGGATAAAAAAGATGTGCAAAATGTATATTTCCGATACAATAAAAGATAGAGAACTTTAAAAAGAAAGAATTAGCAGTACTGGGGAATGTAAGAGAGTTGCAACAGCCCAAGGAGGATCCTTAAAAAGATGAATAAGCAAATGGCTAGATATATTCAAGAGAACATGACTGAAATTATTTCAAATTGGCAGGAAATGATGAAGAATGAAAAAAGTGAACGTTCATTCGAAGTAATGCCTGCTGAATTGATGGATCAGACAAGCAGGGAATTTGCAGAACTCATGACATCCAATTTATTGGAGAGCCACCAGGCATATGAAAGTCGCCTGAATGATTTTGCAGAAAAAGTAGTGCGTTATGGCTGGTCGATCACATTTGTCACGAAAGCAATCAATCATTTCGGAGAAATTGTCTTCAATAGCATGGAAAGAGACGGCATTATCAACAATGAAAATCTTCGCGGTTTTACTGAAGAATTCAACAAGTGGATAACGCCTATCCGCGACAGCACCATCGATACATATTCGAAAACTTGGGAACGCACTGTGAGCCTTCAAAAAATTGCCTTGCAGGAACTTTCCGCTTCATTGATTCCAGTTTTTGATAAGGTTTCGGTTATGCCGCTTGTAGGAACAATTGACACTGAACGCGCCCGTCTGATTATGGAAAATCTGTTGGAAGGCGTGGTTAAACATCGTGCAGAAGTAATTCTTCTGGATATCACCGGTGTTCCGGTAGTTGATACAATGGTTGCCCATCACATCATTCAGGCTGCAGATGCTGTCCGTTTGGTCGGAGCGAAATGTATGCTGGTCGGCATCCGGCCGGAAATCGCCCAAACGATTGTCACACTGGGTATCAATCTGAATGAGTTCACCACAACGAGCACCTTGCAGCGCGGCGTTGAACAGGCTCTGGCTTGGACAAATCGAAAAATTGTGGAGGTTGATGAAGAATGAATGTCCGTATACCGATATTAAAATTGAGAGATACGCTGATTGTCTCGATTCAATGGGAATTGGACGATCAGACTGCCATACAATTCCAGGAAGATTTATTGACAAAGTTGCATGAAACGAGTGCCCGAGGTGTAGTGATCGATTTGACTTCAATTGATTTCATTGATTCCTTCATCGCTAAAGTTCTGGGAGACGTTATAAGCATGTCAAGCTTAATGGGAGCGCGAGTTGTTATAACAGGTATCCAGCCGGCAGTTGCTATCACTTTGATCGAGTTAGGAATTCGACTTGAAGATGTCATGACAGCACTGGATTTAGAAAACGGTTTGGATAAACTTCAATTGGAATTGGAGGCTTAAAGATGAGCAACCAATCCTCAGTGGAAATTCAAACAGAATGGGATATTGTAGCCGCCAGACAACTCGGCCGCAATGTGGCTAAAGAGTTGGGTTTCGGCACAGTAGACCAGGCTCGTATCACAACGGCAATCAGCGAGCTTGCCCGCAACATTTATTTATATGCTGGACAGGGAAAGATTGAAATCCAGCGCCTGACAGAAAACGGCATCAATGGCATCTTGATAATTGCAGCAGATAATGGACCGGGAATACCGGACGTCCGCAAGGTAATGGAAGATGGCTTTTCCACTTCAGGTGGCCTCGGAGCGGGTCTTCCGGGTGTCAAAAGATTGATGGATGACTTTAAGATAGAAACAACCCTAGGTGAAGGGACAGATATAAGAGCTACCAAGTGGCTTCGATAGGGGGAATTCTTTATGGTTCAAAAAATCGGTAGTCAGTACAAGGAAATATTGAACCAATATATGCAGCGGCAATCCGAACAGAACCTTTATGTCGGCCAAAATTTCAGCCGTCAGCTGATTTCTGAAAACACCTCTCCGGAAGATGTCATCAGTATGCACAAAGCAGCGATGCAGGAATTATATGAAGATATGCCGGAAACTGTCTGGCATTCTTTTGATTTCCTGATTGAAATGATGATCAATTACGGGCTGGCTCTTCAGGAACGCCAAAGCCTTTTACAGAAACAGGAAGAGTTGCGGATGGAAATGGATTTGGCTGCCAACGTCCAGGAAACCTTGCTGTCGACAACAATGCCGTCTCTTGAGGGTCTGGACATCGGTCTGCTTTCTGTGCCATTGCGTAAAATGAATGGAGACTACATATATTTCATCAGCGATGAAGAAGGGCGCGCCGGAATTGCAGTAGCCGATGTAATCGGCAAGGGCCTCCCGGCGGCTCTATGCATGTCCATGGTCAAATTTGGAATGGACAGTTTAAATGATTCGATGTCATTTCCACGTGAAGTGTTGAGCACCATTAACCGCATCGTTGAGAAAAGTGTCGACGATTTCATGTTCGTCTCCATGTTTTACGGAAGATATGAAGCGGAAAGCGGTGTTTTGACCTATGGATCAGCAGGCCATGAACCGGCGATGCTTTACCGCGCAGAAACCGGAGAATTCGAAGAACTTACAGTAAAGGGGTTGCTGCTTGGAGTTTCTCCAATGGCAACTTATGAAGAAAAAGAAGTGAAGCTGAATAAGGATGATATGGTCGTCATAATGACAGATGGAGTTACGGAAGGCCGGACAGCAGAAGGATTCATTGACCGCCAGGTAATCAACGAATTAATTCTGCGGAAAAAAGATGAACCTGCCCAAACAATAGTCCAGTATGTTTATGATGAATTGGTTCGCATGCAAAATGCAGAATTAAGCGATGACTTTACATTAGTTATTTACAAAAAAGTCTGATTGTATGTTTAACCGCCACGGAAACGTGGTAAACAAATGTACAGTGGCTTTTTTATTTTTTAGGTTATTTATTTTTTTTTGTTAATCATAGAAAAACGGGGTGTCAAACAGATGAATATTCAAGTTGATTTGCAAGAGTCGGATAAAGTCCTGAAGGGACATATTCGCGGAGAAATTGATGCACACACTGCACCAGTTCTGCGGGAGAAATTGGAACCATATCAAAATGTAGAATCATTGGATGCCGAATTGGATCTTTCGGATGTAGATTATATGGATAGTACCGGGCTTGGAGTTTTTGTAGCTTTTTATAAATCAGTTAATTCCCAGGGCGGGCACTTAAAATTGAGTGGCCTGTCAGCCCGCTTAAAACGGCTGTTCGATATTACCGGCTTAGGTGATATCATGGATATCGAATCAGCTGGAAAAGGTGGTAATTAACATGCGTCCTTTCGATTATGTTGAAATGCGTGTCCCTGCTAAATCCCAATATGTCGGTGTTGCACGATTGACAATATCTGGACTGGCCAGCCGAATCGGCTTTTCTTATGATGATATTGAAGATTTGAAGATCGCTTCAAGTGAAGCTGTTACAAATGCTGTTCAACATGCTTACAGTGATGATGAAGATGGCGAAGTTGTAATCGGCTGCGCTCTTTATGGAGATAAAATAGAAATAATGGTTGCTGACCACGGTCAGAGCTTCGACTTCGAGGAAACCAAAGCGAAAGTAGGTCCATACCATGACCAGGCTGAAGGAGAATTTCTTCGCGAAGGAGGACTTGGCCTGTATTTAATAGAAACATTAATGGATGAAGTAAAAGTCCATCATCAGGAAGGCGTAACGGTCTTCATGACAAAGTATGTTGGAGGAGAGCAGGTGGAAGAGGATGTCGAAACGATCTCATCCTAATCAGCCTACCAAAGAGCAGGTATTGGAATGGATTGAGGCTTATCAGAAAAATGAGGATGAGGAAGCCCAAACTAATCTGGTAAATAATTACAAACGCCTTGTGGAGTCCATTGCGCGAAAATATTCTAATGGTAAATCTTACCACGAGGATATTGCGCAAGTGGGTATGCTTGGGCTTTTGGGTGCAATCAGACGATATGATCCTTCATTTGGCCGCAGTTTTGAAGCGTTTGCGGTACCGACAATTATCGGTGAAATCAAACGGTTCCTGCGGGATAAGACCTGGGCAATCCATGTGCCACGGAGAATCAAGGAATTAGGGCCGCGAATCAAAGCGACTGTAGAAGTATTGACAAGCGAGCTTCAGCGTTCTCCCCAAGTTTGGGAAATTGCTGAATACCTTGATGTAGATGAGGACGATGTACTGGAAGCAATGGAGATGGGCAAAAGCTATCAAGCTCTTTCCATGGACCATTCTTTGGAGGCCGATTCTGACGGAAGCACCGTGACTTTATTTGACGTTGTCGGGCAAGAAGACGATGGTTATGAAAAAGCGGATCAGCGCATGTTGGTGGCAAATGCGATGAATGTGCTTTCTGAACGTGAAAAGCAAATCATCCAATACACCTACATAGAGCAGCTGAGCCAAAAAGAAACCGGCGATAAACTTGGCATTTCGCAAATGCATGTTTCACGCCTTCAGCGCAAAGCCATCAAGAAATTACAGGAAGCCATATTAGCGGCGGGTGGCGTTTCGTAGTGGAAAAAATTCGTCACCAATATATTGACGCTTGTATCTTCAATGAAGCGAAGAAAGGTAATTTTGAATCCGGGGACAGCTACCATACAGTGCTTACCGATGATTACTTTATTTGCTCTGTAGCCGATGGTTTGGGAAGCGGACCTGTTGCGAGAGAATCTTCACAGGTCATTCCTCAAATTCTGAGAGAACATCATCACGAATCGATTGACAGTCTGATGAACCGTTTCAATGATTTGATGGTGCAGAAGAGAGGCGCAGCAGTTGCCATCTTCAAAGTGGACTTTAAAAATAAGACCCTTGAATACAGCTGTGTCGGGAATATTCGGTTTTACCTTTACCGCAAAGGAACGGATGAAATGATTTATCCGCTTCCGGTGATGGGATATCTTTCGGGACGGCCACAAAAATTGCATACTCAACTCTATACCTATGTGGAAGATGATTTATTCCTCATCCACTCGGATGGTGTGGAATTGCGCAATCCCAAAACCTTGATGCGCCGTTCGGGATTTCCTGAACAATTATATTATGATATTCTCACCACGATTCAAACAGGTGACGATGCGACATTCATAACCGGAAGCCTTCTCAAATGAGTTGGCTTCTTTTTTCTATGGTAAAATAGAATGGAAATAAAGGAGAGTGTTTTCATGGAATCACAACAAATTCAAAGCCTGATTGCAAAAGAGACTGGTGTACGCCCGAATCAGGTGGCGCAAGTTATTGCTTTGATTGAAGACGGCAACACGGTCCCTTTTATAGCCCGTTACCGCAAAGAAGCAACCGGTTCACTTGATGAAGTGCAGATCAAAGCGATCGATGACCGTTATGCTTATATCCAAAATCTTGAACAACGAAAAATAGAAATCATCCGTTCAATTGATGAACAGGAGAAATTGACTCCTGAGCTGGAGAAAGAAATTCAAGGAGCGACAGTTCTTCAGCGAGTAGAAGATCTGTACCGTCCTTATAAACAAAAGCGCCGGACAAAAGCGATTATTGCAAAAGAAAAAGGCTTGCAGCCCTTGGCTGACTGGCTTTATGAAGGCGGCAATGGTGATGTGCTGAAAAAAGCTTCCGAATTCGTGAGCGAAGAAGTGGCGGATGCCGAAGAAGCGCTTCAAGGGGCGCAGGATATATTGGCCGAGCTATTCGCTGATGACGCAGATATTCGCGAAAAAATCCGTTATATGACGAGAAAAGACGGCATTATCGCAACTTCCGTCAAAAAAGACCACGACGATGAAAAACAGGTTTTTGAAATGTATTACGACTACGAAGAAGCGATTCAGAAAATCGTCCCTCACCGTATTTTGGCGATTAATCGCGGCGAAAAGGAAAATGTCCTGAAAGTATCGATCCATCCGCCGGCAGACCGGATCCTCACTTTGATGAAAAGAAAGTGGATAACAGGTTCCGGAAGTACAGTGCCTTATTTGGAACAAGCGATAGAAGACAGTTACAAACGTCTGATTCAGCCTTCCGTGGAGCGGGAAATCAGAAATGAACTCAGTGAAAAAGGCGAAACGCAGGCGATCCATATCTTTTCCGAAAACCTGCGGAATTTATTGTTGCAGCCGCCGATGAAAAATAAAATGGTGTTGGGTGTAGACCCTGCTTACCGGACTGGCTGTAAATTAGCCGTAATCGACGAAACTGGTAAATTATTGGAGGTTGCGGTTATTTATCCGCATGCCCCTAAAAATGACCAGACTGGCGCGAAAAAGACCATGAAACGCCTTGCTGATAAGTATCCGATTGAGATTATGGCCATCGGAAACGGTACGGCTTCACGGGAAACGGAACAATTTGTGGCAGATTTCATCTCTGAAAACTCTTCGGATGTGTCTTATGTTATTGTCAATGAAGCAGGTGCCAGTGTTTATTCTGCATCGGACATCGCCCGGGCAGAATTCCCTGATCTTCAGGTGGAAGAGCGCAGTGCAGCTTCAATTGCACGCCGATTGCAGGATCCCCTGTCGGAATTGGTGAAAATCGATCCAAAAGCAGTAGGCGTGGGACAATACCAGCACGACGTATCCCAGAAGAAATTGGCTGACCAGCTGACATTTGTAGTAGAAACAGCAGTAAACCAAGTAGGGGTTAATGTAAACTCAGCCTCTTCTTCATTGCTTCAGTATGTAGCTGGGTTAAGTAAGACAGTGGCTGAAAACGTCATCAAAGTCCGCGATGAAAACGGACGTTTCACCTCGAGGGTTCAATTGAAGAAAATTCCGCGTCTCGGTGCAAAAACTTACGAGCAGGCAATTGGCTTCTTAAGAATTCCGGAAGGGAAAAATCCTTTGGATGCTACAGGTATCCACCCGGAAAGTTATGCTGTGGCCGAAAAATTGCTGGAGATGGTCGGTGCCGATAAAAAAGATGTCGGCAAGCCCGAGACAACTGATAAACTTGATGGGTTAAATACGAAAGAGCTTGCAGAAAAATTGGAAGTCGGCGAAATCACGTTGCAGGATATATTGGACGCTTTAAAAAAACCATTCCGCGATCCGCGTGATGAGTTTCCGCAGCCTTTGTTGAAAAATGACATTTTAAAGATGGAAGACTTGTTGCCTGGCATGGAACTCCAGGGAACCGTCCGTAATGTTGTGGATTTTGGCGCATTTGTAGACATCGGTGTGAAACAGGATGGGCTCGTCCACATTTCGAAACTGAAAAAAGGTTTTGTGAAGCACCCGCTCGAAGTCGTCGCTGTCGGTGATATCGTGACTGCATGGGTGGAAAAGGTCGAAAAAGACAAAGGCCGCATCGCGTTGACTATGCTGCAGCCGAAAGAACAGATTTAACTTTATGGCCGTTCTGCAATCCGGGACGGCCATTTTCTATAATAATGAAACAGGAGAATCCGTATGACTGATTACGAACTGACAGGATTAATAATGGAAATCTCTGAAACCATATTCAAAAAGCCTTTCATCCATAAAGGGGTTTTCAATTCCAGGCTGCGGACAACCGGTGGACGTTATATGCTTCGTTCGCATAATATTGAAATCAATCCCAGCTCCTATGAGAAATTTGGCTACAAGGAATTAGAAGGTATCATTAAGCACGAGCTTTGCCATTACCATCTTCATCTGGAAGGGAAAGGCTATAAACACCGTGACGCAGATTTCCGGAATCTTTTACAGCAGACAGGCTCTCCCAGGTTTTGTTCTCACATAGAACAGAATGGGAAGCGCCGGCCGACAAAACGCTATATTTATCAATGCGTTTCGTGCCAGACTGATTACACACGTAAAATCCGTATGAACACCGAGAGATATCGCTGTGGAAGATGCGCCGGTAAACTGGCTATGAAATAATCCGTTTTGAAAATCAATCGATTTTTATCCGGCGATTTTCAATTTTGAAAGCCGGAGAAAATTGCTTGAAGTACGATAGCTGATTCTAAAAGAAGGTCCTCGAAATGAGGATCTTCTTTTTATATGACAGCTTGAAAAATGCGGATAAATTAAAATTAAAATTATTTGTTGAAAAGTAGTTGACGATTCTCTCGCTGCTCTTTATAATAGAAAAAGTCGACAAGTACTTAAAACATTATTCCGAAGTAGCTCAGTGGTAGAGCACCGCACTGTTAATGCGATGGTCGTAGGTTCGAGTCCTACCTTCGGAGCCATTCCGGCCCCTTGGTCAAGCGGTTAAGACACCGCCCTTTCACGGCGGTAACACGGGTTCGAATCCCGTAGGGGTCACCATTTCTATTTCCAAGTGATTTATACATAATGAGTTATCTTTGAATAACATATTTGATTTCTTCAAGCATTAAATTGCGTACAGTGTTATACTGGTTAGACGTCGTAGAAATGCGAGAGAAACATTGAGTATGAAAAAACTCGCTATATATCATTATCGTGGGGTAGAGCAACGAGCCGGACGAAGACGGCGAAGTAACATCGATGCAGCGGAAGCAGATGTGGGCATAAAAAGAAAAACAATTTGAAATACTATTATCGCGGGGTAGAGCAGTTCGGTAGCTCGTCGGGCTCATAACCCGGAGGTCGCAGGTTCAAATCCTGCCCCCGCAACCAAATGGTCCCGTGGTGTAGCGGTTAACATGCCTGCCTGTCACGCAGGAGATCGCCGGTTCGATCCCGGTCGGGACCGCCATTTTTATTGGGGTATAGCCAAGCGGTAAGGCAACGGGTTTTGATCCCGTCATGCCCTGGTTCGAATCCAGGTACCCCAGCCATTTTTATTATATAGAATAATGAAGATAAATATATTACCGGTTGATCGTCAAAGATTATTGTTGACTTAAGAACGGCGAACGGTTATAATATAATTTGTCGCTAAAATAATTATATGCGGTCGTGGCGGAATGGCAGACGCGCTAGGTTGAGGGCCTAGTGGGAGAAATCCCGTGGAAGTTCGACTCTTCTCGGCCGCACCATAGCGTATTCCGATTGCGCCCGTAGCTCAATTGGATAGAGTACTTGACTACGAATCAAGCGGTTAGAGGTTCGAGTCCTCTCGGGCGCGCCATATTTTTTCTTCTATATAATACAAACTTAATGCGGGTGTAGTTTAGTGGTAAAACCTCAGCCTTCCAAGCTGATGATGAGGGTTCGATTCCCTTCACCCGCTCCAAAATCTTTATTTTGAACCTTGAAAACTGAACAGCAAAACGTCAACAAACAATCTACTGATCAGCACTTGTGCAGATCAAAGCGAATCGCGCTGTTTTCGGACAGGCGATGCGCCAGCAAGGATTTGAGCAATCAAAACCTCTATAATGGAGA